>JALHQO010000027.1 GCA_022841905.1 Hyphomonadaceae bacterium | reverse complement strand
CAGTCACGGGAGGCGTTCTCGGCGCTGCGACACGCAGTATTGCCGCAAAAATCTGACCCGTCGCTTCCGGACCAACCACGAAAATCATGCCGCCAATCACGAGTGCGGCGAGGCCTAAGAGTGCAAAAGCGATCTTAAGCATTGCGGCCCAACCCCCACCCGAGATTTCGCCGCTCCCTAACTCCCGCTGCACGATACCGGCGCGCTGCGTCCGACTTCCCATTGTCCGCTCGCGCCGCCGCCGCGAAAGCCATAGCGGCCGTTGGAATAATAGCCGTCGCTGGCGCGCGGCAGCACCATCGAGGGTCCGCCGATGATGGCGACGCGCGCATTGGCGCCTTCGACATCGACCATCAATTGCGTGCCGTCGGCGCAGCGATAGGCAATCGGGCCGTCGACCGGGATCGGCGGCGGCGTGCCGCCCGGGCCGGGCTCGCCGGGCGATGGCGGCTCGTAGGTGGCGCAGGCCGAGAGCGCCAAAAGTGCAACCAAGACTGCTTTACGCATGAAGCCTTCTCCCCTCAGGCTTGAAATACAAGTTTACCGCCGATGAATGTCCGTTTCACGGCGCCTTGCAGCAGTTTTTCATCGAATGGCGAATTCTTCGACTTCGATTTGAGCGTTTCGGAATCCAAGCGGAACGGAGCGCCGAGATCGACCAGGATGATGTCTGCTGGCGCGCCTTTGGCGAGGCGGCCCTGCGGCAGCTTTAGGATCTCCGCCGGGCGGAGCGTCATGGCGCGGATCAAGGTGGAAAGCGGCACATCGCCCTTGTGATGCAAGGTCAACGCGCCCGTAAGCAATGTCTCCAGCCCCACCGCGCCAAACGCGGCTTCTTCGAACGGCAAGCGCTTGTCCTCAGCTGGGCGCGGATCGTGGCCGGACACGATCACATCAATCAGTTCTTCGCGCACGGCTTCCGCCAATGCCACGCGATCATCTTCGCTGCGTAGCGGCGGCGAGAGCTTGGCGAAGCTGCGGTAGCCATCGACATCGTTTTCGTTGAGCACAAGATGATGCACATTCACGCTCGCCACCGCGTTCACGCCGCGCTGCTTGGCGCGTTTTAGAGTTGGCAGCGTCTGCGCGGAGGAAATCATATCGACAAGCAAGCGCCCGCCGGTGAGTTCGGCGAGCGCGAGATCACGCTCCGCCATGATGGCTTCGGCGGCGGCGGGAATGCCCGGCAGGCCAAGCCGCGCGGCGAGCTCACCTTCGTGCATCATTCCGCCTTCGGCGAGGTAGGGATCTTCCGGGCGATGCGCGACCAGCACGCCGAACGCCGTCGAATAAGAGAGCACGCGGCGCAGCACGCGGCTATCGACGATAGGCTTGTCCCCATTGGTGAACATCACAGCGCCGGCTTCCGCCAGAAGCCCGATCTCGGTCATCAGCGCGCCGTCGAGGCCCTTGGTGAGCGCGGCTGCGGGAAGGATGTGCACGCCGCCCGCGCGGTCGGGTGCGCGGCGCAGCACGAAATCCACCAGGCTTTGGTCGTCGATCACGGGCGTCGTGTTCGGCATCATGACGAGCGTGGTGACGCCTCCCGCGGCCGCCGCACGGCCAGCGGATTTGAAGGTCTCCTTGTGCTCGGCGCCTGGCTCGCCGATCACGACGCGCATATCGATCAAGCCGGGCGCGATGTGGGCGCCGTCGGCGTCGATGATCTCGGCGCCATCGGGGGCGCTCGCCACCGCGCCAATGTCGAGAATCTTATCCGTGAACAGGATCGCGCCGGCCTCGATCTTGTTCTTCGCGGGGTCGATTAGCTTGGCGTTTTTGATGAGCGTCGGCTTCATCAATCGCGCCTCTTCATCGCGACATTCACAGTCGTGGAAAACGCGATGGCGATGATGAACGGAACCCAGATCGGCAATGTGCCGAGGCCTGGCGTGTCGAGCGCGGCGGCGAGGTGATCATCTACCGCCCACCAGAGCAGAAACATCCACATCAGGCTTTCTCCCCATTAGCGCCGGTTTCAGCCAGCGCTTCGAGCACGGCCATGCGCACGGCCACGCCCATCCGCACTTGCGTTTCGATGAGCGACACATTCGGATCATCGGCGATGCTGGAATCGATCTCCACGCCGCGATTCATCGGGCCGGGGTGCATCACCAGCGCGCCGGGCTTGGCGCATTTCAGCTTGTCTTCGTCCAATCCATAGAACCAGAAGAACTCCCGCGCAGACGGGAAGAAACCGCCTGCCATGCGCTCGCGCTGCACGCGCAACATCATCACTACGTCGACGCCCTTGAGGCCGGCGCGCATATCGTGGAACACGTCCGCGCCCCAATGCGCCGCACCGGCGGGCATCAAGGTCGGCGGGCCGATCAGGCGTACCCGCGCGCCCAGCATATTGAGCAGCGCCACGTTCGAGCGCGCGACCCGCGAATGCAGCACGTCGCCGCAGATCGCAATGGTGAGACCTTCAATCGCGCCCAGCCGATCGCGGATGGTGAAGGCGTCGAGCAGCGCTTGCGTTGGGTGCTCGTGTTTGCCGTCGCCGGCATTGATCACCGCGCAATCGACCTTGCGTGCGAGGAGTTCCGCCGCACCCGAAGAGCCGTGGCGCACCACCAGCAAGTCGGGGCGCATCGCGTTCAGGGTGGCGGCGGTGTCAATCAGCGTCTCGCCCTTGGCGACGCTAGAGGACTTCACCGACATGTTGACGACATCCGCGCCCATGCGCTTGCCAGCGAGTTCAAACGAGGATTGCGTGCGCGTGGAGTTTTCGAAGAAGAGATTGATCAAAGTGCGCCCGCGCAATGTGTCGAGCTTCTTGACCTTCTTCTCCAAGAGCGGTGCGAACGTCTCCGCTCGATCGAGCAGGCCTTCGACCTCAAATCGATTGAGGTCTGCGATGGCTAGAAGATGCTTATGCCGAAATCGAACTGGGCTCGTGCGGGCTTCGCTTTTGGGAACGCCTGAGGGTCGCTGAGCCATGGGCGCTTGTTAAGCCCTGTGTCCGCTTCGCCGCAAGCGTGGCCGAACAAAGGCGTGGATAATCGTTTCAGCCCCATTGGCGCCCTGGACTCGGTG
>JALHQO010000026.1 GCA_022841905.1 Hyphomonadaceae bacterium | reverse complement strand
CCCACAGTTCTGCACTCTGCGCCGAAGTAAATCCTACGCGGTGATATGGCTTTCTCACTGTCATCGCTCCACGACCTCAAACTAAGGTACGTGTTGCGCTCACCAGTTGAGACCGCCAATCGAGCAAGCCGTTCGGGAATTATTGCTGGATGCCGGGCCGTGGCCCTAAGGCGACATTCGCCATTCCGGAGAGCCGATGCGGGCGCGTCGCATTTCTGGCTTAAGGGAGTGTGTTGGCGATTGTCGCGCAGGAGGGACCAATGCGCTTAGGAGCAGTTATTGTCTGCCTCGGCTTGGGCTTAGCTTTGGGTTGGATAGGCGGCAGTCTCTATCCGATGCCGCAGGCTTGGCTTGATCGGATCGGATTGGACGCTGGCGAACAGCGCTCGGAGCCCACCGCCGAGCCAGAGATCGCTGCAGCGCCCGCGTCCGGTGACCAAGCAACAGTGCGTCCCGCGCCTCGTGGCGCAGTCGATGAACAAACCCTCGGCCAATACCGAGCGTGGATTCGTGAAGCGCGAGCCAGACATCCTTACGCTGATAGCGAAGAGCGCATGTACGCGGTGATGCTGTGCGAATCGAGAGGCCAGGCGGCGATCGTCAACCCAGCCGGGCCGTACTCGGGACTGTTTCAATATAGCCGCGCCACCTGGAGCGGCGATTGGAACACTTATCGCGATCAAGACATTCTTGACCCGAGAGCGCAAATCTTTGCAACGGCTCTCGCGTGGAGCAATGGCATGCAACGACAGTGGGGCTGCTACAGTCGCCCTCACTAGCTCCTGCATTCTGTCGTGTTGAATCAATCGAGATATCACGGACGTCAAAGTTTGCGCGTCTCTGCCAGCCAGAAACAACAAGGCCCGCGAAGGGGGAGCATCCTTCGTGGGCCTTGTCTTGCCGGTCGATTTGATCGCGACGTTACGCGACGATCTGAGCGGCTTGGCTGAGCGTGGCCATCGCCATCGGGGCCAACACGGCGCAGGCGGCGACAAGGGCGAAGAACTTGGTCATTGGGAATGCTCTCGAAATTTAGGGTAGGACGGGCCGATCAGGCGACGATTTGCGCGGCTTGGTTCAGCGTGGCGTAGGCCATTGGGACGAACACGGCGCAGGCGGCGATCAGGGCGAAAAACTTGGTCATCTACTTTGCTCCTCGCTTCGAAGCGTCATCGCTTCGATGAAGAGAACCTAATGCGACGCTTACCTTGTCGCTGTGACCACGGGCACGCACGCCGTTGAAGTGCGGAGGCCCATGGCCCTCGTCCGCGCGCGGAGCATTACCGGCGACAGGATCGGAGCGCGACGGTCATTCGAGAAATATGTCAGGTCGGCGGGCCGTGGCCCGAAAGGGACATTGTATCGCCCCGTCCGCGTGATCTCGATTGGGCTGGCGTCATACTGCATACGCCGCTGCCAGCCGCGCCCTTTACGCCCGTTCCTGCCTCCCATACTGCTATACTGCGTGGAGGCGGGGTGACGTGGGGCAATTTGCATTCTGGGCGCAGCGTACGATGGCGGTCGTCGCGTTGACGGCGCTCACGACTGCGCCAGCCGCGGCACAGCAGCGTCCCAACATCGTTGTTATCGTCGCTGACGACGTTGGCTTTACCGACCTCGGCGCCTACGGCGGTGAAGCGCGCACGCCGAACATCGACGCACTCGCTCAGCGCGGCGCGCAATTCTCGCGCTATTATTCTTCGCCGCTGTGTTCGCCCTCGCGCGCCATGCTGCTCACCGGCATGGACAATCACCGCACCGGCCATTCGACAATCATCGAAGTACTGCCGCCGAATATGCGCGGCCGCCCCGGCTATACGATGCATCTTGAACCGGGCGTCGTGACACTCGCTACGCGCCTGCAGCAGGGCGGGTATCGCACCTACGCCACCGGCAAATGGCATTTGGGACACGGCGAAGGCGATCTGCCGAACTCACACGGTTTCGATCGCTCGTTCGTGCTCGACGCTTCCGGCGCCGACAATTGGGAAGAGCGCACCTATCTGCCATATTATCGCTCGGCAGATTGGTTCGAGAACGGTCAGCGCGCACATCTGCCGGAGAACTTCTACTCCAGCGAATTCATCGTCGATCGCATGATTCGCTACATGGACGCGGACGCCCAGCGCTCAGACGAACCGTTCTTTGCTTATCTCGCTTTCCAAGCCGTCCACATACCGGTGCAAGCCCCCGCCGAATATCGCGATCACTATCGCGGCCTGTACGCCGGCGGTTGGGAGCAGTTGCGCGCCAATCGTTGGCGGCGCGCGCAGGAGCTGGGGTTGCTGTCCGCGACCGCGCAAATCGGTCCACCGCATCCAAGCTTCCGGCCCTGGGCGGCGATTTCGAGGGAGGAACAAGCGCTCTACGCCCGCAGCATGGAAGTCCACGCCGGCATGCTTGAGGCGATGGATCATCACATTGGCCGCTTCATCCAATATCTACAAAGCCGGGGCTTAGCGGAAAACACGATCTTCATCGTCACCTCCGACAACGGCCCCGAGCCCAGCAACCCGGTCGCTGATGCCACTTTCAGACGGTGGATGCAGCTCACGGGATACACGCGCCGCGTGGAGGATTTGGGCGAACGAGGTTCGTTCGTGATGATCGGTCCCGAGAACGCCAACGCCACCGCAACTGGCTCGCTCTTCAAGTTCACCGCCGGCGAAGGCGGTTTGCGCGTGCCGCTCATCATGGCCGGCCCCGGCATCGCGCCCGGTCGCGTCGACGCGCGCGCCTTTGTTACCGATGTCGCGCCGACCTTGTTGGAGCGCGCCGGCGTCGCGCTCGACGCGCCGGCGATGGACGGCGTCAGCATGAACCCGCTGCTGAGTGGGCAATCGCCCTTCGTGCGCGATGAAAATGCTCCGCTTGGCGTGGAAGTCTCCGGCCACTCAGCGCTTTATCGCGGCGACTACAAGCTGGTGCGCACGCCCCCGCCGCTCGGTGACAGTTCATGGCGGCTCTACAACATCGACCGGGACCCCGGCGAAACGACTGATCTAGCCGCGCAGCAGCCCGATCTCGTCGCAGCCATGCTTGCCGATTACCAAACTTATGCGCAGCGCGTTGGCGTGCTCGAACTACCGCATGGATACGATCCACAGGCCCAGGTCGCGCACAACACGCTCATGAGGGCCTACCAACATTATTGGTGGATTTTCACGGGCATGGCGCTGGTCGCGTTGCTGTTGCTCGGCGGCGGCGTCCTGGTCGCGCGCAGGGTGCTGCGGAAGCGGGCGACTTAAGTCGCCCGCTTTTGCGTTCACCGGTGTAGCGCTTCAAATGGCCTATGGCCTAGCCTCATGACCGCCTTCGGCGATGGCACGCCGAAGCGCCCGCAGCATTACCGACGACACGATTGGA
>JALHQO010000025.1 GCA_022841905.1 Hyphomonadaceae bacterium | reverse complement strand
TGCTGGCCGCGAGCGGTCAACAGAGGATTAACCAGCCACTCGTAAGCCTAATCAGCCGCAATGTGCGCGATGAACCAGCGTAGGCAGCAGCAAGATCTTCGCGACCGGCCTACGCTCTCAATTGCGGTCAGTGACTTGGCACACACAGAGATGGCACGCTTTCGCCGAAGGCTGCCGTCCGTAAGCCCGGAACTCGCTGGATGAGCTCGCCTCCACACATTTGCGGGGCTTGCAAGGTTGCTGGGCGGCCGGCCAATGCCGACGCTGAAAGTTGGCGCCCAGCGTAGATGAGAGCAGCGCGAATGGAAAAAATCGTGATCGGCCTAGGCGCCACGACGGGCGCGATTGCTGGTTTTGCGTTCTTCGCTTTTTGGCAAAATTTGCCCCTACCCAGCTTTTTGTTCTTCCTCGTCGATGTCCTCGGCCCACTCGTCGCGTCGGTCGTCTTCGGCGTTCTCACTTCCATCGTCGCTAGTTTCGCTTTTGCTCTACTCGTTGACGCGATTTGGCCGACAGACGAGCCGAAGCCCTAGCCTCGCTGTGAGTTTGGCCGCTTCCGCGCGCTACGGCGCGATCTCGCCAATACGGCGATCAGTGCGGGCCCGGTTATGCCGTCATTCTTGGCGGATGGCAGGAGCATAAAAACTCAGGTCGCCCGCAACTCAGCCGCAAGCCAATCACGCGCGGCGCACCACTGGCGCTTCACCGTGCTTTCCGACACGCCGTCGTGCAGCGCGATCTCTTTTAGAGTCATCCCCGTGAAGAACCGACGTTCCACCAAGCTCGCGCTGTCCGGCGAAAACTCTTCGAGCCTTATCAAAGCCGCGTCCAGCGCCTCGACAACAAGACGCCCATGCGGATCTTCCGACCATTGACTCTCGACCTGCGGCGCCTGGCGTTTGCGCGCGCGCATGCGACGAATTTCGTCGATCAGAACTTGGTGCATGACGCGCGCCGAAAGTGAAAGAAAGTGTTTCTGGTCGTTCACGCTCAGCCGGTAGAAGCCGGCGATACGGACCGCCGCCTCATGCGCAAGATCAGTAGGCTGCATCTGCAAAGCCTGTGCATCGCGGCTCAAAACGCGCCCCGCGACGCCAACGAATTCCGCATAATGCGCCGCAATCATTTCCGACGCGCGTTTGGTCATCTCAGACTCCACAGTCGGATCACCGTCGATCCGATAAGTCTAAGGTAATCGCGCCTCCACCCTGCTGCCGTGACAGGAGTCACGATGGGTAAGCAGTCGGTCATCGCACGCCGCATGGGCATGCTTCGCGACGGGCTAAGTCGCTCCACTCGCGACATTGGTCATGAGCCAACAGCTACGACAAGCCATCGCCGAAAGCAGTCCGATTCTCGAAGCGGATCCGAACTCGCTCGCCTTTGATCTCCATCAAGCTGGCCAGCCCTGATGCCTCATATTCAAAGCACTGGACGGACGGTCTGTCGGCCGACTGGAGCGCTTAAATATGAATGCCGAAAAGGTCGCGTTTGGATTCTTCATACTCTTCGCCGCAACGCTCAATTTTGGCTTTGTGATTGGCGATATCGACAATCCCGCCCATCATAATCACTGGGAGCTGTTTTGCGCGGTGGCAGTGAACTTCGTCGCGACCGCGCTCAAATTTGGGGATAGAACCCATATTGGCGCTATCCATTTAGCGTCGAGCCTGGTCGCGCTCTTGCAGCTTATTGCGGCCACGCTGGTGTGGTTCTTTGCGGACCAGGCAAACCGAGCCATCAATCCCGCCGATATGGCATCTATTGTATCGCTCGCGTGCGGCGCCTTGCTCGCCAACATCGTCTCGGTCGTCATCATGGTCGTTGAAACGACGATGCAGAGGCGTTGACTTGAATAACGTCTTCTTCAACGCCCTGCGGCGATTGAGATGGCCGCTTGCGGCGATGATCATCATTTTCGCCCTATCGACGGCGGGCGTTGCGCTAATACCGGGGGTGGACGCCAACGGCCAAGAGTGGCGCCCAAGCATTTTCCAGGCGCTCTACTTTGTGGCCTATACCGCCACCACTATTGGTTATGGCGAACTGCCCCAGGGCTTTTCCGACATTCAGCGCTTGTGGGTGACGATCGTCATCTTCATGTCGGTCTTCGGTTGGGCCTATCTCCTGGCTAGCGTGCTTGCGCTATTCCAAGACAAGGGCTTTCAATCCGCGCTCATTCATACGCGCTTCCGCAACCGAGTGCAGAAACTCCAAGGACCATTCTATATTCTTTGCGGATTGGGCGAGACCGGCCGCTTGGTGGCGCAGGCTCTTGATCAAATCGGCCATCAGTTCAGTGCGCTCGACATCGACGAGCAGAGCGTCCTTGAGTTCGACCTCCAAAACCTGCGGTCGGATCACCCGGCTCTGGCTGCAAACGCGACTCTCGCCGACAACCTGCTCATAGCTGGGCTCAATCACCCTCGCTGCAAGGGCGTACTTGCGTTGACGGCCAAGGACGAGGTCAATTTGGCGATCGGCGTTGCGGTCCGTTTGCTTAAGCCACAGCTGCGCCTTGTCAGTCGCGCAAGTAATGGCGCGGCGGCCGCGTCCATGCGGATGATCGGCGTCGATGAAGTCATAAATCCCTTTTACGAATTCGCGAGCAGCATGGACATCGCCATGCGCGCACCCGACACGCATCGGCTGCTCAGCTGGCTGACCGAAGCGCGTGGCGCCTTCTTGCCCCCGCGCATACCCGCACCGCCAGGAAGGTGGGTCGTATGCGGCCATGGCCGGTTTGGCGCCGAGATGGTCCAGCGCATTGAGCAAGGCGGTTATGATGTGACAATTATCGATCCTGCCGTCTATGAGAGCAGCAGCTCGCAGGCCCGCGACCTGCAGAGCGGCATGGCGGACGGCGACAATTTGGTCAGCCGAGTTCGCCATATCGCCGGCGCTGGAACCGATGAAGCTGTGCTGCTGCGCGCCGGCCTTGCCGCAGCACATGGTCTGGTCGCCGGCACAGACGATGACACTGCCAATCTTGCCATCGCCATGACTAGCCGGCGGATCAACCCAAACCTCTTTGTCATTGCCCGGCAAAATCTCGTCGCCAGCGGCCCGCTATTTGAGGCCTTCAAGGCTGATATGACGATGGTTCCGAGCGCCATCATCGCCAATCAATGCTTGGCGGTTTTGCGCACCGCACACCTGTCGTCCTTTCTGCGCGAAGTGCGCCGTCGCGAAAATGAATGGGCCCGCGAATTGATTGGCGATCTCACTGGAAAATTCGGCGCGCGATCACCGGAAGTCTGGTCGTGCGCACTTATCCCCTCTGAAGCGCCCGGCTTATTGGACGCCATCAAATACAGCGTGCGCGCAGCGCAGATTAGCGATCTTGTCGGCACTTCTCAAAATGGACGAGAACCAGAGCCCTGCGTCGCGCTCGCCCTTGTTCGCGAGGACGCGATCGTGTTGCGACCAGAGGCGGCGACTCCTCTCAAGGGGGGAGATCAACTGCTTCTTGCTGGAGTCAAAGCTGCGCGTCACCGCATCAGCGCCATGATGCTCAACGCCAATGCCGCCAAGCGGGCGCTCGGGTCACAACGCGTTTGACCTTGACTTGAACGACGGAACTCCGTTTTGGCGAACGACCAAATTGGGCCAGTGGCCGCCGCGCCGACACAATGTTACTGACGACGGCTATGCGCTGCGGTCCGGCCCCACCGAAGCCTAGCGATGTACCGAATGTATCCTCCTCTGCTTCAGCACGTTTTCGCGGTCGAGGTTCATGAGGCACAAGCCGCGTGATCGATCGATGTGGCGCGTCAGCGTCCGGCATGACGAGGCCAGCGCTCCAAACGACTTCACAGGCAGCGAGTGCAAGCTATCCTGCGAACGGGAGATACGTCGTGTGCAATCGCTATGCTTCTGACATCCGCAAGGCCGGCCTCGAACGTCAGCTCTATGGCTTTGACGAATGGACTGAGACGCGGATCAATCCAGTTCTCGGCAATGCTGTGCTTGAGGTGTTTCCCAAGAGCTATGGGCCCGTGATCAAGTTAGGCGAATCCGGCAAGCTTGAGTGGATGAAGATGCGCTGGGGTTTGCCAGGTCCGCCAAAGTTCGGCGCGGCGCCCGTCACCAATATTCGCAACATCAAGAGTCCGCACTGGCGCCCGCTCTTGGGAACGCAGCATCGCTGCCTCGTCCCCTACACAGCGTTTAGCGAATATGAGGATGCGTCGCTCAAGGGCGCCAAGCAGATTCGATGGTTCGCGCCGCCCGACCGGAGCATGTATTTCTTCGCCGGAATCTGCGGCGAATGGTGGGGCGATTACGGCACGAAGAAAGAACCGAACGAGGGCACGCATAAGCTCTTCAGCTTTCTCACCACAGAGGCCAACGATTTCGTGCGCCCCGTCCACGCGAAGGCGATGCCGGTGATTTTGCGGAGCGAGTTTGAGTGCCGTCAGTGGTTGCAGGCCGCGCCTGACCAGATCGAGACGATCCAAGCGCGCACGCTGCCGGCGGACGCGCTTGAAATTCTCGATGACGAAGAAGCAGCGCAATACGTCGGCGGCTATTTGAAATAGCGCGTGCGCCAGGCCAGCGGCTGTCGAACCACTCGATCGTCGCGCGCCAGCCTATCGAGCTGCCGACGCCACCCCCTCCGAGTCACTGGCACGCCGCTCATCGTCGCGAAAGCGACGGATTGCGCACAAAGAAGGATCGGGAAAAAATCGGGAAAAGTTTGAGTGGTCACAGATGCTGTGACCGCCTCAGGCAAAAAACTGAATGAAAACTGGTGGGCGCGACAGGGATCGAACCTGTGACCCCTACGATGTCAACGTAGTGCTCTCCCGCTGAGCTACGCGCCCTTACCTTATATCGGTCACCGTGGGTGGAGGGCCTATACAGGCGC
>JALHQO010000024.1 GCA_022841905.1 Hyphomonadaceae bacterium | reverse complement strand
AGGATAAGAGCTTGCAGCTTGCGCATTGCCTCTACGCCGGCCGGTACAAGCTGACGACGCAGGCGCCGCCAAGGCCGAGATTATGTTGCAGTGCTGTGCGCGCACCTTCGACTTGGCGGTCCTGCGCGTCTCCGCGCAATTGCCAAACCAGTTCTGCGCATTGCGCCAAGCCAGTCGCGCCGAGCGGATGCCCCTTGGACAGCAAGCCACCAGATGGATTGGTGACGACCTTGCCGCCATAGGTGTTGTCGCCATCCCATATGAAGCGCTCAGCGCCTCCGGATTCAGCCAATCCCAGCGCCTCGTAGGTCAACAATTCATTCGCGGTAAAGCAATCATGCAGCTCGACCACGTCGACATCTTCGGGCCCAACGCCAGACGATTCGTAGACATCTTGAGCAGCCAGACGCGCCATGTCGTAACCAACCATGGAGATCATCGAGCCGTCGAAACTGGATTCGGGATCGGTGCGCATGCTCTGCGCCACGATCTCCACCGCGCGGCCGCCCAGCCGCTTCAGCGCGCTTTCCGACACAACGATCGCCGCCGCCGCGCCGCAGGTCGGCGGGCAGCATTGAAGACGCGTCAACGGACCGAAAATCGGCGGTGAGGCCATGATCTGCTCAACGCTGAGCGGCTCGCGGAAAATCGCGAACGGATTGCGCGCCGCATGCGTCCGCGCTTTCTCCGAAATCTTGGCAAAGGTTTCAGTGCGTGCGCCGTACTTGTCCTGATATTCAAGGCCCGCGCCACCAAACATACGTGCGGCGATGGGCGCGCTGGGGTCGTCCTTAGGATTGTTGAGCACGATCCGCTCGTGCTCCTCCATGATAGATTTGCGATCGGAGTAAGTGACGCCCAGGGCGCCGGGATTCATCTGCTCAAAACCGAGCGCGAGTGCTATATCGACCGCACCACTGGCGACGGCCTGACGGGCGAGAAACAACGCCGTCGATCCTGTCGCACAAGCGTTGTTTACATTGATGACCGGAATGGAGCTGTGGCCCAGCCGATAGACGGCCTTTTGCCCGGACGTGGAGTCGCCGTAGACAAAGCCTACATAAGCTTGCTGCACGGCAGCATACTCAATTCCGGCGTCTGCGAGCGCGAGCCGCGCTGCATCTTCGCCCATCTCATCATAGGAGAGCCCGCGTCCTGGCTTGGCGAACGGCACCATGCCAACGCCCAGAACATAAGCCTTGCCGGCCATGAGTATCTCCTTTTTTTTCATTTATTGACCGTTCGTTCAATCGATGCAAGAGCTAATTTCGGCGCTAGTTGGGACGAGGCGAGCGACTATGAATTTAGCGTTTTCGAGCGAGCACCAAGCGTTCGCTGAAAGCGTGATGCGGGCGCTTGAGCGCGCCTGCCCTTTGGCGGATGTGCGCGCAGCGCTCTCCCAACCGGACTGGCGCTTTCATAAACCCGTTTGGGACAAGCTACGCGATCTTGGCGTGTTGGCCGCAGCGTTGCCCGAGGCGTACGGGGGCGCGGACGATGCTATCGCACTCGCAGCGGCGGCCGAAACTGTCGGCGCGACGCTCGCGCCGGCGCCCTTGGCGTCAGCCCTCTATCTGTTCGGGCTAACCTTGCTCAGCGAGGGAGACGCAGAATCAAAATCAAAATGGCTTCCAACGTTGGCACGGGGCGCAACCATCGGAGCATGCTATTTCGGGTCGGGCCTTCGCGTCACCAACGGTCGCGTAACAGGAAGCGCCCAGCCCGTCTTCGATGGACTGGCCGCGCAAGCGCTCATCGTTCGCGCCAATGATGGCGATGCGACATCTCTTTTTCTGGTGTCTCTCGACGAGGGCGGAAGCATTGATAAGCGCCCCCTGCGTACGCTGGACGCTTCGAAGCCCGCGGCCGAGATCGTCTTCGCGGATTGCCCAGCCATCAGGCTTGGCAGCGACGATGGCGTCCAGCGTGCCAAGGATCGCGCCGCCACGTTGCTCGCGTTTGAGCAAATTGGAGGCGCTGGCGCGGCCCTGGCGATCGCGCGCACTTACGTATCAGACCGAGCTGTTTTTGGGCGCGCCATCGGCTCATACCAATCGATTAAGCACGCGCTGGCGGATGTGTGGGTCAAACTTGAGACAGCTCGGGGACATGCCTACTATGCGCTTTGGGCGATGAACTCCAACGGCGACGATTTTCCCCTCGCTGCGGCCGCCGCACATGTCAGCGCCAGCGATGCGTTCGAGATGGCGGCGCGCGTGTGTGTCCATGTGCACGGCGGAATCGGCTTTACCTGGGAAGCGGCTCCTCAGCTCTACTATCGTCGCGCACGCGCGCTTTCCGCGTTTCTAGGTTCAACACAGGCTTGGCGCGACGACCTCGGGCGGCGCCTGATTGATGGGGAGCGGCCGCGCCGCTGAGTTTGATGCATCTAGACGACACTCCCGATCAAGCCGCCTACCGAGCCGCCGCGCGCGCGTGGCTCACCGCCAACGCAAAGCTACGCAGCGATGGCGACGATCTCGCTGGATTTCGCGCGCTGCCGGATGCGGAAAAGATGCCGCTCGCGCGCGCGTGGCAAGCTAAGAAGGCAGCGGCGGGATACGCAGCCATAATGATGGCGCCGGCCTTGGGCGGCGCGGGTGGCACGCCAGTTCAGCACATCATCTACAGGCAAGAAGAAGCGCGCTATCGTGTGCCGTTCGGCGTGTATGAAATCGGTCTGGGCATGTGTTTGCCAACGCTTGCGAGCCTCGCGCCCACCCTGGCGCAACGCTATGTACCGCCCGGAATTCGCGGCGAAGAGGTGTGGTGCCAATTATTTTCCGAACCGAGCGCCGGCTCGGACCTGGCAGCGCTGCAAACGCGCGCGCGACGCGAGGGCGACCACTGGATCGTCAACGGTCAGAAAATCTGGACCACCGGCGCACATTTTTCCGACTACGGTATTCTGCTTGCGCGCACCGACGCCGACGCGCCCAAACATGCCGGCCTTACCATGTTCGTAGTCGACATGAAGGCCCCTGGGATCAGCGTGCGCCCGATCCGGCAGATGAGCGGGGAAAGCGATTTCAACGAAGTCTTCTTCGAAAACGTTACAATCGCGGACAGCCATCGCGTCACCGCGCCGGGCGCTGGCTGGCAGGGCGCGCTCACGACCCTGATGTTCGAACGCATGAATGTCGGCGCAGACATTGGCTTAATCGATTGGCGGGCAGCCGCCCGCTATTCGCTAGAACATAAATCCGACGACGCCGTTACGCGTGCCAAAATCGCCGATTGGTACATCGAATCTCAGGGCGTAAATCTTTTCGCTTACCGCACTCTCACGGCCCTTAGTGGTGGCGAAACGCCGGGTCCTGAGCAATCCATCGGCAAGCTTGTCACCGCACGGCAATCGCAGGACGTCGCACAATTTCTCCTCGACGCTCTAGCGGAAGACGGCGCGCTCGGCGGGGAACATCACGGAGAGATGTGGGCGGCTGTTGAGCGGGCCTGGTGCTGGGGAGCGGGCATGCGCATCGCTGGCGGCGGCGATGAAATTCTGCGCAACGTGATCGCTGAGCGCGTGTTGCAATTGCCCGGTGAGCCGCGAACCGACAAGGGACCACGCCTAAAGACGCGAGAACAAATTTGAACGAAAGCGTGGCCAGCCCAATGCCGATGCACAAATAGCGCTAAGGTGCGCCGGACTAAATGCGCTCCCCTGTTGCAAGAGACCGTGGCCACACTCAATCAACGCATCGGCGATCGCTCTAAAGTGGTCCGACGCGGGGTCGACTTCATCCGTCTCGACGCCGGTCCAATATGCGGCCGCCCCGCGCGAAAGTCCTCCGGCGCGCAGAATCATTGCCAGGCGCGCCGGACCCAGCAGCGATGCGTGCTGATCAATTGCTGCACGCATGGCGCCGAGCATAGCGCCAGCAACGCTTATTCGAGAAGATAGTACACACCGTATGCCTTGCGCGCGCGCCGCGGCCGAAGCGTCGCGGAGGCTTCGATCGCCGGCGCCGCAGACCAGTTCGACGCAGCCGAATGTCGACAAGAGGCCCGGTGTTAGCACCGTAACGGGCGTGTCATCGCCAATGGGCGCGCGCGCCGCGGCGCGTTCAGCGAAGAATAATTCGCGCAAGGTTTGCGATTGCACCGACTGCCGGAGAGTTTCGAACAGAGTGTGCTCGATTTTCAGCGCCTCACTCAATGATGCGTCGAAACCTACCCTCATCGCATCCAACGCAGCCAACGGCGCGTCAAAACCGGGCTGCGCCACGGCCAGCATTGCGCGATAGGCGGCTACTTTATCGCGCGCACTATCGTCACGCCAAGGCAGGTGTAATGCCCGGCGTTTGGCAAGGTGAGCGCTTCGCATTTGCACCCAACGCTCGGCATTGTCTTCGATCCCATCAATGAGGCCATGGGCTAGCGCCGTCGGCGCATCAATCGGCGCTCCCGAAGCCATCAGGTCGGCAGCAAACTCGGGACCACAAAGGCGTGGCGTGATCTGCGTGCCGCTGAACGTTGGGATAAGCCCGAGTTGGATTTCTGGATATCCAAGACGCGCGGTGGGATTGGCCACACGAGCATCGCACATCAACGCCAGCAGAAGTCCCCCGCCGAGCACCTGCCCATGCAAATCGGCAATCACGGGAGCGCGAACCGTCGCGATCAATTGTTCGATGTCGAGCAGATCGGGCGCCGCCACGGGCTGATCGAGTTCAGCGATGTCCGCACCCGAAACAAACCGGCCTTTATCACCGGTCAGGAGAATGGCTTGGACCGGCGCATCAGCAACGCTGCGAAGCGCGTCAACTAGGGCTCGCCGAAGTTGCAAGCCCAATGCGTTGACGGGGGGATTGTTCACGGCGAGAACGAGGATGTCGCCGCGTCGAGTCGCTCTGATGAGATTTGCCGCAGTACGATCCATGCAAAAATCGATTGCATCACCTGAACGGTTGGTCAATGATTAGCCGCTGACCAGCAGCTGGGCGGAGTTGAATCTTGGCAGGTGTGAGAGCGCGTGATCATGACGACAAACGTCAGATGATCCTAGAGCGCACCGCCCAATTGTTTGCCCGACAAGGCTTTCACGGCACGTCGACGGCGGAGATTTCCGCGGCGTGCAACGCCTCCAAATCGTGGATTTATCACTACTTCGATTCCAAAGAAGCAATCCTCTACGAGTTGCTCGACGAATTCATGGAAATGTACGTCGGGCGCATCGAGGGCGCCGTTAGCGCTGCACGCACACCTGCAGATCGGTTACGCGCCTATATGCGCGAAGCCCTCGCAGTCCTCATCGCATACCGGATCAACTATGCGCGTCTCTTCAGCGACGTCGATGCGCTGCCGCCAAAACAGCAGCGCAGCATCCGCGATCGCGAACGCGCGATTTCGGAAACTCTACGCGATATTCTGGTAGAGTTGCGACCAGAACTGAAGCGCCATGAAACCCTGCTGATGCCGATCACGCTGCTGTCGATGGGCTCGCTGGTTTGGAGCCACACCTGGTTCGATCCAAAAGGCCCAGTTTCGCTGGATCGATTGGTAGATCTAGCGACCGCCCTGCTCGTCAGTGGATTGGACGGTGCGCTCGCAGTAGCGGAGGCGCAAAACTGATGAACAAGGATTTGAGATTTGACGGGCGCGTCGCAATCGTCACAGGCGCTGGCGGTGGCCTGGGGCGCGAGCATGCGCGTTTGTTTGCGGCACGTGGCGCAAAGGTGTTGGTCAACGACCTGAACAAAGCCGCGGCAACCGTGCAAGACATCGTCAGCGCCGGCGGCGCGGCCGTAGCTAACACCGAGTCCGTTATCGACGGGGGGCGAATTGTCGAAGCCGCGCTGGACGCTTTCGGACGCATAGACATCGTCGTCAATAACGCAGGTTTTTTGCGCGACACAGCCTTTCACAACATGTCGGATGAAGATTGGGCTGGCATTTATGAAGTGCACCTCCTCGGTGCATTCCGTGTAACGCGGGCCGCCTGGCCGCACATGCGCGGACAAGGGTATGGCCGCGTCGTCAACACCTCATCAGCTGCGGGCATTTACGGCAATTTCGGTCAGACAAATTATTCCAGCATGAAGTTGGCGCTGCATGGCTTTACGCAAGCTCTCGCTGTTGAAGGCCGCTCTAAGAATGTGCACGCCAACACGATCGCCCCTGCCGCAGATTCACAGCTTACGCGGACGGTGATGACCGAAGAGCAATTGCGCCCCATGCGCCCAGAATATGTCAGCCCGCTAGCGGCTTGGCTCTGCCACGAAGAGTGCACCGAGACCGGCGCGCTCTTCGAAGCGGGCGGCGGCTGGTTCGGCAAGTTGCGCTGGCAGCGCAGCGACGGTGCTCGGCTTGATGCAACGAATGTGACCATTGAGAGTGTGCGCGAGGCGTGGCCGCAGATCGCCGGCTTCGATCGCGCGCATTTTCCCGGGTCGATGGCAGAGGGCATGGCGCCTTTTGCAGACATCATGAACCCGGCCTAGTCAGAAATGATCCGCACAGCGTTCGACAGCTCAAGCGGTGTCGCGCGGGTCTCTCTTGCAACGCCCGAGCGCGCCAACGCGCTGACGCCAGACGACATTCGTGCGCTGGCGCAGGCGGTTGAAGCGGCCGGGCGCGAGCCAGACCTGCGTTGCCTCGTAATCGAGGCTGAGGGCGACACGTTTTCCGCCGGCGCGGACCTTGATGCGCTGGCGAATGTGTCCACCGAAGCGCTGCTGGCGTCTGCAGCTGACGATTTCTCTCATCTTGCCCAAACGTTCGCTGCCTGCCCGGCGCCAACTCTCTGCGCTCTCAATGGATCAGCAGTCGGCGGGGGCGCGGGCGTTGCGCTATTGGCCGACGTGATCGTTGCCAGCGCTAGCGCGAAGTTAGTTTTTCCGTTTGCGCGCCTGGGCCTGGTGCCTGATTCTGGACTGACCAAGATCGTGACCACCGCTTTGGGCCCGAGTCGAACTCGGCTGCTGTTCTTCAGCGGCGGCGCGATTGACGCAGGGTCGGCGTTTCAAGCCGGGTTAGTCTCGCAATGTGTCCCCGCAGACGAGTTCGCTAGCACTGTCGCGAAAACGATCACGATACTGAGCCGCACGCCTCCCGGCCTTGCGCCCGCATTGCGCGCGCTGATTAATGATTCCGACGAACGAAGCCTCTCCGAGCAGATCGTTGCCGAAGCGCGCGCGCAGGCTGAACGCTTGAGTTTGCCACAGACGCGAAGCGCAATCGCTGCTGCGCTGGCAGCTATGCGCCAACCGCGGTGAACGAGGCCGCCGCCAGTTCCTTGACAAGCTTCGCCGCAAGAATGGCTGTGACACCATTTTGATCGCGGCTGGGATTGAGTTCGACAACATCGGCGCCAATCAGTGTCGCGTTGAGCGCCAACACCCAGTTGATCACTTGGCGCGGGCTCAAGCCACCAGGCTCCTGATGCGATACGCCCGGAGCAAACGCTGGATCAAACGCGTCGAGATCAATGCTGACGTAGAGCGGGCCAGCGAATTGTGGCATCCGCCAAGATTCCACTGTGCGCATCTCAACAGACTCAACACCAAAGCGCGCCACCTGGGCGCGTTGGTGCGCGTTCATTGTTCGTATGCCAACCTGCACCAGTTTCGTCGCGAGACCTCGCTCCATGATGCGCGCGAACGGCGACGCGTGTGACCGCGGATCGCCGTCAAAATCGTCGTAAAGGTCCGGGTGCGCATCGAAATGCAGGATTTGAACTGGCCCCACGCGATTTGCGATGGCCTCTACAATCGGAAACGTCACTGAATGATCGCCGCCCAATGAAAGCGGCATCGCGCCGACGTCGAGACTTTCCGTAATTGCGCGGATGATGCGCGCAGCATCCTGGTCATCTTCCTTAAGTGGAACGTCGCCGCAATCCACGAGGTCGATCTCGCGCCCGATCTCCACCCCGCGCTCACTCGCCAAGTTGCCATGATCGCTCGCGAGAGCCGTGCGAATGAAACACGGTGCTGCCGCTGCGCCTCGCAAATAAGAGGAGTGCGAATCGGTCGGCAGACCCCGAAGATGGACGAGGCGCTTTGCAGTATCCGTCATGCCCCCGCTCGTGGCCGCTCAAACGGATGCGGGAGCTGACGCTGATCCTTATCCGCACCCAGGCTTGAGCCATTGAGGCATACGAGCAAAATCGCCACGGCGCATTCCGCCAGAGTCCAGCCGCGCAAGCTGACCTCGCCCATGGTCCAGACGGGATGACCAGCGCGCGCAACATTGACAACGAATTCGTTGTTGACCGCATGCGCGAGAATGCCCGACCAGACGCTACCGCCGAGCTTGAAGTACAGGAATGTTGCGATGACCGAGGTAGCGATGCAGCCGGGTATGAAGTCGATCTGCTTATAAAGAAACGCCATCAGCGCGCCATCAGCACCGCTGGTCAAGGGCGCGATCTCGCGCGGCACATGCCAGGCCGCCCACAGCAGACCGAGAATGACGCTGGCGAGTAGCGGGTTGAAGCGTTGCAGTAACATAGGCAGCGCGAACCCACGCCAACCCATTTCCTCCAAAAGCGGGCCGCTGCTCAGCAACAACGCGATGACAAAGCCGCCAAGCGCGAGCAATGGTGTCGGCCCAAAGCGCGCCACTGTGTTTGTGATGGCCTCGGCGCCGCCGTTAAAGGACAGATAGACAAGATAAACGCAGACGATGGTCAAGAACCACAGAACCACGAGCGCCCATACGCTAACGCCCACACGCCAAGACACGCCCCTCCAGGGAGCCAGGCGCGCAAACCAACGGGACAATCCGCCCGGACCGTAAGCGACGGCGATGACAATGAACGCGGCCAATGTCGGCGCGGCGGGAAACAAAATTGCGTTCCACAGCACCGGCTCGCGCAGCGAATAAGTGATGGCAACGATAATGTCCGCGCGCTGGTTATTGGCGAATATCTCACGAAGCGCGACGCCAAGCGCGCCGGGGTCGGTGGCGCGGATAGCCATGGCGCCAAGGGCGATAGCGACCGCCAGAATGAAAAAGAGCGCGAGGGCTCTCGATCTGAACAATTGGCCCACTTTTAAGTGCTCCTAGAAATTTCGAATCTCACCGCGCGAACGGATGCGGCTCTTTCCGGTAATCCTTGTCAGCGCCGAGATCTCCACGGGTGAGGATGATCAGACCTACCGCGATTGCGATCTCAATGAGATTGAGCATGCCCAGCGGAAATGCGCCGATCATGATATCCGGCACCGCAACACGCATGACGTTGACGGACATTTCATTGTGGAACGCATGCGCCAGGACCCCGCCCCAGACGCTGCCGCCGAGCTTGAAATAGAGAAAGGTGGCGATCACCGACGTCGCAATACAGCCGGGAAAGAAATTCATCTGCTTGAACAGAAACGCCGTCCACACGCCATCAGCCCCGCTCATCAGCGGCCCGATTTCACGCGGCAAGTGCCACGCCGCCCACAACGTCCCCAAGATCACACTGGCCAAGAGCGGCGTGAAGCGCGTGAGCAGCATGGGCAGCGCGAAACCGCGCCACCCCATTTCTTCAAGCAAGGGACCACTGCTGAGTACAAGCGCTAGCGCCAAGCCGCCAAGCGCGAGCAAAGGCGTTGCACCAAATCGTTCAACTGTGGGCGCAACCTCCGCCACACCACCACTCGAAGCCAAGACGATGAAGAACACACCAACCATGGCAAAGAAGGCGATCAGGGCGAGCAACCAAACCCCGACGCCTCGCTGCCAAGACACGCCGCGCCACGGCAGCGCCCGCGCAAACCATCGCGACAGGCCACCCGGACCGTAAGCGATGGCGATGACGATGAATGCAGCAATGGTCGGCGCTGCGGGAAACAAAATAGCGTTCCACAGCACAGGCGTTTCAAGACTGTATTGGATGCCAGTAATGATGTCGGCTTTCTGGTTCGCCGCGAAGATCGCGCGGATCGCCTCGCCAAGCGCGGCCGGGTCGGTGGCGCGAATTGCCATCGATATGAGCGCGACCACCACAGCCAGAATAAAGAAAACGATGAGCGCTCGGCTCTGCACAAAGGCCTTCATCATAACTCCTCCCCCAGAGTTTTCATTGCGTTGCCTGTCCGATCGTCGGCGTTGCTGCAATCAACTGCTTGGTATAATCGGCGTTGGGTCGCGCGAAGACCTCAGCGCTCGCGCCTTGCTCGACTACTTCGCCATTGCGCATCACAGCAAGCGTGTCGCAGAGGCCGCGAACTGCATAAAGATCATGACTGATCATGATCATGGCTACGCCCATATCGCGGCGAATGACGCGCAAGAGATCAAGTACTTGCGCCTGCACTGTGACGTCGAGCGATGACGTCGGCTCGTCGAGCAAAAGCAATTCAGGCGCGCCCATCAATGCGCGCGCGATCGCGACGCGTTGCCTCTGTCCACCGGAGAGCGAAGACGGCCGCCGCGCGCCGATGGCTGGATCCAGTTGAACCTGCTCCAGCGCGGCGTCAGCTAGAGCGCGTAAACGGGCTTCGCTCCGTTCCCCATTGACTAAGGCTTGCTCGCTTACGATCGACCACACGGGCAAGCGCGGATTGAGCGATGAGAATGGGTCCTGAAAAACGAGACCAACGCGCACATTCAAACGACGTCGCTTCGCGGGGCTCGCATTTGTGATGTCGCTCCCCTTCCAAAGCAAGCGCCCGCCTGAAGTCGGCGTCAGTCCCGCCAGTGCGCGAAGTAAACTCGACTTGCCGGCGCCGGATTCGCCGACGACACCCAATGCTGCGCCGGCGGCAACCTCAAGCTCGGCGCCTCTTACGACCGCGCGGGCGCCAAAGCTCACCGACAGTCCCACCGTCTGCATGAGCGGGGTAATCCTCATGGGATCGCCTCTTTCGCGCGCGCGCTCGCCAGCAACGTCTTGGTGTACTCGTGTTGGGGGCTGGCGATAATCTGCGCGCAGGCCCCACTCTCGACCACTTCGCCTTTGCGCATCACATAAAGACGCGTGCAGATGCGCCGTACGATCGCCAGATCGTGCGAGATGAACAGCATCGCGCTCTTCACTTGCCCATTTAACGCCAAGATCAAATCAAGCACTTGCGCTTGCAGCGTAACGTCCAACGCGGTGGTGGGCTCATCAGCGATAATCAATGCCGGACGGCATCCATAGGC
>JALHQO010000023.1 GCA_022841905.1 Hyphomonadaceae bacterium | reverse complement strand
GCTGGCCCTTCCGAGACTCTCCGCTCTGATGCTGCGAGGGTCTGAACGGCGGTCCGGATACGAGGGCAGGTGCTAGACGCTAGGAAGGGTGCGGACGCGTGAGTAGGGCAGTTGCCGCGTTTGACCACGAACTCGCGGAGGCGCGCCGGGCCGCGACGGTGAACTGGAAGTGGAAATCAAGCGGCTAGAAAATCGCTATGCGACCTCGCGCAGAGCCGAAATAGAGCGCCGCTTCGCGCGGGCTAGCCTGGCGGGCGGCGTGCGCGGCTGACGGCTCCGTCCTGACCAGCGCGCATGCAGTCCTAAGGCTCGCGGCTAAGCTTCGCGCCCATGGCCGTCCAGTGCAGGACGAACAGAAGCAGCGCCGCCGAATGCGCGATCATCCACGCACTCTCACGTAAATGGATCGTCAGCACGGGATTGTAGAGTAGTCCAAGCCCGGCGAACGCCAAACTCCACGCCGCGTTTTTGCGCCACATCGCATAAGCGATCAGCGCCGCGCAGAAGCTCACACTGAGCCGCACCAGGGTGAGAACCGCATCCGGCAGGTAGACAAGCGCGGGCGGAAGCGAAGCGGCGAGCAGCACCAGCGCGACGGCCAAGACGACGACCGGCATCGCCCAGAGTATCGGATGTGGACGCTGGCCAGAATTGCTGGGCCCGCGGGGTTCTAAACTCTCAGCGGCGCAGTATTCCGCCATGGATCGGGTTCTCGCAGCGGCCAGCGTCTACTTGGCGAAAACTAAGCGCAGCCTTCGGCCCTCTGCTATGAACAAGCGCAATGCGAATGATCGAATCCGGCAATGACGCCGATTGCTCCTGACTAAAGCGGACCGCGAGACCGCAAATACTAGCGACGCATCTGGCGCGCGGGAACATCTGACTATTTTCGGCGAGATCAGGCCGTAACGCAGCGAATGTGATCCACGGCACGAATTGAGCGCGTCGGCCATTCGAAAATAGCGCGGGCAGGGGAGCGGTGACCCTAGTCCGCCGCTTGCTCGCGCGCACTGATCTGCCCCCTTTCGCTTTGGCTTCCTGCTGGATCAAGTGGCCATCACGCCCGCTATGGCAGTCTTGAGGGTGCCGAGCCGTGCGTGCGACTCTTGCCGGTGCCGTTCACGACGCCTAGGTGAGCGGCATGAGCTCGATCCTACCGCTGAACTGCTTGCCGCGCCGTCGTTTGCTGGAAGTGCTCGCCGCTGGCGCGGTGCTCGCGCCGCTCGGCGCGTGTTCGGAGAACGCGGCGACGGGGCGACGGCAACTCGTTCTGGTGTCCGATGAAATGCTCGCGCAATTGTCGGAGCAAGCTTGGCGCGATTTGCAGGCGCAGACGCCGCGCGTGGACGACACGCGCGTGCAGCAGCGGCTCGAAGCAATCGGACAAGGCGTTGCCGATGCTTCGGGCTTGACCAATGTGAACTGGGAGTTCGTAGCGTTCGAAAGCCCGGAGGTAAACGCGTTCGTGTTGCCCGGCGGCAAGGTTGGCTTCTTCCGAGGACTGATCGATCTCGCCGCCTCCGATGGCGAGATCGCCGCCGTGATGGGCCATGAGGTTGGTCACGTCGCCGCGCGACACGCGGCGGAGCGACTGAGCCAACAACTCGCGGTGAGCGTCGGCGTGCGTGCCGCGCAAGTGCTGCTCTCCGAGGAAATGGGCGAGCACGCTGATGAAGCCGCCGCGGCGCTGGGGCTTGGACTTATGTACGGCGTCGTGCTGCCGTACTCGCGCACGCACGAACTTGAAGCCGACCGGCTTGGCGTAGACGTCATGCGCAGCGCCGGTTATGCGCCGAGCGACGCGGTCTCCTTCTGGCGGCGCTTGACCGCCGATAGCGCCAGCGGCGCGCAGCCTTTGGCCTGGCTTTCAACACACCCCACCAACGACGAGCGCCTGCGCGTGCTCGAACAACTCGCAGCGACGTAATCGAAATGTTACGAACGGCCCCATCCGGGGATTTGAGCCGGATCGCCAAGCAGACGATCAATGACCGTTTATGAGCGACCCCGCCGCCAACGCATCGTCCCACACCGAGCACGAGGCGTGATAGGGTCTCGGTGAATGGAGGCCCGATATGAGTAAGCGCCGCACGGTCATCTGGACTGCCGTTGCCTTCCTGACGGTTCTGGGCGCTTGCGGGCCGACGCACGCGCAATCGCTCTACGACACACTCACGCACAACGGCGCTTGCTTCGCGCGTACCTATGACGAAGCGCACTTGCGCGCGCATCCTGATCAGACGGTGACGCACTTTTTTCTTGGCGATCCAGGGCCGGACTGGGTCGAGGCCCAAACGCCTGCGCACTACAATCTGGCATTTGGTTTCCAAGTTGTGGGCAGCACCGATACATACTCAGGTGTCGCTATTTGCGAACCACAAGGCGCTCTAGCCGCGTGCGATATCGAGGGTGACGGTGGCAGCTTCACTGTTGAGCGCAATGGCGCCGGCCTGCGCATAAGGCTTGAGCGGATGCAGGTGGAGGGAATGCAGGACTTCAGCCCCGATCTCGCGCTTAGGGACAATCGCGTGATGCTCCTTGGGCCTGCGCAAAGCTCAATGTGCCAAGCGGAATAGCGCAGTTCAGGAGTGGTGGGTTTCGGCGAGATCACGCCATTGCTCAGAGCGCGAAGTCACTGACCGCAATGGTGAGGGTAGGCCAGTCGCCAATTTTTGATCCTGGACCTGGGTTGGCCCAAAGCAGTCGCCCGCCTGGGGTAGGTCTTCGATTGCCGGCTGCGTGGCCGGCTGGCATTCATCTGCCCTTGATCGGCGGGCCGAGACCGTGTGCGCCGCTTTGGCCCGTGGGAGCAGGCGCATGACCGATAGCAGCGAACTGACTGGCGCCGCGCGACGTGAGCGGGGCTTTCTCGGCTTCGTCGAGAGGGTCGGCAATTTTCTGCCGGACCCGATCATGATTTTCGTCTGGCTCATCATCTTCCTGATGATCCTATCGGCCATTGGCGCGCATCAGGGCTGGACAGCCTCGCTAGCCTATCCGGGCGATGAGGCGCCGGAAGGTGGCGTACTCGAAAACGGCATCCTCACCTTCACGGCCACCTCGCTCTTCTCAGAAGCTAATATCGCGCGCCTCTTCACTGAAATGCCGCGCACGTTGACGGGCTTTGCGCCGCTGGGCCTCGTGCTGCTGGTGATGTTCGGCGCCGGTGTCGCCGAGCGCGTGGGGCTGTTCAGTGCGCTGATCCGCGCCAGCCTGCGCGATGCGCCGAAAGTCATTCTGACGCCGCTCGTCTGCATTATCGGCATGGTCTCGCACCATGCCTCGGATGCGGCCTACGTCGTGTTCATTCCGTTGGCGGCGTTGCTCTACGCCGCCGTGGGTCGCCATCCGCTCGTCGGTCTCGCTGCTGCGTTTGCGGCGGTTTCCGGCGGCTATGCCGGCAACATCACGCCGGGCCAGATCGACGTGCTGCTGTTTGGTTTCACCGAAGAGGCCGCGCAGATCATCGATCCGACCTGGACGATGAACCCGCTCGGCAATTGGTGGTTCATTCTGGCGATCGTCGTCTTGTTCACGCCGATCATCTGGTTCGTGACCGATCGCATCATCGAGCCACGCCTCGGCAAGTGGGGCGGCAGCGAGGACGATGCGATCAAAGCCGAACTTGCGAAGTCGGAAGTCACAAAGGCGGAGAAGGCGGGGCTCGCTTGGGCCGGCGTCGTCGCGCTGCTGATGGTTGGCCTGTTCGCGGCGCTGTCGTTCTGGCCGGGCTATACGCCGTTTATCGACGAGACGCGCGAGGGGCCTTCGGCGCTGGAGCCATTTTACCGCGCACTGATCACTGGCTTCTTCTTGCTCTTCCTATTCTGCGGCATCGCTTTCGGCATTGCGGTCGGCGCGGTGAAGAACGCCAAGGATGTCATCGACAAGATGATCGACGGCATCCGCACCATGGCGCCGTACATCGTCTTCGCGCTGTTCGCGGCGCACTTCGTGGCGATGTTCAACTGGTCGCGCCTCGGGCCGATCGCGGCGATCAATGGCGCGGAAATCCTGCAAGCGCTGGCGCTGCCGGCGCCGCTGCTGCTGGTCAGCGTGCTGCTGTTCTCGTCGTTCCTCGATCTCTTTATCGGCTCGGCCTCGGCCAAGTGGAGCGCGCTCTCGCCGGTCGTGGTGCCCATGTTCATGCTCTTGGGTATTTCGCCGGAGATGACGCAGGCCGCCTATCGCATGGGCGATAGCTACACCAACATCATGACGCCGCTGATGAGCTACTTCCCGCTTATCCTGGCGTTCGCGCGCCGTTGGGATCCGACGTTCGGCGTCGGGTCGCTGCTCTCGCTCATGTTGCCGTACGCGCTGTGCTTCATGGTCGCCGGCATTCTGATGACGATCGGCTGGGTCTATTTCGACATACCGCTCGGCCCGCAGGCGACCGTGAGCTACACGCCGCCGGGTACGCTGACCCAATAAGAACGGGGAGAGAGACGTGGCCGATCTTCGCCGGCGCGTCACACTGGTGAAGGGTGCGTCACGCGGTGGCGGCGGCTAGCTGTCACCGGAGGATGAACGTCTGTGGGTCGGTGCGCTTCCTGGTCTACTAAATCTATGCGCTCAGAGTGGGGGTGCGCCGAAAACAGCGACGTAAGCCATCCCAGCCGTGACGACTAATACGATGCCACCGCAAACAATCCAGACGATCAGTTCGCCGAGAGGGTTTTGGGGGTTTGATCCGCCTTACTTCCTTCTCAACGAAGCGGGTGCCCGCGTTGGCGCCAATCTCAAAGCCAGTCAATCAGAGCCGATCCAAAAAGCGTCAATCGCCCTGTGGGGGCGAGTGATTGCCGCATCTTTTCCTGATGACCGCGTTCGGCGACATCGAGCCGAAGTGTTCGAGCCATACCGGGCGGCACGATTGGATCGGCTCAGCCATTCGTAAGAGAATGGCGACCCAGGCTTGATTCAAGTCAAAGCTGCATTGGATACCGGCCTCATTCTGCGCGACCATGAGGCGCCTTTCCGACATCGTCTTGAATCAAACCCCCCTGATTGCGCCGCAGACCGAAACGGTGAGGTCTGCCTGCAAGAAGATGGGTGAGCAACGGGTCGGCTCCGTTCTTGTGACTGACGCGACGGGCTCACTTGTCGGAATTTTCACCGGAAGAGATGCCGTATGTCGAGTTCTGGCGCTGGGAAAAAGCGCGTCAAAAACGACGCTACAAGAAGTCATGACTTCCAACCCTGAGACCATGACGCCGAAGCATACGACGCTAGATGCTCTCAACCTGATGTGGGACGGTGGTTTTCGACATGTTCCGATAGTCGACGCTGGCCGACTTCTGGGAGTGGTGTCGCGCGGCGATTTCTTGGGGGACGAACACCAGCGCCTCGAAGACGAGAGGGAGCTGTGGGAGCACATGCGCTGACGTGTAGCGGGGGGGTGGCGAATGACTGAAGTCGGCGAGGTCTAGTCGGCTCATCGTTGACCGGGAAATGATCGCGTTCGGATTGTGGGTTGCTCTTCGGTGATCCAACGGCGAACCCGAAAGTCGCGGGAAACCCTCGCGATCGCTCGCGCGAGCATGCAAGGAACTCGGATTAGGTCATGACGATCACGCTGAACATTGCGGTTGAAGCGCACTGGCGAGGAACAATCCTGGACGTCGTAAACCCCATCGCCGCATTGACGCTGAAAGCCGATCCCGACATCGCTGACTTATTCACGATTGGTCAGCCCTACCCACTCACCCTTACCAATGGAAATCAGGTTCGCGTTTGGTGTGCGAGGACAGCGACTGGCCGCTTCGTTCTAGAAATCAGCTCAGTGAACCAAATTCTGTTCCGGGCGGAGGCTGACGCTCCCATATCGATGAGCGTCAAACTTTCAGATGGAAAGCAATACGAGGTCAGTACCCGCCTCGCCGTCTAAGGTTGAGATCGAGCCAAAAGCAAGCGCCAGCGACCGCTTCCGGCGACATCAGGACGGTCGCTGGCCGCTGGCGTGAGTGTCACGAATTGAGCGATCAAGTCAGTCGTGAAAGTGGCCCCTGCATCAGCATAGCCCTGTACGAAAGCTAACAGCGCTCGCCAGCAGCAACCGCTTCGGCGAGCTGCCTCACCAAGCCCGCGTCAACCGCGCCGCCCGCGCGTCCGGTTGCCAATGCAAAGCGATCAACCGCCGCACGGGTCATCGCGCCCGCGCTCCCGTCAGGCGTGCCTGCGTCGCACCCGAGTTGGTTTAGGAGCGTTTGTGCGGCGATCACCGTGTCACGCGAGTACGAGGGAGCCGGGGTGGCTCGATACAGGCCCTGGGGACGAGGCGAGGGCGAATATCCAGAGCGATGGCAGTGATAGCCGCCAGTGCGACGCTCATTGTGGCAGCCGTCCGCGTTCAAGCCGCCGCCGTGGCCCCATGCAAGCGACCCGGTACAGAGGAAAAACAGCGCCGCGAGCGCAAGCATTGCTCTCATTGAGCAGCCCCTCAAACTAGCTAAGCATGAACCTATCAGATCGCACTCGCAACGGGCAGTGGGGCCTGCTGCGATGGGGGCAAGCGTATTGCAACGGCGAGAGGACTGATGTGTCCGAGCGGTTTCGGCGAGATCACGACGCGACGCGGCGATGAGCGCGAACGGCTGAAGTGGATCGCGTAAGCCACTCGGTGAAATCGTCGCTACGTCTCGCGCTGGCCCTTTGCAGACGCTCTATTGCTCCGTCGATTATGCCTGACCGCCACGGCGCTGTCCAAGTGGCGCTTGACCACCTCAGATAACTAGCCGCGAGGGGGGCGGCCGCCTCGGATTCCTGACAATCGCTTTTCTAAATTCCGGAGGGTGGTAGCAACAGCAGCTTCGCCGCGTTGATCAGCAACGCAGATTACTCCGGCAAGACGCTCCGAATATTCTTGCAGCACGTCGGGGCCGCCCAACTCCAGATCCAGCCGGCGCATGTTTAGCTGACGCAGTAGCACTGCCACGGACGGCGTTTCGAAAGAGGTATTCAGTCTGCGCCGGTCCAGTAGACGTCGTCCAGTGGCGCGGCGTCGATCTTGTCCGACGTAGCTTTCTGTTTGTACCCAGAGCAACGCTCGTCCCCATTGGTCTCGATGCCTGCATCAGGGAACATGCCGCTCTGGAGGGGTGCCAACCAGAGCGGTAAGTTCAAGGCGCATAATCTGCTATGCTAGCCGCAAACTAATGAAAAGGTCGGCCTATTGGTCTGGTGAAACGGCGCTTACCAAACAGTTTCGCGCCGCGCATGAGGTGCGTCGCCCAATTAACCAGGAGCAGCTAGAGCGCGTCGCGGCGATTCAAATGGGCGAGGATTTGGATGCGCTCAAAGAAATGCCGCTCCGTGCGGGGGCTACGGAGCGGCGCTCCTCAATCGAGCGTTCCGCGCTATCGCGCGGGCGACTGATCAATCAGCGCGCTGCGCTGGCTTCCGCACGTCAGCACCTCCGAAGCCGATAGACATTGATCCTTGTCAATCGAGCGTCGAAGCGAACGTCGCATTACGGCGACAACACGCCGTTGCATCGGGCGCTAAGCCACTGTCCGCAATAGAGCGAGTACGCCGTTCGCGAAAATAGGGGCCACAGCGTAGGTTGGCCCTTGTGCGACAGTCGAGCTACGCGGTTTCAGACGTCAATCCCTCGCTGTGTCAAGCGCTTGGCGAATCCGGGTGAGCGCGGGCAGCATGCGGCTTAGCGGACGCAGTGTGACCAACGGCTGCAATCGAGCGGCTGAGCCGCTTGGGAAGCATTACCATGGCCTGCGGAACGCATCCTCAAACTACGTGACTGCGCACGCTCAAGAAGTCGAATGCCGCTAGCGCAGATCGTCCTCACCCGATCACTCAGCGGCTCTTCAGGTAGGCTAGCGCGCCTGAGATCGTTGCGACCTTGCCGTAGTCCGGTTCAGGCACGTTGACCCCGAGTCGTTCGTGAATTGCCGTCACATAGTTGAGGAAGTCCATGGAATCGATGTCGAATTCCTGCTGGATCGGTCGCGTCCGATCCACCGTGTCGAAGTCGATCTCGGGCGCGAGGCGCTGAAGTTCATCGCGAAGCACAGCGAGTATCTCGGTCTCGGTCTCGGTCATAGCGCGCTCGGATCGGCAAGAAGCTCTCCAATCCGCTCCAGGAAGAGTGCGCCTTGATGACCATCGGTCGCGCGATGATCGGCGGCGAGCGTGATGCACACTGTGGGGCGCGCGACGATTCCGTTCTCTATGGCCCAGGGACGCACCGTGATGCGGCCGAAGCCCACGATCGCTACTTGTGGTGGATAAATGACGCCCCATACCGCCTCGACACCGCGGTCGCCGAGGCTGGTGACGGTGATTGTGGGATCGGCGATTTCCGAGCTCTTGAATCGTCCAGCGCGAACCCGAGCGATGAGATCGCGCATCCTCGCCATCAGCGCCGAGACGTCCAGGTCGGCGGTGTCATGAAGGGCGGGTGCGGCAAGACCAGCGCCGCGGATAGCGATGGCGACGCCGACGTTGATCGCTTCGCTCGCACTGAATGCGTTGTCGGCGTAGAAGCCGTTAAACTCTGGGAATTCGCGCGCAGCCCGCGCCACGGCCTTCACAAACAAGGCGCCCATGAGGAGCCGTTCTGCGGGCGTTCGCGCTGCATTGTGCGCAGCAAGCCATTCCTGAGCTGCGCCGATCTCAATCGTGTGGCTGAGATAATAGTGCGGAATCTCGCGTTTCGACCGCGCCATGGCAGCAGCGATCGCCCTGCGCATTGCTGAGAAATCGTATCTACCTTTTTCCCTCACCGGTGCCGGCACCGCACTCGATACGTCATCTCGGGTGATCGTGCCGCCCGGTCCGCTGCCTTTGACGGAGGCGAGATCGACGCCAAGATCTTTGGCGAGCCGCCGCGCCGCCGGCGAGACACGTACGCTGCTCGGAGCGGCCGCAATGACCGGCGAAGGCGGGGGGGAAGCCTGCTGCGGCGGCGGTGCGTCAGGCGGCGGCGCTGGTGAAGCAACGCCTGCGGAAACGACCTCGCCTTCCACACGGATGCGCGCCATCGGCGCGCCGACCGGGACAGTCGCGCCGACCGCCAGCAATTCTTCTTCGATGATGCCGTCTTCGAAGACTTCTATCTCGATCGCGCCCTTCTGTGTCTCGACCACTGCGATGATGTCGCCGCGTTTGACTGCCTCTCCCGGTTTGCGGACCCATTCAACGAGCGTGCCCGCTTCCATATCGGCGCCGAGAGAGGGCATGCGAAATTCGCTCATCTGCGATCAGCCCCTCCCCAAAACGTTTCGAGCCGCCGCGACGATGGTCTCGACCTGAGGGATCGCGGCATGTTCCAGATGCCGCGGATAGGGAATGGGCGCCTCGGCCGCGCAAATGCGCGCGATGGGCGCGTCGAGATCGAAGAAGGCCTGCTCGACAATGCGCATGCCGATTTCCGCCGAGAGGCTGCCGCTTCTCCAGCCTTCGTCGACGATGAGAGTGCGCCGCGTCTTTCGCAGCGAGGTCATGATCGTCTCGTCGTCGAGCGGACGCAGCGTGCGCAAATCGATCACCTCGGCGCTGATGCCGGTTTTTTCCAATTGGGTGGCGGCTTCGAGCGTTTTGTGCAGTGAGCCGCCATAAGTGATGAGGCTGATGTCTCTGCCCGCTCGACGAACAGCGGCCCGGTCAATGTCCACTGAACTGGCCTCGGCGTCGAGCTCGCCCTTCATATTGTAGAGCATGATGTTCTCGAAAATGAGAACGGGGTCCGGCTCCTGAAGCGCTGTCCACAACATGCCGCGCGCATCTTCCAGCGTCGCCGGCGCCAGCACTCTCAATCCCGGAATGTGCGCGTACCAGCCTTCAAGGCTGTGCGAATGCTGCGCCGCCAATTGCCGGCCGGCGCCGGTAGCCATGCGGATCACCACCGGGCAGCCGAATTGATTGCCGGACATGTGCCGGATCGTCGCCGCATTATTGAGAATCTGGTCGAGCGCCAAGAGACTGAAATTGACCGTCATCACTTCGACAATGGGGCGCATGCCGGCCATGCCTGCGCCGATGCCGGCGCCGGTGAAGCCATTTTCCGATAGTGGCGTGTCGCGAATGCGTTCGGGCCCGTAGGTCGCCAGCAGGCCCTTCGACACCGCGTAACAGCCGCCATAGTGGCCGACATCTTCGCCCATCAAGAAGACGCGCTCGTCGCGGTCGAGCGCTTCGCACATCGCTGCGCGCACGGCCTCGCGATAGGTTGTCTCGACCTTTCGCCCGCTGGCGGGTCTTGGCGCTGGGGGCGCTGGCCGCTCGGGCGCGTAGACGTAGCGCGTAAGGTCCTCGACCGGCTCCCAAGTCCCGGCCTCGGCGAAAGCGACGGCTTGGGCGATTTCGCGATCGCACTCGGCCTCGATCTGCGGTCGGTCTTCCTCATGGATGAGGCCTGCCTCGATCGCCCAGCGCTGAAAGCGAGAGATGGGATCCTTCGTCTTCCATGCCTCGACTTCCGCCTTCTCGCGGTAGAGCTGAGCATCGAACATGGAGTGAGGACGAAAACGATATGTGCGGCACTCAAGGAAGTAGGGGCCCTCGCCTGCGCGAATATGGGCGAGGGCGCGCCGCGCAGCCGCTTCGACGGCGACCACATCCATGCCGTCGATGACTTCAGCGGTCATCTTGTAAGCTTCTGCCTTGCGACGGATATCGGTCTCGGCTTCCGAAAGCGCCAGCGCTGTGCCCATGGCGTAAAGGTTGTTCTCGCACACGAAGAGCACGGGAAGCTTCCAGAGCGCGGTGAGATTGAGGCTCTCGTGAAAAGCGCCCTCGGCGGCGGCGCCTTCGCCGAAAAAGCAGGTGGTGACGGCGTTAGTCTTGCGCATCTGGTCGCCAAGTGCGAGGCCCGCCGCCAGCGGAAGCCCGCCGCCCACAATGGCGTTGCCTCCGTAGAAATTGTGCGCAGCGTCGAAGAGATGCATAGACCCGCCGCGTCCGCCGCTCACGCCCTCGCGTTTGCCGTACATCTCGGCCATGACCGCATTCATCGCCAGCCCGCGCGCCAGCGCATGGCCGTGCTCGCGATAGGTGGAGACGAGCCGGTCTGAGGTTCCCAGCAGGGGAATGATTCCGGCGGCGATGCCTTCTTCGCCGTCACAGAGGTGGAGAAAGCCGCGAATCTTTTGCTGCGTGTAAAGTTCGGCGCACTTCTGCTCGAAGCGGCGGATGCGGACCATGTGGCGCAGAAGGTCGAGTACGTGCGCGCGAGACAGGTGCGGCTTGGTGGACAGCGCGCTCATCTCTCATCGCTCTCGAGCGTTGAGAGATCGCCTTCAGGCAGGCCGAGCTCTCGCGCCTTCAGGAGCCGGCGCATCATCTTGCCGCTGCGTGTCTTAGGCAGGTTCTGCCGAAACACGATGGCCTTCGGCGCAATCGCCGGTCCCAGCCGCTTACGCGCGTGGCCGAGCAGTTCGCGCAACATGGCGTCGTCCTGCTGATGCCCTTGTTTCAAGACGACATAGGCCTTGATCGATTCCCCGATCACTGGATCAGGCAAGCCGATCACTGCGGCTTCCGCCACGGCGGGATGGCTCATGAGCGCGCTCTCGACCTCGAATGGGCCGATGAGATGGCCCGCGCTCTTGATGAGGTCGTCCGCGCGTCCGACGAACCAATAGTAGCCGTCGCCGTCGCGCATCGCGAGATCGCCACTGAAATACCAACCACCAGCAAAGCATTTTTGGTAGCGCGCTTCTTCGTGAAGGTAACCCCGCATCATGGATGGCCATCCAGGGCGCAAAGCCAGCTCCCCAATCTGCATAGGCGCCTCGATGACACGGACAGTCTCGTCTGCGCGTTCGACGATGGCGGCTTCGACGCCGGGAATGGGTTTGCCCATTGAACCCGGCCGCACATCCATAGCGGCGAAGTTGGCGATCATGATGCCGCCGGTTTCGGTCTGCCACCAATTGTCGTGGATAGGTTTGCCCAATGCTCTCGCCGACCACTCGACCGCCTCGGCATGGAGTGGCTCGCCCACGCTGGCGATGAAGCGCAACGCCGACAGATCACAGCCTTTGAAAGCGTCTTCTCCCCCGCGCATCAACATCCGAATGGCGGTGGGCGCAGTATACCAGACGCTGACTTTCTCATTCTGCAGGATGCGACGCCAACGGTCCGCGTCAAAATCGGCCTCGTCCAACAGGATGCAGGCGCGGTTCGTGAGCGGGGCGATGACGCCATAGGACATGCCGGTGACCCAGCCGGGATCGGCCGTGCACCAGAAGACATCGCCAGCGCGAAGGTCGAGCGCGTAAAAGCCGGTGATGTGGTGAGCGACGACTGCCTCGTGCGCGTGCATGACCCCCTTGGGCTTTCCGGTCGTGCCGCTGGTGAAATGGAGGAGTGCGATATCGTCCGGCTTCGTTGCGACAATTTCTGCCTCTTCGTCAGCCGCCTCCATAAGCGCTCGAAGATCTTGCACGCCTTCAACGATGCCCGATGACGAGCCATCAATGAGAAGCACGTGCTGCAGGTCGCGCAGCTCGGCGCGCTGCGGGGCAACCTTTTTCCGGTAAAGCGCTTCCGTCGTGACGAGGACGCGCGCCGCGCCAATCTCCATGCGTGCGCGCAACGGTTCAGGGCCAAAGACAGAATAGACCGGGCAGAAGAGTGCTCCGGCTTTCAGCGAACCCAGAGCTGCAATGTGGAGATAGGGGGTGCGGCCGAGCAACGAGAATACGCTCTCACCGCGGGCGAGGCCCAGCCGCCGCAACACATTGGCGAACTTGTTGGTCTGACGCCGCAAATCCTCATAGCTGAAATCGGACGTGTGACCGTCCGCGGCAAGCCAGCGGATCGCGCGCTCGCCGCCATGGCCGTGCATCACATGGCGATCGACCGCTTCGTAGGCGATGTTGAGGCACCCATCGGCAAGGCCGTCGAGCCCCGCGCGCGCTGCAGACCAGGAAAATGAGGCGCTCGCCCGCGCATAGTCCGGCATGTTGGCGCGCGCTTTGTCCTCAGCACGTTTGATGATCGGTTCGTGAGCCATTGGCGCTCCTCAAAGGCACCGTTGCCTGGGAGCAGGGGCGATCCGTTGATCTGTCGCAATTGCCCGGGCCTGAAATTCGGTCCAAGCCGGTGTTCAGCGCAGGCGACATTGACTTAGATCATTACGGCGGTCACCCGCCTTCCGTTCGGTGGCGGCCCACGCACTTGCATCGGCATAAGCTTCGCGATGATTGAAGCCACCGCTATGCTAGCGACCTTCATTCGCGGCGCCCGCTTCGTCCACGATCCAGCACATCAGATCCGGCCGCTGGTGCACTGAGGCAGCAGCTCAGCCTGAGCATTCGACGGCTTCAGCCGTGGCGTTCGGATCGGCATAGGCGACGCCGTCCATGGCGCGAAGGCGTTCGAGCCAAGCTTCCTGAAAAAGGTCGACGTCATGGGGCGGCTCGCAGGCGGCCAGAACGATCTCCGTGCCGCCCAGTGTGAAGTGATCGAAGCAGAGGCCCGCAAGGTCGCTTCGCGTCGCCACTGTCGCTCGCGCGAGCGCCGCCGCTTCGGCGCAGCGTCCGGCGGCCTCCAAAGCTTGCGCTTCAGCCAGCGGATGAGGCGGCTCGAAGCGAACAACGAAGCCGAGCGCTCGTTCCGCAGGGAGGGAAGCGCTTGGCGCGTCCAGCGGCGACTGGACGCCGTCACCGCAAGCGCCGACTGCGCCGCAGGCAATCAATGCCGTCGCGGCTGCCCGGCGAGCAGCAATGTGGATCTTGCTGAACATGGAGCGACAGCAAGCACCGTTCCGACAAGCATGATTTGATCTAACGCAACAGCCCTGCGCGCCTTGCCGCGAGGTTGAGAATGCGTTGAGGACATCCGGTCCAATAGGAGCGTTCAACTTGTCGGAGCTAATGGACCAGAGCGAGCTGGTTGAGGCGTTCGCTGCGGGGCGGATCGAGGGGGTTTCGGGCGCTATCGAACGCGTGAGAACCCATCTCTCCGAGATCTTCTTGTCGGGTGATCGTGCGTTCAAACTGAAACGCGCCGTAAAGCTTCCGTTTGTGGACTTCCGATCGATCGAGAGCAGGCGCGCAGCGTGCGAGGCGGAACTGGCCGTGAACCAGCGCATGGCGGCGCCTCTCTATCTGGGCGTCAGTCCGATCACGCGCGCAGGCGAGGGGCGCTTGCGCATCGGCGGGGCGGGACGGGCGCTTGATTGGGTGGTGGTCATGCGCCGTTTCGATTCGGATCAGCAATTTGATCGTCTTGCCGCGAGCGGGCGGCTCACGCTCGCACTCATAGAGGGCGCGGCGAGAGCCGTGGCGAAGATGCATGCTGGCGCGCCAGTCGAACCACGTATGGGGCGCGTGGATGATTATCGCTTCATCATCAGCAAGCTGCGGGAGACGGACGCGGACGGCGCCAGCCGGCTTGGGGTGGAAACCGTCTCCTCCGGCTTGTTCGAGGCGTTGGAGCGCGACCTTGACCAGCTTGCGCCTTTGATCGAAGAGCGGCGCGGAGCTCGCAAGGTGCGGCGCGTGCATGGTGATCTGCACCTCAGGAATCTCTGCGTGTTCGAAGGCGAGCCGATGCTGTTCGACGCGTTGGAGTTTGATCCGAGCCTAGCGACAACGGACGTTGTCTATGACATCGCCTTCCTGCTCATGGATCTTCGCCGCATCGCTATCCCAGGTCACGCAAATGCGGCCATGAATGCGTACTGGAATTCCAGTGGCGAGGATGAGGAGGCGTTGGCGCTGCTGAGGTTTTTCATGGCCTTACGCGCCGCCGTCCGCATGGCCGTGGCGATGGAGGCTGGAGACGCAGCAGAGGCGCAGAGCTATCAGCAGCTGGGGCTTTCGCTGTTTCAGCGCACGCCCCCACAATTTGTGGCGATTGGCGGCTTGTCCGGGGTTGGCAAGTCGGCGGTGGCCGCAGCGTTGGCGCCGCGTCTTGCAGGACCGGCTGGGGCGCGCGTGCTGCGCAGTGACGTGATACGCAAAATGGCGTTGGGCTTGGCGTTCCAACTGCAAGCCGGGCCGGAAGCCTATTCCGAACAGAGCAAGTATCAAACCTACCAAGCTTTGGCGGCGAGGGCTGCAAAGGCGTTGGGCGCGGGCGTGAGCGTGGTTGCCGATGCGACGTTTCAATCGCCCGCCTCGCGCAGTCTGATCGAGGCGGCCGCGGCGGGCGCAAGGTTCCATGGCGTTTGGCTCGACGCGCCCTTGTCGGTGCGGCTTGCACGCATCAAGGGACGCAGAGGAGACCCCTCCGACGCCGATGCGGCAATCGCTGTGCAACAAGAGCCGCCGCGCGGCTTGTACTGGTCTCGAGTGAATGCGTGCGGCGACGTTGCCGGAATTGCCGAGCAAATCTGGAACGATTGCGGGATTGCCTCGGTGTGAGCGCCGTGGTTCGGTTTGCGCTCAAAGAAATGCCGCTCCGTGCGGGGGCTACGGAGCGGCGCTCCTTAATCGAGCGTTCCGCGCTAATCGCGCGGGCAACTGATCAATCAGCGCGCTGGCGCTGGCTTCCGCACGTCAGCACCTCCGAAGCCGATAGACATTGATCCTTGTCAATCAAGCGTGGAAGCGAACGTCGCATTACGGCGAGAATGGGCCGTTTGCCGGCTGCTGACGCCAGCGTCACGAATTGAGCGACTTGGCCGTTCGTGATTTTGCGCGCTACGGCGAGATCACGCCGTTTGGTCGGGCAGGGCGCTAGCGTCTTGTTTGCGTCGAACACGCCACCGGGTGAAATTCTCGCTACGGAGTTGGCCCAAAACAGACCTTGTCAGTCAAACGATTGTTGGCAGCATGGCGACCATGAGTGCCGAGAGTATCGAAGCCCAGGTCATCGAGTTGGTGGCACATATGGCGGAGGTGACGCCCGAGCGGGTGACGCTCACGATGCGTCTTCTCGACGATCTTGGAATCGATGCCGACGGCGCTGTCGAGCTGTTCGAAGGCTTACACGAGCGCTTTGGCACAGACTTGACTCACCTCTATGAAGATTGGAGCCACCACTTTGGGTCTGAAGGCATGCCTTTGTCGGCAGGGCTGATAATAATTCCGGCCGGTGTCGCTGGCGGATTTGTTTTCTCCCTCCTGAACGCTGTCGTTGGAGACGTGATCGCGGTTGTCGCGGGCGTTGTGGCGGCGGCAGCGGTGGTTGTGGCGTCGATTTGGATTGGGCGGAAAGTGGGGTTTATCGACGACGTTACACCAATCACGGTCGGCGAAGTTGTGCAGGCGGTTCACCTGGGCGCTTGGCCCCGAACTAAGCAATAACTCACTGTCCGCTTGCGGCGATGGCTTGCCGTAGCTGTTGGCTCATGACCAATGTCGCGAGTGGAGCGACTTAGCCCGTCGCGAAGCATGCCCATGCGGCGTGCGATGACCGACTGCTTACCCATCGTGACTCCTGTCATGGCAGCAGGGTGGAGGCGCGATTACCTTAGACTTATCGGATCGACGGTGATCCGACTGTGGAGTCTGAGATGACCAAACGCGCGTCGGAAATGATTGCGGCGCATTATGCGGAATTCGTTGGCGTCGCGGGGCGCGTTCTGAGCCGCGATGCACAGGCTTTGCAGATGCAGCCTACTGATCTTGCGCATGAGGCGGCGGTCCGCATAGCCGGCTTCGATCGGCTGAATGTGACCGACCAGAAACACTTCCTGTCGCTTTCGGCGCGCGTCATGCGCCAAGTTCTGATTGATGAAATCCGTCGCATGCGCGCGCAAACGCCAGGCGCCGTCGGCCGAGACCCTATGGTCGGAAGATCCGCATGGGCGTGTTGGTGTCGAGGCGCTGGACGCGGCTTTGATAAAGCTCGAAGAGTTTTCGCCGGACCGCGCGAGCTTGGTGGAACGTCGGTTCTTCACGGGGATGACTTTGAAAGAGATCGCCGCGAATGACGGCGTCTCAGAAAGTACGGTGAAGCGCCAGTGGTGCGCGGCGCGCGCTTGGCTTGCGGCGGAAATGCAGGCCGGTTAACGGCTGTAGAGAGATCGAGAGGCCGTTTTCGGCGACAATCGGACGTGGACCAAGGGATGCTGCGACAGGCAGGTCTCGAGCGGCGCAGTCTTTCCGGTGATTGCCCGGCTATTGGGTATGTTCTGACGGGGGTTGGAAAAGCGGAGCATCAATCCCGATGAAGCTGAACGCAGAAAAGGCGGCCATCATGATCAGGAGCAACACCAGCGCCGCTGCCTCGAAGCCGCGCCCCAGGGGAGAAGCCGCATAGACGCCGACCGCTGCGGCCTGACCGCATGCGATGGAGACGACGAACAGCGCGAGGTCTAGGATGAGTGAATGACTGCCAAGCAGGGCAGTGTAGCCGTAAAACCCCAGCGCAATCGCCAACGGCATCAGCAAGAGTGATGTTGCTCGTCCCGCCCAGAAGTTTTTCGGTCGATCAATGGGGATCAGCCGAAGCAATAGCGTCCAGATTGCGCCCGGCCAGAACGCGAGCTTGAGATGTTCCCAGACACTTTCGTTCGTCGCTGAGAAGATTCCGGCCCACCATGCTTTGTCCGCAGCCTCGTAGGTAAAGTGCAGCAGTGAGCCGAGGGCTCTGATGAAGAGGGCGCCAAAGATTTCGAGTCGAGCCATTGATTGCGGCCTAGCTCTTTAAGAGGAAACTGGAGAGCCAAAGCCTTTGAGCGCATGATCTTTGAGGCCCCAGAAGCCCTCAGTGGGACATCAGGAGCGGGATGGGTGAAGCATCAAGCATGCGTCGCGTTGCGCCGCCGAGTACGAATTCTTGTAAACGCGAGTGCCCGAACGCGCCCATAATAAGCAGATCGGCGCGGTGACTTTCAGCGCGCTCCAGCAGAGCATCCCCGATTTTTCGCCGCGCTACATCAAATTCATCGACCACAGCGCGAATGTCGTGCGCGGCAAGGTAGCTGACGAGAGAAGCGGCAGGGTTAGCAGCAGGAAGCTCTTTCTCCCCGCGGCCCACAAGGATTTGGATTGATTTTGCGTGCTTCATGAGAGGCAGCGCGTCACCAACCGCTCGCGCCGCTGATCGGCTCGTGTCCCAGGCGATCGCGATGGAGTCGAGCGAGAAGGGCAGATCGCGCGTGTCAGGGTGCAACAGACAAGGCCGTCCGCTTCCAAACAACCAGGCCTCCGCTTCCATTACCTGCTCTGGGGCGCTGCGTGGCAGGCCGAGCACGCACAGATCGCTGGCTCGGCCAAAGGCAACGAGCGCAGATGCTCCCGCAGGCCAGATAACTGGTACGCCTGTGGTTTTAAAGCTGACGCCGATTGCTTCGCAGCGCTGCTTTAAGTGGGCTTCAAGTTCAAGCCGCTTTGCAGTCGTCTTATCTTCGACATCCTGCGCGATGCCGGCCAAGGTTTTGCCTGCCAGCCAATTGGAGGGCGCTCTGACATCGACGTGGGGACTGGTGACCTCGAGTGCTGCGCCCGCGGCTTGAGCGAGTGCGCAGGCGTAATCAATCGTCGAGAGCGAGGTGGGCGAGCCATGTGGGCTGAGTAAGAAGCGAATCCGACGATAGGCCATTGTAGTCCTCCGAACGCTGACGCTGCCTTGCCGACCGCGCGACTGAACCGTCGCAGAATTTCGCCCCTGATTCAGCGACTAGCAAGAGCCTATCACGCCTTAGCTGAGACGAGCGTTATCGCCAAAGCGACGCGGCTTTCGATGTCAGTGTGCGATGTGAAGGCGCGCGCGACGACAACGTCGATGCGCTGCCTGAATGTCACGAGCCGGCGAAGGCGTGCCGTCCAGTGTGTGCGGGCGCGAACGACTGAACTGGATCGACTAAGCCACTCGTCGGAAACGTTACTGCCTAGCCTATGAGATGGTAGGCCAACGCCGTGGCACCTGCGACAATCAGAGCGCCGACGAGCACAATCAACCCATCCTTGAAGAAGAGGCCCAGACCGATAGTTGAGACGGCTAGGCCCGGCACGACGGGCCCCAGCGGCACGAGACCAAGCGGAAACGTCGCGAGCGCTGCAACGGCGCATAACAACCCCGCTAGGTTCATGCTCGGCTTTTCCACCAGTACGGTCAGGCGCGGCTTAAGCAACGCGTCCAAGGTGTGTGCGGCGGGGCGTAATCTGGCTACGGAATCTTCAACAGACGCGCGGTGAATGTGCACATCCAGCAAGGCCGAGGGAAGCCAGAGGTGCCGTGCCGAGAAGGTCATCTGCAGCGCCACAAGCAGCGTTATTGCCGCCACAAACCAATTAGCGCCCGGCAGTACGGTGAGCGGAGATATCGAAACGACACCCAGGAGCAATAAAAGAGCCCCATACGAACGACTTCCGACGGCGGCAATGATGTCGCGCACCGTGACATCACGCAGATCGCCTACGTTATGGTTGGAAGCTTGTGCGGCGATGGTGTCGAGCAGGTGCGTGAACGTTGGCCGAGGAGCGGCTGTATTGTGCCGCTTGACGTGCCGCCGAGGGGGGATTTCGCCGAAGATCAGTGTGAACAGGCTCAAGACAAGCTCAACCTTAGCATACGCGTTTGAATATTCGACCGCGCCGCGTGGTGCGACCGGCTTCCCTTACACCCCCCTCGCGTACAGAAGACGAATTTCGGCGAGATCGCGCCGTTGCTGCGGGTGCTAAGCCACTGACCGGATTGAATGGCGACCTCAATGGGTCGATGCAACACACTGGCTAAATCGCTCTGCTGGGGTGCGAAAGTCCAGAGTTTTTCTTGGCCGCTCGTTGAGCTCGCGAGCAATGCGATTGAGCTGTGCTTG
>JALHQO010000022.1 GCA_022841905.1 Hyphomonadaceae bacterium | reverse complement strand
AGTCGCGGGCGGCGGCGTGCGCGCGGCAGGCGGCGGCAAGGTCGGCGCTGGTGGCGGCGACGCCGGAGCGGCGCGCGGAGGCGCAGCCTGTGGCGAACGGCCGGCATTGCGGCCAGCCGGTTCCAGACCCGCGCATGCCGCCAAACTCACGCAAACGGCCAGCGCCGCGAAGCGTCCCAACATCACGAGCTCCTTGAACCAGTAAGCCGTAACTTAGCGGGAAAAGTCGCCGCGCCTAGCCTACCCAGCCGCCGCCAGCAGCCCCAAACCGGCCCGGTTCCGATTCCCCGAAACCGCGACTCGGGTTGACGCGTTTCCCGCGCTCAGCTTTCCCCTCACCGGGATAAGCGGGGGATAACAGGAAAGGCGTCAGAATGCGCATCGCTTCCATCATTGCCGCAACCGCATTGGCGCTTCTCGCCAGCGCGTGCGCGAACCGCACCGGGGACATGACTATCGCCCAATGGTGCGCGGCCGACGAACGCAGGGCCGACACGGACATCTGCAAACAACACGCCGACACCGAAGAAGTGCGCGTCTCGCTCGGCTCGCGCATCGCCGACGTGCTCGGCATCGCCAACCGCGCGCAAGCGACGGCTGACACTGCCATGACGCGCGAGATCACCTGCGTCACCCGCACGCTGAACCGCACCCGCACCGGCACGTGCGATCCGGGCTACACGCTGACCGGCTGCACGCAGACGCGTTACACCACGCGCGCTGGCGGCATGGCGATCATGCGTTCGATCAACGACACCGAGTGCCGCTTCAACGGCCAAGTGCTGGAAGTGCAAGTGCGCTGCTGCGCAATGGGGCCGACCCCGCCGCCGGCGACGGAAGTGCGCGATCAGCAACCGCCGGCGCCGGAAACCCCGCCGCCCGCGCGCGTTTCGTAAGCTAAACGCGACCGAACAACGGATATTCCGCTTCGAGCCTGTAAAGGCTCGGAGCGGATTTCCGTGTGATGCTCGAATAGAGCCCGAAGCGCTCGACGCGAAATGCGGGCGCCTCGAACAAGCCTAAACGCCGCTCAAATCCCAGCACGCGATCGAGCGGCGCGCCGCGCAGATAAGCGAGCGTCACGTGCGGCTTGAATTTCTGACTCTCAGCCTTCAGCCCCGCGCGCCGCGCCGCGCGCTCACACGCCGCCGCCAATTTCGTGAGCGCCGCATTTTCCGTCGCGCCAACCCAGAGCGCATGCGGATCGGCCCCGCCAAAACTCCCCGCCCCCTTCAGCGTGAGATCGAACGGCGCGTGCGCATCGCCAACTTGGCTGAGCTCTGAATCGATTTCATCGGCAATCGGCTCCGCCACCTCGCCGAAAAAGCGCAACGTCAGATGCAAATTCTCACGCGGCCGCCATTTAGCCCCCGGCACGCCCTTCATCAGCGCCGTCAACCGCGCGGCGACGTCGTCAGGAAGGTCGAGAGCGGCGAAGAGGCGGATGGTCATTGGGGTTTAGGCGGTAGGGGTTAGGTTCTAGACACCAGTGGCGAGCAGCATCTCTCGCACTGCAACACCTAGAACCTAAAACCTAAAACCCAACGCCTACAAAGCGTTGCTGATTTGTTCGCTCACACATCACCACACGCTGAAACGTCGCCTGACGCCGGCCCGAGAACGAATGGTCCGCGCTTGTTCGCGACACCATTGTCGCGCGCGGTGTTTTCGTCGGACGGGAAGACAAGCTAAGCGCGCGCCGTGGCCCAGGTGTTGTGTGCTGCAAGAGCGTTGCAAGCGGGAACCGGCGGACGGCGCCGATGTCTTCCGACAGCAAAACGAAACACCCACATGCCGCGCACGTCAAGCATGGAACAGAAAACGTGATCGCATTGAAATACGCACCAATGCGATCACGCGCTGCTATTATTGCGTTGGCGAAGCTTGCGGCAACGTCGCGATGTAAGCCGCCACGGCGCGCGCATCCGCTTCGTTCAAGCGATAAGGCGGCATCGGCGGCCGCGGTTGCGTACCATCGGGACGAACGCCCGTTTGCAGGAACGCGATGAACTGCTCTTCGCTATAATTCGCCGGCAGACCTGCGAGCGTCGGCGCATGCGTTGCGAACACGCCAGGCGGCCCGCTCTCACCGATGTCTGCGCCCTGCATTTGGCGCGTTAGATCGGACGACATGTCAGCGTTGCGCGGCGTATGGCAATCGCCGCACAGCACCACGCCATTGACGAGATAATCGCCGCGCTCGACCAAAGCCGCACCGGTCAATTGCGCCGGCTCTTGCTGCGCACACGCCGCCAAGAATGCGCACGCCAGTGCGCCCATTACCAAAGATCGCATCTCACTACCCCTTGCCCCGCAGCTTTGGACTGCGTGCCGTTTCTCTAAATCCTCCCAACCGCGCCGACAATCGCGCCCTGATGAGGACGCGTTTGCCGACGCCAGTGTTTGGCAGATGCGAGATTTAGCCGTGTTGGATGCGCCGGGGTGTGGCTGCGGTCACAGGCCTTAGAGCGCGTCGATCGGGAGCTTCAGATAACGCACGCCGTTCTCTTCCGGCGGCGGCAACTCGCCAGCCTGAATGTTGACCTGGATCGACGGCAGGATCAGCACCGGCATCGCCAAGGTCTTGTCGCGCGCTTCGCGCATGGCCACGAACTGATCTTCGCTGGTGTTGGCAAGATGGATGTTCTTGGCCCGCTCAACGCCGATGGTCGTCTCCCACGCATAAGCATCGCGACCAGGCGCCAGATAATCGTGGCACAGGAAAACGCGCGTCTCGTCCGGCAGCGCCAGCAGCTTCTGGATCGAACGATAAAGCGTGCGTGCATCGCCGCCGGGGAAGTCGGCGCGGGCGGTGCCGTAGTCCGGCATAAACATAGTATCGCCGACGAACACCGCGTCGACGATAAGGTACGAGACACAAGCTGGCGTGTGGCCGGGCGTGTACAGCACTTTGATCTTCAGTTCGCCGAGCGGCAGCTCTTCGCCGTCCGCGACGAGTTTATCGAACGGGCGCCCATCGGCGGTGACGTAGCCGAGATTGAAGACGCCCTTGAACACCTTCTGCACCGTCTTGATGTTTTCACCGATCACGATCGGCGCGCCTGTCGCCTTCTTCAGGAACGGCGCAGCGGAGATGTGATCGGCGTGGGCGTGCGTCTCGAGCAGCCAATCGACGGTGACGCCCTCCTCGCGGACGGCGGCCAAGATTGCCTCGGCTGAGTTCGTGCCGGTGCGGCCGGACTTGGGGTCAAAATCGAGCGCGCTATCGATAATGGCGGCGCGCTTGGTGGCTGGATCCCAGAGCAGATAGCTCACGGTGAAGGTGTCTTGGTGGAAAAAGGCGCGGACGCGGGGGGCGTTCATCGGGAACTCCAAGGTTTCTGTCTTGCCTGTATATTAGGTCTTGCTAATTTAGATACAACTCATATATGTGCGTCACCATGGCTCTCCTGGACCTCTCCCCCACCCAATTCGCCGCCAAGGCCGGCGAAGCGGCAGCACTGCTCAAAGCGCTCGCCAACGAAACGCGCCTGATGGTGCTCTGCACGCTCGTTACCAGCGAACACTCCGTCAGCGCGCTGCAGGAGGCGTGCGAGCTGTCGCAATCGGCGCTGTCGCAGCACTTGGCGCGGCTGCGCGAGGAAGGCCTCGTCGCCACTCGCCGCGAGGCGCAGACGATCTATTACAGCCTCGCCGATCCGAAAGCGGCGCGCGTTCTGGAAACGCTCGCCGCCATCTATTGCCCCCCAAAACGGAAACGCAAATGAACGCCCTCAATCCCATCACCGCCACCGACCTGAAGCGGCGCCTCGATAGCGGCGACGCCGTGCTGATCGACATCAGAGAAACCGACGAACACGCGCGCGAACATATTCTCGGCGCCCGCCTCGCACCGGTTTCAGCGATCGACGCACACGATTTCGACCGCGACCACGGCAAGGTCGCAGTGTTTCACTGCAAGTCCGGCATGCGCACGCAGGCCAACGCCGCCAAGCTTCTCGCGCACGGCTTCCGCGGAGCGTATTATCTCGACGGCGGCATCGAAGCGTGGAAAGCCGCAGGGCTTCCCGTTCACGCCAACCGCAAGGCGCCGCTCGAAATCATGCGCCAGGTGCAGATCACGGCCGGCTTGCTCATCGTCACTGGCGCAGCGCTCGGCTGGCTGGTGAACCCGGCCTTCTATGCGCTCTCGGCCTTCGTCGGCGCGGGCCTTACGTTCGCGGGCGCGACCGGCTGGTGCGGCATGGCGATGCTGTTGAAAGCGATGCCCTGGAATCGGCCCAGCTTCAGCGCATGACCCTGCCTGACATCCTCGCGGTCCTGAGCGGCAGCGTTGTCGGCTTGATCCTGGCGCTGATCGGCGGCGGCGGTTCGATCCTGGCGACACCGGCGCTGCTTTACGTCGTCGGCGTTGCGAATCCGCACATCGCCATCGGAACCAGCGCGCTCGCGGTTTCGGTCAACGCGTTTGCGAACTTCATCAATCACTGGCGCCGCGGCAATGTGAAATGGCGCTGCGCCGTGCTCTTCGGCGCCGCCGGCGTCGTCGGCGCAGCGCTCGGCGCGCATCTCGGCAAAGCCACCGATCCCGACATCCTGTTGCCGCTCTTCGCCGGGCTGATGATCGTCGTCGGCATCGCCATGCTGCGCCCACGCAAGGACGACGGCGACGGCAGCGTCGTACTCACCGCCGAGAACGCGCCGAAGCTCATCGCCTACGGCCTCGGCGCCGGCGCGCTTTCGGGCTTCTTCGGCATTGGCGGCGGCTTTCTGGTCGTGCCCGGCCTCATCGGCGCCACCGGCATGACCATGCTGCAAGCCGTCGGCTCGTCGCTGTTCAGCGTCGGCGCCTTCGGCGCCACGACCGCAACGAGCTACGCGCTTGACGGCTTGATCGACTGGCGCATCGCACTTCTCTTCATCGGCGGCGGCCTTATCGGCGGCGCCATCGGCGCCAGCTTCGCCACCCGCCTCGCCAAACAGCGCGGCGCATTGCAGCGCGTGTTTGCATTCGTGGTGTTCGCGGTTGCGGCCTACATGCTTTGGCGGAGCTTTTCTTAAAGCTTGCTGCGCCGCCTGCCGCTTGCGATGCTCATACCCATGTTCATCCGCACGCTCCTCGCCACACTTATCGCCGCCCTTGCCCTCACCGGCGCGCACGCCGCCGCCTGCCCGCCGCCACCGCCAGGGCCGCCGCAAGAGGTTGGCGAGAGCGATGAGTCGCACGCCGCGCGCGTCGCTGCGTTTCGCGCCGAGCAAGATGCGCAGCACGCCGCCTGGCTGCACGCGCGCCAGCAACGCATGTGGGACGAGGCCGATAGCGTGATCATCGCGCGCATCGTCCGCGTCAGCGCCGATCGCGTCGACTATTGGGGCGATACGCAACGCGTCAGCCTGCGCCCGCTGCGCACCATCAAAGGCCGCCGCTACAGCAACCGCTTCGAGCTCCGCTACACCGACGCCACCAGCTGCGGCCCGATGCCGGCCTTTGACGCCATCCAGGGCCAAGTCGGCGACGAGTTCGTCATCTTCATCCAAGGCGGCCGCCCGAGCCAACGCACCGTGCATCAAACCGCCGCCCTCACCGCCATCACCGACACGCGCATCGTGGAAGCGATCAGCGCGGATTAAGCGCACGGCGCGGTCAGCCCACTCGCTTCGCGCCGACGCACTTGGCGAAATCCGCCAGTTCACCGCTGAGGGTGACACTGTTGTGCCCCGATGCGCCTTGCGAATAGTTGATCCGCACGCCTACTCGCGTCCTGCTTCACGACACACTTTACCGCCGCGTCGAAGCGCTCGGATTGACTACGGCGTGTCAACAGCGTTTGAAACGAGAAGCGCTCCGTCGGCACCGACAAGACGCGGAAAGGATTCCGATCAAATCCATACCCCGCGGGGAGAGTGGTCACGTTCGAATCAACGCCCGCCTCGATGCGGTTCATCGTGCTGAAGGGAGAGTTCGGGATGAGGATGGGGGTGTTTGCGCCAAAGCTTGAGAAAAAACCACAAAGCTGATTGTCGTAGTCGGCTGGGTTAGGGGTGAAAAAGTCAAAAAGGTTGAGGCAATCGGTGCCCATGCCCTGGTCGGCGCGATCGCGGCCGTAAAAGCCGTTCTCGGTCGACCACGATGCATTCAAGACCGCGTGACCGAGCCCGTCGGCAAAGGCAGAGCCCGCCGTGACCGCAAGGAAACGCTCAATGGCCAGTTGAGCTCGCGCCGCAGGCCGTCTGATTTGGGTTGCAATCAGGTCATGAAAGCCGCCACCCAGTACGCCACGTTTGCAACCCACTGGGACGACGCAACGAGAGGGTTCAGAATGTGGACTGCGGTCGCGCCTACGAGCACTAGGTTTGCCCGTCCGCGCCAGATCTCGCTCGTTCCACAAAGGAAAAATGCCAGCGCCAAGAGAACACCGCCGACAAACCACGGCTCCACCACTCGCGACCGGAGCCAGATCGACCATCCTGTCGTCTCTGAACCAACACTGGGCGTGATGAAATCAAACAGGATGAATGCGACAGGCAGCGCCAGCAGGCAGAGCGCGATGGCCCACAGCATGACAGTCTTGCTACGAGTATCGCCGGCGGGCCGCAGGCGCAGCGCACCCCAGGCCAGCACCGCCGCCATCAGCGCGAATGGAAGCCCGTAGGTGCGCACAAACATCGGCAGAGAACCGCAATGGCCGGTCAGCGTTCGATAACCCCACTCATAGCCAGCCGGGCAGAACGGCGACGCCGCGATCGTCGCATTTGGCGCAACCACTGCGCCATCAAGCCGACTAAGCACATCGCGCGCGCTATAGGGCCAAATATCACCGAACATCTCGGACATAGGCCCGAGCGCAACGTTGCCGAGAAACACCAGGCCGAGCCCGTAGCCCAAAAAAACAAGCGTCATCACTGCCAGCGCCCGTCGATCCTCGACTGCCAACGCTTGCAGCCCGGTGCGAAGCAAATACCACAACAGCCATAGTCCGCCGAGACCCGCACTTGCGGCTAGAACGCCCGCCCGCACCGGCGCGGGTGCAAATTGGGCGGCGTAAACAATAGTCACCGCCGCAAGCACACAGGCGGCGACCGCTGCGGCCGCACGCCACATCGGACCGCGTTCGCCGGCAGTCGGATTCAGCCCCACGAGAACCAAAAGCGCGAGCGCCCATGGCGCGATGATCGCCAGGTGCACTGGCATCGCCGAAAGCCCGAGCCCTAGCAGCACCGCCAGCACGATCGTCTTCGCGTCAATGCGCAAGCCGCCTTGCGCAAGCGCCGATACGATCAGCAGCGGTAGAATCGGCGCCAAGAAACGCGCGCCGTGCAGGGCGTAGAGAAGTGGACTGAGAGAGTCGAAGAGCAGGCGCGAAGAAAACGGATTGAGCGACAACGATGCAGCGCAAACAAAAGCTGTGCATGCAAAAGCACTAAAACGGTCAAGCGCCAGCCCGCGCAGGGCGATGTAGGTCAGCGCGATCATACCCAGGCGCGTGACCGCCAGCGTGATCCAATAGATCAGGGTCAGCGCGGCGCTCGCATCCTCGCCTGGCCTGACCAGCAAATGAATGGGCGTAAGCAGGAACGCGGCTTCGTCATAATGCTGCGTGACCAGCGGGAACGAGCCGCCCGCGCCAACGCCATAAACCTCTGACAAGAACACCGTGTTGATGAACCAGATGCTTCCCTCCGCCACCGCGTGACCGCGATCGACATGGAGCTGAAACACCAGGCCGCCCAGCAACGCCACGATCAACATGATCGCCACGCCGCGCCATTCCGCGCGCGCGAGTCTAATCCGAGGCCAAAGCGCAATTGCCGCCCACACGCTCGCGCCCCCGACCAGCAGCGCGATCAGCGGCGCCGCCACAGCGTTCGGCGCAAACAACGTTACGATCCGCGACACCGCGCCGACCAACAGCATGCCCGGCACAATGCCCGCCAACGCCATCAGCCCGGCGCCGGCATAATGCTTACCGCCCCAAATTGGCCGGATAACCAGCGCGTACCCGATCAGCATCGCCGCACCACACCACGCGAGCGTGCCCAGCACGTGCGCAAAATGGACCGGCGCCGAGAACAGCGCCGCCTGCCCGTAACCGAATGTGCTGAACGGTGACGAAACACGGGGGCCGTTGGCCAAATCGCCCCAGGTCAGCAGCGCCAGGACGAGCCAGAGCCCGGCCATGCCGAGTGCGGCAAACGCCGCGATCCGTCCGCCTATGACGAACGCCTTCACGGCTGGCTTTCGTCGGCCGACGCTTCTTCCTCGTCTGGCGCGTCGAGAATGTCGCGCAGATTACGCCGCTCTTCCGGCGTCAGTTCGCTGGCCCATTCGTTGACCTCGTCGAGCGTCGTCCGCGCGACGTCAGCCACCACGCGCGGCGCCAGCGCCACCGCCCCGCCGAGAGCGCCGCCGATCACGGTGAGCGCAATGAGACCAATGCCAATCAGGCGCACGACAGTGCGCCGGTCGCCCGCGCCGTGTTGCTCACGCGCCAATGCCTCCAGACGCGCCGGCAAATCGCCCGCGCGCGCTTGCGCCGCCATCAAATCGTCGAACGCCGCTTGTGGCGTCGCGCCCACGCCAGAGAGCGGCACGTCAGCCAGGGTAAATACGAAGGTGTCACCGTCCGTATGGAAGGTCCCGCGGATCACGCCGCCGCTAACCATGTCGCCCATGTCACCGCCCCGCAACAACAACTTCTCAGGTGTATGGGACGATGCTTGCACCGCGCAAGCGTACGCCGCTCCAATCGAGAGAAAGCGCGTCGACCAGACACGCTTCTCGCGTATTAGAGTGCATTAAACGGAGTGAAAGCGTGGCGGCGCAGACCTCATCGCGGACATGGTTGACGCGCGTCGTCGGCTTCGCGCTGGTTTCCGGCGCGGGCTTAGCTATCGACTTCGGGCTCTTTCTAGGACTCTTCGAGCTTCTCGATGTGCGACCTGGCCTCGCCAACTTCCTATCGGCGGCGGCGGCGGTGACGTTCGTTTACTTCGTTTCGGTGCGCCGGCTTTTCGATTATCAGGGGCGCTTTCTACTGCCTCTGTTTGCGCTCTACGTCGGCTATCAGGTCGTCGCGGTGGCCGCGGCCTCTTGGGCGGTCGACTGGCTCGCTGCTAACATGTTCGCCCCCGCCATCGCCAAGCTCGTCATCCTGCCCGTGACCTTCACCGCCAACTATCTCTTCATGTCCGCCATCACGCGCACGAGGCCGTCATGAGCAACGAGCGCATCCTCCTCTTCATCCCTGCGTACAATTGCGAGCGGCAGATTCCGCGCGTCATCACCCAGTTGACACCCGAACGCGCGCGCTGGTTCAGCGAAGTGATCGTGGTCAACAACCGCGCCACAGACGGCACAGAGGCGCAGGCCATCAAGGCGCTCACGGCGCAAGGCGTGAACGGCAAAGTGCTCCGCAACGATGGCAATTACGGGCTCGGCGGCTCGCACAAGGTCGCCTTCAACTACGCTCGAGCCAATGGATTCGATTATGTCGTCGTCCTACACGGCGATGACCAGGGCGCGGTCTCCGACCTTATCCCACATCTCGAACGGGGCGCCCACCGCGACGTCGATTGCCTGCTCGGCGCCCGCTTCGCACCCGGCTCAAAGCTCACTGGATATTCGCTTTTCCGAACCCTCGGCAATCGCGTATTCAACCTACTCTACTCGATGGTGAGCGGCCGCTGGATTACGGATCTGGGTTCCGGCCTCAATCTTTACCGCGTCAGCGCGCTCAGCGACGGTTTCTACCTCCGCTGCGCCGACGATCTCACCTTCAACTATCACATGCTGTTGCGGTCGATCGCGGCGGGCTGGCGCATCCGCTTTTTTCCGCTCGAATGGCGTGAAGCGGATCAGACCTCGAACGTCAGGCTTTTCCGGCAAGCGACGCGCGTGTTGGGCATTGCGCTCTCCTACGGCTTCGATCGTCGCACTTATCTCGCGGCCGACTACGCCGCCCCCGCGTCGGTCGGCTATAGCTCCACGATCGTGTTCGACACGGCCTCGATCGAGGCTGCCGCGCAATGAGCATGGCCGCCGCCCACAATAGGCTCTCGAGACTCACGCCGTGGCGGCGGGCGAGCCTGGCGATGCTCGGCGCTGCGTTTTTGACACTGCTTTGGCTAACAGGGCTAACCGCGCATGCGGCGATGACCGGCAACCTTGCGATCGCCGGCATTGGTCTGGGCACACTTGTGCTCACAGCCTTCCTGTACCTCGTCAGCCATGGCTTACGCATCGTTCGGCTCGCCTTACTGATCGGCGGGTGGCGCGTAGGCTTCCGCACTGTGGTGGCGTTTCACCTGATGACAGCGTCGGTCGGCCTCATTGCCCCGCTTAAGCTCGGTGAGATCTACCGGGTCGTGGAGTTAGGCAACCTTGTTGGCAGCTTCGTGCGCGGGGTCATGATCGCCTGGTGGGAGCGCGTCTTCGACGTGGCGGCGATCCTCATCATCCTCGCGATCGCGCTCGTCAATACGCCGCCGGAAACACATGGCATGTTCTACGGCGTCGCCGCGCTCGCAGGCGCTTTCGTCGTCGGCACGGCGTTCGCCTTCTTCGTCGCGCCGGAAAACCTGCGACGCCTCGCCGTGTTGATCATCCGCCGTTATGATCACCGCTGGACCGTGCCCGTCCTCCAGGGCATCGACACCCTGCGCCGAGCCATTCGTCAGGCGCCAGCGATGATCGACAAAAAGATCGCCTCGCTTGTGACGCTCACTGTTCTGATCTGGGCGCTCGAAATTACCTGCTTCACCATCATGCTACCGGCGTTGGCTGGATCGCTGGGTCCGGCCGCGGAAGGGCTACTGAGCTTCTTATCCTCGGTCACGCGTGGCGAAACCATCGTCGCCGAACTCGGCGCCACCACTTTAAACATCGATTTGCGCCGCTACCTTGCTGCCACGCAAGCGCCCCTGCTCTTCCTCGGCTTCGTCGGCTGCGCCGCCTACGCATACCTGCACTACGGCCGCCGTGGAGCGCGCCCATGAAGCTCCACATCGTTTTTGATGATACGCTGATCGCGTCAGACGCACTGCGCGATCTTATGGGTGTTCACAAATTCGGCGCGCTGGTTTTCCAGCGCCGTTCGCGCGCGCAAGCGATGGCGGCGGTAGCCTCGAATGCTGGCGCGCTTTTCATCCACGCACACACGCCAGACGATCTCGCGCGGCTGGCCGAACAGCTCCGCAATGAGAGCGACGATTCCGCTTTCCTGTTGGCGCCCGCCCATTTGGCCGCCGCCTGCGACGACGTTAAGCTCGCCACTTTCCTGCGCCAAATTACTTACGCACCGAGCAATCTCCATATGCCCGTTGGAGACAATGGCGGCAAACACGGGTGGGCGTTGATGCGTGCGTCCGTCATGCGCCAATATCTTGCCATGGCGGTGAAGGGCCAAGGCCGCGAATTCTTCGAGGGCGCCGGCGAAACGCTCGCCCCGATCCGAGGCCGTCTTCCGCTCGTCGATATCAGCGATGAACGCGCTTTGCTGGACTTCCTGTCCGGCCAGTTGGACGCCCGACATTTCAACGCGCTTGAACGCGACGACTACACCGTTAAGAAGCGCTCCGCCGATCGAGCCAAGCTGAAGCGCGAGTTCGATTTCTACCATCTCTCACCGCCTGAAATGCAGATGTTTCTCGTCCAGCCGTTCGACTTCAAGGATGACGGACGGACCGCCAGCTACCGGATGGAGCGCCTCTCAGTGCCTGACATGTCGCTGCAGTGGGTGCACGGCGCGTTTCAGGAAGCGGAGTTCGAACGGTTTCTCGATCACGTTTTCTTCTTCATCACGTCCCGGCCCGAGCGTACGACGCCGAGCGCTGAGGTACGCCGTGTTCAAGACGAGCTGTACGTCATCAAAGTCGAGCAGCGGCTGGCTGCGCTGAAGGAAGCGCCGGAGTACGCGAAGCTCGCACCGCTGCTTGAGCGGGTGTGCGGCGGCGTCGATGCACTGCAAAGCCGATACATGGCCATCTATCAGAAGATGCGCCATCGCCTACCCGATCACCGCCTGACCTTCGGCCACGGCGATCCGTGTTTCTCAAACATTCTTTATTCGAAGACCAACCAATACCTGAAATTGATCGATCCACGCGGCGCGACCACCGCCGACGATCTCTTCACCGACCCCTACTACGATGTCGCCAAGCTCTCGCACTCGGTGCTAGGTGGCTATGACTTTATCAATCAGGGCAAGTTCGACATTCAGGTGGACGAGGCCTTGCGCCCGAAGCTCGTACTAGAAAACCCGCCCGCCGATTGGGCGCGCACGCTTTTTCTCAGGAAGCTCGACGCCGCCGGCTGCGACGCGCAAATGGTGCGCCTCTGCGAGGCCTCGCTCTTCATCTCCATGCTGCCGCTACACATGGATCGCCCGCGCAAAGTTCTGGGCTTCGCCATTCGCGGCGCCAGTATACTCGACGAACTCTCTGGGAAGTGACCGATGATCCGCCGCGAAAAATGCATCGTCATGGACGTCGACGGCACACTGTGCCTCAAGAAGACGCCTCAGCAGAGCTATGCTGACGTGACGCCCCGCGCCGACGTGCTGGAGCGGCTGCGTGAATATCGCGAGGCCGGATTCTACGTGATCCTCGCTACCTCGCGTAACATGAACACACATAGCGGCAATATCGGCCTCATCACAGCGACCACCGCCAAGACTTTGATGCAATGGCTCGATAAGCATGAGGTGCCGTACGATGAGCTCTATGTAGGCAAACCCTGGGGCGGCAGAGGCGGCTTCTATGTCGATGACAAAGCCATCCGCCCCGATGAATTCTTGAACCTGAGCTACGACGAAATCCTCGGCCTGGTCGGCGGCGAAGACTGATGACGGAAATCATCATCACCATGGCCGGTTTCGGCCGCCGTTTTCTCGACGCGGGCTACGCCGTGCCGAAATACCGGATCGAGGCGCATGGACGTCCGCTCTTTTTCTGGTCGATCATCAGCCTGCGCCAGTTCGTTAAAGATGGCGCGCACCTCACCTTCGTTGTCCGCCGCGCAGACGAGGCAGCTGACTTTATCCGCACCGAAGCAGCGAAGCTTGGCATCGTTCACAGCGCCATCGTCGAACTCGACGCGCCCACGGACGGGCAAGCTACGACGGCCATGCTCGCGCGCGATCACATCGCCGATCGCGCAGCGCCCATGTTGATCCACAATATCGACACGTTCACGCATCCGGACGTGCTCAGCCCCGGCGATGTCCACGGCGCCGGCTGGATCCCGTGCTTCGACGCGCCCGGCGAAGGCTGGAGCTTTGCTGCCGCAGACGAAAACGGTCGCGTCAGTGAAGTGCGCGAGAAAGTCCGCATCTCGAACCACGCCACCATCGGGCTCTATTGGTTCGACTCGTTCGCGCGCTACGAAGATATCTACACGCGCCACTATGCCGATCCGGCCAATCTGGAAAAAGGCGAGCGGTACGTGGCGCCGATCTACAATCGCCTGATCGCCGACGGCGCTGACGTTTATGTTCACGACATCCCATTCAGTGCGGCAATCCCGCTCGGCACGCCGGCGGAGGTCGAGCGCTTCATCGCCGGGACGCCGCCAACGCTCTGAGACCGATCACATCACCCGCGCCACGCGGAAGCCGATCACATGATCGCGACGGTCCGGCGTGTTGTAGGCGCGATAGGCGGAACGCACGCGATGCGGATCGGAATACCAGGCGCCGCCCCGGATCACCCGGTTCTCGCAGGCGTCAGACTCAAATGCTGAGCCATCAACCGGTTCGCGGGGCAAGTTTTCAACCGAGCAATCCTGAACCCATTCATAAACATTGCCGCTCATGTCGAACAACCCGAACGCATTCGGCGGGAAGCTTCCTGCCGGCGCCGTGTTCAACCACTCGTCCGCGCCCTCGACGCGTCCCGTGCAAGGTGGACAATCCGGTTCGCCGTAATTGGCCCATTGGTGGCTTGCGGTGTTCCCCCACGCATAACCGCCGCGCGACCCGGCGCGCGCCGCGTACTCCCACTCCGCCTCGGTCAGCAGCCGATATGCATGGCCCGTATTTTCCGAGAGCCAGCTCACGTAAGACTGCGCATCGTTCCAGGAGACATGGATCACCGGGCGGTCCTCGCGTCCCCAGCCTTCGTCGGGCGGCGCATAGCCGCCGCAACCGCCATCGGCAACACAAGCATCCCATTGTGCGAACGTGATCTCGTGACGCGACACCGCGAAGGCATAGCCGATCGTCACGTCCTTCCGGGCTGAAGGAGCAAGACCTAGCGACGCCATCACGTAAGCGCGCCCGCCATCTTCCATGCCCATCCTATACGTGCCGGGTTCGAGCGGCAGCATTTCGGGGCACTCCGGACAATCCTGAAACACAGCCTCGGCCCGCATATCGCCGTAACTGGGCGGCGGTCCGCCACTTGTAAGCAGCACAACAACGATGGCCGCCAGCACGACCGGCGCCGCAGCTGCAGCCCACCATAAGCTTATTCGCATGCGTCCCTCCGTCCTCTAATCAGCCTAACAGTGGAGCGGCGACCCGGCGACCAAGCTCCATTCCTAAGCGCACGCATACAAGGGAAGACGCATGGGTGGCGTGCGCCAATGCTGGACTAACGTCCATTCCGGCGCCGAACTCGCGCCCCGCGAGAGCGCCTTGGCTCAGCAAATAGTACCGCTCTATAACAATCCACCAAGCGGGATTGCAGCGTGCCGACCGAGCCGAAAGCGACCAAGACAACTAGCGAGGCGGCGCCCGCCCTGGCGAAACGCAGCGCATTTGCCGGCCTCCGTGAGCGACTTCGTACGAGCGGCGCGCTGCGGCTTGGCGCAATCGTGTTTGTTTATTTGATGATTGCGTCGGCCGCGTTCAGCGGCTTCTACGACAAATGGGGCCTGCGCGATGGAGACGAACGCTACTCGCTCGTTCAAATGCTCGACGGCGACGCGCATCGGCCGTTTGTCTACCGACAGTTTCTGCCGACGCTAGCCAACGGTTTCGACACGTTGCTATCAGCCTCGCTGGAGGAGCGCGTAGTCCAAAAGCTGCGGACACCCGTTTGGTGGGAGGCGAACGGACTTGAACAACGCATGCGCGTCGATTTCGACGCCGAACGCGATTATGTCGTGCGGTACTACTTCGTCTATTATGCCTGCATCGGCTTTCTCTTTCTTGCACTTCTGGTGATGCGCGAGATCGGACTTGAGCTTGGCCTTTCGGAGCTCGCATCGACGCTTGCGCCCGCGCTCTTCGGGTTGACCACCGTCTACTATTTTTCAATGGGTGGATTCTTCTACGACTTCCCGGAACTCTTCTTCATGGCCAGCGCCTTCTTGCTGGTGCTGCGCAACAGATTGTTTTGGCTCGTCCCGCTCACCGTGCTCGCCACATGGAATAAAGAGGCCTTCCTCTTCTTCGCCTTGACGCTGTTCCCGCTTTTCTTGCGCCGCCATACCTTGATGCGCGCCGCGGCCATTACGCAGGGATTGGCGTTCATTGCAGGCGTCACTTATTTGATCGCGCGCGCGCCATTCTTGGACAATCCCGGCAACACCTCGGAATCCTGGCTCATTCCAAGCCTGCGATTCTACATCGACCCACGCAACCTATTCGCTTTCGAGACCAATTACGGCATGGTGACGCCACGCGGCTACAGCCTGTTCACGATCGCGGTTGTCGCCCTTCTCTTCGCCGGCGCATGGCGGGCGTTTGATAAACACTTACGCCGTCACGCACTGCTTGCCGCTGGCGTGACCGTACCACTCGTCTTGCTGTTCGCCGGCCCCGGTGAGGTGAGGAACTACAGCTTCTGCTTCATCGCGCTGATGCTGGCGATGGCCTTCAACCTCGAACAATGGGCCGCGAACGCTAAACCCGCGACGGTTCGAAGTGGCGCTTGAGGTCGAGAAAGCGCTTCTCGATGATGTGATAACTGACATAACCACAAAGGATGCTTCCGCCCACGGCCGCGGCGAAGAACGCCAACCCCGTCCAGTCAGCTTGCACTCCAAGTAGGCGCCGCAGCGAGTCAATTTCAAAGCCCACAAAATAGATCGGGTAGTGCCAGACGTACGTTCCATAACTGTAGCGTCCAAACCAGCGTAGCACCGGCGCCGAGAGTGCCGCGCCTAAGGTGCGCACGGAAAACGACATCACCAGCACTGCGCCGGCGCCGATGCAGAGCGCGGAAAAGCCGAATGTCTGAACCCAGGGAGTATATTCCGCAACCTGACCCGTCGCGGCTGCTATCACCACCAACGCACCGAGCGCCAACCCCGCCACGGCCGGCGCCCATTTGAGAAGCTGGCGCATCTCATTCGGATCACGCATCGCCAGCGCACAGAAGGCGCCAACGGCAAGCGCGTCGCAGCGCGTCAGCGTCAGCGCAAAAATCACGTTGGGATCAACGCCGGATATCGACATACCGATACGCAGCGCCAAGGCGAACACAATAAGGGTCAGCGAAATCCGCATCAGCCAGCCGCGCGGCGTGAGCAATACAATGGCCGGCCATACGAGGTAGAATTGCTCCTCGATCGCCAACGACCAATAATGCGCGAGAATAACAGGTATCTCATACCAATCAGCCGTGAATGCCACGGCCAAGTTGGTGGTGAAGGTCAGGGGATAAATGAAGCCATCTTGCTGGTCGTTATTGAGCGGCGGCAAGATCTGCACCGCTATGAACATCAGCCCGATGCAGAGGAAATAAATCGGGAAGATGCGAAGCGAACGACGCATATAGAAATTGCGGAAATAGTGAGGATCGCCCTTAGCGTCGTAGAGGATGCCGGTGATTAGGAAGCCTGAAAGCACGAAGAACAGGTCAACGCCCGCCCAGCCCATCATCATGACCCGAATGAGAGCATTCGCCTCGAAGCCGACGAAGGTGAGGCCGACGCCGAAATGGTAGAGCAAAACGGCGATGATCGCGATCCCGCGCAGACCGTCGAGCGCCGGCATATGCGCACCCGGCGCGAACGTCGCCGCTGTTATTGGCCGGACTGCGCCGAGCGCCGGGAATTCGCTCGTCATGGTTTACTCCTCGCGCCTCGGTCCCTGCCCCGCGCACACCTGTCTACCGACATGAGTGCTCGCGCGCGCGCTACTCAGAACGCTCGAGAAGTGAAGTTTTCGGCAACTTGGCGGAATAATGCCGACGAGGAGCATAGAACAAGCCGCACTCTCCACCACACGGCTGGCGGCGAAAATTCCTAGAAGACCGAAAAGGGCTCCTCTAATGCGCGCACCATAACATGGTGAATGGGCAATCTAACGACAGAGACTAGCGAACAGCCTAAGCGAAACGCGCGAGCCTTGACCGCACCTCGCTCACCTGAAGAATGCCGTTCCCAATGAAGACCACGCTCGTTAGCACGGGCAGCGTGTGAGAGACCTTGATGCTGGCGGTGAAGGAAGCCAACAAATGGCGGGCGATAGAGTGGCTTGAGCATCAGCCGCGAATGGCGACTGCTTCAATCATCCTTTTTCTGCTTCTTAGCGTCGCGTTCAGCGTCGTCAGCCAAAGCGGCTTCGAGCTCAGAGGAGATGGCGCATACTATCTCGCCATGCAGCAGGCGTGGCTGCAGGGCTCGCCAGTCATCGAACAGTCGGTACTGGAGTCGCTTGCACAGCGCCCCGACATCGCCGGCGACGAGCCTTGGTACATGCTCATCGAGGGACCAGACGGGCGTCGCTTCTGTATCCACTTTTGGTTCTATTCGCTCCTGAGCGCCCCCTTCGCGGTGCTCTTGTCACTGTTTGGGCTCGATCCCCTCTTCGGCTTCTTGGCGCTCAACGCAATCTGTGTCGCCGCGGCCGGCTATTGGATCGCGCGCTCGCCGGCGCTTTCAATGGCGGCGAAGCTCCTTGTCGCTGTGAGCTTCGGCGTCACCGCGGTTAATTGGTACGCGGCGTGGCCGCATCCAGAAGTCTTCACGGCTTCGCTTTTGCTGATTGCGGCTATCGGATTCTTGGAACGGCGGATCTTGTTGGCTAGCCTTTGCGTCGGCGCCGCAGCGCTTCAGAATCCCAGCGCAATATTGATGCTGGGCGCGCTCGGGATCGCGACGCTGATGGAGTCCTGGGACAACGCGACGCGCAGGCTGCGCTTCAATCTGATCTTTGATCACGGCTGGCGCTTGTTCGCCGGCGCGGTCGTGGCAGCCATTGCACCAGCGTTCAATCTGATCTTCGTTGGCGTGGCAAACCCGATCGTCAGCGAGGGGTTTGTCCGCTTCTCCCAACTTAACTTTCCGATGTTTGGTCACCTCCTCTTCGATCTGGATCAGGGGGCGATCATCGGGTTTCCATTCGTTTTCCTCGGTCTCGCGGCGGTGGTGGCGCTTCGCGTTTCGCGCGCGCGGAACGAGGGACGCGCGGTCCTGTTCGATCGCGCCGACGTTCTTCTGCTCGGCGTCGCCTTGATGTCCGTGCCGGTACTGACCCAGGGCAATTTCAACGCCGGGCAATACTACGTCACCCGTTACGTGGCCTGGATTTTTGCGCCTGCATTAGTGTGGCTTGGTCTCCAATTCGATCGAACCCCCAAGATTGCAGCTGGCGCTTGGGGCGCCGGGCTTGCGATATACGCAACCGCATTCGTCGCGTTCTTGGGCGCCAAATTTCTCCACGGTGTTGAGAGTCGGCGTGACCCCGCTCTGCCTGCCTATATCCACAGTCTCCAATTCAAGCCTTGGACTCGATTTGTGATCGATTACGGCGCGGTGCTGTACAATCCCTGGCGTGGAGTCTTTGCCGAGCGCGCCATTGGTCGGCACGAGGTTCACGAGCCGCGTCCTCGCGAACTTCCAATCGCCTATCGCCGCAGCGATGGGGTGATCACTAAAGTTCTCGCCGCGACGGATGAGCCGTTCCGCTGCGAAGGCGGTCGTTTCGAACCGATCCAAGCCGGCGGGGCCATCGTCCTCACTAGCGCTGGCGAAGGCGCTGTCTATCTCAATGGCGAAGTGCACTGCGCCATCGTAGCCAGCCCGCCTACGCCGATAGAGCAGCAGCCCAGAAACAACGCATCTCTTGGCTTCCGAGATTGCAACGACTGCCCAGAACTCGTCGCTATGCCTGGTCAATCTTTTGCGGTTGGTCGCTATGAAGTGACGTTCGCTGAATGGGACGCCTGCGTGGCCGCCGGCGGTTGCGGTCGCTACTCGCCATCTGACGCGGGTTGGGGGCGCGGCGAGCGGCCGGTGATCCATGTGAGTTGGCGCGACGCTCAAGCCTATGTCCAATGGTTGAGCGAGCGCACCGGACAAAGCTACCGCCTGCTCACATCGGCGGAGTGGGAGATGGCCGCGCGCGCGGGGACGCCAACACACTTTTCTTGGGGCGACCAACTGCCGATCTGCCACCCAAGCGCAGCCAATGGCGCAAACTTCAACGCCTGTTTGGACAACCGCACGCAACCAGTCGGTTCATTTGGACCAAACGCGTTCGGTCTCCACGACATGCACGGCAACGTTTGGGAGTGGGTCGCAGACTGCAACGCTTCCAACTGCTCAGAACGCCTGATCCGCGGGGGTTCTTGGAGTTTCGGACCTAACTACTTGCGATCTGCATTCAGCACCGGCGACACCGCAGTTTATCGCCTAAGCGATTACGGCTTCCGGGTCGCAAGACAATTGTGATGTGAGAGACCCGCGCCAGGACGCGAGCACACCCCCTCTTCAAACGCGCAAAACATAAAGGTGTTCGAGACGGCCTGCGAAAACGCTCGAAAAGGAGGAGATGGTGCCGCCTAGGTGACTCGAACACCTGACCTACGCATTACGAATGCGCCGCTCTACCAGCTGAGCTAAGGCGGCCCAGGACCCGGCCCCGAAGGGTCGGCGGGAGGGCGGTTTCCTACGCGGCCCGGGCCCTGAGGGCAAGGCCGCAGGTCGGCTTAGCTGGCCAACTTCTGGGCTCCAGCGGTCTGCTTCACGAAATCGACGCCGGCGATGGTGGTCTCGAAATCGTGCAGGATTTCGATGGCTTCGTCGGCCTCCATCAATGGGGCGGCCTCGCTCGGGAAGCGGAAGCGCCAGAACGAGTCGATGTGGCGCACGACGCCAACCGCCTCGCCCATCGGGATAAACAGCGATGGCGCCTTCAAAAGGAAGCTGCGGAACGCGGCCGGCTGGCCCTCCGCAAGGGACGCGAACGCCGCGCCGTATTCGAGCAGGGTTTCATCGACCCGGTCGACCGCCAACTGCATCTTGCCCAAAATGTCGCGCCGCGTTTCAGCGAGCGAGCGGCGTTCTTCGCCATCGGCGCCGATAATGCGCAAGCCCGCGAAGCGCGGCTTGAAGTCGGCAAGCTTGGGACGAATCTCGTCCATCAGCCATTTGTAATAGAGGAAGCCTTTCCAGGCGAAGACGCCTTCGATGTATTCATCACCGGACAGGCGCAGCGTTTGGCGCAGCGGATCGAGCGATTGCGCCGTCTCGTCCGTCATCAGTTTTTCAGCAAGACGCTTGGAGAGATCGCCGGCATCGCGTCCGCCCGTCGCGAAGGCGAGGCTGACCAGCTGGCCGATCTCGCGGCTGACGAAACTACGCATGCGCGTGAGGTCAGCTTCCGCGATATCGAAATAGCAGCGGGCCGGCTGGACGCCGATCGTGCGCATGCGCTCACGCATCAAAAATGGATCGAACGACGGGAGCGTCGCCAGCACACGCAAGAGTTCGGCGTCAGCTTGGAAATCTTCTTCCGACTCGTAGTTGCCAGCGGCATCGCGCAGCAAGCGCTCGAACTTGAGTTCGCCGACCATGAAGCTGATGCCGCCGAGCTCAAGCTCTTTGGCGGCGTAAGGTAGGATCACTTTGGTGACGGTCGAATGCGGGCGCGAAAAGAGGTCGCGTTCGTGACCGCGCAGCACGTGTTTCAGGATCAGTGCGCGATTGAGACGCTGATTCCGAAACATGGGCTTAGCTTTATAGTCTTCCGTCTCGCCATATCGCTCATAGGCCAAAGCGAGATTGAGCACGCGCGCCGTCGAGCCGCTGGCGCGGATAAGCGAAAGATCGCGACGGCCGTCTTTGTTGCGCACGAGGGAACCTCCGCGAACATGGATGCACCAGCGCCGTAAACTTTGGCTTAACTACCGGCCACCGGTGGCAAGGCGCGTTCGGGAATTGCGTCGAGCGCCACACCGCGCGGCATCGCCTTCAGCACCCAGCGCCAAAAAACAGGCAGCATGAGCAGGATCGCGCCGAACTTGAGCAGATTACTGTAAGGCAAATTATCGAACGGATTGGGGACCGCGACCAGCACGTAAGCTAAGCCGCACAATGCCAACAGCGCTACAAGCAGTAGAAAAAAATAGCGCTTCGGCGTCTCCCCGATCAGGGCCTGCGCTTTCGGGTTGGTAGCCGCAAGCCTCGCCGCCGCGGCACGAACAAATGGCGTGTAAGCAGCAGAACGATCTTCATACTCACCGGGGCTGATGAAGTGGGCGTTGTCGAGCACAATCTTGCGCTGATGCCGGGGCTGCAATTCGAACACGTAACGCCATGGCCGGCCACTCAGCGGCTCGGCGGTGAGCCGGACGCTGACAATATCTTTCCAGCGATAGCGCTTCTCCGCACCAGAACCGCGCGAAACCAGTGCATCGTCCTCGACGCGCCACTCGCGCTCGCTGCGCGACAGCCTGTCCCGCCGCCTGCGATAGATGACTGGCTCCATGGCGTTAGCCTGCCATAGGCGACGGAGCGTCAGCAATGACGCGGGTCAGATTGGGCGTGGACTAGAAGGATGGCGCACCCGACAGGATTCGAACCTGTGACCTCTGCCTTCGGAGGGAATATGGCTAGCTCCGCCAATAAGCGCAAGGAGCCGCCGATGTCCGCCTATCTCCCTGTAAACGCTAAA
>JALHQO010000021.1 GCA_022841905.1 Hyphomonadaceae bacterium | reverse complement strand
ACGCAATTGCGGGCCGTAGCGGCGCCGACGCTCGTATTGCGAAAGTGCTGCGCCATTGAGACGCTTCGCTTTCCAGATCGCCTTGATGTCGCGCAGCGTTTTGATCTTGTGGCAGCTTGTGCACATGAGCTGGTCGGGCTTGGCGCGTCGCCATGCGTTCGGCGTTGAGTGTTCGCCGATCAGACCTTCGGTCTCTTCGCACTCATCGACACAGCACGCGCCGTTCTGCTTCTTCAGCAGCGCCTCAAACTCGCGCGCGGTCAGATAGAGACGGCTCATGGACAGAGACGCGCCTTCTTCAAGCGTTGAAGAGAAGGGCGCTGATGTCTCGACGTGTTTGGCTCGCAAAAGATGCGCGCCAACGGTCCCCAGATGTGAGAACAAAACAAGCACAAATTGGTTGAGCGTGCAAGCGGTCTCTGCGAGGAGGCAGCGCCTTCTTTTTGAAGAACGAGCGCATCTGTGGGGTATGAGGAGAAAGTGCCGGTGAAATTTGGCCAGCTCGGGCGACTGAGCGGGCTCTATTTCGGTTGCACGGGATGCGCGCGCGGCACGCTCTTTACCGCGATCGAATTGGTGAAACTCTACGGCGCCGAGGGGCGCGTTGCTGATCTCGCTAAGCGCCTGTCGTGTAAATTCTGCAAGCAACACAGGAAGCGACCGCCGCGTGTCTATGTTGAAGTCTCACGACCATTCTACACCAAGGCGGAAGTCGCGGCGCTCACAGCGACGGACCTAGATGCGCTTGTGTTGAGCTTGGAGACGCTGAAGCCGAATAGAAAGATTTCGTGAGCCTTGGGCGAACCCGCGCTCAAGGCGCGGGACGCGCTCTCGTGAACCGAGCCGCGCGTTGAGGAAGCGTGTGGCGCGTCTCGGCGCTTCGCGCTTCGATCGCTTTCGCGCCTACTCCAGCCAGCTGTACGGCAGCGTGCCGAGCGCAACGCCTACGAAGAGGAAAACGGCGCCGCAGAATGAAAGATCGAGGCCACCCGTGGCGTGCGACTTCAGTAACTTCCGGAGGTCGCGAATGTCTGTATCCTGCTTCGCCGTCTCGGCATCGATCTGCGCCTTCAAGCTGTCGTGGCGTTCTTTCGCGAGCGCGCTCGCCGCTTCAAGCGCACAATCGTGGCGCTCGATTTCCTTCAGCAGAAAGTCGATCTTCTCGTCGGTTGAGGCGTCTGGCTTGAGGCCGGTGCGAACGCTGCCGACGCCAAACGCCGTTGCGCCAGCCAGCACACCGTCCATGTGCAGGAACTGATCCTTCGGAAAGATGGGGGGTACGCCGCAAAACCAAGCGATGATCGCCCCATGCAAGGACGGCAACCCAAACTGCGCGCGCGTCATCAATACCCCAAAGATGACGAACATTACGCCGGCGCACTGCAGCATCGTGCCAATGCCGCGGGTGTAATCTTCATGGCCCGGCACACGAACGAAGAACGCAAAAATCAGCGCGGCGCCGTTCACTGCGAGCGTGGCTAGGCCGAGTGCGCCGAGGCGCAGCCACGCGCCGAATCGTTCAGGGTAGGTCGCCAGTTGCTTCAGACGTTTAGGGTGCATCATGGTCTCGCAGCGCTCGTGGACCGGCCCAAGATAGTGACACTCCTTCGGGGCCGCCATCGGCTCGGTGATTCACATCTCGCTCGTGCTGGAGCGGCGTTGCGCGGAAATCCAGGCGTCCAGATCGGCCGGATCGTAGCGCACAGCTCTTGCGGTCGATTTGACAAAGCGCGGCCCTTTGCCCGCGCAGCGCATCTTGTCCAATGTGGATTTCGAGAGACCGAGGCGGGCGGCGGCTTCGCGTACGTTGAGCAAGACAGGCGGCGGCATTGCGATGCGCTTTGAGGGGGTCGCCGAAGCCGAGTGCGCTCGCTGGGAAGCAGGCTTTGCGCGCGGAGCCGACCCCGCTTGGCCCGAATGGCCGAATAGACCGGGTTGAGGTAAGCGATCATCCGTCGCGCGCTGCTTCTTCACGGCGGGTAGGGGCGCAGCTGAATGTCTTGGCTAACGAGCACCCGAACGCGCGCGCCCGCGCGTACATGCAATGTCGGTCGCACGTTCAGTTCACGATCGACGATGCGCGATCCCGTTTGCGCGGCTTGCTGGGCGGCGGCGTCGCCGATGCTCTGAGAGAGTCTGGGGTCGTCTTCGTCCTCACTTTCATTGGCTGCTACGCCAAGCACGGCTGAAATGAGTGAGGCCACGACAATGCGCCCGATGTGCGCATCAACATCGCCTGTCAGACCGGCGCTGCCGGCGGCGTCGGCGCCGGGCATGGCGGAGAGCGGGATCGACCACCCATCCAAAATCGTGTGATAGCGGCCATAGGCTTGCGTGACCTGATGCAGCGATTGGGTGACGAGATAGGCCCGGAGGCCATAGCCTGCCATCGCGCCCATCGATTGCTCGAACACGTCGAGCTTGCCGAGTTGAGGGAATTCATCGAGCAGAAGCAGAAGATTGCGCTTCTTTTCACGCCCATCGGCGGCGCGTTCCTGGTGCTCCATCAAAACGCGGAGCACGGCGCCGAAGACAAGACGGATAAGCGGTTTGACACGCTTGGCATCGTTCGGCGGCCAGCAAAGATAGAGGGTCACCGGCTCTTCGGCGCACATGAGGTCGGAGATGCGGAAGGTGGACGTCGCCGTGTTCTGGCGCACGAGCGGATCGGCGAAGAGGCCAAGATAGCTTTCAGCCGTCGCCTTGATGCCGGCGCGGAGCTTCTCATGATAGGCGGCATAAGAATGCGCGGCGCGTTTTACTTCGGGGTGCGTTTCAGGCTCGCCGCTGGTTTCGTTCTTACGGTGGAGTGTCGCCTCCATCAGCTTTACCGTGTCGTCGAAACGGGCCAGCAACTCGAACACGCGCGCCAGCGTTTTGCTCGGCAGTGGCTCAGCATAGACGACGTGAATGATGAGCCCGGCGAGGATTTGCTTGGCGGCGCGATCCCAAAACTCCTGAAAGCGCCCGTCGCCGTACGGGTCTGCGATGAGTTCCACGAGATTCTGAACATCGCGCACTTCTTGCGCGCCCGGCCGGATCGTATCGAGGAGATTGAGCCGATCCGAGATCGCTTCGGTTGGCGCAAACCGGATCACGGGACCGAGCTTTGCACGCCAACCGGCGGCGCCAGGAAAATCAACGCGCGCGTCGCCGGAGTGCAACTCGCCTTTCAAGTCCAAGACGAGAATCGAATGCGGGCAGGCGAGCAATGTCGGGATGACGCTGCCGCGGGTCTTGCCCGAGCGCGTGCCGCCGGTGAGCAAGAGATGATGTGGGCCGTCATAGGCGAGGATCTCGCCACCCAACTTTCCGATGATGATGCCGCCTTCGGCGAAGAGGCCAGCATCCCGTGCATCCTTGCGGCCGCCCCAGCTCTTTGCGCCGAACGACCGCTGGCTGGGATGGGGCGACTTCAACGCGAACAGCAAAAGCATTGCGCTGCCCAAGAAGCCGACGAAGACAATCAGTTTCGGCAATGCAAAGGCGCGCGGATATTCGGCGCTCCAGCGCTTCGACCAGGTCAACACTGAGAAAGGCGCATAGATCGGCGTCGAGCCGAACACAAAAGCCGGCGTCCCGAGAGCTGCCTGGTAGTTGAAGGTTCGTGCGCACGATTGGGTCGCGGCGAAGCACGCGAGCACGCTGATTGAAGCGGCTGCAACGCCGCCCCAAACCATTCGCATATCGAGTGTCCGCTCCCACATGACGGCGAGCGTCTCGTTGAAATCCTATTGGCGCTACATGTTGCAACTCGTTCGAGGCGTGCCGCGCCGGCCGCGCCGACTCACGTGCGAGTTTCGTCACCGACGTTGGTGTTAAGTGCTCAATTGCGGCGTCCGATGGGAGGTGATGCGCGCGGGCGAAGCTGTTATACTTCGCCTTGCGTGATCCTCATGACCCGAAGCATCACCACCGATTTGCTGGAGTTCGTCTCCTCGTGCGAGACGGCCCAAACGCTCGCCGATCTCGAAATGATCTGGCGCCGGCGCGTGGTTGAACTTGGATTTTCCTTCGCGGCTGTTGGCGCCCATGTCGACCCGCTCCGACCTGAGCAGGCGAGTTACGTCTTTCAAAACTATCCCGAACCTTGGATCGCGCATTTCTCAGCGCAACGTCTCCATCTCATTGATCCGGTGTACCGCGCTGCTGAGGCAGGAATTGGCGAGTTTGTGTGGACCGATCCAGAGTTTCGCCAGCCCTTGTCATGGCGCCAGCGCCGCATTCTTGGCGAGGCTCGCGAATTCGGCCTTCACTATGGAAGGACGCATGCCCTGGCGCCGGTGCATCATCTCAGAGCATCTGGTTCGTTGGTTGCTCCCGGGCCCGACGTGCCTGAAGAGATTTTTGAGGCCGGCAAGATTACCAATATCGTTGTGCATCATCGCGCCGCGCAGCTTTGCGCGGTCGCCGCGCCAAGCTTTGCGCTCTTGCGCCGACGAGAACGTCAGTGCCTCGAACTCTGCGCCAGCGGTCTGACCGATGCGGAGGTCGCACGAAAGCTCGAGATCGGCATAGCAACGGTGCGCCGTCATATCGAGCGCGCACGCATTCGTCTTGGCGCCAGCACACGCACGCAAGCTGCCGCGCGCGCCATCGTTTCAGGGCAGATTAAGCCTATCGTTTGATTCAGCCACCCTGAAGTTCTGGAAAAGATTTCTCACAAAATTTTGAGGCTGCTTGCGCTCTGAAGCAAGTCCGCTCCTGAACCAAGACGAGATTGCCGCCGCTGTCGGGAGGAAGACACTTCTGTCCGCAAACTGCGCCACGTTGGGCGTGAAGAAATGATCGACGAAGATGCTAGCGTGCGCGCGCCCGCTATCCGATTATCGCGAAGGAGGAACGCGATGAGAGGCATGGGCGATTTTCAAAGGGCGCAGATGAGGCGCCGAGACGCACGCGTAAGCGTCACGGCGTAGCATTTGCGCGCGGTGGCGGATCTCCGAAGCATAGCGATTGCACACGAGGCGTCTCCCGTTCGCAGGAAAGCCGGCACTCGGAGCCTGTGAAGTCGCTTAGAGTCCTAAGCCTGCGATGGCGGGCGCGGGAATGCGCTCATGGGCGTCCGTTGGCGAGGGCGCACTCTGCATAATCCGTTTGCTGAGAGGTCCGACCGCGTTGGCACGCTCGAACGCCTCGCTTCGGGTAAGTGTGTCTCGTGCAGTCTCAATCGCGAGAGTGCAGCTGAGGCAGATGGGGGATACGCTCGCTATGTCGGTGGGGTGTCGGTGTGGCCCGCGCGCAGCGCATGGCCGTCGTCCGCAACGATATGTCGGCGCTGCGCCCATTGGCCATAGCGGGCATTGGTTAGGGCCGACAATTTCGACTGCGAAGCAAACGACGAATGCAAGGTTCACAGCAGAATCACGCAAGTCGCAGCAAGAAATGAGAAATTAACGAAGATGCGGTTAAGGTTTCCGAAAATATCGGGAGCGAGGGCTGCGTTGGTATGGGTGTGAAGGGTTGGGTGGAGCGAGGAATACCATGAACATCCTTCTGGAGTATGCCAACTCACACGCAATCATCGCGGCAGAGCCAGACTGCATGAAGCTCGTCGATGCCGATGGCGTCTTGCAGGACATGAATCCAGCAGGCTTGGCCATGATCGGCGCAGCTCGTGTCGAGCAGGTTCGTGGCGTCAGCGTTTATAACCTGATCAAACCACAATATCATGACGTCTACCGTGCCGCATTGGCGGCGGGCTTCCGTGGTGAGCAAACCGCGAGTCAATTCGAAATCGTTGGCGTCAACGGCGTCCACAGACACGTGGAGGAGCACGCCGCGCCAATCTATGCGCGCGGCGCCCCCGAAGTTGTGCAGTACGTGGTGGCGCTAACGCGCGATGTGACGGAGCGTGTGAAGGCGGACGCTGCAATGCGGCGCAGCGCGCGGATGTTGGAGCATGCCCAACGCATCGCCGCTACCGGCAGCTGGGATTGGAACATCGTCACCAATGATCTGGAGTGGTCAGATCAGATTTATCGCATATTCGGTATTGAACCCGTCGAATTTGGCGCGAGCTACCCTGCGTTTTTGGATCGCGTTCACCCCGATGACCGCGCCAAGGTGGAGCAAGCAGTGCGCCTGGCCGTGCAGGAGCGCGCGCCCTATGACATCTATCATCGTGTGGTTCGTCCCAATGGCGAAGTGCGCATGGTGCGTGAACTAGGCGAGGTCGAATATGATTCGGCGGGTGGACCGCTGCGCATGCTCGGCGTTGTGCAAGATGTTACCGAGGCCCATCGGGTCGCGGAAGCGTTGAGGCTGAGTGAGGATAGGCTGAGCGGCATTTTGAAGATTGCGCCAGAAGCCGTCATTGTAACTGACGAGAGTGGGGCCATTACAATGTTTAGCGTCGCCGCCGAGGAGGTCTTTGGTTATTCCTCCGACGAAGTGGTGGGCCGAAACGTCACTTGTCTAATGCCGGAAGAGTTTCGCGGTAGGCATGGCCAACACGTGCGAGCATTCGCAAATTCGCCTGTCCAAAGCAAGCGCATGGGTGAGCGCTCTGAGATTCGCGGTTTGCGAAGGAGCGGTGAGGAATTTCCAGCATTGGCTTCAATCTCGCGGCTTATCACGCTGCAGGGGATTTTCTTCACCGTGATCGTGCGCGATATCACCGTCGAGAAGACGGCCAGCCGGGAATTGCTAGAAGCTAAAGATCGTGCTGAGCGCGCGCGCGCGACCGCTTTGGAAGCGGCGCATCGTCTTGAGGAGGCCCAGCGGATCGCCAATATCGGCAGCTGGGAGTGGCGGCCCGGGACCGGGGGGTTCAGCTGCTCTGAGCAAGCAATACGCATCTTCGGCCGCACAAACGAGCGGCTAGCGGGAAGGACCTACGGCATCATCGATGTGACGCACCCAGACGACCTGCCATCGCTGCAGAGTGCTTTTGGTGTGAGCTTCGCAAATGGCGAACCGTTGGATATGCACCACCGCATCGTCTGCCCCGATGGGGTCGTGAGGTTCGTGCATACTCAAGCTCAAGTCGTTCGAGACGCCGAAGGCGGGGTGGAAAAGCTCATTGGCGTGGTTCGCGACCTGACCGAGTTGCGGTCCATGCAGGAATTGCTGGAGGCGGTCAAAGACGCGGGCGAAAGGGCTCGCGCCGAGAGCGCCGCGAAGACGGATTTTCTGTCACATATGAGCCACGAGTTGCGAACGCCGTTGAACGCCATCATCGGGTACAGTGAGTTGTTGCTTGAGGAGGCCGAAGCGGAACAGCGTCGCAATGACGTTACCGACCACGAGCGTATAATTGGCGCAGCAAAGCATCTGCTGAAATTGATCAATGGCCTGCTTGACCTCTCCAAAATTGAAGCTGGCAGTATGGAAGCGGAGGTCAGAGAATTTGATGTCACCGAAACTGCGATCGCCGCCATCGACACCGTAAGGCCGACAGCGGAGGCGAACGGAAACCGCCTTGTCCTCGATTTGGCCGAAGGCCTCGGGCAAGCGCATAGTGACGAGTTTAGATTGAACCAGTGTTTGCTCAACCTTTTGTCGAATGCGGCCAAGTTCACCAAGCATGGTGTGATCACGCTGCGAGGTCGGCGCGAACGCCTGCATGCACGCGACTGGCTGGTGTTTGAGATCGAAGACACCGGAATTGGAATGTCCGAGCAGCAGCTTGCTCGTCTGTTCAGGCCGTTTGCTCAGGCTGAAACATCAACAGCGCGCACGCACGGCGGCACCGGCCTGGGTCTCGCCATTACCCAACGGCTTGCGCAACTTATGGGCGGCGACGTTTGCGTGCAGAGCACTCATGGTGAGGGAACGACATTTACGCTTCGCGTGCCGGCTGATCGCACCGCCATAGATCCTTTGAAGGACGAGGGCTCGCCGAGCGTGTCAGATCTCGCGTTGGCGAGCTGATGGAGGCCGAGCCACCGGCCACCGGCGCGTGGGTGTCGCCCAGGCCCGATACGCCGCCGCGAACGATGAATTCCGCGGCCGGATCGAGCACAACGCGGGGCCAGCGGGCGTCTGTTCGGATGCCGGAGGGTAGTGAACGCCACCGGAACTTCCATTGTGTGGCACAACACATTTCCTTCAGATCATGCAGCCAGGATGAGTTCCTGAGGACCGTCGCCGAAGAGGGAATGGCCGCATTTCTGGATGGCGCGAAAATTGTTCGGTTCCCACGGTAGCCGTTGGCGACGCCCACAATTATTGGATCAACGTTACCGGAGACAGCCTTCGGCGATTTAACACTGCTCTGTCCATGGGGCTGGAAATGGCGGCTATCGAGCAACCCTGCCGTCCGTCACGATGTGGCGATCTGGCCACCGCGATCACTTGAGAGATGCGTAGGTCCCTGACCGTCCACTGCGCGTGTTGGAGCCTTACAAGAGGAGGCGATGATGGCGTGATTTCCGGCGCAGCGCGAGGGCGTTTTGTTGTGAGGTGGACGAACCGGCGAGACAGATTCTCAGGAATGAATCATAGCCTTTCGCGCAGCGCTTCGTAAGGCGTTTTTCCGTTGAAGGCGCCGTGCGGTCTGTTGAAGTTGTAGAAGTTTTCCCACTCGTCGAGTTTGGCTTCGAAATCGACGTCGTCTTTGTAGGATAGTAGCTGGTAAAACTCCTCCTGGTCTGAGCGATGCGAGCGCTCGACTTTTCCGTTCAGCTGCGGCGTGCCGCGCTTGATGTAAGCATGGCGGATGCCCCGGTCTTCAACGTGCCAGTGAAATTTGGCCTGGAATTCGTGACCGTTGTCGGTGCGAATTTCCCGAATCCGAAACGGAAATTTGCTGATGATGTGATCGACGAAATCGATCGCATTGGCCTGGGTATGCTTGTCGTAAACCTTGAGCGCCCGGATGCGTGTTGCATCGTCGATCGCGGTATATTGGAAACGTCGGATCTTGGCGCCGCGCGGCCCTTCGAAGGTTAGGAATTTCGTCCATCTGGATGTGATGGCCTGGGACTTGTTTGTTGTAGCGTTTTGTGTGGATTTTTCGCACGCGCGTTCCGCGCGGCAGCCGGCTCACGCCATTGCGCTTGAGGATTCGGCTGACGCCTGCTTCGGAAATTGTGATGTCGTGATAGCGCGCGAGATACCAGACGATGCGGATCGGCCCGAGGTGATACGTGCTGCGCAAATGCAGGACCTTGTCGGCGATCTCAGGCGGTGTCCAGTTGACAGGATTCTTGGGGATCGGCTTGGCGTTGATGAGCCCGGCTTCGCCGAATTTTAGGTGCGCGCTGCGCCAGCGATAGAAGCTGGCCCTGCCAATGCCGAAATAGCGGCAGGTCTTCGCCACGCAGCCCGTTTGCTCGGCGTGACGCAACACCTTGATTTTACGCTGCACGTCCCGGTGCTGGCTTGTCATTCGATCCATCCTCCATGCCGCCAAGGGCCATCATGGAAAATGTCTCGCCAGTTCGTACAGTCCTACATTGCGCGCAAGCTCTTCGACCCAATGGCGCCTAGTAGACAAACGCATCGTCGGCTTTGCCATCGGACAGTACGATTTCGCCTTTGGCGGCAAGCTCCTTGGCGAGCGCGACGAGCCGCGTTTGCGCGGCATCGACGTCCTTCAGGCGCACCGGTCCCATGGCCTGCATGTCGTCGCGGAGGAGCTTTCCTCCGCGTTCGGACATATTGGTGAAGAAAAGAGATCGCAACGTCTCTGAGGCGCCCTTGAGCGCGAGCGCCAAATCGCCCTTATCGGCGCAGCGCAGAAGTGTCTGAACGCCACTCACATCAAGGCTGCTCAGATCCTCAAACACAAACATCAGCGCCTTGATCCGGTTGGCGCTATCGTGATGACGGCTCTCTAGCGAACCTAGAAAGCGTGCCTCTGTTTGCCGGTCAAAATTGTTGAAGATCTCGGCCATAAGCTCGTGGCTGTCGCGTTTGCTGGCGCGCGTCAGGTTGGAAATGAATTCGATCCGGAGTGTTGTCTCGATTTTCTCAAGCACCTCGCGATTGACCGGCTCGGTTGACAGCATCCGCTCGACGCAATGCGCCGCGAAATCCGCGGGCAGTTCGGTCAAGACCCGCGCCGCATAATCGGGTCGAAGCTTCGTGAGGATCACTGCCACGGTCTGAGGGTATTCATTGGCGAGGTAGCCCGCCAACACCACTTCATTGACGTTGGCGAGCTTGTCCCAGATGTTGCGCCCCGCCGGCCCGCGCAGTTCTTCCATCAAAGCGTCGACTTTGTCTTTTGGCAGTACGGCAGCGAGCATGCGCTGAGTATGTTCGTAGGAGCCAACCAGGGAACTTGTGTTGGCGAACTGTGCAAAAAAGTCTGCGACGATCGCATCGACAACATTGGACGGAACCGTGCCCAACGTGGACATCGCCTCGGAAACCGTGCGGATCTCATCGTCGTCGAGCAGCGCCAATACCTTTTCGGCGCCCTCTCCGATCGAGAGCATGACGACAGCCGCCCTTTCGATGCCGGAATAGTCCGCGGGGTCGCGGCTTGTCTCAAGCTTAGCCGGCTGACCCTTCAGAGCGTTCATGCCGCTAGCTCAGTTCGTTTTCGAAATCTTGCGAAATTTGCCAGATATTGCGGAGACGCATCCGCGATACCTGATTCGGCCCCGTTCGGGTTAGCGGTATTCGGCCGTCGCGCCCGCGAGTTATGGCCGCTCAGGCGCCTTGATAGCGTCTGTCGCTGACAAGGCGTGGCCGACGCGCTGGTTACACGGGCGTTGAGAGGAGAGACTTTACGGGCTCTCGTTCAATTATCAGTGCAGATTTTTTTCAGTTCTTGCCGATCCAACAAGTGCGCTTGACCTTGGCGGATATCGAGCACCCCGCGCCGCCGGAGTTCGAGCAAAGTTCGATTGACGTGGGCGGTCGTGAGGCCGAGGGAGTCGCCGATGTCTTCCTGGCGGATTGGAAAAGCGATCGTGTCCCCGTGCGATAGATCGCGTGATCGCAGCACGCTTTCCAAATCGAGCACAAGACAGGCGATGCGCGCGATCGCGCGGCGTTGACCGACATCTAGGAGCCTTCGTTCCGCCAGAGCGGATTGGCGTTGAATGTGAACAGCGAAGCAGTCCCGCTGAGCGGCGTTCGAATTGATGATGTCATTTAGAGCTTCGGGCGGAAATCCGCAGAGCGTGACGTCGGTCAAGGTGCGTACCGTGAACGGCACCCTGTAGTTCGGCACCCAGATCGCCTCAATGCAAATTGTGTCGCCCGGAAGAACGAAAGACAAAATCTGGCGCCGGCCGTCATGGAGATTGACTGCGCGATAGGCCCACCCCTCCTTGAGCGTGTAGCTGATCTTTGGCGTCTCGCCCGAGCGGTGGATGATCTGGTGCGCCTTGAACCGCAGCGTCGAGATCCGTTTGTCGCTCACCAACGCAGCAGACTTAAGAAAGGTGGGCCCGTAGATGGCGGCTGCCCCGATATTGCACGTCGCACAATCTGCAATCTGATCGGGCGGCACTGATCCATCCTCATTCTGAGCGAGCGATTGCTGCCAGGCAGCACGGAAAGCTGTGATTATCGGGCCCTTTCGGTGATGGCAATCGAATCGCCGCTCGCGGGTTGCGACATAGCGCATTGATCTGGGTCACCCGGTTTGCCCCTGCGCGAAGGGGCTGAGTCGGATAGGATTCGATCGGCCTCGTTACGCCGACATGGTGCGACGCTAGGTTGACCAGGGGGCCTTGACGTGCCGTCGAATACGCTGAATGCGGCATCGCTCGCCGATTTCCTAGGTTTAGGCGCAGCCGAACGGGGCGCATTGGCGAAGCACAGGCACGTGTTCGAGCGTTCGATCGAACAGGCGCTCGATCACTTTTACGCCGAAGTCCGCCGCTTCGCGCCGGCGATGCGGTATTTTTCGGATGAGAACCACTTGCAGCGGGCGCGGCAAGCGCAATTGCGACACTGGCGTACGCTGATGGAGGGCCGGTTCGACAACAACTACCAATTGCGCGTCCAGCGCATTGGCGCCGCTCATGCTCGTATTGGTCTCGATCATCGCGTTTACCTCAGCGGATACGCTCTCGTCATTGATGGCGCGCTCAATAGTGTTTGCCGCTTGCGCGCGGACGCTGCCGGCGACGACGACGCGGCGTCAATCGGCATGGCGAGCAGCGCGCTGCTGAAGTGCGCGCTGCTCGATATGAGCATGGTGGTTGAAGCGTATTTGGAGGCCTCAGAAGCGCGGAGCGCCGCAAGATCGCGTTTCCTGGCCAATATGGGCCACGACCTGCGCACCTCGCTCAACACTGTCATTGGCTACGCCGAACTCACCTTGGAGGAAATGTCATCGAGGCCGCAGGCCGCCCAGGACACCAACCACATTCTAGGCGCGGCGTTCCGCTTGCTCCGGCTGGCGAACGGCTTGATCGAACTCGCCAAGATCGAAGCGGGCGAAGCTGATCTCGCGTTTGAGAGTGTCGATCCGATCCAATTGACGCAGGCTTTGATCGCGGACGCCGACGCGGAAGGCGCTGGCAATTCGACAAAGATGGTGGCCGAAGGCGAGATCGGCCGCCTCACAACAGACCCTGATAAACTGAGACGTTGTCTGGCCATTCTCCTGGGCAACGCAAACCGCTTCACACGCAATGGCGCCGTGACAATTCGCATTGCCCGGCGAACGGAGCGGATCGGGCAGGTGATCGTCTACGAAGTGGCCGACACCGGCATTGGTATGAGCAAAGAACAGATCGCTCGCTTCTTCGGCGATGCTCCGTTCTCAGCCGAAATCCAGGTCAATCGCAGCGGCGGCGCAGGCCTTGGTCTCGCCATCGCGCGCGCGTTGGCGCGTTGCCTGGGCGGCGACCTCTCCGTTGAAAGCGAACCCGGCAGCGGGACGACATTTCGGCTCGTCGTGCCGGTTGATCCCGCTGCGGGCGGGTGAATTGAGGAAACGACAGTTTTGAGGGGCGCCGCCGATGGCTCGTTTGAAGTCGAATAAGACCAGCGCGACAGACCATGACATTGGGCGGCGGATTCGCGCCCGGCGTCGCGCTCTCGGTATGAAACGATCGCGACTTGCTGCGGCGATCGGCGTTACCTCGGCGCGGGTGCGGAAGTATGAAAATGGCGACTGCGGAATACCTGCATCGGCGTTGCTTCGCGTGGGCGCGGCCCTCGGCGCTGCGCCCGCGCAATTCCTGCAGGGCGATGAAGAAACCCCTGCGTGCCTCGCCCCGCCGTCGGCGATCGTTGACCTTGATGCTGAAGAACTCTTGTGGGTGTTCGCGGCGATAAAGTCCAAAGAGCGCCGCCGTGCGATCGTAGACTTCGTCTCATTCATGGGCGACAGCGATCTGGCTGCACGGCAAGAGCGCCGTGCGCGTTCGCAATGATGAGCGTTGCCGGCGCCCATGGCGGGGCGCCCACCGGCGAGGCGAGTTCGATGCTGGCTGTCTATCTCGTGCAAATCCTGCTGGCGGTCGCGCTGCTCGGCTGGGGTTGGCTTTGCGGCGCCGCCGCGCGCAGACCGGATCCAGGGCGAACTCGGGGTCGGTCTGGCCAATGCTTTGAGCCTTCAAGGCTCAAGGCCATGAGTTCAGGATATTCCTCGCGCTCCCAAAATTTCACGATGCGCGTGGCGCCTTGGATTGTCGGCGATCGCCTTGCCTTCTTGTCGGCAGGCTTGGCGTCCGCGGAGCGGAGCATGACGTTGGGATGAACGCCGCAAAACGCCTGAATGCTGCATAAAACGCTGCAGCAAATACTGATGAGCTCGTTGCTTGTGTCGCGTGCGGAGAATTTCTTGGTGCGCGTCGGATCTTGACGTGAGGAGCGCTGTCCATCGCCCGTTCCGGCGGTCTCACTGGCGGTCTCACTGGCGCTAGATGAAGCGAAGGCCGGCCACGCCTTCGCCCCGCCAAACCACGCGCGCGCGGCGTTTGATCTGAAGCGTGGGCTCGGTGAGCAGCACGTCGTCCGGCAGCACCGTTCTCACGGAGTATTCAACGCGCGCGCCGGTGGCGCTGAGGTTCTTGATTATCACCTTCAGCTTTGAACCCCCGTCCAGCGTCAAGGCGCCATTCCTGAAGTGAGGTTGTCGTTGCGCGCGCGCGCCCGGCTGCGGGGACCCCGCGCAATTCGGCGCTGCTCTTGACTGGGTCACTTGGCGAACGCGGTTTGCGAGCGCTTTGTCGCCTGTTGGCGGATTTGGTTTCTTGGTCATTGCCGGTGTCTCGCTTGGTTCGGAGCCGCGCCGCGCCGTGCGCGCTCAGGGGCATTGCGAAAGTGCGGCGGTGAACTTGGGCATGCCGTTGATCATGTCGGAGCGAATGTCGAAGCGTGTGGATCGCATGGCCGGGTGAAAGCTCATCGCCAGGATCGTGACGTTGATTTTATGGCCGCGTTCGGACCAATAATGCTCAATGATCGCCTTCAGGCGATTGGCGCCCGCTTGTGAGCAGGTGTCCGTGGGCTCCGCGGCGCTTGGAAACTTGACTGATGATGACATGCTCATGCGCCGCCTTCTAGACGCGCCTCGCGTTGAGCGTCGCCGCCGGGTGTGAGGCGTCGCTCATCAGTCATGGCAACACGTGCAGGATCGCATAAACGACGAGCACCCAGAATGCGACGCATCCCAAGAGCGCGGCCAAGGCAATGACGGCGCGGGACGATGAACGTCGCGCATCCCTGCTTTGCGAATTCTGGTCGATCAAAGAAGCCCCGATCACTTTGACGCGGCGAACCGGCTTATGGGCGTCGCTATGGTCGTCCAATGGCACACCGATCCGAACAAGTGCCCGCTCACGCCGACCTTTGGCGTGTGGAGCCAAACCACCGCTTACGGTTCCGTCCGCGCCTTGCCCTCAAAGAAGAGGCAATTTCACCGGCAGCCCTCAGAAGGGCGAGGCTGGCCATCGGGCCTTCCTAGCGCCCCAGCACGTCATCGCGCACCGAATTGGCGATCCTTCCGGCCTCGGCGATGTCCGCAGGCGATGCGCCGAGTTCGGTGAGCGTTGCGGCGAGAGTCTCAATAACCGCATCGACGTGGCCGTCGCTGAGGCCGCGCTCCACCAAGGGGCTATGTGCGCGGCGCATGCTGAGGCCCGTATAATTATTCGGACCGCCCAGCGCCATGGTCAGGAATGCTTTCTGCTTTTGACGTTGAGCGACCATGTTCACGCCAGCGAAGAAGTCCTTGATACGGTCATCGGCGAGCACTTTTTCGTAAAAGAGGTCCACCGCTTTATCGAGCGCGGCGGCGCCGCCGAGGCGGTCATAAACAGTGCTCATAAATCTCTCCCAAAGAAGAAAAAGGGCCGCAACATTTCTTGAAGACGTCGACTATCGTCGGAGAATCCTAGCTGATTCGCGGCGGCTGCTCGGGAAGCATGGAGTGATCTACATCATTGCGCTGCATTTGGGCGTCGGCGCGGCGAAGACAGCCCCGAGCTCCGCCGGTGCGAGCGCATCGCCTCATCGCAATATTGCGCCTAGTCCAAGGCGTTTTTGGAAGCGGGCAAACTCCGCCTGGCCGGTGACGCCGCACGCGCGGGCACGCCGCGCGAGGACAAAAACCTTCGTCACGAAGCTCAAGCGCTTAAGGGGGGGCCTCGCCGACCTCACCGCCTTTGCTGATGCGTCGAAGGACGCTGGCTCGTGCGTAACGACCGATGGAATAGGCGAGGCGTGGCGGCGGATCAGGCGCGATGATGCGCGGTGCCCGGAGGCCCGTTGCCAAGTTGTCGGTTGCCCGTGGCCCTCGCGCATGGGTGTGCACGGCTAGCCGCTCGACGCCGTTTCGCCGAAGACAACCGAATTCAAAGCATGGCGGCCATTCCGGCCGCCGTTGCCAGCGGCTTTCAGGCAGCCGGCGCCGACGCGTAACAGCGAAGCGTTCTCTCCGCGCGAATTCGTTTAACGGCGGATTTACCGCGATGCCTCAAGTCTGAGCCATTGGGGAGGCTCGTTGCGCATTTCACGACAAGGCGGCGATGGCGAGCGTGAGGCCTTGCGAGACGACTTTGCGCGCGCGGCCTATGCATCGGGCAGCGAAGGCCGCGTTTGCGGGGCCGCTTGTTTGATGGCTTGTCCGCACTGCAATTCAAGTGCCTGCCAATGTTTGTGCTCGCCCTATTGCAAGGGGGCGGCGTCGGCTCTTTCGAGTGACCCGGTGCTGCATCCAATCGAGCCGGCTATCCTGCCGCTCGTGTTCGCAATGGCGCGGATTGGCTTGTTTGCGCCATGCTGGTCCTGCGAGGGGCACGAAGGGCCAGATGGTGGGGTGATGAAGCTTCCGACCGTCTGGTTCTATTGCGGCGCTGTCGCGCATTTGCGAATCTTGGCGGACGGTTTGAACGCCCTGTTCCACGCGAGGCGGCTCAATGCGCCGTGGCGCATTACGGTGACGTTCTCGGACGCCGACAATCCGCGTACAACTTTTGCCTTGGAGCCAGTGCAGCAGTCCAACCAGCTTGCAACCTTGCCGGCGCTTCAGCCCGACGCCGATGAAATAGCGCGCGCGCTGGACGGCATAATGCGCCATGGGGCGATCTACCTCCTGGTGAGCACCGATGGACCCAGTGGTCGGTAATTTTCCCTAGTCCTCGGCGTCATCGGGAGCGGCCGGGCCGCAGCGGCGACGGAACTGGCGCGCGGTTTCCCCGGCGATGGCGGTGAAAGTGCGCGAGAACTGGCTCGAGCCGGAAAACCCGGTTAGCGCCGCGATGTCTGTCAAGCTGAGGCCGCCGGCGCGAATCAGCGACTTGGCGCGATCCACCCGGCGGGTGAGCAGAAAGCGATACGGAGACAATCCAGTCGCCTGCTTGAAGGCGCGGCTGAAGTAAAACTCGCTCAGCCGGGCGACGCCAGCGAGCTCCGCGAGCGAGATTGGTTTGCCGAGATTGGCTTCAATGTATTCGTTCACGCGCCGTATTTGGGCACCGGAAATGCGGTCAAAGCGAACATCCGGAGAGGGCTTTGCGCCTTTGGCCAGTTCAATCGCCGCCAGGGTTACCAGCGTTTCAATCAAAATGGGCTCGACAAGGACGGTGCTTTTGAACAAGCCGTCGATCTTCTTGAGCGTCGTTTCGAGCCGGGCGTCATGAAAAGAGAGGCGCGGATCAGGCGCCCGTAGGCTTGCCGGAAGCGCCTCGAAGAAGGATTCGGAAAAATAGATGGCGGTGTAACTGTTCAGCCGATCCGCGTGTATTCTGTGGCCCTTGAGTTCGACGCCGGCCGGCAAATACGAGATTGCCCCCCGCAAATCGCGTGGCTGGGCGTGAGCGACGCCGCGCAGATTCGTTTCGCCGGACTCAAGAAGAACATCGTACAGCGCCAGATAGGCTGGACCATCCTCGAGGTGGAACTCACATTTGGCCGAACGCGGCAATTCCGTGCGTTCCACCGTGAAACGAGCGTGGTCTATCCGCGTGCTTGCAACCGGGGTCGGCGGGTGAAGCTTGGCGTTGAATGCTGCGCTGCCCATCGGTTCTAAACCGGCCCTGTCATTCGCGATTGCGAAGAATCGTCGAGGCTACTGCATAGCGAAACCAGCCAGAAAATGCACGCCGGGGTAGCAATAAGCGTAAAGTCAAAGCAAGACACGACAAATTAACGATATCGCCCTTAATCAGGTTCCCAGGCAGACAGCGGAGGAGCCGCCATGGGCATTTTTAAGCGTCGCATCGAAGTGGCCGATCCGATTGTCGGCGAGGCCAGCGCCGACGCAGGGATGCTTGCCGCGCTCGACAAATCCCAGGCCACGATCGAGTTCTCGATGGACGGGCGCATCCTCGCCGCGAATGAGAACTTCCTGCGGGCGATGGGGTATTCGGCCGGCGAAGTGGTTGGCGGCCAACACGCAATGTTCGTCGATCCCGAATATGCCCGCAGCAGCGAATATCGTTCGCTCTGGGATCGGTTGAATCGCGGCGAGTTTGTCTCCGACAAGTTTCGCCACATTGCCAAGGGCGGCCGCGAAGTCTGGATTCAGGCTTCCTACAACCCAATTTTGGGGCCGAATGGCAAGCCGACAAAGGTGGTGAAATTCGCCACTGACATCACTGAACAAGTGACGTTGGCGCGTGAGGGGACCTTCAAGGGCGCGGCCTTCGACGGTTCGTCAGTGGCGATGATGGTGGTCGATCGCGACCTTAAGGTCACCTACATCAACGAATCGACCAAAAAGCTGTTGCAGGAGAATACGGCCGCGTTCCGTACGATCTGGCCGAATTTCAATCCCGACACCATTATCGGCGCCTGCATTGACATGTTCCACAAAAACCCCGCGCACCAGCGCCAGATTTTGTCGGATCCAGGCCGCATGCCGTATCGCACCGACATCACGGTGGGCGATTTGAAATTCGCGCTCAATGTTAGCGCGGTGTTCGATGCACAACGCAAGTACGTGGGCAATGTATTGCAGTGGGACAATGTGACCTCCGCCCGGTTGAACAGCGGCATGCTGGCCGCGCTCGATCGTTCACAGGCGATTATCGAATTCGGCCTCGACGGCACCATCCTCAACGCCAACGAAAATTTCTGTCAGACACTCGGCTACACGCTTGGCGAAATTCGCGGCAAGCACCACTCCATGTTCGTCGAGAACGCGTATCGTCAGTCGCCTGAATACCGCTCATTCTGGGAGGCGCTCGGGCGCGGGGAGTTTCAGTCGGCCAAATACCTGCGTGTCGGCAAGGGGGGGCGCGAAATCTGGATCCAGGCCAGCTACAACCCGATCGTCGACGGCAACGGCAAGCCGTTCAAGGTGGTGAAATTTGCCGCCGACATCACCCAGGTCGAGAACGAGCGCAAGGCGGCCGAGGCGGAGCGGGCCGAGCGCGCGGCCGAGCAGAACCATGTCGTGACGTCGCTGGCGTCCGGGCTGAAGCAATTGGCGGAAGGCAATCTCACAGCCCGTTTGAGCGCGCCGTTTGCCGCCGACTATGAGCAGTTGCGCACCGATTTCAACGAGGCGATGACCTCGCTGCAAGGCGCGATGAAGACGATCGTCACCAATGCCGGGGGCATTCGCTCCGGTGCGGGTGAGATCAGCCAAGCGTCCGACGATCTCTCACGGCGCACCGAGCAACAGGCAGCCAGCCTGGAAGAAACCGCAGCGGCGCTCGATGAAATCACCGCGACCGTGCGCAAGACCGCCGAAGGCGCCAAGCAAGCCAATAACGTCGTCGTCACCACGCGAAGCGATGCCGAGGCGAGCGGACAGGTGGTTCGCGAAACCGTCGCGGCGATGGCCGAGATCGAAAAATCGTCGAAGCAGATTTCGCAAATCATCGGAGTCATCGACGAAATCGCCTTCCAAACGAACCTGCTGGCGCTCAATGCCGGAGTTGAGGCGGCCCGCGCGGGCGACGCCGGGCGTGGATTTGCGGTTGTCGCCTCGGAAGTGCGGGCGCTGGCGCAGCGTTCATCAGAGGCGGCCAAGGAAATCAAGGGCCTTATCTCGGCCAGCTCGCAACATGTCGAGACCGGCGTTGATCTTGTCGGCGAAGCTGGCAAGGCGCTGCAGGGGATCGTCAACAAGGTGAGTGAGATCAGCGGCCTCGTTTCCGAGATCGCCGCCTCGGCTCAAGAGCAATCGACGGCGCTGGTGCAAGTGAACACCGCCATCAACCAGATGGACCAGGTAACACAGCAGAACGCGGCGATGGTCGAACAATCCACGGCCGCCAGCCACTCGCTGACGCAAGAGGCCGAAGAACTGATGGGCTTGGTCGCACGCTTCCAAACCGGCGCAGCTGTCGCACAAGCGGGACACGCGCCGGCCAACCGGCCCGCAGCCCAACGCCCCAAAGCCCATAGCCAGCCGATTGCGCAACAGCGCCAGCGCGTCGCGCAATTCGCGGCCAATGGGTCGGCGGCGCTCAAGAGCGACGACGGCGACTGGCAAGACTTCTGAGCTGACGGGAGCTGGCGATGGCATTGCCGCAAATCCTCGACTTCGCCGCCGCCGCGCCGCTCCGTGCTGAACTCGCGGCCGCGCGCGGGGCGCCGCTCGAACTCGATGCGTCGGCGGTGGAGCGTCTCGGCGGGCTGTGCGTGCAGGTGTTGCTGGCTGCGGAAGCGGCGTGGCGCGGCGATGGCCAGGCCTTTCAGATCATCAACCCATCGCCAGCGTTCGCCGAGGCCGCTCGGCTCATGGGCGCGCAGGCTTTAATTTCCCAGGAGGGCGCACGTTGAGTCTGACAATTCTCACCGTCGATGATTCGCGGATGATGCGCGAGATGCTGGCGATGACGCTTCGCGAAGCGGGCTTCAATGTCGTGCAGGCGGAGGACGGTCTTGATGGGCTCGATGTGCTGTCGCGCACCGAACCCGATGTCATCATCACTGACATCAACATGCCCCGCATGGACGGCTTCGGTTTCATCGAGTCGGTCCGCCGCGAGCAGCGCCACCGTGCGACGCCGATCCTGGTTCTCTCAACCGAGAGCGATGCGGAGAAAAAGGGCCGCGCCCGCTCGGCGGGCGCCACGGGCTGGATCGTCAAGCCATTCAATTCGGAATCCCTGATCGGCGCGATCCGACGCGTGTCTGCCTGAGGCCGCGCACATGGATCCGATGGATGCAATCAAGGCGACCTACTTCCAGGAATGCGACGAGCTGCTCGCGGATTTGGAACAGGGCCTGCTGACGCTCGACGCAAGCGAAGGCGATGGCGACACCATCAATGCTGTGTTTCGCGCCGTGCACTCCGTTAAGGGCGGCGCGGGCGCCTTCGGATTTGAAGCGCTGGTCGCGTTTGCGCACGTGTTTGAAACGGCGCTCGATGCGATGCGCTCGGGCAAACTTGAGCCCGACGGCGATGCGCTGAAGCTGATGTTGCGGGCGTCCGACGTGCTGGCGGACTTCGTGCAGGCGGCCAAAGGCCAGGGCGTCGTCGATGAAGTACGCGCGCAGGGCATAGCCGAGGAATTGGCTGCGCTCACCGATCATGGCGCCGGGCCGCGTGTATCGGAGCCTGCGCCTGCTAGCGATGGCGGCGACGACGATTGGGGGTTCACGCCGCTCAAATTCGAGATCGACGAGCCGGTCAGCGCAGGCGGCTGGCTGCTGGTGATGACGCCGACGTCGGCGATGTACGCCAAAGGTCATGATGCGGCGTTCTTCCTGCGCGAGATCGAGCGGCTGTCGTCCTGCGAGACCGCGCTCGATCTCAGCAATCTGCCTGACCTAGATGCGCTGAGCCCGGAAGAATCCTATTTGAGCTGGCGTCTGCGCATTCCTGGAGACGTGGCGGAAACCACGATCCGTGAGGTATTCGACTTCGTCGGTGACGATTGCAGCGTCGAGCTGACGCGCTTTGGCGCGCCTGCGCCCGCCGCGGCGCCGCCGGCGCCGCCGATCGACTTTGAAGCTCTGCTGGGCGCAGTCCGCGGCGAGCCTGCAGCGGCGGGCGCGCCTCAAGTCAACGAGGCGCACGAGGAGAGGGGCGCGAACGGCGCTGACAAAGTGAGCGCCAAGCCGGCCGCGCTTGGGGGCGCCACGATCCGCGTCGATCTGGAACGAGTCGACCGCATGATCGACCTTGTCGGCGAACTGGTGATCAATCAGGCAATGCTTGCCCAGCGCGTCGGCGAAAGTGGGCTGGCGCGCTCTTCGACGGTGGCCATTGGCCTCGATGAACTCGAACAGCTGACCCGCGAAATCCAAGACAGCGTCATGGCGATCCGCGCACAGCCGGTGAAGTCGGTGTTTCAACGCATGCCGCGACTGGTGCGCGAGATCGCCGGCTCGACCGGCAAGCAAGTGCGGCTCGTGATGGAGGGCGAGGGCACCGAGGTCGACAAGACGGTGATCGAGCGTCTATCGGATCCTATTACGCACATGCTGCGCAACGCCATCGACCACGGGCTGGAGAGCCCGCAGGACCGTGCGGCTGTCGGCAAGCCGGAAGAAGGGGTCGTCAGGCTCGCGGCGCTGCACCGCTCAGGCCGCATCGTCATCGAGGTGACCGACGACGGCAAAGGCATCGATCGCCAGCGCGTGCGCGAGATCGCGATCAAGAAAGGCCTCGTCGCCAGTGACGCCGCGCTCACCGACGAGGAAGTGGACAATCTGATCTTTCTTCCTGGATTTTCGACAGCCTCGACGGTGTCGAACATTTCCGGCCGCGGCGTCGGCATGGATGTGGTCAAGCGCTCGATCCAGGCGCTGGGCGGACGCATCGCCATCACCTCCGAGCCCGGCAAGGGCTCGGTCTTCACGCTGTCGCTGCCGCTCACCCTGGCGGTGCTGGACGGCATGGTGGTCCGCGTCGGCGAACAGACTTTGGTGGCGCCGCTGACCACCATCATCGAAACGCTGCGGCCGAAGGCCGACGAAGTGCGCCGTTTGGGCCCGCGTGGTGCGGTGCTCGCCGTGCGCGGCGGTCATGTGCCGCTGATTGATATTGGCGTGGCGCTCGGCTGGCGCACGACGCCGATTGATCCCACAATTGGCGTCGTGCTGTTGGTCGAGAGTGAAGTTGGCGGCCGCGCGGCGCTGGTGGTGGACGCAATCCAGGGCCAGCGGCAGGTGGTGATCAAGAGCCTTGAGGCCAATTATCAGCGGGTCGATGCGATCGCCGCTGCGACCATTCTCGGCGATGGCCGTGTCGCCCTGATCCTAGACGTTGATGTCGTGCTTGATGGGCGGTCGCTCGACCGCCCGGACAACCTTCTTTTGGCGCAAGCGAGTTAGATGATGGACACCGCTGACACGAACAAGGATGCGCTGGAGCTGATTTCCTTTCGCATCGACGACCAGGAATTCTGTCTCGACATCATGGCCGTGCGCGAAATACGCGGCTGGACGGTGGCGACATCGCTGCCGCACTCGCCGAGTTACGTGCGCGGCGTCATCAATCTGCGCGGCGCGGTGCTGCCGATCCTGGACCTGAAGACGCGCCTTGGCCTGGGTGTGGCTGAACCGAGCGCGCGCAGCGTCATCATCGTCGTTCATATCCGCGAGCGCCTGGTCGGGTTGCTCGTGGACGCCGTGTCGGAAATCTTGGCGGCTGAACGGGACAATATCCAGCCGACGCCAAACGTGGGCTGTGAGACTGTAAACCGCTTCGTGCGGGGCATCATCGCCATGGAAGGGCGGATGATCTCCTGGATCGCGCTCGACGACATTCTGCCCGAGCAGCAGCAGGCGGAGGCGGCATGAACGCGCTCGCGCTTCCTCGCCGGCGTTCGGTCTCCATCGTGGAGGGCGAGTACGAGCTTACGCAGCGCAACTTCCAGCACATCGCCACCATCCTTCGCGCGCATTCCGGTATCTTCCTCGCGGAGGCGAAGGCGACTTTGGTGTATTCGCGCCTGGCAAAGCGGCTGCGCAAACTCGGCCTCCGGAGCTTCGACGAATATTGCGTGTTCATTGACGCAGAAGAGGGCGCCGAGGAGCGCAGCCAGATGCTGGCGGCCCTCACCACGAACGTCACGCGTTTCTTCCGTGAGCCGCACCATTTCGATCACCTGCGCGACCATGTGCTGCCGCCGCTGCTCGACGCCGCCCGCGACGGCGCGCGCGTGCGCATCTGGTCGTCCGCATGTTCGAGCGGCGAGGAGCCCTATTCGATCGCGCTAACGCTCTTGGACCTCTTTCCCGAAGCGGGCCGGTATGACGTGCGAATCCTGGCGACGGACATCGACCCAAACGTCGTCAACACGGCCCGTGCGGGCATTTATCGCGGCGACGCCGTGGCCCCAGTTGCGCCGCGTTTGCGCGATCGCTGGATGAGCAAGGTACGCGATCAGGAGAATTCGTGGCGCCTGAAGGACGATGTACGCCAGCTCATTTCTTTCAAGGAGCTAAATCTGATTGGCGACTGGCCGATGCGTGGCCAGTTCGACGCAATCTTCTGCCGTAACGTCGTCATCTATTTCGAGGAAGAGACGCAGGCGTTGATTTGGAAGCGGCTCGGCGAGCGCCTGACGCCCACGGGCCGCCTCTATATCGGTCACTCCGAGCGCGTGAATATCCCCGGCTTCGTCAGTGATGGGCTTACCGTTTACAAGCTCGATCGGGGCGCGGCGCGATGAGGAAGGTTCGCGTTCTGATTGTCGACGATTCTGCGACGATCCGGGGTTTGATCTCTGCGACGTTGACGCGCGACCCCGAGGTCGACGTCATTGGCGAAGCGGGCGATCCGTTGGAAGCGCGCGAAGCGATTAAGGCGCTCAACCCGGACGTGATCACGCTCGACGTCGAGATGCCGAAAATGAACGGCATCGAATTCCTCGAAAAGATCATGCGCCTGCGGCCGATGCCGGTGATCATGGTATCGACGCTGACGCAGGCGGGCGCGTCGATCACGCTCGAGGCGCTCGAACTTGGTGCGGTCGATTGCGTCGGTAAGCCGGATTTCGAAGGCTTGGCGGCGAAAGTCAAGGTCGCCGCCCGGGCGCGCATCCGTTCATTCGGCGAGGCGCCGCGCGCTCCGGTGCGGGGCGGCAGCTACAACGCCGAAAACACCGTGCTGGCAATCGGATCATCGACCGGCGGCGTCGAAGCGTTGATCACCATGCTCTCGAGCTTCCCGAAGACCTGTCCGGCGACGCTGATCACGCAACACATGCCGGCCACATTCACCGGCAGTTTCGCCGCGCGCCTCGATCGCATCTGCGCGCCTGCGGTGAAAGAAGCCGCCAACGGCGATCCGCTGAAGCCGGGACACATCTATTTGGCGCCAGGCGGGGCCACGCATTTGGAAATTCAGGGCAACGTACATCCGCGCTGTAAGCTCGTCGATGCACCGACGGTGAACGGGCATCGGCCATCGGTCGATGTCCTGTTTCATTCGGTGGCGCGCGGGTTCGGCGCGCGTTCGGTCGGCGTCATCTTGACCGGCATGGGCCGAGACGGCGCCCAGGGCTTGAAGGCTATGCGCGACGCTGGCGCCCGCACGCTCGGTCAAGATGAGGCGACCTCGGTTGTCTATGGCATGCCGAAAGCCGCCTTCGAACTCGGCGCCGTCGAGCGCCAAGTCTCGCTGTCGAGCATCGGGCCCGCAGCGCTCGATCTGTGCGAGACGCAGCAAAGGAGGACTGTCTAATGCCAGCAGCGGCAGCTATCCGCGTGCTCGTCGTCGACGATCAATTGACGATGCGCACGCTCATCCGATCCGCACTGCAGGAGATCGGGTTCAAGGAAATCGAGGACGCCATCGACGGCGAAGAGGGGTTCCGCGCACTGATCGCCAAACCCGCGCATCTGGTGATTTCCGACTTCAACATGCCGAAACTCGATGGGCTTGGGTTTCTTCGCGCCGTGCGTTCGCATGAACCAACGCGCAAGACCGCCTTCATCATGCTAACTGGGCGCGCCGATCAAGATCTCGTGCAGCGGGCGATGCAATTCGGCGTCAACAATTACATTACAAAGCCGTTTTCGCCAGCCTCGCTGCGCGCCAAGATCCAAGACGTCTTCGGCACGCTCACATGAGCCAGACGGGGCTAGCTGCAGATCCGCCGCCGCCGAGGCCCGGCGCGCGTGACCGCGTCATCCATGTGATACAGGGCGAATACGCGGTCATCGACGCCCCGGACGCGGTGCTGACGACGCTGTTGGGCTCGTGCGTCTCCGCCTGCATTCGCGATCCGCTGGCCGGCATCGGCGGCATGAACCATTTTCTACTGCCGGGCGACGCCGCCAATACCAGCACCTCGGTCAAATATGGCGTCAACGCAATGGAGCTGCTGATCAACGGGTTGTTGCAGCGCGGCGCAATTCGCCATCGCCTCGAGGCCAAGGTGTTCGGCGGTGCGCATGTGATTGCAAATTTGAGCGATGTTGGGCGGAGCAACGCCGCCTTCGCCCTGGATTTCCTGAAAGCGGAATCAATTCGCTGCGTCGGCCAGAGTTTGGGGGGCAACCAGGCTCGCCGCATTCGCTTTTGGCCGGCGTCTGGCCGCGTCAGCCAATTGTTGCTCGAAGCGTCACACACGGATGTGTTCCGCGCCGAAGCAGTCAAGCCGGTTCCGGCGCCTCCGTCCGACGATGTCGAGCTCTTTTGACATGAGTTCAGCGGCGCACCTCGGTGATCGAGACCCGGATTTGCAGCCGCTGTGCGACGTGCTCTTGGCCGTCGCAGGCGAGTTGGAGCGCATTCGATCACTTGGGTTTCGCCTGGAATTTGCAGTGTGCGCCCTTGCCTTGCGCGTCGAGGGACCGGCGGCTGGGGCCCAGGAGCTGCAGCAGCTTGACTTGTTGCTTCAGCAGATAGGCGCTTTGCGCGAGTTTCTGGGTGCGCTGCCGCAGGCAATCGATCCAAAAGCGCATGTGCAGATTTCCGCGGCGCTCGAGCGAATTGGGCTCGCCGATATGAAGTCACGCTTGGCGGGTTGCGACTGGGTGGTTGCGCCGAGCGGCAGCTTCGAAGTGTTTTGAGCACCTGTCTTGGGGGAGCCGATGAGTGCTGCGATCGCTACCGACATCCGGCTCAACTTCGAGACGGCGAATATTTTGATCCTGGAGCAGAGTTTGCACAGCCTCGAAGTGCTTCTCCAGATTTTCCGCGGCTTCGGCGCGCGCGACTGCAACAAGGCGACAAGCATCGAAGAAGCGACCGACATTGTGCGTCGCAAGACGCTCGATCTCATCTTGGTTGATCCGACCTTAAAAGAGGGCAGCGGTCTTGAGTTCGTGCGTTGGCTGCGCGGGTCCGGCCTTGACCCCAACCGTTCGGCGCCGGTGATCGTCGCTTCCACCAGCGCCACCAACATCGCGGTGGCGCAGGCGCGTGATGCGGGGGCGAGCTTCTTCCTGATCAAGCCCGTCACTCCCGCCATTCTAATGGACCGGATACTCCGCGTAGTGCGCGATAATCGCGCGTTCCTGGTCGCCGATGGATATGCTGGCCCCGACCGGCGGTTCAAGTTTGAAGGCCCGCCACCCGGGGTCGCGCCGCGCCGCGCCAGCGATCTCAATACAAAGCTCGGTGAAGCCAAGGAGCCAAACATGTCGCAGGCCGACATCGATTCCCTGATGAAGCCACAGCGCGTGGTCCTATGAGCAAACCCATCAGCTTTCATCCCGAAAAGCGCCTCGCATTGGCGCTGCGCCGGCCGGGAGGCCTCAGTGTTGAGGAGGCGATCGCGCGCGCGGGGCTGCGGCTGGAATCAGTTCGCGACAAATGCGTGGCGGCGCTGGATGAAAAGATTAAAGCACTTGCCGCAGAAGCGCCAACAGACGAAGCCCACAATCGCATTTGCGCGCTGGCGACCGAGATTTTCGGACTGGCGGGCACGTTCGGCCTGATCGAGCTCGCGCAAGCTGCGCAGAGTTTGTGTGCGTTGCTCGCGAGCAAGTCAGATTGCCCCGCCGCCAGCGCGGGCGCCCCAAACGTCGGCGAGAAGTTCGCGGCTTCGGTGCGCGTACATATCGACGCGTTGCGAACGCTGCGCAGACCTGAACTTGCAGGCGACGCCGTGGCGCGCGCGGCTGTCGTGCAGGGGTTGCGTCAAGTTGCGTCACGAACGGCGGGCGCGGAGTCCGCCTGACTGCAAGCATAGGATGGTCGAGATGCACGATGAACTAGTGGCGGCAAACGACGATGCAGGTGTGCGATGCGTCGCGCGTGGCGATCTTGACACCATGACCCTTGTATTTGCCTTGGCGGCGGTCATGCGGCTGGTGCGCGACAAAGGCTTGCTTGGCGCCGCCGAGATCGACTTGGCGCTGGCGGAGGCGGAATCGGGTCTCCGCGAGGCGTCGATCTTCCAAAACCGTGACCCTGCATTGCTGCCGATTCGAACGCTGCGAGCGATGAACCGAGCTTGGCCGAGTGCGCCGCCGCCGACCGACGAACAGCTGCACGATTTCCTGACGGCGCGCGCGGAGGTCGGATGCCTTTGAAATATCAAAAGGCGTTCGCTGCCGCTCTCGATCGCGTCAAGACGGAAGGCCGCTACCGAACCTTTGCGAATTTGATGCGCTGCCGCGGCGATGCGCCGCTTGCCGTCTGGCGCGCCGCCGACGGGACACAGAAGGAAGTCGTCGTCTGGTGTTCCAACGACTATTTGAATCAGGGACAAAACCCCGTCGTTCTGGATGCGATGCATCGCGCCCTAGCGGAAACCGGCGCCGGCGCAGGCGGCACGCGCAACATATCCGGCACCAACCACTATCATGTTGAACTTGAAGGCGAGTTGGCCGATCTCCATCGCAAGGAAGCAGCGCTGCTGTTCACATCCGGTTACGTGGCGAATGAAACCACGCTGGAGACACTAGCACGGCTGTTGCCGGGCCTCATTATCTTTTCGGACGCAAACAATCATGCCTCAATGATTGCTGGGATCCGCAACGGCGGCGCGACAAAGCAAGTGTTTCGCCACAACGACTTGGCGCACCTGGAATCGTTGCTCCGTGTAGCGCCGGCGAGTGCGCCAAAACTGGTCGCGTTCGAGAGCGTCTATTCGATGGATGGCGATATGGCTGACATCGGCGCGATAAGCGCGCTGGCGAAGCAATATGGGTGCATGACCTACCTCGACGAAGTGCATGCTGTGGGCATGTACGGCGCACGTGGCGCCGGCGTCGCCGAGCGGGACGGCGCCATGGATGGGATCGACATTATCCAAGGCACGCTGGGCAAGGCGTTTGGCGTGCTGGGCGGCTATATCGCCGCCGACGCGTTGGTGGTGGACGCGATCCGCAGCTGTGCGCCGGGCTTCATTTTCACGACCGCGTTGGCCCCGGTGCTTGCGGCGGGCGCGCTGGCGAGCGTGCGCTGGCTCAAGGCCCACGACGCGCCACGACTGCAACAGCAAGCCCGCGCCGCAGCCCTAAAGGAGAGGCTCGTCTCGCTTGGCTTGCCGATATTGCCGACGCCAAGTCACATCGTCCCTCTGATTGTCGGCGACCCGCTTCACTGCAGCGCCATCTCGCAGGCGCTCGCGGCCGAGTTCTCGATTTACGCCCAGCCGATCAATTTCCCGACCGTGCCGCGTGGAACCGAACGTTTGCGGTTCACCCCGTCGCCGGCGCACACAGAGAAAATGTTGGACGATCTCTGCAATGCATTGCGTGTGCTCTGGGCGCGCTGTGAACTCGCGCAACCTGGCGCGGCGCCTTCAGATGACGAGCGAGTGCTGCGGCTTGGGTTGGCAAGCTGACGCCAGGGCGTATTCGCTCCAGGGGCAGGTAATCAGGCTGGAGGGGACATGGGGCGCTCAGAAGCATTTGAAATTCGCCTGCGGGCGCTCGGAATAGACGCCAATACCAAGCACAATATCGCGTTGCTCAGACCAGATCTCAGCAAGCATATAGGCGACGTTGTCGAGGGCTTTTACAGTCATATTCTACAGTTTCCGGAGGTCGCCGCGTTATTGGCGAAGGCGCCGAGCGGTGGCCTTAAGCAGCGCCAAGCCGCGCATTGGCTTGAGATGTTTGAGTGCCGCTTCGACGATCATTACCTGGCTGGCGCTCTGCGCATCGGTAGGGTGCACTTCGACCGGAAAGTGCCGCCGCGGCTCTATCTCGCCGGGCACAACTACTTTCACTGCCGCATCATAGAACTCGCGGCGCAAAAATACGGCCAAAGCCGCGAATTGCCTGTCGCGCTCGCCTCGATAGCGCGCATTATCGCGCTCGATATCGATCTGGCGTTGTCATCCTACACGCATGCGTTTTGGACGAAGGCGCCAGCCGACGCGGATTCGGTTTGGCTATGAGCGGACCGCGCACGCCGTCCCGCGCGGGCTTCACACTGGCGCTGGCGCTTGAACTCGCCGAGTCGGGATCATTCTGCGATAGCTACGCCGTGCTGGCGGCGCTCGAAAGCCTTTCCTATGACACAACTTCAATCTCGGACACCGCCACGCGCAAGCGCATTGATGTTGAGTGCATCCAGGCAATGAGCAGAGCGGGTGGCGCGCGAAGACAAAGTTCACGGTCCAATTAATTCTCTGTTGACGGCTCGCGGCCAGCATCCCCGCGCAAGGAGAAACGCAACGTGGCCGCCCACAACGATCCAACGCAGACCCAGGAAAACCGGCAAGTCGAGGTCGCGGATTTGGTGCTTCGGCACATGTTGCTCGCGCCGAATGGTTTGGGCCGACTAATTGAAGCGGCGATGAGGCCATACCGGCTCTCGCTGGCGGCCGCAGGCGAAGGCGTGCAGTTGGAGGGAGATAGCCTGGC
>JALHQO010000020.1 GCA_022841905.1 Hyphomonadaceae bacterium | reverse complement strand
TGGGTTCAGAACGTCGTGAGACAGTTTGGTCCCTATCTACCGTGCGTGTTGGAAACTTGAGAGGATTTGTCCCTAGTACGAGAGGACCGGGATGAACGCACCTCTGGTGCACCAGTCGTTCTGCCAAGAGCGCAGCTGGGTAGCTAAGTGCGGACGGGATAAACGCTGAAAGCATCTAAGCGTGAAACCCCCCTCAAAACTAGGTTTCCCTTGAGAGCCGTCGTAGACCACGACGTTGATAGGCTAGGTGTGGAAGAGCCGCGAGGCTTGAAGCTGACTAGTACTAATCGCTCAATCGGCTTGAACGATCATTGTTCATGCACGGCGACGACTGCGTCGCCGACGTTACGCAAAATTTGAACGCAATAGACGATGTCACTCTTGTACAAGATGTGCAGGAGATTTTTCGCGCGGGTCTTGCCGACCTGGCGGCTATGCCGGGGGGTCCCCACCTGATCCCATCCCGAACTCAGTCGTTAAGTCCCCCAGGGCCGATGGTACTACGTCTCAAGGCGTGGGAGAGTAGGTCGCTGCCGGGTCTGCAAGATCCGTGTGAAATCCAAAAAGTCCAAAGAACCCTCAAATCACAATGGCGGCCTCGGCCGTAGCACTCCCGGCCGCGCTCAAACGCGGCCGTTCGTGTTTCAGAGATCGGAAGTTCGCGTTTTGCCGCGGGATGGAGCAGCCCGGTAGCTCGTCAGGCTCATAACCTGAAGGTCGTAGGTTCAAATCCTACTCCCGCACCCAAACACAAAAGTCCCGCCGTCACTGGCGGGGCTTTTTTGTTGCGTATCTTGGCGCGTTCGTCGCGTCTTGGATGAACGCTTGCGCCGGTGTCGCTAGCCTCGCTCGCGCGAACTGATCGACTTGGCCGATCCGCTCGTAACGACGGCGGGAGGACTTTCGCGATGGATTTAAATCGGCGCGCGTTTGCGGGATCGACTCTGGCGCTTGCGTCAGCGCATGCGCCACAGCGCCAGCGGCGTCAGCAGCGACAGTGTGGCGCCCTTTGCCGACAGAGCCTTACCGCGGCAAGCAAGACGACATCGCCTTCGTGTCGCCTGACATCGGCTGGTACGGCAACGGCGCAGGCAAGCTCTTCGCACCGCGCGACGGCGGCGAGAGCTGGACCAAAGTCTGGGAGCAGCCGGGGACATTCATTCGTGCGCTCGGCTTCTTGGACGAACGCGTCGGCTTCATGGGCAATGTCGGTACGGGCTATTTCCCGAACGTCACTGACACGAATCCGCTCTATCGCACCGAAGATGGCGGCGTGACGTGGGCGAGCATCGAAGCGTCCGGAATCGAGAACGTGCCCGGCATTTGCGGCATCGACATCGTGCGAGACCGGGGCGCGACCATCATTCATGCGGGCGGGCGTGTCGGCGGCCCGGCGCTATTGATGCGTTCGATCGATGCCGGCGCAACCTTGCGCGTCATCGATCTCAGCGCCCACGCCGGCATGATTCTCGACGTGAAGTTTTTTGACGCGGACAATGGGTTTATCTGCGCCGCGACCAATTCCGATATCGCGCAGGGGCGCGCCTTGATCCTTCGCACTAGCGATGGCGGCGAGACCTGGATGCGCGCTTACGAAGGCGCGCGGCCATTCGAAAACTGCTGGAAGGTGAGCTTCCCATCCCGCCGTGTCGGCTACGCCAGCGTGCAAAATTACCAAGACGGATTCACACAGCGCTATGTGGTGAAAACCACGGATGGCGGCGCGAGCTGGCGCGAGCTGCCACTTGTCGATGATGCGCGTGTCCGTGAATTCGGCATTGGTTTCATTGATGAAAACTGGGGTTGGGTGGGGGCGTCGACGACGGGGTTTGAAACCCGCGACGGCGGCGGCACATGGCGCCCCATCGAGATGGGCGCGGCGGTGAACAAGATCAGGATCCTGCGCAATGGCCGCCGCACCAGAGCCTTCGCGATCGGCTCTGAAGTCCGTCGGCTCGACATCTAACCTACGAACGGCCGCTGCCTAATCGCGGCTTTGTGTTCGCGGGAGGCGCATTCGCGCTTGCGTCTGCGCGCAAAAAACGATGCCGTGCGCGCGCGCTCGTTTTTGTGATAACGTAGCAAAATCAGTGATGTGCGCGACGAAGCGACGAGAAAGTACGACGAATTGCAGCCCACTGCACGCGCCATTTCCCGGCGCCTGGGCGGGGCCGCTAGGCTGGCGCTATGGCGAGTGCTGACAGTGCAGTCGACCGCGCACCAAGCGCGGCGCAGGGGCTCCTCGACCACCCGGCCTGGGTACGATGGGGCGCGCATGCCGCGTTCTGGCTGATCTACTTCGCCGTCCGCACCGCGGCCGCGACCGCCGAGCCGCCGCCGGCGATGAGCGATTTTCCCTACCTCACCAATCGCGTCGCTGTCGTCGCCAGCTACGCTGTGTTGACCGGCGTGTTGTTCGCGCTGGTTGCGGGCCTCAGGGCAGACAAGTCGAGCTGGCCGCGCAATATGGCGCTGGTGGTCGGCGCCATTGCGCTCGCGCCGCTGACGCAGATCAGTGAGCAGATGTGGCCGATCTGGATCGGTGAGTGGCAGCAAGACCGGGCGCCATTCGTTAGCTACTTCTTCCAGTTCGGCTGGGCCTTGCCGCTGTGGGGCCTGACTCAAGCACTGCTCGGCTATCATTTCGAGACGATGGCGCAGCAACGCGCCGTCGCCCGCGCGCAAGCTCTGGCCTACGACGCGCAGCTGCGGATGCTGCACTACCAGATCAACCCGCACTTCCTGTTCAATACGCTGAACGCGATCTCCACGCTGGTGCTCGAAAACCGCAACGCGCAGGCCGAGAGCATGCTGATGAAGCTCGCCGGCTTCCTGCGCTATTCGCTCGATCGCCAGCCCACGGAGATGGCCGCGCTCAGCGCAGAGCTTGAAGCGCAGCGCAAATATCTCGCGATCGAGCAAACGCGCTTCGAGGACAAGCTCAAGGTCACCTTCAACATCGAGGCCGGCCTCGAGAATGCGCGGCTGCCCAGCTTGATCCTGCAGCCGATCCTGGAGAACGCGATCAAGTACGCGATCACGCCGCGCACCGATGGCGGCATCATCGAAGTCTCCGCCTTCCGCGATGGTAATATTCTGAAGATTTTCATCGAGGACGATGGGCCGGGCTTGCCCGCGCAGGACGTCGGTCCGCGCCGTCGCGGCGTTGGCCTGGCGAATGCGCGCGAGCGCTTGGAACTGATTTACGGCAATCGCGCTGGCCTGCATGCGCGCAATCGCGAACCCAACGGGTGTCGCGTCGATATCTGGTTACCTCTGGAGGAAGAACGTGCCGGCAGAACCCCTGCGCCTGCTTTTAGCTGACGACGAACCGTTGGCGCTGCGCCGCATGAAGCTGGCGCTGCAAGGCATTCCGAATGTCGAGGTCGTTGGCTCGGCCAGCGACGGCGCGCAAGCGATCACGTTCATGCGCGATCTGCGGCCTGATGTCGTGCTGCTCGATATTCGCATGCCGCTTGCGGATGGGTTCGAGGTCGCGAACGCGGTGGAAGATTGCGGCGGACCGGCGGTGATCTTCGTGTCGGCGTTCGATTCCTATGCGGTGCAGGCCTTCGAAACCTCAGCCGTCGACTATCTGGTGAAGCCGGTAGAGTTCGAGCGTTTGGCGTCGGCGCTCGACCGCGCGCGCGAACGCCGTGCCGCCAAGGACGCGGGCCGGCGCGCCGAAGAGCTGGCGGCAGTGCTCGAAGCGTTGAAGCGCGAGTCCGATGAGCGCGAAGGGCCGCGTTACGAAAAGGAATTCTGGATCCGCGATCGCGGCCGCTTCCTGCGTGTGCCGGTGGCGGACGTCGAACGCATCGAGGCCGAGCGTGATTATGTGCGTCTCTATTGGGAAGGGCGCACACTGCTGCATCGCGAGACCATGTCGCATCTGGAAGAGAAGCTCGATCCGAACGTAATGCTGCGTGTCCACCGCTCGGCCTTCGTAAATTGGAAGCGCCTTAAAGCTGTCCGCCGCGACGCCAATGGCCGGCTGATGGCAGTGCTCGATAGCGGCGACGAGGTTGCAGTCAGCCGCGCCTACGCGCAACGTGTGATGTCAGAGATGAAGTCGCGCGCCTGAGCGAAAAAGAGGCGGGCGGCATGGGGAGCCGCCGCGCCCAAGGAAGACATAAGGCAAACGAGAAACTCTCGTCTCTCTGGAGATGCGGCTGACGCCGCTTTCGGATGCGCGCCGCGAGTTCCGCCGCTACAAGCAGAGGCGGAGGCGCGTTCATGCGGGACAAAACCATCGTCATCACCGGCGCGTTCGGCGCCCTTGGCCGCGCCGTCGCTGAAGTTGCGAGCGCGGAAGGCGCGCGCGTGGCGATGCTGGACCTGAAGACCGCGCCGCAATCGCTGACAGAGTCTGCCCTCGCCATCGCCGTCGACCTAAGCGATCTCTCCGCGACCAGCCGCGCCATGGAGAAAGTGCGCGCCCAAACCGGCGCCATCGATGCGCTTCTCAACATCGCCGGCGGCTTCGCTTGGCAAACGATTGCCGACGGCGGGCTAGATACCTGGGAGCGCATGTTCAAGCTCAATCTGGCTACCGCGCTCACCGCCACGAAAGCCGCGCTCCCGCATTTGATCGAAGCGCAGGGCGCGATCGTGAATGTCGGCGCGGCGAGCGCTTTGAAGGCCGGCGCCGGCATGGGCGCTTACGCGGCCTCCAAGCAGGCGGTGATGAAGCTCACCGAGAGTTTGGCCGAGGAGCTGAAGGGCAAGGTGCGCGTCAACGCCGTGCTGCCTTCGATTTTGGACACGGCGCAAAACCGCGCCGACATGCCCAACGCCGATCCGACGACTTGGGTGCAGCCCGCCGAACTGGCGAAAGTCATGCTCTTCCTGGCCTCAAGCGAGGCGAGTGCGGTCACCGGCGCGCTTGTGCCGGTGATGGGGCGCGTGTGACCCGGGTCGTGACCGCCGGCACATCCGTCGGGCCGGTGCGCGCTTAGCTTCTCTTCATAGCCGGACGCGGGAGAGCCCCGGCTGAGAGGAGCCCAAAATGTCCGCCCGAGTTTCCGCGATCGCCCATTCGGCCTGGCGCCGTTCGCAGACATTGGCCGTCTTCGCGCTTTGCATTGGCGCAGGCATGGTTCTGCCGCTGACGCTGGCCTTCTCCGGCTTCCAGTCGTTCTAATCGTCGCGCATACTCGGGCCGGCATTCAGAGGATCGGGGGATCGGGCGATGAAGCAGTTCTTGTTTAGTATGGCCGCCGCTCTCGCGCTCGGCGTAGCACCCGCAGCCGCGCAGACGCCGCTTTTCTCGGACAATTCAGAAATTCAGCTCGTGGTCGAGGCGCCGCTCACGACTTTGATCCGCCAAGCCGCGCGCAATCCGCAGCCTCATGCCGGGGCGGTGACGCTGATGGGCGCAGGCGAACCGATCCGTTTCGACATGGAGCTCTCGGCTCGCGGCGTGTCGCGCCGAACGCTTGGAATCTGCTCCTTCCCGCCGCTCCGTATCGACCTTCAGCAAGGCGGCCGGCGCGGCACGCTGATGCAGGGCCAGGACAAAATCAAAGTGGTGACCTTGTGCAGGTCCGGTCCGCGCTACGAGCAGATGCATGCGCTCGAGGGCTTGGCCTATCGCATGTACAACACGATCACGGACTACTCCTACCGCGTCCGCCCGGCGCGCATCACCTATCGCGACAGTGAAGGGCGCCGAAGCGAAGAAACGCAGATCAATTGGTTGGTGGAAGACATTGACGATGTCGCCCGCCGCAACGGCCAGCGCGTGGCGCTGGATGTCGCATCAGGTCAGCTCCGCTATGCTCAACTGAACGAACGCGCCGCAACCGAGCTTGCTCTGTTTCAGCTCATGATCGGCAATCTCGATTGGGACATGCAGCAATCGTCCGCAGGTCGTGATTGCTGCCACAACGTCCGCCACATCGCGGCGTCGGAAGGAGCGACCGACAACATCATCCCTGTGCCGTACGATTTCGACTCGTCCGGCTTGGTTGATGCGCCTTACGCCGTGCCGCCCGAAGGGCTCGGCGTGCGAAACGTCCGCCAGCGCCACTATCGCGGCATGTGCCGGTTCAACGATCAGGTGCCAGCCGTGATCGCCAGCTTCCAGGAACGGCGCGCTGCAATCAACGCGCTCATCACCGCGGAAACTCGGCTCGGAGAGACCCGGCGCGGGAGCACGCAGCGTTATATCGACGAGTTCTTCGAACTCATCGCTGATCCCGCTCGCGTCCAATCGCAGATTATTGAGCGCTGTCGGGGCTGACGGTTTCCGGCGTAGCGGTCGGCGTGCGGCAACGCGTGGCGAGGCGGGCGTTGGGCGAGTCCGGTGCATCGAACGCCGCGATCGCTTCGAAATAGCTGCACCGCTCCTCTGTCGTGCCGGCGCGTAACGGAACGCGATTGCCGCGATAGACGGTGATCAGCTGGCCGTTCTCGATGATCAGGAAGGCGTGCGGATCGGCGAAGCCCGATGGGACGGCGATATCGGTGATGATGACGCGTCCGTCGAAGCGCGGCAGCACGGTTGAGGCGCGCTTGGTGTGGCCGACGATCACGCGGCTCGCGCCATGATAAGCCAGCACGGCTTCGAGGTTTGCTTGCTCCGCTTCCTCAGCGTTGAGCGAAAGCCCGCGATACCAGAGCGGGCCTTCTTGATGGGTGACGATGTCGGGATATTGCGCGTCGGGCCGCCCGTTGAGCGCGCCGCGGATAGCGTCGTTCATCGTCTCCCGCCCGACGTTCGAGAACGCCGGGCCGAGGCCAGCATGCATAAACAGAACGTCGTTGATGCGAATAACCGAGTCATGGCCGACGACCCAGCGGCCAAGCTCGCCATTCGGCGCCCAGGCTTGGCGGTGCTCGACAAAGCCCAAAGGATGTTCGGTTTCCCACTGTGCACGGAAAGCTTCGTCGATCCCGGGCATGCCGCCTTCGGGCGGGTTGCGGCGCAGCGCGGCGACATAGCGATCGTAATAGGCGTCCTGCAGACGGCGTGAGCCGCGGTCGGCGAAGACAGCGTACTCGCCCGGATGGACGTAGCGCAGATCGCCTTCGATGTTCATGGCTTCGTGATTGCCGATCAGCGCGTGCACGCGGCCGCCGGCGCGGCGCGCTTGCGGTTCGAGACGGCGCAAGTGCTCCATAATGGCGCGACTGTTGGGGCCGCGATCGGGGATGTCGCCGAGTTGGACGAGGTGTGATGCGCCGCCGCTCCAATCGCCGTCAGCGTCGATCAGCGCGGCGGTTCGCAGCATGTCGAGATATTTTTCGTAGGCGCCTTCGAGATCGCCGATGACGACGATGCGCTCGACGCCGTCCCACTGGGCGTCGCCGCCACGTGATTGGGCCACGGCCGGCGGCGCGGAGGCGCAGGCGACAGCAAAGAGCGTGAAAGCGGCGGCGAGTAGATTTCGGATCATGGTCATGGGCCCCGATCATAAACAGAGAGTAGGGCGCGTGCATCGCCGCCTTCATCGGCCAAAGCCAGCGCGCCGTTTGGCAGCACGGCCAAACTTTCGGCCTGTCCGTGGTCGCGGCTCAAGGCCCGAGCCGAGCGCAAGGCGCCGTCTGCGTCAAGTTCGGCCAGTGCGCCATTGCTTGCCGAGAGGATCAAGGTCCGGCCAGAGCGTGCATCGATTTCGACCGACGAGGGCCGAAAATTGCGCACGCCTGCCGCTTGCGTGATTTCGCTCTCGGCCAGCGAGCGCCAAACCTGTGCGCCCGCGCCTTGGCGCCATTGATAGAGGATGACCGTGTCGCGCATGTCGCGAGCCTCATTGCGTTTGCAGGCGAGAATGAGGCTTTCCGTCGCCGCCAGGAAGGCAAGCCCCTCGATCTCGCAAACCGGACCGAGGCCGGTGTCGAAGCTTTCGAACGGCACGCGCGCGCCGTTGTCGCCTTCGCGAAAGCGCATCAGTTGGCCGGTGCTGGTCGTGATCCAGAAGGCGCCTTGCGCATCGATGGCGAGGCCTTCGAAATCCCCGCGCTCCGGCGCGCCGACGCTGAAGCGCTTGACGATGCGTCCGTCCTCGGCGTCGAGCTCGTAGATGATGGCGTGTTCGTCGTCGTGCGCGAACAAGCGGCCGTCCGCCGTCGTCGCCATGCCGGAGATTTCGCGCAATTCACGCGGCAAGCGCCACTGCCGTGCGGGCGTGGCGGCAAAGAGTGAGCCTTCCACCGGCGCAGCTGCGGGCGCCACCTGCGCTTCGCTCTCGACGGGCTCCGCGCACGCGGCGAGGAAAACTGCGAGACAGGCGGCTCTAATCGTCGTCATCGTCGGTTTTCGTGGCGTCATTGCGTGGCTTCTTCCGCTCTTCTTTTCCCATCCATTCATGCGAGAACATTTGCTTGCCGGTGGAGTCGGCGCCGTACTCGGTCGCCCAGAGGCCGAGCACCGTGTAGTTGAAGAAAATCGAAATGATGGCGGCGACCTCAACGGCGTTGATGCCGCATGAAACGCCGACACCGATGGCGGTGAACAGATATGTCGTCTCGGCGCTATCCTTCAGCGTGTGTCGGAAGCGCACGCCCGCGACGATGCCGGCGAGCGAAAACGCCAGCGCCAAGCTGTTATGCACGACATGCACGATGCCGGTGATCACCATCGGCAAAACGAGGATGGTTTGGATGAAGGATTGGCTCACATCCTTGCGCTTGCGCGCGCCCATGCAGATCCAGGTCACCGGCAACATCAGCAGAAAGGCGCTGACGATCGAGAGCGCGAGCTTTACGCCTTCGAGCAAAGTCGAGCGGACGGGCTCTTGCGTTGCCGCCGTGCCCGGCGCCACTGGGTCGAACGCCGATTGCCCGATCGCGCCAAAATCGGTCGCGCCGCCAACCGGCAGGAAGGTCACGAAACCCGGATAAACGGCGATGATCGCGGCGATGATCAGCGTCAGCGTGACGTAGTAGGCCGTGATGTAGAAATACGGCTTCAGCAGCTTGGGCACGCCTGGGCCATTGGGATCACCCGCCGGTGTCTTGGTCTCCGCATTCGCCGTCATGGGCGCAGCATATCGCGCGCGCGCGGCGCGGTCTGCACGCTTTCGCGCCGCACGCGAGGTTCCTTAGGCTGCGGCTTTGGCCGTGAGTGCTGCGTAGCGCTTCAAGTGCGTGTCGACATTGCCGAAGGTGGAGTCGAGCATCGTCGCGCGCTTGAAGTAGTGCCCGACGCGCATTTCTTCGGTGACGCCCATGCCACCATGCGTCTGCACCGCGGCCTGGCCCACAAAACGTCCAGCGCGGCCGATCGAGACTTTCGCGGCTGAGACGGCCTTGGCGCGCTCATGATCGCTGTCGCCGAGCTTCAATGTCGCGAGCAGCGCGATGGAGACGCTTTCTTCCGTCGCCATGAACATATCGACCATGCGGTGTTGCAGCACTTGGAATTCAGCGATCGCCTTGCCGAACTGCTTGCGCGTCTTGGCGTATTCGCGCGTGAGGTCAGTCATCATGCGCAGGCAGCCGACGGCTTCGTGGCAATAGGCGGTGTTGGCTTCATCGACGATGCGATCGATCAACGGCAACGCATTGTCCGCCGCGCCGACCAACGCATCGGCGCCGACGCTGACGTTCTCGAAATACACTTCCGAGGCGCGCGTGCCGTCGATGGTCGGATAGTCGCGCGTCGTCACGCCCTTGGCGCTCTTTGAGACCAGGAAAAGCGAAACGCCCTTCGCATCGCGTTGGCCGCCCGCCGTGCGCGCGCTGACGAGCAGCGTGTCGGCTTGCGGGCCGCCGATCACGACAGCCTTTTGGCCGTTCAGCACATAGCCCGCGCCGTCCTTCTTCGCCGTGGTGCTGACATCGTGCAGCGTCCAGCGGCTCTTGGGCTCGGCTTGCGCGAAGGCGATGACGCGCTCTCCGCCGGCGATCGCCGCGAGGTGTTCTTCTTTCTGCGCGGACGAACCGGCATAGTTGATCGCGCCGCCGCCGATGACGACCGTCGGCACGTAAGGCTCGACCACCAGCGCCTTGCCGAACTCTTCCATCACGACGCTGACATCGAGCGGCCCGCCGCCCAATCCGCCGACATCTTCCGGCAGCGGCGCTGCGAGCAACCCAAGCTCAGCAAACGTCGCCCAGTTCTTTTTCCAGGCGTCATCGCTCTTCAGCGCCTCACGGCGCTTGTCGAAATCGTACTGGCCTTGCGCCCACTTCGCGATCGAGTCGCGGAGCATGTTCTGTTCGTCGGTGTAATCGAAGTTCATCGAAGCGTTTCCTGATATCGTTCTGTTGGCGCGCGCGCTTAGAGTCCCAGCACCATCTTTGCGATGATGTTGCGTTGGATCTCGTTGGAGCCGCCGTAAATCGAGGCTTTGCGCCAGTTGAAATAGATCGGCGCGGCGCCGCGCGAATAATCGGGGCCGACAGCGAATTCATTGCCGCCCAGTTCGCGGGTGTAGGGCTGCGCATAATTGCCGACAGCTTCCAGCGTGAGCTCAGTCAAGCGCTGCTGAATCTCCGTGCCTTTGATCTTCAGCAGCGAACTCTCCGGGCCAGGGCCTTTGCCCGCGCTTTCGCGCGCCAGCACGCGAAGCTCCGTCATTTCCAGCGCCGAGAGATCGATCTCGAGCTGCGCCAGCTTGCGCTGAAACTCGTCATCTTCGATCAAAGGCGCCCCGTCATCGCCGATCTCGGTCTTGGCGATTGACTTCAGCTTTTCGACATTGCGCTTCGAGCGCGCCACGCCGGCAATACCGGCGCGTTCGTGCGCGAGCAGGAATTTGGCGCAAGTCCAGCCTTTGTTTTCTTCATAAATGCGCTGATCGACCGGCACCTTCACGTCTTCGAGGAAGACGTCGTTCACTTCATAGCCGCCATCGAGCAGCTTGATCGGCCGCACCGTCACACCGGGCGACTTCATGTCGATCAGCAGGAAGGAAATGCCTTCTTGCGCTTTCGCGTTCGGATCGGTGCGGACGAGAAAGAAGCCCCAGTCGGCGTACTGGCCAAGCGTCGTCCACGTCTTCTGGCCGTTGACGATGTAATAGTCGCCTTCGCGCACGGCTTTGGTTTTGAGCGATGCGAGATCGGAGCCCGCGCCTGGCTCGCTATAGCCTTGCGCCCACCACACGTCGCCTTTGAGGATGCCGGGCAGGTAGCGCTCTTTCTGCTCGGGCGTGCCGAACGTGTAGATGACGGGGCCGACCATCGAGACGCCGAAGGGCAGCGGCGGAATCGTTTCCGCGCGCGCATTCTCTTCGAGCCAGATGTAGCGCTGCGTCGCGGTCCAACCGGTGCCGCCATATTCCTTCGGCCACGCCGGCGCCGACCAGCCTTTCTTGCCAAGAATTTTGTGCCAAGCGAGGAAGTCTTCTTTCGACAAATCCTCGCGCAGGCCGACGCCCTTCAGGTGCTTCGGATAATTGGCGTCGATGAACGCGCGCACCTCATTGCGGAACGCGATCTCTTCCGGCGAAAATTCAAGATTCATGGTCACGAGCCCGAACGCGCGTGCTGATCACGCGCGTGAACTGGCGACTATAAAGCGCCGCGTGGTCCTATCAACTCAGCGTCGGGAATTCGCTTGCCGCTGCGGCGCCTTTCGGCGGCCTGCCGCGCCGACTGATCGGCGGCGGTTTGCTCGGCGGTGGCGATGTCGCGCGGCGCCACGGTCGGGCGCGCGGTGGTCTGCGGCGCCGGCGGTGGCGCGCCGTCCAGACGTTGCGTCACCGCGCGGCGCGATTCATCCAGCTGGCATGCGGCGTCGGATTCCGCCGCTGCGGCGAACGGCGCTGTCACGACCGTAAAGAGGCCGGCGAGTACCCAGACCTTCATTGTCGTCCCTCCCAACGGCCCTCCCAGGCCGCCGTTTGCAGGATCCTTAGACCGTGTCAGCCGTGCGTGCGACCAGGGCCCCACAGTCTGCCGCGATTTCGTTGCCCGCGCCATTCACGGCTTGGCGAGCAGCGGCGCTGGCCTCGGCACGCGCCAGGGCGGCGATTTCCGCCGATTGACGGCGCGCTTCGCTGTTCAGCAGCCACTTGGCCTCGGCGAGTTCGGCGTCGGGCCGGGCCGCGCTCTCATAAGCGGTGCAGCGCACGGCGGAGAGAAATTCCTGATCGGACATTTGCGGCGCGGTCGCAGACAGTGCGAACGGCACGGCGACCACGGCGGCGGCAGTGGTGGCTAAAAAAGCGAAGCGCATAACGTCCCTCCAAGTCGGCTCAGTTCCAGCCCGGCTCGCTCTATGGATGCCGCCCATTGATCCGGCGGATGCGTCCTTGCTGCGAATTCAGGCTAATATCGATTTACGATAAGGCACATCGAAAGTCAATGTGAATTTATCGAAAAACGATGTTCGCCTGGAAGGATACTTGGCGGCGGCGCGGTCCTGGCCTTAGCTGTTTGGAATGACGCCGGAAAAACCGTCCAGCCCCTGCATCAAAGTCTGCGCCGTCAGCGGCCAGACCGGGCTTTGCATCGGGTGCGGGCGGACGCTGGCGGAGATCGCGTCCTGGGGCGGTCTCACCGAAGCCGAGCGCCGCGCCGTCATGGCTGAACTGCCGGCGCGCCTGGCTCAGGCAGCGCCGGTCAGCGCCTCGTAGAGCATGTTGAGCGCGATCAGGCCGAGGAAGATCGCGAACGCGCGTTTCAAAGTCAGTTGCGGCAGCCGATGCGCCAGGCGCGCGCCGATCGGGGCGGTCATGGCGGTCAACGCGCCGAGCACGATGAAGCCGGGCAGGCTGACAAATCCAAGCGACCAAGGCGGCAAACCTTCGCGGCCCCAGCCCGCAATGACGTAGCCCAACGTCGCCGGCAGCGCGATCGCCGCGCCGAAGCCAGCGGCCGTCGCCACCGCGCGATGGATGGGCCGTCCGCACAACGTCATCAGCGTCACGCCAAACGCGCCGCCGCCAATGCCCATCATCGCCGAGAGTAAACCGATGCCGCCGCCAAGGCCCGCGCGCGCAGCGCCAGTCGGCATCGCATCAGCAACGCGCCAGTCCGGATTGCCGAGGCCCATTTGCAGCGCCACCACTAACAGCCCGCCGCCGAACACGATCAGCAGCGTCTCGGTGTTTGCAAACCCCGCCAGCCCCGCGCCAATCACCGCGCCGAGCGCAATCCACGGTGCCCATGCGCGCAGGATGTCGTAATCGACCGCGCCGGCTTTCGTGTGCGTCGCCAGCGAGCGCCATGAAGTGGAGATGATGGTCGAGAGCGCGGTGCCGACGGCGGCATGCATGCGCACGCTGTCGTCCACGCCAATCGCGGCGAACAGCAAATAGAGCGCCGGCACGACAACAACGCCGCCGCCAATCCCGAATAGTCCGCCAACGAAGCCGGCGACGAGTCCCGCGCCGATCAGTCCGAGCCCGAGCAGAACAAGCTCTGTGCTCATGCCGCCAGCGCAGACGCGTTCGTCACCGCGGCGAGCGCATCGCGCACCACTTCAACGCCCGCGCCCGCTTTCACGCCGCGTTCGCTCAGCACCCGCCGCCACAAGCGCCCGCCGGGACGCGCATTGAACAAGCCCAGCATGTGCCGAGTCATCGCGTGCAGCGCCACGCCTTCGCGGAGTTTGCTGGCGATGTAATCGAGATGCGCTTCGATAGCGGCTTCGCGGCTTACGCTCGGGCCTGCGACGCCGAACACGCGGCTATCAACGTCGAGCAATTGCGCTGGCTGCTGATAGGCGGCGCGGCCCAGCATAACGCCGTCCACGCCCTCGCTCTCCGCCAAAGCGTGATCGAGATCCTTCAAGCCGCCATTCACGATGATCTCCAACTCCGGCCGCTCACGCTTCAGCGCCCGCACCAGCGCATAATCGAGCGGCGGCACGTCGCGGTTTTCCTTTGGCGACAACCCATCCAGCCAAGCCTTGCGTGCGTGCACGATGAAGGTGCGGCAGCCGGCGCGCGCCGAGAGATCGACCAAAGTGAACAGCGCCTCGCGCGGCTCTTGATCATCGACGCCAATGCGCGACTTGATCGTCACGGGCACATCGCCCGCCGCGTCTTGCGCAGCACTCCAGAGCGTCGCCACCAAGTCGGGCTCGCGCATCAAGCAGGCGCCAAAGCGTCCGGCCTGCACGCGGTCGGACGGGCAGCCGATATTGAGATTGATTTCGTCGTAGCCGAACGCCGCGCCGATGCGCGCCGCTTCCGCCATCTTCTTCGGATCGCTGCCGCCGAGTTGCAGCGCCACCGGATGCTCGATGTCGTCGAAGCCCAGCAAGCGCGCGCGGTCGCCGTGAATGATGGCGTCGGCCGTCAGCATTTCGGTGTAGAGCAGCGCCCGCCGCGTCAGCGTGCGGTGAAACGCCCGGCAATGCCGATCCGTCCAATCCATCATTGGGGCGACGCTGAACTTGCGCATTGCGAGCGGTGGGTTTCTCTGGAGGTGTCGGCGTTCCCGCCTTGTCCCGTAAAGCTGGGCTGTTTGCACGGATTTCGCGCACGAGAAAAGGCCGGATTCCATTGAGGATAGGGCGTCGCCAAACTCGACTCCGCCGCCGCCGGCTGCTCTATCTACCGCCAACAAGAGTGACGGTCTGGGGAGGGTGCGCATGCGAGCGATGCTGAGCTTGATTGTGGTGGCGGCGGCATTGACGGCGTGTGCGCCCGCGCCCGAAGCGCCGCGCACCTGGAGCATGGACGATGGCGCACTTTATCCCGGCGCGCGTGGGCTGGCCCGCGCCGAGGATGGTCTCGCCCTTGGCGAAGGACGGCTTCTCGTCATCGATCAAACCCACGGCCTGCGCCTCATCGAGGCTGACGAGACGATGCGTCCATTCGGCCGCTTCGCCGAAGCCGGCTACGTGCACGCGCCACCGGCGCAGATCGCCGGTCCGAACGGTTTGGCGCTCGAGCCCGACGGCGTCCACGCGCTGATCGCCGACGTGTTCACCGGCGCCATCTACCGCGTGAACATCCAAACCGAAGCGGTCGAGCTGATCTACACGCACCCGTTCGGCGTCAACACGGCGGTGGCCGATAGCACTGGCGCGATCTGGTTTACGCAATCAGCCGCCAATGCAGCGGGGCCGCATTCCGAAGAACGCCTGTTCGAACCGCTCAACAATTACGCCGCTGAAGGCGCGCTCTTTCGCTTGCCGCCGCCCGGCGACGATGGGGTGCGTCCGCCGCCGCAGATGTTGGCCGACGGGTTTATGTTCGCCAACGGCATCGTCATCGATGAAGCGCGCGGCCAACTTTACTTCGCCGAGACGATGGGCGATCGGATCAATGCGTATCCGGTCACAGTGGCGAGCGGCGAACTGGGCGAAGGCCGCGTACTCGCCAGCCTCGTCGGTCCGGACAATCTTGAACTCGATGAGCATGGCCAATTGTGGGTCGCGTCGCCGATCCAGAGCGCGCTCTTCGTCATCGATCCCGACACTGGCGAGATGCGGACCGCGTTTCGCGAGGTCACACCAGAGAGTGAAGCGATTGTCGCCGAATGGAGTAGGCGTGCAGCAGCGCGTGAGGGCGCGCTTGAGCTCTTTACGCCGGCTTTGTGGGGACGCTTGCCCGGCGCGGCGACGGGCATGATTCTGACTCCGGGCGACGGGCCGGTTTATGTGACCGGCCTCGGCGACGCGCTCGTGAAAATCGAGCGCTAGCGCCAAAGGCTGCGCGCGGGGGAACGGACGGGTGTGTTGCGGCGTTTGTGGCGTCGGAGGATCGTGTGCGCCCCAATTTGGTCAGGTCCTTGAGCGCGGTCATTTGCGCATATAACGAAGCCGGCCGCATCGGCCATGTGCTCAAGTCCGTCGTCCACCATCCCTATATTGGCGAAGTTATCGTCGTTGATGACGGCTCCAGCGACGCCACCGCCGCGGAGGCGCGCAGCTTCGCGGGCGTGACCGTACTCGCCAACAACGAAAACCGCGGCAAGTCCTGGTCGCTGGCGCGCGGCGTCGCCGCCTGCAGCTTCGATCACGTCATGCTGCTCGACGCCGACCTCGTCGGCCTCAGCGCCGATCATCTCACTTCGCTCGCAGCGCCGGTCTTGGACGGCGTCGCCGACGTGACCATCAGCCTGCGGCGCGACAGCTTCTACCGCGCCATCGGCATCGATTTCGTCTCTGGCGAGCGCGTCTTGCCGCGCGCTGTGTTGATGCAAGTGCTGGCGGAGTTGCACAGCGCATCACGCTGGAGCGCCGAGGTACTGATCAATCAGCTGATCATCGAGCGCAAACTCCGGCTCGCGATCGTCGATTGGGATGCGGTGACGCACGCGTCGAAGCTCAGCAAGCAGGGCTTGGCCGGCGCCTTTGCCGATCTCCGCATGGTGCACGACATCCTGGCTGAACTCAGCGCCGTCGGTCTCGTGCGCCAAACACTCGCGCTCCGCCACGCCGCGCGGCTGAGCTGACTCTATTTGCGCTCGAGCTCGTAGACGCCGTCCCACTCTGCCGGCGGACTTGCGCGGGGGGCTTCTAGGCGCTCGGCGTAGCTTTGATAAAGCGCGCTGAACTCGGTTGCGTTGCTTTGCAGTTGCGTGAGCAAGCGCGCGGCGTCATCGAACTGGCCCTTGCGGTACGCCTTCAGAAACGCGTCGTGCTCGGCGGGCGCGCCTTCTGGGATGGCGGTGAAGATGCGCGTGGCGCCGCGGCGGCCTTTCAAGCGCACCAGATCGACCTCCACTAGGTTCAAACCCGGCGCGCCATTGTGCGTCTCTTCACTCACCAGCAGCGTCAGCCGATAGAGTTTGCTCAAGCTCTCCAAGCGCGCGGCGATGTTCACATTGTCGCCGATGGCGGAATAATCGAAGCGCCGTTCCGAGCCCAGATTGCCGACACAGCACTCGCCGGTATTGACGCCGATGCCGATGCGCACCTCATCAAATTGCCGGCCCGCCGCCGCCGCTTCATCGCGCCAGGTGCGATTGAGCTTCTGCACACACGCCATGATCTGCACCGCAGCGCGGCACGCGCGCGCGGCATGGTCGGGCTGGTCGAGCGGCGCATTCCAAAACGCCATCACCGCGTCGCCCATGTACTTGTCGATGGTGCCGCCGTTTTCGATGATGATGTCGCTGAGCGGCGTCAGGAAGCTGTTGATAAAGGTGGTCAGCTCCTCGGCGCTCATGCGTTCGGCGACGCTTGAGAAATCGCGGATGTCGCAAACCAGAATGGTGAGATCGCGCACTTCGCCGCCCAGCTTCAGCCGTTCCGGGTGTGCGGTGATTTCCCGGATCACGCTCGGCGCCACGTACTGGCTGAAGGCGCGCCGGATTTCGGAGCGTTGATGCTCGGTGCGCTGATAGAAATAGGTGGTCACCGCCGCGCTGAACGCGAGTGATGCAAGGGTCGGGAAAATCGGGTCGAACAAATAATTGGCTTGCGCGAACAACACAAAACCCAACGCCCAAACCGTGATGATAAGCCCGAGGCCGATCGCGGCGTTCGTCGCAGAGCGCACGCGCGGGGCGGTCAACGCGAGAATGAGGATCGCCAGCAAGCCCGCCGACAACTCGAAGCTTGGCGCATAATCCGGTCGCGAGAGAAAATTGCCGGCGAGGATTTGCTCCAGTGCTTGCCGGTGAACCTCCACGCCCGGAATGCCGGAGTCGAGCGGCGTGGCGCGCAAGTCCATCAGGCCGGGCGCGCTCGCGCCGATCAGAACGATGGTGCCTTCAAGCTGTTCGGGCGGAACCTCGCCGCTCAATACTTGCCACGCCGGAATCGCCTGGCTCGGTTCATAAGCGCGAAAGCGCAGCCAGACTTGCCCGTCCGCATCCGTTGGAATGGTGAGCGGGCCGACGCGAATGGCGTTGAGCCCTGTGTGCGAGCCGAACGCGTTCGCGCCGCTGGCGTTGGCGGCGCGCACCACATAAGTCGAGGCGCCCAACGCCACGCGCAGCGCTTCGAGCGAAAGCGAAGGCGCCAGCGTATCGTTGTGCCGCAACAGCAACGGCACGCGGCGCACGACCTGATCGCCATCGGGCAACCAATTCATAAAGCCGACGCCGCGCGCCACTTCGGAAAATGCCGGCAAACTCGAAGCGACGCCCGGATAGCTCAGTAGAAACGGCGCTGGATCATCGCCCGCGACAGCGAAGCCGGCATGCACTGGAAACGGCGCCGCCGTAGGTTGATCGTGCAGACTTGCGGCAAGCACGCTGGGATAGGCGCCGAGCACTTCTGCAAAACGCGTATCGTAGCTTTCGACGTCACCACCCAGAGCGCGCGTCAGCGCCGCGCGACGCGCTGGCGGCAACGTTGCGAGGATCTGGTCGGGCGATGTGCGGTCGGGCTCGGCGAACAACACATCGAACACGACCGCCGCCGCGCCAGCGTCGCCGAGGCGCTGCGTGAGCTCCGCCATGGTCGCGCGGGACCACGGCCATTGCCCGAGTACGGCGAGCGAACTCTCATCGATCTGCACCACGCGCACCGGCGATTCCGGCAACGGCGCTGCGGGGCTGGCGCGCTGATAGGCGTCAAAGGCCAGATTGCGCAGCGACTGTAACACGGGCGGACGCGCATAGAACACCAGCGCCATAACGACCGCAAAGATCGCCACCGCGGGCCAATAGTGCTTCGGGATGGTCTTTTCGGCGGCGGCGTTTGCCAAGGCGATCACCCGTGTTTCGGTTGCGACGCTCAGACCATGCGTTCCCGATACGAGTCCAGTGATTTCGGGGGCGCTAGGGTGTCCGAATCCGGCGAGACGGCGCGCCCGGTTTCGCTCATATTGGGCCCATGTTGGACGCCGACATCTGCCACGCCGCCTGTGACGCCAAGGATCGGCGTTTCGACGGGCGCTTCTATATTGGTGTGAAGTCGACGGGGATCTATTGCCGCTGCATTTGCCCCGCGCGCAACCCCAAGCGCATCAACCGCACCTTCTGGCCCTCCGCCGCCGCCGCTGAAGCGGCGGGCTTTCGGCCATGCTTGCTTTGCCGTCCCGAACGTGCGCCGGGGCTTGCGCCGATCGACGCGCCCGCGCGTCTCGCCGCCGCTGCGTACGCGCGGATCGAAGCGGGGGCGCTGGAGGAGCAAGGCCTGGAAGCGTTGGCTGGCGAGCTTGGCGTCACGTCACGCCATTTGCGCCGCGTGATGAATGCGCAGTTCGGCGCCAGCCCGATCGATATCGCGCAGACCGGCCGCTTGCTCGCCGCGCGCCGGCTGCTGAACGAGACGGCGCTTTCCGTCACCGAGATCGCTTTCGCCTCCGGCTTTCGCAGTTTGCGGCGCTTCAACGCCACCATGAAGGATCGCTACGGCGCGCCGCCGTCGAAGATGCGCGGCCGCAAAGCGATTGCGCGCGGCGAGACGTTCAGCGTCAGCCTGTCGCCACGCGGCGATTATAACATCGCCTCGATCGCATCCTTCCTGCGCACGCGCGCACTGCCCGGCGTCGAACGCGGCGGCGCGGATACGTATGCGCGCACGCTGAAGATGGGCGACACGCTCGGCTGGATCGAGATCGGCATGGGGCCGAAAGGTTTGCTGCTGACGCTCTCGGAAAACCTCGCCCCGCATTTGCGCCCGCTGGTCGCCAATGTGCGCGGCGCTTTCGATCTCGATGCGGAAATGGTCGCGGTGGACGCACATTTGGCCAGCGACGCAGAGTTCAAGGCCGAAGTGAAGCGTGAGCCTGGCGTCCGTATTCCCGGCGCGCTCGATGGCTTCGAAACCGCGATCCGTGCCGTGCTCGGGCAGCAAGTCACCGTCGCTGGCGCGCGCACGCTGACCGATCGCCTCGTCACGCAATTTGGCGCTGCACTGGAGCGTGGTCCCGAAGGCCTGAGCCGCGCCTTCCCGGATGCCGCCTCGCTCGCAAACGCCAGCGCGGACGCTATCGCCAAAATCGGTCTGCCGAAAAAGCGCGCCGAGACATTGCATCGCTTGGGCGTCGCCGCCGCCGAAGGCAAGCTTCCACTGTCGCGCGGCGCCATCGCGTCGGGCCGGGCGGCGCTGGCGGAAATCCCCGGCATCGGGCCGTGGACGATCGAGTATGTCGCCATGCGCGCGCTCGGCGATCCCGATGCTTACCCGGCCACCGACATCGCCCTCATCAACGCGCTCGGCCGCAAGGGCGAGACGCTCGACCATTTGAAACCTTGGCGCGCCTATGCCGCGATCCGGCTCTGGCGGCGCGCCGCGAAGAAAGGAGTGCTGTCATGATCAGCGCGATCCACGAGAGCCCGGTTGGCAAACTCACGCTCACCTCGAACGGCGCAGCCATCACCGCCATCGAGTTCGACAACCCGCGTCACCCGTTGTCGACGCAACCGCGCGGCGAAGACAAGATCATCGACGCCGCCCGCCGTCAGCTCGATCAATATTTCGCCGGCAAGCGCTGCGAGTTCGATCTGCCTTTGGCGACTCAAGGTACGGCGTTCCAACAGAGCGTGTGGGCGGCGCTGCAGACGATTCCCTACGGCGCCACGCGCTCGTACGGCCAGCAGGCCGCCGCGATCGGCAAACCCGCCGCGGTTCGCGCTGTCGGCCTCGCCAACGGCCGCAACCCTATATCGATCGTTATCCCATGCCATCGGGTGATTGGGGCCAATGGCAGCCTGACGGGCTATGGCGGGGGCGTGGAACGCAAGAAACTCCTGTTGGACCTGGAACAAGGTCAGAGCCTGATCCGCTGATCATTACGAAGCTTCAACCGCTTTCGGGCATCGCATCCTTGGTCATGGGCGTGCTATGAGCCGCGCCGAGGAATTTTGCGGGAGTTGGCCTAATGCGGAAGCTGTTGGCGGCGGGTGCTGTTGCGTTGGCGATGCTTGCGCCGGGGGCGTCAGCCCAGAGCGGCGCTTGGACTTATGCCTATGTCGGCGGCGTCGCGACCGCGACGCAGCGCGACAATGGTGGCCGGGTCACGGCTACGCTGACGTGCAGCCCGCCGACGGGCGACATCATCATCACCGATTATACGCTTGGGCGTCATGCTCGCCGCGCGACGATTGCGGCGGTGCGCATCGGTGCAATGAGCGTCAATGTGCCGATGAGCCTGGAGGGCCGCGGCCGCAACGCGCGTGTGCTGATCAATCTTCCGCAGCGCCCGCCCATCCTGGCCGCAGTGCAACCGACGGACCGGCTCTCGGTCACCGTCAACGGCCAGACCCACGAATATCTGGAAGGCGGCCCGGCTCGCATGCGCGAAGTCGCCTACGCCTGCTGGGGCAGTTAAGCCGCCTTTAGCTGCGTCTCGGCTGAGCGCGGCGCTTGCACGCTTGAAAACTTGGCGCCTAACATCGCGTCAGGGCTGAGGACACCGCCGGGGGCGGTGCGCGTGCATGATGGGATTAGCTGAACCAAGCCGGGCGCGGCCAGCGCTCGCGCCCATGCAGGGCAATGTCTGCGCTATTCTGCGGGCGGAGACGCGGGCCGGTTTCGATCAGGAATTCGCGGCGCTGATGAGCGATTTGGCGCATCACGTGCGCAGCGATGAGCCGGGGTGCGAATCTTACGTCGTCACCCGCGCCATGGGCTCGCCGGCGCACTTTGCCATCCACGCTCGCTTTAGAGACTGGCGCGCCTTCGAGGCGCACGCCGATACCGCGCACCTGTCGCGCCTGATGCCACGCCTCAACGCGCTGCTTGTGGCGCCGTTGGCGATGGAGATTTTTCTCGAAGCCTGAGCCGTTCGCCGTTGGCTGTGACGCCGGGGACGAAATTGCCGCCGAGCGCGAGCGCGGCCAGAAGCGCCACGCCCAGCACTTTCGCCCATGTCGGCAAGGCCGCGATGGCGGTCAGTTCGAGGCTCAAGAACACAGCGAGTGAAGCTGCCGCCGTGCCAAACGCCACCCGCGCGCGCTTGGCCGTCTTGCGCTGGCGCCAGAACAGCCAATGCGCCCACAGCAGCAGCGATGGGATCAGGAACGCAAACGAAGCGCGTCCAAACCAGGCGCCTTCTGGCGCGGCTTGCCAAAAGCCTGCGAGCCACAACACTCCGGTCAGCAAAAGGCCCGCCAGTGCCGCGACCGCGCCGCCGCGCGCAAACGCTTCGCGCACGGCGCGCGCGCCATGTTGAACCCGCGCCGCAGCCGCCAGTGACGCCGCCAACCACAATGTGCAATGCGACGCTGCTTCCACGAAGGTGATCGGCTGCAGCAACGTCGCGCCGCCCGCAAACGCCATGCGGATGCAGACGTTCGCGGCGGCGATGGCGAACACGAACGCGGCGGTTTCGAGAAACGCCGCAGTGCGCGGCGCGCCGCTGCGCTCGAAGAGGTAAGCGCTCGCGCCGCTCAGCAGTGCAGGCGCCAAGATGCCGGCGCAGGCTGCGAGCCACGGCGTCCACGTCGCGGTCTCCGCCAGCACGAGTTGAGCCGCGCCCAGCGCAAAACCGCCAGCGCACAGCGTGGCGATGACGCCAAACACCCGCCACACCCGGTTTGGCAAGGTCGCGTCGAGCGCCGCGCAGGCTAGCGTCAGTGCGGCGAACGCAGGCGCCGCGATCTGCGCCGGTGCCGCCAAGGCAATGCCGGCGGCGAAGGCCGAAAACACGCCCAGCACCAAGATCCAAAGCGTCAGCCGCAAAGCCGCAAGTCCGCGTTGGCGACGGAGCGCCGCGAGCGCGATCAAGCCGCACAGCAACGCGCCGAAGGCAAACAGAGCAATTGCCGCCGAAAGCGGCCCGCTCAAGCCATGGCCGGCTGCGTGCAACGCCGCGATGACGCCGATCGGCGCGAACGCGCCAGTGCCGGCGAGTGCTACGCCGCGCGCGCCAAGTTGCGGGACGCGCACGGCGGCTATGGCGAAAAAGAGTGCGCCGGCCCACACCGCGACAGGCGTAAACCAGATCGCCGCGCCGTCCTGTCCGCTCAGCACGAAAAGGCCGATCACCGTCGCGCCGAAAGCGGCGAGGTGCATAGCGTCGAGCCGCAGCGAGAGCGCGCCGACGATGGCGGCCGTCGCTACGATGACAGCGAACGCTGCGCCCGCGGCGCTGAACATGCCGATTTGCGCGCCAAGCGCCAGCGCCGCGCCCGCCATGATCAGCGCCATGGTCGCACCGGGCGTTGCGCGCCGCAGATGCGCGTTGATGATGGCGGGGACGCCCGCGAGCGCGAGGCAGATCGAGAAACTCATGGGATCGGCGGTCGCCGTGCCGAGCGCAAAGCCGATTGCGGCCCAGGCGCCGGCGGTCAGCACGCTCGCCCACGCCGCCACGCGCCAGATCGAGCGCAGCGCAATCACCATCATGGCGCCGGCAATGGCTAGGCCCGACGCCACAGCCGCATTAGCGCCGCCGTCGACAAAAAAGCCCAGCGCCGGCGCAACCGCCATCAGCGCCAGCACCAACGCACGCGCGGTTTCCGGTGAGAGCGTCGCGGCGCGTACCTTGCGCTCACGCACCGGTGCCGCTGCTACAGGAGCGCGCGCCGGGATGACGCGCTTTGTCGCGAGTTCAGAAATGGACACAACGCCGCCGTCAGCGGTGCGCATTTTCGGCGCCGGCGCCGTGGCGCGCGGCGTCAGTTGCTCTTTCAGCCGCGTGATTTCCAGGCGCTGACGATCGAGCCTGCGCCACAGCAGCGCAAAGCCGGCCACGCTCGCGGCGGCGTGCAGGACGAGGAGGATCAGGAGGCTCATCAGCGGGGCTTCCTAGCGGAACGGAGCCGCTCACGCATGCTCAAATCCGCGCAGCCGCCATGCGCGCGCTTATCCTTCTGATTTACGCAGGAATTTCTGTGTCTGGTACATGCCTGCCTGATACGCTTCGGCGCCGGCGGGGTCAGAAATTGTGTTCCACGCGTCGCGCACGGCTTCTGCTTGAGCGCCGGCGCCGAGGAAGGTTCCCTCTGTTTCCACGATCCGCGCGAGCGCGAATACGCCGGCGCCTGCCGTCAGGATCGCGCCAGTCGGCGCTTCCTGCGATGCGAGATAGATCACGCCCGGCGTGACGTGTTCGGGCGCGAACTTCGCCAGCATCTCCGGCGGCATGATGTTGTCCGTCATGCGCGTGGCGGCGACGGGTGAGATGGCGTTGACGTGGATGTTGTTCTTCGCGCCTTCGATTTTCAGCGTGTTCATCAGACCGACGAGCGCCAGTTTCGCCGCACCGTAATTGGCTTGGCCGAAATTGCCGTAGAGTCCGGACGATGAAGTGGTGACGACGATGCGGCCGTAATTCTGCGCGCGCATCGTTTCCCAGATGGCCTTGATCGGCTTGACGCCGCCTAGGATGTGGACGTCTGCGACGGCGGTGAAGTCGCTCAACTCCATCTTGGCGAAGCTCTTGTCGCGCAGGATGCCGGCATTGGCGACGAGCACGTCGATGCGGCCCCATGTATCGAGCGTGCGCTTCACGAGATTGGCGACGCCCGCGTCATCGGTAACCGACGCGCCATCGGCGAACGCTTCGCCGCCGGCCGCTTTGATTTCCGCAACGACAGCCTCCGCCGCCGCCGACGAGCCGCCCGAGCCGTCGAGCGTCCCGCCTAGATCGTTGACCACCACCTTCGCGCCGCGGCGTGCGAACTCGAGCGCGTGGCTCCGCCCCAAACCGCCGCCAGCGCCGGTGACAATGACCACCTGACCATCGAAGCGAATGTCGGACACGTGTTCTACCCCTGCAAATTTGTGTGGCCCGGACTTCGCCGTTGCTCACTTTCGGGTCAAGCGCGATTGCAGCCCGACCCGAAGCCGTCCTAGCAAGGTGGGCAGCGGGGGACATGCCTTGATCTATACGCCGGATAATGCGCGCAGCCTGATCGCGGTCGTCTTGATCATCGCGCTGTGCTGGCTGCTGTCGGAGAACAAGAAGCGGTTCCCGTTTCTGCTCGCGATCGGCGCCCTGGCGGTGCAGGCGGGCCTAATCCTCGCTCTGTTCGCGATTCCCAATTCGCAAGCGGTGCTCGATGGCGTCACCGCCGCCGTCGATGGCCTCGCCGACGCCGCCGATCGCGGCGCTCAATTCGTGTTCGGCTACCTGAGCGGCGGCGACCAGCCTTACACGCTGCCATCCGACAACGCGCAAGCGCCGTTCATCTTCGGCTTTCGTGTGCTGCCGCTGATCTTGGTGATCTCGGCGCTCTCGGCTCTGTTGTGGCACTGGCGCATTCTGCGCTGGATCACGCGCGGCTTCGGCCTTCTGTTTGAGAAGACCATGAACCTCGGCGGCGCATCGGCGCTCGCCGTGGCGGCCAATATCTTCATGGGCATGGTGGAAAGCCCCATCGTCATCCGCGCTTATCTCGACAAGCTTTCGCGGTCGGAGCTTTTCTTGATGATGGTGGTGGGGCTGGCGACCGTCGCCGGCTCCACCATGGTTGCCTACGCCGTCATCCTCGCGCCAGTGCTGCCGAATGCGGCGGGGCATGTGCTGGTTGCGTCGATCATCTCCGCGCCGGCGGGCATTCTGCTTGCGCGGATCATGATCCCGGAAGAGCACAAGGCGGGCGAGCCTTACGATTACGCCGCAGCGCTCGAATACGAGAGCTCGATGGATGCGGTGACGCGCGGTGTTCAGGATGGCGTCATGGTGGCGGTCAACGTCGCGGCGTTTCTGATCGTGTTCGTGGCGTTTGTGTGGATCGTAAACAATCTGCTCGGTGTCTTCCCCGATGTCGCTGGGGCGCCGCTGACGCTGCAGCGCATTTTTGGTTTCGTGTTTGCGCCGGTCGCCTACGCCATCGGTCTGCCGTGGTCGGAAGCGCAGGTCGGCGGCTCGATCCTCGGCACGAAGCTGTTTCTCACCGAATTCATCGCCTTCTTCGAACTGGGTGCGGTCCCTGCCGAGACGATGAGCGAGCGCAGCCGCATGATCATGACGTATGCCATCTGCGGCTTCGCCAATGTCGCCTCCGTCGGCATCATGACGGGCGGCATGACCGTGCTGATGCCGGAGCGGCGCTCCGAAATTTACGCGCTGGCGACCAAGGCCTTGCTGCCGGGTTTCCTCGCCACTTTAATGACGGCTGCGGTCGTCGCCGCCATGCCGATGGCAATGTTCGGGAACTGATCGATGAAACTCTATATCGCGCCCTACGCCCCCAATCCGCGCCGGGTGATGATGTTTCTGGCCGAAAAGGACATTAGCGACATCGAGATCGTGAGCTTGAACCTGCAAGAGGGCGAGCACCGCACCGACGAATTTCGCGCCAAGAGCCCGCTCTCGCAAATCCCCACGCTCGAACTCGATGACGGCCGCACGCTGACCGAGAGCCGCGCCATCTGTTCGTATCTCGAAGCCATGCAGCCCGAACCCAATCTGATGGGCCGCGACGCCTTCGAGCGCGCCTTCATCGAAATGTGGGATCGGCGCATGGAATTGCTGTTCTCGATGCCGCTGATGATGTGGGTGCGCCACGGCAATCCGGTGCTTGCGGCGGTCGAGCGCAATCAGAACGCGGAGGTGGCGACCTATAATCAAGGTCAGGCGATGCGGATGGCCAAATGGCTCAATGACGAATTGGCGTCGCGCCCTTGGATCGCCGGCGATCGCTTCACCATCGCCGACATAACCGCCGCATGCGGCGTCGACTTCGCCAAGATGATGCGCTGGCGCCCGGGCGAAGACTTACCGCATCTCAAACGCTGGCGCGATGCGTTCAGCGCGCGTGCGGCCGGGCAGGTGGCGGCTTAGTCCTCCAGCCGCGAGCGGCGCTCGGCGTGCAGCTGCTTGGCGCTCAGTTCGACTTCCGCAAGCACGCGCTCAAGCTCTTCGTCGCTCAAATGTTCGATGCCGATGAAGGCGTTGTCGCTGTCGCCGACACGGATCAGCTCATCGAGCTTGGCTTGAATGGCGGCGTTGTCGCGGTTCTGCGTGTTCTGGATCAGGAACACCATCAGGAAGGTGATGATCGTCGTCGACGTGTTGATGGCGAGTTGCCAGGTATCGGAAAAGCCAAACAGCGGCCCGGTCAACGCCCAGAGGAGCACGACGGCGCAGCAGCTGATGAAGGCGATCGGCCTCCCCGTCCATTTCGAGACGATGGTCGAAAAGCGCGTGAAGGCGTGAGACATGCGGCGAGACCCTCTTTGCGGGGCGCCGCGTGTCTATTACGCGCCCCCGACGTGCAGTTGTGCGCCCATGGCGTCCGCTCGCGCGGCGAGCGTTCGGCACCTGCGCTTCAGCGCCTTCAGCGCTTGCTTCGGCGCTTTGTCAACGCCAGCCAGCGCCGGCTCGGCGCTAATGCGTTCGATCAGCAGCGACGCGTGGCGTTCTTTACCCAGCACATCGCCCAATTTGTCGCCAAGCTTGCGACGGCGCGGCTTCGGCCACGCATCGTCCAAGAGCATGGCGGCATAGAGCCGATCCTTTTCACGCTTGCGCCAGTCGTGGCGGCGCTTGGCTTCGTCGGCGCCATAACCGAGGCGGCGCGCGCGGCGGGCGCGGCGGACGAGCCGCATCGCGCCGCGCTTGATCTGACGCGCCGACGCTTCTGGCCAAACTTGCGCCAGCGCCGAGAGGTCGCGCAGGCCGGTGCGCGCCGCTTCCATGTCGAGCGGGCCGAGCGCGCCGCGCTCAGCGTCGAGCGTCTCTGCCACCGTCGTCAGCGCCTCTTCGGCGCGTTTGCCTGACTTTTCGCCGATGCGGCGCGCAGCCTCAGCGAGTGCCGCCAGTTCGCGCGGCTGCGCCAGCGTGCGCATCACGCCGCGCGCGGAATCGTTGAACACTTGCGAAAGCCCCGGCGCGCAAGCGCGACCCACCCGCGCCAAAGCGCGCGCCCGTTTCAAGCGCACGCGGCAGCGATGGATGCCCTTTGGACGTCCCTTAGATTCTTCTAGTTCCTCAAGCGCCGCACGCAATTCTTGCTGCAACGCTGCGCGTAAATCGAATGCCGGTTCCGGCGATCGCATGAGCTGCCCCTTAAGCGCCGATCTTCTTCAGCGTGGCGGAAAATGCAAGCAGAGGTCGTGAAGCTTGTGTAATCAGACCGCGCACGAAGACGAGTGAGCGTGTATCGCGCAACACTTCGCCCTCCGCTTCGACCCAAGCATCGAGCCCGCCGGCGCCGATGAACTCGCTGTTACAGGTTAGCGTCACCGCTTTCACGTCGCGCAAGGCATTGTGCGCAATCGCGAAAAGCGCGAAGTCGGCAAAGCTCATGAGCGCGCCGCCATGGATCGTGCCGCCGCCATTGAGGTGATGCGGCTTTGGTTCGAAAGCGCACAAAGCGCGACCATCGGTCACCCGAAAGCAAAACGGCCCGATCGTGCTTTCGAACGGATCGGCCCCGTTGCTCCACGTGGTCCAGCCCGCGAACGGGCCTTCCGTTATGACAATCGGCCCCGTCGGGGTCGCGCCGTCGGCGCTCATGGCGTTTCTCCTTGCTCGCGCCGCGTGCTGGCATGGTATGAACGGGGCGGCAAGGGCAGGCGCAATGCGGTTATTTTTCTCGATACTGACGGCGCTCGCATTGGCGAGTTGCATCACGCCGGATGATGACAGGTTCCACGTCGGGCAATCCGACCGCTCGTTCGTCATTATCGGCTTGGCGGAGTCGGCGGAGAACACCTCGGCGCGCTACAGCCTGCTATGGCGCATGATTGATGGCGAGGGCTTTGCCGAATTCGACGATCGCTATCTCATTCAGGCCGAGACCAATTCGCGCGGCTCGATCCGCGTGCGCGGCGTGCCCGGTGAGTTTCTGGTGTTCGAAGTGCGTCCCGGCACATACGCGCTCGACGGCGTTTACGCCATCATCCGCGATCGCAGTGTCAATTACGTCGCCGACGGCCTGATCGAAGGCCCGGCCCGGCCGGCGTTCGACGTCGCCGCCGGAGAGGCCGTCTATATCGGCATCTGGCAATCCAACATTGAAGACGTGCGCGCGGTGGCGCGGCTTTGGCGCTTGGATGACGCGGACTTGCGCGCCGCGCTCAACAGTACTGAAGGACTGGTCGTCGGCCCGGTGCGTCTGCGCGAAACCTATGAGCGCGCCGTCGTCTGCACGCCGCGGCGGGTGAATACGCTGTCGCAGCGTCGCATCTGCTGACCGAGCTGCGCGGCATATCGTAAGGGCGCACTTGCTTCAGGGCACCGAACCGATTGAGATGGCGGCATGGAAACCGAAACACTCACCGAACTGCTCGCCGGCATACGCCGCTTCGTCAACGAACGGCTGATCCCGCTCGAAGCGAAAGTCTCCGAAGACGACGCCATCCCGGCCGATGCGCTGGCCGAGATGCGCGCGCTGGGGCTGTTCGGGCTCTCGATCCCCGAGGAATACGGCGGCCTCGGCCTCTCCATGGAGGACGAGTGCCGGGTGATGTTCGAATTCTGCCGCTGTTCGCCGGCGTTCCGCTCCGCCTTTGGCACCAATGTCGGCATCGGCAGTCAGGGCTTGGTCATGTTCGGGACCGAGGCGCAGAAGAAAAAGTGGCTGCCCGGTGTTGCCTCCGGCGAAATCGTCACCTCGTTTGCGCTCACCGAAGCTGAAGCCGGCTCCGATTCCGGCTCGGTGCGTACACGCGCCGAACTGCAAGGCGATCACTACGTCCTCAACGGCTCGAAGCGCTACATCACCAACGCCTCGCGCGCCTCGCTTTTCACCGTCATGGCGCGCACCAATCCCGACGCAAAAGGCGGCAGCGGCGTATCGGCCTTCTTGGTGCCCAGCGACTCGCCCGGCGTCTCCGTCGGCAAGTCCGAAAAGAAAATGGGTCAGCAGGGCGCTCACATTCACGACGTGAACTTCGACAATGTGCGCGTGCCCGTCGAGAACCGTTTGGGCGAAGAGGGCCAAGGCTTTCGCGTCGCCATGCAAGTGCTCGATCGCGGACGTTTGCATATCTCTTCTGTCTGCGTCGGCGTCGCTGAGCGCTTGATTGAGGAGAGCGTGCGCTACGCCGCCGAGCGCAAACAATTCGGCCAGCCGATCGCCAGCTTCCAGATGATCCAAGCCATGCTCGCCGACTGCCGCGCCGAAGCGAATGCCGCGCGCGCCATGGCGCTCGAAGCCGCGCGCAAGCGCGACCGCGGCGAGGACGTCACCATGGACGCAGCGGCTTGCAAGCTGTTCGCGTCGGAAATGGTCGGCCGCGTCGCCGACCGCGCCGTGCAAATCTTCGGCGGCTCGGGCTATGTCGCCGATTACGGCATCGAACGCTTCTATCGCGACGTGCGCATCTTCCGCCTCTATGAAGGCACCAGCGAAATACAGCGCATCATCATTGCGCGTGAAATGATGAAGCAGGGCAAGTAAGCGCCCATGAGCGATCAACCCGCGTTCCGCTTCCATCCCGACGCTTACGAACACGGCTGCTTCGAAGCGTCGGACGAAACTTGCTCCGCCTGCGCGCGTCCTTGCGTTTGGAAATACACGCAACACATTTACGCACTGCCGCCGGACCCATCCGCGATCTGCTCGCGTTGCATTGCTGACGGCAATGTCGCCAAGGCCGTGCCGGACGGCGATTACGGCTTGCACGATTTCAGTTTCGACGAAGAGCCCGAAGCAGCGCTCGCCGATGAAGTGGAAAAGCGTACGCCGGGATTCGCCACCTACAACCCGTTTATCTGGCCAGTGCGCAACGGCGCGCCGCTCGCCTTCCTCGGCTTCGGCGCCGACGCCAACCTCGCGGGCCTCGCCAAGGTGCAGGCCGCAATCATGGCGCTGGCCGCAGAGATGGGCGCCGACGAAATCAATCCTGCCGATGCGCTGATCTTCAAAACGCTCGCTGGCGACGATTACGTGGCGACGCTCGATCTCGATTGAGCCAACGCGTGAGGACACGTCATGCCGCCGAAAGATACGACCACTCCGCCCAAGACGCTCGCACAGCATGCCAAAAGCATCGCCGCTTTTCCGGGCGAAAAGCTCGGCGAGCTGAAAGCGTTCGGCGAAGAGAAACTGCAAGAGACGCTGACGGCCTTCTTCGGCGCGCTGCCGGCCTTGCGCCAAGCCGGCTACGCAATGCGCGAGTTTGAAATCGAACTCGGCATCACGCCGAAAGTGATCGCGCACTTCATGCCGGCGCCGTCGAGCGACGCCGATCTCGCCGCCGCGCGCGAAGCGCTGAAGGACAACCGCATCGGCGCCTCGATGCTGAGCGTGCTGCAACGCGCCGGCAACGTCCACCGCATCATCAAAGCCCCCGGCTTCCAATGCGCCCACATGGAAATCGACGTTGGTGCTATTCCGGCCGTGCGCTTGCGTTATCGGGCGGATGATGAGGCGGGGGGATAGGCCTCTTAAGTGCACCAGGGTTGTGCTTTTCGCCG
>JALHQO010000019.1 GCA_022841905.1 Hyphomonadaceae bacterium | reverse complement strand
CGGGAACAGACGTCGTCCCAAAAGGTCCATCGTCCAGGAGGCGAGCCCGCGAAAAGCGGCCGAGCACAACTCCTCCGTCCGCACCGGGAAAAACCATCGGCAACGGGGCGCGCGAAGCACGCAGCGGGATGCGGAGACGCACCACGCAAACCCTAGAGACTGCTCAGCGCGGATCGCGCGCCCCGGCTCCCATCTTACCCGGAAAAGCACAAGCGTTGTCCGGCCACAGCCATAGCCCGTCGATGGGCTTAGCGGTTCGGATGATAGCGATCGCGCAGCATCGTTTGACGGGAGACCAAGGGTTGCTCTTCGCCGTCAATGAACACCGCGGTCGGCGCGCTTTGCACTTCGAGCGGGTCGCCGTCCCAGATCACTACGTCGGCCACATAAGAGCGCTCGAGGCGCCCGATGCGATTACCGACGCCGAAAATCTCCGCCGGTCCACGCGTCACCGCCGCGAACGCCGCATCCCACGGCAAACCGTTGGCGACGGCGTTGCCCGCCAGCTGCAACACCAAACGCGCCTGATGCGCATCGACCGAACCCGGCCCCGGCGCGATGGCAAAGCGCACACCCGCCGCATGCAGCAACGCCGCATTGTCCAGCCGCGCCGACAGTCGCTCGAACCGATCCGGCAGATTGTTCAACGGGTCGATGATCACCGGGATGCCGGAGCGCGCCAGTTCCGGCGCCACTTGCCAAGCTTCCGCGCCGCCATGGATGGCAAAGCGCAAACGCGGGTTAGCGCGCTTGAAGGCGATCAAGCGGCGAATGTCGGCCGCGCTTTCGAGGTGAACGAGCATGAGCCCTTCGCCGCGTGCGTACGGCTGCAGCGCCGCTGCATCGATTTCGTTCAAAACCGCGCCGCCCTGACCGCTACGATAACGCGCGGGATATTCCCGCGCATCGCGCAGCGCCGCCTCGAACGCCGGCCACATCGCCGCGCGCGAACCGCCGACGCGATTGGCGCCGGTTTCGCCAAGCTCTACCACCATGAAGGTGCGCTCGCCGAAGACGCTGTCGGCATCGCCGCTCAACGACACGAGCGCGCCGCGGCCGCCAAACATCGTGCCCGTCGCCGATGGCGCAATCGCCGCGCGCGTGACGCCTTCAAGGCGCGTCACCGGCACAGCCGTGACGCTCGGATCGAAAGCGCGCCCGGCATCGGCTGCAGCGCTGATCAGGTCGCCTTCCACGCTTGCGTCATTCGGCGCGCCGGAGCCGGAAATTTCCGACAAACCGATTTCGCTCATTGCAGCAAAAGCACCGGGCGTAACGAACCGGCCCTCCGCTTCAACGATGCGCGCGCCACGCGGCGCAGCGATATTTTCGCCGACGGCGCTGATGCGCCCGTCAACGATCAACACATCGCCGTTTTGGATCACACCGGCAGCGCCATTGGTGACGACGCGGCCGTCTCGAATCAGCACGGTTTCGGCAAAAGCCGGCGCAGCGAGCGCGAGGCTCGTGAAGAGTGCGGCGAGAATTCTCATTGCGCGCCCTCCCGATAGGTTTGACCGAGTTCAAAGTCGGAGAAATGCTCTTGGCCCTGCCCGCGCTGATAGATCAACGCGCCGTCCATAAACACACGCTCCGCCACTGCGTAGCTGGTCAGCGGGTCGGCCGACCAGATCACCACATCGGCGCGGCGGCCGGGTTGCAGCGAGCCAGTCTCTTCCTCAATCCCCAGCGCCCGCGCCGGATTGAAGGAGAGCCAGCGCCAAGCTTGTCCGCGCGAAATTTCAAGGCCAGCGCGCCGGCCATCGGCGAGCGCTTTGCCCGCCTCTTGATTCAAACGCTGAATGCCCACTTCGCTATCGGAGTGAACGATGGCGCAGCTGCCTTCGGCAGCGTCGACGAAGGGAATGTTCTCGCGGATGCCGTCATAGGCTTCGAGCTTGAAGCCCCACCAATCGGCCCACATCGCCGCGCAGATTTCTTCTTCCGCCAGCAGATCGGCGATCTTGTAGGCTTCTACCGCGTGGTGGAAGGCCGAAATCTGGAAATCGAACTCGTGCGCCACATCGATGGCGAGCGCCATTTCGTCGGCGCGGTAGCAATGCCATTGCAGCAGAATGTCGCCGTTCAGCACGCCGGCCAGCGTTTCCATTTCCAGATCGCGATCCGGCGGGTCGCCTTCGCCGTTCTCGGCAGCGGCGACGCGGCGCGCGTAACGGGCGGCATTGGCGAAGGCCTGACGATAGCCGGCGAAATTCCCCATGCCGGTTGCGGGCGAGGAGTTGCGACCGCCATAAACGCGCGACGGGTTTTCACCGCACGCCATTTTCATGCTCTGCGGGGCACCTGGAAATTTCATCTCAAGCACGCTGCGCGCGCCAAGGACGGGGCGCAAAGTCACGCCGCGACCGCCAAACAGGTTCGCCGAGCCTGGCAGAATGTGCAGCGTGGTGATGCCGCCAGCGACGGCGCGGCCGAAGCCCGGATCTTGCGGCCAGACCGAATGCTCGGCCCATACCTCGGCCGTGTTCGGTTGCGTGACCTCATTGCCGTCCGATGTCGCTTGGATCGATGGCGCGGAATAAACGCCCAAGTGCGAGTGCGCGTCGATAATGCCCGGCGTCACGAAGCGTCCCGATGCATCGATCACAGTCGCGCCGTCCGCCGACAAACCTTGGCCGATGGATACGATCTGACCGTCGCGCATCAGCACATCATAATTGGCAAACTCGCCGCCAAGACCGTCCAGCACCGTGGCGTTGCGGATCAAAGTCGGCGTCGATGGCGCTGGTTCGTAGGTCGACGCAAACGCTTCGCGTCGCGGCGTCTCGTCCGGCGTTTCAACAACTGTCGTGGCGCATGCAGCTAGACACGCCGCGGCCGCCAGGCCCATCCAAATTTTCAGGCGCATAGGCCCTCCCTCGCTCGGGCCCAGTGTGCAGAGCGCGCGCCGGCAAACAAGGGGGACACGCCTGAGGCGCGAAATCTCCGCGACGGATGGCTTAGATCACACGCTCCACCCCGCGCGCCGCCTTCAGCGCCGCACGCGCAGCAGGCGCCCCCGAAACCAAAGTCCGCGCCTTCAGCTCAACCTCACGTCCATCCGCCAATCTCAACACCAACCGCAACGGTCTCGCTTCGCCGGGGCCTGGTTTGGGGAGCGCTGTGATCGTCTGCGCCAGTAAATGGATCGGCGCGCCTTCCTTCAAGATAACGCGCAAGTCCTCCACCGTCCGCGCCTCGACCGCTTCCACCGGCTCGAACGTGTCGGCCGCCAGCTTCAAGTCGCCATCCCGCCAGCGCACGCGCCCGCGAAACACGAACGCTTTGCCCACCTCCAGCGTGCTGCGCGCCGCCTCGACATTCTCCGGCATCACCATCGCTTCAAAATCACCCGTCGGATCGGACGCAGAGATGAACGCGAGCGTGCCGCCGGTTTGCGCCGGCCGATACTTCACGCTGCGCAACACGCCGGCCATTGGATAGGAACGTTGCTCAGTCTCGCCCTCTTCCAAGATGTCGGCAAACGTCTTGTAGCGCTCGCCGGTATCGAGGAAGAAATCCGAGAGCGGGTGGCCGGAAAGATAAAAGCCGACGCTCTCGCGTTCAGCGTCGAGCCGATCCTGAGCCGACCAGGACGGCGCCTTCGGAAACGCCGGACGCGCGCTCGGCTCTTCAGCCCCAAACAAACTCGTCTGCGCACTCGCACGTTCTTCGGCGACACGCTGGGCGTAAGCCGACAGGATCTCGCAGGCCGCCAAGGCGCGCGCGCGATCCGGCTCGATCGCATCAAAAGCGCCGGCTTTCGCGAGATTTTCAAGTTGGCGCTTGTTCACGGCTTTGGGGTCCAGCCGCTCAGCGAAATCATAAAGCGCCTTGAACGGCCCCCGCGCTTTGCGCTCCGCGACCAGCGCCTCCATCGCGCCAAGCGCCACGTTGCGCACCGCCCCCAGCGCATAACGCACCGCGAGTTCGCCATCCTCCATCGGCTTCACACTGAAATCCGCTTCAGAGTGATTGAGGTCAGGCGGCAGCACTGTCGCGCCGATGCGGCGCGCGTCTTGATAGAAGCTTGCGAGCTTATCGGAGTTGGAAATGTCGAGGCTCATCGAGGCGGCGACGAAGTCGATCGGATAGTGCGCCTTCAGATAGGCAGTTTGATACGCGATCACGGCGTAAGCGGCGGCGTGGGATTTGTTGAATCCGTAGCCGGCGAACTCCTCGACCAGATCGAAGATGTGGGAGGCGAGATTTTCGTTGACTCCCTTCTCCTTGGCGCCCTCGATAAACCGACATTTCTGCTTCGCCATTTCCGCCGGCTGCTTCTTACCCATGGCGCGGCGCAACAGATCGGCTTCGCCAAGCGAGTATCCGCTCAACACCTGCGCGATCTGCATAACCTGTTCTTGGTAGACGATGACGCCGTACGTCTCTTCCAGGATTGGCTGCAGCGTCTCGTGCAGATAGTCCGGCTTTTCGCGCCCATGTTTCACGTTGGCGAAGCGGTCGATGTTTTTCATCGGCCCCGGGCGATAAAGCGAGATGAGCGCGATAACGTCTTCAAGCGAAGTTGGCTTCACCTTGCGCAGCGTATCGCGCATGCCCTGACCTTCGAGCTGAAACACGCCGAACGTCAAACCCGACTGCATCAACTCGTATGTTTTCAGGTCGTCGTAACCAGTCGCATCCAGATCGATTTCTATCCCGCGCGCGCGGATTGATTTCACGGCGCGGTCAATGACTGTCAGCGTCTTCAGGCCGAGGAAGTCGAACTTCACCAGGCCGGCGGCTTCGACCCATTTCATGTTGAACTGGGTTGCTGGCAGATGCGCGCGCGGATCGCGGTAGAGCGGCACCAGTTCGATCAACGGCCGATCGCCGATCACGACGCCAGCCGCGTGCGTTGATGCGTTGCGATAAAGCCCTTCGAGTTCGAGCGCGGTTTCGGTCAACTCCCGAATTTCCGGCTCGTTGCGGCGCATTTCCTTGAGCTTGTCTTCAGTATCCAGCGCTTGCTTCAGCGTGACCGGATTTGCGGGGTTGGCCGGGATGAATTTGGCGAACCGGTCGACTTGGCCGAATGGCAATTGCATCACGCGGCCAACATCGCGGACAACAGCGCGCGCTTGCAGCGTGCCGAAAGTGATGATGTGGGCGACGCGGTCCTCGCCGTACTTGTTTTTGACGTACTCAATAACTTCGCCGCGCCGCTCTTGGCAGAAGTCGATATCGAAGTCGGGCATCGAGACGCGCTCGGGATTGAGGAAGCGCTCGAACAGCAACCCCCAACGCAGCGGATCGAGATCGGTGATCGTCAGCGCCCACGCGACAACCGAACCGGCGCCCGATCCGCGCCCCGGTCCTACCGGAATGCCGTTCGCTTTCGCCCACTTGATGAAGTCCGCGACGATCAGGAAGTAGCCGGGGAACTGCATCTGAGTAATGACTTGCAGTTCGAACGCCAGACGCTTCTCGTACTCTTCAACCGGCGCCGCCAAGCGGTCGCCGAGCGCCTTCAAACGCGCCTTCAAACCAGCCTCGGCCTGCGCCTTCAATTCCGCCGGCTCGTCGCGACCGCGCTTGGTGTCGAAGCGCGGCAGGATAGGCTTGCGCTTTTCCACGCGAAACGCGCAACGCCGTGCGATCTCGGCAGTGTTCTCCAGCGCCTCCGGCAAATCCGAAAACAGCTCCGTCATCTCGGCTGCGGACTTGAAATAGTGATCCTGGGTGACGCGCGGCCGATCCTCTTCGCCAAGATAAGAGGACGCAGCAATGCAAATCAGCGCGTCGTGCGAGCCATGGCCTTTGCGCGTGGCGAAGCGAATGTCGTTTGCAGCCACGATCGGCAGTCCGCGCGAATAGGCAAGCTCAAGTAGCGCACCCTCGGTTTCCGCTTCGATCCGCTCGCCGTGGCGATGCAGTTCGACGTAGAGCCGATTGCCGAACGCGGATTCGAGGTGCTTGAGCGTTGTCTCGGCAAGGTCAATCTTCCCTTCGGCCAGGAGCGGCGCGAGCAGACCTTCGCCGCCGCCTGTGAGGGCGATCAAGCCCTCGGCATGCGCGAAGACGCGGGCGAGCGAAACATGCGGCTCATCATGCGAGTCCGACTCCAGGAACGCGGCGCTGGAGAGCTGCATCAAGTTGGCGTAGCCGGCCGTGCTTTGCGTCAACAGCACAAGCGTACCGTCGATACCACCGTCGCCCTTCACGCTCAGCGTCACGCCGACGAGCGGCTGAATGCCCGCTTCGGCGGCCGCCTCCGAAAATTCGAGCGCGCCAAACAAATTGTTGGCGTCGGTCATGCCAAGAGCCGGCATGTCGTTCATCGCCGCGAGCTTCACCAAGTCTTTGACCTGGATTGAACTCTGCAACAGCGAATAGCCGGAGCGGGCGCGGAGATGGATGAACGGCGAAGCCATGATTCGGCACGAATATAGGCGCTTAAGGCCGGCCCGTCGCGGTCACGGGCGCCCTAGTTGCGGCGCACCAGCTTGCCGTGATCCAGACTCATGACCCGGTCCATATATTTCGCCAGCTCCATATTGTGCGTGGCGATCAACGCGGCGGCGCCCTCTTTGCGGACGAGGTCCGACAGCGCGGCAAACACCACCGTAGAGGTGTCTGGATCCAGATTGCCCGTCGGTTCGTCGGCCAGGATCAGAGCCGGGCGGTTGATCATGGCGCGGGCGATGGCAACGCGTTGCTGCTCGCCGCCTGAAAGCTGCGCCGGCTGGTGATAGACGCGGTGCTGCAGGCCCATGACGCCGAGCAAGCGCTCAGCCTCCACGAGCGACTCGCGACGCGGCCGGCCAGCGATAAGAGCTGGCAGCGCCACGTTATGGATGGCGTCGAACTCGGGCAGCAGATGGTGAAACTGATAGACGAAACCGATGCGATTGCGGCGGATTGCCGTGCGTTGTTCGTCGTTCAAACCCCAGCCGTCGTGACCTTCGATGGAAACTTCACCATCGCTCGGCCGCTCCAACATGCCGGCGGCGTGCAACAATGATGACTTGCCCGAACCGGACGGGCCGATCAGACCGACAATCTCGCCGGGCAGGATTGTCAGATCGATCGCGTCGAGCACGAGCAATTCGCTCTCGCCCGACTGATAGCGGCGCGTCAGTCCGGCAAGGCGCAGCGCCGGCGTCGTGGTTGGCGCAACATCACTCATAACGCAGCGCCTCCACTGGATCGAACCGTGACGCCCACCAAGACGTCGCCAGCGTCGCCGCAAACGTAACCCCGATGGTGAAGAACGAAATCAGCGCGACTTCCGCCCATTCCACACGCGCCGGCAACGTCTCCAGCGAATAGACCGTGCCGGGGAAGATATCGAAACCGACCACAGTCGAGAGGAAGTTTTGAATCGGCTCGATGAAGAAACAGAAGCTGAGACCAAGCACGAGGCCCAGAGTCAAACCGATGACGCCTAAGCTTGCGCTCGCCATGAAGAAGACGCGCATGATCGCGCCCTTGGTGGCGCCCATGGTGCGCAGGATAGCGATGTCGCGGCTCTTATTTTTCACCAGCATGATGAGGCCAGTGACGATGTTGAGCGCCGCCAAACCCAGCACGAACATCAGAATAAGCCGCATGACATTGCGCTCGACCACCAAAGCGTCCGACAATCCCTGGCTCTTAGCCCGCCAATCATAGATGACGGCGTCCGGCCCTAGCCGGTCGCGCAAATTCATCATCGCCGGCACCGTTCGATCCGGATCGCGGATGCGAATTTCGAGTTCATCGGCGCCATCGCCGCGGCTGAATAGGATCTGCGCCTGTTCGAGCGGCATATAGATGAGCGCCGAGTCGAACTCGGCCATGCCGACGCTAAACACGCCGCCAACCAGAAACGATTTTCGCCGCGGCGTCAGCCCAAACGGCGTTGCGGCGCCCTGCGGCGACAACACCGAGATGGCCATGCCTTCAGCGACGCCAAGCTGCGCCGCCAAGCGATCGCCGACCAGGATCGTCGGCGAATCGATGCCTTCAAAGCCGCCAAAACCGCCGCCGGGGCGAATGCTGTCGGCGACCATTGGCAGGGCTTCCAACTCCGCACGCGGAATGCCGCGCACGATCACACCGGAAGCAAAGCCGTCGGATGTCGCCAAAGCCTGGGCGTTAATGATCGGCGTCACGTGCAAAACGTCCGGCGACTGCCGCGCCAATTGCGCGAGCCGCTCGACCTCTTGGCCCGGCATGTTACGCGTATCGATGTAGACGTGCCCGTTTACGCCGAGGATGCGTGAAAGCAAAGTCTCGCGAAAACCGTTCATCACCGACATGGTGACGATCAGCACGAACACGCCGAGCGTGATGGCGAGCACGGAGATAACGGAGATCAGCGCCACGCCGCCATATTGGCGCCTGGCACGCAGGTAACGACCCGCGAGCATGCGCTCGAACAGGCCGAAGGGCTTCGAGTTTCCAGCGATCATCAATAAGCCCGCGCGATCAAAATTTCTTCCACCGCCGGCGCGCCGGTGAAGATGCAAACGCCAAACGACGCCGGCTGTTGCAGCGGCGCGTTGCGGATGGTCAGCTTCAAAGACTTCAAGCGATTGCCCACGTCTTCCAGCGCAGCGCCGGTCGGGCGCGACCAGTGAACGCGCGCCCAGCCCTTGAACTCGCCGCTTTCATCGTCGGTTCCATAGTACCGCTCAAGGTCAGCGAAGGTGCTAAAGCCTCCGCGAATATTGCTCTCGGTTCGCGCTTTGGCCTCGGCGAACAATTCCTGCTGCGCTGTCTCCAGCAGCCCTGGCGCCTGCGCGACGAACTCATCGCGCGTCAGCGTGTGCGATTTGATCTTCTCGCCTTCGCGCAACGCATTGCGCTTGATGAAGGTCACTTGGCCGTTGGCTGCATCGCGTGGGCCGACCTCGCAGATGAGCGGCGCGCCGCGGCGTACCCAATCCCAGCGTTTGTCGGCGGGGCGCGCATCTTTCACATCGACATGGGCGCGCATCGGTGAACCCAGGGCCCAGCCCTTGTTCAACGCCGCCGCGAGATCGAGGCAATATTGCTTGACCTCGGCGTCTTCGGGTTTGCCGCGCAACATCGGCACGATGACGATCTGGCGCGGCGCCATGGCTGGCGGTGTGCGCAGGCCGTCATCGTCGCCGTGCGTCATGATCATGCCGCCGATGAGACGCGTGGACGTGCCCCAGCTGGTCGTGTGGCAAAGCGACATGCCGCCGTCTTTATCCTGGTAGCGGATGTTCTGCGCTTCGGCGAAGTGCGTCCCGAGATAATGCGACGTGCCGGCTTGCAGCGCCTTGCCGTCCTGCATCATCGCTTCGATGGAATAGGTCCGATCGGCGCCGGGGAAGCGTTCGTTCTCCGGCTTTTCACCGCAGATCACCGGGATCGCCATCACGTCTTCGACGACGCTACGATACATTTCGAGCGCCAGCATCGTCTCTTCCATGGCATCGGCTTCATCGGCGTGGGCGGTGTGACCCTCCTGCCAGAGAAACTCCGCCGTGCGCAGAAACATGCGCGTGCGCATTTCCCAGCGCACCACGTTGGCCCACTGGTTCAGCTTCAGCGGCAGATCACGATAGGATTTGATCCAGCGGCTGAACGCATCACCGATGATTGTCTCCGATGTTGGGCGCAGGACCAGCGGCTCGGTGAGTTCGGCGTCCGGATCGGGTTGCAGCACGCCATCGATCGACTTCAGGCGATGGTGCGTCACCACCGCCATCTCTTTGGCAAAGCCGTCGACGTGCTCAGCTTCCTTCGCAAAGAAGCTGAGCGGGATCATCATCGGGAAATAGTAGTTCTCGTGACCGCTGGCGCGGATGCGACCGTCCATCTCGGCGACGAAGCGCTCCCAGATGCCCATGCCCCACGGCTTGATAATCATGCAGCCGCGCGTCGGGGATAATTCCGCCAGATCAGCGTCGCGCACGACGGCCTGATACCATTCGGGAAAATTTTCGGCGCGCGTGACCTTGAGCGCATGCATGGGCGGGCGGTTCCTTTCGAGCGCCTGGGAATAGACTGACGCGCGGCGTCCCGCAACGCGGCCTAATGCGGCCGCATGCCCATCAGATCGACGGATATGGCCCAGGCCACGAACAGCCACACAAGCGCCGCGATTCCGGTCGCGATCACGGCCTTTAAGCCCAACCGGTGCGACTTGGGCGCGCCCCGCTCGACACCCGGAACGGAAGCCTCGTCAGCCTCGTGCAGGCTCTGCGCCCCCATCGGCAGCATGGTGAAAAACGCCAGCCACCACAGGATCACGTAGATGGCGACGCCCAAAAACAGGTTCATCCGTGCGCGGCCTTCGGCGTTTCCATCAGCTCAATCAGGACGCCGTTTGAATCCTTCGGGTGAACAAAGATGATCGGCGTCCCGTGCGCGCCAATGCGCGGCTCGTTCAGCACTTTGGCGCCGCGCACCACCATCTCGTCGCGTGCGACGTAGATGTCCGGCACTTCGAAGCAGACATGGTGCTGCCCGCCCTTCGGGTTCTTCTCGAGGAAGTTGCGGATCGGACTGTCTTCGCCCAGCGGCTCGATCAGCTCTATCTGGCTGTTGGCGACGTTAACGAAGGCGAACTTGACGCCCTGCGCCGGCAGTTCGCGTGTTTCGGTGATGGCGTCCGCCGGCACGCCGTACAGATCGCGATAGGTCGCCTTCGCATCCTCGATCGAAGGCACGGCGATGCCGACGTGATTCAAACGGCCGAGCATTGACCCTACTCCCAAACCCTGTCCCAAAGCGCAATTTAGAGGCGCAGCACCGTCACGTCGACTAGCGGGCGCTTTCGCCAAAGCTTTTCTGCAGCTTTGCGAACCGATCGCATGACTGCCTGCTCCACCAACTCGTCATCTTCGCGTTCTTGGTGTTTGAGCCGCTGAAATGCCGCCTTAGCGGCGTCTTCCAACTTTTCCAAAGCGAGTTCGAAATCTTCCTCATCCGGCATGGAAATGCCGCGGACATTGACTGTCGGGCCCGCCACGATGGCGTTCTTGCCGCTGAGCGCCAGCGACACATGCGCCGAGCCCTCCGCGCCGAGGCGGCGGCGATCCTTCAGGGAATCGTCCTCGGCCGGGATGATGTTGGCGCCATCGACATAGAGGCGCCCCGCCGGCACCTCGTCGATCACCGTGGCTGGGCCTGGCGCCAAGCGGATCATATCGCCGTTATTCGGACCGATCGCTTCCGGCACCTGGAGTTCAAGCGCCAGCTTCACGTGCTCGCGGATGTGGCGCTGCTCGCCATGCACGGGGATGGCGATACGCGGCCGCGCCCAGGCATACATCTGTTTCAGCTCGTCCCGGGCCGGATGACCCGAGACGTGGATCAGGTGCTCACTATCCGCCGTCACCAGTTCGACGCCGCGCGCCAGAAACTGCTCGTGCAACTTATGGATCGCCGCCTCGTTGCCGGGAATGACCCGTGACGAGAAGATCACCGTGTCGCCCTGGCGCAGAGAGACGTTGCGATGGTCGCCGCGTGCAATGCGCGAGAGCGCGGCGCGCGCCTCGCCTTGGCTGCCCGTGCAGAGGAAGAGGATGTTCTCGTCCGGCAGCGTGTCGGCGTCGTCTTCGTCAATCACTTGAGGCGTGTCTCGCAATAACCCCACGCTCTTGGCGGCGTTGTAGATTCGGATCATTGAGCGGCCTACCAGGCACGGCGTGCGTCCAGCTGCGCGCGCCGCCAACAACGCAGTCTCCACGCGCGCCACGTTCGACGCAAACGCCGTCACCGCTACGCGGCCTTTGCGCTTCTTGATCACTTCTGTGAGCTTTTCGCGCACCTCGGCTTCCGAGCCGGCCGTGCCTTCGACGAACACGTTCGTACTGTCGCACACCATCGCCAGCACGCCTTCGTCGGCCATTTCGCGCAGCTTGGCTTCGTCGGTGGTTTCACCAATCAGCGGATCGGGATCGATCTTCCAATCGCCGGTGTGCCAGATAAGGCCGAGCGGGGTACGGATGGCCAAGCCATTCGGCTCTGGAATCGAGTGTGTCAGCGTCACGAAATCGATGTCGAACGGGCCTAGCTTCAGATTGCCCTTCAGCGGAATTTCCGTGAGCGGGACTTTCTCAAGCAGCCCGTGCTCGCGCAGCTTTTCGCGCACCAGGGCTGCCGTGAACGGCGTCGCATACACCGGCACTTTCAAGCGAGGCCAGAGCCAGCCTAATGCGCCGATGTGATCTTCGTGCGCGTGTGTCAGCACGATGGCGATGATGTTGTCGCGCTCGTCTTCGAGATAGGCGGGGTCAGGCAGAATGAGCTCGACGCCCGGCGTTGTGTCTTCACGTCCGAACGTTACGCCGATATCAACGATGATCCACTGACGCGCATCCGGCGGGCCGTAGCCGTAGGCGTTCAGATTCATGCCGATCTCGCCGGACCCGCCAAGCGGCAAGAATACCAGTTCGTCGTCCGCCGCTGGCGCTTTCAAAGCTTTCCGCCGTTCCGTTTGTAGATTTCCAGGAGACCACGCGAGGTGAGGTCTTGGTCGAAATGATCGATACTCGGGAATGCGCCCTCGAAGATCGAGGCGACGCCGCCCGTGGCGATCGTCTTCATCGGCTGACCGTATTCGGCTTTGATGCGCCGGCACAGGCCTTCGATCATATCGATGGATCCAAAATAAATGCCCGATTGCATGGCGCTGACTGTGTCCTTGCCGATCACGCGGCCCGGATCGCGAATTTCAACGCGTGGCAAACGCGCCGCTGCTTCATGCAACGCCTGCAACGAAAGATTGATCCCCGGCAATATGATGCCGCCTTCGAAGGCGCCATCGGCGGCGACGATGTCGAAGGTGGTCGCCGTGCCGCTGTCGATTACGATAGCGGGGCCGCCATACTCGATGAAGGCGCCCACAGCGTTGACCAGCCGGTCCGCGCCTGCGTCGTTGGGCTTATCGATGCGCACTTCGATGCCGAGGTTCAGCCCGTCCTCGCCGACCACCATCGGCTCGGCGTTCACATAGCGGCGCGAGAGATTACGCAGATTGAACAGCGCCTGCGGCACTACGGTCGAGATGATGCAGGCCTTGATGTCCGAGAGGCCGAGATCGGCTGTCGCCATGATCTGGCTCAGCCACGGCGCATATTCGTCGGCCGTGCGCGTTGTGTCGGTTGAGGCGCGCCACTGGCCGCGCCAAGTTTGGCCGTCATGGACAGCGAACTTCGTATTGGTGTTGCCGACGTCGATGGCGAGAAGCATGGGGAAGCTTAGCCTGCTTGCGGGAAAAACACATCGCCGGCGGCGATGAGGCGTCGGCCTTCGGTCGTATCCAGTTCCAATTCGCCGCGTGGTGATAGACCGGCGAAGCGCCCTTCCAAAGCCGTCTCGCCCTGAATGATGCGCGCCTCTTGGCCGATGCCATAAGCGCGCGAGAGCCAAGCCTGGCGCAACGGCGCAAAGCCTTCCGCCTCTAGGCGTGCGCTCCAAGCCACCAATCCGCGCTGCACGCGGGCCAAGAACGCCAGCGGCGCCGGCGCTTCGGCGTCGGGCGGCAACACCGCGCGCAAGCTCGTGGTGCGCTGGTCGATGCCTTCGGGGGCGTCAGCGAGGTTGACCCCAAACGCCAGCGCCGCCCAAACGCCGCCGCCTGCAAGCGATCCGGAATCGAGCAAGATGCCCGCCGCCTTGGCGCCGTCGATGAGCACATCGTTCGGCCATTTCAGCAGCGCGCTGCCGGCGCCGATAATCTCGTCAGTCGCCTCAGCGATCGCCACGCCCGCAGCGAAGCCGAGCAGCGCGATCTCGCCTGGCGGCTTCTGTGTCGCGAAGAGATACGTCGCGAGCAGGTTGCCGTCTTTTGATATCCAAGCCCGCCCGCGACGCCCGCGTCCTGCCGTCTGCCGTTTCGCCACCATCCACACTGGCCCAAGTTCGCCACGCTCGGCGCGGCGGCGCGCCTCCAGCATGGTGGAGTCGATTTCGTCGAACGTCTCGATCGGCGCTTGGCCGTCGATCATCTGACCGGCTTTCTCAAAAACTCGACCGTACCGCGGCTTCAGCCCAGTTCTGCAACGCCCCGAGCGCCAGCACCAGCACCGGGAAGGTGAGCGCGGCCATTACGGTCGCGGTCACCGCGATCGTGCCGCTGGCGGGCTGGAGTTGAGCCGTCGATGGTGCAAACCAGATCGAGGCCAACACGCGCAGATAATACGCCGCCGCAATCACCGCCGCGATGCCGCCAACGATGGCGAGCCACACCAGCCCCGTCTCCACGGCTGCAGAGAACACCAACAGCTTGCCAATGAAGCCCGCAAACGGCGGGACGCCCGCGATCGAGAACAACAGCATCGTAAACATCGCCGCCATCCAAGGCCGCTTTTGCGCGAGCCCCGCGAGATCGGCCACCGTTTCCACCGGCTGATTGTTGCGACGCATCGCAAGGATGAGCGCAAACACGCCGATGTTGGCCGGCAGATAGAGGGCGAGATAGATCAACGAAGCGACCGGCCCCTGATCGACTCCGCTCGCCAGGCCCATCAGCACAAAGCCCATATTGGCGATGGACGAATACGCCATCAGTCGCTTCAGGTTCGTCTGCAGCAGCGCGCCGATCGAGCCCCAAACCATCGAGATCGCCGAGAGCGCGGCCACGACTTGGCGCCACTGATCCTCAAGGCCGGCGAACGGCTCGTAGAGCACGCGCGCCATCAGTGCGACAGCCGCGACCTTTGGCGCCGCCGCAAAGAAGGCCGTCACCGGCGTCGGCGCGCCCTCGTACACATCCGGCGTCCACATGTGGAATGGCGCCGCCGACATCTTGAAGCCGAGCGCGCATAGCATCAGCACAATGCCAAATATGAGGCCGACCCCGCCGGCGCCCTCGCCAATCGCCGCCGCGATAGCGTCAAAGCGGATCGAGCCGGTAAATCCGTACACGAACGACGAGCCAAATAAGAGCAGACCGGAAGAGATCGCACTCAGCACGAAATATTTGAGGCCGGCCTCGGAGGAGCGCGAGTCATCGCGCCGCCACGCCGCCAGCACGTAGGCCGATAAGCTCTGAAGTTCGACGCCGAGATAAAGGCTGATCAAATCTTGCGCCGAGACCATGACGAACATGCCGAGCACAGCCAGCACGACCACGATCGGAAATTCGAAGCGCTGTTCGTCGGTGCGGACAAAATGGTCCGCGCCCAACGCCAAGGTCGCCGCTGCCGAGAGTGCGATCAGCGCCTTAGCGAAGACGCCGACACCGTCGACAACCATGGCGCCTTGCAGAATTTCCACCGGCGCGCCGGGCTGAAACAGGATCGCCAACCCGCCCGCGCCAAGCAGCGTGATAACGCCCAGCACAGATAGCGCCAAGAAAGCCCGGTCCTTAAACCAAGCGCCTAGGACGACGGCGATGAGCGCGAAGCCTGCCAACAGCAGCTCAGGACGAGCCAGCGGCAAACTGTTCGTCAGGTCCAAAAGCGGGGCGTTCATGGCGCGGCTCCCGCATACGCGTTGGCGATCGCTTCAGCGGAGATGCTTGTGAAGTCGAGCACGTAGGATGGCGCGAGGCCCATGACGAGCGTCGCAATGACCAGCGGAATGAACGTGATCCACTCACGTGCGTCCAGATCCGCGATGCCATCGAGCTTGGGATTCTCGATCACGCCAAACGCGACCTTGCGATAAAGCGTCAGCGCATAAGCGGCCGAGAAGATCACCCCGAGCGCCGCACCGGCCGCGACCCACGCGTTTACCTGGAAGGCGCCGACCATGGTGAGGATTTCGCCGGGGAAGCCAGACGTCCCCGGCAGGCCGACATTCCCCATGGTGAACAGAAGGAGGATGGCCGCATAGACCGGCATGCGGTGCACCAGACCGCCATAGAACGCGATCTCGCGGGTGTGCATGCGATCGTAAACGACGCCGACGCACAGGAAGAGCGCGCCAGAAATGATGCCGTGCGACAGCATCTGGAAGATGGCGCCCTGAATGCCCTGCTCGTTGCCGGCGAAAATGCCCATGGTGACAAAGCCCATGTGCGCCACGGACGAGTAAGCGATCAGCTTCTTCATATCGAGCTGGCGGAAGGCGACCAGCGACGCATAGACGATCGCGATCACGCTCAGCACGAACACCAAGGGCGTGAAGAAGTGCGACGCGTCCGGGAACATGGGCAGCGAGAAGCGCAGGAAGCCGTAACCACCCATTTTGAGCAAGATCGCCGCCAGCACGACTGACGCCGCTGTCGGCGCTTCGACGTGTGCGTCCGGCAGCCAAGTGTGTACTGGCCACATCGGCATCTTCACCGCGAACGATGCGAAGAAGGCTAACCAGAGCCAGATTTGGATGTCGGGGCTGAACCCGCCCTGCGCGGCGAACGCGGTCAGCGCCGGAATATTCGAGGGATTCTCGATCCCAGCGGCGCGCGCCATCACAATCATCGCAACGATGGCGACCAGCATGAGCAGCGAGCCGAGCAGCGTGTAGAGGAAGAACTTGAACGCCGCATAGACGCGCCGCTCGCCGCCCCACACCCCGATGAGGATGAACATCGGGATCAGTCCGCCCTCGAAGAAGAGATAGAACAGCACGATGTCCTGCGCACAGAAGACGCCAATCATCAGCGTCTCGAGCAGCAGGAACAGCACCATGTAGGAGCTGACCTGTTTCTCGATCGACCAGCTCGCCAAAATGCAAAGCGGCGTGAGAAAGGTCGTCAGCAGCACCAGCGACATGGCCAGCTGATCGACACCCATGGCGTAGCTCGCGCCGAAGGCCCACGGGATGTCTTCTTGCAATTGGAAGCCCGGCGCGTCCCACTGGAACGCGGCGAAGGCGAACAGCGACATGAAGAAGGTCGCGATGGTGACAATCAGAGTCAGCAGCTTGACGCCGTTGTCGTAGCCAGCATTGTCGCCGCGCTGCGAAATTCGTGCGAGCAGGATCAGCAACGCACCCGCCGTGGGCATGAAGGTGACAATCGAAAGCAGCGGCCAGCCGGCGAACATCTCGTTCATCGCGCGCCCCCGATGCCGACGAAGATCGCATAGGCGCCGAACGCAACCGCGGCGATCAGCATGATGAAGCTGTAGTGATAAACAAAGCCAGTCTGCGCCTTGCGCACGTTACGCGACACGAAGCGCGAGGTCGCCGCGACGCCGTCAGGCCCGAGCCCATCGATGATTTTCTTGTCGCCGATCTTCCAGAAGAGATCGCCGATGGCGCGCGCGCCTTTGACGAAGACCAAGTCGTAAAGCTCGTCGAAGTACCACTTGTTGTAGAGGAAGGCCCAAACGGGCCCCTTCGCCATCGCCTTCGGCGCGGCAGGTTTCCAGAGATAGAATATCACGGCGAATAGAAAACCGGTCAGCGTCACGACCAGCGGTGCCCACAGCACCCAGGTCGGGAAGTCGTGGTGACCCTCGTGGAACGGGATGACGTGATCCCAGAAGCCGCCTGCATGTTCGCCCATGAAGTATGGGTAAAACACCATGCCCGCGAAAATCGCGCCGATCGCCAACACGATCAGCGGCGCAAGCATGATCCAGGGCGATTCATGCGCGGGCGCTGAACCATCAGCCGGCGCGGCATGATGATGGTGGTCATTCGCGTGCTCATCGTGATGCGCGTGGTCATCGTGATGCGCATGCGGGTTCGGACGGAATTTGCCTTCGAAGGTCATGAAGGCGAGCCGCCATGAATAGAAGCTGGTCAGCAGCGCCGCCGTCACGCCGCACCAGAACGCAAACTGTGCGCCGATGCCGTGGCTCGCATACGCAGCCTCGATGATTGCATCCTTCGAGTAGAAGCCGGCGAAGCCGCCAATGCCCGGAATGCCGAGACCGATCAGCGCAACAGTGCCAATCGTCATCATCGCCCAGGTGATCGGCATCGGTTTGCGGACGCCGCCCATGTAACGCATGTCCTGCTCGTGGTGCATGCCGTGGATCACGGAGCCCGCACCAAGGAAAAGCAGCGCCTTGAAGAAGGCGTGCGTGAACAGGTGGAACATGGCCGCGTTGTAAGCGCCGACGCCGGCCGCGAAGAACATGTAGCCAAGCTGCGAACAGGTCGAATAGGCGATGACGCGCTTGATGTCGTTCTGCGCGAGACCCACCGTTGCCGCAAACAACGCCGTCACAGCGCCAATGATGGTCACGAAACCGCTCGCCAGCGGCGCAAGATGATAAAGCTCGCCCGCGCGGCAGACCATGAACACGCCGGCCGTCACCATGGTGGCGGCGTGGATGAGCGCGGAAACCGGCGTCGGGCCCTCCATCGCGTCTGGCAACCACACGTGCAGGAAAAACTGCGCCGACTTGCCCATCGCGCCGATGAACAGCAGGAACGCGATCACCTCGACGGCGCGGAACTGCACTTCGCCGACGCCGAGCATCAGCTCCGGATTGGCGGCGGCGGCGTGGAAAACCTCGTCGAACTGGATCGAGCCGTAGCAGAAGAAGGCCGCCATGATGCCGAGCGCAAAGCCGAAATCGCCGACCCGGTTGGTCACGAACGCCTTGATCGCCGCATCATTGGCGCTGCGCTTTTGGAACCAGAACCCGATCAACAAGTAGGACGCGACGCCCACCCCTTCCCAGCCGAAGAAGAGCTGCAAGAAGTCGTTCGCCGTCACCAAAGCGAGCATCGAGAAGGTGAAGAACGAGAGGTAGGAGAAGAACCGCGCCCGGTGCGGATCTTCGGCCATGTAGCCGATCGAATAGACGTGAACCAGGAACGAGACCGTGTTCACAACCACCAGCATGATCGCCGACATCGTGTCGATACGCACGCTCCAGATCGACGTGAAGCCGGCGACATCGATGAAGCGGAAGAGCTCGATCACGCGCGCCTGCTCGTCGCCCCAGACGAAGCCGATGAAGATCGGCCACGAGAGGATCAGCGAGAGGCCAATCGACGCCGTCGTGACGCCCATCGCGACCTTGTCGCCGATGTAGCGCTGTAACAGCCCCGCGAACGCCGCCGCGAACAGCGGGCCGAGGACGATCAGGACTTCGGGGGAAAATTGCACGCCTAGCCCCGCATCTGGTTGATGTCTTCGACCGCGATATTGCCGCGGTTGCGGAAGTAGGTGACGAGAATGGCCAGGCCCACGGCCGCTTCAGCCGCCGCGACCGTCAGAACCATCATCGCGAAAATCTGCCCTTCGAGGTTCTGCAGATAGGCCGAGAACGCCACCAGATTGATGTTCACCGAGAGCAGAACGAGTTCGATCGACATCAGAATGATGATGACGTTCTTGCGGTTCACGAAAATGCCGAAGACGCCGATCGTAAAAAGCGCGGCGGCCATGAACAAATAGTGGGAAAGCCCGATCTCAAACATCAGCCCAGCCCCTGCCCTGGACGCGGGTCCTTGAGTTCGACACCTTCGGAGCGCTTGCGGCCAACTTGCGCGGTGATGTCCTGCTTGCGCACGCCCGGCCGGTGGCGAAGCGTCAGCACGATCGCGCCGATCATGGCGACCAGGAGAACCAACCCCGCCATTTGGAAGACGAGTAGATACTCGGTGTAGAGCACCTGCCCGATCGCCTCGGCATTGGTGACGGCGCTTTCGCCCGTCGCGGCAACCGAGATAGGCACGCCGTTGGACGACATCGAGGCGCTGGCAACGAGCGCCAGTTCGGCGAAGAGCGCCACGGCAATGATCGCGCCAATCGGCGTGTATGAGAGGAAGCCCTGCTTAAGCTCGGCAAAGTCCACGTCGAGCATCATGACGACGAAGAGGAAGAGCACCGCCACGGCGCCGACATAGACGACCACCAGCAGCATGGCCAAAAACTCGGCGCCCAGCAGCACGAACAGGCCGGCCGACGTGAAGAAGGTCAGGATTAGGAACAGCACGGAGTGTACGGGATTGCGCGCAGCGATGACCGCGAACGCGGACAAGACCGCGATCGTCGCCAACACCCACCAGGCGATTGCCGCCAACATCCCAACCGTTCTCCCAATCGAAACGGCGCCGGCGTTCTCGCCCGCAGCCCCCGAGAAAAACCCGCCCTATCGGTAAGGCGCGTCCAGTTCCAAATTCTTCGCGATCTCGCGCTCCCAGCGATCGCCGTTCGCGAGCAAGCGTTCCTTGTCATAATAGAGCTCTTCGCGCGTCTCGGTGGCGAACTCGAAGTTCGGCCCCTCGACGATCGCATCCACCGGGCACGCCTCCTGGCAGTAGCCGCAATAGATGCACTTCACCATGTCGATGTCGTAGCGCGTGGTGCGGCGCGAACCGTCTTCGCGTGGCTCGGCTTCGATGGTGATCGCTTGCGCCGGGCAGATGGCTTCGCAGAGCTTGCAAGCGATGCAGCGTTCTTCACCGTTGGCATAGCGCCGGAGCGCGTGCTCGCCGCGGAAGCGTGGGCTGAGCGGGCCCTTCTCGAACGGGTAGTTCACCGTCGCTTTGCGCTTGAAGAAATACTTCATGCCGAGCGCGAACCCGCCCAGCATGTCGAGCATCAGAGCGCCTTTGGCGGCTTGGAGGATGCGGGACATCTCTCAGCGCTCCCTGCAACGATAGGTGCGGTAGGACAAACCATCGAAGCCGGTTTGCTCAGATTCAAACGCCGCCGGCCCGCCGCAATGGCGGTCGGCGCGGAGGTCTGCTTCCTGCGTCGTTTGCAGACGGTTGTCGTATCGGACGTCGAAGACGCCGCCCTCGCGAGTCACCACCTGCGGCAGCTGGGTGGCGCAGGCGCCGAGCGCGACCATGACGGTGAGAATCAAAGCCCGCATCAGCCACCCGCCACAGACGTTGCAGCGACGGGCTGAAGGAAAGTGACGTAATAGCCGATGGCGACAACAGCCACGAGCGAGGTCGGCAAGAAAATCTTCCAGCCAATCCGCATCAGTTGATCGTAGCGATAACGCGGCACGATCGCCTTCACCATCGCGAACATGAAGAACATGATCCAAAGCTTGGCGTAGAAGATCAGCATCGCGACGAGCGAGGTGAAGAACGGGTTCAGGCCCAAGCTCTCCACCGGCCCCCACGGCAAGTGCCAGCCGCCGAGGAAGAGGATGCTCGTCATCGCGCACATCATCACGATGTTCAGATATTCGCCGATCATGAAGAGCAGATACGGCGTCGAAGAGTACTCGACCTGATAGCCAGCCACGAGTTCGGACTCTGCTTCCGGCAGATCGAAGGGCGGGCGGTTGGTTTCGGCCAAGGCCGAAATGAAGAACATGCCGAGCATCGCCAGCATGGTGACGCCGACGAGGATGTTAGACGGAAACTCTGAGAAATCCAAAATCCGGAAGCCGTGCCAGGCCCAGATGCCCGCCGCTTGCGCATCCACGATCGTGGTGAGGTTCAGCGAGCCGACCAGCAACAGCACGGTGATGATGATGAAGCCGATCGAGACTTCATAGCTCACCATCTGCGCCGCCGAACGTAGACCGCCAAGAAACGGATACTTCGAGTTGGACGCCCAGCCGCCCATGATGATGCCGTACACGCCGAGCGAGCTGATCGCGAACAGGTAGAGAATGCCGACGTTAAGATCGGCGATAACAACACCCGGCGCCCAAGGCACCGCCGCCCAGCCAACGAACGCCAGCACGAACGTCAGCAGCGGCGCGAGGATGAACACCGTTTTGTTGGCGCCCGCGGGAATGACAATTTCCTTGAACACGAACTTGAAGAAGTCCGCGAAGCTCTGCAGTAGGCCGAACGGGCCAACGACGTTCGGGCCTTTGCGCAGCTGCACCGCCGCCCAGACCTTGCGGTCGAACAGCAGCAGGAACGCGAGCGAGATCAGCAGCAGGATCATGATGGCGAGCACTTGGCCCGTCTTCATCAGCGCCCACTCCCATTCGACCGGGAGAGCAATCAGCGGCACGTAATCGGCGCTCGGGTTCATTCCGCCGCCACCTTTGCGCTCACGCCGGCTCGCAGGCGCGAACACTCTGCCATCGTCTTCGAAGCGCGCGCGATCGGGTTGGTGAGGTAGAAATCCGTGATCGGGCTACGCAGTGGCACGTTCGAAAGCTTGCCCTCAGCGCCGATGGCGCTGGCGTCAAAGCTCGCATCCGGGCCGGGCGCGTAATCGACCTGGCCGAAGGTCGGATGGTCGGCAATCATCTTGGCCCGCAAAGCGCCCAGCGTGTCATACGGCAGCGTCTTGCCCATGGCGCCGGAGAGCGCGCGCAGGATCGCCCAATCTTCCTTCGCGTCGCCCTTCGGGAAGGTCGCGCGCTGGCCATATTGCACGCGGCCCTCAGTGTTGACCCAGGTTGCGTCTTTCTCGGTATAGGCAGCACCCGGCAGAATGATGTCGGCACGATGCGCGCCCGCATCGCCGTGCGTGCCGAGATAGATGATCGTGCCGGCCTTCGGCAGCGCGACTTCGTCGACGCCGAGCAGCAGCAGCGTATCCATCCCGCCCGCGAGCATCTCCTTCGCGCTCTTGCCGCCCTCACCCGGCAAGAAGCCGAGATCGAGGCCGCCGACGCGCGAAGCTGCCGTGTGCAGCACGTTGAACGCACTCCAGCCGTCCTTCGACAAGCCAGCCGCGAGCTTTCCGGCAGCACGCAAGATCGCGCCGCCATCGTCGCGCGCCAAAGCGCCAGCGCCGACGATCACCATCGGCCGTTGCGCTTTGCTCAGCACATCGCCGAAGTCGCCGAGTTTGCCGAGCGCATCACCACCGGCGCCAATATGCGCGTAACGATAGGTCAGATCAGCCGCTTCACCGATCACGCCAATCTCGGCGCCGCGCAGCCATGCTTTGCGGATGCGGGCATTGAGCACCGGCGCTTCGAGGCGCGGGTTCGTGCCAACGAGCAGGATCGCGTCGGCTTGGTCGATGCCGGCGATGGTCGAGTTGAAAATGTAACTAGCGCGCGCGCCGCCGACTTGCGCGCCATCGGCGCGGCAATCGGTGTTGGGCGAGCCAAGCGCACGGAAGAGGTCGAGCGTCGCCTTAATGCTCTCGGCGCAAGCAATATCTCCGGCGATCGCGCCGATCTTCTTCGGATCGCCCAAAAGCGCCTTCGCCGTCGCCTCTAACGCCTCGCCCCAAGTCGCAGCACGCAGCTTGCCGTTCTCGCGAAGGTACGGACGATCCAGGCGCTGACGGTTCAGACCATCTTCCGCATAGCGCGTTTTGTCCGAGATCCATTCTTCGTTGATCTCGTCATTGATGCGCGGCAGCACGCGCAGAACGGCGTCGCCGCGCGCATCGACGCGAATATTGGAGCCGAGCGCGTCCATCACGTCGACGCTCTCGGTCTTCGAGAGCTCCCAGGGGCGTGCGTTGAAGGCGTATGGCTTCGAAGTCAGCGCGCCGACGGGGCAGAGATCGATCACGTTGGCCGAAAGCTCGCTGGAGAGCGAGGCTTCCAGATACGTCGTGACTTCCATGTCCTCGCCACGGCCCGTTGCGCCGAGTTCGGAGACGCCCGCCACTTCGGTAACAAACCTGATGCAGCGCGTGCATTGGATACAGCGCGTCATCACGGTCTTCACGAGCGGGCCCATGAATTTCTCTTCGACCGCGCGTTTGTTCTCGTCGTAGCGCGAGCCGCCGCGGCCATAAGCGACGGATTGGTCCTGCAGGTCACACTCGCCACCCTGATCGCAGATCGGGCAATCGAGCGGGTGATTGATAAGCAGAAACTCCATCACGCCCTTGCGCGCCTTTTCGACGACGGCGCTGCTGGTGACGAGTTCGTTCAAGATGTTGTCGCGCGGCGGCGGCAAATCCTTGACCTGCTGCGCGCACGAGGCCACCGGTTTCGGCCCGGACTTGCCGCCGACCTTCACTTCGATCAGGCACATGCGGCAATTGCCAGCGATCGACAGACGCTCGTGGTAGCAAAAGCGCGGAATCTCAGCGCCGGCGGCTTCGCACGCCTGCAGCAAGGTGAGTTCCGGAGGAACGTCGACTTCAACACCGTCGACGAGAATCTTCGTCATGGAAAGTCCGCTTTCGCGGCGCCCGAATGACCCATTTATTGCGTCGCCGCAAGTGGGCGAAAGGTCCGCTGCGACAGGCGCTTAGGCCCACCGCGCATCGCCGCTAAATGCCTGGATGAGAGGCATGTGAGTAAGTTTCGCGGTACTCACGTAAGATACTGACATTACGTGGAATTTGGCGGAACGGCAGGCGCCGCGGCTCGTTGGCGATGCAAGGGCGGGCAATCAAGGAGCTTCCTCATGGCGAACAACCACCAGCCGCCGAACCAAGAGCGCGATCCGCGTCAAGCGCAGCCAGGCCGTGAAGGCCAAGATCAGGGCCGCAAAGACATGGAGCGCCCCGACCAAGACCAAGAGCGGATCGACAAGAACCGCGATCAACGTCCGCAATAAGAGCGGCTAAACATTGCGACCTAGGAACGGAGCGGTTCACCCCGCTCCGTTTTCCTATGCGCCGGCTTAAATGAGCCGCAGTTTGAAGAAGGCGATGATTTCATCGACCTTGGCGCGTGTGAGCGAGCCGGCTTCATCGATGAGATGCGTCGTGACCACGCTGTGGGGATTGGTGTTGAAGGTATCCGGCTTTGCGGCGCTGTCGGGTAAAACCTTACCCTCGAACCGCGAACCTAGCGCCGCACTCAGCGCCTCGAACCGTCGCCGGCGAAGCGATAGCCCCGCAAAGTCAGATCTTCGCGCTCCATGCGCCCACGCACGATCTCGATATCCTCCGGCGATGCGTGGATGCCGGCTGGATCGTTCACCGGAACGGACGGCTCACACAGCACTGGCGCAAGCACTGCGGGCTCGACCATCATTGAAAGCGCGAAATTGCCAGTGATGCACATACCCAGCGCTCCAACCCCCTTGCCGCCACACTCGCCGTGCGCGACCGCCGCCAACTGCTTCAGCCAATCGACGACAGGGCTGTGCTCGTCGGCGGAGTTCAGAATCTTGAACTCGCGCGCGATGCAAAGCACCCGGAAGATCGAGGCGTTGACGTAGCCTGGGCTATTCGGCTTGCCCGGCTTGCCGAACAGCGACGGCAGATAGACCGTAAACCCAGCGTCCCGCACCCAGCGCGCAAACCGCGCCACTTCCGGCGTGATGCCGGGAATTTCGTGAATGATGATCACCGCCGGCCCCTGCCCGCCGACGAATACGCGACGCTTCAGGCCATCGAATGTGACGTCGCGCGGCGTAAAATCTTCGAGCTTGTCCCAGGTCTCGATTACGCCCTTCGCCATCGGATCACACCTTGGTCAGAGCGCCCTCGCCCACCACAGTGATCCACTCGCGCACGCGCCACGAGCTGACAACCCCTCCACTCGTATAGGGGTCGGCCTTGGCGAAATCTTCGGCGACTTGAGCGCTCTCCGCCTTGAACAAGAGCAAGCCGAAAGGCGGATCATCGCTCGGCACCGCGCCGCCGAGTTGGAGTTCATCGCGGTCAACTGATGCGCGGCAGAGTTCGAGGTGCGCGGGGCGCACGGCGGCGCGCTTTTCCATGAAGTCTGGCGCGTAGTCGTAGATGAGGAGGAAATGCTTCATCACTCAGCCGCCACCCCCGGCATGATCACTTGGTGCACGCCCTTTGCGCTGCGATAGCGGTCAATCCGTTGTTCGATCTCGCCGCGGAAGCAGCGGATCAAGCCTTGGATCGGCCACGCGGCCGCGTCGCCCAATGCGCAGATCGTGTGGCCTTCTACCTGGCCCGCCACATCGAGCAACAAATCGATCTCGCTGTGATCGGCTTCGCCCTTTGCCATGCGCTCGAGTACGCGCCACATCCAGCCGGTGCCTTCGCGGCACGGCGTGCACTGGCCGCAGCTTTCGTGTTTGTAGAAATACGCAATGCGCGCGATGGCGCGGATCATGTCGGTCGATTGATCCATGACGATTACCGCCGCCGTGCCGAGGCCCGAGCGATGTGGCGCGGCTGAGAGCGAGTCGAAGTCCATCAACATGGTTTCGGACTCTTGCGCGTTGATCATGCGCACCGACGAGCCGCCCGGAATCACCGCTTTCAGATTGCCCCAACCGCCACGCACGCCGCCGCAATGCTCTTCGATCAGCTGCTTCAGCGGGATGCTCATCGCCTCTTCGACATTGCACGGCTTGTTCACGTGGCCGGAAATGCAAAACACCTTGGTGCCGGTATTGTTGGCCCGCCCGATGCCGGCGAACCACTTCGCGCCACGGCGCAGGATCGTCGGAGCGACAGCGATCGATTCAACATTGTTCACCGTCGTCGGGCAGCCATAGAGGCCGACATTCGCCGGGAATGGCGGCTTCAGACGCGGTTGGCCCTTCTTGCCTTCAAGGCTTTCGAGCAGCGCGGTCTCTTCGCCGCAAATGTAGGCACCGGCGCCATGGTGCATGTAGATGTCGAAATCCCAGCCATGCACGTTGTTCTTGCCGACGAGCTTGGCTTCGTAGGCTTCTTTAATCGCGCGCTCCATGGCTTCGCGCTCGGCGACGTATTCGCCGCGCACATAGATGTAGCAAGCGTGCGCCTGCATTGCGAAGGACGCGACCAAGCAGCCTTCAATCAGCAGATGTGGATCGTGGCGCATGATGTCGCGGTCTTTGCACGTGCCCGGCTCGGATTCATCGGCATTGACGACGAGATAGTGGGGCCGATCCTTCACCTCTTTCGGCATGAAGGACCACTTCAAGCCGGTCGGGAAGCCCGCGCCGCCGCGGCCGCGCAAGCCGCTCTCTTTCATCTGCGTGATGATCCAGTCGCGGCCAGCCGAGATGATGTCGGCGGTGCCGTTCCAGGCGCCGCGCTTCTTCGCGCTCTCCAGGTCCGGCCCATGCGTCCCGTAGAGATTGAGGAAGATGCGATCCTTATCCGCGAGCATTCGAACCCCAAGTCATCAATGTGCGCAGCGCAAACCAAATCGCCCCGATGCCGGGGCCGGCGACGTAAGGCGAAAACAGCTCCCGCTCCTCCACCAGCGCCATATACAAAGCAACGCCAACAAGCGCGACCGTCGCCAAGCCGTACATCCATGGCGCGCCCGAGCGCAGCAAGCCGCCGCCTTGCAGCGGTTGCTCGACATCGAGCTTCCTGCGCGGCGGCAGGTTCGGAGGCGGCGTCTCGCTCATACTTTTTCCGGCAAACCCGGCAATGTGATCTTCTGCGCCAGCGAGCCGTCATAGAGTGACGGATCGGTGAGCGTTTTCTGCGCGCCTTCCGGCGCCGAAGTCTGACGGCCGATGGCCGAGCCCGGCGTAATCTTCTCGCCGCGCGCCAGTTTATCCATCAGCGCCTCCAGCGCATCGGGCGTCAGGTCTTCATGGTAGTAGTCATCTATCGCGACCACCGGTGCGTTCACGCAGGCGCCGACGCACTCGACCTCTTCCCACGAGAACATGCCATCAGAGCTGACTGCGTGCTTGTCGCCGATGCGGCTTTTGCAGACGGCCTTCAAATCTTCCGCGCCGCGCAGCATGCACGGCGTCGTGCCGCAAAGCTGGAAGTGGTGTTTGCCGACCGGGGCCAGATGAAACATCGTATAGAACGTCGCCACTTCGAGCACGCGGATGGTCGGCATCTCGAGCAGTTGTGCCATGGCCTGGATGGCGGGCTCGCTCACCCAGCCTTCCTGCTTTTGCACCAACCACATGATCGGGATGATCGCGGATTGCTTACGCTCAGGCGGATATTTGGCGATCCACCAACGCGCCTGCTCCATCGTCTCTTTCGAGAATGCGAAGCTGTCAGGCTGTTCGGCGGCAAGGCGGCGGACGCTCATTACTCTCTCACTTAACGAAATCGACGCGGGCGATCAGCCCATCTTTAATGGTGTATGCGACGAGCGCCTCGAAGAACGGACCGTCGGGCGAACGCTCGCCTTTCTCGTGATCGATCACGACGTCACCCAGCGCCATGCGGTTGATCGACCAGGCGCGGTTCTTCGGATAGTCGCTGAACGTCTTGGCGTAGCGCGCGCGGATCGCATCTTTGCCGGCTTGGCTCACCGCGCCATTCAGATCGGCGATAACGCAATCGTGGGCATAAGTGTCACAGAACGCGTCAAGGTCCTGCGCGTTGTACGCCTCAAGTTGGCGCTGCACGAGATCGACCGCGCTCATGGTTTGCGCTCAAGCCGCTGCATCGCCGCATCAAGACGCGCGCGGTGCAAATCTTTCAGTAGCGGCCCTGTGACCGGCAACGACCGCAGCAGGATCAGCAACCCGAAGCCAACGCTGACCGCGATGATGATATGGAACGCTTCCGGGATCGGCTGTCCGAGCAGCAAAATGAGCATGATCGGGATCGGCGCCATGAATGCGACCGACTGGACGATCAGCGCCACCAAGTAGCGCTGCGAGCCGCCGGGATAGAGCGCGCGCGTGCGTGGCCGTAGGAAATAGCTCCCCGCTACGACGAGCACGATCGCGCCGGCGACCCAAAGCGCCAGCTGCGTCAACACCGAACCGCCGTCGAGCACGTTCATACCGCCGCCCTCCGGCCTTCGATCTCGTCGAGCTTGGTCAGAGCCTTGTTCGCTTCGTCGCGCGCCTTCAGCAATGTCGCGCGGCGATAGGCGCGCAGATACTTTGACAACACCGGCGCTTTCAACAGCGCGCCACGGCGAATGATGATCAGCATCAACACGGCAGGCAGAAACGCCAGCGACGACATCCCCATCGACATGCCTGTGTCGTAGCCGCCCACATCCATCAGCCGCGCCCGCAGCGGCACGATAACGAACCCGATCAACAATCCGATGGCCAGCCCCTGGATCGCGGCGCCAATGCGTACGCGAACCGGATGATGCTCAACGTGCGCCGGCTTGAACGCGAAGAAAGCATGGATCACGAAGGCGAGCATGATCACGAGGGCGACAATACCCTCGATCCAAAGCATCAGCGGGACTTGGCCCCCATTCACCGGTCGATCTCGCCGAACACAATATCGAGCGAGCCCAATACGGCGGAGACGTCCGCCAGCATGTGGCCCTTGCAGAGGTAGTCCATGGCCGCGAGGTGCGGGAAACCCGGCGCGCGAATTTTCACGCGGTACGGCTTATTGGTGCCGTCGGCGACGAGATAGACGCCGAACTCGCCCTTGGGCGCCTCGACATACGCGTATGCCTCCCCCGCTGGTACGTGGAAGCCTTCGGTATAGAGCTTGAAGTGATGGATCAGCGCTTCCATCGAGTTCTTCATCTCGGCGCGGCGCGGCGGCGCGTACTTTGAATGCTCCGGCATGACCGGGCCCGGCGTCTTCCGCAGTAGCGCGATGCATTGCTGGATGATCTTGGTCGACTCGTACATCTCCTCGACGCGGCAGAGATAACGGTCGTAGCAATCGCCGTTCTTACCGATCGGGATTTTGAAATCGAGCTCACTGTAGATTTCGTAGGGCTGCGATCGGCGCAAATCCCACGCCATGCCGGAGCCGCGCACCATCACGCCAGAAAAGCCCCAATCGAGAGCGTCCTGCTGCGTCACCACGCCGATATCGACGTTGCGCTGCTTGAAGATGCGGTTGCCGGTGAGCAGGCCTTCAACGTCGCGCACTTTCTGCGGGAATTGCGCGGCCCAAACGTCGATATCTTCGATCAGCGCCGGCGGCAAATCCTGGTGGACGCCGCCCGGGCGGAAATAGTTGGCATGCAGCCGCGAGCCTGAGGCGCGCTCATAAAACACCATCAGCTTTTCGCGCTCTTCAAAGCCCCAAAGCGGCGGCGTCAACGCCCCGACGTCCAGCGCTTGCGTCGTCACGTTCAGCAGGTGATTCAGCACCCGACCGATCTCGGAGTAGAGTACGCGAATGATCGACGCGCGGCGCGGCACTTCAATGCCGGCCAGCTTTTCGATCGCCAGGCAGAACGCGTGCTCCTGATTCATCGGCGCGACGTAATCGAGCCGGTCGAAATACGGTATCGCTTGAAGGTATGTCTTGTACTCGATCAGCTTCTCGGTGCCGCGATGCAGCAAGCCGATATGCGGATCGACGCGCTCGACAACTTCGCCGTCCAACTCCAACACCAAGCGCAACACGCCGTGCGCCGCCGGGTGCTGCGGACCAAAATTGATCGTGAACGTGCGTTTTTCTTCGGCCGGCGCCGGAGCCGCGGAAAGATCGTCAGCCATGCAAGGCTCCAACTGACAGAGATTTGATCAAGCGCGTCATTTGTCTTCCGCACTCGATGCGACTGCGAACATCGCCTCGACTTCCGCGCCCGTCATTTTCTTGGTGTCGTTCGAGAAGGCATAGTTCGCGGGCTTCTGATCGATGTAGATTTCGACTTCGAACGGAAACTGCTCGGGATTGTCGAATGCGTGCGCAGACACGGTGAACATTTTCTGATCATGCGTGCGCCAGAACAGACTGGAGCCACAGGTCTTGCAGAAGCCGCGCTCCGCCCACTCCGACGATACGTAAACCCCGACCGCGCTCTCATCCTCGAACCGGACGTCCGTGCAGAAGACAGTCATCGCCGGGCCGCCACCCCAACGTCTGCACATGGAGCAATGGCACGCGTCCATCGTCATCTTCTCTGGCGTTGCGACAAAGCGCACGCCGCCGCAGAGGCAACGGCCGGAGAGCGGCGCCGCACTCATGGCTTCGGCTCGCCCGCTTTCTCATCGCCCGGAAGCGTCATGCCTTCCCAAGGTGAGAGGAAATCGAAATTGCGGAATGCTTGGGTCAGCTTCACCGGCTCGTAGATTACCCGCTGCTGTTCGCTGTCGTAGCGCACCTCGACATGGCCGCTCATCGGGAAATCCTTACGCAGCGGATGCCCCTCGAACCCGTAATCGGTGAGGATACGGCGCAAATCCGGGTGGTTGGAGAAGAGGATGCCATACATGTCGAACGCCTCGCGTTCGAACCAATCGGCACATGGGAAGATGTTGGCGATGCTCGGCACAGGCGCCTGCTCGTCCGTCTGCACGCGGAAGCGGATGCGGTGGTTCAACTGCATGGAGAGCAGGTGATAAACAACGTCAAAGCGCTTGGGGCGTTCGGGATAGTCGGCGCCGCAAATGTCGATCAAAGTCGTAAACTTGCAGCGCGGATCGTCGCGCAGAAACTTGGTGACGGTGTAAACGTCGTCCGCCCGCACATCGAGCGTGAGTTCGCCAGCGTGAACCGCGTGCGCCGACACCGCGCTCGTCATCGACGCCTTGATGTGCGCGCCTAGATCGTCCAGCGCTTGAGTCATCGGACGATATTCCCCGAGCGGCGAATTTTGCGTTGCAGTTGCAGCACGCCGTAAACCAGCGCTTCCGCCGTTGGCGGGCAACCGGGCACGTAAATGTCGACCGGCACAACTCGGTCGCAGCCGCGCACGACGCTATAGCTATAGTGATAATAGCCGCCGCCATTCGCGCACGAGCCCATCGAAATGACGTAGCGGGGCTCCGGCATCTGGTCATAAACCTTGCGAAGCGCGGGGGCCATTTTGTTGGTCAGCGTGCCGGCGACGATCATCACGTCGCTCTGGCGCGGTGAAGCGCGCGGCGCGAAACCGAAGCGCTCGAGATCGTAACGCGGCATCGAGGCCTGCATCATCTCGACCGCGCAGCACGCAAGCCCGAACGTCATCCACATCAGCGAGCCGGTGCGGGCCCATGTGATGAGATCGTCGGCGGCGGCCGTGATGAAGCCCTTGTCGGCAAGCTGATCGGAGAGGCCCGTATAGAACGGGTCATCTTCCTTGGCCGGATAACCCGCCGCGAGCGCTCGCCCGCCTTCGCCATAGGGCGTGAGGATTTTGGTGTTGTCGCTCATTCCCACTCCAGCGCGCCCTTTTTCCACTCGTAGATGAAGCCGACCGTCAGCACGCCGAGGAAAGCCATCATCGAGAAGAATGCGAACTGCCCAACTTCAGGCGGCATGTCTCCGAGCGTCACCGCCCAGGGAAACAGGAACGCGACTTCAAGGTCGAAAATAATGAAGAGGATCGAGACGAGGTAGAAGCGCACGTCAAACTTCATGCGCGCATCGTCGAAGGCGTTGAATCCGCACTCGTAAGCGGAGACTTTTTCCTTATCCGGGTTCTTCGGCGCCACCACCCAGGCAGCAATCAGAAAGCCCGCGCCCATCACAATCGCGATGGCGAAGAAGATGATAATCGGAGCGTAGTCGAGCAGGTCCAGGCCCATGCGGTCCACCTAAAGCGCATCGCACTGCGGCGCCAGGGCAAGTGGCGCCGCAGCCGCGAAATCGGCGCGGACGCTAGTGGTGCCCGGCGGCTATGGCAATCAGGGTTTGTCGTGGGATTTCCGCGCAATGGCGCGAGTGACGGGGCTCGAACCCGCGACCTCCGGCGTGACAGGCCG
>JALHQO010000018.1 GCA_022841905.1 Hyphomonadaceae bacterium | reverse complement strand
TGTGATCTCGAATTGCACGGGGCGTCCGGTCTTCTTCTGAACGATGATGCCGCGCGTCTTCACCTCGTCGCCGGCCGCGATATCCTCCACCTTCAAACGGGTCAGATCACAAGCACGCAGCTTGCTGTCGATCGCCAGATTGAAGAGCGCGAGATCACGTACGCGCTTCTTGAGTTCTAACCTGGCGCGTATCGAACCTCCTTCATCTTGAGGGCCGGCTTCTGGCCTGTCAGCTTTCCACCCGTAATGCGACGTTGGCGCTTGGCGGCGCGGAACGGTGTTTCGGTGATGATCTCTAAGGTCATGGTGTGAGCCTTCTGCTCACCCGCCCGCACATTTCGGGCGGGGAGGCCACGCTACGACTCTGCCCAAACGGCCGCTATCGAGAGACCCAGCCAGTCGCAAAATGTGATCAGACGGCGTCGGCTGGCCCAATGCTGACGCTAGTCCAACCGTCGCTGTTGGCACTGGGCTAAACGTCCTGGCGCAATTGCAAAGGCGCCCGACTGCGAGCAAATCGTTAGGCCGTGCCCGACCCCGTCACCATTCTGCTTATCCTGCTTGCCTACCATAGTGCTGCGCTCGCTTTGCTTCTGTACTGGCGCACGTCAGTGCGGGCTCTGCCGGTGTTCTTAGCGGTGCTTGCGCTGCACATGACGCTCAATCTGATCGCGCGCGGCGGCGCTGATGTGTTCGGGCTTACTTCCGCAGTCGGGCTTCTCTATGGGCCGCTGATCTATCTGCTGGTGCGGGAAGCGGCCTTCGCCAATCGTACACTCCATTGGAAGGATGCCTGGCTCGCGACGCCGTTCGTCGTTGGGCTGGTAGCACCTGCTGACGGCGATCTGCGCCGTTGGCTCGCTCTAGTGGTCACCGGCGCCAGTCTCGCTGGGGCGGTCCGCGTGCTCCTGGCGTTTCGCGCCGCGGCGGCGCTCAGCCGTACCTCACGGGCCTTGGCGCGCATGCACTGGTTGGTCTGGGCGGTCGCGGGTGCCATCGCCTTGGCTGCGATCGACGCTATTCGAACCATGCTGTCCACATCCACACGCGCGGCGTCGCCCGGCTTGGACGACGCGTTGTTCGGGCTCACGCTGGTTGGATTGATCGCTCTCACGAGCTGGCTGGCTTTCGGCGCCTCCGAGCACGTCCGGCAGGGTGGGCCGCTGCTGGCGGGCGAGCAAAATCTGCCGAAGGAGCCGACGAGCGAAACACCCAGTGCCGAGGCAGCGGCAAATTTCGCGCGTATCGAACACATGATTGAGGCAAGGTCTTTGTTTCTTGAGCCAGGATTGCGGTTGGCTGACTTGGCGGACGCCGCAGCGTTGACGCCTCGGGAAGCTTCGCACGCCATCAACGTCTGTTTTGGCAACAACTTCTCTGCCTACATCAATGAGCACCGTGCCCGCCATGCACAGGGCTTGATCGACGCAGGAGCGAAGACTTTTCTACAGGTTGCGATGGCGTCGGGCTTTAGTTCGAAAACCGCGTTCAACGAGGCGTTCAAGAAGCTGACTGGGCTGACGCCCACAGAATATGCACGTGGACGTCCAGAATCGTGATCGCGAACGTCGCGTTTCGCAATCGCGGACGAAATCGTCGCTCTTTCGAAGTTGATTTTTGTCGTTGCAGTCAGCTGCGAGTCCTCCATGTTCAATACAAAGCCATTGTCGAGATTCTATGGATGGCGTTGCAGCCGAACAGTCAGCGCCGCGGTAATCGGCCTTGCTGTTGCGCTTGCGGGGTGCACGACCGGCGCCGCGCCTGTCGCTCACCGGATGTCGACGGACTATCTGGCAGTGGCCGCCGCGGCCTCTGAGGCTATCCGCGACCATCATTATGATCCCAGCGCCCTCGACGACCCCGCTTATCGCGCCACAGAGGCCAGCGTCGTGGCATTGGCAGCGCAAGCATTGAGTCGGGAAGAGTTCATTTCCGGGTTCAACAGCATTTGGCGGGAGGGACCATTTTCCCATGTGCGACTGACCGAAGCTCGCGCCAGTGCTGCGGACACTGCCGTGCAACTTGACCAGCTCCGGGCTGGAGAGGGCGCGCGTTTAACGTGGGAGGGCGATGTCGCGGTGTTGACTGTCACGACGCTGATTGGCGTCGACACCATCGAACAGATTGATGCTGCCTATGATGAAATCACCTCTCGCGGCGCATCGGGGCTGATCATCGACATGCGCAACAACGAGGGCGGCGCGTTCGCCGTGCGTCCGTTGATTGGGCATCTGATTGACACGCCGTTCGACGCCGGCGCCTTCGTCTCTCGACACTGGACCCAAACCGATCGCACGCGCGGGCCGACGCGGGCAGAGATTGAAGCGCTGTCGCCCTGGGAGGGGTGGTCGCTGATGTCGTTCTGGCGCGATGTCAGCGAAGCGCCAGTCACGCGGCTGCAGTTCACGCCGATGGCCCCACGCTACGGAGGGCCGGTGTTCGTGCTGATCGGGGCGCGCAGTTTCAGCGCTGCCGAACTCGCAGCCGACGCTTTGGCGACCTCCGGCCGCGCCACCTTGATTGGCGAGACGACGGCAGGCCGAATGCTGTCGCAGCAGCCATTCGATTTGCCCAACGGGTTTCAGTTGTTCTTGCCAACAGCCGACTATTACGGCTTCCGCACCGGCCGCATAGAAGGGGTTGGAGTCGCGCCCGATGTCGCCGTCGCAGTCGATGATGCAATGGCGGAGGCTCTATCTAGGCTAGGTCGCTAGCGACGGATTTCGGCGAGATCAGGCCGCACGGGGCCGACAGCAGGAAGTGTCCGCTTTGCGACGCATCTGAGACGATGGCCAATGTTGGGATGCAACGTCAGTCCGGCGTCAGCCGGGGGGCAGAGGCCTAAGAACGCCGAGAAAGAACGACGCGCCGTTCGCCCTCGCGCCGAGCTTCGAGGCCAAGGCTTGAGGACATGAGATCGATGAAGGCTTCCGGATCGGCGTGGACGTAGCCGCCGACGCGCATCTGACCGAGGTCTGGATCGGCTAATTCAAATTGCCAGCCCGTCTGTTGTGAGACTTCGGCAATGGCCTCGTTCAATGTCTCGCCGTCGAACGCCAGCATGTTGTTCTGCCATGCAAGCCGTCTCGGAATGATTTCAGCGGCGATGGTCACAACGCTCGCGCCTTGTTCGTTGAGGATGATCTCTTCGTTGGCCTGAGCCGTGACCGGCTCGCCTGAGCCAAGCACGCGCAGAAGTCCCGGTCTTTCTGCGGCGCCGCTGACGCTGCCGCGGATGACGGTAGTGCGGACTTGGGTCTCGCCGACGCGGATGACGAAGGAGGTGCCAAGGACGCGAATGTCGCCTTGCGGGGTTTCGACGATGAAGGGGCGGGCAGGGTCGTGTCGGACATCGAAGAGGGCGTAGCCTTGGCCTAGTGTGACGCGGCGCTCGGCTTCGCGGAGAGAAACCGATGCTTCTGTTGCGCCGCTTAAGACGATGGTGGAGCCGTCTGCAAGTTCGATGGTGCGGACTTCGGCAGGCGCGGTGGCGTAGTGGACGCCTGTGGGCGCAGGCGTGCGCGTGAACCAGTAGAGGCCGCCAATCGCAAGGCAGGCGGAGGCGGCGATGGCGAGGGCGGGGGAGAGCCAGCGCCGATGGCGGGGTGCGCGCTCGTTGGCGGCGGCGCTCCCCTTCAAGTGCTGCAGCGAGGCGACCACGCTCCAGGTTCGCTCCATGTGAGCATAGGCGCGCGCGTGTTCGGGATCGGCGTCGAGCCAGGCTTGGAAATCTTGCCGGTCGCGGTCGCTGGCATCGTGCGCCTTGATGCGGACGATCCAGCCGGAGGCCTCGCGCTCGGCTTTGGTCGGGGTGCGCCGCTCGGCCATGTCTTGAAGCTTAAGTGCGGTGGTCGGCGAGGGCGAGAGCCAACTGGCTAAGAGCCGCTTCGATGTAGCGCTGGGCGGTGCGGCGCGAGACGCCGAGCCGGGCCGCCACTTGAGGCTGGGTCAGGCCTTCCACGAGATGAAGCAGGAGCGCGTCGCGGAGATGGGGCTCTAGCGCTTCCAGCGCAGAGGATGCGGCGGCGGCCTGTTCGGCGGCGATGAGCTGCGCCTCCGGATCGGGGCTGTAGGCGGGTGCGATGTTTTCGATGGCGGCGTGGACATCGGTCTTGGCGTTGGTCTGACGGCGCAGATCGTTGAGCGCCAGATTGCGGGCCGTGGTGAGGAGATAAGCGCGGGGAGAGGCAAGCTCCTCAGGCTTGGCCGTATAGAGCTTGGCGAAGGCTTCCTGGCGGACATCTTCCGCACTGACGCGAGGGCCGAAACGGCGCAGGAAGCGCATGAGGCGGGGGGCCTCTTCTTCGAAGAGAAGCGTCCAGTCGAGCGTGTTGCTCATGGGGTTCGCTCCCTGGCGAGAGAAGCGGCAAGCTCGTCGATGCGGGAGAGGGGGTAGGTTTCGATGTCTCCAGAGAGGTGAGGTTGGTCTTCTGCGGTGTAGACGATGAAGGCGCGGGTGAAGTCGCCTTGGGCGAGCATTGTTGCGAGGGCCGTGTAGTCGTCGCGATGAGGGCGATCGACATATCTGACCACGACCGACTCGTCGCTGCCGACGTCTACGACCAAATCCCAAACGCCTGGACGCTCAGCGACGACAGCAGTGCATTGGCGTCCTGCGCGGTTAATCGCATCGCGAGTGATTTGGACGCTGTGCATGATCGGACCATCAATAGACCAATGTTGAGTATACTCCGTGGTGAAATGCACCTCAAGGCTGTTGCCATGGGTTATGTCACTTCGCGACGTATTTGCGCGGAATTTGCGCCGCTATCGTCTCGACGCGGGTCTTTCTCAGGAGACGCTCGCGGCGGACGCCGGCATCGATCGCACCTACGTCAGTGCGCTGGAGCGGAGTGTCTATAGCGCCAGCATCGACATGATTGAGAAGCTGGCCGACGTGATCGGCGTTGAGCCCAGTATGCTGCTGGAACGTCCGGCTCGCGGGAAAAAGTAGGGCTAGAGTGGGCTGGTTAAGAAAGTAGGGCGTCGCCCGCTCCGCGGGCCGGGCTCTCGTCGCTTCGCGATCGAGCCGCATAATGCGTCTCGACCCTGCGGGCTTCGATCCCTGACGGGCTTCCGTCCGCTCCGGGGCAGAACCGGACGTGAGCCTCGGCGCGAAGCACTGCTCAAGCGGACATTCAGGTCAGCAGAGACTTCTGCAATAGCGAGACTTCCGTCGCCACACTCGTGTTCGCCGCTAGCCACCGTCAGTTGAAGTACGGGCGCGTGATCAACGCAGTGGGAGCGTTGCCTCAGTCTTAGGGGGTGCGTTTTGTGTTCTTCGTTGAATTGCAAGCGCAGTTGGCAAAACGAAAGAGCCCATTCGCGAGGTGGAGCTGCGGAGCCAGCATCGCAATGTCGCTCCGGGAAAATAGCACCAAACAGTGCGATGCCGTACCGACCTCAAATGCCCAGCGGCTCAAAAGGTTAACAGGCTGCTTTCCTCCCCCGACGACCACGCAGCCTCGCCAAAGGGGGCGACTCCTCCGCCGCCCGTGGGAGTCGTCCGCCTTAGGAGATCCATCCTATGACAAACGCTACAAGCGCTTTCGGGCGACGCGATGAATTTGGCTTTCTGACGCCTCGCATTGCTAAGCTGCGGAAACCAACGCGCGTGATTTGGCTGGCGGTAGGGCTGGCGGTGACTTGGGTCAGCGCGTGTTCGCTCGCCCTTGCGATCAGTCTTGGCTCGGTGAGTTAAGAGCGTTGGAACGGCCTTCAACGACCAATGCTTCAAAACGGCCCGTTCGCTAGGCGGGTCGTAATTTTCGCCTGGAACTCACTCCGCTCGCGCACGTTCTTCGCGAGGGAGAAGGAGGCCGAACGGCTGATCAGCCTATTGCAATCTCAGTGTTCGCGTCCGCGATAAATCACTCTGATCGCGGTCGTGCTGGTGGAATGATCCCCGCGCGATCGAGCTGAACCGATAGCGTAAGTCGACAGCCGAACATATTGCTTGCGGCCAGCGCGTTTGTTGTCTGTAAACCGACGTCGTCGCCGCCCGGGTACCGCCGTCGCGTCTATCTTAGGCACGCCAAACTTCTGACTGGGATCTGGCGCAGAAAGTTCGGGCGGCGCTACGCGGCTAAGCGCACGCCGCGGGAACCATTATGTACGGTATCGCACATTGATGTTGTGGCCGCCTGGAGCGGGGCGTGCTAAAGTGGCGACATTCGCTGTCTCCGGTTTGACGTGGCGCTGACTGAGACACCTGCGTGCTCCCGCGTCGTTGGAAAATCCGCGTGTCACGACTTGTTCAAGCTTCGATCAGAAATCGAGTACTCGCAGCTCTGCCGGCCACTGAGTTCGCACTCCTCGCGGCGCATTTATCGCGCGTTGAACTCGCGCTGGGAGAGCGACTGCATAGCGCCGGCGAACCAATTTCTTACGTCTACTTTGTCGAGCGGGGGTTTATTTCGGCGCTCGCTCTACTGTCAGACGGTCAGCCGCTCGAAATTGGCTTGATTGGGGCCGAGGGCGCGATTGGCGTTTCAGTGATCCTTGGCGCCGAGACGTCTTATTGCGAGACCATGTGCCAGCGAGCCGGGAGCGCCTATCGCGTGACAACCGCCGCGCTCAAGGACGCCATCGCGCGCGCGCCCCATTTGCGCGATTTGCTGCTGCGCTACACGCACGCGTTCCACATTCAGGTTGCGCAAACCGCGGCCTGTAACGCCCATCATGAACTTGGACAAAGGCTGGCGCGTTGGCTCTTGGCCGCGCACGATCGAAGCAGGGTTGCAGAACTTTCCCTGACCCAAGACATGATCGCGACAATGCTGGGTGTCAGGCGGTCAACCGTCAGCATCGCGGCCGGAACGCTGCAACGGGCGGGCTTTATTCGCTACCAGCACGGACATATCACCATTCTTGATCGCGTAGGTCTCGAGAACGCCGCTTGCGAATGCTACGAAGCCGTCGCCGAGGAATATCGCGCTCTGTTCGGGGTCTACCCGAAGGCTCTGACGCCCGTCAAAAATCGACCGGACTTGGGCTAGCGCAGCAGCTGGGGTCATTTCCCTTTCGCCGTAAGGGCGCTATGTCATTTCACACTTGTTGCAGGCTTGGGTTCAGATGCCTCGATACTTTTTCCATACGACGAACGGCAAACGTACAACTGACGCGGAGGGGATCGACCTCGCCGATGCTCCCGCCGCGCAAACGGTGGCCATCAGACTGGCGGGCGAGCTTCTCAAAGACGCGCCCGATTTGTTGCTGGAATCCACCGATCTCAAGGTCGATGTGGCGGACGAGGAGGGCTTTGCGCTCTTCTCTGTGCTCGTGACGGTGTCCAATCCAACTGCTGACCGAAACGCCGGCGGTGGCGAAGTAGCCCACAATGTCAACGGCGTCGGGCACTGACGCGTGGCCGCGTTAGGCTGAACTCGACTTGGCGGTGAGCTAGAGATTGTCGCGATAAGGCTCGTCAGGCGTGGAGTGTGCGGCGACAACAAGCGCGTCGGCCTCCAAAATTCGATATTCGCGCGCCCCGCAATTGGCTTGCACTAATGTGAACTCACGCTTGACCTCCGCCTCTGCGTCCTCGGGACTGGATGCAATGATCAAACTGGACTTCAGAAGCGGGCCTCGCGATCGCGAACCCTCGTCGTGGCGACGTAGGCTTCTTGAGGCCCCGCGGCGCCAAGCCGCCAAAGCCATTACCCGCAATCGGGTTGGCGATAGCTTTGGTGGTGACTTGGCTCGCCGCTTGTTCGCTCTCGTTGGCCATTAGCTTTGGCTCGTTCGGCTGAAGCGGGCGAACGCTAACGCGCGTTGCTGGTGGCGCCAATTTCTAATGTGTCATCTCCCGCACCGACTTGAGGTGCGTGTTGTGCTTTGTGCAGCCGAACGCCGAGGAGTTCGCATGGCGCTAAATAGAATGGCCTCTCTTGGTCCGGAACTCTTGCCTTGGGCGCGGGAGTTCACGAACGATTTGAATGAGGCGCACTTCCTTGTTCACCAGGTAGCCTCACGCCTTGCACGACGCGCCGTCAATGAACCGGTTTCTGTCGACGACGCTCATGCCCTGATGGCGGCGGTCGCGCGGCGGAATAAAATTGCTGGGCGGACCACTCTTTAGAGCAGTGGAAACACGACAACGGGCTCGTCGCCCCGGAACGCTGAGGGGTGCTGAGCGTTTGCGAGAACAGTCTCGTCACCTGCGAGACAAGGAGGCGCGAAATGTCGACCGAAACTCTGATCGTCTGGTTGGTTGTGGGCGCGATTGCCGGTTGGCTCGCTGGCGTCATCGTGAAGGGCTACGGCTTCGGGTTAGTCGGCAACATCGTCGTTGGCATTATCGGCGCTTTTGTCGGCGGTTGGCTGTTCAGCAATCTTGGCGTGGCGGTGGGCGGCGGCATCGTAAGTGCAATTATTGGCGCGACGCTGGGCGCCGTTGTACTCTTACTCCTCATACGCCTCATTCGTAGAGCCGCCTAACATACTGGTGCTCCGCGAGACGCAATCGCGGGACAGCCTACGCTCCAATGCGAGCGCCAAACTGTGGTTGGAAATGCGATGATTAAGCGAATTGAGCGCACCAACGCGCTCTCCGCCGAAGAACGGGAGCGCGTGGCTCTAACGCGCGGGGACTATATCGCAGCTGGCGTTGAATATCCCAGGTGGGCCGACGAACCCATCCCGACGCTTGAGCTTTGGCGGCGCTGGCAAAATGCTCAAAATAGAGCGTTGGCATACAAACGGGCGAGCTCCCGTGCTGATGACTGATTGCGTCTGGACCCGTCGAGCAAATCCGTTTTTGCAGGCGCGCGTTAGCGGACGCTTACGATCCAATGGATGTTGCCCAAGCCGAAAACCCGCAGTGCCGATGCCGCCGGCCGATGGGTGTTGGCGGACACGATCATTGCAAACAGCTTCGGCAGCGTTTTGCCCCGTGCTCGCGCAAGCGCTTCAAGCGCTGTCCAGAACTCCGGTTCGAGCGCGACTGAGGTTCGCTTCTCGCCGATCTTCATGGATCGTTTGACTAACGCACCGCCCATGCCAAAAAGCTGCGCCGCGCTGGTTACTGAATTGTCAATGTTCGGTATCGCACATTCCGACCACTCTCACTGCACGATGGCGGACAGGCCCAGCGAACTGTTCCAGATAGCCTGCGCAGCGCCGATGAGATGTTTCCCCGCGTTGGCCATCTGCAAGCGGCTCTTCCTCCTCCGGGAGAGCCGCTCTTCTTGGCGAGGCTAAAGCCAGATCATCGGGTCGCTTCGTAACGCAACTGGCGCTCGTATTGTTGAGGATCCAGCTTGCACGAGCTCATCTCTGTCTCGAAAAGGTGGGTGGGGCGTATGTCGCCCGCTATTGGTAGCGCAGGCGTGGTTGCGATCAGACGCGCCACTCGGGCATCACACCAGGACTCCCGCGTGTCGAATGGGGCGTCGGCGTCGGGCGGCGCATCGACGGCCGGCTTGTCGAAGACGATGTGGGCATTCATGCGCGATCTCTCCTGATTGATGGCTCCCCTTCGTGTCGGTGCTTTGACAACGTCGCCATGGAGAGCGCTGTTCCGACATCGAACAGCCCAAGCGCCGCTGGAGGTCTTGCAAGCGATGGCGGAGTTGATGAGGTGAGAGACAGGCGCTGCATCTGTATCGAAAGCGGTCTCTCAAGATTTTTGAGAGACCGCCGTCGATTGCCAGCCCGCGTGGTCGGGCAAGCGTTTGCGAGCCCCCCGGCTCCAAGATCGTATTTAGCTGCGCGGGCTCAAAAGTCGGTGCGGTAGCGTGCACGGGTGAAGCCGTACTTGTGAAGAACGCACGCGAGGATGGACCTTTATGCTCGCTCCCATCTAAACACGCGCTCCGCGAATTATGTGCGAGCATATGCAGCGCAGAGCGGCGCGATGTAGGTTTGCGGTGCTGGCGCTCGAACCAAATGAAGCTCGTGGACAGTGGAGTGGGCAAAGACGATGGCGATTTGGCCCTCGAGCAAATCCGGTCTTGGCGCCGGCATCGTCCAGGTGCTTGCGCCCAGCCAGACGACCGCGTCCAGATTCAAGGCAGCCGACCAGCACGCGCGCTTTCGTCGCGCACTCAACGTTCCAACCAAGTCTCTGATAGATGTTTAGGCGTCATCACTGGGCAGAATCGATCGAGCCCAGTGACTGTACTCGAACCCTTGAAAGGGCGTGCAGCCTCTTATGACTGGATGTCATGCGCGGTGCGATCATTCATGCACAGGGATGGATACGAGCACACCAACGCCGATCACGATGGTGTATGAAGTTGCGCTGCAAACGCGCTCGGCGCGGTGGCAAGCACGATTACTATGTCGGCACCGAAGAAGACGCCTTAAACGATCATCAAGACGGAGGGCGGTGATCTGCAATCGGATGGACATCAGAGGGCCTCGACGCGATCGTCCGTGAATGTCCGTTCCGCGGCGGCTAGACGGGAGCCGTTATCGGGATCATGCGGCGCGAAGCACTGGCGCAGACGCTCTCGACGCTGAAGAGAGCACTATACCATTGGAAAGCGGAGCCCGCGCGCCCCATGTGTTCGCAGGTTTGCGGCCAGCGGCGCGTTGGAAATGGAACTGCCGCTCGAGATGCGCATTGCGTGTACATGCGTACACTCCTGATTTGCGCGTTTGCGGCGGCGCTCGGCGCGTGCGGTCCAACATCCGATAATAGCTCAGAGGCGCCAGCGCAGGATCAGCCCGGGCCTGCCGCGGAGTCGAACCTGCCCCCGCCCGAGCCGATACCGCGTGATGAAAATGCAGGGCGCTCGGGCCTCGACGGGATGACGTGGATCTATGGACCGCCAGGTCAGAATGAGCCGGGGCGGCCCGCCACTTTGCTCTACAGCGCGCGGGCGAGCGACGAAACTTTGCTCGCGATGCACTGTGATGGCGCCAACGTGCGAATCATTCTGATGCGCGGCGAAGGCGTGACGTCTCCCTATCCAATCACGCTAAAGTCTGGACCCAATACGCTCAACGTCACGGGCGCGACGTCCGGAAGCGGCGAGACGCGCGTGGAGGCAATTGTCGTGCGGACCACTCCTGTCTTTACTCGGTTCTCTGAATCCGGGGTTTTCTCCCTCGTCGAGCAAGGCGACGAGTTTCCCGCCAACGCAATCAATGACGCCGAACGCCAGCAGATTCGGAGTTTCTTCGCCGCCTGCCCATAACGCGCCCTTGCTCGCGCCGATGCCTAGCGACTCAGGCGGAAAGCAGTCTTGGCGGGGTTGTGCCCGCTTCAATATCAGGCCCATGTTCCCTCTGATGTCGAGTCCACCGTCAGCGTGAACGCGCTAAAGAGCGCTTGATGAGGTCGGGCGATACGTGAGAAGCGACTCTCGTTAGATGCAAAGTTCAACTGCACGCGAGTGACCCCCTTCGATGCCGTACTTCGAGATCGTATATTCTGAAGGGGCGACCACTAAGGCTCTGACATCGGCAAAGGTGCAAGCGCGCAACCGCACCGAAGCTGCCTGCGATGCGCTGAAGGGGCTTGCAAAGGCGCAAGCTAGCCATGGCGCTAAATGCTATCGAGTGCTTGACGGCCTCGGCATGGTCGTGGCTCGCGGTCCGAACTAGACGCGATACCGAGACGCACTGTGACACCCGTCTGCATGCTGGCCTCCGAAAGAGTTTCAAGGTGAGCGCAGCTCTAGCCACTGAAGCGCCACGCTTTGGTGAGCCGATGGCCCATGGTCCGAATTCTCGCTGAGCCCGCAATGGCGATGTTCGTTTGCGCGATGGCGCTCATGGCGTGTTCGCCGATGCCGTCTGCCCAGCCGGAAGCGGCAACGACTTCTGCCAGCGCGAGAACTTCGCCCGCAGCATTGAGCGAGATCACCGGCGCTTGGGACATCGTTTCATTCGATGGCTATCGCCCAGCGCGGTTGGACAGCGACGGGCAACGCCACGCCTTCGTCGATGTGCGCGGCGACGGGATCTCGTTCGCGATCGAATGCAATTATTCTGGCATGCGGGCCGGTATTGAGAATGGCCGCTTGGTGGCTCTGTCGAACGAGACGGTTCAAACCGAAATGGGATGTGGACCGGAACGTGAGGGGCGGGACGCGGCGTTCTTTGCGTTTCTGCGCGCAAGTCCCGCGATCGTTGCTCGCGCCGAGAGCGCGATGGCGCTGGAGAACGAGGGCGTGCGGCTGGAGCTGGAGCGACCGGAAGTGCGGCGCAGGCCCTTGTTGCCGACGCGGGTTTCTGAACTCGACGGCGGCTGGCGAGCTGACATCATCTACTTGCGGTCTGAACCTGGCCGAACAGACAATCTGTTAGCGGCGCTCAACGGTGCGCCAGCGCGCTTCAACATAACAGCGGATCAGATCCGCTTGACTTACGATTGTGAGACGCTGACGGCGCCCGTGGAACTGACCGCCCCCGGGGACATCCAGGTCAACCAAAGCGCAGTGCAACGCAGGCGCAGCGGCGCGTGTTCGGTCTCGGAAGCCAACCGCAACAAGGTGGCGTCGTTGCTGGCGAACAGGTTAAGCGCCGAGAATATTCCACCGAACGGGCTCTATCTTGAGGCCGGCGAGGTTTATGCTGTTTTACGGCGCGATTAGCGCGCGGCTTGGCATGGAAATCTGAAGTGTGGTCAACGGGATGGTTCGGCGAGGGGCCGTTCGCGTCACCACGACACGAATGCCTGTTGATGGCCGCTTTAATCCGGCGCCAGGTTGCCGCTGCAGCCGTGAGCCTTGTCTTTGTGCGCTCACCAACCACTCTCACTTGCTGCGGCGAGCACGCAACCGGCCGCGGCTTGGCGGTCGGCATGCGACGGTCCGCCCGCACTGCGCCAAGCCAGCGTATCGAAGCTCACGAACTGCCGGTGGGGGTTCGTCGCGGTTTCTCCGACGCCGATACAGCGCCAAAATATGTGGAAGCCGGATCCGGTTGAAGCGATGACAGCCACAAGCGGGGGCCGGTCATGCGCCCGCGTACGCAAAACGTCGCGCACGCAAGGCTCAGCGTCCGCCGTCGCCGCGCACTGTGCGAAGGCCTCGTCCGGCACGGGCGAGGGTATCGTTTCAAACCAGGCGCCGCCGCCGCCAATGGTTCGAAGGAGATGCGCGCTATCCTCTCGCAGCGCTGGCGGCGCGATAAGCATGACGGCGACTGCGGGCGGCGGCGGTATTGCGCCTGCGGCGGGAGAAAGCACAAGGCTTAAGGCTAAAGCCGCTGCAAAGCGCGACGACATAGAACTTCCCCTTACGAGGCGGCGACCAGTGGCGAGACTGTGCGCCATCTTAGAAACCATGAACGCGATACATCCGCCAGACTGTGCGTAACATGGTAACGCCCCAAATCACTTTAGACGCGCTATCCACTGGGACACCATGGGGGGCACATGCGTTCTGTGATCTTAGTTTTGGCTTTAGCTGTTGGCGGCTGCGTCAGCGCGCCCGTCGAAGGCGGACGAGAGTCGATCGAAGTCTTTCATTCAGAGACCATGAATTACAGGATTGAGGACGGCGGCCGCGCGCGTTTCGTCAGCGGCGGCGGCGCACATCCAGTCTATGAATTCGAAGCGAGCCGCGAAGACTTCCGGCAGGTTGCCGATCTACTTGAACCGCTCAAAGAAGCGGGACTGGCGTGCAGCGCGCCATCCGAACATATTGCGCCCGGCCACATCATTTGGCGTGAAGGCGGCCAGGAGGTGCGCCGCGTCCAGACTCATGTTGTGTGCTATGGCCCTGAGCCCCGGCCGCTGGCGCGCAATAGTGATCAAGCATCGCGGTTGATGGAAGAGATGGGCCATGCCCGCTACGTGGCGCCGGCGATTCCCGAGCCGAGCGTTATTACTCTGGACAATAGATATTGGGGCCGTCCGACATCGTCATGGACGATCCCGCGAGGCGGCGTGGGCCGCTACGTCGATCCGCAAGGGACCGTCGCGTTCGACGTGAGCGCAGAAACGTGCGACCGAATCCGCGAGATTTTACGTCCTTATGAAGAGCGGGATTTTCACTGCAACCGGGTGCTGACCGACGGGCCATACGGTTTCGTGATTTGGGCGTCGCAAGACGGGCAGGAAGATCAGCGTACGCGGTGGGATGCGGGCTGCGTCACTGGCGACGCCAGCGATCTCTTCGCCCGGATCGATCAGGTGACCGCGATTGTCGTCCCGCTTCGCGATCGGTCATCGGCGCTCTGAGAATGCTCATTTGGTCGCGATAGGAATGTTTGTCGCTCTACTTGTAGCGCTCGGCCTCATGCTGACGTTTGCGATCCATATAATTGCAGATGTAGTATCGTTGCGGACTGCGGAGCCAACGCCGCCCACGTCCAGTTTCGACGTTCAAATCGAAAGCTCTACGTCGCCCTCAACCACCTCTTGCCGCAACTGTGGCTGCTCTCCCCGCGCCCAGCGCGCGACGCGGTGCACGACGCGGTAGCGCAGCGGGCCGCCGTCTTCTGTTTCGGCTCGCTCGAACGGCGTCGGAATGCAGACGAACTCTGTCTCCAACTCATCCGGCGAAGCGCGCACCGTGGCGTAGCCGTAACCGCCGTAATCGGCGAATTTCAGGTTAGGCGAGACATCGGGATTTCGCACGGCGCGGGCGGCGGCAACGTCGCCAGTCTCCTTCAGCACGAGCGATGAGCGCACGCCGTGCAGTATCGTCATGTTGGTCGCGCACTGCGTTGCGCCATCGGGCATGTCACGGATGTAGAGCGGCCGGTAGGGATGATCTGGGCGCATGCCGTTCGCAACCACTTCGGCGTGACCTTGGGCCGTGATCGAACCGGTGATAAATTCCACGCCGACGGGGTCGAACGGGCGCGGCGGCAGGGTCTTCGAGGGATAGCCGGCCCAGAACGAATGCTTGTCGCCAGCGACAACCGTAAAGCCGGTAATGCCTTCTTGGCGCACCATGTCGAAGATTTCGCCGTGCTCGACGGCGTACCCCGCGTTGAACACGGCGTAACCGTCGTCCGGCCAACGCTCGTTGAGCGGCGCGGGCAGGTTCTGCGGGTCGGCCCGCAAGGTGAGCGTGCCTAAGGAGTGACCCCATATCTTCCATGGCGCGGATGAGGCGCGCAGGCGATCTTTGAACCACGCGATTTGTTCAAGGCCCAGATAGGCGTCCGGCGTGGCGTTGATGCATTCGTTTGGAATTTCCTCGGCGCCGAAGCGTATAGTCGCCGGTGGGGCGCCGCCATTGTACGCGCGCCCCTGGTCCATGATGTCGAGCGCCGTTTCAGGGAACATGTTGGGCGGCAAGCTCACTTCGAACCAGGTGTTTTGCGGACTGGGTGGCGCTTTATAGGAGCGGTTGTCGGTGAGGATCAGTTCGGCGTTCTTGCCGAAGCGAAATGCGCGGTGAATCTTGAGCGCCTGGATTGCGGTTAGATTGTTGGGTTCGCGACTGAGGCCGCGCGCGTCAAAGTCTGAAAGCGGCGTATCCGTCACGGCAGGCGCCTCAAACGCATCGCCTTGTCCCGGTTTGACGACGCGCGCCGGTTGGTATTCGTACCAGGCTTGGCTGGCGGCGATCTTCAGCGCTTGCGCCGGCTCTGGCGGATCGTTGAAGATTTGCCACTGGCTTTGGAAGCCGTTCCACGAAAATTCATGATTGTCCCACACCGGCACGAATGGCCAGCGTGCGCGCGCATCCTGTAAATCGGGATCGGTGAGGTAGGCCCGATAGATGGTTCGATAATCGCCGAGATCGGTCGGGAAGTGGAAGTTGCGCACCTTCTTGCCGTTTGGGTAACGGAAGAGCTCGCGTAGACGACGGCCGCGATCTCGTCCGTCTGGCGTGTCTTCTGGGTATTTCACAATTTCATAGATGAAGTCGCCCAAGTGCAGCACAAAGCCGAGCTGTTCGGCGCGGGGACGGCGCGCGTCCTCGAAGATCATCCGCCTGTAAGCGTTGAGCGCGCCGATGGTCGGGTCCTGGCAACTCACGAAGGCGAAGCGCACTGGGCGATCGTCATTTTCTGCCGGCGCGGTGAGCGTGCGGCCGACGCGGCTCATATTTCCCGCCTCGTCGACGAAGCGATACCAATATTCGCGCCCGGGCCGCAGACCCGCGGCAAGAAAACGGCACGTCCAGTCGGTGGCCGCGCTCACCTCCACATCGCCACGCGCGACGACGCGAAAGAACGCCTCATCGCTTGCAACTTCGACGACAAGGCGGTGCGCGCTCACGCCTTCATCCGGCTCACGGCGCGCCCACAAGATGATGCTATTGGACGTAGGATCTCCGGAGGCCACGCCTTGGGGGTAGAGCTCGCGCCGTTCGGTGCGGGGCCCCGATGGCGCGTGCGCGCAGCTTTGACCGAAGGCGAGCGTCGCACCGAGGGCGGCCGCCTGCTTCAATAGCGTCCGGCGTGTCGATGCTGCGCCCATTGATTGCTCTCCCCGTGATCGCGCCGCGTAGCAGGTCTCTTCCTGCGCTGGGGAGCAATCGCAGATCGACAGATCGGTGGCGGCGGGCGACCGGTTTCGCCGATCAGCAGACAGCCAGCCTCCGATTTGCGGCGCTCAAACGGGAAAGGTCGTTATTGGGATTAATGCGATTGTTGGCCGACTGCACGGGAGTCCGCCTTTTGTCTAGACCTGGGGCAGGGCGCATCGTTGGCGACATGGATGACGGTCTTCCCGACAAAGCGCGGGTGCTCCGAATTGCACGGAGCAACGGCGGGCAGATGATTTTCATTGGGACGCGGAAAGCCCGGCGTGGTGGTGAAGAGCATCGCTACGCCTGCGTTCAATGTGGACGCAGTGACCATTATCTGCAGCACCCGGCAGCGTTGGGCAATGCACGCGTCCTGACTGCAAGTCCGGCCGTGCCTGGAGGCTAAGACGGTGATCCGCGATCTTTGCACGCGGACGTCGGTTTTTCCGCTGGAGATTGTTTGGTCCGTTCGTGGCACATTGCAGACATTGGCCCAGCGAACCGATACGATCCTTGGAATGACGGTCGTTGTTGATTTTATCGCAAAGGGTGTGGCCGACGACGAGTGGCTGATGGTTCTCGTTGAAGAGGGCCAGTGGTTCCTCACCGTTCGAGGCGCGCCTCCGGGCGATTCAGGAGAGGCTCTACGGGTGCATTGATGCCGCCATCGATGGACAGTTGGCTAAACGGTTTCCAGAGACGGCAGGCGAAAGGATCGTGATCCGATTGGATTGTTACGACGCACCGGAACACGAGGTCTCGGACTTCTTTGACAGGTTCGCGAGCGGCGCTCTCAACACAAACGAATATAGAATGGCGCTGGCTGGCAGCAGCTATGTGAGTGAGATTCGCTTCAAGTTGAACCTGGGAACCCTGCAATGACCGCTGTCGGCGATGTCTCGCCGATCGCGCTTTGTGTTCCAAGGATAGTTTGTGGTTATCAGGCGCGCGGCCTTTCCAAACAGCCGCAAGCGCGATGCGATCCGGCTTACGGCACCGGGCTTAAGTGCGGCGAGTTAGAATCTGCGCGCGGAGCCGGAGGCGGCAGCGCCAGCTGATCATAGACAATTTGCCATTCGCCGGCGCGCAACTGCCAAATCCGCGCGTAAAGTCCTTGCGCGGCGCCATCTTCTCCGTCCCAGCGCGCCGCGCCTAGGGTCATGACGAGATCGCCGGCTAATGATGCTTCGGCGCGCAACAACCGATAGGAGATGTCGGCTGAAGGGATTGCCATCGCCGCGCTCGCGCTCGCGCCTGTCGCGCGTGGGCGCCGCGTACGGAAGACCTGTGCATCTTCGGCCAGCCGGGCAACTAGGGCGGCCGCGTCGTTTGAGTGCTCGAGCGCCGAAACTTGCGCCGCCGCAAGCGACGCTGATCCGGCGCCCGCGTCGGCGACCGGCAGCGTAGGCACGTCGACTGCAGCCGGTGAAATAAGCTCCGCTTCATCGATCGGCCCCACCCCGCCGTCGAAGATCCACCGCCAGGCCCCGTCAGGCTGGCGCCGCCACACCGTGAAATAATGCCCTTGCGCTTCACGCGAAGCATCGAAGCTCACCGGGCCTGTAGTAAAACCAAGGTCGTCGGAGCGCGCAATGCCGGCATAGGCGGGCCACCAGAATAAATTCCGGTTTCCATCGTCGCGCGCCGCGTTCAGCCGCTCAACGGCGTCAACCAGCCCAGCTGGCTCGGCCAGCTGACCATCCGGCGCCACGAATTCACGGAAGGCCGGCACCCAGGCAATCTCACCTGCGCGGGCGGCAAACGCGCGTTCGGTTGCGATCACTGACGCTGCGCTGGCCGGTGCGGGTGTGCGGGGAGGCGAGGCGAGGTCCCCAGTGGCGCACGCTGCCAATAGCAGGGATAAACTAATGATGCGTCTCATCGTGTCAGTTTCCTCATCTGCACGAGTGGGCTGACACGCGTAGCGCGTCAACTTGCGGCGCGACGGATGAGCGCTCTGGGCGCGACGAACGTCGAAGCCTGTTCACTGGGCAGCAGACGCCGCGCCACCCTTCCTCGATTCAGACTCGAATACGCTGGAGCGTTCACGTCCGTTGCTTCGGCATAGACGGCTAAGCGCGCCCTCCAGGTTCAGCAATCCCAACGGGCGCAGTCTTGTGGTTCTCACGATCGCTGAGGGAAATGGGCAAGACTGAGTTGGGGGACGAGATAGTACGGAAGGCGTGAAATCGACGACGGCGTGCCGTTTAATTGGTCAGGGCACCGGCGGCTGGAGTAGATCGACTGCGCCACTCGGCGAAATCAACGCTACGGCCTATGCTGGCCCTTTCCTGCCATTGGACCCTGTTCACAAAGCGGGGGCTTGCTTGGGCAAAACCGGGCTTGGCTTACGCCACCGGTTTCGAGCGCGATCGGAACCGAATGCGATAGGGGATGAGCACAATGCCGGCGATCACAGAGAGTAACGTGATCACTGTGACGATGATGATCAGCGGGTGATTGAAGTTCTCGTGGTTTTGCCAATCCATGATGTGCAGCGCCCAAAGCGTATCGTAGATCCGCCACAGATCAGAACGGCGCGCGGTGACTGCCCCCGTGTTCTGCGCGACGTAGACCGACAAGCCGCCGTCTGGGAATTGCACGCGCCATGCGGGCAGCGCGCCGCGGTATTCGGCAGACTCCTCCGTCACGAGCGTCACATCTGTTGGCTCAGTGACCAATGTGACGTGCGCACGCGCGACGGCGCTGGCTTGCTCCGCGTTGAACGGTGAAAGGCGCTGGAGCGTATTGGCGTCGAAGAGGATCGGCGACTGGTCGTCGAATTCGGCTACGACGACTTGGCCTATGGGGCGCCTCTCGATCGTAAGCTTCGTGGGCAGCGCGTTTTGGTCTCCGCGCAAGCTCGCCAGCGATGCCAACGTTGCGGTGTCGATTGTTTGAGCCTGTGCGGGCCGGATCAAGTTCTCGCTTCGTATTTGCTGAATAGGGATCAGCGTGAAGAAGAGCCCGCTGACGACCCAAAATACGATCTGAACGCCGACGAGCAGAGCGAGCCACTTGTGGACGAAGGATGCAAGGCGTGCGAGCGACATGAAAACTCCCCCAGTCGAAAACTCTAAGGCGACGGTGGACCCGTCAGGCTGGTTGCTGCGGCGATGGCGCCCAGCGCAATCAGAAAGAGAACCGCGTCGAGGCCAAGCGTTAGTTTGAGCGCGCGCCGTCCGGCTTCTGGAGCAGTGCGCAATCTCTTCGTAACAATCGTTTTGTTGTAAGCGCCGAGCGCCAGAGCGACGGTGGCTGCGCCAAGCTTGGCGAGTAGCAATTGCCCATAGAGACTCATCAACAGGGTCGTCCAGCCGCCGGTGAACAGCAGTGCGAGCCAAAGTCCAAGCAGGAAGAGGAGGGGAACGGCAGCAACCGCAAAGTTGGAGAAACGAGTCACGCGCGCGGTGACCGTTGCGTCATCAAGATTGCGCGTCGGCCAGAGCGTTATCGGCCCCGCGAGCCAGAAGGCAGCGATTAGCACATGCGAGGCTACGGCCCATGGCGCGAGGTCTGGAGAGTCCAGAGCTTGGCTGTGTCCGGTCAGACCAAAGGAGAGAGCCAGCGCAACCGCGCCGATGGCGGCGGCGATCCGCGATCGCAGCCGCCACCCGGTTGCGAGTGCAACGGCGCCGACGGCGAGCGCTGTCGAACTGGGAGCAAGAGCCGGCCACGTCCATGATAATGTTCCAGGATCGAATAACGCATCGGCGCCGCCCAATTGCAGATTCGCGAGTCCAAGTCGAAGCGCCGCGAAGACCAGCGCACCCAAACCTGCAAGCGCCGCGCTGCGCATCGCACGCGAGTGCTCACCGGGTGCGAGGACGTTCAAGCTCGTGTGCAGGCCAAGACCTGCAGCCAGCAAAGCCGATCCGTAGAGCCCGAGTTTGACGACAAACAGCGCGGGCGCAAGGGGATCGGCTTCCACTACCCGGCGACCGTGAAGTGGACAGCGCCTGGCATGACATGACCGTCGCTGGCCATCGTTCGCCAAGAGATCGTGTAGGCGCCCGGCGCCAGCGCGGGCAGCGGGACCGTGAACGCCGCGGCCCGCGTACGCGGGGGCATGTAGTCGAGCGCGATCTCCCGCCCTGCCGCGTCAGTGAGCCTCACATTAGCCAACGCTGTGGCGGCGGAGAACGTCACCGTAAAGTTCGCTGGCGCCGCAGACAGCGTGGCGTTGTCGGCGATGCTGGTTTCGCGCACGGCGGTGTGCGCGAGCGCCGGCGTCGCAGTGACGATGGACAGCGAGGCAGCAACGAGCGCCAGGAAGAGGCGTTTCATTTGGATTCCTCCAGAGTGCTCAATGCACCATGTAACGGACGCGGCCGGTCATGGTGTGATTGTCGGCGCCGCTCGCAGTCCAGGCAAAGGTGTAATTGCCGGGCGCGAGCCTCGGCAGTGCAACGCTGGCCGTTGTTGCGGCTTCACTCGCAGGAATGGTCACGGCGATCGGATCGCCGCCTCTTGGCGTGATGACGAGGCCGGTCAAGCGCATCGGATGTTCGAATGTGGCGCTGAACGTTTCCGGGGCCGCGCCCATCGCGCCGTCCGCCGGATTGGTTTGAACGGCGCTGTGCGCACCGTGGCCGCCGTGATCGTGCTGCGCCGACGCCAGCGGCGCGGTTGCAAAGAGCGCAAGCACCGCGCCGAGCATGAGAGGAAGCTTGGACATGAAATTCTCCGTTAGGATTAGAAGAGCGCGCGCAAACCAATGACTGCTCGCGTGGATTGGGTGTCTTCGCCGAGGGCTTCGCGAATGTTGCGGGTTTCGCCGAGAGTGCTCGTCCATTCGACGCCGACATAGGGCGCAAAGCGACGACTGAATTCGTATCGCAGGCGCAAACCGACTTCGGCGTCGGTGAAACCCGCGCCGATGTCGAGGTCAGGGATATCCTGCGCTGCGAAATTGAGTTCAGCGCTTGGCTGAAGGATGAGCTTTTGCGTGAGGCGAAGGTCGTACTCGGCTTCTGCGCGTGCAGTCACATCGCCTTCGGTCGAGACAAACGCTGCTGCGCCGACTTCGAACCAATAGGGCGCAAGGCCCTGAACGCCGAGCACGAGATCGGTACGGTCTTCGCCCTCAAGATAGCTTTGGCGGACGCCGGCTTGAAGATCGAAATAGGGTGTGACCGCGCGGCTATAGAGAAGCTGAAGTTCGGCATCTTCGAGTTCAGTCTCGAACGCGCCTTCGCCTTCGGACTTCCACCAGAAGCGATGAATGTCGCCGCCGTACCAACCTTGCGCGTGCCAGGCATAGGATTCGCTATCATCGTCAAAACCCGCCTCTAAGCGTTCGACGATAACGGCGTACGTGCGCATGCCGCCGTTCTCGGCGACCAGTTGTTGTCGCGCCCGAGCCATCGCTGCGGCGTCAAAGTAGAGGTCGGCGGCGTTGGCCTGCGTATCGCTGTCAATGGCTGGCGTCGATTGCCGAGAGGGCTTGGGTTCGTGGCCGGCGTGTGGATCGGGTGCTGGCGTTTGGGTCTCATGCTGCGCGTGATCTTGGGCGGCGGCGGGCATTGCCACGACCAGAACCAACGGCGCAACGAAAGCGGCGATCATTCTCATGATGCGACGCCATCGAGAGGACGTACGGTCACGACGTTGAACATGCCGGAGTGCATGTGCATCATCATGTGGCAGTGAAACGCCCAATCGCCAGGCGCGTCGGCCGTGAGATCGAAGGACAGACGTCCGCCCGGCGCGACGTTCACGGTGTGCTTCAAGGGCTGATGTCCAGCATGGCCATTGACCAACTCGAAGAAGTGTCCGTGCAGATGGATCGGATGCTGCATCATCGTGTCATTCACGAGTGTGACGCGCACACGTTCGTCTCGCTCAAAGCGGATAGGCTCGACGATTTCGCTGAAACGGCGGCCGTCGAAGCCCCACATATAGCGTTCCATATTGCCGGTGAGATGGATCTCAAGCGTGCGCGATGGCGCCCGCGGGTCGCGGTTAGGACTAAGCGCGACGAGATCGGTATAGACGAGGACGCGGTGGGGCTCGTTCTCTAACCCGAGCGGACGCTCCGCCAGTCGGTTCTCGGGCATCGGCGAAATGCTTTGTACACCCACACCCACCGCCATGTTCGGTGGCGCGAGCGAGCGGTCGCGCATGTTCATGTCGCCATGATCCATCGATCCATGGTCCATGCCGCCAGCGCTGTGATCCATGGCGCCCATATCCATGCCCATATCGCGCATGGTGAGGTTGGGGACTTGGCGGAGCGGGGGCACTTGCGCGCTCATGCCAAGGCGCGGCGCAAGCGTTGCGCGCCCAAGCCCCGAGCGATCCACGGCTTCTGAAACGATCGTGTAAGCGCGATCTTCTCGTGGATTGACGACCACGTCATAGGTTTCGGCAACCGCGATCTGGAATTCATCAACTTCAACCGGTCGCACATTCTCGCCGTCGGCTTGCACGACTGTCATCGGCAGACCGGGAACGCGCACGTTAAAGTTCGTCATCGCCGAGGCATTGATGACCCTGAGGCGGACGCGCTCGCCCGGTTCGAACAAACCTGTCCAGTTCTCTTGAGGTCCGTGACCGTTGACCAGATAGGTGTAGGTCGAACCAGTGACGTCGGAGATGTCGCGCGGGTCCATCCGCATCTCAGCCCACATGCGGCGTTCTTCTGCGCTCATGCGGTCTTCGCCGGAGAGCAGGCCTGCGACAGTTGTGCGCTGTTGGTTGAAGTAGCCGGGACTTGCTTTGAGGCGGCGCAGGATTTCGTGCGGATGCAGGAAGCTCCAGTCAGAGAGCACAAGCACATGCTCGCGATCGTATGCGACTGGGTCAGCGTCGGCGGGATCGATGATCATCGGACCGAAATGGCCCATCGCTTCCTGCAAGCCCGAGTGGCTGTGGTACCAATAGGTGCCCGATTGGCGGACGTGAAAATCATACACGAAGGTCTCGCCAGGCCGGATTCCGGGAAAGCTGATGCCCGGCACGCCATCCATCTGGAAGGGCAACAGAATGCCGTGCCAATGAATGGAGGTGTCTTCGTCTAGCGTGTTGGTGACGGAGAGGCGCGCGTGCTGGCCCTCACGCAGTCGAATGAGCGGCGCTGGCAGCGTTCCGTTGACGGTTATGGCGTGGCCGGTGCGGCCTCCGACACTGAACGGTGAGTGGCCGACCGTGAGCGCGATGTCTGGACCGCTTAACGAGGCGATCGTCGGTGCGATGCCGCGCGATCCGGTTTGGGCCCACGCAGGGAACAGCGCTTGAACGCTGGCAAGCCCAGCGCCGCCCGCAATGGTCTTCAACAATGTCCGGCGCTGTAGCAACACGCTGTACTCCTCGTTAAGCCCTTCTGCACCTTCCCATCGCTGGAAGGTCAAGCGCGAACTTAGCGTTTGGACTGAATACGCAAAAAGGGCGCTAATCCCTCACACAAAACGGCAGTCTTGACCTAGCCAGCGCGCAGGGTTCCAGCGAGCGCGCGCTTGGCGCGGTAGATGCGCACCTCAACCGCCTTTGCCGTCAGTCCTAGGCTCTCGCCAATTTCGCGATATGAAGCCTCAGTGGTTAGCGAAAGAAGCAAGGGTCCCTTCAGTCCGTCGGGTAACGTCGCAATAGCGGCGTCTAACTGCGCCAAATCGTGGTCGCGATCGTCGGGACCCGCAATCGGTTGTTCTATGTCGAGCCCGGGGCGATCAATGTCTTCAGCGCGATAGAAGAATTCACGCACTACGCGGCGGCGTCGCCAGTCGCGGCACTTGTTGATGGCGATTCGCTTAAGCCATATGCCGAAAGGCCGTCGTTCATCGTATCTCGACAGCGCGCGCCAAGCCGCCACGAAACTTTCTTGCACGAGGTCGAAAGCTTCGCCGGGATCGCCAGTGTACGCGCGAACGAAGCGGTAGAGGTCCTCCTTGTGGCGACGCATGAGGTGCGTGAATGCGCGCTCGTCACCTGTCAGGACGGCCGCGATGAGCGCGGCGTCACTGCGCTCATCGTGTTCCGTCATTGCTGTTCGGCGGTCAGCGATTCAATGACTGTGGCGTCAAACACGGTCTGCTGCGCCGGTGTCAGCACTTCGCGCATGGCAAAGACGTGGCGGATAGTTTCCGACTGAAGCTCTCCCATAGCACGATGAAAGCGTTCAATCGCGGCTGTAACGCCTAGGCCATAGCCGTGTTCTTCGCGGATCGCTGTAGCGAGATCAATGTTAGCTGCGCGCATTTCCAGTTCGAGCGCTTGCCTGTTCGCCGCGAAATCAGCCTCTATGGTTTCCAGGCGGCCGAGTTGCTCGCTCGTCAAATCCAAACGTTCGTGAACGATGTCGTGAAGGCTAGGTGCGTCGGGCTGAAACGCCTGCATCCCAACCCACACGCCGCCAAGCCCCGCTGCGAAGGCTACGAGTGCGGTGACGATCAATCCTTGCCAGGAAAGTTTCATGGCGCGACCTCAAGCAGAGTCGATGGCGCGTAGGGCGACTGCAGCGCGAACGGCGATGCTTCCGCCGGTGCGGCGTTGGCGGCAGCACCAGCACCAGCACCAGCACCAGCACCAGCTGCAACGCCGGCGATCATCATTGCAGCCACGAGGGCCGCGCGGACGCCAAGCAGGCCTGCCACGTCTGGAGCGCGTGTCGCTGCGATCGCCGCCCAAACACGTGGTTCAAGCTGGCTGAGGTCGGTTGGCGTATGCCGCTGACGCCAGGCGGCAAGCAAATCGTCTAGGTTTCCTTGCATCGGATCACCCATTGCCCTGCGCAACTCTTACGCGGCGGTATTTGATTTCCCTCATTCGTCCAGTCGCCGGAAGGGGAGCCCGTGTTTTTGACCGAGATCGAGTTCTTCGGCGACATCCTTCGTCCCGTCGTGAGGGATTTTCCGCCGAGCCGCGTATTCGAAACGTCGGCTTTGGGAGAACTGGCGATGGCAAGTCAGTTGCGTGTTGCATTGATAGGCGGCTACGGCGGCGGAAACTTTGGCAATGACGCCTCTCTTGCGGCATCGATTGACGGACTTGAAGCAAACCTAAGTGGGTTTAGAGCATTTCTGCGCCGGTCGATAACCGACGCCGCGCATGAGGGTGACGTGCACAGCGACGCAGCCGACGCCATTGCGCCGCAATAACTGAAGAGGGCTGCCTTGCGCGGAGAGGAACGATGAGAGTCTCTAAACGTTCAATGATCGTTGGCGGATCGATCAGCGCGATATGCGCGTTAGCTACTGCCGCTGCATTCTCGCAAGAGCGAACGTTCGCGCTGGCAGTTAGCCGCGACGCTGGCTGTGGCTGTTGTCTCGCTTGGGTTGATCGCATGACGGAGACTAGGCGCTTCACTGCAACTGTCACGGATGAAGTAAATCTATCTGCCGTGAAGCAACGGCTTGGCGTCCCGCGTGACCTGGCCTCGTGCCACACGGCGGTTGTTGAAAGCTTGATTGTGGAAGGTCACGTCCCTGCAGAAGATATTCTGCGGCTTTTGTCCGTTCGTCCTCGGGATGTGATCGGTATCGCTGTTCCAGGTATGCCCCTTGGCTCGCCGGGAATGGAGGTTGCCGATCGAAGACGTGATGCGTTTGCCGTTTTCGCATTTCGCGCTGACGGCGCGCGCACGGTATTTGCAAATTATCCCGCCCGTGTTTGAGCGGCGATGTAAAGGAGACCTGTTATGCGGATCAAACTTATTGGCACGCTCTTGCTTGTCGGCACTCTTGCTGGCTGCGCAACAGCGCCTGGTATGGAGCACGGCGGCATGAACCACGAGGAAATGATGCGCCATTGTCAGATGATGGAGCAACACGAAGGCCAAGCTGGCCAGGACGCCACGCACCATGATCCGGCGGAACATGGCGGCATGAGCCATGAGGAAATGAGGCGCCATTGCGCGTCGATGCGGGATGGCGCGGGCGCGCCGGCGCCCCAGCACTAACCGATCAAGAGCGAACTTGGTGGCGCCGTGCCTTCTTTGCGCTCGCCGCACGCGGCTTTGCTAGGTCGTCGAGGATGGGACAATCGGATCGCTCGTCGCCGTGACAATGTTGCGCGAGTTGGCGGAGCGTCTTCATGACAGCGCGCATCTCGCGCATGCGGCGCTCAAGATCGGCGATGTGCGTTTCCGCCAGGCGCTTCACTTGGCGTGAAGGGCGCTTCTTGTCGCTCCAGAGAGCGAGCAGGGTCGCGACCTCTTCCAGGGAAAAGCCCAGATCGCGGGTGCGGCGCACGAACTGAAGCACGGCGACGTCCTGGTCGCTGTAATCGCGGTAGCCATTTGCGCGTCGCGCCGCCGATGGGAGCAGGCCAATGCTCTCATAATAGCGGATCATTTTGGCCGACACGCCCGTTTGTTCGGATGCTTGCCCTATGTTCATGGGGTCGAACCTGAATTTTCGGTGTTGACCTTCCCATTGTGGGAAGGTGCAGGCTCTGGGGCAAGTGAAATCAGGAGCGCGAGCAAGCTCGCGAGCACAACATGGACGCCCATCATCATCACGGACACGACGCTCACCCAGCCGCTGATCTGCGAGACCCCGTCTGCGCCATGATTGTCAAACCGGATGCGCCGCATCGGCTGTCGCATAATGGCGAAGACGTGTTGTTCTGCAGCGCCGGCTGCAAAGCCAAGTTCCAGGCTACGCCTGAGAAATACGTCAAGTCAGACGCCGCGCATTCATGCTGCGCCAAGAAAGAGCCAGAGGTGGCGCATGGGGCGTGCCACGCACACGGACACAACCATGCAACGCCCACGGCATCGATGGACGCGCCAAAGGGCGCGAAGTGGACATGCCCGATGCACCTCGAAATCGTGCGGGACGGCCCTGGCTCGTGCCCGATCTGCGGCATGGCGCTCGAGCCGATGACGCCGACTGCTGACGCGGGTCCCAACCCCGAACTCATCGATATGACGCGCCGCTTCTGGGTTGGCGCCGCGCTGGCGGCCCCGGTTTTGGTGCTCGAGATGGGCCGGCATCTGTTTGGCATCGACCAAATCGTGCCGGCGATGTGGAATCCGTGGCTTCAGTTTCTCTTGGCCACACCCGTCGTGTTGTGGGCAGGCTTCCCGTTCTTCGAACGCGGCTATCAATCGCTCAAGACGCGCAACCTCAATATGTTCACGCTCATCGCGCTCGGTACGGGCGTCGCGTGGGTTTACAGCGTTGTCGCGCTCTTGGGGCCAAGCTTGTTTCCCCCCGAATTCCGAGATGCGCACGGTCAGGTCGCGGTTTATTTCGAAGCGGCTGCGGTGATCACGGTTCTTGTGCTTCTCGGCCAAGTGCTGGAGCTGCAAGCACGCGAGCGCACCGGCGGCGCCATTCGCGCTCTCTTGGATCTGGCGCCAAAGACGGCGCGGCGCATCAAGAACGGCGTGGAAGAAGAGGTCACGCTGGACCAGATCGTGGTTGGCGATCGGCTGCGCGTGCGCCCCGGTGAAAAGATTCCGGTGGACGGGATCGTCCAAGATGGCCGCTCCACGATCGATGAATCGATGGTGACAGGTGAGTCGATGCCAGTGACGCGGGAAGCTGGCGCGCGCGTCATCGGGGGCACACTCAATCAGACCGGCGCACTGGTAATTGAAGCTGACCGGGTTGGCGCCGATACGATGCTCTCTCGCATCGTCCACATGGTGGCTGATGCGCAAAGGTCGCGTGCGCCGATCCAACGACTCGCGGACAAGGTCTCTGGGTGGTTTGTGCCCGCCGTGATCGCGGTCGCGGTCGTTGCACTCATTGCATGGTGGGTGCTGGGGCCGTCACCGGCGTTTTCCTACGGTCTCATCGCGGCCGTGTCAGTGCTCATCATCGCTTGTCCGTGTGCGCTGGGGCTTGCAACACCGATGTCGATCATGGCCGGGGTCGGACGAGGTGCGCGCGCGGGCGTCTTGATCAAGAACGCAGAAGCGCTTGAGCGGTTCGAGAAAGTGGACACGCTTGTTCTGGATAAGACCGGCACGCTAACCGAAGGCAAACCGGCGGTGATCGCCATCCAAACGGCTCCCAATCAAACGGAAGACGAAGTACTGCGTCTCGCCGCGAGCCTAGAAAACCAAAGCGAACATCCATTGGCGCAGGCGATCGTCGCAGCCGCAAAGGAGCGTGATCTAGCGCTCGCCGGGGCTTCTGGTTTCGACTCTCCAACTGGAAAGGGCGTTGTTGGTGTCGTGGAAGGGCGCAAGGTTGCGCTGGGTGCAGAAAAATATCTGGCCGAGTTGAAGGTGGACACCGCCGGTCTGCGCGCAAAGGCGGAAGAGCTAAGACGCGAAGGCGCGACAGCAATCTTCTTGAGCGTTGATGGTGTCGCTGCGGCAGTCTTCGGCATAGCTGACCGCATCAAGGCGACAACGCCAGACGCCCTCGCTGCTCTCAAAGCACAAGGTATCCGGCTGGTGATGTTGACCGGCGACAATCGCACGACGGCGGAGGCGGTGGGGCGTACGCTCGGCATCGACACTGTGGAGGCGGAAGTTCTCCCCGAGGACAAGTCCCGCATCGTGGCGCGGTTGAAGGGCGAAGGCCGGATCGTGGCGATGGCCGGAGACGGTGTGAATGACGCGCCCGCCCTTGCTGCGGCCGATGTCGGCATTGCGATGGGCTCTGGAACAGACGTCGCCATCGAAAGCGCTGGTGTGACGCTTCTTCGTGGCGATCTTACTGGCATCGTGCGCGCTCGCGCTATTTCGCGAGCGACCATGAACAACATCCGCCAGAACCTGTTCTTTGCCTTCGCCTACAACGCGGCCGGCGTACCGATCGCCGCTGGCGTCCTCTACCCGCTCACCGGCGATCTCCTGTCGCCGATGATCGCGGCGGCGGCGATGGCGTTGTCCTCGGTTTCGGTCATTGCGAACTCCCTGCGTCTGAACTCTGTCAGGGTCTGATGCCGGCTGTGGATGGGGAGGGCGGTCTCTTTGCGGCCGCCCTCTCTTATTGTTCGGGCGTTTTGGCGGTATGGTCGTGCAATGGACACGGTGGCGACTGGCCGAATTGCGTTCTGGGAAGGCGGCAGCCTTTGGGTGTTCGACGTGCCCACAGGCGCACAGGCGCCAGATCGCATCGCGATGCACTCACACCATGCGTACCAGCTGACTTTTTCGTTGGGTGGTGATTTCGGCCTCCACCTCGAAGACCGCGTCATTAGTGGGCCGTTCGCAATCGTGGCGCCTGACGCGCCTCATGCATTCGAGGCACAAGGGCTAATCTCGTTGCTCTTCATCGAGCCAGAGAGCAGAGCGGGAAGAGTGCTTGCGCAGCTCATGCAAGGCGAGCCAGCGAGTCAGTTGAGCGCTGAGCAAGTGCGAGATGCACCAACGCTCTTCAAGGCGGCGTTTGAGCACCCGAACGATCCAATCAAAGAACTAGTCGCGGCAGGAAGCGAGGTCGCTGCGCGCATCGCCGCTCACGTCCGCACGACCGAACCCGATCGGCGGGTGCGCCAGATTATCAAATGGGCCACCGAGAATTTGGATGGTGCGGTGGCAATGAGCGATGCAGCTCAGGCAGTCGGGCTATCGCCCAGCCGTGCAAGCCATTTGTTCGTGGAGGAAACGGGCTTGCCGTTCCGAACCTACGTCCTGTGGCTACGCTTGGTGCGTGCGGTTGACGCGCATACGCAAGGGGCGAACCTTACCGAGGCCGCGCAGCAGGCGGGTTTTTCCGATTCCGCGCATCTCAGCCGCACGTTCAAGCGGATGTTTGGGCTGCCCGCTGCAGCGCTCGAAATGTCGTAGCTGTTCCGTTCAAGCAGCCGGCAGGCCAGGGGCTTAGGTAGGGCGTGTCCACGACGGACAACACGCAACACCTGATCCCACGGAGACACTAATGTTGAGCGCTTTGAACACCCTCTTCACGAGCATGACCACCCGCGGCTGCGGTTGCAGCGAAAACTGCCGTTGCGGCGATGATTGCCGCTGCAAGTCCGGCCGCTCGTGCGGCGGCCAGTGCGCCTGCGCAGCTTGAAGAAGACGGCCCGGGCCGCGTGCGAGCGGTCCGGGCTGTCGCGCCACTGATCGAAGGGCAAAGTTATGGAAATCGCTATTGGAGCCGTCCTCGCGCTGGCCGCCTGCGGCCTCGGCGTGGCCGCTGGGTTTGAGCGCGACAGAGCCTTCTACCCGGTGATGCTGATCGTCATCGCGTCCTACTACGATCTATTCGCCGTAATCGGCGGAGACGAAAGCGTCCTTGCTATTGAGGTCGCGATCTCGCTTGCCTTCGCTGCCCTTGCGGTGGTCGGTTTTAGAGTGAATCTCTGGCTTGCCGTCGCCGGTTTGCTCGGTCATGCGGGTCTCGACTTCTTTCATGGGCATGTGGTCACCAATCCTGGGCTACCCAGCTGGTGGCCGATGTTCTGCGCGACCTTCGATGCCATCGCCGGCCTCTATTTGGCCTGGCGGCTCGTGTCCAAGCGGATCGACGCAAGCGATCGTCAGAGCTTCGGCAATCGCATTCGCGCTCATGTCGATGTGGAGCTTGCAGCCTCGCAAGCAGCGGAGCGGGCTGGCGATTCGGTGGCGGCCTTTCATTATCTTGAGCGCGCACACGTCTTGGGTCAGCGATCGACTGCGCAGCATGTTCGCGTGCATGTTCGGATGCTCTTGTGGGGAATACGCCATCAGAAGGCGCGCGAAGTACTAGGCCAATTCACCCGTGTGATTGGAGCTGCGACAAAGACGTGGATCGGTCTCATCCCATCGGGAAACACCGGCGGCGCCAACGTGAGCGCGTTCGAGGAGATGGCAATCCCAGAGGATCTCGCCGATTTGATTGATGTCGCACGCTCACCGCGCCTCTGGGTCAACCGACCAATGAGCGAAATGTCGTAGCCGTTCCGTTCAAGGGGTTCGTCGCTCGTGGGCGTAGATCGGATGCACGACGGATAACGCGCAACCGCGCAATTAATCGAGAAGTGACCACAATGCTACGGACCACACTGACCGCCATTGCGGCCCTGGCTCTCCTGCCGATCACTGGCGCGAGCTACGAGGCTATTGCTTCTGCAAGCGACCCTCACAATCACCGTGCACCAGGCGAACTGATCGATGCCGGAGGCTATCGCCTTCATCTGCATTGCACCGGCGCGGGAGTGCCCACCGGGCTTCCACGACATGGAGCAGAAGCGCATCGCGGAGGTGAGGATCGAGGGCGTCGAGGGCAGAGCTCGCGGCGGCGGCCTGTTCGGCCGCGATCAGCTGGGCTTCGGGATCGGCGCTGTAGGCGGGCGCGATGTTTTCGATGGCGGCGTGAACATCGGTCTTGGCGATAGGCGCGTTTTACGGGCAACCCTCCCAGTGCGCCGCGCGTGTAGCGAGCCAACTCGCGGCGCCGTCATCTTCGGCGCTTTGCAGCACTAACCTGAAGTCACGGTACTCGGCGTGATTGGGTTCGGCGAAGCGAGCTTCGAGCACGTGGCCTTCCTCCGCATCGAGCCAAAGCTGGCCGGAGAGACCACCGCTGACCTCGAAGCGCAATGCCTGGCGGCCGCGATGAAGTTCGGTCGCCGCAAAACGCGCATTCGCCCAGCCGAGATTTCGGAAAGGGCTTGCCGCGCCTTCTTCGAGCCAGATTAGCGCAACCGCGAAGCGGAAATCCGCTTGGGGCGGCGGGCGGGCTGCATGGAGAGCATTGAAATCGGCGAGATCGAAATCGTAGAGCATCCAGGGTTCGCCATCGACGGTGACGCCAGCATCAATATCCGCGGCGGGGACGCGGGCGTGGAGGCGCCGTGACTCGGGATTGTATATCAGCCACGCGAATGACTCTTGGGCGAGATCGCGACCAAGCCTACCGCCGACTATTTCGCGAGGCTGCCGGCTCATCGGATCGAGCTCAGCGGTAACGAATGCAGCGTTGGTGCAGTGAGAAACCATCTTGCCAACTTCGAGCCGCGTTTCGCTCGCGCGATAATGGTAGATGTGTTCCGGTTCGGATCCGTCCTGGTTGGATCGCAGGTAATGATAGAAGCGCCCGACAGACGCAGGTTCCGGTTGCGGCGTGGATACACACGCGGTCAAAGCGAGGGCGGCGAGAATTGATCTGAGCATGTGCTTAAGATGCGGTTCGCGCGTGCTTGGATGCACAAATGGTGGCGATGTCTTGGGAGGCCTCGTCGCAAGCGACACTCCTTATCGCCGGCACGGCCGATTAATGCCGCGACTTCCATGGGCCACCCGCTTGTCAATGAAGCATTAGCCGTATCCGCTCGGCGGGACACCTCTGGAACCCGGCGGAATGCAGTTAGATTTACATCTTCTTTTCCCACGTACGCGCACCGTGCGGATTGCCTGAGCTCCGGCCAGGCCCAGTGAAGAATAACGAGCACAGTTATGAGCGCAGCGACCAACACGCTTGAGTCGGATGGCTTGCAGCAATTTCTGGCACTTGAAGCCGATGCGGTAAACGCAGTGACGAGACGAATTTATGCGGCCAAGGGCGCGTTGTTCGAACAATACGGCGATGCGGGCGAGGCTGCTTGCCGTGAGGATCTTGCGTTTCATCTGGAGTTTTTGCGGCCTGTTCTGCAGTTCGGATCACAGGCGCCGATGACCGATTACCTCTGCTGGCAAGCGCGCGTGCTTGCCGCGCCCGGGCTTTCTTCGGATCAGTTGAAAGCGTCGCTGGCGGAGTTGGGGCAGTATTATCTCCGGCGCATGGCGCCGCCCAACGGGGCCATCGTCAGCGATGCCATGAAGGCGGCTTGGACGCATTTCCAGGCAGCCAGAAGTGAGCGCCCCTGGCGCGGGCGCCCATTGAGCACTGGCCTGAGGCGGCCGTCTTCGAGGCAGCGCTTCTTGCCGGCAATCAAACCGAGGCGTTGTCCGTCATGGACAAGTGTATTGACGCCGGTGGAAGCCTTGTCGATTTCGAAGGGCGCGTCATCCAGCCGTCGCTCTATAGCATCGGCGAAAAATGGCAGGTGGGCGAGGTCACGGTTGCCCAAGAGCACATGGCGTCCGCGATTGTGCAGGCGGTGATGACGGCCGGGCTGCTACGTTCGCCGCCGCCCGTCTTGATCGGCAAGCGCGTCCTGCTGGCCTGCGTCGCCGGCAACCACCACGCCATTGGCCTGCGGATGGTGTGTGACGCATTCCAACTCGCGGGATGGGATGTGCAGTATCTGGGCGCCGACGTCCCAACCGAGTCGCTGCTTGATCAGGTAGCCAAATGGAAACCGGACCTTCTGGCGCTCTCGGCGTCATTTGCGCAGCATTTGGCGACTGTCAAAGATGTGATCACGTAAGCACGTATACGCTTCCAGGATGAAAGGCCCGCGGTGATCGTGGGCGGGCTGGCAATCAATCGCTTTACGCCGCTCGCCGAGGAGGTGGCGCCGACGCCCATAGTCCTGATGCAGCAGCGGCGGTGCGCCGCGCTACGCTCTCGTTGGCGGCTTAGTCCGATGCATTGGTACGCCGCCGAACTTGAGCCGCTGCTGTCGGTTGTCGCCGCAACCATCGATAAGGATGGAACGCTGGTTGAAGCCAATGCGGGCTTTCTCAAGCTCATCAATGATCCTGCGCCGACGGCAATTGGCATGTGCGTCTCCAAGCTTTTCATTGCACCAGATTTTGTCTCGCTCGCCGACGCGGAGGGCGGTGACGGTGCTGAAATCTATCAAGGGCTGCTTACGATCGGCGACGCTGAGGGGCGCACGCGATCTCTGCATGCCCGCGTATGGCGCCGCGCCGGACAGGTGCGCGTCTTGGCGGAATACGACGTTGAGGAGTTAGAGCGGCTGAGCCGCGCCATGTTCGACTTGAACCATGAGTACGCCAATGCTCAGCTCGATTTAGCCCAGACGAATTTGAGGCTCCGTCAGCGCGAGGCCGAGATCATAGCGTTGTCCTTGACCGACCCGCTTACCGGCGCAGGCAATCGTCGAGCGCTGGAAAAGGCGTTGGCGCTCGAAACAACGCGCGCCGCGCGCACGGGGACAAGTCTCTGCGCGGTGATGGCGGACCTCGATCACTTCAAGCGGATCAACGATACTTTTGGCCACGACGTCGGAGACAACGTATTGGCCGCGTTTGCGGATCTATTGCGTCGGAAGACGCGCGGGACCGACGTTGTAGCTCGGTTCGGCGGCGAAGAGTTCGTCGTGCTGATGCCTCACACCGACCTCGAGCGCGCAACAGATAGCGCAGAACGGATCAGAGAGGCGCTGGAGTCCGTTCGGTTCGAGCCAGTACCGGGAGCAGTCACAGTAAGCATGGGCGTGGCGGAGCTGGCGGCGGATGAGCCCGGTGAGGCTCTCCTTCGACGGGCCGATAAGGCGCTCTACGAGGCTAAGCAATCCGGGCGCAATCGTGTCGTTACGAGCGCGACGGTGGATGCATGCGGTACGGCGCTGGAATCTGACGCTCTGACACGGCTGCGCCATGAGGACAATTTGTGAGTAGTTCGGTTCGATGCCGCACCGACAGGGAAAGCCCGGCGCCTCAGAAGGTTAACAGGCTGCTTTTCCTCCCCCGAAGAAGCTTGCAGCCTCGCCTTAGGGGGCGACTCCTCCGCCGCCCGTGGGAGTCGCCCGCCTTTTGGAGAGCCGTCATGACAGACATCTCAACTGGCCGCCGCGATGAGTTTGGTTTCCTCACGCCCCGCGTTGCTAAGGACGCACAGCCCACGCCCATACTCTGGACGGCGGTTCTAATGGTGGCGACCTGGGTCGGCGCCTGCTCGCTCTCGCTGGCGATGGCCTTTGGCGCATTCGGCTAATTCACCGGAACTGTTCGGCGCGATCGGCGTTAGCCTCTGGAAGGCTGAACCCCGCCCCAGCCTCCTCATCTACGAAAGCGGCCCGCTCCTACCAGGCGGGCCGCAATTGCGTCTGGCGGCGCAAATGGGAACTGCCTCCGTTTTGACACCTTCACGCCTCGGAGGGCTGAATGCGGGCGGACGATATGATGCAGGTTCTAGCAATGGCTGGGTTCGCGTTCACTGTAACGGCGCTCATCTTGTTCGTGCTCATCCAGTCGCTTGACGCCTAAGCCATCTGCTTAAGTGGCGTTCGCGCTTCCCACGCCGTCCTGGCGTTGGCCTCGCGCTCTCACGACTGTGCAGAGCCGCACCAGCTGCACCGTGCTGGATCTGGTCTAAGTGGGTCTCAGCGCCCCAGCGCTTAAGCGCAGTATCTATTGTCGCCTTGGCCACGTTATCGCACATCCCGTGAGGCGTCGGGCTTGTCTCGCAGATGCGCTGTCCTGGCGCCGCTCCGGCTTCTTCTAGACTGTCTTCCATTGGCGCCTAAGAGACTGCCCCGCGCGCCATCGAGAGGCTGGGTTGCCGGTCGATGTGCAAATCGCTTGTCGTTATGGCGACGCTTCAGCCCGTGAAAGGTTTCGCGTGTGTGGTTGGTTTGGAAGTGAACGTCGGCTCCAGCTGACTACGCCTCGACAGCTCAGACACGTCCCGTCGGCGCGAACAGTGAATCAGCCTCTGAGGCGCCGCGTGCGAAGATATTCGGCCCTTCCCGTGGGCATGTGGAACAAGCCATACGCCGCGGATCAGCTGCATCAGCGACGCGAACTACACAGTCGGGCCTTTCCTGTGATCTGCGCAGGCTTAGGTGATGACTGCGTTGCTGCTGAAGAGGCGGGTACTTCCCAAGCTGGAGAACGAACATGACACGAACTGTCACTCGCCTTTACGATAATCGCAACGACGCCTTAGAGGCTGCGCACGAACTTGAGCGCATGGGCATCAAATCTGACGACGTCAGCGTCATCGCAAGTAACAAGGATGGATGGTACGATGGTGATGGCAAGCGCGAGATCAAGGACAAAGATCGCAATGGCCGCGACGATGCCGGAGATGGCCTGGCAAAGGGCGCCGCTACTGGCGGCTTGTTGGGCGCCGGTGCTGGGCTCCTAGCTGGGCTCGGCCTTATCGCCATCCCCGGCATCGGCCCCGTGGTTGCCGCTGGGTGGATCGCCACCACATTGGCGGGCGCCGCCACCGGCGCAGTCGCTGGCGGCGCCGTTGGCGGTTTGGTTGGCGTTTTGACGGATGCTGGCGTGCCGGAAGAAGAAGCGCACGTTTATAGTGAGGGCGTGCGGCGTGGTGGAACACTATTGACGGTTCGCGTCGACGACGACCGCGCTTCGAATGTGGAGGCCGCGCTCGATCGATATCGGCCAACTGATATGCGCTCGCGCGGACAAGAATATCGCAAGGACGGTTGGACGCGCTTCGACCCGGACACACCCCCTCCCATGTAACGCTGATCGCGAACGGCTTGGCGAATTCGCCGAGCCGTTCGCATCATAGCTCCGCAGTGAGGCAGCCGAGACATCCGACTCTGAAGTCCTGATCAGGGTCGTGAGCAAAGCGGCCGCTTTCGGCGAGATCAGGCCGGTCGGCCGTCGCTGACGTGAGAGTCGCGAATTGAGCGACTTGGCCTGTCGTGATGTGCACTGGGAGGCGGGCCATGGGCCCGGCCGCGTCGGATTCCTGGCAACAGCGCAATCATTGGCTGCTGAGGTGACCCCCGCACAAGTCGCGTCGCATCGAAGGAGGTGAGCTAGAGACCCGCCCGCCCGACGGGCGTACACTCAGCACGATGCGGCTCAAATTTG
>JALHQO010000017.1 GCA_022841905.1 Hyphomonadaceae bacterium | reverse complement strand
TTGGAATCGTCGAGCAGCACGCCGATGACGCCGGTGGAGGCGGCCAGCATTTCGCGCGTCTCGACACCGATGGCCGCGCCCGCTTCGGTCAGCGCGCGCTTGCAGGCGGCGTCGCCAGCGGGGCCGGTGAAAGAATTGGCGCAACCGGCGTTCACGAGCAATCCGCGCGCGCTGCCGCGTGTGGCGGAGAGCGCTTGTTTGCACCAATCGGTGGGCGCGGAGCCCACGGCGTTGGTGGTGAACACGCCCGCCGCCTTAGTGCCAGCTGGCATGCGCATCAGCAGCAGATCAGGGCGCGCGTGTTTGTAGAACCCGGCGCGCCCGATCGCGGCTTCGAGCCCGGCGATGGCGGGCAGATCGGGAAAACGCGCAGGCGCGAGCGGGCTGATTTGGTCGGACATGCGCGCTCAATACGTGCCGCGATGCCTCCCCGCCAGAGGAGGGCAGCGCGAAAGCGCTATTGCGTCGGGCCTTCTTCAGCCGCTGGCGGCGTAGGCGCAGGCGTAGGCGCTGGCGGCGCAGTGGCTTGTGGCGCCGGGCGCGGCGGGTCGGCGCCGCCGATGACGCCGCCCGGGCCCATCGGGAACGGGAAGGGCGGCGCGCCTTCGCCCGGCGGCGAAGCGGCGTCAGGCGCGGGGCGCACCGGCTCGTCCGGCGTCGTCGCGTCGGCGGGCACGGGCGTCTCTTCGCCTGGATCAAGCACGACTTCCGGCTCGCGCAGGCGCTCGATGCGGGCGTCGCGTTCGAGGCGCTCCTGCATGCGGGTGATTTCCTGGAAGCGGAGCCAGTCGACGATGCGCGGGCGCAATTCTTCGAGGCTGGGCACGCCGCGCTCGCGGCGATCTTCGACGCGCACGATGTGCCAGGCGTTGGCGTATTCGATTGGGCCGAAGATTTCGCCCGGATTGGCGTCGTCGACGGCGGTGCGGATCGGGCCTTGGACGTCGGTCAGCAGCGCCCAGCCGAGATCGCCGCCATCAGGGGCGGTTTCGCGGTCGGAAGAGAGTTCGAAAGCGAGCGCTTCAAATCTTTCGCCGCCATCGAGCCTTCTTTTGGCCGCGTCCGCCAATTCACGTGTGTTGAACTGCATGTGGCGGAGATGGACTTCGGTGCCTTGACCCAAGCGGGCCGCGTTTTCGTCGTACAGCCGGCGGATGGCGTCCGGATCGTTGGCGATCCGGTCGATCTCTTCGTAAATGGCTGCAGCCAAAACCCGTTCTTGCGCGTTCTCCAGCTGGCGGCGGACATCGGCCTCACGGTCGAGCCCGCGCGCCTCGGCTTCCATCGAGAAGAGGCGAAACTGAATCAGCTCCTCCAGAGCCATGAAGAAGGCGTCCGAATTGGCGTCGAGATCTTCGCCTTCCTGCATGAAACCGCGGGCGACGGCGTGCGCGCGCACGTCTTCGATATAAATCGGCCGGCCGTTGACGGTGGCGGCGACGACGGGGTCGTCAATGCCTTCGCCATCAGTGGAAGAATCGCGGCCCAAGCCGCACCCAGCCAACATCAGGCCAAGCACGAGGGCTGCGCCCAAGGAGCGCGCCGCGGAGGAGAAATTCTTTCTGGAGGCCATGCGTTCTGCTCTCTCGAAGACGGGACAGCGTGCAAGGGCTGCGCCCCAGGACTACCGCCCTGGGTCGCATTGACACCGCCCAGGGGCGCTCTTAAGTCTCGCCCGCGTGCCAGTCCAGAGTGTTTACACACCCGGGTGCGCATCGGTGGGATTAGAAAAAGCCTACAAAATCAACCCATTAATCCGATCCTCCCGCGCCCTGTCCGAGACGGCGCATCAACATTAAGATTGCGCCTATGCTGAACCTCGCCAGACAGATTTTCGGCTCCGTGAACGAGCGCAAGACGCGCCATTTGCGCCCACTCGTCGCCCGCATCAACGCGCTGGAGCCGACCTTCGAGGCGCTCTCCGACGAGGCGCTCCGGAACAAGACAAGCGAATATCGCCACAAGCTCGCCCGTGGGGCGAAGATCGACGAGATCCTGCCGGAAGCTTTCGCCACGGTGCGCGAGGCCTCCAAGCGCACGCTGGGCCTCCGGCACTTCGACGTGCAGATGATGGGCGGCATTTTCCTGCACAACGGCAAGATCGCCGAAATGCGCACCGGCGAAGGCAAGACGCTGGTCGCGACGCTGCCGGTTTATCTGAACGCGCTTGAGAGCCGCGGCGTCCACGTCATTACGGTGAACGATTATCTGGCCAAGCGCGACAGCGAATGGATGGGCCAGATCTATCGCTTCCTCGGCCTTTCCGTCGGCGTCATCGTGCACGGCCTCTACGATAATGAGCGCCGCCAAGCCTACGCCTCGGACATCACCTACGGCACCAATAATGAATTCGGCTTCGACTATCTGCGCGACAACATGAAGTACTCGCTGGGCGAGATGGTTCAGCGCGGCCACCGTTACGCGATCGTCGACGAAGTCGACTCGATCCTGATCGACGAAGCGCGCACGCCGCTGATCATCTCCGGCCCGACCGAAGATCGCAGCGAGTTCTACAAGTCGATGAACGGGCTCATTCCGCTGCTGCGGGCCGAGCACTACGAACACGACGAAAAGCAACGTTCGGTGACCTATACCGAGGCCGGCTCGGAAGCGATGGAAGAGATGCTGGTCGAGCGCGGCCTGCTGCAAGGCTCGATGTACGAGCCAGCCAACATCTCGCTCGTGCACCACGCCAACCAGGCGCTGCGCGCCCACAAGCTCTTCCACCGCGACAAAGATTACATCGTCAAAGACAATGAAGTCGTGCTGGTGGACGAGTTCACCGGCCGCATGATGCATGGTCGCCGCCTCTCGGAGGGTTTGCACCAGGCGATCGAAGCGAAAGAAGGCGTGCAGGTTCAGCCCGAAAACCAGACGCTGGCCTCGATCACGTTCCAGAACTATTTCCGCTTGTACGACAAGCTCTCCGGCATGACCGGCACGGCCGCGACTGAAGCGGCGGAATTCGGCGACATCTACAAGCTCGACGTGGTGGAAATTCCCACCAACCGCCCGGTCAAGCGCATCGATATCGATGACGAGGTCTATCGGACGTCAAAAGAGAAATATAACGCCATCATCGCCGACATCGAAGACACGCATCGCCGCCAACAGCCTGTGCTGGTCGGCACCGTGTCGATCGAAAAGTCGGAGACGCTCTCGGCGCTGTTGAAGCAGCGCGGCATTCCGCACCAAGTGCTGAACGCGCGCTACCACGAGCAAGAAGCCGCGATCGTCGCGCAAGCCGGCGTGCCCGGCGCGGTCACGATCGCCACCAACATGGCCGGCCGCGGCACCGACATTCAGCTCGGCGGCAATCTCGACATGCGCTTGAAGACGGCGCTGAAGGGCGACGAGACGCCGGATCAGATCGCCGTGCTGAAGCGCCAGTTGCAGGACGACATCGAGTCTAAGAAGCAAGTCGCGCTGGCGGCGGGCGGGCTCTATGTGCTCGGCACCGAGCGCCACGAAAGCCGCCGCATCGATAACCAGTTGCGCGGCCGTACCGGCCGTCAAGGCGATCCGGGCAAGTCGAAATTTTACATCTGTCTCGAAGACGATTTGCTGCGCATCTTCGCCGCCGATCGCCTCGACGCGATCATGCGCGGCCTCGGCATCCAGGAGGGCGAAGCCATCGTTCACCCGTGGATGAACAAGGCGCTGGAAACCTCGCAACGCCGCGTCGAGCAACGCAACTTCGAAATCCGCAAGAACTTGCTGAAGTATGACGACGTCACCAACGATCAACGCAAGGCGATCTTCGAGCAGCGCATCGAATTCATGCGCACCGCCGACGTCGCGCCGATCATTCGCGACATGCGCCATGACGTCGTGGAAAAGCTGGTCTGGCGCCACATGCCGGAGAAGGCTTATCCCGAGCAGTGGAATACGCCTGAACTGATGATCGAGGCGGAAGAGATTTTCGAACTCAATCTGCCGGTCGATCAGTGGGCCCAGGAAGAGGGCATCGCGCAGCTCGAAATCATCGAGCGGCTGACGCGCGCCGTCGATCAAGCCTATGCGCAAAAAGCCGCCCAGCTCGGGCCGGAGCGCTTGCGCGCGGTCGAAAAGCAAGTGCTGCTCTCGGTCGTCGATATGCGCTGGCGCGAGCACTTGAGCATTCTCGATCACTTGCGCTCGGTCATCCACTTGCGTGGCTACGCCCAGCGCGATCCGTTGAACGAGTTCAAGACCGAAGCGTTCACGCTGTTCGAGCGCATGCTGCTCGATCTGCGCACGACGGTGACGCGCATGCTGATGCGCCTGCAGATCGGCCAAGCTGAAGAAGTCGCGCAAAAGCCGCTGACGCCGCCAAAGACGTTCGAAATCCACCAGAATCCGGTCACCGGCGAGAACGAAATGGCAGTCGCGCGCGAAGACGTACCGTCGCTCGCGCCGGATGGCTTCGACCGGCACAATCCGGCGACCTGGGGCAAGGTCTCGCGCAATGCGCCATGCCCCTGCGGCTCAGGCAAGAAGTTTAAATTCTGCCACGGCACGGCTGAAGTGGCGAGCGCCTAAAGCGCGCTCGCGCCGCTCAGCCGAAGCGCGCGCTCGGTTCTGCGAAGTAAGCCATCTTGTCGCCCACGCTTGAGTGTTGGGCGGGGAAGAGGATGTAGCCGTCCGCTGGCGCGCGTTGTGCTGGGCCGGCGCACGTTTGCGTGATCACGTCGCCGGCGGCGAGCTTGTCGAAATTCTGAAAATCCGCCGCGAGCGTTTCGTCTTCTTGCTGTTTCAAAAGCGCCGCCGCGATGCGGATGCCGGTGACGCGCGGGCGTGGGCGCGCTGGCGCGTCGGCGATGATCCCGAGATGGCCGAGTGCGGCGGCGATCATCTGATAGCCTACTTCCGGCCCGTTCGGATTGTCATGCTGCCCGCATTCGACGGTGAGCGCGTAGCCGCCTTGTGAGCGCACGTATTCGGTCATGCCAACGCCGTGCGAAACGTTCGCTGGCGCGCCGCCAAGCGCTGCCTCGCGGCCGATGGCGGCCGCGCCGTTCGCAGTCAGCCAGCCATAGACCATATGCTCCAGCCCAAGCGCCAGCGCGAGAGCTTGCTCCTCGGCTTGGCGATTGAACGGCTCGATCTCGCCGGTGTTGTTGACGGGGCCGACGAGCACGAACGGAAAGTCGCCGCGCCGGAACGAGTGCAGGTCGAGCAGCACGTCATGCTCGCGCAGTAGCGGGCAGATGACGTTGGCGACGTGGTCTTCGTAAGTCACGGCCACCGCGTGCTCGCGCAGATCGCGGTTCAAGTTCGCGTCGACGGCGCGCTGACCCAGATTATATGCGCGCACGTTGACGATCGGCACGAAGGTAACGCTGCCGCGAGCGAGGTCCTTGTTGCGCAATTCTTCGATCATACGCCGAATGGCGATTGTGCCCGCCGTTTCGTTGCCATGCACGGCGCCGGTCACGATCAGACGGGGCCCTGGCTGCAATGATCGCAGTTGGATGATTTCGAGCCGAGAGTCCGGTTCGGATTTGGGGAGCGCGTTCATCGTCAAGGTCCGGGCGGCGTGCCGGCCAGTTCCGTGATCAGCGCGCGCCAGTGATTGAGGCCGGAATAGAGACTGGCGACGGGCACACGTTCGTTGAGACCGTGGGCGAAGTCGTCTTCGTCGCGCATGAACACACCGCCGACGCCGTAGGTCGGGATGCCCGCTGCGCGGAAATAAAGTCCGTCCGTGGCGCCCGATGACATGTAGGGCGTGATCACGATGTCGGCGTAAGCGGCGCGTACGGCCCGCTCGACGGCGGCCATCACGTCGCTGCGCAGCGGCGATGCATCGGTGGCGCTCGACGGGCCGAAGGTGGCGACTTCGACGCCTGGGCCTGCGATCGCTTGCAGTTCGCCCAGCACGTCAGCGACGGCGACGCCTGGAAAGATGCGGCAGTTTACCGTGGCGGTCGCACTTTGCGGCAACGCGTTTTCGGCGTGGCCGCCGGTGAGCATTGTGGCGACGCAAGTGGTGCGCATCATGGTCGAGAGCGAGGGATTGCGCGCCATGGTGCGTTGTGCTGCGCGGTCGTTCGGATTTTGCGCGAAGCGGCGCATCGCTGCGCCTTCGGGGCCAGCGAAGGCTGTGGCGGCGTTGCGGAAGCTTGCCAAAGTGGTCTCGTTCCACTGGATCGGAAACTCGAAGGCGGCGAGGCGTTGCAGCGCTGCGGCGAGATCGTAGATAGCGTTATCGGCGCGCGGCGTCGAAGAGTGGCCGCCTGGATTGCGCACGGTGAAGGTGAAGCTGGCGTAGGTCTTTTCCGCCGTTTGCACGACATAGGTGAGCCCGCGACCCTGCGCATCGATCTGGCCGCCGCCGGCGTCGGAGTTCAAGGCAAACTCCGCCTCGCCGATGAGCGCGCGATGTTCGGTGAGCAGCGCTGTTGTGGTGGCGCCGGTGGTTTCTTCGTCGCCGCTGAACCAGAGAATGAGATCGCGCGTCGGGCGGAAGCCTTCGGCGCGGAGCGTTAGGAAAGTCGCGGCGATGTGCGTGAGCCCGGCTTTGTTGTCGAGCGATCCGCGGCCGTGGAGCAGGCCGTTTTCTTCCACCAAAGTGAACGGATCGCGCTCCCAGTCTGCGCGGAGCGCGGGCACCACATCCATGTGCGCGAGCAGCAGGATCGGCCGCCCGCCCGTGCCGTCGCCGCGATAGCGCACCAGCAAGCCAGCGGAGCCGTTGGCGTTGACGAAATGAATGTCCTCGTCCGCGAAGCCGCCGGCGCGGAAGCGCTCGGCCAGATAGTTCGCCATGGCGATGTTTTGTTCGCCTGTGGAGGTGTCGAAGGCGACGACGCGCTCGATCAGTTCGCGAACCTGCACGCGCTCGGCCTCCGACTGCGCCGAAGCGGGCGCGGCGACACCGCAGAATAGAAGCGCGCTTAAGGGCGCAAGCCAGCGGCGAAGCATGAAATCCCTCCCAATTCGCGCCGATGCTGGCGGCGGGTTAGCGCTTTGGCAAGGGATTGGGCGCAGGTGTTAACGGCGATGACCTACGCCCATGCCTCCATGGACGCGGCCGCGCCTGCGCGCGCGGACGCGGCGCGTTGGGAAATGATCGCCGCGGCGCTCTGCCTGGCGCAATTCTCGGAACCGTTCTTCGCGGCGGTGGCGCAGAGCCAGGGCGCTTCCGAACCACCCGGCTATGCGCGGATTTTCTTTCTGCCTGTTTATGCGTTTCTCGGTTGGGCGATCTGGCGTGCGCGCGCGCAAGCGTTGAGCACGGCGATGGCTGTGCCGCTGCTGATGGGGCTTATTGCGCTGGCGGGGCTCTCGACGCTTTGGTCGATCGATAGCGCGGCGACGTTGCGGCGCGTCGTGTGGCTCATGCTGACGATGGCGTTCGGACTCTATCTGGCGTGGCGCTATGATTGGGCGAAGCTCGTCACCGTGATCGCAGGCGCGTTCGTTGTGCTGGTTGCGGCTTCGCTTCTGCTCGGCGCCGTGGCGCCAAGCATTGGCCGCATGAGTTTCGAACACCCGGGCGCTTGGTCTGGTTTGTGGACGCACAAGAACACGCTCGGCGGCATCATGGCGCTTGGTGTTGCGGCATGCGCCGCGGCGGCTTGGGTTGAGCCGCGCCGGCGTGTGTTGTGGTCAGTCACGGCGCTCGGCGCTTTGGCGTTGGTTTTGCTCTCCACTTCTAAGACTGCGCTGGTCGCGAGCTTGCTCGGGCTTTGCGTCATGGGCGCGTGCGCGCTGATGCGGCGCGGACCGTTGCAGACGATCCTGGTGTGCGCCAGCGCGCTGGCGGCGATCGTGATTGGCGCGAGCATCGTGCTGCTGGCGCCGGATCTCTTGGTGGCTGTGCTCGGCCGCGATCTGACTCTGACCGGGCGCACCGATATTTGGGAAGCCGCTGCGCCCGCGGTCGCTGCGCAGCCTTGGCTTGGTTACGGCTACTACGCATTCTGGCTGCCGGAGAATGGCCCAGCGTATTGGGTTCGCGAAGCGGTGGCGTGGCAAGTGGCGTCGGCGCATTCGAGCTGGCTTGAACTGGCGCTCGGGCTCGGGCGCATCGGCGTTGCGGTGTTTGCGCTGCAACTGGCGGCGACGCTGTGGCGCGGGGCAGGCGCGGTGATGCGGCCTGACGCCGGCCTTTGGGCGCCGGCGTTTCTGGCGGCGTTTGCGCTTTACACGCTGTCGGAAAGCCATGCGCTGCAGGCGAACAATCTGTTTTGGACAATCTACGTAGCGGTCGCGGCGCGACTCGCCTTGGATGCGCGCGCGCAGAAGGATCACGCATGACGGCCACTTTGATCCTCGGCATCGATCCCGGCCTCAATCGTTGCGGTTGGGGCTTGGTGCTGAGCGAGGGGTCGCGGCTGAGCCACGTTGCGCACGGCGTGATCAAGCCGCCGGAGCAACAGCAACTGGCCTCGCGTTTGCTCGTCTTGCTCGAAGAGCTTGGCGCGGTGATCGATCAGCACAATCCGCACGAATGCGCTGTCGAAGAGACGTTCGTGAACTCCAACGCGCGCGCAGCGTTGGCGCTCGGCCAAGCGCGCGGCGTGGCGTTGGCGGCGGCGGCGCGGCGGGGCGTTCTGGTGGCCGAATATGCGCCGACGACGATCAAGAAAGCCGTGGTCGGCTCAGGCGGCGCCGACAAAACTCAGATCGCATTCATGGTGCGCCGCCTGTTGCCGACAGCGGGCGATGTCACCGCCGATGCTGCGGATGCGCTGGGGGTAGCGCTCTGCCACGCCGCCCATTGCGGATTTAAGCGACGGGCGGGCGCGTAGCCCTAGTCGCGTACGATCAGGCCGTAGGCCAGGAACGTGCCCATCATGCCTTCGGGCTTTTCGCCTTTGAGATCGCCGAGCGTGAACAGCTTGCCGCCGAGCGCGCATTCGATGTCGGCGCGCGATTCTGACGGGAAGGTCAGTTCGCCGCCTGGGCAGATGACGACGACACTGTCACCATCCTCGGCAATGCGGAACGGCACGCGCTCATGCGCTTTGAACAGTTCGCCCGGCTGAGGCGCGGCGCCGGCGCTCAAGATTGAGCCGCGATTGGCGGCGCCGCGCGAGCGCGTGAAGGTGTCAGCCAAGAGATCCATCGCGGGATCGAGCTGGATGTCGCGCGCGAGATCGGCGGCGAGTTTTGCGAGATGCGCGCGCGCGGCTGTGCGATCGAAATCGCGGCGTGCGAACCCTGCGGGCAAGCTGCGGCGCAGTTCCGGCGAGCGCAGCGCGGCTTCAGAGACCGCTTCCAGGATGAGATCGGCCCAGGTGCGGGTGATGAGGCCAACAGTGATGTGCAGCGACGGCGCATCGCCCGAGGTCTGCGCGTCGTGCATCAGGCCGCGCGGGACGTAAGCGCAATCGCCGGCTTTGAGCAGAAACTCTTGCTTCAGCTCGCCGGATGGGTGCTTGCCGGACTCGAAGTTTTCACCCCGGAACGGCGTGTCGACCGGCTTTTCGTAAAGCCGCCAGGCCTTCTCACCCTCGATCTGGATCACCAGTACGTCGTGATTGTCGTAATGAGTGCGAAAGCCCTGCGCGCTGGGCGGCGTCAGATAGAGGTTCGTCTGTATGTGTGACGAGAACGTCTGCTCCAGCCCGCGGCAGAGCTGCGCCAGCGGCGGCTCCAACTGGTGCGCTTGGTTCATGATGATGGTGGCGCCGCGGCGGTAGAGATCGGAGACCGCGCCACGATCGATAAAGCCCGCCGCGTCGACATATTCGTCTTCGCTCATCTCGCGCGAGGCGTCAGCCATGGCGAGTTGTCCGCGCTTCAAGTCGAAGCCGGTGACGATGCGGTCGATGTCGGCGATCGAGATCAGACCGCGAAAGCGCTCGGGCGCATTGTGATGCACCACCAGCGCTTCGCGCTCGTAGATCTTCTCGTGAAAGCTCGCGACCCGCTCGGCGCCAATGATGTAGCCAAGCGGGTCCTCGAGCCAAGGCTCGCTATTTTGCACAGTCGGAACTTACCAGTTGCGACGCGGGCCGCGACCGTAGCTTGCGCGGTCGGCATAGGAGCCGCTGTCGCCGTCCGTGACACCGCTCGGGCTGTTGCGGGTTGCGCCACGACCATTGCCGGCATTGTCGGCGTTGCCGCCGCCGTCGCTGTCGGTCAGGCCGGTGCGGCCACGACCGCCGCCGCCACGACCGTTGCCGGCCGGATCGCTCGGATCGTTATCGGTGATGCCGCTGGTGCGAGCGCCGCCACGGCCGTAGCCGGCCCGGTCGGCGCCGTTGCCGCTATCGCTGTCGGTAAGGCCGGTGCGGCCGTAACCGGCGCGGTCGGCGTAAGAGCCGCCGTCATTATCGGTGCGGCCGGTGTAGTTTTGTGCTGCGGCTTCCCCGGTGACCAATGCACCAGCGCCGCCAACGAGAGCGGCCGTGCCGGCAACGCGTTCCAAGAACGACCGGCGATTCAAACGCTTCTTATCCGACATCGAATTTCCCCGCAGATAAGCGCTGCCCCGCACTGCGAGTCAGTCGCAAATACCTTTATCCCTCGAGGGAATCGTAACACCGGCGCCGGCGATTTGGCACGCGCGAACGTCTCGCAACTAGCAAAGATCGTGCTTACCAAATCGTGACGCGTTCCTCCGGCGGCAGGTAGAGCGCATCGCCTGGTTGTACGTTGAACGCTTCGTACCAAGCATCCATGTTGCGCGCCGGGCCGTTGATGCGATAGCGCGCCGGCGAGTGCGGGCCGGTCATCACCTGATTGCGCAAGGCTTGTTCGCGCTGAATGATTTTCCGGTGCTGCGCGCGGCCCATGAAGAAGCGTTGCAGGCCGGTCGTGCCTTCGAGCACTGGCGGCTCTTCGCCATTGAGCGAGATGCGATAGGCGTGCAGCGCCACTTGCAGGCCGCCGCAATCGCCGATGTTTTCACCGAGCGAGAGGCGGCCGTTCACGCGCAGGCCGGGCAGCGGTTCGAATTGGCTGTACTGATCGGCCAAGCGATCCGTCACTTCGCGGAAGCGGCGCACGTCGTCTTCGTTCCACCAATCGCGCAACACGCCATTCGCATCGGACTTCGCGCCCTGGTCATCGAAGCCGTGACCCATTTCGTGGCCGATGACGCCGCCTATGGCGCCGTAGTTGACTGCCGGGTCTGCGTTCGGGTCGAAGAGTGGTGGCTGCAGATAGCCGGCAGGGAAGACGATCTCGTTGAATGGCGGATTGTAATAGGCGTTCACCGCGTGCGGGACCATGAACCACTCTTCGCGGTCGCTCGGGCGGCCCAAGCGCGCGAGATCGTTGGCCCAATCCCAAAGCGCGTAGCGATGCGCATTGCCGAACGCGTCGCCGGCGCGGACGTCGAAGCCTGAATAGTCCTTCCAGCGATCAGGATAGCCGATCTTGGGGCGGAAGGTGGCGAGCTTTTCGCGCGCCAGCACTTTGGTTTCGGCCGACATCCAGGGCGAGTTGTCGATGCGGTCGCCATAAGCGCGGCGCATGTTTTCGACCAGTACAAGCGCTTGCGCCTTGGTTTCGGGCGGGAAGTGGCGGGCGACGTAAAGCTCGCCGACCGCTTCGCCGAGTGAGCCGTTTGTCGCTTGAATGGCGCGTTGCCAGCGGTCGCGCTGACGTTGCGCGCCGCTCAGTTGGCGGCCGTAGAAATCCCACACCGCGTCATCGAGCGTGCGTGGCAGCAGGGCGGCGCGGGCGCGGACATAGTGCCAAGTCATGTAGCTCTGCCAGGTCGAGACCGGCGTCGCCATGACGAGGTTCGCCAGCGGCCCGGTAGCGCTCAATTCGGCGACGACGATCTCGTCGGCAGCGCTTAGCCCGCGCGCGTCGAAATGCGCGTCCCACGGATAAGCTGGCGCCAGCGCGCGCACTTGCGCCTTGCTCATCAGATTATAGGTGCGCTCGCGTTCGCGGCGATCGGCGACCGGCCAGTGCAGTTCAGCGATTTGCGTTTCAAGCGCCATGATCGCCCGCGCTTTGCCAGCGCCATCGCTTTGTCCGACGAGGCCGAGCACATTCGCGCACGCGGCTTCGTAGCCGGCGCGGAGTTCGGGCATCTGGCGGTCGGCGCGGCGATAATATTCGCGCTCCGGCAGCCCGAGGCCGCCGTGGGTCATCTGCGTCAGGTAGCGATCGGGATTGCGCTCATCGAGGCCGATGAAAATGGAGATCGGAAACGACGCGCCATTGCCCGGCGTGCCGACGAAACGCACCACATCTTCATGCGTGCGGAACGCCGCGATCTGCGCCAGCGCCGGTTGGATGGGCGCGAGGCCACGTGCGTCGATGGCGTCGTGATCGAGATAGGCGTTGTAGAAGTCGGCGATTTTTCGGGCGTTGGAGCCTGGGGCGCCGCCGCTGGCTGCGGTTTCTTCAATGATCGCGCGCACGTCATGCTCGGCTTTGACGATGAGCATGTCATTGGTGCCCCACGAGGTGCGGTCCTCGGGGATGGTGTTGTTACGCATCCACGCGCCGTTCACGTACTCGAAGAAATCGTCGCCCGGTTTCACGTTCGGATCGATCGAGGTCATGTCGATGCCGAAGGCGCCGATGGCGGGCTGTCCGCGCGGCGTTGGCGAGGCGCCGCCGGAGCCGCTGGCGCAACCGGCCAGGAGCGCAAACGAAGAGGCGGTGACGGCGCGGCGTGTCAGATGTGGCATGCGTTCTCCCCAAGTCGCCCCGGATTTAGCGCGGCTGAGCAGGCGGCGCTAATCGCAAAGAGACGAAACGCGGCCCGCCAGCGCCGAAAAGCGGCTCTTTCGTTTCGCGCGCGCCCGAATCCGCGCACTGGAGTGCGGTGAGGTCAGAATGATCGGGTCGTTGAACGGCGTGGTTGCGGCAGTGGGTGAGGAGACGGCGCTGATCGAGGTCGGCGGCGTGGGCTACCTCGTGCAGGCCGGAGCGCGGACTTTGTCGCGGCTCAACATGGGCGCGACGGTGAAGCTCTTTATCGAGACGCACGTGCGCGAGGATGCGATCCGTCTCTTCGCGTTCACCGGCGAAGAAGAGCGCGCCTGGTTCGGGCATCTGCAAACCATCCCCGGCGTTGGCGCGAAAGTGGCGCTCGGCATTCTCGACACGATGCCGCCGGAAGCGCTCGTCGATGCAATCGCGTTGCAGGACAAAGCCGCCTTCGCGCGCGCCAACGGCGTAGGCCCAAAGCTCGCCGCGCGGCTCGCGACTGAGCTCGCGGCAAAGCAGGGGCCGAAGGGGTTCATCTCCGTCAGCTCTGCTGGCGCAAAAGCCAACGGCGCGCCGGTGGGCGGCGCGCGGGCGGAAGCGGTATCGGCGCTGGTCAATCTTGGCATCGATCAATCAAGCGCCGCCCGCGCGGTGGCGAGTGCGGCCAAGCAGTTTGACGCGGACGCGCCCGCGCCCGAACTCATCCGCGCCGCACTGAAGGAAGTCAGCCGCTAGCCCATGATCTGGCGCATCTCGCATTCGCCTTCCCAATCGGGCCAGTGCTGGCGATGCAATTCCATGAACTCGACGGCGTGCTTCAGCGCGTCTTCTTTGGTCGCGCATTCGAAGATGGCGTAGCCGCCGATCACCTCTTTGCTCTCGGTGAACGGGCCGTCGAACACCTGGAGTTTGCCGCGCGAGACTTTCACCTTGGCCCCGCCCATGGCCGGCGGCATGAGCCCGCCTTGCAGGGCCAGCGTGCCGTCCTGGGTGCGTTCGATGCCGAGCTTCATGATCTCCTCCATCAGCTTCGGCGGCGGCGGCGCTGGGACCGAGGAAATCAGGAATAGGTATTTCATCGATTGATCTCCGTCTTAGGCCGCGCCCCGTATCGGCGCCGCAGCCCAAGGACGATCCAGACCGCCCTGTCCAGACGTTCGATCTTCAACAAATGTGGATGACGTTGGCTTTAGCGGATTTCGGCGATTTCGGCCTCGCCACCAGCGACGCGCACGGTTTCGCCCTCGCTCTTGCCCAACAGAGCCTGCGCCAAAGGCGAGATGTGGGAGAGGGTGCCGTGTTCAGGATCGGCTTCGTCTTCGCCGACGATGCGGAAAGTTTGGCGCCGGCCGTCGTCGCGGTCGATGATGACGGTGGCCCCGAAGCGCACGATGTCATTGTCCGGCGGCGGCAGCTGCACGTGGGCGCTGCCGAGGCGGGCGCTCCAATAGCGCAAATCGCGATCGATGCGGGCGCGGGCGCCGCGATCTTCCGTCGACGCGTGCGCTTGCGTGAGGCGCGCCACTTCAGCCTCGATGGCCGCAAGGCCCTCGGCGGTGACAAGATTGGGCGCGGAGGAAATCTGCCGCTCGGGCAGCTGCTCGGGCGCGTCATCATCTTCCTTAACGAATGCTCTGCTCATCCGGGAAACCTAGCCCGTCCGCGCTTTCTCTCAAGGTGCGTGTAAGGATTGGGGGTCCGCGCGCGTCAAATACGCTGAGAAACGGAGCGGAATGTGGGCGATGAGCTGTTCCAGGCGTGGGTGAGCGAGCATGTGGGCGTGCTGCACCGCATCGCGCGCGCCTTTGCGCTTGGGGCCGATCAGCACGATCTGCTGCAGGAATTGCTGCTAGCGCTCTGGCGCGCGGCGCCGGCGTTTCGTGGCGACAGCGCGCCCACCACCTTCATCTTCCGCGTCGCCCACAATCGCGCTCTGACTTGGCGGCGCAGCGAGGCGCGCCGGCGTCACCGCCAAAGCGAATATGAGCGGCTGCGCGTGGAAGAGACCACCGGCGAGGACCCGCAGATCGAGCGGCTCTACGCAGCGATCCGCAAACTCGAGGCGGTGGATCGCTCGCTCATGCTGCTGTCGCTCGAAGGGCAATCCTACGCCGAGATCGCCGCCATTCACGGCCTCAGCGAAACCAATGTCGGCGCGCGGCTCACGCGTACGCGCAAGAAGATCACCCAACTCATGGAGAACGACGATGGATTATGAAGCCCTGCGCAACGCCTGGACCTCGAACGCCAACAATCCGAGCGCCGCCGCCAGCGCCTACGTCATCGCCGAGGCGCAAACGACGCTCGCCAACCGGCGCATGCACTTGCGGCGCCTCTTGGCGTTCGCGGGCGTGATGCTCACCATTCCGCTGGCGCTGATGGGCGTCGACATCGTCACCGGCCAGGCGGACGTCATCGATTTGAGCCGCGAGTGGGGGCTCGTTCCGTTTGCTTTGATCCCGTTCGCGGCGTTGATCCTGATTGCCCAGCGCGCAGCCCCGAGCGCCGCGCCGACCGGCACGCTGCTGGAAACCTTCCGCGCCTTGCGGGCGGATAACGCCGCCGCGCGGCTGCGGATCGTCATTATTGGCGCCAGCATGGTGCTGTTTGCGCCGCTCCTGTTCGTCTTGCTGAACCAATTGGTCGGCACGGGCAAAATGGCGCCGCACGAAATGCAATCGGCGGCGCTCGTGCTTGGCGGCGCGCTGGCGCTGAGCGCGTGCTGGATGGGCGTGAAGTACATCACCCAACTCGCGCCCGAACGCCGCCACCTCGAGGCGCTCGTGGCGCAGTATGAAGCGACCTAGCCCGCCGGCTGGGCGGCGGCGTTGGCCTCGAAGCCGAACATGGGCCGCATTTCGCAGACGCCTTCCCATTCGGGCCAATAGCGAGAGTGCAGGTCCATGAAGCTTTCGGCGGCGGCGATTGCTTCCTCGCGCGTCGCGAACTCGAAGATGGAGAAGCCGCCAAGCACTTCCTTCGTCTCGGCGAAGGGGCCGTCGGTCAGCTTGAGTTTGCCGCCGCGTGATTCAATGCGCGCGCTGCCCATCGCCGTCGGCAGCAAGCCGCCGCGCGCGAGCATGCGGCCGGCGGCCATCTCTTGCTCAGTCAGCTTTTCGATTTCGTCGATCATGCGCTGGGGCGGAATAGCGCCGCTGTCGGCGCCGGAGACGAGAAACATGTAGCGCATGGTGTGGTCTTTTCAGGCTGGCCATAAGCGGCGCTGACCGGAGGACGAAAGCCAGCGCCGAAAGCCGACATTTCGATTTTTTGTTTATCCCCAGCCGCCGACTATCGCCCGCTCTCGGGGGCGAGCGCCTTCTGGATCGTCAGCACCAGCTGATCTTCGGCCGCATCGAAATCGGTGGGCGTGGCGCTGGCATTGGCGTTGCGCGCGACCCAATGCGGCATGCCAAACAGAAGCGCGCCGTAAATCTCCGGCAAGAGCAATGGCAATTCGCCATCGCCGGCGCGCGCCGCGATCCAGCGCGCGGCGCGTTTGCGATAAGGGGCGTTGTCGTCACGGATGCGCTCGTCTTGTCCGCGCATCCATGGCGCGTCGTCGCTGCGGCTCAGGCGATAGCGCTCGGGAAATTTGCGTTGATACGCGAACGCCGCGCGGATGGCGCCGGCGACGCCCTCCATTGCGTTGGCGCTCGGCTCCATCGCGGCCAGGACGAAATCCCAATACTCGCGCCGCAGCGCCAGCGTGATCTCGAGCGCCAGCGCATCCTTGCTCGGGAAGTGGTGGAAGAAGCTGCCGTTAGAAACGCCCGCGGCGCGGCAAATTTCAGCGACCGGCACGCCCTCCACGTCATTGCTCATGAACAGCGCGATGGCCGCCGCGAGGATGCGCTCGCGCGCGCTGAGGGTGGAGGGCTGGGCGGTCATTCGGGCCGGACTGTTACCTGAGTCACATTCATTCCGCTTGCGCTAGAGTATCACTCTAGAGTATCACTCTGGAGTGTTGCTCTAGAGGGTCAACCGGAGGAAAGAACAATGCAAGTCCGTATTCTCAGCGCCGTCGCCGCCTTGGCCATTCTAGCCACCACGTCCGCCTTCGCGCAGCAGAGCGTCCAAACCCAGCCCGCCGAGGCGGGTCACGATTTTTTCCTGAAGCTCGGTGGCGTCGAGGGGGAGAGCGGATCGCCACCACCCCCGCCGCCTCCACCTCCGCCCCCGCCGCCGAACCCCAATGGTGGAAGCTCGATGCCGACGGACCAGTTCTCGCTGAATTACGAGGAGATCAAAGTCGAGGACGAAAGCGGCGCCCGCGATGTCGCCGCCCCGCCGGAAGCGCCGGCTGCACTTATTGTGCCCGCCATTCAACGGGCGCGCGACGCAGCGCCTGCGGCGCCAGCGACGACCCCGGCTGATCTGGCGCCGTCCGCCAATGGCACGGAAGCCCTGATTGTGCCGGCGGTGCAGCGGGTGCGCGAAGCGGCCGCCGGTGATCCGCAGCCTTTGGTCCCGGAACAGCCGATCTGCGCCCATTGCGGGTCAGATATCATCCAGTCGCAGGAGCAAGAGCCGCAACCGGTGGTGCCGGAATTGCCGATCTGCGCGCATTGCGGCTCTGAAGTCGCCGCCGCTCCGGCGTCTGCAGGCGCTGAAGAAGAGGAGCAGCCGCGCCGGCGGCGTGTGTTCTCGCTCTCTATCGGCGGCGTGACGGTGTCGAGCGATGGCGGCGTCGCGGTCGCGGCGGGTGACATCAATGGCGACGGCCGCGATGCGCGCGGTGGCGGTGGTGATGCAGCGCGCCAACCGGCGCGTGCGGCTGGCCGCCGCTAGCGCATCCAGTTTCAGAATCCTCACGGCCGGGCGCGCCACGCTCGGCCGTTTTCTGTGTCTGAACGAATTGAGAACCCCGAATCGGCTAAGCAGGGCGGATGGCTGATCCTGCAGAACGCATCACCACGCCTGAACGCATGCCCGGGGAGGGCGCCGACCGGGCGTTGCGGCCGCAAGGGTTCGACGAGTTCGTCGGCCAGCCGGCGGCGAAGGCAAATCTACGTGTGTTTGTCGATGCCGCCCGCGCGCGCGGCGAGGCTATGGACCACACTTTGCTGTTCGGGCCTCCTGGCCTCGGCAAGACAACGCTCGCGCAAATCATCGCGCGCGAATTGGGCGTCGGCTTTCGCGCCACCTCCGGCCCAGTGATCGCGCGCGCTGGCGATCTGGCGGCGTTGCTCACCAATCTTGAGCCACGCGACGTTCTGTTCATCGACGAAATTCATCGCCTCGCGCCAGCAGTGGAGGAAATCCTCTATCCGGCGATGGAGGACTATCACCTCGACATCATCATCGGCGAAGGCCCATCGGCGCGCAGCGTGCGCATCGATCTTTCGCCGTTCACGCTCGTCGGCGCCACCACGCGCGCGGGCATGCTGTCGACGCCGCTGCGCGACCGCTTCGGCATTCCGGTGCGGTTGGAGTTTTATAGCGCGGAAGATTTGCTCGGCATCGTCACGCGCGCCAGCGGCAAGCTCGGCGCGCCGATCACCGCGGACGGCGCGTATGAAATCGCTAAACGCGCGCGCGGCACGCCGCGTGTCGCCGTGCGCTTGCTCCGCCGCGTGCGCGATTTCGCCGGCGAGAACGCGATCGATGCGAAAGCCGCCGATGCGGCGCTGAAGCGGCTCGACGTCGATAGCGACGGCCTCGACATGCTCGATCGCCGCTATCTGCATGCCTTGGTCGAAACCTATTCCGGCGGTCCTGTCGGCGTCGACACCCTCGCCGCCGCCCTCTCCGAAGCCCGCGACGCGATCGAAGACATGATCGAGCCCTACCTGATGCAGCAAGGCCTAGTCATGCGCACGCCGCGCGGGCGGGTTGCGGCGCCGAAGGCGTATGAGCGGTTAGGAAAGAAGCCGCCGAGTGCTCCGCCGGCGACGGGGAGTTTGTTTGAGGGGAAGTGATGCTCATGACGGCAACGTTCGATATCGATTTTGATGCGAAAAATCTGAGGCTGGTGGCTTCAGGTTCGCTTAAGGGTAAAATGATTGAAGTTGAGAGAATAAGCAGTCCCTTCGCGCCTCGGCAGATATCCGAGGCGGTGCGATTGCACTGCGGTGATGATATCGACTTTAGAATTCGATCTAGCGCAGAGCGTTTCAGAGCCGGATTTGTCGGCGCGGGCTGCGTCATTGCGCCAACTACCTGATGGCGCGCGGATTTTGCCGTGCTATTCTCCCAACATGCCAGACGACGGAAAGATCACCATCTCGCTTGATCCGCACACGGCGCAGCAGCTCTCCGAGCGTGCGCGCGAGGAGGGCGTTTCGCCGGAGCAGTATGCGGCGGAGGCGATCGCGGAGCTGATGGCGTCCAGCAGTGACGAGCCTTGGCCGCCGCTCAGCATCAGCGATGAAGAACTCCGCGCTTCCATTGAGAGCCAGCGTCGCGACATCGCCGCGGGCACGGCCAAGCTTTACGGCCACGACGAAGTGATGGCCGGCGCGCGGGCAATTTTGGCGAAAGCGCGCGACGCCAAAGCGTGAAGACGCTCGTCTGGACCGGCGCCGCGCGCGCCGATCTGGACGGTATCGCGGAATATCATGCCGGAACGGATGATCGAATCGGCGAGATGTTAGTTGGCCGGATCGAGGAAGCGGCGGCGAAGCTTGCCCGGTACGACACAGGCCGTCCTGGCCGCGTCAGCGGAACGCGTGAGAAAAGCGTGGCCCACACAGCGCACATTATCGTTTATGAAATCCACGACGATCTGCTGTTCATCTTCCGCGTCGTCCACACGGCGCGGAACTGGCCGTAGCGCTACTTCCTTACCTGCTCCCGCAAATCGTCCACCACCAACTCCACCGTCCGCGCGATCGCGTCCGGCACGCGCTCCGGCGGCAAGCCTTGATCGACCAGCGTCCAGGATGCGTCGCCGCCGGAGAGGCTCAGCAGCACTGCGGTCGCGTCTTCCGTGACGCGCTTCGGTGCGCCGATGGCTTTCACGGCTTTGCGGATCGCATCCAGGCGCGCGGCGCGGCGCGAGGCGCGCACGTCGCGCCATATGCCTTTGGCCGAGGTCAGCGCGCGGCTGATTGGGTGCTTGATCGCCATCTTGTGAATGTCGCGATAATAGCGGGGTAGATCGTCGGGACCGCTCGCCAGTTCAACGCCGTCCGGAAAGATCGCGTTTTCGAACCACTCGCCAAGCGCTGTGATCTGGCTCGTCTCATTTGGAAAATGCACATGCACCGTGCGCAGCGAAACGCCGGCGCGCGCCGCCGCTTCGCTGGGCGAGAGCGTGGTGCGCCCAGGCTCGGAAAGTTGTTCGGCGAACGCTTCCAGAATAGCGGTGCGCGTCGCTTGCGCCTGCGCTTCGCGTTTCGGACTCACATATTTGCGCGCGGTGCTCACGTCAGGAAGGTGATCCCGTGCTTCTCGCCGACGCGGAAGATGCCTGGAATGTCGGGCGGGTTCATCTCGACGGTCGCGACTTCCTTGAAGAACTTCGAGGCGTTGCCCTTGGAGACGATGGTGAGGAAGTGCGTGTCGTCCAACGTCGTGTAGCCGTGCGGCGTATCGGCTGGCACATGCGCGAATTCGCCGGGGCCGAGATGCAGCGTCTGTCCGTCGACGAACACGTCCATCCGCCCCGTCAGCACGACGTAAATCTCTTCCCATTTGTGCTTGTGCGGCGGTGGGCCGCCGCCGGGGATGCCGCGCGTGTCGAACACTTCGATCGCCGAGCCCATCGCATTGGTCAGCATCGGCGTCAGCGTTTCACCGAGGACATGGTGGCTCTCTTTTTCCAATGTCGCGGCCATGGCCGGCCTCCTAATTCGCTGCATTCAAGTGCAGCGAATGCCATTTAATATTCATTGCATTAGGCTGCAACCATTATTTAGTGGCTTAGGCCAGCTTTTTTCCGAGGGTTTTCGGCGCGACCGCGACATAGCTCTGCTTCAGCCAGCCGCGCAGCGTGTCCATCTCAGCCAGCACGTCATCGTCAGCGCCGAAATGCGCCGTCACCCATTGGTGCTGTTTGTACCAGCCGCGCGCGGGGCGGACGAAGGGGAGGTCTTCGGTCATCTCGGCGGAGATTGGGAGCTTCATAAGGATGGTGAGCGCGTCGAGCGCTTCGCCCTTGGCGCCGAAGACGCAAAACATTTTCTTGCGCACGTAAAGCCCGCGCGTGGTTTGCTAGGCGGGGGCGGCGATAGTTTCGGGAAAGCTCAGTCCGTAGGCGGAGAGCGCAGCCTCAGCGCGTTGATGCGGCGTGGACGACATGGGCTGGGAGTTTAGCGCATGTCGTCCGTTGTGCACGCCAGGCTGGCGTTGGCCTGCGAGTTATTGGGTGAGTTCGGCGTCGGCGACGTGGATGTTGCTGCGGCGGCCCTTGGCGCGGACGAGCTTCATTGCACGCGAGGTGGCGTCGGAGAGGAAGGTCAGCGCGATGGCTGACAGAACGACGATGGCGGCGAATTCGAGCATTGCGGTGACCCTGGTGTAGATGTGTTCGGAGAGGGAACTGCGCCGCGCCGCCGAGGTTCCCTGGCGCCGTTACGTCACCAGGGCAATTCTTCGCCGGTGCCGGCGTGCAGGAATTTGCCGGTGGTCTCGATGGTGAGCGCGTTGATGCGCTCCAAGATGCCGCGCGCGGCATCCTGCGGCGGGATGCCGTTTCTGCCGGTCATCTCGGTCGCGACCATGCCTGGGTGGATCAGGGCGACCGCAATGCGGCGGCCTTTCAGATCGCGCGCCAGCGACACGCCAGCGGCGTTCACGGCGGCTTTCGACATGCGGTAGCCGTAATAGCCGCCGGAGCCGTTGTCGGCCATCGAGCCCATGCGGCTGGTGATGATGATCAACTCCGCGCCCGCTTTCATAAGCGGCAACAAAGCTTCGCTGACGCGCAACGGCGCCAATGCGTTGACCTCGAACTGCTCGGCGATGCCGTCTGGGTCGAGCGCGCCCAGGCTCTCGCCGCGCAGAATGCCGGCGTTGTTGATCAGCAGATCGATCTCCTTGCCAGCGACGCGTTTCGCTAGCGCGGCGACTGCATCCGCGTCGCTGACATCGACGCCGGCTTCGACGCGTACGCCCAGTGCGTCCAGTTCAGGCGACGGCTTGCGGCAGACTGCCGTGACTTCATCGCCGCGCGCCTTCAGCTGGCGGCAGAACTCAAGGCCGATGCCGCGATTGGCGCCGGTGATCAAAGCGTGGGTCATGGTGCTCATATGTGCGAACCGCCGGCCTCAGGGAAGCCGGCGGTTCTCATTTACGTCGATGTTGACTTTATCACATGCGTCCGACGCGTGGGTCGCGCGGCGGACGGCGGCGCGGCGGCGGACGGCGGGGCTCTTCTTCTACCGCTTCCTGAATCTCGACGATCGGCGGCAGCTCCGTCAGCGCTTCGAACACGAATGTCGTTGTGTAGCTTTGCACTTCGGCGGCGGCGCCAGCGGGCGCGTCGGCGACGTGGCGGGCGGCTAGCACATAATTGCCGGGCGCGTCGATTGTGATGGTGGCGTTGCCTGCCGCGTCGGTGGCGACAAAGGTCGATTGATCGGTTTCGGGCTGGCCGTCACGGTAGATGACGAGGGCGGCATTGGCGTGCGGCGCGCCATCGAACAGCGCTTGCACGTGGAAGGGTTGGTTGACCAGGATTTGGTTCGGGTGCGTCACTGGACGGAGCGCCAAGCGGCCGATGGATTGATCGACGACCTGCCGAGTCGGTGCGCCGCGCGTGACGTAGCTGTCGGCGACGGTGACCGCTTGAATGGTGCGCACTGGCGCGCCTTCCGGCGGTGTTGCGCCAGCGGGCAGCGCCCGCCAGCTGCCGTCAATAGCGACGACGGAGCCGACTTGGCCAAGAATCTCACCGCTGCTGATTCGATATGTTCCGCCGCCGTTGACCGGCGCGGTGAGCAGCGAGGATTGGCCGGTGATCTCGATCTGGCTGAAGATGCCGGGCGTACCGTCTGGATCCAGCAAGACGAACTGACCGCCGAGCGCGATCTCGGGCGAGAAGAACGTCGTTGAAAACGAACTCTCCACGGCGACGCTGTTGGAATCTGGCCAGAAGTCGGCAGGCTTCACGTAAGCTGTGTAAGCGTGCGCCGAACCGGCGATGGTGAGGAGGGTGGCTGCGGCCAGCAGGATTCTTTTCATGACCCCAGCCAACAACAGCATAACAGATTTATCAAGCCGCAAGCGCCGGTGAGTCTGTTGCTTGGAACTCGCGCCGTGCGCGTGTGCGCTGGCGCCGCCAGCATGGGCATCCCGCTGATGTGCCAAGCTATGCGAGATTGCATGGGCTTGGCTGGGCTTGATAGGGCAAATTGGGCCGGGGATAAACGCATGAACCGGTTCCAGTTCCGCGAGCGCCGATGAGTCGGGGGCGTGTCGTCATCATCGGCGGCGGCTTCAGCGGCGTGGCTGTGGCCGCGCAGCTCATGAAGCGTGGCAGAGCGGCGCCTGACGTGGTGCTGATCGGTCGCGAGCAGCGCTTCGGGCCGGGCCTCGCTTATGGCACGCGTGACCCGGCGCATCTGTTGAACGTGCGCGCCTCGAATATGAGCGCGTTTGCGGATCAGCCGGATCATTTCGTCCGCTGGCTCGCTGCGCACGGCAGGCGCGATGCCGCCCAGCACTTCGCCAAGCGCGCCCAGTACGGCGCCTATGCCGAACACGTCCTGCGCCGCGCGCATGGCGGTTTAGGCGGCGCGTCGCTGACGCGTGTGCGCGATACCGCCATTGCATGCCGCACCGATGGCGCTTTTTGGACGGTGACGCTTGCGCGGGGCAAGCCGATAGAAGCCGACGCAGTCGTGCTGGCCTTGGGTAATGCGCCGCCGCGTCCGCCTGCCGTATTCGAACAGGGCGGCCTGACCTTGCTGGCGCCATGGGACACACACGCGCTGCCGCGCATCCCGCGCGGTGATGTGCTGCTCTTGGGTGCGGGGCTGACGATGATCGACGTGGCGCTGTCGCTGGCGAAGCGGCGCAAGCGCGGCGTCATCTTCGCGCTGTCGCGGCGGGGGCAAATTCCACGCGCGCATTTGCGAAACGCTGCGCCCGCAACGCCGGCTGCGCTCGATGTGCCGACGCCGCTGAGCGAGGCGCTGCATCAATTTCGCGCCGAAGTGAAGGCGATGGCGGCGCGCGGCGAGCCTTGGCAGCACGCGCTCGATCGCTTGCGCGCGCGTGCGCCTGAGCTGTGGCGGCGCTTGCCGTTGGAGGCGCAGCAGCGGTTTTTGCGGCATTTGCGCGTCTGGTGGGATGTTCATCGCCATCGCGCAGCGCCGGAGATTGCCGAGCAGATCAAAGCATTGCAGGCGGCGGGGCGGCTTAAAGTGCTCGCCGGCGAAATCGTCTCGGCGGCGCCGGGCGATCATGGCGTGCGCCTGCAACATCGTGGCCGCGGCAGCCGGGCGCGGCACAACATGGACGTGGCGGCGGTGGTGAACTGCACCGGCTCGGGCGCCGACCCATGGCTTTCGGATGATGCGCTGGTGCGCCAGATGCTGGATGAAGGGCTGCTGCGCGCACACGCCACCAAGATTGGCTTCGACATCAATGACGACAGCCGCGTGCTCGACGCCAGCGGCGCGCCGCATCAGGGCCTCTTTGCACTCGGCCCGATTACGCAAGGCGCGTTCTGGGAATCGACCGCGGCGCCGGAAATCCGCGTGCGTGCGGCCGCGATTGCAGCCATGCTGGCCCCGGATGCGTGAGACGATGAACGATCAGCCCAATGCCGGCCGCTTCGAGGGCCGCTACCACATCCTGCCGGTGCGCATCTATTATGAGGACACCGACTTCACCGGGCTCGTCTATCACGCCAATTACGCGCGCTATTGCGAGCGGGGCAGAAGCGACTTTCTGCGGCTGGCCGGCGTGCACCATTCCGTGCTGCTGGCCGGCGCCGAGCCGCTCGGTTTCGCGGTCAACAAGCTGACGCTCGATTTCCTCAAACCGGCCCGCATCGATGACGCTCTGATGGTGCGATCGAGTTTCGAAACGATAAAGGGTCCGCGGATGTTCATCGCCCAGCAGATCGAGCGGGGCGGCGAGATTTTGGTAAAGGCCGAGGTGCAAGTCTGTTGCATCAGCCTCACGGGGCGGCCCCGAAAGCCGCCAGCGGTGCTTTTGGAAGGGCTTAAACCATTTCTAGAGCCCTCCGCGTCCAGCTTTTGACAAACTCCGCTGGCTCTAAACCAGCGCGGGGCGCGGCTGAATCGATGTAAGCCGCGGAAGTCGGGAGCGAGCATGGAAAACGCCACAGAGCAGATCACGGTCTGGTCGCTATTCTTGGAAGCCGACCCGGTCGTGAAAGGCGTCATGCTGATCTTGGCCGTGGCCTCGATTTGGTCGTGGGCCGTCGCGGTCGATAAATGGCTGCAGTTCGGCGAACTCGAACAGAATGCGCGCAAGTTCGAGCGCGAGTTCTGGTCCGGCCGCAATATGGATGAGCTTGATGAACGCGGCGCCGCCGATCGTCCGCGCGATGCGTTGGCGCGCGTGTACGCCGCAGCGTCACGCGAATGGCGTGAGGCGCGCCGGGTTGGCGTCGCTGGCGAAAACGCGACTTTGATGCTGGAGCGTGTCGATCGGCTCATGCAGGCGCAAATCTCGCGTGAGCTTGGCCGGGCGTCGAAGAGCCTTGGCGTGTTGGCGTCGGTGGCGGCGTCGGCGCCGTTCATTGGCCTCTTCGGCACGGTGTGGGGCATCATGAACGCCTTCACCAATATCGCGCAGCAACAGCAAACCAATCTCGCGGTCGTCGCGCCCGGCATCGCCGAAGCGCTGTTCGCCACCGCGCTTGGCCTGGTTGCGGCCATCCCCGCGGTCATCTTCTACAACAAGTTCACGGGCGACCTCGATCGCTTCGGCGATCGGCTCGAAACGTTCAGCGATGAAGTTTCCGCGCGTTTGTCGCGGCGCTTGAGCGAGCGTAACTGATGGCCGGCGGTTTGGCCGCCCGCCGAGGGCGCGGACGCCGGGCGGCGGGCCGTGGCCGCTTGGCCGAGATCAACGTGACGCCGTTCGTCGACGTCATGCTGGTGCTGCTAATCGTGTTCATGGTGACAGCGCCGCTGCTCACCGTCTCGATCCCGATCGAATTGCCGCGCACGGAAGCCAAGCAATCAGCCGCGGAAACCGAGCCGCTGTCGATCACGGTGCAAGCCAACGGCACGATCTATCTGCAAGAGACGGTGGTGACGGCCGAGGAATTGCTGCCGCGTCTGCGCGCCATTTCCAATGAAGGCTACGATCGCGCCATTTATATTCGCGGCGACGAAAACGTGAATTACGGCCTGATGGCCGATGTGCTCGCGCGCGTGAGCTCTGGCGGATTCCGCAAGATCCAGTTGGTGACCGATACGCGTGACGGCGCGCCTCGCGCTGGAGGCGGTGGGTGACATGCGCCCTGGCGTCATCGTCTCGATCATAGGCCACATCGGCGCAGTGCTGATGACGTTCCTGGTGTGGGAAACCCGCGCCGTGATCGTGCCGATGTCGGGCTCGGTGGTGCCGGTTGAGATCGTGGATGTCGCGCCGGAGTCGAATGTGCGCGCCCTGGCCGAGGACGTGCCGGACGACGACGTGTCGCCGGAAGAACAAGAGCCAACAGAAGCTGAAGAGCAACCGACGCCCTCGCCAACGCCGGCGCCGCGCCAGCCGCAGCGTAACGATGACTTCGATCTCGATTCCGTCGCCGGCCTAATCAACCGGGAGCGCGAGCCGGGACGCCGCCAAAACGAAGGCCAGCGCGCCGATCGCACGCAGCAAGGCGCGGGCCTTGGCACCGCGGAAGTGGCCGCCATGGAGGATCGCATCCGCGCCCTCGCGCGCGCCCACATGCGCCGCTGCTGGCGCATGCCGGTGGATTTGCCAGACCCAGATCGCCTGGTTGTGACCGTGCAGTTCGAGATCAACCGCAATGGAACCTTGAACGGCCAACCGCGTGTGCTGAGCCCGCGCAATTATACCTTCGATCCGGCTATGCGTGCTGCGGTGGAAGCGGCGTTGCGCGCGGTGCGCGTGTGCGATCCATATCCGTTCCCGGACGACCCGGTGGTCGGGGAACACTATAACTTGTGGCGGGAGACGGAATTCACATTCCGGCCAAGCTTTTGAATGAGAAGGACCGCGTCATGCGTCTGATCAAATCGTTCTTCGCGGCGTTCGCCGTCATACTTGCCTTTGCGTTCGCAGCGCCCGCCAGCGCGCAGCTGCGTGTCGATATCGATGAGGGCCACCTCAATCCGATGCCGGTCGCGGTGGTCGATTTCCTCGGCCCTAACGCCGCCGCTCAGCAGGTTGGCCGCGATGTGAGCCAAGTGATCCGCGCCAATCTCGATCGCTCGGGGCTGTTCCGGCCGGTGGAGCCGAGCGCGTTTATCGAGCGCATCAGCGCGATGGAAGTGCCGCCGCGCTTCGCCGACTGGCGCGTGATCAACGCGCAGGCGCTGGTGGTGGGGCAGGTGACGCCGCTGCCGGACGGGCGCATCCGCATCGAGTTTCGCTTGTGGGATACGTTCGGCGAAACCTCGCTGACCGGCTTTCAATACGCGACGACGCCGGACAATTGGCGCCGCATCGCGCATCGCATCTCGGATCAGATCTACGAACAGCTCACCGGCGAGCGCGGCTATTTCGATACCCGCATCGTGTTCGTCTCCGAGAGCGGGCCGCGCACGCGCCGGATCAAGCGTCTAATGATCATGGATCAGGACGGCGCCAATCCGTTCTTCCTCACCAGCGCCGACGCGATGGTGCTGACGCCGCGCTTTTCGCCGTCGACGCAAATGATCACCTATATGAGCTTCGAGACGGGCGCACCGCGCGTGTTCCTCTACAATCTCGAAACCAACCGCCGCGAAGTTCTGGGCGATTTCCCCGGCATGACGTTCTCGCCGCGCTTTTCGCCGAACGGTTCGGGCATCGTCTTTACGCTCGATATGAATGGCAATAGCGAAATCTTCTCGATGGATTTGCGCGCGCGCTCGCGTGTGCGGCTGACCAATCATCCGGGCATCGACACATCACCGTCATACTCGCCCGACGGTTCGCAGATCGTGTTCAACTCGGATCGCGGCGGCTCACCACAGCTTTACGTGATGAACGCCGACGGCTCAGGCCAGCGCCGCATCAGCTTCGGCGACGGCCGTTACTCGACGCCTGTTTGGAGCCCGCGCGGCGATTTGATTGCGTTTACGCGCCAAGGCGGCGGGCGTTTTGCGATCGGCGTGATGCGTCCCGACGGCTCCGGCGAACGCATCCTGACCGAGAGTTATCTCGATGAAGCGCCGACTTGGTCGCCTAATGGTCGCGTAATCATGTTTTTCCGTGAAGGCCGCGGACAAGGCGCTAGGTTGTGGTCCGTTGACCTTACTGGACGGAATTTGCGTCAAATTCCTACACAAACCGACGCGTCCGATCCGGCTTGGTCGCCCTTGCTGCCGTGAAGGGAACAAGATTGTACGGTAGGAACCGCGCAGCTAAACATTGCATTCAGCAGGGTGGGGGGTCATCCCGCGCTGAAGCGCACCGCCGCTTAGGGGAGAATTAAGCATATGCGTAAAATCCTGATCGCTCTCGCCGCTGTCAGCGCGCTCGCCGCGTGCGCCAGCCGCCCGGAACCAACGCCGACTCCGACATCGCCGACCGCGCCAACCGCGCCGTCGCAACCGTCGGGCCCGACGCCGGGTTCGGTTGAAGATTTCCGCGTCTCCGTCGGCGATCGCGTATTCTTCGGTTACGACCGTTTCGATCTCTCGCCGGAAGCGCGCTCTGTGCTCGAGCGTCAAGCCGCTTGGCTGCGCCAGTATCCGAACGTGCGCCTGCTGGTCGCCGGCAATTGCGACGAGCGCGGCACGCGCGAATACAACTTGGCCCTCGGCGCCCGCCGCGCCGCTGCCGCGCGCGACTATCTCGTGTCGCTCGGCATCGCCGCCAACCGCCTCGAAACCGTGTCGTACGGCAAAGAGCGTCCGCTCGACCCGCGCGCCAACGAAGAAGCCTGGAGTGTGAACCGGAACTCACACAGCCAGATCGTTTCAGGCGCCGTGTCGTAAGCGCCTAAATTTAGCCCGAGGGACGGGACTAGGTGACCGGCATGAAATCCTCGGCTCTCTCCAAAACCACCCGGCTCGCAGCGTGCATCGCTGCGGCCGGGTTTCTTTTTGCCGCGCCCGCCTGGGCGCAAACCCAATTGCCGCCGCCGGCTTACGGTAACGCCGACGCGCGTCAGGATCGCATCGAGGAGCTGCAACGCCAGCTCACCGAAGCGACCGCCGAAAACGAGCGGCTGCAGTTCGAGATCATCCAGCGCGACCGTGAGATCACGCGCCTGCGCGGCATGATCGGCGAACTGGCTGGCGTGAATCAGGATCTGAGCGCGGGAACGCCGCCTGAAGGCGCCGCGCCGCCGCCGCCGTCCGGTGGTGGTTCCGTCGGCGATGGCGATCAACTCGCCGGCTTGAACGATGCGCAGCGCCGCGCGTCCGGCACGCTCGGCACCATGCCCGCAGGCAGCGCGCCGGCGCCGACGCCGGTGGTTGAACCGGGCGACGCTTATAGCCGCGCGCGCGAATTGCTGGTCAACGGCCGCTACGCGGAAGCTGAAGTCGCGTTCGGTGATTTCTTGGAACGGCACCCGGATGCGGAAATGGCGCCCGACGCGCGTTTCTGGTTCGCGTTCACGCTGCTTGCGCGCAATAATTACGACGATGCAGCGGCCGGCTTCCTCGACTATTTGCAGCGCCACGGCCAAGCCGCGCGCGCGGCGGAAGCGCAAGTGCGCCTCGGCATGGCGCTCGTCGGCATGGGCCAGCGTCAGCAGGGCTGCAGCGCGTTCGCATCGCTCGTGCGCCGCTACCCCAACGCCACCCGCGCCGTCCGCGATCTCGCCACCCGCGAATCCCGCGCCGCGCAATGCGCCGCCTGATGTGAACGGCGATGCCTCCCCGCCAGGGGAGGGTGTCGCAAAGCTTGCTTTGCGACGGGTGGAGCGGAAGCGCCGCGCCCCGAAGACATTTGCGCTCTTATCCCACCCGTCAGCTTGTGCTGCGCACAACCTGACACCCTCCCTTTTTAAGGGAGGGATCGCGTGATGCTCGACCCCAAAACACTCCAACGCATTGCGGCGGCGGCCGGCGAGCGGCCGATGCTTATCGCGCTCTCCGGCGGCGGCGATTCCGCTGCGCTCTTGCATCTGCTGGCTGAGCATTTCGGCGCGGCCCGCTTGCGCGCTGGCGTGATCGATCACGCGCTTCGGCGGGGCTCAGAAAGTGACGCGGCGCGCGCATTAGCGATGGCGGCGGCGCTCGGCGTGCAAGGCGCTGTGACGACGCTCACGTGGGACGACGGCGCCAATCGCAGCCAGCATGCGGCGCGGCTCAAGCGCTACCGCGCGCTCTGCGCCATGGCGCACGAACGCAGTGCGCGCGTCATCGTCACTGGTCACACGCGCGACGATCAAGCCGAGACGGTGCTGATGCGCGCAGCGCGCAATCCGACATGGCGCGCGCTCGGCGGCATGCGTGCGATGACGCGCCCGCCGGTCTGGCCGGAGGGACGCGGTCTCTTCCTGGCGCGCCCGCTGCTGCGCACGCGGCGCGAACCTCTGCGCGCGTATCTGCGAGAACGCGGCGCAAGCTGGATCGATGATCCTGCCAACGACAGCCCGCGCTTCGAGCGCGTCGTCGCCCGCAAAGCTTTGGCGCGTGAGGAAGCGGGCGGGCTCGATCCGATGCGGTTGGCCGCCATCGCCGAGACGCTCGCGCCGCATCTGGCCGAACTCGATGCGCAAGCCGCGGCGTTGATCGCACGCGCCGCTCGGTTCGAGGCGGACACGATCGTGCTGACGCTCTCGGCGTGGGATCGCCTCGATATCGTCAGCGAGCGGGCGCTATGGCTTTTGATCACGGCCGCCAGCGGCGCCGAGATCGGCCCGCACCCAACCAAAGTGCGGATCCTCGACAAGCTCATGCGCGGCACGCGGCGCCCGTTTACGGGCGTGACCCTCGGCGGCGTCGCGCTCAAGGCGCGTGGCGGAACCATCGTCATGAGCCGCGACAAGGGCGCGCTCCGCGGCCGGGCCGATGGCGCAAAGCCCATCCCGCCGCTGCCGCTCACGCCAAATCAGGAGACGATTTGGGACGGCCGCGTCGCGCTGACCATGGCGCGTCCGGGCTGGTCCGTGGTGTTCGAAGCAGACGCTGCGCGCCTGGCGCGGGGCGAGGACCGCGCCGAACTTGCCGCCGCGTCGCCGAGCTGGCTCTTGCAGGAACGCCTGTCGCACCTGCTGGAATGTGATTAACGGCCGGAAACGCTAGTGAATTTTCCGCTGTCGCGTTCACTCGGCCTTGACCTGCACCATGGCAGAGTAAGGGGTGTTCAGGGCGGTGCGCTGTCCCTATCTTGCTGAATGAAGTCTTTCCGCGCTGGTTAGCTCGCCAGCGCGCGCGCAGAAGGTCGGTTCATGCCTATCCGGACATTGCTTATCTGGGGCGTCGTCGCCCTGGTTGTTGTGGTTTTGGTCGCCGCGCTGAATGGCGGCAACACGCCCACGCGCGGCACTGAGGAACTCTCATACTCGCAGCTGATGGATCGCGTCGAAGCGCGCAGCATCACCGGCGTCACCACCTTCCCCGATCAACTCATCTCAACCGGCAGCGATCAGAAGCGTTACGTCACCTACCTGCCGCAAGGCACGATGTCGGGCGTGGTCGAGCGTCTCGACGCCGCCGGCATCGAAGTCAAAACCGATCGCCCGCAGCGCGGCCCGACCATGGGCGACATCATGCTCGGCATCTTGCCGATGCTGCTGCTGATCGGCGCCTGGTTCTTCTTCATGCGCCAGATGCAAGGCGGCGGACGCGGCGCCATGGGCTTTGGCCGCTCGAAAGCAAAGCTGCTCACCGAAGCCAAGGGCCGCATCACGTTTGAAGATGTCGCCGGCATCGATGAAGCGAAAGACGAACTCGCTGAGATCGTCGAATTCCTGCGCGACCCCGGCAAGTTTCAGCGCCTCGGCGGCAAGATTCCGAAAGGCGCGTTGCTCGTCGGCCCGCCTGGTACGGGTAAGACGCTGCTCGCCCGCGCCATCGCCGGCGAAGCCAACGTGCCGTTCTTCTCGATCTCGGGTTCGGACTTCGTCGAAATGTTCGTCGGCGTCGGCGCGAGCCGCGTGCGCGACATGTTCGAGCAGGCCAAGAAGAACGCGCCGTGCATCATCTTCATCGACGAAATCGACGCGGTCGGCCGTCATCGCGGCGCTGGCCTTGGCGGCGGCAATGACGAGCGCGAACAGACGCTCAACCAATTGCTGGTCGAGATGGACGGCTTTGAATCCAACGAAGGCATCATCCTGATCGCGGCCACCAACCGCCCCGACGTGCTCGATCCGGCGCTCTTGCGTCCGGGCCGCTTCGACCGTCAGGTCGTGGTGCCGAACCCGGATATCTCCGGCCGCGAAAAGATCCTCCGCGTCCACACCCGCAACGTGCCGGTGGCGCAGGGCGTCGATCTGAAGACGATTGCGCGCGGCACGCCGGGCTTCTCCGGCGCCGATCTCGCCAACCTCGTCAACGAAGCGGCTTTGCTGGCGGCACGCCGCGGCAAGCGCGTGGTCACCTCGCGCGAATTCGAAGATGCGAAAGATCGCGTCATGATGGGCGCCGAGCGCCGCTCGATGGCGATGACGGAAGAAGAAAAGCGCGCCACCGCCGTCCACGAAAGCGGCCACGCGCTGGTCAACGTGTTCGTCAAAGGCAACGACCCGCTGCACAAGGTTACGATCATCCCGCGCGGCCGCGCGCTGGGCGTCACCTGGTCGCTGCCGGAAGCCGATAAGCTCAGCTATTCGAAGGAGTGGTGCGAGGCCAAGATCGCCATGGCGTTCGGCGGCCGCCTGGCTGAGCAGATCGTCTATGGCGAAGAGCACCTGAACACCGGCGCCTCCAACGACATCATGCAAGCGACAGACATCGCGCGCCGCATGGTGACGGAGTGGGGCATGAGCGAAGTGCTCGGCCCGCTGCGTTACGCGGCAAACGAGCAGGAAGTGTTCCTGGGCCACTCGGTTACGCAGCGCCAGAACATGTCGGGCGAAACCGCCAAGCTGGTCGATCAGGAAGTCCGCCGCATCGTCACTGAAGGCCAGGAGCTCGCACGCAAAGTGCTGACCGAGCACAAGGCCGATCTGATGATGTTGTCGGAAGCCTTGATCGAATACGAAACGCTCTCGGGCGATGAAGTCATGGCGCTGTTGCGCGGCGAGAAACTGGTTCGCCCGGAAGAGCCGCCGATTACGCCATCCGCGCCGACGCCGGCTCTGCCGGTCACGGATGACGACGAAGAGCCCGCGCCGCGTCCCGGCTGGGGCGGCGCCCAGCCGCAAGGCGCTTAAGAACAACGAACCGCCGGCCCAATGGCCGGCGGTTTTGTTTTGGGGTAGAGCCTCCCACGCTCAGGAGGCTCACATGCTTGCATCCGCATCGATCACGCCGCTGCTCGGCACCATGAAGGCAGACGCCGCGAAGATTTTTTACGGCGATGTGCTGGGGCTCAAGTTCGTCACCGACGACGGCTTTGCGCTGGTTTTCGAAGGCAAGAACGCGACCGTGCGCATCTCGCGCGTGCCGGCGATCGCGCCGGCGCAGTACGCGGTGCTGGCGTTCCAGACGGACGACATCGCCAAGACTGTCGATGGGCTGACCGCCAAAGGCGTCGTGTTCGCGCGCTTCGGTTTCTTCGTGCAGGATGAACGCGGGATTTGGTCAGCGCCGGACGGCACGAAGGTCGCCTGGTTTCACGATCCGGATTTGAACTTGCTATCGGTCGTGCAGCACGCGTGATGGAATGGATTGCGCGTGGCCTGTCGGCGCTCTTAGCGCTCGGTCTGCTTTATTACACTTGGATTGACCTTAGGTCTGGCGTCGCGAAAATCCGCGAGTTCACTGTCTCGCGTGCTGATGAGCCGATCTTCTACGCGCTGGTAATTGTCCTGCGCGCGCTCCTCATTGCACCAGCGTTGGCTGTCGCGATTGGGATTGTGGAGTTCGCTTAGCCGAACGCATCCGTCAGCCCACATGCTGTCGGTCGTTCAGCCCGCGTGATCAGCCGACTGTTGCCGACGACCAGAGATGAAACAGCGTCACGCCGAGCCCAAGTGCGACGCCCCAGATCACCGCGCTTTTGAGCTTGATAGCGGAGCGGCGCTGCGCGGCTTCGTAGGCGATCTGTGCTTCGAACGCTTCGATGCGCCACGCGTCGCGGCGTACGGTTCTCCACGCCTCGCTTCCGGGAGCGCGCGCGACACTGCGCCGTTCGCCGTGAGATGTGGCTTCACGCATGCATGCTCGTACGGCGCGCGCGAAGGTTGCGCAACACGGAACCGGAAAAACCTACAGTAACGTAGTCACTTAGCGAGTAATCAGTTCGCTTGATTGAGCGCCGCCGCCAGATCGCCAACGATCTTCGTCCAGCCTGCTTGCGTGCGCTCCGCGTATTCCGCCCAATTCGGATGCAAAGCATGCGTCAGCGCGAGCACGCAACCATCGCCTTCAGGCTCAATCATAATCGTCACGACGCTCTGATCGCCTTGTTCCTCGTCGACGCCCCAAGTGAAGACGAGCCGGCGCGGGCGATCGATCTCGCGGTAGGTGCCGGTGTGATCGATCTCCGCGCCAGCGCGTGTGACTTTGTAGTGAAACTGCCCGCCGATGCGCGGATCGTTTTCGAGGCTCACAACCTGCTCATCGCGCAGATGCGGCCCGAACATGAAGCGCCCGATCCAAACCGGATCGAGCCACGCGTCGAACACGCGCTCTGCTGACGCAGCAAAGCGGTGTTCGACGCGAATGGCCGGTGCGGCGCTCACCCTGGAATGCTCTGCTCATAGAGCTCATGCGCTTTCACGACATCGGCCCAGAAGCGATTGGCTTTGCCGTCCGCGAGCACATGCGCCAACGTTTCAAAATGCGCGGTCCAGCCGCCGGCGAAATCGCGCAAGCTGCCGATCGTATCGATCTTCGAATGCGTAAGCACCAGTAGCGTTTCTTCGCCAACGGGCGTGAACTCGAACCGCACTTCGGAGACGTGCTCGTCGCCATCGCCCCAGGTGATTGCAAGCAGCCGCGGCGGCTCGAAGGCGAGAACGCGGCTTTGCATTGTGAACTCGCCGCACTCCATCTGGGCCCAACGCGCCGGCGGATTTTCGTTGGTAATGCGGTGGTGTCCGAAATTGAATGCGAAACGCTGACCATTGGCGGTGAGCGTATCGCCGGCGGTAAACCAGCGGCTGCGCTTGTCGGCGTCGACGAAATAGGACCACACGCGCTCGATCGGCGCCTTCAGCGTGCGTTCAAGGCGGAAGGTGTCGGACGTGATGGCTTGGCCGAGTTGCATGGGGCGAGCTCCTTAGTCTTCGTAGTCGGCGAGTGCGCGTTCGAGCGCGTCGAGATTGGCGGTCCAGAAGCGGCGTTGCTCATCGATCCAGGCGGCGGCCTCATCAAGGGGCTTGGGATTGAGAGACAGGATGTGTTCGCGCCCGGCGCGGCGTCGCTGCACCAGTTCGGCCCGCTCCAGCACCCGGATGTGCTTGGAGACGGCGTTGAGAGACATGGCGAAGGGCGCGGCCAACTCGGTCACCCGCGCCTCGCCCGAGCCAAGGCGCTGCAAAATCGCCCGCCGGGTCGGATCGGCCAGGGCCAGCATGGTGTGGTCGAGCGCTACAGCTTTCATATTCAACCAATAGGTTGAATGAAAGCGCGCGTCAAGGCCGCATTGGCAGGGGCGGGAGTGTCCGGTAGTCAGACGCCAACAGATTCAGCTTTCGAGGTTTCCCATGGCTGCGCTCATCGCCATCGGCGTTTTCATCGCCGCCATCTTCCTGCTCAACATCATCGAGTTCGGCCGGCCGGACTAAGACCGCTTGAGCAGCGCGCCAACATATTGCGCGCCGCTGATCAAAGCCAACGCCGCCGCCGCCCACAGCAGAATGCGCGCGGCCCAATCCAGACCGTCGATTGCCGCCTGTGGCGCGAACAGGATGGCGCACGCCTGAAACGCCAGGAATGCGCCGACGCCTGCCATCTCCGCAGCCGCTTTCCATTTGCCGAGCTGGCTTACCGGCAGCGTCTTGCCTTGCGCTGCAATGCCTTCGCGCAAGCCGGCGACTGCAACGTCACGTCCTAGGATCAGCACAGCAGCAGCAACCAGCCATAACGGCAACGCCGCGTAAGCGAGCGCGACCAGCGTGCAGGTGATCAGCACTTTGTCAGCGGCGTGATCGAGTGCGGCGCCGAGCGGCGTCACCGCGTTGAGCTTGCGCGCGAGATAGCCGTCGAGCCAATCGGTGGCGGCTGAGAGCGCGAACAGAAACACGCAGAGCGCATAGATGAAGCCCGCGAGCAGGCGATCAGCGTAGGTCTCCGCGGCAGCCCACAGAATAAGCGCCGCAATCACCGGGCCCATGGCTATGCGGAAGACTGTGAGGAGGGTTGGGATGTTGCTCATCGTTCCCTCCGCTTGAAAAGGAGAGGGCGTTCACTTGGCATCGCGGAAAAAATCATAGATGCGCTTTGCCAGTTCTGTGTTGACGCCGTCCACTGTTTCCAGCTCCGCCAAAGCCGCGCGCGAGACGCCGCGGGCTGAGCCGAAGCGATCCAAAAGCGCACGTTTGCGGGCAGGGCCGATGCCGCCGATTTCGTCGAGTGGGTTTTTGGCGATATTGGCGGAGCGCTTGCCGCGATGGGCGCCGATGGCGAAGCGATGCGCTTCGTCGCGCATGCGCTGCAGATAGTAGAGCACAGGGCTCTTCTCATCGAGGCGGAAGGCCGGCTTGCCGGGCATGAAGAAGCGCTCGCGCCCCGCATCGCGATCAACGCCCTTGGCGATGCCGGCGATGGTGATGCGGTTTTTCAAGCCGAGTTCATCGAGCGCCTCAAGCGCCGCATTGAGCTGGCCTTCGCCGCCGTCGATCAAAACCAGATCGGGCCAGGCGCCGAATCTGGATTCGCTCGGTTCGTCGCGCTCTTTGGAGAAATCCACGCCGCCATCGACGACAGCACCCCCGCCCCCTCGCGGGGCGGGGGCAGGGGGTGGGGAGCGATCAGACACGCCGGTGTTTGCAAGCACAAGCGCGTCGGGACGCCCCCCCTCCGCCTCGCTGTCGATCGGCACCTCCCCCGCGAGGGGGGAGGCTTCTTCTCTCTCCGCCAGCATCCGCGCGAAGCGTCTTCGGATCATTGCTTTCATCATGGCGAAGTCGTCGCCGTTGAACTCTTCGCGCTTCATGTTGAACTTGCGATACTGGTTCTTCACGAAGCCCTCGGGCCCGGCGACGATCATGGCGCCGAGCGCGCTTGCGCCTTGGATGTGGCTGTTGTCGTAAACTTCGATGCGCTCCGGCCGCTGTGAAAGACCGAACACTTCCGCCACGCCGTCCAGCAGTTTCGCGACGCTGCCGGTTTCGGCCATGCGTCGGCCGAGCGCTTCGCGTGCATTGAGCAGCACCGCGTCGACGATGTCCTTCTTCTCGCCGCGCTCGGGCGTGCGGATTTCGACTTTGCATTCTGCGCGTACGCAGAGCGCTTCTTCCAGCAAGGCGCGATCGGACGGCTCGATGTTGCAGAGGATGAGCTTAGGCGGCTCACGGTCGTCGTAGAATTGAGCCAGGAAGGCCGAGAGGATGTCGTGCGGTTGCTCTTCGGCGCCGTGGCGCGGGAAATAGGCGCGGTTGCCCCAATTCTGGCCGGCGCGGAAGAAGAACACCTGAATGCAGCTCTGGCCGCCTTCGCAGTGGAGCGCGAATACATCGGCTTCATCGAACGTGCTCGGATTGATGCCTTGCGAGGCGCGCACGCTGGCTAGAGCCCGGATTCGGTTGCGCAAGCGCGCGGCGTGTTCGAATTCCAGTTTGTCGGAAGCCTCGCGCATCTCAGCTGCGAGGCGATCCTGCAGCTGAACCGAACGGCCTTCGAGGAAATCGACGCTGTCTTTCACGAGCGCCGCATACTCCGTTTCGTTCACCAGATTCACGCACGGCGCCGAGCAGCGTTTGATCTGGTAAAGCATGCATGGCCGCGTGCGCCCGCTGAACGTCGAGTCCGAGCATGAGCGCAACAGAAACGCTTTCTGCAACGTGTTGAGCGTGCGGTTGACGGCGCCGGCACTCGCGAACGGGCCGTAGAACTTGCCCTTGAAGCTCTTGGCGCCGCGGTGCTTCTGCAAGGCGGCGTAGGGATGATCGGTGCGGATGGCGATGAACGGGAAACTCTTATCGTCCCGCATCAGAACGTTGTAGCGCGGCCTGAGCCGCTTGATCATGTTGGTTTCGAGCAGCAGCGCTTCGGTTTCGGTCGCGGTGACGATCACTTCCAGCGCCGTCGTCTGGTGGATCATGCGGTAGATTGCGTTGGTGTGGCCGCGCCCTTGCGCGTATTGGCCGACGCGGTTCTTCAGGCTCTTGGCTTTGCCGACATAAAGCACCTCGCCGTCGGCCCCGATCATCCGATAGACGCCGGGCTTTGACGGCAGCCGCTTCCACGCGTCGCGGATCGCCTCGATGCCTTTCAGCACGGGCGGGCTCGCATCTTCCGCGGGCAGGTGCGCCAGCGGAGGCGTGATGGGTTTGTCGGCGCCGGTCATGCGGGTGTCACGATAGCGCATAGAGATGGGGACCGCGCGGCGTCGATCCCAGGCCGCCCTGCGGCCCCGCGCCCCCTGGACGAAAATGGGCGCCAACCCCAAAGTTTCGCCATGGATGACGCGCGCGCCCCGGCCCTGAAAGCCATCAAAACCTTTGCCGCTCCGGACCCGGAGGCCTGCCGCGACATGACCGATGTCCGCCAGGGGGTCGACGAGATCGACCGCATGCTGGTGTCGCTGATCGCCCGCCGGCAGGGCTATATGGACGCCGCCGCCCGCATCAAAACCGACCGCAACGTCGTCCGCGACGAAAAGCGGATCAATGACGTGCTGGCCAAGGTGAAAGCCGAGTGCGAGCGCCAGGGCCTGTCATACGACGCCATCGCTGAGCCGGTCTGGCGCGAGATGATGGAGCGTTGCATTGCCTATGAATTCGTCGTTTGGGACGAATTGCGGGCGCCCGGTAAGGCCTCAAAGCCCTGAGTTGCACTGCACCACGGCGCTGACTTGCGACATTGCCCTGTGGTAACCACGCTCCGCTGGGGAGGCGTCGTCCGGGGTGGGTGACGCGATCATGGTGAATAAAACCGGGCTCATTCGCGCTAGGCGCGAGAGCGAGGCTTGCGATGCAAGCATGCATGGTCGCGCGTGGCGCGGAACCTATCCGGGTGGTAATTCGGTCTGTTTCCGAGCATGCGGAAGGGGCGGCGCATGAGGTGGTTCTTAGGCCTATTGCTGGTGGTCGCGCTCATTGCGGGCGCGCTTTACGGCGTCGGCCGTTTCCTGCTGCCGAATGATCTCGAAGTGACGCGAACGGCGACCATCGATCGCCCGCGCGTGGCGGTGTTCGCGATGATCAACGATCTGCGCATCGCCAAGGAATGGTCGCCCTATTATGCGCGCGACCCAGACGCCGAATACGCGTTCTCCGGCGCGCCGGGCGAAGGCCAGAGCATGCGCTGGGTGTCGAACGTGCGCGAAGTCGGCCGTGGCCGCATGTCGATCGTCAGCGCCACTGAAAACGAAGAAGTGCAGTCGATCCTGGAAATGGGCGAGCGCGCGACCCTGAGTTCGCGCATCGAACTGCGCCCCGGCGAAAACGCCACCTCGGTCGCGTGGACGATGACGGCGCAGTGCGGCGAAGGCGCGATCAACGTGCCCTGCCGCTACATGAATTTGATCTTGCGCGGCATGGTTCAACAGGAGCTCGATAGCGGCCTGGCGCGGCTGAAGACCCTGACCGAGCAATTGCCGAACGTGAATTTCGAAGGCCTCAATCCGCAGTTCGACAATATCGAGCCGCAGAACTTCGTCTACTCGGTGGTCGAGACCTCGGCCAACAGCCTCGAGGAAATAAACCGCGCCGAAAGTATTGGCGTGCAGCAAGTGCGCGATTTCATGGCGCAGTATCAGCTGACCCCGGCTGGACCGCTGGTGCGGGTGGTGACGCACTACGATCAAGCCGCCAATCGCATGAGCTTCCGCGTCGGCTATCCGTTCTCGGGCGCAACGCCGCTGACGGTGGTGGGCGTGCAGATCGGCCAGACGCCATCGGGCGAGGCGATGCATGTGCTGGTCGAGGGCTCGCGCCGTCAGGTGCAGGCCGCTTACGGGCAGATGAACGCCTATCTGCAAGCGCACCGCATCCCGCTCCGCGAAGGCGGTCTGCCGTGGGAGATCGTGCACGAAGCCGGCAGCCCGGACGGCGCGACGCCGGCGCGGCTGGAAATCTTCATGCCGCTGCAGTGATGAGCGATCCCTCCCCGCCAGGGGAGGTTGTCGTCGAAGCTTGCTTCGACGACGGGTGGGGCGAAAGCGCCGCGTTCGGAAAACCCTGCGCTGTCATCCCACCCGTCATCTTGCGCTTAGCGCAACCTGACACCCTCCCCTTTGCAAGGGAGGGATCGAGAGCAGCACGCAAAACAAGAAGGCCCGCGGATCGCTCCGCGGGCCTTCGTTTTTTCAGGCTTAGCTGAAGATCAATCAGCGATCTTCAGGTTCACGGCCTTCGGACCTTTGCCTTTGGTGTCGGGCAGGGTCTGGAAGTTTACGCGCTGGCCTTCTTCGAGTTGGGTCAGGCCCGCACGTTCAACAGCGCTGACGTGGACGAAAACGTCCGCGCCGCCGCCGTCCGGCGTGATGAAGCCGAAGCCGCGTGCGCCGTTGAAGAACTTCACGACGCCGTCCTGCGGATCGCCAAGGGGCTGACGCGGGGGACGATCGCCGCCGCCGAAGCCGCCGCCGCCTTCACGCGGGCCGCTGCGGAATCCGCCGCCGCCGCCACTGCCGCCGCCGCCGCCGCGATAACCACCGCCGCCGCCGCCGCCGCCGTAACCGCCGCCGCCACCGCCGCCGCGATAACCGCCGCCGCCGCCACCGC
>JALHQO010000016.1 GCA_022841905.1 Hyphomonadaceae bacterium | reverse complement strand
CCAGCTTCCGCCGCCAACTCGACGCTGCACGGCGTGAACTTGCACGCGCCTATCGCGACTAGGAGGAGCACATGGACTTCAAAGGCCTGGTCGACAAAGCCGCAAGCGCCGCCAACGCCGCCGCCGCCAAAGCGTCCGAAGCGGCCACCGCGCTTTCAGAACAAGCGCGCGCCGCTACAACGCCAACACCGCCTGTCAGCGAAGAAGTGTCGCCCGCCGAGCAAGCGCTCATCGCCGCCGATCCGGAAAGCGCGCTGCCGGCGCCGGCGCAAGGCAAAGCTGTGTCTTTCTTCAACACCGATAAGCTCGCTGAACTGCAAGCGGTCAGCGCCGAGAAGGTGCAGCAGCTGATCACCTCGTTTCAACAGGCGCTGCCGGCGCTGAAGTCAGCTGGCTATGAGCTGACTGAGTTCGAAGTGGAGATCGGCGTTACGCCCAAGCTCATCCCGCACTTCCGCCACGCTGCGCAGAGCGAAGAAAATGTCGGCGCCGCGCGCGAAATGCTGAAGGACAACAAGCTCGGCCAGATGCTGTTGGGGGCGCTGTTGAAGGCTGGCGAGATTCATAAGCAAATCAAGGTCGCCGGCTTCGGCTTCTCGCACATTGAGATCGAAATGGGTCTCATCCCGTCTGTGCGTCTGCAATACAAGAACGACGCCGCGCTCTAGCGCGTCGCTACGCGCATGCGCCGCCAGTTCGTGGCGCGAACTGGCGGCATGCCGCGCTACTGGTTCATCTCGATTAGCGGGCGCACTTCGATCGAGCCGGTGCGCGCGCCCGGGCATTTCTCGGCCCAGGCCAAGGCGGCGTCGAGATTTTCGACATCAATCAAATAGAAGCCGCCGAGCTGCTCCTTGATGTCGGCGTACGGACCGTCGGTCACCTGCCGCGCGCCGCCGCGCACGCGCACGGTCGTCGCTGCACGTGGCGGTGTGAGGCCCGCGCCGCCGGTGAATACGCCGGCCGCCTGCAACGCGCCGAAATAGGCGCCGTGCCCATCCCAGTAATCCTTGGCGCGCGCGTCTTCGCGGGCGGCGAAGTCGTCATTGGTTTCATAGACCAGAACTGCGTACTTCATGTCGTGCTCCATCCCGGTTCAGACGCGACCGGCGTGGCGTAGACGTTCAGCCTTGCGCACTTTCGACATTCAGAGCGCATCCCTCCGCGCCTTGAGAAACGCGACCACCGCCCCGTCCTGCTCGCGCGCCATCGCCTCGTCGTACGCTACCCGCGCCGCTTCCTTACGGCCGAGCTTGGCGCAGAGATCGGCGAGCAGCGCCCAATAGGGCTGATAATCGCGCAAGACCGGAAAGCGTGCACTCGCGGCCTCGGCAGCCTCATAGCCATCTTCGGCGCCGCCCCGCTGCGCAATCGCGGCAGCGGCGTTCAGAAGCGCCACCGGCGAGCCGGTCAACTCGGTCAGCGCTTGGTAGAGCAGCACGATCGCGTCCCAATCGGGACTGCCGCGCCAAGCGCGTGAAGCATGCGCCGACTGGATCGCGGCCTCCAGCTGATAGCGCCCCGGTTCACCAAGCTGGCTGGCGCGACGCAGCGTCTCCTCCGCCTCTTCGATCAGTTCACGGCGCCACAGCGCTACGTCTTGCTGGTCCAACGGCACGAAGCGGCCATCCGCATCGCGCCGCGCAGGGCGACGCGCATCGAGATGCAGCATCAGCGCCAGCAGCCCGAGCCCCTCTGCCGATTGCGGCGCTTGTGAAGCCAATACGCGGCCGAGCCAGATTGCTTCCTCGGTCAAGCCGCTTCGTTCGGGATCGCCGCCCATCGGATCGCTCCAGCCCGAGGCGAAGGCTGCATAGACCGCATCAAGCACGGCGCTCATCCGCGCCGGCCACGCCTCTGGCCCCGGCACATCGAAACCGACGCCGGCTTCCTTGATCTTCTTCTTCGCACGCACGAGCCGCTGGCCCATCGCCTTCGGCTCAACCAGAAACGCCGCCGCAATCCGCTCGGCCGAAAAGCCGAGCACGGCCTGCAGCATGAGCGGCGTGCGCAAACTTTCCTCGATCCCCGGATGCGCACAGGCGAACATGAGGCCCAAACGCCGGTCGGGGATGTCGCGCGCGGCCATCTCTTCTTCGATTTCCTCCATGCCGCGCACGATTTCGGCTTCGCTTTGAACGGCCGTTTGCGCGCGGCGCGCGGCGTCGATGAGTTTGCGCTTCGCCGCCGCGAACAGCCATGCTTCGGGATTGTCAGGCGCGCCGGCCCGCGGCCACGCGGTCAGTGCGGCGGCGAATGCTTCCGCCAATGCATCTTCAGCCGCTGCGACATCGCGCGTGCGCGCGGCGAGCAGAGCGAGCAAACGCCCATAGCTCTCGCGCGCGACGCGCTCGGCCAGCCGGCTCGCGCTCACCGCATCATGACGGGCCGGAGCTCGACGCCGCCGCCATGCAGCATGGTCGGCGCCTGCTTGGCCCAGTTGAGCGCTTCCGCTTCGGTGGCGCACTCGATCAGATAATAACCGCCGAGCGATTCCTTGGTGTCGACGAATGGCCCGTCCACCACCTGCGTTCCGCCAACGCCGCGCACGCTCTTGGCTGTCGCAACCGCATCGAGTTCGTCGCCCGCCACGAACACGCCGGCCGCCTGCAGTTTTTCAGTATAGGCGCCGTACGCGCCCATGATCTCGACTGCGCGCTCGGGCGACAGGTCAGCCCAGGCGGATTCAGCGCCGTAAATCAGAATCAGGTATTTCATGTCGAACGCTCCATCACGGCACGCGCCGTCACCCCCACGACGCGCGGCTCACCGCCATTTCGACAGTCACGCCGCGTTTTTCTGCGCGTCCTTCAATAGCCCAAGCCGGATCAGGCTTTCCGCGGTCGCCACCAAGCATTCCTCGTTCGAGCGCGGCTGCCAGCCCAGCACGCGGCGCGCTTTAGCGTTGCTGCCATTCTTGCGCTTGCCGAGTTCCGGCAAAATCTGCTGCACCGCCGGATCGCGCATCGCCGCAAGCCGCACCAGGAAGTCCGGCAGCTCCATCGTCGGCACGCGCTTGGCCGCAGCGCCAAGGCGCGTCTTCAGGATGCGTGCGATCTGCGCGATCGAGATGAAGTCGCCCGCCACCGCCAGGAAGCGCTCGCCCTTGGCGCCTGGGTGCGTCATGCAGGTGATGTGCATCGAAGCAACATCGCGCACATCGACCGCGCCAAAATACAAACGCGGACAACCCGGCATGGCGCCGTCCATCAAACGCTGCACCAACAGGATCGACGTCGAATAGTCAGGCCCCAGCACCGGCCCGAACACGCCGACCGGATTGACCACTGAAAGCTCCAGCGACCCGCCCTCGCGTTCGATGAAATCCCACGCCGCTTTTTCGGCGAGAGTCTTCGATTTCACGTAAGCGCGGACATCATCGCCATTCGGATCGGTCCAATCCGTTTCATTGAAGGCGCGGCCTCTCGGCTTCTGCCCGTAGCCTATGGCCGCAAACGAAGACGTCAGCACCACGCGCTTTACGCCCGCATCCCGCGCCGCCCGCAGCACACGAAGCGCACCTTCGCGTGCGGGGATGATCAGATCGTCTTCATGCGCCGGTATCGCTGGCGGAAACGGCGAAGCCACGTGCAGCACATAAGCGCAACCAGCCACTGCTTCGGCCCAGCCCGCATCGTTGGTCAGATCGGCGGCGGCAAATGTGAGCCGGTCGCCCGCCTCGGCGCCGCCGACACGCAACATCGCACGCACCTCGTTCTCGCGCGACAGCGAACGCACCGTGGTGCGCACCTGGTAGCCGGCTTCGAGCAATTGCAGAATGCAGTGCGCGGCGATGAAGCCGCTGCCGCCGGTGACGAGTACCAATTCTCCGGCCATGGCGGCCTCCTATGATTGAGTGCGGCTAAGCGTGCGCGGGCATGACGCGCGCGGTGAGCGCGTCGAACGCGTCCCAGAACTGGGCGCGGATCGGATCGACTTCCATCAGGATTTCGTGCTTGGCGCCGGCGATGGTGATGTGGGTCGCATCCGGTAGCGCGCCTATCACGACGTCATGGCTTTCATTATCGACCAATTGCTCTTCCGCCGCCGTCGCCACCAGGATCGGGATGCGGATGTTGGCCAGCGCGCCTGGCTGCCGGAACGACTCGATGGCGTCCGCCGCAGCCGACACCCAGCCGATCGTTGGCCCTGCCAACGCCAAACGCGGCTCTTCGCTGATCAGGCCCTGGCAGCGCGCGTGGCGCTCTTTGTCGTGCGTGACTGGATTACGCTTAAAGTTCTCGCGCTTCCACTTCGTCTCGACGCTCGGCGCGAACGTACCGCCGAGGCCAAGCGACACCATGAAGCGCGCGTACTTCTTCTGAAGATCCTTCAGCCCGGCAATGCCCCACATCGGCGCCGAGAACGCCGCCGCATCGAGTTCGACGCGGCGCGTCTGCAGCGCGCGCAACAGAATGGCGCCGCCCATCGAATGCGCGAGCCCAATATGCGGACGCGGCAACTTGTTCGAGAGCAAACGCAAAGCTGTCGAAAGATCGTTCACCGGATCGTCGAAAGTGACGAAGTGGCCTTTGAGGCCATTCTCAACTTCGCGGCCCGACAAACCCTGCCCACGCCAATCGATGCAGAACACCGCAAAGCCGCGCGCTTGCAGTTCGCGGATCACTTCGAAGTATTTTTCGATGAACTCGGTGCGCCCCGGCGCAACGATCACGGAGCCGCGGACCGCGCCGCGTGCCGGTGCGGTCAACACACGCACCTTCACGCCGCCGCGGCCTTCGAGCCAATGCTCTTCCGCGCCCTCGGGAATGTCGTTGCCTGGGACGCGTACGAACGTCATCGGCTTGTCTGGCCTCAGCCCCGAAGCTTGGCCATCACGCCTTGCAGCTGCATGGCCACGCCCATGTCGCCCTCGACGCGGAGCTTGCCCTGCATGAAGGCGGCGGTCGGATCGAGCGAGCCTTGCGCCATGGCGACGAAGTCTTCGAGCTTCACCTTGATGGTGGTGTCGGCGGCGGCGTCATCGGCGGAGACGGTGTTGGCGCCGCCATCGAGGAAGATCTTGCCGGCGTCGCCGAAGTCGAACTTCACCTTCTTGCCCGGTACGACGACGGAGCCTTCTTTGAAGCGGTTCAGGATTTCATCATAGGTCATGGACTTGCCTCCGGACGTGATCTCGTTGCCGCCCCTTACACACCAGTGCGGGGAAGGCCGCAAGAGTGACGGCGGCGTCAGGGAGCAGATTCGGGGATCGGCGCCCTGGCGGCAGCCCCGGAAGGCTTGCGAAATTTCAGTGTCATGCGGTCGCTTTCGCCGATCGCTTCGTACGGCGCGGTGTCGAAGCTCGGATCGTCGGGGCGCCCTAACGGCGAGGTGCGGTATGTGGGCGGCAGCGTCCAGACGCCGAACGGGTGGTCGCGCGTATCACGCGGATTGGCGTTGACGTCGCTGGCGGCGACGAACTCGAAGCCCGCCTCCTGCGCCAGAGCGCGCACGTACGCTTCCTGCACATACCCCGTGCCGGCCAGCGGATCCTGCAAACCGGTCGACGCGGCGCGGTGTTGCTCGACGCCGAACGCGCCGCCGGGCTTTAACGCGGCGAGCACATCCCGGAACACGCGCTCGGCAATGCCGCCAGCCATCAGCGTGTGCACGCTGTTGGCGATGATAGCGAGATCGACGCTGTTCGCCGGCGCCAACGGCGCCCCGCCGCGTTCGCGCACCGCAGTCTGCTGGATATCGCCATAGAGTTCGCGGTCGTGACTGAAGCGTGCTTGCCATGCGGCAAGCGTTTCGCGCTGCGCCAGCGAGCTTGCATCGGGATCGAAGCCCGCCGCGATCAAACGTCCGCCATTGGCGGCGAGATAGGGCGCGAGGATCGATGTGTACCAGCCGAGGCCCGGCAACACTTCGAGCACCGTCATGTCGCCTTCGAGGCCCCAGAACAAAAGCGTCTGCAGCGGATGGCGCCACTCGTCGCGCGCCGGAGCGATGCGCCATTCGCCGCCAATGGCCCAGCCGAGCGACCCTGTCGGCGCGGTGTCGGCGGCGTTGGGACGGCTGCCGCGCCCGCACGCGGCGAGGCCGGCGGCGGCGATCCCAAGGGCGGCGTGGCGGCGGGTAATCATGGCGATGAGCGCTACGCGGGAAGGGCTAACATTGTCAAAACGACGGCCCTTGAACACCGCTTTGGCCTCCTTATCTGGACGTTGTGGCGCTCAAACGAGGCCACAGCGCGGGAGCCGCCGTCGCCTTCGGGGTCGGGACCTTCCGCATCAACCAAGCGCTTCCCCGCCAGGGCGCGCGTGTCGCTTTTTAGGAGGACAAGACATGGCCACGAACGAACTCAACCCACTTTACCGCACCCTCGTCGGCTTCGACCGTATTGCGTCGCTGATGGACCAAGCCGCGCGTCTGGACGCTGCGCCTGGCTATCCGCCCTTTAACGTCGAACAGGTCGACGAAGACTCGTTCCGCATCGAACTCGCCGTCGCTGGCTTTGGCCAGGACGACATCAATATCGAGTTCAAACAAAATTCGCTGCTCGTCACCGGCACCCGCAAGCCGCCTGAAACGCAGCGCAATTTCCTGCACCGCGGCATCGCCGAACGCAGCTTTGAGCGACACTTCGGTCTGGCCGATCACGTCCGCGTCTCCGGCGCCAAGTTGGAGAACGGTCTCCTGACCATCGAACTCGTGCGCGAGCTGCCTGAGATCATGAAGCCGCGCAAAATCGAGATCGGCACTGCAACCGCGGCCAAGTCCAAACCGAAAGTCGTGGACGCGGCCAACGACGAAACCGAAGCGGCTTAATCCCCCGCTTCTCCTGCCGCGCGGCCTCCCCCTCCCCCCTGCCGCGCGGCAGGCCCGCTTTCTCCCCCCGCATGCCTTCAGCGCGCGTCCCCTAACCAGGACGCGCGCTTTTTCGTTTTAGGGATTGGCATAAAGGGCTTCGGGACTAAGCGCCGTACACGCCCGCCAACAACCCAATGATCAAGATGGGGACTGTCCCGATCACGCCGGCGACCTGCATCGCCACAGCGAGCGCAAAGCCTTTAAGAAAACCGCCCGCCGGCGACTGATACCAACGCCCGGCCCCCATGCGCATGAACGCGACAATGGCCAGTATGAAAATCGCAAGCGCAATCCAAGACGCTGCGGCGCCGCCGCTGTAGGCCCACCAGGACAACGGCATCATCGGCACGGTCCAGGTGCATAGCCATCCGAAGGCGGCGCGGAACCCACGCCGCGCGCCGAGGTCCTCGGGATCCCACCACCGCAAAAGCGGCGCCGCTATCAGTGCGTAGCACGCTGAAAGGATCGGCACCATGACGAGCGTCATCCACGCATCGGCGTCAGCTAGAAACGCGTCTCGCGATTTTCCGGACCGCTCAAGCAAATCGTTCATGAACTCCGGCGGCACGCCGCTGAGCCAAGTTTCCGCGCCGCCGCGCAAGAAGAGGATCAGCATCAGCACAGCGTTCAGCACGAGATACAAGCGCAACGGCCGCGCGTATTGTCCGCCGCCGGTCGGGCCGCCGGTCATCCACGCTTCGAGCGCGTGGCTCGGCTTAATCAGAACATCTCGCGCCGTCTTCAACTCGGCCACGCCGAAGCCAAGCGTATCCTCGGATAGCGCGTGCAGTCCTTTATCGTCCCTGGTTTCGCCCACGCTTGCCCCCGTCCCGAAAGTCGCGGGACCATAGCCGAAACTCACATGACTGTAACGTACACGGCTCACAAGCGATTGATCACCGCTCACGTCGCCCCAATCGCGCCGCAACCATGCGCTTCGTGGGCCGGCATGCTAGACATTTATCCAATGCCTGAGCTTCCCCAGACACGCAGGCTTGTTGCGATCGTATCGGCTGACATTGCTGGTTATTCAGCATTGTCGGAGCACGATGCGGCGTTGGCTGTGACGCATGTCGCGCGGCTGCGCGATCACGCGCGCGATGCCTGCGCGCGCCATGGCGGGCGCATCTTCAACACAGCCGGTGACGGCGTCATGCTCGAATTCGCCAGCCCCAGCGATGCGCTCGCCGCCGCCATCGCGCTTTGCGAAGCGCAAGCGGAGGTGAGCTTCCGGCTAGGCGTCCATCTCGGCGAAGTGACGGCGGCGGACGATGGCGATCTGCTCGGCCACGGCGTCAACGTCGCCGCACGCCTGCAAGCGCAAGCCAATGCCGGCGGCATCATCGTCTCGCAGCTGGTGCGCGACAGCGTCTCGCCCGAACTCGCCGCCCGCCTCACCGCGCGCGGCCGCATCCGGCTTTCCAAGATGCGCGAAACCACGCGTATCTATGGCTTCGACGCCGGCGCCGCTGAGCGCCCCGCGCTCGCCGCACCCATCCTCGCCGTGCTTGCTTTCGACACGCCCGCGCGCGACCGCGCCACGCGCAATTTCGCCGACGGCCTCTCGGAAGAAATTCTCTACGCCGTCTCGCGCCTGCGCGGCGTCAAAGTACTGGGCGCGACATCGAGCTTCGCCTTTCGCGGCCGTGACAAAGCCAAGGCCGCCAAAGCGCTCCACGCCACCCACGTGCTTGACGGCTCCGTGCGCCGCACCGAAGAGAGCGTCCGCGTCGCAGCACACTTGGCCGACGCCGAAAGCGGCGTCGTGCTCTGGTCCGACCGCTACGACCGCCCGCTCGATGATGCGCTTTCGCTGCAAGAAGAGATCGCGACGGAAGTCGCCAAGGCGCTGGCTGTCGCCCTCGGCGAAGCGCGCCGGCCGACGCCGCCCAAGCTCACCGCAGCACTTTCCGACGCCTATTTCGAAGCGCGCCAATTGATGCGAACAGGCGCCATCGTCTGCATCCAGTCCGCCGCCGCAGCACTCGACCGCATCGTCCGCGAAGCCCCGGATTTCGCCCGCGCCTGGGCCGCACTCGCCACCGCCAAACTCGAAGTCCTACGCCTGTCGCGCTCGGATCGCGCCCGCCACGTCGAGGACGCGCGCGAAGCCGCCGAACGCGCGCTCGGCGCCGATCCCAGCATGGGCGAAGCCTATGCCGTGCTGGCCGCACTCGAAGGCGAGTTCTTCGGCCGCTGGCGCGAGCGCGAGGCGCTGATCGAAAAGGCGCTCAGCGTCGACCCCAACAACCCGCTGCTGCTGTTCCGGCACGGCCAGTTCCTGATCTCTGTCGGCCGCGTTGAAGCCGGCTATGCGCGGCAAGCGGAGGCGTTTGCGCTCGATCCGCTCGATCCGATGCTTGCGGCATTTCACGGCTACAATGTCTGGTCCAAGCGCGACAAATCCGAAGGCCGCGCCATTCTCAACGACGCCGCCAAGCGCTATCCCGACAACGTCTTCGTCTGGTTCATGCGCTTGAACACCGCTGCACTCGACGCCGACTTCGCCACCGCCGAAGCACTACGCGCGGATGGCGCGCGTCTCATCCCCGGCTTGCGCGAGTCTGCGTCATACAAAGCCGGCGAGCGCATGCAGCAGCTGATGATGGCGCCCTCGCCGGAGGCGTTCATGAAGCTCGGCGAAGATTTCGCCGCCATAGCCGAAGCCGAGCCCGCCGCAGCTCTCGATCTCGCGACCGCGCTCTCCGTTCTCGGCTTCACCGGCCCGGCGCTCGCGATCTTCGAAGAGGCGCTCGATAACGTCGATGCCTGGCGCCACGGCGCGCTCGAAACCACGCGGCCGCACATAGGCTACGAAACCGCGCTGCTGTTCATCGATCAGACCATCCAGCTGCGCATGAACCCGGACTTCGCCAAACTCTGCGCGCGCCTGGGCCTCGCGCGATACTGGCGCGAAACCGAAGCCTGGCCCGATTGCGCGGGACAGGTGGGGTATGACTTCAAAGCTGCCTGCGAGGCCTAATCTTCGCCGTCGTCGCCGTCTTCATCATCGCCGACATCGCCGCCGTCATCCGGCGCCATTTCTGGCGACGCGATGGTGGCCGCGGCGAGCAGATAGGCATCGCAGCCGGTTTCGCCGAGCAGCGCTGAGAGCGCGTCATCGTCCACCGCCGCGCGCTTGCGCTTGAGCTCCGCCAGCGCCTTGGCGGCGTAGCGTTGCGGCTTTTGGTAGAATGTCGTGCCGGCGATCTCGATGCTGACGCCGCGCGCATCGTCCGCCACCGCCTGCGCATTGGCGGCGGCCCAAGCGAGATAAGCGCCGGCGATTTCGCCGCGCAGCAGGTCGGTGAGCTGGTCGCGCACTTCCGCCAGCGGCACGAACTCGCCTTCGACGGTCGGGTTCTCCATGCGCTCGACCCAGCGCACGATGTTGGGCGCCTGCGCGCGCAGAATGGCGCCCGGCGTCGGGTCGGAGAGCAATTGCGCGAACTGGCAGGCCAAGCCGAAATCCGCAAAGCTCGGCCGGCCGCCCAACAAGTATTGCCGCGAGCCGAGCAGCCGCTCGACCGACGCCAACGCCGCGTTGAACGAGCCTTCGATCACCGGCGCCGATTCCGGCGACGAGCCGACATGATGCAAGCGCCCGATCATGCGCGTCTTTACTGACGCTTCGATGCCTTCCGGCGCCTCGGCGCCTTCGAAGATCATCTCGACGATGCGGCGCGCGGCGCTGTCCTGATCTTCCGGGTAGCTCCAGCGATAGTGGAACATCGCCTTGTTGAGCCACTCATCGGCATAGTCTTCCAGCAGTGCGGCGATGAAGGCCAAGGCGGGATCGCTGGGCGTCGCGCTCGGCTCGGCGAATTCGCGCTCGAGCTGCTCCAGCATCGGCGTTGAATCCTGCATCGCGTTGTCGTCGGCATCGACCAGCACCGGCACCAGCGGCTGCTTGGCGTAGCGGGCGAATTCGTCCTGGCGCGCAGCCGTGCGCGTCAGCCATTCGAACTCAACGCCCTTGAAGCGCAGATAAGAGCGGACCTTCACCGAATAGGGCGAAAGCTCCGCGCCATAGAGACGAAACGGTGCAGTCATTGTTGTTCTCGATCTGTTGAGATGTTTTTGATCACTGAAGCGAGGTCCTACGCGTCATTCCGGGGCGCGCCTAGCGCGAACCCGGAACCCAGGGGCCGCCAGCGCATCATCAGCTCCTCGGTTCCGGGCTCAATGCTGCGCATTGCCCCGGAATGACGCCCCATATGAAAGATCGCCGCGCGATGCCGCACGGCGATCCAGTAGCGCTCGACCGATCGTCAGACCGGCTTGATGTTCACCGCCGACGGCTTGTTCTTGCGCGGATCGTTTTCCACGTCGAAGCTCACCGCTTGGCCTTCACGCAGGCCAGTAAGGCCCGAACGCTCGACAGCGCTCACATGCACGAACACGTCCTGGCCGCCTTCATCCGGCGCGATGAAGCCGAAGCCCTTGGCCATGTTGAACCATTTCACGACACCCGTAGCCATGGGCGCACTCCTCAAGAATTGCCGCGCGCCAAGAGCGGCTCACGGTGGACTGCTTGGTAGAACGAAAGCCGTCGCTAAGAGAGGCGCGGGAACGTCGTGACCGGTCTAGTCCGAGCCGCATAGGGCCTCCCGGAGCTATGCAAGTCAAGAAAAAGCACGGTTACGGCGCCGATTGTGACGGCCCCACATAGTCGAGCGCCACGGCCACCATCGCACGCAAGCCCGTCTCCATCGCCGGCTCATGCACGAAGAAGCGCGGGTTATGATTAGGCGCGGCCTCGGCCTGGCTCACGCCGGGTGGATTGACGCCGTAGAAGAAAAACGCGCCCGGCACTTGCTGCTGAAAGTACGCGAAATCTTCGGCCGGCATCACCGGCTGACCGCTGAGCACCGCGCCCTCGCCGAGCGCACGCACAGCAGCGCCGCGCGCCCGCGCCATCAGATCCGGCGGGTTGACCACCGGGATCGCGTTCTCAGTGATGGTGACGTCCGCCGTTGCGCCCGAAGCCGCGGCGACCTCCGTCACGGTGCGTCGGATGCGCATGTAAAGGTCCTCGCGCGTGTCCGGATTGAGGTAGCGGATCGTGCCCTGCATCTCGACCGTTTGTGGGATGATATTGTAGCGCACGCCGCCCTGGATCATGCCGATGGTGACGATCACCGGCGAGCGCACCGCATCCATCTGGCGCGATGGCACGGTTTGCAGCGCGTTGATGATCTGCGCCGAGACCACGATCGGGTCGATGCCCGCATGCGGCTGGGCGCCATGGGTTTGGCTGCCGGTGACGGTGATGTCCAAGCGATCGGAGCCGGCCATGAACGGGCCGGGGATCATCGTCACCGTGCCGCTCGGCCCCGGCCAGGCATGCAAGCCGAACATCGCTTCCGGCCGGAGATCGGCGAACAGGCCTTCCGCGAGCATGCGCCGTGCGCCGCCGATCCCGCCGGGAGGCGCACCCTCTTCGGACGGCTGAAACACGAAGATCACCGTGCCGGCCATTTCGCTACGCCGCGACGCCAGCACTTGCGCCGCCGCCATCAGGATGGCGACGTGCGTGTCGTGTCCGCAGGCGTGCATGATGCCGACGTCCTGACCGTTATATCGCCCGCGCGCCCGCGAGCGGAACGGCAGATCGCCCTCCTCTGTCACCGGCAGCGCGTCCATATCGGCGCGCAGCGCAATCACTGGCCCCGGCCGCGCGCCGCGCAGAACGCCGACAACGCCCGTCTGCGCGATGCCAGTACGCACCTCAAGCCCAAGCCCACGCAGATGCCGCGCGACGACGCCGGCCGTGCGCACTTCTTCGTACGAAAGCTCTGGATGCTCATGGAAGTCGCGCCGCCACGCGATCATGCGCGGCAGCACTTGGCCAATGGCGGCGTCAACCTGAGTGGAGAAACCAGGCGCCGTTTGCGCGCTCGCCGGGAGCGTCAGCAACACAGCGGACGCCATCACGATCTTCGCAACTGATCTCATCACCGCTCGTCCCCACCCAAATTTCTACCGCACGCCAGCCGACAGCAGATCGTGCATATGCACTACGCCAACCGGCACGCCGGCGTCGTTCACGGCGAACAGGATCGTAATCCGCTTGGCGTTCATCATTTGCACGGCGTCGGCGATCGGCGCTTCGGGCGAGATGGTGAGCGGGTTGGCAGTCATGATCTCGCGCGCGGTTTTGTCGAACATCTCGCGCGTCAGCTTGCGGCGGAGATCACCGTCGGTGACGATGCCGATCAGCTTGCCGTTTTCCACGACACCCGCTGCGCCGATGCCGACCCGCGAAATCGCCTTCAGCGTTTCGGGAATGCTCGTCTCCGGCGGGATCAGCGGATCTTCTTCGCCGACACGCATCAGATCGCGTACCTTCTTCAGCGCCGCGCCGAGCTTGCCGCCCGGATGGATCGCGCCGAAATGCGCAGCCGTGAAACCGCGCGCATCGAGCAGCGCCACGGCGAGCGCATCGCCCAAAGCCAAGCACATCGTCGTCGACGTCGTCGGCGCGGGCGCCGCTTCGCTGGCTTCGCCGCAATCGGGCATCACCAAAGGCGCGTTCGAGGCTTTCGCCAACGTCGACTCGGTTTTGAACGTCATCCCGATCAGCGGAATGTCTAAGCGATGGCAGTGATAGATGAGGTCCGATAGCTCCCCCGTCTCGCCCGAGCGCGAGATGGCGAGCACGCAATCCTGCTCGGTGATCATGCCGAGATCGCCGTGGCTGGCCTCAGCGGGGTGGACGAAATAAGCAGGCGTGCCGGTCGAGGCCAAGGTCGCAGCGATCTTGCGCGCGATGTGGCCCGATTTGCCCATGCCGGTGACGATCACCCGCCCCTTGGCGCCGGCCAGCAATTGCGTCGCCAGCACGAACGGCTCGCGCAACGGCCCGGCCAACGCCGCCGCCAATTGCTCCAACGCTCGCGCCTCGGCGCGGATCGTCTCCTGCCCCACAGCGATGGCGGCGTCCGGCTTGATCAGGTCTGAACTCATGTGCGCCGTTTCGCACGCGGCGCGACCCTTGTCACGAAGGCGCAACCGCCTGCGTGCGTCCACGCAGCACCCGGAAAAGCGCAAACGCCAGAAGCAGCGCGCTGCCGGCAGCGGCGACCATCGCGATTTGAGGTTTGTCGCTTTGCTCGGCGACATAAACCGCCGCCAGACCCCACGCGATCGGCAACGGATAAGCCAAGAGCCGCGTGCGATTGGTCACCGCCAGTCCGATCAACACCACGGCGGCGATACCGGCGCCCGCCCAGATCGGCGCGGTCTGCGGCGTGATCACCTCCCAGGCGGTGAGCACTGTGAGCAGGTTGATCGCGGTCGCAATCGTCAGCCATCCAGCAAGCAGGCCGAGCGGCCACAGAATAAAGATCGCCTGCCGCAGCGACGCATGGCCGACGTCGCCCGCGCGCCAGAACGCAACCACGAGCGCCCCCGCCGAGATCGCAATGATCGCAACCGTCGCCGCCTTCGCATCAATCGCCGATGCAAACAGCCAAAGCCCGCACCCCGTCATCGACACAACCGACGGCCAAGCCAGCCGATCGAGCCAGCGTCCGTTCGCCGTCGCCGGCAGAATCTGATAAATCGCGTACGCGCTGAGCGCTGTATAAATTAGCCCCCAGATCGAGAACGCGTAGCCTTCGGCGCGAAGTGTGGAATTGCCATCGCTGGCAAACTCCGCGGCGCTCAGGCCAAAGTCAGTCGCGTAGATCAGCGACGGCATGGCAATCGCCACGATCGCGGCGAGCACGACGGCGATTGAGCGCAGAACGGGTTTCGGCGGGGAAGCCTGCTTAAACATGAGAACTCACCTTTTGCCGCTAACGCACCAAAGCGGCATCCGGCGCCATCATATGGCGTAAAGGCCGCTCAGCCGTTCGAACAATTTGTCGTTCCAGCGTTTGAGCTCGAACTCGCCTCTTACGCGCGAGGCGCCCGCTTGGCCCATCGCCGCCCAGCGGTCCGGCGCCGTGGCGATGGCTTTCATGTTGGCCGAGAGCGCCCGCCAATCGCCTTCGTTACAGATCAGCCCCGAAACATCGTGTTCGACCAGCTCCGGCGTCCCCGAATGGCGCGTCGCCAAAACGGGCAGCCCTTGCGCCATCGCCTCCATCAGCGCGACCGGAATGCCCTCCATATCGCCGCTCGCCGCCGTCTTGCTGGGCAGCACGAAGACGTGGGCTTGCGCTAGCTCGCGCGCGACCTCGGCATGCGGCAACAGCCCGGTGAATTTCACCACGCCGCCGAGATTGAGGCTGATGGCGAAGTTCTTGAGATAGTCGCGCAACTCGCCGTCGCCGATCAAAGTCAGCGTCGCGTTCGGAAACTCATGTTCGCGGCGGAGCGACGCAAATGCGCGGATCGCATCGTCGAAGCCCTTTTTCTCCACCATGCGGCCAACGCCGATGAACTTGACCGGCTCGCCTTCGCCGAGCGTGCGGGGGATCATAGTGAAGCGCGCGGCATCGACGCCCATGCGATGCACCATCGTCCGCGCCTCTGGCGCGCCGAGCGAAATAAGCTTGTCGCGCCACAGATCGCTGATCGGCAGGAAGAGATCGCCGCGCCTAAATAGCGATGTGTAGGCGTCGGGATATTTCTTCAAATAGGCCGACATATCCTTGCCGTGAAACACGGTGGTGATCGGTCCCTTGGTCAACCCTAAATCACGCAGCGCGCACGCAAACCGCCCCCAGCGCCCATAGTGCGCCAGCCACACGCGCCGCTCCGGCGGCTCCTGCGGCCAGCGCGCGGCGGCGATCAGCAATCTGAGCGACGACGCATCCTCGCCAAACTTGCCCGCATCGAGCGTCGCCAGCGCATTGCGCTTGCCCAACGCCGCCGGCGCCGCGAGCAGCCGCGCCCCGAACGTCTTCGGCACCGGCGCATAGTGCACCTTCAACCGGTCCTGCCATTTGAGCCGTAGCGCGCCCAGCACGTCGGCATTGCCTGCCGCCAGCGCGTGAACGTCAACCTTCGCGCCTCGCTCCAGCAAGCCCTCGACCTGCGCCTGGATGAACGTCTCCGACGGGTTCGGGAAACGCGAGACCAGGAATGAGACCGGCAAAGCTGGCATGGATGGCCTGTTGGCACGCCCGGGGGCTGGCTGTCAGGAGAAAAATGACTTTCTCTCCATTGGCAGGGCCAATGCCGGCCATAGAGGCGCTCTCTTCGCCTATCCCCGGCGCATGTGCGCGGTTGAGTGCGAGGCCCGCCGGGCCTATCTGATGAGGCTCAAGCGAGGAAATTCATGAACCCGTCCGCCGTCATCCGTATCCCGCGCGTGGAGTCGACGCCGCTCGAGATCGGCAACGCCCTGCCGCTGACCTTCATCTGCGGCCCCTGCCAACTCGAAAGCCGCGCGCACGCGCTGGAGACGGCTGAGTTCCTGCGCGACGTGTTCAAGCGCGCCGGCGCCGGCTTCATTTACAAAACCAGCTTCGACAAAGCCAACCGCTCGAGCCTCGGCACTAAGCGCGGCGCCGGCCTTTCGGTCGCCGGACCCATCTTCGAAGAAATCCGCGCCAAGCTCGGCATTCCGGTGCTGACCGACGTGCACCTGCCCGAGCAATGCGATGACGTCGCCGAAGTCGTGGACGTGCTGCAGATACCTGCGTTCCTCTGCCGCCAGACTGACCTGCTCGTCGCCGCCGCCGAGACCGGCAAGCCGATCAACGTCAAGAAGGGCCAGTTCCTGGCGCCATGGGACATGAAGAACGTGATCGCCAAGATCACCGGCAGCGGCAACCCAAACGTCATGGCCTGCGAACGCGGCGCCAGCTTCGGCTACAACACGCTCGTCTCCGACATGCGCGCGATCCCGATCATGAAGAGCTTCGGCGCGCCGGTCGTGTTCGACGCCACGCATTCGGTGCAACAGCCGGGCGGCCGCGGCGACACCAGCGGCGGCGAACGCCAGTTCGTGCCGATCCTCGCGCGCGCGGCGGTTGCCATCGGCGTCGCTACCGTCTTCCTTGAAGCCCACCCCGATCCGGACAATGCGCCAAGCGACGGCCCCAACATGGTGCCGTTCGATCAGTTGGAAGATTTGGTCCGCGACCTGGTGATGTTCGATCGCCTGGCCAAGCAAACCGCCGTGGCTGCGGAATGACCGAACGCTTCGAGCGCCATCGCCAACCCTGGCGCCAAGACGAAATCCAAAAGCTCCACCAATTCGCCGGCAAAGGCATGTCGCTGAAAGCCATCGCGAAGGCGCTGACGCGCAGCGAGGAGTCGGTGAAGGACCGCGCGAAGGCGGACGGGCTGACGATCGCGAAGCTGCGGTAAACGCTGATGGTTGCGCCCCGCCCGCGTTCAGCCGACACTCGCGGAAACAAAACGCCAGGGCGGAACACCGATGCAGCTGACGCGCCGAAAGCCGATCATCACAACACTCAAGCCGTCCAACCACCCGTACCTCAACGGCGCCTGGACGCCGTTGCATGAAGAGGTGGATGCGCTTGACCTTGAAGTCATCGAAGGCGCGATCCCCCTCGACATTGACGGCGTCTATCTCCGCAACACCGAAAATCAAATCCATCAGCCGCTCGGCCGCTATCACCCGTTCGATGGCGACGGCATGTTGCATCGGATCGATTTCAAGAACGGCCGCGCCAACTATTCCAACCGCTTCATCCGCACGCGCTGCTTTCACGCTGAGCAGGAAGCGCAAGCCTCGCTTTGGGGCGGACTTATGGACCGCGTCGACCCCTCGCGTCGCCCCGGCTTCGGCGCCCACGGCAGCTTGAAAGATTCGGCGTCGACTGACGTTATCGTCCACGCCGGCAAAGCGCTCGCTACTTTCTATCAATGCGGCGAAGCCTATGTCGTCGATCCCGACACGCTGGAAACCGAAGGCGTCGCGCACTGGGGCCCGCTCGACGGCGTCTCCGCGCATCCGAAAGTGGACGAGCGCACCGGCGAGTTGATGTTCTTCAACTATTCGAAGCACGCGCCCTACATGCATTTCGGCGTCGTCGACGCATCGAACAAGCTCACGCACTACCGTCCGGTGCCGCTGCCCGGCCCGCGTTTGCCGCACGACATGGCGTTCACGGAAAACTACGTCATCTTGAACGACTTCCCGCTGTTCTGGGATCCCGAAGCGCTGAAGCTGAACGCCCATGTCGTGCGCATGCACCGCGATCTGCCATCGCGCTTCGCCATCGTGCCGCGTCACGGCGCCGGCGAAATCCGCTGGTTCGAGGCGGCGCCCACCTTCGTGCTGCACTGGACCAACGCCTACGAAGACGGCGATGAGATCGTGCTCGACGGCTACTTCCAGTCCAATCCCGAGCCCGGCAAGTTCAAAGACGCGCCGCAAGGCTACGAGCACATGATGGGCCATCTGGACGAGCACACGTTCGGCTCGCGCCTACATCGCTGGCGCTTCAACCTGAAAGACGGCTCGACGAAAGAAGAAACGCTCGACGAGCGCATCCTCGAATTCGGCACCATCAATCAACGCTACGCCGGCCGCAAATATCGCTACGCCTATTCCACGACAGCAAAGCCCGGCTGGTTTCTCTTTACCGGCTTCGTGAAGCACGACCTCGAAACCGGCGAAAGCGAGAGCTACCAACTGGGCGAGGGCCGCTATGGCTCAGAGGCGCCGTTCGCACCGCGCATTGGAGCCAAGGATGAGGACGACGGCTATCTCGTCAGCTTCGTCATCGACGAAAACGCCGGTAAATCCGAGTGCGTGATCCTTGATGCTAAGGACATCGCAGCCGGCCCGGTCGCGCGCATCGCATTGCCGCACAAACTCTGCTCCGGCACGCACGCATGCTGGGCCGATCGCCAGTTCCTCGCCGAAGGCAAACGCTCATGACCTACATTCTGGGCGGCTGGCAGAGCGATTTCGCCGACAACTGGCAGCGCAAAGGCTGGGACACGGCGACCGCATTCGCGGAAACCGTGGGCAGCGGATTGAACGCCGTCGGCCTGCAGCCAGCCGACATCGAAACCGGCCATGTCGGCAATTTCGCTGGCGAGTTGTTTGCGGGCCAGGGCTTGATGGGCGGGTTCTTCGGCATGCTGCACGCCGACTTCAACGGCATGCCGACCGCACGCCATGAAGCAGCCTGCGCCTCGGGGAGCGTCGCCATACTCGCAGCAGCCGCCGAGATTGAAGCCGGCCGCTACGATCTCGCCTGCGTCGTCGGGATCGAGCAGATGCGCAACGTCTCCGGTGAACAAGCCGCGCGCCATCTTGGCGCTGCCGCGTGGGCCGGCTACGAATACACCGATACGCCCTTCGCGTGGCCGAAGGCCTTTTCGGATCTCGCCGACGAATACGAGCAACGCTACGGCCTCGACTATCGCCACCTGATGGCGATCAGCCAAAACAATTTCGACAACGCCAAGCGCAATCCCAACGCCCAAACGCGCAAGTATACATTCTCACCGGAAAACTTCACGGCGGACGACGAAACCAACCCCATCATCGTCGGCCGCACGCGCAAGATGGATTGCGGCCAGATCACCGATGGCAGCGCGGTTATCTTTCTCGCTTCGCCCAAGCGTGCGGCTGAATACGCCAAACAACACAACATCCCGCTTGAAAGCATTCCGCGCATTAAAGGCTGGGGCCATCGCTCGGCGCCGATCAGCTACGATCAGAAAATCCGCGCCAGCGCCGGCGCTGAGTACGTCTTCCCGCAAGTCCGCCGCGCCATCGAAGATGCGCGCACGCGGGCGGGCGTTTCGCTCGAGTCCATCGATGCCGTTGAAACGCACGATTGCTTCGCCGTCACCGAATACATGGCGATCGACCATCTCGGCCTCGCCCCCCCCGGCGAAAGCTGGAAAGCGATCGAGGCGGGCGACATCGCCATAGGCGGCAAGCTTCCGATCAATCCGTCAGGCGGCCTCATCGGCCTCGGCCACCCCGTCGGCGCCACCGGCGTCCGCATGGCGCTCGACGCCTGGAAGCAAACCGCGGGCAAAGCGGGCGATTATCAAGTCGAAGGCGCGCGCACCGTGCAAACGCTGAATATCGGCGGTTCGGCGACAACCACTGTGAGCTTCGTGATCGGCGTTTAGGGCGCAGTCCGCTCGGCGCGCAGGAAGCCAATGAAAGACAAGATTTGCGCCAGCAGGCCCACGCCCGCAGCCGGCAACAGCAACAGCATCCCGTACACTAACCCGCCCGGCCCCGATGCTTGGCTGACCGCCGCGCCCATCAGGGCCGCAAGCCACGCGATCGCGGCGACATAGCCCGCCTGCACAAGCTGTTTCACGGCAACGCCGCGCGCCGCGAAGTGCCGGCTCATACCGATTGTGCCTGCCAATTGCAGCGGCGGCACGAACATCATCAGCCGCTCAGGCCGAACCGTCCAATATTGCGACGCTGGATAAGCGAACGGGATCAAAAACGCCGCGCCGAAGATCAGCGCGGCCACGATCAAAAACCAGCGCGCTGTAATCAACGTTTGCATCTCACGCTCCCCAACGCGCGAAGAAGGCCGCGTTCTGCGCTAGCGCTTGTGCTTCCATCAAGCCGAACTCAACCGCGATGCCCGCCGCACGCAAACGCTCGACGCCGACACCCGCCGCATTCGGATGCGGATCGCGCGTCGCGATCACAACGCGCGCGACGCCTGCTTTGATCAGCCGGTCGGCGCAGGCGACGCCGCCGGCGCTGCGCTTGGCGCAAGGCTCCAGGGTCACGAATGCGGTGACCCCATGCGCTGCGCCGCCTGCCGCGGCGATGGCCAATTCTTCCGCGTGCGGGCGCCCGCCCTCCGCCGTCGCACCTTCGCCGAAGATAGCGTCGCCCAGCGCCAGAACGCAGCCAACGGCCGGGTTGTCACCGGTGCGCCCTATCATCGGCGCGGCAAGCGCGAGCGCGCGCTGCATCAAAGAGGCGTCGCTCACCCCGGAAAATCCGGCAGCTTCACCGCCCGCGCCGCATCGAGATAACGCGCGCTCTTCGGCTTCAGGTTCGCATCCAGCTCAATCAGCAGCGGATTGCCGGTCGGCATCTCGACGCCGACAATGTCGCTATCCGGCACAGCGAAGAGATGTTTCATAATGGCGCGCAACGAGTTGCCGTGCGCGGCGATGATGAGATTTTTGCCGGCGCGCAGATCGGGCGCGATCGTCTCATTCCAATACGGCAGCACGCGCTCCAAGGTGAGCTTCAGCGACTCCGTCGCCGGCACAGCAACCCCCGCATAGCGGCGATCCTTGGAGAGATCGAATTCGCCACCCGCTTCCAGCGGCGGCGGCGGCGTGTCGTAAGAGCGCCGCCACACCAGCACCTGGTCTTCGCCGTGCTTCGCCGCCGTCTCGGCTTTATCGAGGCCGGTCAGCGCGCCGTAGTGGCGCTCGTTCAGCCGCCAATCGCGCGACACTGGCAGCCACGAGAGGCCAGCATTCTCGAGCGCCATATTGCCGGTGCGGATCGCCCGCGTTTGCAGCGAGGTATAGAGCTTGTCGAACGGCACGCCGCTTTCGGCCAGCAAAGCGCCAGCGCGCCGCGCTTCGGCCTCGCCCTGGGCGGTCAGATCGACATCGACCCAGCCGGTGAAGCGGTTTTCGAGATTCCACTGGCTTTGGCCGTGGCGAAGAAGTGCGATGAAGGACATGGGGCCGCTGATTTCAGCCCTGCTCCCGCCCGTCAAGCGCCTTTGCCCCGCCGCAGGCCCCGGGCTACACCCCATGCATGCGTTCGTGGCTCTTCCATCCCCTAATCTTCTACCCCCTGGCGCTCGTCCTCGCCGTGGGCGTCATCCTGATCAGCCTGCGGCCCCAGAACTGGCCGCGCGATCCCGCCCCGGCGGCGGCGGAGATGGTCGAGAACGCGCTGGTTTATCGCGGCGCGGCTTTCAACGCCCCGGCGCCGACCCCCAACCACGCCCTCACCGTGGTCCGCAATTTCTGGGGCCAGCCGCTTTCGCTGCGCATTGGCGTGCAGATCGAGCAGGGCCAGCCGCAGCCCACCGAGACCGGCGTCCGCATACTGCTCAACGAAGCCGACGCCGCCCGCCTCAACGGCCACCCCGCCACCATCGAGGTCAGCTACAGCCCGCTCGCGATCAACACCTCCCAGGCGTTCGCCGTGAGCCTTCAGGGCTCGGGCCCGACCACTTGGGTTTCTCAAGCCATCCAACCCCAACCCAGCACCATTCGCTTCGAGGTTCCGGCGCAAAGCGATGTGAGCGCCATCGGCCTGCGCGCCATTAACGATGGCGCCGACCGCGCCTTCGGGCTCGAAATCACGCGTATTCGCATCATCCCGCACGCCTGAGGCAGCGCAGCGGATTGCATCGCGCGGTCTTTTCGGAGAAACCCGCCGCTTCCCCGGCTACCCTGACTGGACCCGCCCATGCTGCCCGCCCCGCGCGCAAGCCTCGCCGCCAATTCCGTTGAGTTCGAGAGCTTGCCGCTGGTGAAGCCGACGGGCTTCCGCGAATACGACGCGCGCTGGTGGTTCGGCATTCCGGGCGCCGAGAAGCCGCCGGAGCTGAACCTGCTCGGCGTGCAGGCTCTGGGCGCAGGCCTTGGCACTCTCCTCCACGAAATGGGCGTCGCCCCACGCATCGTGGTCGGCCACGATTTCCGCTTCTACTCGACCTCGATCAAACAAGCGCTGACGCTCGGCCTCATGCAGGCGGGCATGGAGGTCCACGATATCGGCCTCGCGCTTTCGCCCACCGCCTATTTTGCGCAGTTCGCGCTCGATATTCCTTGCGTTGCGATGGTCACCGCCTCGCACAATGAGAACGGTTGGACCGGCGTGAAGATGGGCGCCAACAAACCGCTCACTTTCGGCCCCGACGAAATGGGCGCGCTGCGCGACATCGTCCTCGGCGGCAAATTCAAAGACCGCGCCGGCGGCAGCTACACATTCGTCGAAGGCATGCGCGAGCGCTACATCGCCGACATTGTCAGCCGCGTGAAACTCTCGCGCCCGCTCAAGGTCATCGCCGCCTGCGGCAACGGCACGGCGGGCGCTTTCGCGCCGGAAGCGCTCCGTCGCATGGGCGCGCAAGTAATCGACCTCCACACGGCGCTCGACTGGACCTTTCCGAACTACAACGCCAATCCCGAAGATAGCGAAATGCTGCACGACATGGCCGCCGCCGTCCGCAAGCACGGCGCCGATGTAGCGCTCGGCTTCGATGGCGACGGCGATCGCTGCGGCGTCGTTGATGACCAAGGCGATGAAATTTTCGCCGATAAAGTCGGCCTCATGCTGGCGCGCGATCTCTCCGCCACACACAAGAACGCCGTCTTCGTCGCCGATGTGAAATCGACTGGCCTTTACGCCATCGATCCGGTGCTGAAAGCCAACCGCGCCACGGTCGATTACTGGAAGACCGGCCACTCCTACATCAAGCGCCGCACCACCGAACTCGGCGCGCTGGCCGGCTTCGAAAAGAGCGGCCACTTCTTTTTCCGTGAGCCGCTGGGCCTTGGCTATGACGACGGCATCGTCGCCGCCGCCGCCGTGCTCTCCATGCTCGATCGCAATCCCGGCAAGAAGCTCAGCGAGCTCAAGAACGCGCTGCCGAAGAGCTACACCTCGCTCACCATGAGCCCGCACTGCGATGACGAAACCAAATACGGCATCGTCGAACGCGTCGTTGCCGATTACCAAAAGCTCGCGGCCGAAGGCGGAAAGATCCTCGGCCGCTCCATCCGCGACGTGAACACCGTCAACGGCGCCCGCGTTACGCTCGAAGACGGCGCTTGGGTGCTGGTGCGGGCCTCATCGAACAAGCCCGAACTCGTCGTCGTGGTCGAAAGCATGACCAGCGACGACGACATGAAAGCCCTCTTCCGCGAAGAAGTGAAACCACGCCTCGCCCGCTTCGCTGAAGTCGGCGCCTATAATCAGGAAATCTAAGCATGCGCGTTACCATGATCGGCACCGGCTATGTCGGCCTCGTTTCCGGCGCGTGCTTCGCCGACTTCGGCCACACCGTGACTTGCGTCGATAAGGACGCCGGCAAGATCGCGCGCTTGCAAAAGGGCGACATCCCGATCTTCGAGCCTGGCCTCGATGAATTGGTGAAAGACAATGTCGAGCAAGGCCGCTTGTTCTTCACCACCGATCCGACCGCCGCTATCCGCGACGCCGACGCCATCTTCATCGCCGTCGGCACCCCCTCGCGCCGCGGCGACGGCCACGCCGACCTCTCCTACGTCTATGCCGCCGCCGAAGAGATTGCCGGCCTCGTGAGCGGCTACACGGTCATCGTCACCAAATCGACGGTGCCGGTTGGCACTGGCGATGAAGTCGAAGCCATCATCAAGAAAACCAATCCGAGCGCCGATTTCGCCGTCGTCTCTAACCCGGAATTCCTGCGCGAGGGTGCTGCCATCAACGATTTCAAACGCCCCGATCGCGTCGTTGTCGGCACCGATGACGAGCGCGCGCGCGAAGTGATGCGCTCGCTCTATCGCCCGCTCTTCCTCAACGAAACGCCGATCGTCTTCACCGAGCGCCGCACCTCGGAACTGATCAAATACGCCGCCAACGGCTTCCTCGCCATGAAGATCACCTTCATCAACGAGATCGCCGATCTCTGCGAAGCCGTCGGCGCCAACGTGCAGGAAGTCGCCAAGGGCATCGGCCTCGACAACCGCATCGGCCGCAAATTCCTGAACGCTGGCCCCGGCTATGGCGGCTCATGCTTTCCGAAAGATACGCTGGCGCTAATGAAAACCGCGCGCGACTCGAACGCGCCGATCGAACTGATCGAGGCTACCGTGCGCGTGAACTCCGCGCGAAAACAAAAGATGGCGCAAAAGATCATCGAAGCGGTCGGCGGCAGCGTCGCCGGCAAAACCATCGCCATCCTCGGCCTCACCTTCAAGCCAAACACTGACGACATGCGCGATGCGCCCGCGCTCGATATCGTGCCGACGCTGCAAGCCGAAGGCGCCAAGGTCCGCGCCTTCGATCCCGAGGGCATGGCCGAAGCCAAGCACATGCTGAAAGACGTCGCCTTCGCCACCGGCCCCTACGATTGCGTTCAAAACGCCGACGCCGTCGTCATCATCACCGAATGGGACCAATTCCGCGCTTTGGATTTGGACCGCATGAAAGATGCACTGAAAACGCCGATCGTGATCGATCTCCGCAATATCTATCGCCCCGAAGAAATGCGGGCGAAGGGCTTCAACTATGTGAGCGTGGGGCGGCCTTAATTAAACTCTGAGGACCGCCGGCTTCCAGCCGGCATGAGGTGTTTCAGTTTGCCTGCGAAGTTTTGGTTGCACGCAAAGATGCCGGCTGGAAGCCGGCGGTCCTCAGAGTTTACCCAAAAACCTTAGGCTCAACCTCGCTGTGCCATTTCCAGGCGTCAGCGATGATCCGATCGACGTTGCGTATTGCGGACCAACCCAGCTCACGCTTCACCAGCGCCGTATCCGCCACCAAGGCCGGCGCGTCGCCAGGTCTGCGCTCAGCCCGCGCAGCCGGCACAGCTTGCCCCGTGACGCGCTCGATCGCCGCCAGCAATTCGAGTACGGTGACGCCGTCGCCTGTCCCCAGATTCGCCGCTAATGACTCGCCGCCGCCGAGCAGCCGCTCGATGGCGCGTACGTGGGCGTCGGCTAAATCAAGCGTGTGCACGTAATCGCGCAGGCATGAGCCATCGCGCGTATCGTAATCCGTGCCGAAGATCTTGAAGCCTTCGCGCCGGCCCAGCAGCGTGAACAGCGCCAACGGGATCGCGTGCGATTCCGGTTCGTGGCGTTCGCCGATGCCTTCATCGGGGCAGGCGCCCGCCGCATTGAAATAGCGCAGGTGCGCGAACTTCAGCCCATGCGCCGCCGCCATGTCGCGACTGGCGCGTTCGATCATCAATTTGGTCCAGCCATAGGGGCTGACCGGCCATTGCGGGTGCGCCTCGTCCATCGGCAGACGCTGCGGATCGCCGTAGGTGGCGCAGGTCGAGGAAAATACGAACGCGTTCACGCCCGCTTCGCGCATCACATCGAGCAGAACCAGCGCGCCGTTGACGTTCGCATCGTAAAAGCGCTCGGGAAACTTGACCGACTCGCCGACCTCGATGAGCGCCGCGCAATGCAGCACCGCTTCAGGCTTGTGGCGCGTGAATACCTCAGCCAGCCGCACCCGATCACGGATGTCGCCGCGCTCGAATGGTCCCCACTTCACGAAGCGCTCGTGGCCGTTGTGGAGATTGTCGTAAACGACGACCTCATGCCCCGCGCGCTTCAGCGCCAGGCAGCAATGCGAGCCCACATAGCCGGCCCCGCCTGTAACAAGAATTGTCGCCATGTCGCCGTCCTGTTAGAGCCTTGACCCCATGAGCGCCACCTCTTTCGCTGCACGAGAAACCACCTTCGCCCAAGTCGCGCGCGAAGCGGAACGTTTGCGCGGGCGCACACTGCTCGATTTGTTCGCCGCCGATCCCACCCGCGCCAAAGCATTGACCTTCACCGCCCCGCATCTGATCGCCGATTTCTCCAAACAACGCATCGACGCGGGCGCCATCGCCGCGCTCTCGTCTCTCGCTGCCGCTGCCGATTTCGACGGCTACCGCGCCAAGCTGTTCGCTGGCGAAATCGTCAACACCACCGAAGGCCGCGCCGCCAAGCATTGGGCGTTGCGCGGCGCCGATGCGCCGGCGGAAGTAAAAGACGTGCAAGCGCGCATGGCCGCATTCGCGCAGCGCATCCGCCCCGAGATCGACGCCATCGTCCATCTCGGCATCGGCGGCTCCGACCTGGGACCGCGTCTCATCATCGATGCACTAAAACCATTGCGTACACGCGGCCTGGACATTCGCTTCGCGGCAAACGTGGATGGCGCTGACGTCGCCGACGCAATCGAAGGCCTCGACCCGAAACGCACGCTGCTGATCGTCGTCTCGAAAACCTTCACCACGCAGGAAACGCTGGCCAACGCCGAATTCGTGCGCGCATGGGGGCCGGCTCATATCGCCGCCGCTACTGCAGCGCCGGAAAAAGCCGTCGCTTGGGGCGTGAAGCCGGAGAACGTGTTTGCGTTCTGGGATTGGGTCGGCGGCCGCTATTCGCTGTGGTCGAGCGTTAGCCTCGTGTGCGCAATTGCGCTGCGAGCCAACGGCTTCGAGCGTCTGCTCAACGGCGCCGCCGAGATGGACGCGCACTTCCGCGCCACGCCCTTCGCACAAAACCTCCCCGCGCTGTCCGCCGCCATCCAAGCTTGGAACCGCGAAGCGCTCGGCCATGGCTCCTACGCCGTCATCCCCTACGCAGAACGCCTGCGCTTGCTGCCCGCTTACATGCAGCAGCTTGAGATGGAATCGAACGGCAAGCGCGTCAGTCGCGATGGCGAAGCACTCGCACGCTCAGCCTGCGCCGTCACTTGGGGCGCCGCCGGCACCAACGCGCAGCATTCGTTCTTCCAATTGCTGCACCAAGGCGTCGGCGAAATCCCGGTCGAGTTCATCGTCAATGCCGGCCCCCAAGAAGGCCCGCCCGCTCATCGCGCCAAAGTTTACGCCAACGCACTCGCGCAAGCGCGCGCGCTCATGGTCGGCAAACAAAGCGCCGAGCCGCACCGCGCCTTCCCCGGCAACCGCGCCTCCACTATGATGGCCATCGACGCGCTCACGCCGGAAGCGCTCGGCGCGCTCTTGGCCTTCTACGAACACCGCACCTTCACTCAAGCCGTCCTCGCCGGCGTCAACCCGTTCGACCAGTTCGGGGTTGAGCTTGGGAAAGAAATGGCGGGGCAGCTGCTGCCGGCGCTAGAGGGTGGCGCCGGGCCGGAAGGCGTTGATCCAAGCACGGCGGCTTGGCTGAAACGGCTCCGCTAGCGCCATTCGTTAACGAAGCGGTACCGCCTGCGGCATAGAACTGGCGACGTGCCCCGTCCCGCCAACCCCGAAGGCATCCGCGACCTGTCGCTGATCCGCGCCAGCGGCTCCACCGCGCGCGTCCTCAATCTGGCGCTGACCTTCGAACGCTTCGGCGACAGCGACGAATTCCGCCAAAGCCCGCTCTTTCAATGCGAGCCGCTCAATCGCGCGCTCATCGTCAAGCACGCGCTGCGGCCGCACGAGCGCGCGCTGTTCGAGCACCCGACCGAGCACGCCACCAAGATAATCTTCCCGTTCTCGCCGACCGAACTCGGCTTGGGCGGCACTTCTGTGCTGCTGGGTGAGACCCAGTTCGACAAGAATTTCCGCTCCATTGTCGGCGACGGCGTCGATCCCAACGCGCTCGATGTTGATATGGAGCTGTTGCACCTCCTCAACGAAGTGCCCTCTTTCGATCCGTTCCTGTTGCGCGAGCAATTGAACCGGCTCGACCGCGCGCCTGCGCGCTGCTTCTTCGAAGTCTCCGACGCCGACGTCGCCGCCATGATGCGCTTCGTCGCCAAGGAGATCGAACCGCTGACGGCACTCGCCTTCGGCGCATCCGGACGCAAAGTCGAAAAGCTCTCGGTGCGGCTGGCCGAAAAGCTAATGTTAGACGAAGGCGCAGCCCTGCTCGAGCCGCTGCGCACGGCGCTCAACATGACCCTCGTCCAGTACCGCGAAGGCGTGTTCGCTTGGAAAGGCTTCCTCTATTACAAATGGGCGCTGGCCGAATTGCGCGGCGGCCACGAGAACTTCGCCAAGAGTTTGGCCGCATGCCGCGTCGTCGGCGGCGCCACCGGCGTGCGCATGGAAGTCGAGAAGCTCCGCCGCAGCGTGCTTTCGCGAACCAGCCTAGTGCTGAAGCGCACCGGCAAAGCGATGGACGATTACGAAGCCGCGTTCAACGCGCTCTCGCGCGGCCAGCCCGCCAGCTTCCGCGACTTTCTGCTCGCAGCGCCCAGTCGCTTTTTGTCGCTCGGCGAGGCGATCGGCGCGGTTAAACACATGTACTCGCTCTGGGGCTTCCGTTTCCCGGCGGGTGCAGCGCCTTCAATGGACGCTGACGACGCGCTCGGCATGTTGCACGATTTCGACCGCACGCTCGCCAGCGCGCAATTGGTGCAAGAGGAAAGCGCCGTCGAACTGGCGCTTTCCTAAGCCGGCGCGTTGATGCGTTCCACCGCCGCCAGCATGCCGCTGCGATCCAGCATACTCGTATAAACCTCGAGCGTCTGCGCCGCGATCACATCCCAGTCGAACCGCGCCAACACCGCGTCACGATCAACCGCATACAACGCACTCGGCGCCGCCAACACTCGCGCGAGCGCTTCGACATCGCCGCACTTAAAGTAGTGGTGCGCATCAAGGCCGATGTCGCGATTGGCGGCGATGCCGCTCAGCACCACCGGCGCCCCCGCCCCGATCGCTTCCAAAGCCGCGATCGGCAACCCTTCGTGCGATGAGGGAAGCACGAACAGAGATGCATTGCGATAGAGCGCCTCCAATGTCCGCCGATCAAGCGAACCAGTGAACACCACGCGCTCCGAGGCGCGCGCGGTCAGCGCCCGCGCATAGGCGTCGCCATGATCGGCGGCGCCGGCGATGACCAGTTTGCCTTGCGCGCCGCTGTTCTCAAACGCGTCAATCAAATCGTCAAAGCGCTTTTCCGGCACCAGCCGCCCGACGCCCAGCACGAAGCCGCCCGGCGCGAGCTCAAAGCGTTGCAGCACCTGCTCCGCTGGCGCTGTCTCCGCATGCGCGTCCGCGCCGTTCGGCACGTAGCGGATGCGCCCCGCGCGACGGCGAAAACGGCGACGCAGATCGCGCGCGAGCGATGGCGACACGGCGATCACACGATCGGCGAAGCGCAGCGCCGCCCATTCGCCCATACGCAGCGTCATCCTGCCGGCCCAATTCCACTTCGCGCGCTCATAGTCGCAGCCATGATGCGTGACGATGACGCGCATGCCGAGCAATTTGGCCAGCGGCGTGATCAAAGCCGGCCCAATCGCATGGATGTGCAGCGCGCGCGGCCGCAACACGGCCCAGGCATAAAAAAGCGCCGCAAGGGCATTGGGCAGCGCTTCAAGGTACTTGTTGCGCAACGCCGCCACCGGGCGCACGTCCAGGCGCGCGTTGACGACGTGCGTGCGATCCATATAGCCGCGCCGGCCGAGCACGACGAAGCGCAGTGGCGATATGCGGCTGAGGCGCGCCAGAATTTGCTCGCAATGGGTCTCGACGCCGCCCGAGATGTCGGGAAAGCCGCGCAATCCGATCACGCATACGTCTGGTCGCGCTTGAGAGATTGTTTTGTTCGCCACGTCGGAAATCCAACGTGATCGTCATCCGCGACGCGCGGCGAACAAGACATAACAGCGACTATAACTAAGACGACGCCGCGGACTCTTCGTTCGGATCGATGAACCGGTAGCCGACGCCAGGCTCGGTTATGATCAAGCTCGGCCGTGCCGGATCTATTTCCACTTTCTGGCGAAGATTGCCGACGAGCACGCGTACAAACTGCGTCTCCACATGCTCATCGCCGCCCCAGACCGCGGCGACGATCTGCTTATGCGTCAACACCGCGCCGATATGCTGCGTAAACGCGCGCAGCAAACGCAATTCACGCGGCGATGGGCGCACCTCCTTGCCGGCCACTTTCATGCGCCGGTTGGAAAAATCGATATCGAGATGGCCGATGCTCATCTTATCCGTCATCGCCGCGCGCGCGCCGCGTACGCGCAGGACCGCGCGCAAACGCGCCATCAGCTCGCCAATGCCAAAAGGCTTGGCGACAAAGTCGTTGGCGCCGAGATCGAGTGCGGCGATCTTTTCTTCTTCCGCGTGGCGCGCCGAAAGCACCACGATCGGCGTGTCTGTCCATTCGCGCGCCCGCGCGATAACGTCCTTGCCATCCATATCCGGCAGGCCGAGATCGACGATGATGGCGTCGTAAGCGCCCGCGGCGATGGTCTGCAGCGCCTCGCGTCCGTCGCCGACCGAGTCGACCTCGTAGCCCGCGGCGAGCAAGCCCGGCCGCAAAGCCCGAACGATCTGCGGTTCGTCGTCCACGATCAAAAGCCGCCCAGTCATCAGCTATTCTCCAACGCCGCATGCAGCGGGAACTCAAACTCGACCCGCAAGCCGCGGCCATCGCTGCCATTCAAGGCGCGCACGCCGCCCTGCATGGCTTCAACAAAGCCCTTGCTGATGGCGAGACCAAGGCCAGCGCCTTGCGTATTCTGCGTGCCTTTGAGACGGTGAAACTTGTCGAATATCTGCGACCGCTCACTCGCCGGCACGCCGGGGCCATCGTCTTCGACCCAGAGCCGCACAGCGCGCTCGGAGTATTCGGCGCCGAGCCTGATCTCGCTATCAGCCGGCGCGTGCACGAGTGCGTTCTCGACCACGTTCAACACCGCCTGCTCCAACAGCAGAGCATCGCCTCGGATGGCCGGCACCGCCGCTGGCGCAACGATCCGCAAGGACCGCCCAGGTGAGCGCTTCGCGACGCGCTCCTTCACATTGTCGAACACTTCGAGCAAATCGATCCAATCAGCGCGGGGCTTTAGCGCGCCGGCATCGAGCCGCGTCATATCGAGGATATTGCCGATGAAACGGTTCAAGCGCTCCGCCTCTTCCTGAATGCTCGCCAACAAATCGGCGCGTGTTGCCGGATTGAACTGATCGCCATAGGTCTGCAGGCTCGACGCGGAGGTGAGGATCGTCGACAGCGGCGTGCGGAAATCGTGCGACATGGACGACATCAAGGCCGTGCGCAGCGTATCGGTCGCCGCGATCGCATCGAGCTCCACTTGCCGCCTGCTATAGCGCAGCCGCTCCAACGTGTTTGCAGCCAGCTCCACCATCAGCTGCACGGCGATGTTGTGCTCGGCGCTGGCGGCGCCAGCCAAAGGTTGCCAAGCCAGAACCGCCGCCGGCGCGCCGCTGACGCGGAGCATCTGCAGGCGCCAGCCGCGCGACACGTCCACCGTCGCCGCGCCGCTCTCCACGAACACGCGCAACACCGAGTCCATGTCGCTCGGGCCGCGCTCCAGACCGCGCACGCCGCCGTCGGCAGTCACTGCAAACACCACAGCGCTCGGCGCCACCACCTGACGCACGCCCGCTTCCAGCAGCGCCAGCGCGCCCTCCTCATCGCGCTGGTCAGCCATGTCGCGACTTACCGCGAACAAACCGGAGAAGATCTGCACCTGCGTCTGCGCCCGTGCGCGCTGGTCATGCAGATTGCCGGCGAGCCCGCCGATCAACACAGCGGTGCCGACGAAGATCAGCAACGTCAGCACGTCTTCCCAGCCGGCGAAGCCAAACGTGTTGCGTGGCTCGGTCAGGTAGAAATTGTAGATGAAGAAAGCGAACAGGGCCGTCGCCAGCGCGATTCTGCGCCCGAACCAGATCGCCGCCAGCAGCACCGAAACCAGGAAGGTCATCGACGGCGCGCGCACGTCGAGATAGGTGTCCAAGGCGTTGGCGATCAGCGCGCTGCCGAGCGGCAGCATCAGGCCCACGGCTAGGCCAAGCGCCTGCCGTCGCGTCTTAGGCGACCAAGTTCGCCAATCGAGCGCGTCGCGGATCATGGCGTGATCCTAGCAAGTTTCACGCGAGAGCGGCCGCCCATAACGGCGTCATAACGAGGATTGGCCGCGGAATTTCGCTGTTAAGCAGCTTTGAAGCCGCTCCGCCCTCAGGTTTTGCCCGCGCGCACCACCACAACAGCAGCGACCGCGAGCAAGAGGATCGCGCCGGCTTCGTAAACAAGGTTCTGCGGCGCCATGTCCTTGCCCTGCAGCACGATCAAGCGCGCGAGCGCGGTGATGGCGATGAAGATCGGATAAACGAACGGCGAGCCGCGCCCACGGTAGAACACGGCGATCATGCCGATCACTTCGAGATATAGAAACATCAGCAGGATGTCGGCGAGGCTGACCGACCGCGCTTCATAGACGCGGACGAGTTCCATACGGCGGCGGTCAGCGTCAGCGCTGCTATAAGCACCAACAATAGGCGTTCGATCAGCCGAAACCCGCCGGCCGCCAGCGGCGAGTCGACTTGGTTCTTCGGTGTTCTTCCTCGGAGAGCGGCGCCGTCATGCGGCAATCTCAACACGAGCGCGGATTCGGCGAAAGCGAAATCACGCCGCCTTCGCGGCCGCCACGACCGCCGCCTTCACATCGTTCACGGCCGCGCGCACAAGTCTCTCGTCATCGCCCTCGGCCATGATGCGCACCAGCGGCTCGGTCCCGCTTTTGCGAACCAGCAAACGCCCCGTTCCGGTCAATGACGCTTCCGCCGCACGAATCGCGTCCTTCACAGCCGCTGCTTCCATCGGATCAGGCTTGCCCTTTTCGTAGCGCACGTTCTCAAGAATTTGCGGCGCTGGCTCGAACAATTTGCACACCTCACTCGCCGGCTTGCCCGATTGCACGATCACCGCCAGCACTTGCAGCGCCGCCAACAGGCCATCGCCCGTGGTGGAAAAATCGCTCAGAATAATATGGCCCGATTGCTCGCCGCCGACATTATAACCCTTAGCGCGCATCTGCTCGACGACGTAGCGGTCGCCCACCTTGGTGCGCTCTAATTTCAGCTTCAATCCATCGAGAAAACGCTCGAGCCCGAGATTGCTCATCACCGTGGCGACGATGCCGCCCTTAGTCAGCGTGCCCTGCTCTTTCCAATTCTTGGCGATCAGCGCCATCAGCTGGTCGCCGTCGATCGTATTGCCCTTTTCATCGACGATGACGACGCGGTCGGCATCGCCATCGAGCGCGATGCCGATATCGGCGCGGAATTTCAGCACAGCGTCTTTCAGCGAGCGCGTGTCGGTCGAGCCGACTTCGTGATTGATGTTAAACCCATCCGGATCGACGCCGAGCTTGATCACCTCGGCGCCCAATTCATAAAGCGCCACCGGCGCCACTTTGTAGCCGGCGCCATTGGCGGCATCGATGACGATGCGAAGACCCTTCAGCGTCAGCTTCTTCGGGAACGTCGCCTTGACGATTTCGACATAGCGCGCCTGGGCATCATCGATCCGCCGAGCGCGGCCGAGCTTATCGGGCGCGGCCAAGTGTTCATCGAGCTTGCCGTCCATCAACTGCTCGATTTCGAGTTCGGCTTGGTCCGACATCTTGTAGCCGTCCGGCCCGAACAGCTTAATGCCGTTATCGGCGAACTTGTTGTGCGAAGCCGAGAGCATAACGCCCAGATCGGCCCGCAAGCTCCGCGTCAGCATGGCGACAGCCGGCGTCGGCAGCGGCCCAAACAGCACCACGTCCATGCCCGCCGCCGTGAACCCCGCCGTCAGCGCCGGCTCCAGCATGTAGCCCGAGAGCCGGGTGTCCTTGCCGATCACCACCAGATGGCGGCGGTCGTCGGCCGAGCGGAAGCGCTTGCCGGCGGCCAGGCCCACCCGCATCGCCACTTCGGGCGTCATGGGGAAGCTATTGGCTGTCCCGCGGATGCCGTCCGTCCCGAAATAGGCCCTGGTCATGGGTGACCGTACTCCCTGAAAAACCGTCGCAAGTTGAAAGACTAATTGAGATGCAAATCAATGGCCGGGCAGGCATGAGAACGCCGGGACAAATCACGAAGCGCTACGCATTACATCATCCGCGACCCGGAAGGTCGCAGCGCGTATAGTTTATCCCTGAGAATTAACGAAGGCGGGTCCGAGACGCATGTGCGGCATCATTGGCATTTTGGGAAACACCCCCGTCGCGCCCCGGCTGGTGGAGTCGCTGAAGCGGCTGGAATACCGGGGCTATGATTCCGCTGGCGTCGCCGCTTTGGAGAACGGCGCGATCCAGCGCCGCCGCGCCGCCGGCAAACTGGCGAACCTGGAAACCGAACTCGCCGCCAATCCGCTCCCGGGCACAACCGGCATCGGCCACACGCGCTGGGCCACGCACGGCGCGCCGACCACCGCCAACGCTCACCCGCACGCGACCGACAAAGTCGCCATCGTCCATAACGGCATCATCGAAAACTTCCGCCCGCTGCGCGAAGAACTGATCAAGGCCGGCCACACGTTCGCCTCGGAGACCGATAGCGAAGTCATCGCCCACCTCGTCTCCTCCGAACTCGACAAGGGCAAGTCGCCCGAACAAGCGGCCATCGCCGCCGTCCGCCGCCTCGAAGGCGCGTTCGGCATCGCCATGCTGTTTGCCGGCGACGACGACATTCTGATCGGCGCCCGCAAAGGCAGCCCCCTTGCCGTCGGCATTGGCGACGGCGAGATGTATCTCGGCTCCGACGCCATCGCGGTCTCGCCGTTCACCACGCGCGTCATGTTTCTGGAGGAAGGCGACATCGCCGTCCTCTCCCACACCAAGGTCAAAGTCTTGGACGCCGCCGGTCAGATCGCCGAGCGCCAAGTCCACATCTTCGCCGGCGGCGCCGCAGCCGTTGAGAAGGGCAACCACCGCCACTTCATGCAGAAGGAAATCTACGAGCAGTCGGAAACCACCGCCCGCACCATCACGCGCTACGTCAACGCCAACGACGAGACCGTGCAGATGCCGGATCTCGACGGCGTCGATCTCGCCGCCGACAACGCCATCATCATCGGCTGCGGCACAGCACACTACGCCGGTCGCGTCGCCGAATACTGGCTCGAACAATATGCCGGCATCGCCGTCGAGACCGACATCGCCAGCGAATTCCGCTATCGCAAACCGGCTTTCGCGAAGAAGAGCTTCGCCGTCTTCGTCAGCCAATCGGGCGAAACCGCCGACACATTGGCAGCGCTCCGCTACTGCAAAGAGCAAGGCTTGAAGACGCTCGCCGTCGTCAACGTGCCCGAGAGCACGATCTGGCGCGAAGCCGATGCGCGCCTGCCGACACTCGCCGGCCCTGAGATCGGCGTCGCCTCAACGAAAGCGTTCACCGCACAGCTTTCCGCGCTAGCAGCGCTCGCCATCGCCGTTGGCCGCGCCAAGGGCACGCTGTCGAGCCAAGAAGAGGGCCGCCTCGTCCATGCGCTCATGGAAACCCCGCGCCTGATCGCCGACGCGCTCAAGGTCGAGCCCGAAATCGAAGCCATCGCCGCCGAGCTCGCGCAAGCGCGCGACGTGCTCTATCTCGGCCGCGGCGTGCACTACCCGATTGCGCTCGAAGGCGCGCTGAAGCTGAAGGAAATTTCCTACATCCACGCCGAAGGCTACGCCGCCGGCGAACTGAAGCACGGCCCCATCGCACTGATCGACGAGCATACGCCCGTCGTCGTCGTCGCGCCGCATGACGCTCTGTTCGAGAAAACGCTCTCCAACATGCAGGAAGTCAACGCGCGCGGCGGCAAGCTCATCGTCATCACCGATCCCGCCGGCGCCGCGGCCTGCGCAGACATCGCCCAGCACATCATCCTGACGCCCGCCTGCGATCCCTTCGTCGCGCCGCTCGTGTACTCGATTCCGATCCAGCTGCTGGCCTATCTAACGGCCGTGCAAAAAGGCACCGACGTCGATCAGCCGCGCAACCTCGCCAAATCGGTGACGGTGGAATGACGAAGCTCCGTGCAGGCGTGCTCGGCGCAGGCGCCTTCGGGCGCATTCACGCGCGCAAATATAGCGAAGACGCGCGCGTCAAATTCATCGGCGTGCACGATCCCGACGACGAACGCGCCACCGAACTCGCCAACACCCACGGCGCGCAGAGCTTCGATACGCTGGGCGCCCTGCTCGGCGAAATCGATATCCTCACCATCGCCAGCCCGCCTTCCTTCCACGGCGCCGCCGCCAAGCGCGCGCTGGAAGCCGGCAAGCACGTGCTCGTGGAAAAGCCGCTCGCCACCGATGTCGCCACCGGCAAGCAGCTTGTCGAACTCGCGCGCACGAAAAACCTCACCCTTGCCTGCGGCCATCAAGAGCGCCTCGTGTTTGAAGCGATGGGCTTGCTCGCAGCGCCCGAAAAACCCACGCGCATCGAAAGCGTCCGAGAGGGCCCATGGACGGGCCGCAGCGCCGACGTTTCCGTCACGCTCGACCTCATGGTCCACGATCTCGATCTGGCGCTGCAGCTGCTCGGCCGCAAACCGGAAGGCGTGCTCGCCACGGCGCGTAGCGACAAAGGCAAAACCGCCGACTGCATCGAAGCGCGCCTGGCGTTCGGCGGCGCCGAAGCCGTCTTCATCTCCAGCCGCGTCGCCGAGGCGCGCCGCCGCTTCATGCGCGCGGTTTATCCGAGCGGCGAGGTGAACATCGACTTCCTGACCCGCGCCTTCTCGAATACCACCAACTTCCCGCTCAACGCCGCCTTCGCCGAGACACGCATCGGCAGCGATCCGCTTGGCGCCAACGTCGCGCAGTTTATCGACGCTGTGCTCGGCGTTGCCAAACGCCCCGTCGTCAATGGCGAAGAAGCGCTTGCCGTTCTCGAACTCGCGCTGGCCGTCGATGACGCCAGCGGCCTTCCTTCACTCAGCTAAGCGAACGATCATGATCCCCTTCATCGACCTCCAAGCCCAACGCGCACGTATCGCCGATAAGATCGACGCCGCCGTCGCCAAGGTGATCGCCTCAGGCGCCTACATCTTCGGCCCCGAAGTGAAGGCGCTCGAAGCCCAGCTCGCCGCGTTCGCGCAAGCCAAGCATTGCATCGGCAACGCAAACGGCACCGATGCGCTGGTGCTGCCGCTTTGGGCCTGGGGCGTGAGCGAAGGCGACGCGGTGTTCTGCCCGAGCTTCACCTTCGCCGCGACCGCCGAGATCGTGCCATGGACGAACGCGACGCCCGTCTTCGTCGACGTGCTGCCCGATACCTACAACATCGATCCCGCGTCGCTCGAAGCCGCGATTGCCGGCATCAAGCGCGATGGCAAGCTGAAACCCCGCGCCGTCATCGCCGTCGATCTCTTCGGCCAACCGGCCGATTATCCGGCCATCGCCGCCATCTGCAAACGCGAAGGCTTGAAGCTCATCGCCGATAGCGCCCAAGGCTTCGGCGCGACTTTGGGCGGCAAGCACCCGATGCACTGGGCCGACGCGCAAACCACATCATTCTTCCCAGCCAAGCCCCTCGGCTGCTACGGAGATGGCGGCGCGACACTCACAAATAGCGACGACGACAACGTCCTGATGCGCTCGCTCGCCTTCCACGGCGCCAGCGGCGACGACAAATACAACTGTGCTAGAATCGGCATGAACTCGCGCCTCGACACCATCCAAGCCGCGATCCTGATCGAAAAGCTCGCCATCTTCGCCGACGAAATCGTCGCGAGAAACGAGATCGCCGACCGCTACGCGCAAATGCTCGAAGGCGTCGTGCAAACGCCGAAAGTCATCGAAGGCGGCGTCTCGACTTGGGCGCAATACGTCATCGAAGCCGACAACCGCGACGGCCTCGCCGCGCATTTGCGTGAAGCCGGCATCCCGACGGCGCAATACTATCCAAAGCCGCTGCACAAACAGACCGCGTACGAAAGCTACCCCATCGGCGCCGGCGGCCTCGCCGTCAGCGAAGCCATCGCGCACCGCGTGCTAGCTCTGCCGATGCATCCGTATCTGGATGGGCAGACGCAGACGAAGATTACGAATGCGATCCGAGAATTTGTGACGGCTGGAAGTTGAGCGGCCTTCTCCTGGTTAAGGAGAAGGAACAGGGTCCCTTCTAAAAAACACTATGCGCCCCACGCTCCGCCGCGTCCTCGCCCGCAACTAGCCGCGCATAGTGCTCAAATAACGTATCGCGCCCCGCCTCCGGCGTAGCTTCCGCATCGTAGCGCCCAGTCACCGGATCGAGCACCAGCATCGACTCGGTCGCATAATAGCGCCCGATGCGCGCGAGTTCGGCTTTGTCGCGCAACGGCGGAATGATCGCGCCGAGCGTTGACAGCGTTGCGACGATCGCATCGAGCATCGCCACCGGAACGCGCGAAACGCGCGGCTCGCGGCCGAGCAGTGCAAACAAGTGCTCTGCCTGATCCTGCGGCGTGATCGCCGGCCCCGGCCCACCGATCGGCAGCACGCGATTGCGCCGCGTCGGATCGTCCACACAGTCGGCCAAATAGCGGCCAAGATCAGCGTCACTGATCGGCTTGCACGCGGTGAGACAACCATCGCCGAACACCAGGAATGGCTTGCCGCTTTTCACGCGCTCGATCTGACCGGAGAGCGATTTGAAAAAAGCCGTCGCGCGCACGATCGAATAATCGAGGCCGGACGCCATCAGCTCCTGCTCAAACGCGAGCTTCGCTTTCTGAAACGCCAGAACCGGCTTCTGCACGCAAATCGCCGAGAGCAGCACGAACTGGCGCACGCCCGCAGCCTTCGCCGCCTTCAAAGCATCCGCATGCGCCTGATAATCAACCGCCCACGCATCCTTCGGCGCGCCCATGCGCGAGGCCATGCATGAGAGCACGATATCAAACGCCTCGCCGCGAAAACCATCGCGCGCCAGCGCCTCCGCGCTCGTCAGCGCGCCGAAGCGCACCTGCACGCCCTCGAACATGCCTTCGCTGCGATCAGGCCCAGGGCGGACGAAGCAAACAATGTCATAGCCCTTCTCGACCAACGCCCGCACCGTCGCCCTGCCGATCGTGCCCGTCGCACCCAACACAAAAACGCGGCGCGGTCGCGCGGAGGGCTCGGAGTGTTCGGTCATGCTGGCCGGGCGACTATGGTGTAGGGAAAAAGCGAACTCAAGCGCGTCGCGATGTTTCGATTCGAGCTAAATCTCGCGTCCCGCGCGCACGCCCCAAACCCCGCACATGAAAGCCATGTGCGGCCGCACCCGCGCGCGCTACAAACGCTGCGCTCATGAGTGCTGACATTTACCAAATCGAGTGCGTTGTCATCGGCGCCGGGGCCGTGGGCCTTGCCTGCGCCGCCGAGCTCGCGCGCCGTGGCCGCGAAGTGCTTGTGCTCGAGGCGGCGGCGCAGATCGGCTCAGGCACCAGTTCGCGCAACAGCGAAGTCATTCATGCGGGGCTTTACTACGCAACAGGGAGCCTAAAGCACCAACTCTGCGTCGAAGGCCGCCGCGAGCTTTACGCCTATCTCGCAACGCGCAACGTCGGCCACAAGAAATGCGGAAAACTGATCGTCGCCACGAATGGAGCTGAAGAAACACAGATCGCAGCTTTGCATCAACGGGCACAGGACAACGGCGTCGAGAACTGCACTTTGCTCACCGCATCTGAAGCGAAAACGCTCGAGGCCAACCTGAATTGCGTCTCCGCCCTTCTCTCCGCCGAAACCGGAATCCTCGACAGCCATGGCTACATGCTGGCGCTTCTGGGAGAATTGGAATCCCTTGGCGGCTCACTCGCCCTCAACGCACCATTCCTGCGCGGCGCTAAAGCGAAAGACGGTTTCGACATCGACATCGGGGGCGAATCCCCGGCGCGCATTTCATGCCGCATCCTTATCAACGCCGCCGGCCTCGATGCGCAACGCATCGCATCCAGCATCGAAGGCATGCCCGCCGAGCACATCCCGCCGCTGATCCTCGCGAAAGGTTCATACTTCGGCTGCGCCGCACAGCCCGCTTTCTCGCGCTTGATTTATCCAGCGCCCGTCGATGGCGGCCTCGGCGTTCACCTCACGCTGGATCTCGGCAGCCGCATGCGCTTCGGGCCAGATGTCGAATGGCTGAGCGAAACCGATCCCGCCAAAGTTGACTACAGCGTCGATCCCAAACGCGCCGAAAGCTTTTACGCCTCCATCCGCCGCTATTGGCCAGCGCTGTCAGATCAAGCACTCACGCCAGACTATGCCGGCTGTCGCCCCAAACTCTCCGGCCCCGGCCAAGCGGCTGCGGATTTTCGCGTTGACGGCGCCGATACACACGGCCTCATCGGGCTCGTGAACCTGTTCGGCATAGAAAGCCCAGGCCTGACGTCGTCATTAGCGATCGCGGAACACGTCGCCGACAGTGCGTCGCTTTAACCGCCGCCTGGTAGGATGCTCCAGTCGTCGCTGACATTGCCTATGATGTGGCCGGTGGCGACTGCGCCGTTCATGAACCATGCGGCGAGCGTGTCGTCGTCATTGAGCCAGAGGATGTCATCGCGGCCGTCGCCATTGTAATCGCCGACGCCGGCGACTTGCCACGCCGCCTCCGAAAAGCCGATGACGACGCCGTTGGCGACCGCGCCGTTCATCAGCCAAAGCGCCAGCGCGCCGCTGTCGTCGCGGCCGTCGCCGTTGAAGTCGCTGCTGCACTGGAAACCATTCGCGGCCGCCACGGCGATTGGGCCCGCTCGCTCGACGTGGTATGCCGCTTCATGCTCGCCGTTGGCGGCGATGAAATCTTTACCGCTCCTGTCGGTGG
>JALHQO010000015.1 GCA_022841905.1 Hyphomonadaceae bacterium | reverse complement strand
TGGTGGGCGCGACAGGGATCGAACCTGTGACCCCTACGATGTCAACGTAGTGCTCTCCCGCTGAGCTACGCGCCCTTACCTTATATCGGTCACCGTGGGTGGAGGGCCTATACAGGCGCCTGCCCTGCTACTCAAGCCGCCGCGATCACGCGCTCGATCTCGACCACCAGGTCCTTCAGGTGGAACGGCTTGGACAGCACTTTGGCGTCCTTGGGGGCTTGATTCTGGGCCGAGAGGGCGACGGCGGCGAAGCCGGTGATGAAGACGATCTTCATGGCCGGATCGGCTTCCGCGCCGCGGCGAGCCAGTTCGATGCCGTCGAGGCCGGGCATGACGATGTCGGTCAACAGAAGGTCGTAGCTGCCGTGCTCCAGCGCTTCCCAGGCGGAATCGCCGTCTCCATGGCCGGTCACGTCGTGGCCAGCGCGCGTCAGGCTCGTCACCAGGAAGGCCCTGAGCGAGTCGTCGTCTTCCGCCAACAATATGCGCGCCATGCGTCGCTCCGGATAATCCGGCCCCTGCCCCAAAGCGGTAGCCTCTAGCATAGGGCCGGTAAAGGCCGGCTAAAGCTTCACACACAAGCGGTAAGCATGTGGAAAGATTGACGGCCCGGGCAGCGACAGCGATCAATAGGCATGGACCCGACGGATCTTGGCCAAGGCGCTGCGCGCGACCTTACGGAAGGCGGAGGCCTCCCCGAGAGCCGAGCCGAGCCGCCATTCGTGCTGATCGAGCCGCTACGACGCACCGCCCCGCTCATCTTCGCCTCGCCTCATAGTGGCCGGCGCTACCCGGCGGAGTTGCTGGCGGACGCCCGGGTCTCGCTGATCAGCCTGCGCCGCTCCGAGGACGCTTATGTCGATGAATTGTTCGCAGGTGCTGCGGCGCATGGCGCGGCCGTGCTCTCGGCGACGATCGCGCGCGCCTATGTCGATCTGAACCGCGATCCAGGCGAACTGGATCCCGACATGTTCGAGGAACGGCCGCCGCACAATGTGCATACGAGTTCGGCGCGCGTGCAGGCAGGCCTCGGCGCCATTCCGCGTATCAGCGGCGACGGCCAGAACATTTACCGCCGCAAGCTTTCGCTGAACGAAGCCGATCGGCGCATCAACGCGGTGCACCGCCCCTATCACGCCATGCTGCAAAATCTGGTGGCGGAAACGCGCGAGGCGTTCGGCTGCGCAGTGCTCGTCGATTGTCACTCCATGCCATCGAGCGCGCGCGGCGCGCATGCGCCCGACATTGTGCTCGGCGATCGTTTCGGCGCGTCGTGCCATCCGTCCGTGACCGCGCTTGCAGAAGCGACATTGCGGCGGCTTGGCTATCGTGTCGCGCGCAACGCGCCGTTTGCTGGCGGACACACGACGCAGACTTACGGACGCCCGGCGCTCGGGACACACGCGCTGCAAATTGAGATAAACCGCGCACTTTATGTAGACGAACGGACTTTGGAGCGCGCCAACGGTTACATCCGTGTGCGTGCTGACATGAGTCGCCTCGCCGAAGCGCTCAGCACGGCGACGCTACACAAGAGTCTCGCATAGCGGCGCAAAAGACACGCGTTTATCTTTCATTTTTTTAACGCGCAGTTGCCGCCTTTAATTTGCCCTGCCCGCTCCCGAGCTAGGTCGCATCACGGCTGCGCAGCCTTGGCGGGTTGCTGCTGGCCACTAACACGCGGGGAAAATACCCAATGAAGAAAACTGCATTGCTTGCAGCCGTCGCTGCTTTGTTCGTAGCGACGCCGGCGTTGGCGCAAAGCGGCGGCCATGTTGGCGTCGGTTACGCCAGCACCAGCGCTGACGACGATGACGACGCTGAGACCTGGCAACTTGAAGGCGCCTTCGGCGGCGCCAGCGGATCGATCGGCTATCAACTCGACGCCGGCGTCGGCAACACCGAATTCGAGGGCGATGACGGCGACCACACCACGCTTGCCGGCCACTTGTACTGGAACGGCGGCGGCTGGCGTCTCGGCGGCGTCTACGCCACCACCAATCTCGACGACGGCACGTTCGACCTCGACGAAACCGTCTATGGCGTCGAAGGCACGTTCGACCTCGGCGCCAATACGGTGATCGTCGGCAGCTACACCCAAGGCGAAACCGAATTCCTGGTCGATCTCGATTCCTGGAACGCCGATTTCGGCCTGCGTCACTATTTCAGCGACAATCTCCGCGTCAGCGGCACGATCGGCACCGGCAATCTCGACGCTGGCGGCGGTGACTTCGACACCACCTCCTACGGCCTCGGCGCCGAATGGCAGCCCTGGACCACGCCGGTCAGCTTCCGCATCGGTTGGGACCGCTTCGAGGCGGACGACGTGTTTGATGACATCGACACGCTCTCGATCGGCGCGCGCTGGAACTTCGGCGGCTCGCTGCGGGCACGCGACAACGCAACCCCGTTCGAAACGCGCACTGGCCTCTATCAGCGCGCCTACGCACTGCAATAAGGGTCGCTAGACTCTAGAGGGACGAAGGGCGCTCCTTTGCGGGAGCGCCCTTTTTCTTTAGCGCGCGTAGCTGACGATTTTCACTTGCTGCCCTGCACGCAAGCCTTCGCCCTCGCTCAAGCCATTGAGCGCCAGGAAGCGTTCGAGTTGAAAGTCCGTGAACGCCATGCGGCGGGACAGCGAGGCCGCCGTATCGCCGGAGCGAACCTCAACGATCTCGATCTGCCGCGCGCGCAGCGCAGCCGCCTCTTGCGCCGTCAACTGACGCATCGAGCGCAGCATGGCGGCAAACATCGCGCTGCCGCCCGACGGCGTCAGCGTCACGAAATGATAGGCGCGATCGCCGACGCGATAGGCGGTCACTTGAACGTCAAGCACTTGGCCTTGCTGGTTGCGCGCACGCGCTGGCGCGGTTGCGGTTTGCAGGCCGTTGGTAGTTGAGGTCGTCACACGGCCAACTTCAGAGGGCGCTTGCCCGAGAAATTGGCGCAGCACGCCGCTGGCATAAGCTTCAAGCCCCTCGGCCGGCAGCGCGCCGCCGCCAAACTGCGCACGACCGTTTTCGCCGCCGATTTGTACGGCGGCAGGCGTGTTCGTGAGCGTGAAGCCCTCGGGCGCTTCGAAGGCGATCCGCAATGTCGGATGCGAGAAGGTGCGACCGTTGACGAAACCTTGCTCAGGATCGTCGCCATAGATCATGCCGCGAATGGCGTTGAAATATTCGCGCGTCCGTTCCGGAGGTACGTCACGCGTAGCGCCAGCAGCAGCGGCCTGCGCATTGGCGCGCGTAACGCGTTCGGCGGAGAGCGGATGAGTACGCGCCCAAGCGGGCGTCGCGCTGGCGGCGTTGCGATTGTTGACGCGCGCACTCAGCGCATCATTGACGCCCAACGCTTGCAGCATGTCGGCGGCGGCGTAAGCGTTGTAGCCCGTCGCGCGCAAATAGCGGACGCCGAGATCGTCGGACTCGAACTCCTGATCGCGGGAATAGCCGAGCGTATAGAGTTGGCCCACCTGCCCCGCGGCTTGCGCGATTTGACCAGAGCCAGTGAGCACGCCCGCGAGCAACGCGCCAACGCCGGTCAGCGTTGCAGTATTTTGCCGGCGCGCGGCGTGATCGGCGACGACGTGGCCGACTTCATGCCCGAGCACCGAGGCCAGTTCGTCTTCCGAGTTCATGATCGCGAGCAAGCCGCGCGTGATGTAAATGTAGCAGCCAGGCACCGCGAACGCGTTCGGCACGTCCGAGTTCACCACCGAGAACGCGCAGCGACCGGCAACGCCGGCGCCGGCGGCGACGCGTTCACCGACACCAGCAACGTAAAGCGCGAGCGGACCTTCAACCGCGCCGCCGAACTGCGCCAGAATTTGCTCGTGCGAGCGCGCGGCGGTGGTGCGGTCGCCGTCCGTGATCGCCGGCGCGTCAGGTGTGGAGTCGATCGTGGCGCATGCGGCTGCAACGAGCGCCACGGATAGGGTAAGGGTGCGGATGAACTTGGACATGGACAGGGTCCCCTCGTCGCCTCGCGGACGACCGCGGGAGTTTAGGGCCGGGGCGCGCAAGAAAAAACCGCCGGGCTTTGGGGCCCGGCGGTGGAGGTCAAATAGGGAGGAAACGCCCGATAGGGCGCGTGCGGGATCGCGAAACCCCGCAACTCCGAAAACTTATTCCGCAGTGCAGCAATTTGCAAGGTGAACAGAGCGTCACGTTTTCGACAACTTCGGCAAGATATTGATTTAAATATTAAAATGGTTCGCCCCTTCCATATTGCATGTGCTAACATGCGTCAGTGCATGGCTCGTGCATAAGGAATCTCCACCCCTGCCGTTGAAGCAGGCGCCTTAGGCGGGCAGAAGCTCCGCCGAACCTCCCAGAAAGCCCGATTTATGGCCGAGCGCCTCCGTAACCTCGCGATCATCGCCCACGTCGACCACGGCAAGACCACTTTGGTGGATCAGTTGCTCGTTCAGGGCGGCGCCTTCCGCGCCAACGAAGCCCACGCCGAGCGCGCCATGGACTCCAACGATCAAGAGCGCGAGCGCGGCATCACCATCCTCGCCAAGTGCACCTCGATCTTGTGGGGCGACGATTGGCGCCTGAACATCGTCGATACGCCCGGCCACGCTGACTTCGGCGGCGAAGTCGAACGCATCCTCGGCATGGTCGATGGCTGCGTGCTGCTGGTGGACGCATCCGAAGGCGTGATGCCGCAAACCAAGTTCGTATTGTCAAAAGCGCTGAAGCGCGGCTTGAAGCCTATGGTCGTGCTGAACAAAGTCGACCGCGCCAGCGCCGATCCCGACAAAGCGCTGAACGAAATCTTCGAACTCTTCCTCGCGCTCGGCGCCACCGACGAACAAGCCGATTTCCCCATCCTCTACGCGTCCGGCAAGGAAGGTTGGGCGAAGACGGATATGAAGGCGGAGAATAAAGACCTTACGCCGTTGTTCGAACTGATCGTGCGCCACGTGCCCGATCCCGAGCCGATCCAGAAAAAGGATCAGCCGTTCGCCTTCCTCGTCACCATGATCGATTCCGATCCGTTCCTCGGCCGCATGCTGACAGGCCGCGTTGAAGCGGGCCGCGTGAAGGTCGGCGATCCGGTGCGGGCGTTGTCGCGCGAAGGCAAAGAAATCGAGAAGGGCCGCCTCACCAAGCTGCTCTCCTTCCGCGGCTTGAAGCGCGTGCCAGTGGAATCCGCCGAAGCGGGCGACATCATCGCAATCGCCGGCCTCGTTGAAACCACCGTCGCCGACACCATTGGCTCGCCCGAACTAAGCGCACCGATCCCGTCAACGCCGATCGATCCGCCGACACTGGCGATCACCGTTTCAATCAACGACTCCCCGCTCGCAGGGCGAGCCGGCGACAAGGTGCAAAGTCGCGTGATCCGTGCGCGCTTGTTGGCCGAAGCCGAATCTAACGTCGCCATCCGCGTCACCGAAACCGCCAACCGGGACGCCTACGAAGTCGCCGGTCGCGGCGAATTGCAATTGGGCGTGCTGGTGGAAACCATGCGCCGAGAAGGCTTCGAGCTTTCGCTCTCGCGCCCAAAGGTGCTGACGCGCAGTGAAAACGGCCAGACGCTCGAACCAGTCGAAGAAGTCGTGATCGATGTGGACGACGAATATACCGGCGTCGTCATCGAGAAGATGAGCATCCGCAAAGCCGAGCTGCAGGACATGCGCCCCTCGGGCGGCGGCAAGACGCGGCTCGTCATGCACGCACCGGCGCGCGGCATGGTCGGCTATCACGGTGAATTCCTGACCGACACGCGCGGCTCAGGCGTGATGAACCGCCTCTTCCACGAATGGGCGCCGTGGAAAGGCGAAATCCCCGGCCGCCGCAACGGCGCGCTGATCTCCAACGACAAGGGCCAATCAACCGCCTTCGCGCTTTGGAATCTCGAAGATCGCGGCCAGATGTTCATCGCCGATGGCGAAGACGTCTATGAAGGCATGATCATCGGCGAAAATAGCCGCAGCGACGATCTCGACGTCAACCCGCTCAAGGGCAAAAAGCTCACCAATGTGCGCGCCTCCGGCAAAGACGAATCCATTCGCCTAACGCCGCCGCGTCGCCTGACGCTCGAACAAGCGATGGCGTGGATCGAGGACGACGAACTGGTCGAAGTCACCCCCGCCGCCATACGCTTGCGCAAAGCGTACCTCGATCCAAACGAGCGCAAGAAGCACGCGCGCGCCAAGGAAGCCGGTTAACGGTCAACGCGGCATTGGAAGCATCCGAACTTCGAACGGATGTGGACGTAGGCAGCGTTCTCGTTTTCGAGAATCGTCGCGGCAATTTGCGCCAAGTCCGGTCCACGCACGATCTGCCCAGTTTCGTATCGCATCCAATCGTTCGCGCCGTAGCCGCGAATGGCTGCGGGATCCAAGCCCACAAACCAAGTGGGAAGCTCGGCTTGATCGTACCGCGCGCACGCGGCCTGGTGAAGGAAGATCGGGCCGCTCTCACTGTACGGCTGCGGCGCACCGGCAAACGGCCGATAGTTAAGAATGAGCATCGGCTCACCTTCGTCGATGAGCCCCAAACAGTGACGGCAAGGATTTCTGCTGCCTGACGCCGTCGCAACCAGCGGCGCCTGCCCGTTCGCGTCGGCGCCGCCACAACGATAATGCTCGAATTGGTCGCTCGGGATTCCTGTCACTCGCATGTGCATCTTGCCTCCGTGAGGAAGCAATGAGTGACACCCGGCTCAACGTCTGGCCGATTTCGGACGCGCCACTGCAAAGGCCTCAGCTGGCGGGCGCGGCCACCACTACGCCTTGCCGCCAAACCTCTCGCCGCGCGTCCACTGCCGCGCGCACGTCGACGCCCGCATCGCACACATAGCTCACTTCGCGCATCTGATCGGCGCCGGTCACTTCCGTTGCGCTGCAACGCATTTGGTTAAGCACGGCGTTCGCCGCCGCGCCCCACCAGACGATGCCAAGCGTCTGATCCTGCGCGAACACCGTCAGGTTCTGTGCGAGGAGTTGGCTGAACGGTCGCGGCGCGCCGCGCATGACCAGCACAGTGGCGTCGCGCTCATGGAACCAGACCTGGAAGCGCTGATTACCGACCATGACATCGGCATCAGACATACCACCATGATAGCTCAGCGTGCGTTGCGTGGACGCGCACGCGCTGAGCGCGAACGCGCAAACCAATAAGAGCATGCGGACCATCATGGCAAACCTCGTTGAGCGCGAAGTTCTCGCCGCTCAAGATGAGCCACACACGGCAGACGCGTGGCCAAACCGTGGCCCTCGCCTGTTTACCATAAGCGCGGCGCCAAACTGGCTCAGATTTCGCAAAGCACGTGCATCAAGGCGCCCGTAAATACCCGTTAGCGTTCTTTTCGCTCCGCTGATGCGTGGCACGCGTCCTGCTCACCAAAGGGAGCATAAAAGGCGGCCCATGGGGGAACCGCCGCGAAAAAGGGCGCTATAACCATGGCTAACGCCATCGACCTCCACGTCGGCAAACGGCTCCGCCGCCGCCGCCGTCTTCTGGGCCTCACCCAGCAACAGCTGGCTGAGTCCATTGGGATCCGCTTCCAACAAATCCAAAAGTACGAATGCGGTGCGAACCGCGTCACGGCCTCTCGTTTGTACGAGCTCGCCGTCGCGCTCAACGTACCCGTCAACTATTTCTTCGAAGGCCTGCAAGCCGCTGCCAACCCGGCCACGCCGGGCGCGCCGGCCAACGACCGCGACCTGATCGCGGCCGATGTGCTCAGCCAGAAAGAAACGCTCGAACTCATCCGCGCTTACTACAAGCTCGGTGAACGTCCGCGCCGCCGCCTGCTCGACCTCGCGAAGGCGCTGCAAGACGAATCCACCGACGCGGCTTGAACTTAGCCGCTCCGGTGTGGGGGCAAGGGGAAACGGGCTCAGCCGCAAGGCCTGGGCCCGTTTTCCTTTATGCGCGCGCGCGTGTACCGTGGGCGCGTGAGTAACCACGATATCCCACGCCTGCTTGCGTTCGCCGACGCGCTCGCCGACGCCGCCGGCGAAGCGATCCTCCCCTATTTCCGCGCCTCGCATACGGTGAGCGACAAAGGCGGCGAGCGCTTCGATCCCGTCACCGACGCCGACGAAGCCGCCGAGCGCGCCATGCGGGCGCTAATCACACGCGGATTTCCTGAGCACAGCGTGCTGGGCGAAGAGTATGGCGGCGAGTTGGCGAGCGACGGCTATCAATGGATCCTCGATCCAATCGACGGCACGCGCGCGTTCATCTCCGGCTTGCCGACATGGGGCGTGCTGATCGGGCTTTACTACGAGGGCCGGCCGCTGATCGGCGTGATGGATCAGCCGTTTCTCGGCGAACGTTATCGCGGTTGGATGGCCGGCGCGAACGCCACAGCGCGCGGCGTGACCCGCAAGCTCAAGACGCGCGCCTGCGCCAGCTTGAGCGAGGCCACGCTTTCCACCACCGATCCCTATCTCTTTCGCGATGACGAGGCCGAAGCCTTCGCGCGCGCCCGCGCGGCAGCAAAACTCACGCGCTACGGCTACGATTGCTATGCGTATTGCATGCTTGCCAGCGGCTTCATCGATGGCGTCATCGAGAACGGACTAAAGCCGTTCGACATTGCAGCACTTATCCCGATCGTGACGGGCGCGGGCGGCGGCATCTGCGACTGGCAAGGCGAAGACGCCAGCGCCGGCGGCCGTGTATTGGCGTATGGCGACGCGCGCGTGCGCGACGAAGCGTCGACGACGCTAAGAACGTAGCGGTCGATCGGGCTTATTGCGTCAATGGTTCACTGCTTATGATATCGCGCATCGCTTGGGCGTAAATCTGTGGCGTCTGCGCGCCCTGAACGGTCCAGCGTTGATCAAACACCACCGTTGGCACTCGGATTATTCCGTTTTGGAGAGCGCTCTGCTCCTTGGAATCGACATCGTTTGCATACTCGTCCGATCCAAGGATAGCCCGAGCGCGTTCGACATCCAAGCCGACGCGCCCCACTAGGTCGAGCAGCACAGCGTGGTCGCTGACAGAGCGCTGCTCGGTAAAGTTCGCGCGGTAGAGTGCGTGGAAGAGTGGCATCTGATTGCCGTCGAGCCCAGTCCAGAACAGCAAGCGATGAGCGTCGCGCGTATTCCAAACGCGCGACCGTGAACTCTGATTTAGCGCAAAGCCGTATAAGGCCGCTTGGTCATTAGCTCGCTTAATGCCCGCTTCAGCCTCCTCTCGAGTCGTTCCGTACTTTTTCACCGCATGATCGACGACATTTTCGCCTTGCGGACCGAGTTCCGGGTTGAGCTCGAACGGCTGCAAGTAGAGTTCTGGGTTTACCTCGTCGCGAAGCGCCGCCAGCGTCGAAAGCAGCGAATGAATGCCGACGACGCACCATGGACAAGCGACGTCAGCCACAAAGTCAATGCGAATGGTCCGGGCCATATGTCAGAACTCCCCTGGGCCGTTATCGGGGCGGCGCGACCGCGGATCAATGAAAAAATCAGCGAGCGGACCGCTCGCCACTACGGCCGACGCGTCAGCGATAAAACTCTGTCCGTCGATCGCGGAAAAAGCCCCACGCCGCGCGGTGCCGATCCAGAAAATCCAGATCAAACTCGTGCACGAGCACGCCTTCGTCGGCGCGCTCGAAACTCTTGACCAGATCGCCGCGATGATCGGCGATGAAGCTGGAGCCGTAGAATTTCTGACCGCTCGCTTCCGTGCCGATGCGGTTGGAAGCCACCACCGGGATCACGTTCGACACCGCATGACCCTGCATTGCGCGCCGCCATGGGTCGCGCGTGTCGAGCGATGAATCGTGGGGCTCGCTGCCGATCGCGGTCGGGTAGAACAGCACTTGCGCGCCTTGGAGCGCCATGGCGCGCGCGGCCTCCGGAAACCACTGATCCCAGCAAATGCCAACGCCGATGCGCCCAAACGCCGTGTCCCAAACTTTGAAACCGGTATCGCCAGGGCGAAAATAGTACTTTTCCTGATAGCCGGGGCCGTCAGGAATGTGGCTCTTTCGATAGACGCCGAGCTGCTTGCCGTCCGCGTCGATGATGACGACGGAATTGTAGTAGAGCGGCCCGTCGCGCTCGAAGATCGAGACGGGAATGACGACACCAAGCTCCTTCGCCAACGGCGCCATCGCCTGCACGCACGGATGCGTCTTCGCTTCAAACGCGGTCGCGAACCATTTCTCCTCCTGCGTCGTGCAAAAGTAAGGCCCCTGAAGCAGCTCCGACGGCAGGATCACTTGCGCGCCTTTGCCTGCCGCTTCACGCACGAAGCGATCGGTCTTTTCGATGTTGGCTTTGATGTCTTCGCCATACGACGTCTGGATCGCGGCGACGGAGATGGTGTTCGCCATTACGCCGGCTCCTGTTGCGTGATGCAGTGGAACGAACCGCCGCCGGTGAGGATGGCGTGCGACGAAAGTCCGATCACTTTGCGGCCCGGAAAGAGCGGCGCGAGCGCATTCACGGCGTCATCGCCAGTGCCGGAATAGATCGGTACGACCACTGTGCTGTTGCCGATGATGAAGTTCATGTGGCTCGCGGGCACAGCGTCGCCATCCTCATCTTCGATGATGCCGGGCGATGGGATGCGCACGACTTCAAGCTTGCGCCCCTGCGCATCGCGCATGGCGGAGAGTTCGAGCGCTATCTCCTCGAGCACGTCGTGGTTCGGATCGGAGCGGTCCACTGGCGCTTGGCACGCCACCACGCCCGGCGCGACGAAGCGCGCCAGATTGTCGATGTGGCCATCGGTATGATCGTTCATCAGGCCTTCTTCGAGCCAGAGAATTTTCTCAACGCCCAGCGCCTTCTTGAGCGCGACTTCCGCGCCCTCTTCCGTCCAGTGCGGATTGCGGTTGCGATTGAGCAAGCATTGGCGCGTCGTCAACAAGGAGCCTTCACCGTCCATCTCGATGGCGCCGCCTTCGAGGATGAAGTCGTGGCGTTTGTAGGCGGCCTTCGCCAGCAGAGCCACGCGCGCGCTGACCTCATCGTCGTGCGGCAGCTGATACTTGCCGCCCCAGCCGTTGAACTGAAAACCGAGCGCTGCGCCATCGGCGGTGAAGATCGGGCCGGTGTCGCGAAACCAGATGTCGCCGAACGCACCAGGGATGACCTCAGCGCTCTGCCCCAGCGCCAGCTTCGCCGTCGCTTCAGCTTCGCGCCCATGCGCCAGCACGCGCATCTTGTCGCCATCGCCGCCATCGGACAGCGCGCGGATCATCGCCGCCACTTCGGCGCGCGCAGGCTCCAAATCCTCGCCCCACAAATCGGCGGCGGACGGCCAAGCCGTCCAGATCGCCTTATGCGGACGCCATTCCGCGGGAATCGTCGTCATCGCGGCTCCTTAGCGCATGCGAATGACGCCAGATAGGCGCGATTTGGCCCCACGCAACCGCAGTGTTCATTCTGGCGCGGACGGGCGCCTTCCGCTAAGATCCGCCAGGGGAAATCCAGGACGCCGATGCCTTCTCTACGAGCCGCTTTCGACCGCGCGACGCTCGCCTTCTTGGCCGTGCTGATCGCGATAACGGCGCTGCGCGTCTACATGCTGCAGATCAATCCGCTCGGGCTCTATTTCGACGAAGCGCAATACTGGGCGTGGTCGCGCACGTTCGACTGGGGCTACTTCTCCAAGCCGCCGCTGATCGCATGGACGATCGCTGCGACCACGGCGCTGTTCGGCGACGCGGAATGGGCGGTGCGACTGGGCTCGCCGCTCGCGCACACTTTGGCAGCCGCTACGCTCTTCGTGCTTGGCAGGCTCATGTACGGCGCATGGGCGGGCTTTTGGGCCGGGATCGCCTATCTGACGCTGCCCGGCATCGTCTTCTCCTCCAGCCTCATCTCCACCGACGCGCTCCTATTGCCAGCCTGGGCGCTGGCGCTGCTGGCGATGTGGCGGCTGATGACGACACGCGCCTGGACCTGGGCGGTGGTGCTCGGGGTCGCGGTCGGCGTCGGCGTGCTGGCGAAGTACGCCATGCTTTACTTCGTGCTGTGCACGGCGATGGCGGCGTACTGGATGCCGCCGGTGCGTGAAGCGCTGAAAGGCGGACGCGGGATTATCGCGGGCGTGCTGGCGTTCTTAGTGGCGCTGCCGAATATCATTTGGAATTTCCAACACGGCTTCGCCACCGCGCGCCACACCGCCTCGAACGCCCGCTTCGACGCCGCCGATCTCTTCAATCTGGACGAGCTGTTCGAGTTCGTGACCGGCCAAGCCGGCGTGCTCGGACCGGTAATGTTCGTCGTGCTGATTGCGATCGCCTGGGGCGCTTGGCGGCGCAGTTCGGGGCTCACCGATCAGGACAAGTTTCTGATCAGCTACATCCTGCCGCCCTTCCTGTTCGTGAGCGTGATCGCATTCGTTTCGCGCGCCAACGTGAACTGGGTGGCCGTGGCTTATCCCGCAGCTTTGCTCTGGTTTACCGGCTCGATGTTCGCCGCATCGAAAGGCGCGCGCGCGTTGTGGGCGTCACTTCTAGTGAACGTCGCGCTCGCGCTGGCGTTCGTTTACATCCTCACTTCGATGCCCGATGTCGCCAACCGCTTCAAAGGCATCCGCACTGCGCAGGCCTGGGAACAGACGGCCGACTTGATCGCCGCGCGCGCGCTCCCACAAGCCGGCGAACCGCCATTCACTGCCGTGCTGGTCGACGACCGCGCGGCGTATTACGAGCTTGCTTATTACTGGCGCGAGGAGCGCCGTGCGGGCGAGCCGCTGCCGCCGGTGCGCATGTGGGTGCTGCACGGCGAAGCGCACAATTCAGCCGAAGCCTCCGATCCGATGCGCGCCGCCGAAGGCGGACGCGTGCTCGTCGTCCACTCGCGGCCAGAATTCATTCCGTATGTCGCGGGCGACTTCACGGTGTTCCGCACCGTCGAGCATGTGAGCGTACCGCTCGGCGGGGGGCGCACGCGCGAACTGGAACTCTCCGTCGCCGAAGGCTTCGCGCCGGCGCCGCGCGACGAAGCGTTCGAGCTCCGCCTGCGCGAACGTGACGACGACTAGACCGGGTCGTAGTCCGGAAACGCCGTGCCGCCATGCTCGGCTGAGCAGGCATTGAGCCGAAACAGCGAAAACAATTCGCGGCCCATGCCACGCGCATTGGCGGCCAGATCAAGCTGCGCCGACGCACGATCGCGCCAATCCGCTGGCGCCACGATATCGAGCGCGCCATTGACGCCATCGACCCGGATCACATCGCCGTCGCGCACTTTCGCTAGTGGCCCGCCTTCGGCCGCTTCCGGCGTGACGTGGATCGCCGCCAGAACTTTTCCGCTGGCGCCCGACATACGCCCATCCGTCACCAGCGCAACTTTGAAGCCGCGGTCTTGCAACGCGCCCAGGAGCGGCATCAGCTTATGCAGTTCCGGCATGCCGTTGGCGCGCGGCCCCTGCCCGCGCACGACGATGACGCAATCGCGATCAAGGTCGCCGCGCTTAAATGCGGCCTGCACCTCGGCCTGCGACTCGTACACCGCCGCCGCCGCTTCAACGCTCAAGCATCCATCCGCGATAGCCGACGTCTTGGCGCAACCGCGGCCGAGCCCGCCTTGCATGACGACGAGACCACCCGTCGCGCTAAAGGGCTGCGACGCCGGACGCACGATATCGGCATTGCGCGGCTCACGCGGCGCATCGCGCCAAATCAGCCCATCGCCTCCAAGTTCAGGATCACGCGTATGCGCGGCGAGGCCTTCGCGTGACACCGTTTCGATATCGCCATGCAGCAGGCCCTCGCCAAGCAGCTCGCGCGTGACGAACGCCATGCCGCCAGCGTCGCGAAACTGGTTCACATCCGCGGCGCCGTTTGGATAGACTTTTGCCAACAGTGGCGTCACGCGCGCGATGTCGCCGAAATCGTCCCACAACAACTCGATCCCAGCGGCGCGTGCGATCGCGGGCAAATGGATGAAGTGGTTGGTCGATCCACCCGTCGCCATCAGGCCGACGACGGCGTTGACGATGGCCCGCTCGTCGATAATGCGGCCAATCGGACGATAATCGTCGCCGAGTCCTGTGATCTCGGCAGCGCGCGTGGTTGCAGCGATCGTTAGCGCCGTCCGCAGCGGCGTGCCTGGATTGACGAAGGCGGCGTTGGGAATGTGGAGCCCCATCAGCTCCATCATCATCTGATTGGAGTTGGCGGTGCCGTAGAAGGTACATGTGCCGGGCGAGTGATAGCTCTCGGCTTCCGCTTGCAGCAGTTCCTCGCGACCGATCTTGCCCTCGGCGAAGAGCTGACGCCGCGCCGCCTTCTCCTTGTTCGGCAAGCCCGACGGCATCGGCCCGCCGGGCACGAAGATCGCCGGCAGCCACGGAAAGCGTAGCGCGCCGATCAGCAAGCCGGGCACGATCTTATCGCAAATACCCAAGAGCAACGCGGAATCGAACGTCGCATGCGAAAGTGAGACGGCGGTGCTCAGCGCGATCACGTCGCGCGAGAACAGCGACAGCTCCATGCCCTCGAAACCCTGCGTGACGCCATCACACATCGCGGGCACGCCACCCGCCACCTGCGCGATGGCGCCCGCTTCGCGCGCCGCTTTGCGAATGATCTCAGGATAGTGCTCGTACGGCGCGTGCGCCGAGAGCATGTCGTTGTAAGCGGTGACAATGCCGATCGCCGGCCACTTGCCGCCGAGCAGATCGATCTTATCATGCACCGCGCAGCCCGCCGCACCGTGCGCGCGGTTCGCTTCAGCAATTCTGACGCGCGCCGGTTTGGCGGGGTCGTAAGCGGCGATCAGATCGAGATAGCGCTGACGGCGCTTGGCGCTGCGCGCGCGAATACGTTCGGTGACAGCTTCGATCGTGGGGTTCAGCGTCGCCATCACTCAGGATCCCACCAGGATCTGCCCTCATTGGCGAGAAGCAGCGTTGACTGATCCGGCCCATTCTCGCCGGCGGCATAGAGCTTCGGCGCTTGCCCCGTCTGCTCCCATGCCGCCAACAGATCATCGGCCCAATCCCAGGCCGCATCGACCTCGTCGCGGCGCATGAAGAGTGAGAGGTTGCCGCGCACGACATCCATCAGCAGCCGTTCATACGCATCCGGATAGCGCACGCCGCCAAACTCCTCCGCGAACGAAAGATCGAGCGGCGCGGTTTTCACGCGCAAACCGCCCGGCCCCGGCTCCTTCATATTGAGCCACAAGCGCACGCCTTCGTCCGGCTGCAAGCGCAGCACCAACTTGTTGGGCGCACCAGTGTTTGCGCCAAAGATCGGCACCGGCGTATCCTTGAACTGCACCACGATCTCTGAGCGCCGCGCGCCCATGCGCTTGCCAGTACGCAGATAAAACGGCACGCCCGCCCAACGCCAATTATCAACCTCGGTCTTGATGGCGACGAACGTCTCCGTCTTCGACGGCTTGCCCAGTTCTTCGACGTAGGACGGCACAGGCTTTCCATCGATCAAGCCGGATTTGTATTGCCCGCGCACAGTTTTCGCAGCCACCGTCTTCGCATCGATGCGGCGCAACGCGGAGAGCACTTTCAGTTTCTCCGTGCGGATCGCATCCGCATCCATCGTGTTCGGCGATTCGAGTGCGACCAGGCAAAGCAGTTGCAGAATGTGGTTTTGCACCATGTCGCGGAGCGCACCGGACTTATCGTAATACTCGCCCCGGCCTTCAACGCCGATCTGCTCCGCCACAGTGATCTGCACGTGATCGATCGTGGCGCGCGACCAGATCGGCTCGATCAGCATGTTGGCAAACCGCAACACGAGCAGATTTTGCACCGTCTCCTTGCCGAGATAGTGATCGATGCGGAAGGTGCGGTGTTCATCGAACACGCGGCCAACGCCGTCATTGATTTCACGCGACGAGGCGAGATCTCGACCGATCGGCTTTTCTAAAACGATCCGCGATGTCGGCGTCGCGACACCCGCTTCGGCCAGACGCTGCGCGATGGTGACGAACAGGCTGGGCGCAGTTGAGAGATAGAAGATGCGGATATTGCCATTGCCGTTGGCGAGCGCGTCCGTCAGTCCGCCCCACTCCGTCGCTGGTGACGTCGCATCGACGCGCACGTATTCGACGTGCTTCAAAAACTCATCGCACTTCGCTTCATCGATCTTCGACTTCGGATCGAATTTGAGATGGCCCTCATGGACCATTCTGCGGAAGCTCTCGCTATCGAGGTCCGAGCGCGCGACGCCGATGATGCGCGATTGGGGCGGAATCTGACCGTCCAGGAACCGGTGCAACAGCGATGGGAACAGCTTGCGGAGGGACAGATCGCCAGTGGCGCCGAAGACAACCAGATCGAACGGGGGGACAGGAATGAACTCGGCCATGCCCCATACAAACTAGAGTTTGCGTGCGGGTGCAAACAGGGGCGCAAGCATTTGTCGCACCGATAATGTCCCGCGACATTTGCGTTGCCATTGCGCGGGAGCGGCGCCTATGGTCCGGGCACATGAGCGACGACGACGCAAAGCCCGCCCGGCGCGGCCTCGGGGCCGAGAAGAAGCCCACAATCAACGATGTGGCGCGTTTGGCCGGCGTGTCCAAAAAGACCGTATCGCGCGTGATCAACCAGTCGCCGTTCGTGAAGGGCGACACCCGCGAGAAAATCAACGCCATCATCGCCGAGATCGGTTTTTCGCCCGATCCGCAGGCGCGCGGCCTGGCGTTTCGGCGCTCGTTTCTGATCGGCTTGGTCTATGACAACCCGAACCCGCAATATGTGGTCAACATGCAGCTCGGCATGCTCGATGCCATGCGCGGCTCTGGCTACGAGTTGGTCGTGCATCCCTGCAATCGCGGCAATCCGACCTTTCTCGCCGACTTCCGCCGTTTCATCGAACGCCAAAAACTCTCCGGCGTCGTGCTGACGCCATCTGTCTCTGAAGACGATCGCGTGAAGGTGATCCTCGATGAAATCGGCTGCGCTTACATCCGCATCGCCTCGGTGCCGGTCGATGAGCCGGAGCACATCATCGTTTCCAACGACCGGCTCGGCGGCCGCGCCGCTGCGCGGCATTTGGCCGAGCTTGGCCACACCGAGATCGGCTTCATCTCCGGCCCACCCAGCTTCCGCTCATCGCACGAACGGCGAGGCGGCTTCGAGGAAGAGCTGAAAGACCGGAAGCTTAAGCTGGCCGACGGCTACGTAATGCAGGGCGCCTACACGTTCGACACCGGCGTCTCGTGCGGCGCTGAGCTACTGAAGCTCACGCCTCAACCCACCGCCATCTTCGCCGCCAACGACGAAATGGCGGCCGGCGTGCTGCACGCGATCCGGCGCGCCGGTTTGAAGTGCCCAGAGGATGTTTCGGTCGTCGGCTTCGACGACTTCCAGATCGCCTCGAGCGTGTGGCCGCCGCTGACCACGGTGCGGACGCCAACGCGCGAGATCGGCCGCATGGCGGCGGAAAAGCTGATCGGCTTCAGCGACGAGGAGGACGAGGATCACCCCCGCGAAGCCGCCCCCAACACCTCCCCGGTTCTGGTCGTTCGCGATTCCACCGGGCCGGCCCCCCGCTAGCTGGCGAACCGCCTTGAAACGCCCATTGACACCGGTTACCACAACCAGAGACAAATAGGAGCGACCCCTATGAAAATCGCGCTCATCATCGAGAACAGCCAGGCCGCCAAGAGCAGCATCGTTCATGACGCGCTGACCTCAGTCGCCGTGCCGCTCGGCCACCAGGTGCACCACTACGGCATGTACGGGGCCGAAGATAAGGCATCGCTCACCTACGTGATGAACGGCTTACTCGCTGGCATCCTGCTCAATTCCAAAGCTGCGGATTTCATCGTCACCGGTTGCGGCACCGGCATGGGCTCGATGCTGGCGTGCAACGCCATGCCTGGCGTGTTCTGCGGCCTCATCGCCGACCCGACGGACGCGTTCCTTTTCGGTCAGATCAATGACGGCAACGCCATCGCCATGCCCTACGCCAAGGGCTTCGGCTGGGCTGCCGAGCTCAACCTGCAGGATTGCTATCGCAAGCTTTTCGACGGCGAACGGGGCCTCGGCTATCCGAAAGAGCGCGCCGCGATCATGGCGAAGAACCGCGGCATCTTGAAAGAGCTGAAGGCCGCATCGTGCCATGACATGCTGACGGTGCTGAAGGCGGTCGATCAGGATTTGTTGAAGGCGGCCGTCGCAGGTGAGCGTTTCGAGGAGCTGTTCTTCGCCAACGCCCAAGACACCGCCATCGCCGACTACGTCAGCCGCGTGTGCGCGTCGTAATGAGCGCGGGTCCGTTCAGCCTCGAAGGCAAAAGCGCCATCGTCACCGGCGGCAATGTCGGCCTCGGCCGAGCCATCGCCGTGGCGCTGGCGCAAGCGGGCGCTGACATTGTCTCGACCAGCCGCCGCGCCGCGGATGAAACCGGCGCACAGGTGAAAGCGCTTGGCCGCAAGTTCATTTCGATTGAAGCGGACCTCTCCTCCACCGCACCGATCGCCGGCATCGTCGCGCGCACCGTCGGCGAATTCGGAAAGATCGACATTCTCGTCAACAATGCCGGAGTCATCCGTCGCAACGATTCAGTCGATTTCAGCGAAGACGACTGGGACGCGGTGATCGACACCAACCTGAAGTCCGCTTTCTTCCTGGCGCAGGCCGCCGGCCGTCACATGATCGCGCAAGGGCGCGGCAAGATCATCAACGTCGCCTCGATGCTCTCCTTTCAAGGCGGCATCCGCGTGCCCTCTTATACGGCGAGCAAGAGCGGGCTGGCCGGCATCACGCGTCTGCTCGCGTGCGAGTGGGCCGGCAAAGGCGTCAACGTCAATGCCATCGCACCCGGCTACATGACCACCGACAACACCGAAGCGCTGCGCGCCGACGAGAAGCGCAACGCGCAAATCCTCGACCGCATCCCCGCCGGCCGCTGGGGCGACCCGTCCGACCTCGGCGGCGCAGCCGTGTTTTTGGCCAGCGCGGCCTCCGATTACGTGCACGGCGCCATCATTCCCGTCGATGGGGGTTGGCTCGCGCGCTGAGTCGGCTTTAGAGGACAGTCGTGGCCCGCTTTGTCTGCTTCGGTGAAATTCTGCTCCGGCTCTCCGCGCCGGTCGGCGAACTGCTGCTGCAGACGCCGAGCGTGCGAACGCATGTCGGCGGCGCCGAAGCCAACGTCGCTGTGTCGCTCGCGAAATTCGGACACGACGCGCGCGTCGTCAGCGCCCTGCCCGACAACGCGCTCGGTCACGCCGCGCGCGATGAGCTTCGCCGCAACGGCGTCGACACCAACGCTGTGCACTTCGGCGCCGGCCGCATGGGACTCTATTTCCTGACGCCAGGCGCAGGCCGGCGCGCGGCGGACATCGTCTATGATCGCGCGCAGAGCGCATTCGCCAGCGCGCCGGCATTCGATTGGAAATCCATCCTGAACGGCGCCGATTGGCTCCACGTTTCGGGCATCACGCCGGCGCTCAACCGCGCAACAGCTGACGCCGCCTTGAACGCCATGCGCGCGGCGCGCGCAACCGGGGTCAAAGTTTCCTTCGACGCAAACTTCCGCGTCAAGCTCTGGGAAGCGCGCGGCGACGATCCGCGCCCGACATTGGACGCCTTCTTCGCCGAAGCCGATCTCATGTTCGCCGATGCGCGCGACATCGCGCTGGTCACAGGCGAGCGCGCTTCCACGCCGGAAGACGCCGCTCGCATCGCCTTCGCGCGCTATCCGTCGTTACACCGCATCGCAGCCACCGAACGCAAAGTGCTAAGCGCCGACGACAACGAGATCGGCGGCGTAATGGTTACGCGCAGCAGTGTGACGCGAACGGCGTCGCACGCGGTGACGGGCATCGTCGATCGTATTGGCGGCGGCGACGCTTTTGCGGCGGGCCTGCTGCACGGCTTGGCCAATGGCGGCGGCGATCAGCAAATCCTAGATTTCGCGGTGGGCGCGGCGGTGCTGAAGCACTACATTGCCGGAGACTTCAACCTTTCAACGGCGGGCGACGTGGACTTCTATCTCTCTCAATCCGGCGTCGATGTGCGCCGATGAATAAGCTTTCCGCAGAAGATGTGTTGAAACTCTCGCCGGTGATGCCGGTGGTGGTGATTGAGGACGCGGCGCTGGCCGAACCATTGGCGCGCGTATTGCTCGCCGCGGGCATCAACACGATCGAGGTCACGCTGCGCACGCCGGCGGCGCTCGACGCCATCAAGGCGATCACGAAGAGCGCGCCGGAGATGATTGTCGGCGCCGGCACCGTGCTGAACGTGAAAGATCTTGATGCCGCCAAGGAAGCCGGCGCGCGCTACGCGCTTTCACCCGGCGGCACGCCGAAATTGCTGAAAGCCGCGCGCAATGCGCCAATTCCGTTCATTCCCGGCGTTTCGACCTCGAGCGAAATCATGCGCGGGCTCGATCAAGGCTACACCCACTTCAAGCTCTTCCCCGCCGAACAGCTGGGCGGCGTCAGCACATTGAAAGCGCTCGCCGGGCCGTTCCCAAGCGTGCGATTCTGCCCGACCGGCTCAATCACGCCGGAGAAAGCGTCCGCCTATTTGGCGCTCGATAACGTACTTTGCGTCGGCGGCTCGTGGGTTGCGTCAGCAAAAAACATCATGGCGCAGGATTGGGCCGCGATCGAAACATCGGCCAAGCAAGCTGCGGCGTTGCGCTAGAGCCGATCGCGCAGCGCGTACCAGATCATGCCCAGCACGTGCAGCGGCGAACGCAACATGGCGCCGCCGGGAAACTCGGGCGGCGCGATGCCCGCGAGCACATCGAAACGCTCCGCCGTGCCGCTCATCGCTTCGGCCAAAACTTTGCCCGCCAACGCCGGCAACAACACGCCCTGCCCCGAATAGCCGTGCGCGTAAAAGAGATCGCCCACGCGCCCGATATGTGGCAGCCGCGTCATGCTGATCGACACCAGCCCGCCCCAAGCGTGATCGATGCGTGCGTCCGCAAATTGCGGAAAGAAGTTCACCATGTGACGGCGCGCGAAGGCCGCGATGTCGGCGGGCGGCGCGGGTGTGTAGCGCTCGCCGCCGCCGAAGATGAGCCGGCCATCGGCACTGAGCCTGAAATAGTTCACGACAAAGCGGCTGTCGCTGACGGCACGATCGTTGGCGATCAGCGCACGCGGATCGGCCAACGGCTCAGTCGCGACCAAATAATTCGCCACCGGCATGATGCGCGCCGCGGACCGCGGCTCCAGATCGCCGAGCAGCGCGTCGCACGCCAGCACGCCATAGCGTGCACGCACAACACCGTTCTCTGTATGCGCAACGACGCCGCGCTCGGTTTCCAAACGCAGAACGCGCGACTCTTCATGCAACATCACGCCAGCACTGCGCGCCGCGTCCGCAAGGCCAAGCGCATAGTTCAGCGGGTGTAAGTGACCGCCGCCGGAATCGACCAAAGCGCCATGAAAGCCGGCGGCATCCACCTCCGCCCGCGCCTCCTCCGCCGACAGCACACGCGCATGCGGATAATCCATCACCCGCGCCAGCGTTTCCGCCTCTTCGCGCATCCAAGCAATGTCGGTGCCTTTCGCCGCGAGCGTGAGATGGCCACTGGCTCGATAATCGCAAACAATGCCGTGCTGTTCGATCCGCGCGAGTGTGAGATCGCGCGCTTCCAACGCCATGCCAAACAGCAGCTTCGCCTGCGCCTGGCCGTAGCGCGAAATCAATTCGCCGGCGCCTTTGCGCCAGCCTGGGATCATCTGCCCGCCATTGCGGCCCGACGCACCCCAACCGATCCGTCCAGCTTCAAGCAGAATGACGGAGTAGCCGCGTCCAGCCGCGTTCAACGCGGAATGCAGTCCGGTGTAGCCGCCACCGATGACAACAACATCAGCGCTCAACTCGCCTACAAGCCTCGACGCCGGCGCGAACGGATTGGCGGTCGCGACGTAGTACGACCGCTCCATGCCGAGGCCGGAATTGAAACTCACTCTAGACCTTGAGCAGCAGGTGATCGCGTTCCCAGGAACTGATGACGCCTTCAAAATTGCTCAGCTCATGCGCTTTAATCATCTGGAACGCGGTGCAGAAGTGGTCGCCGAGCAGTTCGATGACCGGTTGGCACAATTTGAAGCGGTCCAGACCTTCGCTCAGTGTGCGCGGTAATGTGCGCGCCCATTTGTAGGCGCTGCCTTGCACCATTTCGCTCGGCGGAATCTTGTCGCGAATGCCGATATAGCCGCACACGAGAACCGCAGCGATTGCGAGGTACGGATTCGAGTCGGCACCGGGCAAACGATTTTCGATCCGGCGGTTCGCTTGATGCGAGATCGGCACGCGCAAGCCGCATGAGCGATTGTCGTAGCCCCATTGCAGATTGACCGGCGCCGAAAAATCCGGCCGCATGCGGCGGAACGAGTTCACGTTCGGCGCAAACAGCGGCGTCACATCGCCAAGATACTTCTGCAGGCCGCCGACGAAATGGCGGAAGAGATCGGTATTGCCGTCCCCTTCGTCGCCGCCAAAGAGATTGTTGCCCTTCTTGGCGTCAACCACCGAGACGTGCAAGTGCATGGCGCTACCGGGCTGGTTCTCGTGCGGCTTGGCCATGAACGTCGCGTAGACTCCATGCTTCAGCGCCACTTGCCGCACGATGCGCTTGAACACGAGCACCTGATCCGACACGTGCACCGGATCGCCGTGATTGAAATTGATCTCAAGCTGCGCCGTGCCGCTTTCGTGGATCATCGTATCGAGATGAAGCGACGCCGCCTCGGCGTGTTCGTAGATCGTCTCGATCAAATCTTCGTACTCAGTGATCGCTTCGAGCCCGTAAGGTTGGGGCGAGGTTTCCGAACGTCCCGAACGGCCCGCTGGCGGCATCAGCGGCAAATCCGGATCGGTGTTGACCTGGGTTAGATAAAATTCGAGCTCCGGCGCCACAACGGGCTTCAGCCCCAAATCCTCATAGAGCTTCAGCACGCGGCGCAACACATAACGCGGCGCGATATCGTACGGCTCGCCGCTGGTATGAAACGTATCGGCGAACACGAAGGCGGTTGGCGTCTTGTAGCCAGGCGCGACGCAGATCGTGTCGATATCGGGCCGCAGCACGACGTCGGGGTCCTGCATGGAGAGCGCTTCGTCGGCGTCGTCCGCATATTCGCCCGTTACGGTGAGCAGATAGATGCTCGACGGAATCCGCAGCGAACCATCGCGCTCGCTCTGCAGGAACTTCTGCGCCGGAAACACCTTGCCGCGGATAACGCCGTTGAGGTCCGGGATCAGGCATTCGATTTCGCCGATGCCGCGTTCCTTGATCCAACTCGAAAAGCTCATTGTGCACACACTGTTTTGCACGCGCGAAAGCGCGTTGCGCCGCGACGGCGCGCGAGAACCGCATCTGAATTTCTTTCAAACGAGCGCGGCGCGACCCGAAGGGTGCACTTGCGAGAAGCAGTGCGCGTGCCGCGCCCATTCGCCTTCGTGTGAAGGCCGCGGGGGCGCATAAGTCACCTGATGTCGCACTATGGGTGTTGCAAATGGGCCAAGTCAAGCCGAGCCGCCGGACGGTTGAACGTCCCTCGCCTGACGTTTTTGCGTGATTTGTCCGCGCGTTAAGGCTACCTGCGAATCCATGTTTACGGATGAGCAAAAAGAAGAAGGGCTGAACGCATCGGTTTACGCCGAATTGCGCCAGCGCTTGGTGACCGGCCGCATGGCGCCGGGGCACGAGCTATCGACGCGCAGCATCGCGGCTGAATTGGGCGTCAGTCAAACGCCGGTGCGCGATGCGCTGTCACGGCTCGCGGCGGAAGGCGCGGTGTCCATCCGTTCAAAGCGCCGCGTGCGCGTGCCGCCGATGACGCCGGAACGCTTCGATGATCTGCTCGCGTGCCGGCTCATGCTCGAACCGGAGGCCGCAGTACTGGCGCTGCCCTTCCTGACCACGCAACGCGTTGCGGCGTTGCGCGAGGCGGACGCTGCGCTCGACACCGCAATCACGGATGGCGATGCCGACGCGTACATGGGCGCCAATCATCGCTTTCACTTCACGCTTTATCGCGCCTCACCACGCGCGACGCACGTCCAGCTTATCGAAACCGTGTGGCTGCAGTTCGGGCCGTTCATGCGCGTCGTCTACGGCCGCATCGGGCACACTAAGCTGCATGACAGCCATCAGGACGCGATCAAGGCGGTCATCGCCAAGGATGCGGAAGCTCTACGCGCCGCCATCGCGCACGACATCGCCGACGGCATGCACCTGATCAAGCGCGCCGGCCTCGAAGCAGGCGTCGCGCCCTAAAGCGCCCGCAGCGCCGGCTCGGATTCGCGCAGCGAGCGGCCGATAATCTCGATCATCCGATCGATCTCGGCATGGCTGATGATCAAGGGCGGGCACATCACGATCGAGTCGCGAATGCCACGCACCATCAGCCCGTTCTTGATGCAGGCGTCGCGCACGATCGGCCCGGCTTTGCCTTCTTCGCCCGTGAAGCGCTCGTTGGTACCCTTCTTCGCGACGATCTCGACCGCGCCGATCAAACCCAGAGAACGCACCTCGCCGACAAGTGGATCATCGGCGAGACGCTTCAAGGCGTTGGCGAAGTACGGACCGATATCGGTCTTGACGCGCTCCACCAAGCCTTCGCGCTCGATGATCTCGATGTTCTTGAGCGCCACCGCAGCCGCGACCGGATGGCCCGAATACGTGTAGCCGTGCACGAAATCGCCGCCCTTCTCGCGCAGCACTTTGACGATTTTGTGCGACACGCCGACGGCGGAGATCGGCAGATAACCCGACGACAATCCCTTGGCCATCGGCACCAGATCGGGCGTCACGCCGAAATGCTGGAAGCCGAACCACGAGCCTAAACGCCCGAAGCCGCAGATCACTTCGTCGATCACGAGCAGAATGCCGTACTTCTTGCAGATCGCATCGACGCGCTGCCAATAGCCTTTCGGCGGAATGATCACGCCGCCGGCGCCTTGCACCGGCTCACCGATAAACGCCGCGACGTTCTCCGGCCCGACCTTGAGGATACGATCCTCGATCTCTTGCGCGCAGCGGGCGGAGAACGCGTCTTCGTCTTCGTTGAAGCCTTCGCCGAATTTGTAGGGCTGCGCCACGTGCTCGACGCCAGGGATCGGCAAACCGCCGATCGGATGCATGTGCTTCATGCCGCCCAAGCTGGCGCCCGCCATGGTCGAGCCGTGATAGGCGTTGCGGCGGCTGATGAAGACGCTGCGCTTGGGTTGGCCAGACACCGTCCAGTAATGGCGCACCATGCGCATCACGGTGTCGTTCGCTTCCGAGCCGGACGAATTGAAGAAGACGTGCTGCAACTCGCCGCCGAGCTTTTCGGCGATCTTCGTCGCCAGCATCACGGCTGGCGGCGTCGCGGTCTTGAAGAACGTGTTGTAGAACGGCAGCTCCTGCATCTGCTCAGCGGCGGTGCGCACCAATTCTTCGCGCCCGTAGCCAACATTCACGCACCACAAGCCCGCCATGCCATCGAGGATCGCCGCGCCATCGCCGTCATAAATCGTGCAGCCTTCGGCGCGCGTGATGATGCGGCTGCCGCCGAGCGCTTGCAGCTCGCCGTAATTGGCTTGCGCCGGCAAATGATGCGCGACGTCGAGACGACGCAATTCGGGTATGTCGTAGTTGCGGGCGACCATGCTCTTCCCTCGATTTATCGTTCTTGCGCCGCCGTGTTGGCGACGAGTGGCTCACGCCGGAGTGCTCGGCCCAAAAGCTTAAAGAAAGTTTGGCTCTGCGGGTTCTCGTGCGCCTTCCATTCGGGGTGCCATTGCACCGCGAGAATGGGCGCACCGTTCATGGTGGCGGAGATCGCTTCGATCACACCGTCCGGCGCCGTGGCTTCGACCGTCAGACCCGCACCGAGCTTTTCGACGCCCTGATAGTGAACGCTGACGACGTCGAGCGCGTCGGTCTTGTAAGCGCGCTCCAACACGCCGCCTTCAACCAAGTTCACGGGGTGGATGTGTTCGAAATACTCGGCGAAGGTTTTGTGGTCCGGCGCGTGGTGCAGGATCAGATCGGGGTTTGCCGCCATGTCGCGCCGCAGCGTGCCGCCGAAGGCGACGTTCAACTCTTGAAAGCCGCGGCAAATGCCGAACACCGGCTTGCCCAGTTCAATCATCGCCTCGATCAAATGCGCCGTCATTTCATCGCGGCCCGGATCGAACGGCCCCGGCGCGTCATCGATGATTGCGCCATAGCGTTTGGGATCGAGATTGGACGGCGTGCCGGTCAGCAAAATGCCGTCGAGACGCGGCGCGATTTCCTTCGCGTGCATCAGCTCCGGCATTGCCGGCACCAGCAGTGCTGCGGCGTCGGCATACTTCAGCGCCGAGACGAGATAGCGCGTCATCACCGCTTGCGCGGTTTGGCCTTCAACATCGCGGTTGCAGGCGATAACGCCAAGGACGGGTCGATTCGTGGTCATGGCTCTAAGATAGGAGCACTGCCGGCGAACAGGCGTGCCAAGCGAGCCACACTGGCTCGTCCCAGGTAAAATCTTCCTGATCATAGCGGGTCAGATTGGAGCGGAACGTCTTCACGCGGCGCCCGCCTTCCAGCTCGATCTCGTAATTGGTCTCGCTGCCCAGATAGACGATGTCGCGGATGACGCCCGGCACGACGTTGGTTCCCGCCGGGGCATCCTCCATCTTCATCGCGGTGGAGCCCTCGGCGCGCTTGTGCATCTCGATCTTCTCCGGCCGCAGCGCCACCCAAACAGTGGACCCGCGCGCGCCGGTGACGCCGTGATCCAGATAAACCGGCGCGCCAAGTTCCGGGCACCGCACTTGCGCCTCGTTCGGCTCGTCCTTCTCCAGCACGCCCTCAAACATGTTCACGCTGCCGACGAAGTCAGCCACGAAACGCGAGTTCGGAAACTCGTAGAGATCGCCGGGCGACGCCACTTGCGTCAGCACGCCCCTATTCATCACCGCACAGCGCGTGGCGATGGCGAGCGCTTCGTCTTGGTCGTGCGTCACCATGATGAATGTGATGCCGACTTTCTCTTGCAGCGACGTCAGCTCCGAGCGCATCTGATCACGCAGCTTTGCGTCCAGCGCCGAGAGCGGTTCGTCCAGCAGCAACACGCGCGGACGCTTCACCAGCGCACGCGCCAGCGCCACGCGTTGGCGTTGCCCGCCGGAGAGCTGATCGGGCATGCGCACGCCGAGGCCGCCGAGTTTCACAAGCTCCAGCGCTTCATCGACGCGCCGCTTGATTTCGCCGCCATCGACGCCGTCCATCTTCAGGCCATAAGCGACATTGTCCGACACCTTCATGTGCGGAAACACGGCGTAGGACTGAAACACCATGTTCACCGGCCGCTTGTTCGGCGGCAGCGACGCGACATCCTTGCCGTCGATCAGGATGCGGCCCTCAGTCGGCGACTCGAAGCCGGCCAACATGCGCAGCAACGTCGTCTTGCCGCAGCCGGAGGGGCCGAGCAGCGCGAAGAACTCGCCCTCGCGAATATCGAGCGTCACATTATCGACGGCCACCATCTTGCCGAAGCGCTTGGTGATGCCTTCGAAGCGGATGATGGCGTTGTCCTTCACGTGCGGCGTCGGCTTCGGCGACGGCGCATTGGAAGGGGCGCTGGAAACAGGAGCGTCAGTCATGGATTACGCCTTCTTCTCCTTCGACTGACTGTTCTGCATCTGCAGTCCGATGGCCGTGAGGATGACGGTGACAACGATGAGCACCGTGGATGCGGCGTTCACTTCCGGCGTCACCGAGAAACGCAGCATCGAATAGACCTTCACCGGGAACGTGATCGTGTCCGGCCCGGCGGTGAAGAAGGTGATGACGAAATCGTCCAGCGACAAGGTGAAGGCCAGCAGCGCGCCTGCAATCAGGCCAGGCTGCATGTGCGGCACCAGCACGTCCCAGAACGTCCGCCACTCGCTCGCGCCCAAATCCTTGGCCGCCTCCTCCAACTCGCGATTGAACGAGGAAAGCCGCGCCCGCACCACCGTCGCCACGAACGGAAACGCAAACGAGACGTGTGCAATGGTGATGGCGCCAAGATTGAGCGGCCATGGCAGACCCATCGGCCAGGGCATCACACGGGCGAAGAACACCAGCATCGCCACGCCGAGGCAAATTTCAGGCACTACGATCGGCAGCGCCATCGACCCTTCGACCACGGTTTTGCCGGGAAAGCGGAAGCGCCACAGCATCACAGCGGCCAGCGCGCCGAGGATCACCGAGATGATGGTGCAGAAAAAGGCGATGGTTAGCGAGTTGATGAAGGCCTGCAGCAGCGATTCATTGTTGAAGGCCTTCACGTACCAATCGGTGGTGAAGCCCTGCCAGACAATGTTGCGGCGGCTATCGTTGAAGCTGAACGCCATCAGCGTGATCAGCGGCGCGTAGAGAAACACTAAGGTCGCGACCACGATCACGCGCAGCGGCCATTGGCGCATGTATTCCAGCGGGCCCGGCTTATCGCGCGGCTCGCGCTTGGGGCGGCCGACCTGCGGCAGCGCGGTGAGGCCTTCGTCCGCCATCAGCCCCTCCGCTCGGACTTGCGTTGAATAAACGCCTGCGCCGCAATCGCGATGAAGGTGAGATACATCAGCAGGAACGAGAGTGCCGCGCCGAAGGGCCAGTCATTGGCGCGCTTGAACTGACGCTCAATGACATTGGCGATCATCTGGCTATCGGTGCCCCCGAGCAGATCGGGCGTCAGATAAGCGCCGAGCGCCGGGATGAAGGTGATCAGTATCCCTGACGCAATGCCGGGCGCCGCCAACGGCACGACCACCGACCAGATTGTACGCAGATGCCCGGCCCCGAGATCGAGGCTCGCCTCCATCAGCGAGCGGTCCATACGGTCGAGCGCCGAATAAAGCGGCAGCACCATGAACGGCAGATGCACGTAAACGAGGCCGATGATCACGGCCGTGTTGTTGTAGAGCAGCGTCAGCGGCTCGTACTCGCCCAGCGGCTGCAGGCCGACGAGCGTCATGAAGCCGCTTGCATTATTCCAAAGCCATTCGAGCGCGAAGTTCACATAGCCCTGCTCGCGCAGCACCGCGATCAGCGCGAACGTGCGGATCAGCAGGTTGGTCCAAAACGGCAGCATGATCAGCAGCAGCAGCCACGACTTCATCTTCGGCGTCGCGAAGGCGATGGCGAGCGCCACAGGAAAGCCGATGATCAGGCACAGCAGCGTCGTGATGCCGGCGACGATCAGGCTCTTCCAGAAGATCTGCAGATAGAGCGGCTCGAGCGCGCGGACGTAGTTGGCGAACGTGCCGGTGAGATCGATCGTGATCGGGCCGGTGTTCTCGCCGAACGAATAGGCCCAGATCACCGCCATCGGCACGAGGAAAAACAGGAAAAGCCAAGCGATCGGCGGCACGGCTATCGCCGCGAACGCCGCCTTCGCCTGTTTCCACGTCTGCTCCATCGCCGACGCACTCCCACCGCCAGAGAGAGAAAACCGCCGGCGCGAGGCCGGCGGATCAAGTCATCACGCCGCGCTGATGCGGGTGAAGATTTCTTCGTAGAGCCGCGCGCGCTCATCGCCCTCGAACGCGCCATATTCGCTGCGCGCCATCACCTCGGCCGACGGGAAGATCACCGGATTGTTCTGGTATTCCGGTCCCATGAGCGCCGCGACTGCCGCGTTCGGGGTCGGATACTGAATTTCCTCGGTGATCGCTTTGCCGGCTTCAGCGTCGAGCAGATAATTGATGAAGGCATGTGCGCCAGCGACGTTCGGCGCGCCTGTCGGGATGCAGAGGCAATCCGAATTGATCAGCGTGCCTTCGTTCGGCACCACGAAATCGAACTGGTCGCCGCCCTCGGCCGCCATCAGCTGGGCCATGTCGCCATTGTATTCGAGCACGATGTCGATTTCGCCCGACGCCAGCAAATCCTGGCCGTCGTCCTCGTGGAACGCCTTCACGTGCGGCTTTTGGCGAATGAGCATTTGCTCGATCGAGGTCAGGTTCGCGTCCGGAATGCCGTTCAGCGAAATGCCCTGATACTTGGCGCAGAGGCGAATGAGGTCCGCCGATTCCGAGAGCAACGCGATACGTTGCGTAAATTGCGGGCTGTCGAATAGATAGCGCCACGAGTTCGGCACGAAGCCCGCGGGCATCGCGCTCTTGCGATAGCCAATGCCGAGCACCAGCCACGTGTACGGCATCGAATAGCGTCGGCCCGGATCGAACGCGGCGTCCTGGAATTCCGGCAGCAGGTTCGACATGTTCGGGATCAGCGTGTGATCCAATGGCTGGATCATCTCCGCTTGGCTCATGCGGGTGACGAACTCGTTCGACGGCACGATCACGTCGAAGCCCGGATTGCCGGCGCGCAGACGCGCGAAGAGCTCATCGTTGGTTGCGAACAAGCTCATGTTCACGGTCGTGCCGGTCGCGGCTTGAAAGTCGTCCAGCGTCGTCGGCCCGATATAGGTGTCCCAATTGTAGAAGTTGACGACATTGCCGCCACCACCGCTACCGCCGCACGCGCTCAAGCCGCCAGCGAACGACAAGCCGATGGCGCCGGCGCCAAATTGCTTCAGCAGTGAACGACGCGACGCGCCTCGGAGATATTTGCCCTTAGTCATGGGGTGCGCCCTTTCCTGGTCTGCCGCTCGCGCGGCCCCGCTTAGCCTGCTCCCGGCATCCGCCTGCTAACAAGCACGCAAATACCAGTCATAATCAATATCTGGGATCACACTTTGGAAGCGATCTTGCTCAACCCGCTTCACGGTCGCGTACATGCGCACGAACCGTTCGCCCAAATAGTCCTTCAAAATAGCGGAGTCCGCGAAGCGATCGGTCGCCGCGAACCAGTTGGTCGGGATTTTCTCGCCGCCCTCGGCCTGAGAATAGCCGTCCCCCACGATCGCGGGGCCCGGGTCGGTTTTGTTGGTGATCCCATGGTGCACTGCAGCAAGGAGTGCGGCCAGCGCCAGCGCCGGATGCGCGTCAGCGCCTGCGACGCGGTGTTCGATGTGACGAGTCGGCGGCGCGCCCGCAGGCACGCGGAAGGACACGGTGCGGTTGTTGACGCCCCAAGTCGGCGCGACCGGCGCATAGGAATTGGCGCGGAAGCGGCGATACGAATTGGCGTTCGGCGCATAGATCGCCATCGAGTCTGCAAGTAGCGCCTTCATGCCGCCAATTGCGTGCGCCAGCACCGGCTCGCCCTCGGGCTTCTCTGACGCAAAGATGTTCTTGCCCGCCTTATCGTTGACGCTGACATGCAGATGCATGCCGGAGCCCGCGAGATCGGCGAATGGTTTGGCCATGAACGTCGCCTCGCACCCATGCTTGAGCGCGACGCCCTTCGCCGCACGCTTATAGAGCACTGCATCATCGGCAGCGCGCAGCGCATCGGCGTGATGCTTCAAAGTGAGTTCCAACTGCCCCGGTGCGTATTCGCTAATCGCGCCTTCGAGCGGAATGCCCATCGCATCGGCAGTCGCCCAGAGATCGCGCAGGAACCCGGACGCCTCCTCCACCTCGCGAAGCCCATAAACTTGGTGCTGCGTGGCGCGGTCACCCGTCAGCGGCGACGGCGGCAGCTGAATTTTGCCGTTCGCGGTGCGACGCGCATCGACCAGATAATACTCAAGCTCGCACGCCACCACCGGCACGAGCCCATCCGCCGCAAAGCGATCGATCACACGCTTCAGCACATGGCGCGGATCGAGATCATGCGGCGCGCCATCGAGTTCGTACATCGACAGCGGGATCTGCGCGACATCGGCGCCCAGCCACGTCGCGGGTGTCAGCCGCCCAGCGATAGGCCGCGCCACACGATCCGCGTCGCCGTCTTCCCACACCAAACCTGTCGCTTCGACGTCTTGGCCGGTGATGTCGTTGACCAGGATCGAGCCTGGCAGGAAGCGTCCCTGCGCGTAAACCGCTTCGATCTCATGCCGGCGCAGGCGCTTGCCACGCGGCACGCCGGCCATGTTGGTGAAAACGATCTCGAAGAACTGAATCTCGGGATGCTTGTCGAGGAAGGCTTTGACTTCCTTCGGATCGGCGATGGTCATGTTTAGGCTTCTTTGGCGGCGCCTTCTCGGGCGTACTCTTCCGCGAAGCTATCGACCGCTGCGACCAGCCGGTCAATCTGTTGCGTCGTCGTCGCCGGGCAGACCAGCATCATCATGTGAAACGGCGCGATAAGGATGCCGCGATTCATCAGATAGAGGTGGAGCGCATGGTTCAATTCGCTCTGCGCCAGCGCCGGCCGCATCGCGGCGGCGTTCTTCGGCGGCTCAGGCGCGAACACGATCTCCGCGCGCGCGCCAATATGGACGACACACCAAGGCAGCTTGCGATCCGCGATGACGCTATTGAGCTTGGCCACTAGGTCATCGGCTCCAGTCAACATCGCCTCAAATGCAGCCGGCGTCGCCAACTCCCGCAACGTCGCGCCGATCGCGGCGATGCCCATGGCGTTGCCGGCCAGCGTCGTCCCGATGCCGGAGCGGCCGCCGCTGCGCGGCACGGCCGCAATCTTCTCCGCCAACTCCGCGCTCACGCCCCACACCGCCGCAGGAAACCCGCCCGCGATGGCTTTGCCGATCACCAACGCATCCGGCGCCAAGCCCCACGCTTTCGTCGCGCCACCCGGCCCGCTCGATAGCGTGTGCGTCTCATCGAGGATCAGCAACGCGCCAGCCTTCTTCGCCAGCGCCTGCGCACGTTTCCAGAAATTGGGCTCCGGCAGGATCATACCGCAATTGGTCATCGCCGGTTCAGCCAGGATCGCAGCGACATCGCCTTGCGCCAGCGCCGCCTCCAGCGCGCCAATGTCGTTGAACGGCCCGGCGCGCGTCGTGCGCGTCATGTCGAACACCTGGCCGATGAGCCCCGCATCAGGCCGCGTGCGGCCGTGGCGCAACTCGACGAAGCAATCCTCGACCATGCCGTGATAACAGCCGTCGAACACGACGATCACAGACTTCTGCGTCACCGCCCGCGCCCAGCGGATCAGCGCACGGTTGGCGTCAGACGCGGAAAGCGTCGTCTGCCAGAACGGCAACCCAAAGCGCTCCGCCAACAACGCGCCGACGCCAGCGGCCTCTTCCGTCGGCAACATGAACGTCGCCCCACGCCGCGCTTGCTCTGCAACGGCGCGCGCAATTTCGGGGCGGCCGTGACCGAACATGCCGGGCGTGTCGCCCAGGCAGAAGTCGTCATACGTGTTGTCGTCGATATCAGTCAGCATCGCGCCTTCGCCGTCTTCGGTGATGATCGCGACGGGTGCGGCCCAATCGTTCATCCAATGAAACGGCGCGCCGAACAGCCAATGCGCCTTCAGCGCGTCTGCGTGCGCGGCGCTCTTCGGATGCGTATCCAGGAAGCGCTGCGTCTCGCGCGCGATGAGATCGCTCAGCGCCATCGTGTTGAACATCCGTTGCAGGTCGCTCCGCTCTGCTAGCGCACAATCGACACCGGCTGAACACGGCTGCGCAAACGGCCTATGCCTCTTGGCCTATCTCTTTGAAAATGAAGCGTAATTCATTCTTGGTTAATGGCGCGCGCACAGCTTCCCCGCACTTCAATCTATCCCGGGGGCACGACGTGAGACTGAATTTCCGCAAGACCGCGCTGCACGCAACAACGGCTTTGATGGCGACGTACGCGATGGCGCCAAGTGCTGCCGCCCACACCGACTCGCTCGGCTTCATCATTACGCAAGGCAGCGGCACGGGGCTGTTCGACGTCGATATTTTCTACGGCTCTTGGCACACCACCACAGGCGCTCCGGAAGGCGCTCTCGATCTCACCAACACGACCACCAACACGCTCGTCGGCACCAACGCGTTCCAGCTTTACCCGGGCTTTGACGGCGTCGCCGACGGCACCTTGCCCCCCGGCCTGACGCCCGGCGTCAACTACTTCTTCCCCGATGGTCTCGGCGGACTGACGGGCGATCCGTCCGGCCACAGCATCTACTCGTTTCAGTACGTCACCTTCACCGACTTGGTCGCAGGCTCCTACCAGTTTGGCTACAATACTGGATCGTCGCTCTCGGTGAACTGGGAGCCGTCGGATCCGATGATCAACGCCGGCACGTTCGTCATCGCCCCCAACGGCGATATCATCATCATCGGCGCCGGCCCCCTCACCATCGACACCAGCCAAGAAACATTCAGCGTCGATGACTTCGCCGCCGACACCGACCTGACGTTCGACGGCGGCACCCTGCTGGTCGCCGAAGACTCGCCGCCAGTGACCAACGACGTCATCGTCAACGCGCCGGGCGGCTACATCGACACCAACATGACCGATGTCACCTTCGAGGGCGATTTCAGCGGCGACGGCGTCATCACCGTCGTCGGCCACGGCACAGCCAATCTGACGGGCGTCAACACCAATGCCGGCTTCTACGTCAATCACGCCGCCATCAGCGCGGGCGACGACGCCGCGCTGGGCGCTGAAGGCGCAGCCCTCACCCTCTATCACGGCACATTCACGCCGACGCAGAGCATGAGCATCGAGCGCGACGTGGTCGTCAGCTCCAATCACGGCGGCGCCTTCAACGTGGCCGAAGACCTCACGCTGACACTGAACGGCGAAGTCTCAGGTACGGGCTGTCTCTACAAGCAAGGTCTCGGCGTTCTCGATCTGCGCGCCAACGCGTCCAACGCAATCGGCGCCTGCGTCGAAGAAGGCTTGATGGCGTTCAATTCGGTGTTCACCGGCAATGTCTGGGTCGACGCTGGCGCTTTCATCAGCGGCGGCGGCACGATCGTCGGCGATGTCGAAGTGTCGGGCACGCTCTCGCCCGGCAACTCGCCTGGCCAACTGATCGTCGCCGGCAGCGTTACGCAATTGCCAGGCTCAACCCTGCAGGTCGATATTGACGGCCTCACTGTCGGCAACGGCGCAGGCCACTACGACACGCTCGTGCTCACTGGCGGCAGCAGCATCTACACCGCTGACGGCACGCTGGCGCCGATTCTGCGCGGCATCACCGCACCGGCCAACAACACCTTCACGCCGGACGTTGGCGACACCTTCCTCATCGTCACCGCCGAAGGCGGCGTCGCCGGGACGTTTGACGCCCTCACCCAACCCGGCAGCGGCCTCGCCGCCGGCACGCGCTTTGACGTTATCTATGGCGACAACACCATCGCGCTCGCCGTCACCATGGCCGATTACAGCTTGCTCACTGGCGGTCTCCGCAATGCCCGCTCGGCCGGCGCGGCGCTGCAAGGCGTCCGCCCTGACGCCGGAACCGGCACGGGCGACGTTGGCGCGTTCTTCGACAGCCTCGCTGGCCTCAACGAAGCGCAGCTCGCCGCCGCCTTCCAGCAAGTCGCTGGCGACATTCACGCCACCGGCCGCGAAGGCGCGCATCGCAACAGCCGCGTCGGTCGCGCCGCCGTGCGCTCGCGTCTCAGCGAGGCAGAGCCGTCGCGCCACCTTTGGGGCGAGATCGTCGGCGCCGATGCCGATATCGATGGCGACGACACCGCCAATGGCTTCGACTATCGCAGCGGCGGCCTCGTCGTCGGTCTCGATGCGCCTGTCGGCAATGGCTGGAACGTCGGCGGCGCGTTCGCATACGTCGATGGCGTTGCGCGCGGTGATGGCCGGCCGGAAGTCGAATCCTACCAGGCCCTCGCCTATGCGCGCTGGACCGACGGTTCGCTCTTCAGCAACAGCTCCATCGGTTACAGCGTCGATCGCTACGACATTCGCCGCGGCGTCGGGCTCAGCACCGGCGTTGAAGAACTTACCTCAACACCGGACGGCGAGACCATCGCGGTCGAATTCGAGTTCGGGCGCACGCTGCAAGCGCTTGGCGGTCAGGTCGATGTGCTCGGCGGCGTGTCATGGGAAGAAGTCTCGCGTAACAGCGTCACGGAAACCGGCGCCGCGACTGTGGCGCTGAGCTTTGCCGACACTGAGGACGACGCCACCCGCCTGCGCCTCGGCGCCCGTTACGGCCGCGACCTGCAGTCCAGCGGAATAACTATTCGTCCCTACGCGCAAGCCTATCTGGTTCACGCCACCGAGTCCGGCGGCGCCGACGCCAACGCAACGCTGCATGGCGCCACGTTCACCACCGCCTCCGCCGATCCTGGCCAAACCGGGCTCGAAACCGGCCTCGGCTTCGTCGCGACGCTGAGCGAGAGCCTTGAGCTCTACGCTCACTATCGCGGCGACTTCACCGAAAACCAGACTGAACACGGCGCACGTCTCGGCGCTCGCCTCGCCTGGTAAGTTGACGCAACGCTACCCGGGTCCGCCATCGCGCGGGCCCGGACGCGTCACTTGAAGACGCGCCATCCTCCCCTCACTATGCAGCGTGGGGGATCACATGAAAAAAATCGCCGCGCTCCTGACGGCATTCGCGCTCGCAAGCAGCTGCGCGCCCGCGCCCGCGGCGCCAAACGTGGATTTCAATCCCACCATCACGCGCGACGAATATGGCGTGCCGCACATCCACGGACGCACCGACGCGGAAACCGCCTACGGCCTCGCGCTTGCCCACGCCGAAGATAATTTCGCCACCATCCAGATCACCGTCCTGCTCGGCCGCGGTAAGCTCGGCGCTTATCTCGGCGAAGAGGGCGCGCGCTCAGATTTCCTTTGGCACCTACTCGGCATCGAGCGCTCCGTCGCGGAGCGCTACGAGAGCGATATCTCGCCCGAGTTCCGCGCCATCGTCGAAGCCTACGCCGCGGGCTTGAACGCCTATGCCGCCGAACACCCCGACGAAGTGCTGCCAAACGCCGGCAACATCACCGGCCGCGACGTGATCGCCGGCTCAGCGCTGACCGTGCCGCTGTTCTGGGGCTTCGAGCGCACGCTCGGCATGGTCGCCAGCGAAGACGGGCATCCGTGCACAGTTCAAGAAGCCACCGCGCCGACGAGTGATTGGGGCTCGAACGCGTTCGCGGTCGCGCCAAGCCGCAGCGATGACGGCCACACGCGCCTCATCGTCAACTCGCACCAGCCCTGGGCCGGCCCCGTCGCCTGGTACGAAGCCGGCGTCTCCAGCGACGAAGGCTGGCGCATGCACGGCGGTCTCTTCCCCGGTTCCCCCTTCCCCGTGCTCGGCACGAACGGCCATCTGGCGTTCGCCGCCACCGTCAACCTGCCCGACCTCGCCGACATTTATCGCCTCACCACCGACGACCAACATCGCGGCCAGTATCAAATCGACGGCGAATGGCGGCGCTTCGAAACGCGCACGATCTGGCTTTGGGTGAAGATGGGCTGGTTCACGATCCCCGTGCCGCGCACGCTGCGCTTCACCGCGCACGGCCCGGCATTCGAAACCGCCGATGGCTGGGTCGCCGTGCGCTATGCCGGTGAAGGCGAATTGCGCGCGCTAGAACAATTCTACCGCATGGGCCGCGCGCAGAACTACGAAGAGTGGCGCGAGGCCATGGCGATGCGCGCCATCCCGTCGTTTAATTTCATGTACGCGGATCAAACCGGCCGCATCGGCTATCTCTACAACGCCATCATCCCGCGCCGCGCGGAGGACCAGGATTGGTCCGGCTGCGTGCCGGGCGATCGCAGCGATCTGATCTGGGCGATGGATGATCGCGTCGATGCGCCCGAAATCGTCGACCCCGCCTCCGGCTGGCTCGCCAGCACCAATGGCGCGCCCTGGTACGTCACCGACGAAGGCTCGAACATCACGCCCGAGCAATTCCCCGAAGCCGCGCCCGAGATCGAGCGCTACGTCACCAATCGCGGCTACCGCGCCGTCGAAATCCTCTCGCCGCTCGCCCGCATCAGCGACGCGCATTTGCTCGAAGCCAAGTTCGATCTCACCTCAAGCGAACAATCGCAGACGATGGAGATGGTCCGCATCATTCTCGCCGCCGATGCGACAGGCGATGCCGAACTCGCGGAAATCCAAACCCTGCTCCGCAGCTGGGATCGCCGCGCTGCTAGCGACAGCCCCGCCGCGGCACTTGCGGGCATGGCGTTCCAGCCGCTCTACAACGCCGCGCGCGCGAACGCACCACAGCCCGATCCGGTCGATACAGTTCGCGCCGCCGCCGCGCACCTGCGCCAACACTTCGGCCGCCTCGATCCGCCGCTCGGCGAAGTTCTGCGCTTGCGGCGCGGCGACGTGGACCTGGCCCTCGAGGGCGCGCCTGACGTGCTTCGCGCGTTGCGCTGGCACGACGATGAAGACGGCCGCCTCAGCGCCGATTTCGGCGACGGCTACATGATGGTCATCGACTGGGCGCCGGATGGAACGCTGACCACGCACGTTATCCACCAATGGGGCGCAAGCGAACGGCCCGAAAGCGCGCATTACAACGACCAGTCGGAGATGTTTGCGCGACGCGAGTGGCGAACGCTTGATATTCGTCCCCTCTCCCGGTGAGGGAGAGGGTGTCCACGCCGCAGCGAAGCGCAGGCGGACGGGTGAGGTTTGCCGGTGGCGCAGAATAAGACTGCGCTCCGCCTTCCCTCCCCGGTAAACCTCATCCGGCCCTTCGGGCCACCTTATCCTTAACCAGGAGAAGGGACGCGCTTGCACCTGCAACCGCAGCGTCCGACAATCGCACCCATGCCCACCCCAAACTCGCTCGACGCCTTCTGGATGCCGTTCACACCGAACCGGGCGTTCAAGGCCGATCCGCGTATGATCGTGCGGGCCGAGGGGATGCACTATTACACGCCGGACGGCCGCGCCGTGCTCGACGGCACGTCGGGGCTGTGGTGCTGCGCGGCGGGGCATGGGCGCAAGCCAATCGTCGAAGCGATCCAACGCGCCGCGGGCGAGCTCGATTACGCCACCACGTTCAATCTCGGCCATCCCGCCGCGTTTGAGTTCGCCAATCGTCTCGGCGAAATATTGCCGGATCAACTCGACCGCGTTTTCTTCACCAATAGCGGCTCGGAGTCCGCCGACACGGCGCTGAAGATCGCACTCGCCTACCAGAAGGCGCGCGGCAAAGCCGGCAAGTATCGCCTCATCGGCCGCGAGCGCGGCTATCACGGCACCAACTTTGGCGGCATCAGCGTCGGCGGCATCGTGCGCAATCGCATGACCTACGGGCCGATGGTGGCCGGCGTCGATCACCTGCCGCACACGCTCGACATCGCCCGCAACGCCTTCTCGCGCGGCGAGCCGCCGCACGGCGTGGAGTTCGCCGACGCGCTCGAACGCCTCGTACAATTGCATGACGCGAGCACCATTGCGGCCGTCATCGTCGAGCCCGTCGCCGGCTCCACCGGCGTGATCATGCCGCCGCGGGGTTATCTGAAGCGCCTGCGCGATTTGTGCACCAAGCACGACATTCTGCTCATTTTTGACGAAGTCATCACCGGCTTCGGTCGCCTGGGCGCGCCGTTCGCGGCGGATTTCTTCGGCGTGAAGCCGGACATCCTCACTATGGCGAAAGCCATCACCAACGCCGCCGTGCCGATGGGCGCCGTCGCCTGCTCGCGCGACATTTACGACACCATTCTCGCCAACGCCGACACGCCGATCGAACTCTTCCACGGCTACACCACGAGCGGCCATCCCCTCGCCTGCGCGGCAGGGATCGCGACACTCAACCTCTATCGCGACGAGCGTCTGTTCGAACGCGCCGCCGAACTTGCGCCCTATTGGGAAGATGCGATGCACTCGCTGCGCGACGCGGCGCACGTCATAGACATCCGCAACTTAGGCCTCATCGGCGGCGTCGAACTCGAACCGCGCCCAGGCGCGCCGACGCAGCGCGCGCTGGAAGCCTTCAAACATTGCTTCGACGCTGGCGTGCTGATCCGCGTGACGGGCGATATTCTCGCTTTCTCACCGCCGCTGATCATTGAGAAAGCGCAGATCGATCAGATCGCGGACACGGTGCGTAGCGCGCTGAAGAGCATCCCCTAGCTCGCCATTCCGGGGCCCAGCGAAGCTGAGAGCCCGGAACCTAGGGGCAAGCGACGAGCTTGTGCCCCTGGGTTCCGGGTTCATCGCTGCACGATGCCCCGGAATGACGAGCTTCGGTTCATCTGCTGATCGTCACCGCCATCACATTGTCCGCCGCGTTGCGGTCGATGCGCTTGTTGTAAGGATCGATGCCGACATAACGCGGCTCTTCCGCCACCGTGAACCGGATTTCCTGGCGCCCGCTTGCGACGGGCCGCCGCTCGAACGCGAGCACGTTATCGGACGAGAAGGCGCCGCGGCCAGGCTCGGCGCTGAACACGCCGAACTCGAACGCTTCGTTCAGCGGCGATTCCGTCTCCTCGCCTTCGCCATCGGCGTAGAACTTCCGCGCTTCGACTTGCAGCACGACGTCCCACGTGCCTTGCGCGTTCTGCGTCGCCGTCGCTTCCGTCACGCGCGCATCGTAGAGCGTGATGCGTTCGAACAGATCTTCGATCAGCTGCGCGTGCTCCGGTCCCGCCTCTTCGCGCAGGATAGTCACGAAATCGAGCGAACGCGGATACGGCGCGCCGACGAAGGCGAACTGCTCAAGCAAGCGGCGCAGTGAGCGGTTGACGACCTCCTCGCCGACTTCGTTACGCAGAAAGTACATCACCAGCGCGCCTTTGCGGTAATGGATGTACGGCTGGTTCTCCACCCGCATCAGCGGCACTTCCTCAATCACTTCACCGCCCCGCGCGCGGAGGTAGCGGTCGAGTTCGTAGCGCAAGAAGCGGCGGACTTGATCGGGGCCGTACATCTCTTCCATTACCAACAGCGCCGAATATTGCGCGAAGGTTTCAGAGAGCATGGTGCCGCCCTGCATGTCAGCGCCGATCAGCTGGTGCGCCCACCATTGGTGCGCGACCTCGTGCGCCGTCACGTAGGTAACGAGATCGATGCGGTCGGAGACGGTCGCGTCGCTCTCTTCGAAGCGGTTGATGAAACCGATGTCCTCGGAATACGGCACAGTGTTCGCAAACGCCTGCGCGAAGCTGGCATAGCCCGGAAACTCCAAGATCCGCATCTGCCGGAACTGGAATGGCGAGAACTCGCGCGAGAACAGATCCAGCGAAGTCTCCATCGCCCGCATCATGCGGTCGATGTTGAAGGCGTGCTCCGGATGATAATAGATCTGCAGATCGACATCGTTCCAGCGCCCTTCCGCAACTTCATACGCGGCCGATTGGACCGAGAAGAAGTGCATAATCGGCGCATCGGTGCGGAAGCGCGTCGTCCGGCGGCCGTTATTGGTTTCATCGGAGACGACATAGCCGGGCGCGATCGGAATCTGGCTGGCATCGGTGGTGACGGTGATGTCGGCGTTCACCCAATCGGAATCGTGGCGCAGATAGTGGAAGCGCCGCGCGGCGTCGTCCTCCAATGTCGGCATCCGCAATTCAGTCGGCAGATTGTTGCGCCGGCGCACGTTGCGGTCTTGCAGCGTGCTGTTGCGGTTAAAGCCGAACACCGGCGTGAAGGCGTAATTGTTCAGGAACGTGCCGTTATCCTGCACGCTCGCCAATACGTTCGAGTTGCGGAAACCCTGGCGGCGATCCGCGGTCGCGAACCGGATTTGGCGGCGCTCACCCGGCTGCAGCGGCGTGGTGAAACGCCAGATCTGGAACGGGTAGCCCTCGTCTTCCGCCGTGTAGTCGCGCCCGATCGCAGCGCCATCGATCTCGATGCTGTCGATATCGATGTTTTGCGGCCAAGAGAGATGCACTTCCGCCAGCGGCGCGTCGGTGCGATTCTCGATCATGTACGTGCCCGTCGCCGTGAACGTATGCTCGCGCGGGCGCAGATCGACAGCGAGCGTCACGTCCGTGATCGTCGGCTGCGGCGCGTTCTCATACTGGATGAGAGCGCGTTCCATATCCGCCGTCCACCGCTCGGCGGCGACGCTCGACTGATACTCGTTCCGGACGTTGGTGTTGTAATAGATCCACCCGCCCATGCCGGCGAACGCCAGCGTGAGCACCGCAAGCAGCGCGCCACCGCCTTGCGCCAAGCGCCGCGGCATCGCCCGCAAACGCGGCGCAATTCGCGTATCGGCGCCGCGCCGCCACAAGAGATAGGCGAACACGACGAGGATGAGCGCAAACACCGTCCAGTAGAGCTGGAACCATGTCGGCCCGATCCAGTAATGGCCGCTCGCATTCATGTCGGACGTCGGCATCGGCGGGTTGCCGCCGTAGAGATAGAGATTGTGATCGAAGCCCAGTTGCGCCAGCGAGATCGTCGCGATCAGATAGAGCAGCATCAGCCCCCAGCCGACGAATTTGTGCGGCGAGATCGCTTGCAGAAACACCGAGAGCGCCGCGAGGCCGAAACAGCCCGCCAGGTTCGGCAGCACGAACCACATGACGTATTTGTCGAGCTCGTAATTGGTGTAGCCCTTCAGCGTCTGGATCAGCACGCCTGTGCCCATGCCGACGAGCAGCACAGCAAACAGCGCCACCGCCAAAGCCAACACTTTCGGCGCAACGAACGTCCAATCGGCGGCCGGCGTTGAATCGACGATCTCATGCACGCGCCGCTCACGGTCGCGCCAGACCAGCTCGCCGCCATAATAGATCGCGATCAGCAACGGCCCGAGCGTGAACGTGCCGGAGAGCAGCTGCGCGAACAGCCGCGTCATCGGATAAGTGATGACGCCATTCTGCTCAGTAGAAAACCAAAGCGCCCCGCCAGCGTTGAGCACGCCCAAGGCCATCAGCACGATGAAAGCCGGGCTGCGGAAGAGGTAGCCGAACTCGAAGCGCGCGCGCGTCAGCACTTGCGTCAGAGATGCGCCGGCGCCGAAGCGTTGCGTGGCGGGGCCGGCGGCGAGCACGCGCTCAGGCGGCGCGCTTTGCTTTTCTTCCTTTTGCTTTTTCTTCGACCCGCGCGCCGAAAAGCTGAACAGAAAGTAGGCCGCGACCAGCGACGCAATCGCCACGCCGGCCCAGATGGCGCGGTTGGCGAAATAGAGCCCGCTCAAAGGCGGGACCATCGTGTTGCGGTCCGAGGCCGTCCAATAGCGCGTCGCATCGAACAAGGCGCCCAAGCCGTACGGCTCCAGCAGCGCGACCGCCTGTTCGTACTCAGGGCGCGAGAACAGACTGCTCATCACGATGTAAAGAATGAAAAATGCGATGACGCCGAGATAGGTCGCCATCATCGACCGCGTCACTGTCGCCAGTGCAAAGAACATCGCCGCGCAAAGAAAGAGCGTCGGCAACGCCGCGGTGAGAAACGCATAACCATAGTGCCACAGCACCAGCGGCCCGAGCCGCTCGGGATCGAGCCACGGCATGAACGAGCCGATGATCATCGCCAGCGGAATGGCCAGCATGATGATGATGCTGGCCAGAAACGCGCCGACGAAGCGCCCGAACAAATAGTCGAACTTCTTGATCTGCGTCGCGCGGATCATCGGCGCAAAGCCGGTCTCGTCATCGCGGATGACAATGTTGGCGACGAACGCCACCACCGCGAACTGGCCGAAGATCGCCATGATCGCCATCGTGTTGATGATGGCGAATGGGCTGTTGATGTTGACGTTGCCGACCGAACCGATCTGCACGTACTCGTTGGTGACCGAGAGGAATGTCAGCAGAAAGAACGCGATGAAGGTCACCCAAAGCACCGGGTTCTTCAGCTGATAGCCGAACTCGAACGAAGCGACTTTACCGAACATGGATCTGCCCTCTCCGATCAAGCCGCGCGCGAGGCGACGAGGGTGGAGAAGTAAACATCCTCAAGCCCGCCCTCGACCTGTGCGAAGTCCGGGCTGGGCTGTGCGTCGGCGAGCACGTGAATGACGGTGCGGCCGCCGACGAGGCGCTCGGAGATGACGTTGTAGCGCCCGCGCGCCGCTTCCAATTCTTCGCGCGCGATCATGGCGCGCCAGACGCGGCCCTGCATTTCCTGGCGCAAGCCTTCGGGCGAGCCTTCGCGCACAACGCGCCCGCCAGCGAGGATCGCCATGCGCGGGCACAGTTGCGACACGTCTTCGACGATGTGCGTCGACAGAATGACGACGACATCGTCGCCGATCGCCGCGAGCAGATTGAGGAAGCGATTGCGTTCTTCCGGATCGAGGCCCGCCGTTGGCTCATCGACGATGATCAGTTTCGGATCGCCCAGCAGTGCTTGCGCAATGCCGAAGCGCTGACGCATGCCGCCCGAATAACCGGCGAGCGCCTTCTTGCGCACATTGTAGAGGTTGACCTTGTTCAACAGCCCCTGCACCGCGTCGCGGCGTTCCTTGGCGTTGGTGATCCCCTTCAGCACGGCGAGGTGATCGAGCATCGCCTCGGCCGAAACGCGCGGATAGACGCCGAAATCTTGCGGCAGATAGCCAAGCGTGCGGCGGAGCAATTCCGGTTGGCGCACCACATCGATTTCGCCGAAGCGCACGCTGCCGGAACTCGGCGTCTGCAGCGTCGCGACGACGCGCATCAGCGTCGACTTACCGGCCCCGTTCGGCCCGAGCAGTCCGAACATCCCCGCCCCGATCGTCAGGTTCACATCGTTCAGCGCGACGACGCCGTTCGGGTATTTGTGGGTGAGGTTCTTGATCTCGAGCATGGAAGGGTCCTCGGCGGCCAAATGGGGTTTGGCGCACCATTATCGATTTTCGATATGGATGCCAGCCCATTCGTCGCCGCCAGCTTGCCGCCCGTCGCGGGGGAGCCTTTGCCCCGGTTCGCGCGTAGAAGAGCCGGCAAGGAGCGACGGATGTTGGAAGCACTGCCCATTTTGGGGATCAATCTGCTTGTTTCGGCCGGGTTTTTCCTCGTCCTCTGGCTGGTGAGCATCCGCCTGCAGGACCCGAGCTTCATCGATTCCTGGTGGGGGCTCGGCGTCCTTGTGCTGGTCTGGACGACGTGGGCGCAAGTCGCGACGCCGACCACGCACGGCCTGGCGGTCGCCCTGCTCGCCAGCGCCTGGGGGCTCCGGCTTGGGCTCTTCCTCTTTTGGCGCTGGCGCCAGCACGGCCGCGACCGCCGCTACGCCAAGATGATCGATCGTGCGCGCGAGCAGCGTGGCTGGAATTTCGCGACGACGTCGCTGTTATTCGTCTTTGGCCCGCAAATGCTGCTGCAGATCATCATGGCGTTGCCGGCGCAGCTTGGTCAGCTCGGCGACGCGCGCGCCTTTGGCGCGCTGGCAATGTTCGGCGCGAGCCTCGCGGCGTTCGGCATCCTCTACGAAGCCATCGCCGACGCACAACTCGCCGCGTTCAAAGCCAACGCCGCCAACAAGGGCAAAGTGATGGACCGCGGCCTCTGGCGCTATTCGCGGCACCCAAATTATTTCGGCGAGCTCTGCGCGTGGTGGGGCATCTTCTTTGTCGCGCTGGAAACGCCTCTCGGCTGGTGGAGCCTCCCCGGCCCGCTGCTGATCACGTATCTGCTCACCAATGTCAGCGGCGCGCCGACGACGGAGCCGCACTTAAAGAAGACGCGTCCGGACTACGAAGCCTACAAAGCCCGGACATCGAGCTTCATCCCCATGCCGCCGCGCGCGCTTTAGCCGAACCGGCTGCGCGCTTTCGCGGCGAGATCGATGGTCGGCAACGGCCCGCGCGTGTGCTCGCCATCGTCGCGCCCAGGCGCCCACGCCGTCTGCTCGAACTTCGGCAGAATATCGCTCGGCAGAAAGCGCGAGCGGATGGCATAGGCGTGCTTGTCGCCGCCCTTGCCCTGCTGCGTGTGATAGAAACGCTGCGGCGTGATAAGATGCAGCTCATCCTTTGCGCGCGTCATCGCCACGTAGAGCAAACGCCGCTCCTCCTCCAGCTCCGCCGACGACCCCGCGCCCAGATCGGACGGCATGCAGCCGTCGACGACGTTGAGCACGAAGACGTTCTTCCACTCTTGGCCTTTGGCGGAGTGGATGGTGGAGAGGATGAGATAATCGTCGTCCTTGAATGCCGGGCCGCTCTCGTCGCTGGTCGAATTCGGCGGATCAAGCGTCAGTTCGGTGAGGAAGCTGGTGCGCGAAGCGAACGTCGCGCCGATGCGTTGCATCTGTTCGATGTCGCCGGTGCGCACGCGCGCATCCTCATATCGCTCGTTCATCATCGGCCCATACCAGCGCGCCGCCAGATCGAGATCGCCCGGCCACATCGCGCCGCGCAAATCGCCGAGCATGGCTTTCAGCGCGTCCCACGCCTCGCCTGCGCCCGCCGGCGGCGCTGTGTTGCGCACGACACCGTAAGCGCCCGTCTCATCGATCGCGTCCAAAATCCGCGCCGCACGCGCCGGGCCGACGCCCGGCACAAGTTGCAAGGTGCGGAAGCCGGCGATGCGATCGCCGCCATTCTGCGCCCAGCGCAGGATCGCTAGAAAGTCTTTCACGTGCGCGGCTTCGAGAAATTTGAGGCCGCCGAACTTCACGAACGGTATGTCGCGCTTGGCTAACTCCAACTCGACCGGCGCCGAAAAGTCCGCCGCGCGGAAGAGGATCGCTTGGCTCGTCAGCGCCACGCCACGCTCGCGCGCTTCCAGCACGCTCTCGGCGATGTAGCACGCCTGCGCCGCCTCATCGCGCACGCTGACCAATTTCGGCGCGCCGCCGCCGCCGCGTGTCGTGCGCAAATTCTTGGTGAAGCGCTCCTGCGCCAAATCGATCACCGCATTCGAAGCGGCAAGGATCGGCGCCGTCGAGCGATAATTCTGCTCCAGCGTCACCAGCCGCGCTTCCGGCGTGAACGCCTTGGGAAACTCCAGAATGTTGCGGATGTCGGCGGCGCGGAACGAATAGATCGACTGCGCATCGTCGCCGACCACCGTCACGCCCTGCCCATCCGGCTTCATCGCCAGCAGAATGCGCGCCTGTAGCTTGTTGGTGTCCTGATACTCATCGACCAGCACGTGATCGAAGCGCGCGCCGACCTCGCGCGCCAATGCCGGCTCGTTCATCGCCTCGGCCCAGAGCCAAAGCAGATCGTCATAATCGAGCACGTTCTGCTTTTGCTTGGCTTCTACATACGCCGCGAACAGCCGCTTCAGCTCCGCTTCCCATTCACGGCACCACGGAAACGCCGCCGCGAGCGCGTCGGCGACGCTCTCATCCGCATTCACGACGCGCGAATAAATCGCGAGGCACGTCCCCTTCATCGGAAAGCGCTTCGCGCCCGTCGCCACGCCAAGCTCTTGGCGCACCATGCCCATCAGATCGGCGCTATCGCTGCGGTCGTGGATGGTGAAGTCGGGATCGATGCCAATCACCGGCGCCAGTTCGCGCAACAGCCGCGCGCCAATGGCGTGAAACGTCCCGGCCCACGGAATGCGAACGTCGCCGGCCATCACCTTGCCGACGCGCGCAATCATCTCACTCGCCGCGCGCCGCGAAAACGTCAGCAACAGAATCCGCGACGGATCAGCCCCCTGCGCCACCAGGTGCGCGACGCGGCACGACAGAGTTTTGGTTTTGCCCGAACCCGCGCCCGCGATGACAAGCAAAGGCTGCAGCCCATGCTCCACCGCCGCCCGCTGCTCCGCGTTCAAATCGTCAAAAGCTGCGCCGATGATTCGCGACATGCGCCGAGGCTGACGTGTTTCGTCTTTGTTCGCAACGCGGGGCGTGTACTAGGTGCCGCGCGCCGGGCCCCTGCTGCGGGCCTCGAAAGGCATCATCACCGCACCGCGCTTGGTTTCAACCAAAATGCTCCAGCGACTAAACCATTCGACGGGCGCATCGCGATACGCATCATCTACTTCGCTCCATGCCGAAACGTCGATCGCGTAGTGCGCGCCCCACATCGACTCGCGCTTCGACTTCTCGCCAATCAAAAACGTTCCCCGCGAACCTACCGCGATATACCCTGCGGCTTGGTCCCAGCGCATTTCACGCGCCGCTCGACCGGCACCCGAACTCATGTCGATCTCGATGTGCGCGAGGGCACACGCGATTCCGCTCATCCCCTCCCACCCCGTGCCATCGAGCGGCATGCCATAGAACGATGGTTCGGGACCATGCCAAGGAACGCCGTTCAACCAGATGATGCCGCGTACTTCGCCATCCTCCTTTTCGGCGTTAAACCTAAGCGCCCAGAAGGGGCCGGCTGCGGACGTGGCTTCGGTCGGCACCATCACTAAAGTGCCCGCGGCCAGATCGACCAGTTTGGCGGCGTGAATTTGGGTCGCGTCGAGGTGTAAGGGATTCATATGACTCTTCTTTCCGTAGAGTCACACTCTCCGTTGCGATGCTTAACGATTTATGAAAATGGAATCTAAAGTTGAGTCTATTGAATCACTTAGCGTCGCTTTCGAGCCCACCCCATGATCTCCCCAAACGGCATCGCCCACATCCAGCTCACTGTCCGCGACGTCGACGCATCGCGCCCGTTCTATCATCGCCTGCTCGTCGAAACCTTCGGCATGGCGATTCAGTATGATGCGCCAGGGCTCGTCTTCTATTGCATCGGCGCGCGCACCGGCGTGCTGATCCGCTCGGCCGCGCCCGAACACCAAGACACGCCGTTCGATCAATGGCGCATCGGCCTGCATCATTTCTGCTTCCGCCTGCGCTCGCGCGAAGACATCGACGCGCTGCATGCGTCGATGCGCGATTTCGGCGCGCACATTGTCCGCGCGCCGGAAGACGGCCCCTGGGCGCCGGGCTATTACTCAGTGCTGTTCGAAGACCCCGATGGCATTCGCATCGAAGGCGTCTTCATCCCCGGCAGCGGCAATCTCGATCGCATCAAAGACGCGCCGCTCACGCCGGTGGGTTAGCGCAAGCTCACGCCACGCGGGGCAGCTGGCGTTCCGTCACGATGCGATCGCGGCCGCCGGCTTTCGCCGCGAGCAAGCATTTGCGGGCGCGGCTCAAGAGTTCGTCGACGCTTTCGCCCGCGCGATAGGCGGCGATGCCGACTGAAACGGTAAGCTCCGCGATCTGATCGCCGCTCGATTTCACCGACAAGCGCTTCGATTTGGTGGCGCGGTTCACGCGCGTGGCCAAAGCTTCGGCGAGAGCGAGATTGGTACGCGGCATGATCAGCGCGAAGTCATCCGCGGCGAGGCGCGCCGGCGTCATGTCGCCCTGTGCGTGGCCTTGCAGCACCGCCGCGATATAGCGCAATACCTGATCGCCGAGCGCATCGCCCCAGTTGCGGCAGAGCCGCCCGTAATGGTCGGCGTCGATCAGCAGCACGCACAGATCGGCGCCGCCCTCGGCGGCGTCGCGCATGCGCCGCTCCAAAGTCTCATCGAACATGCGCCGATTGGCGAGGCCGGTGACGCCGTCCGTCAGCGCCTCGACCTTGATGCTTTCCAGCGCCGATTTCAGCGCTTCAACCTGTTGCGACGACGCCTCCAGCTGCTCGGCCATACGCAAGCTGTGCTCGACCATCCCATCGGTCGCGGTTTTCAGATGCGAAAGCAGCACGGCGTTGGCGCCGCCGTCGAAGCTTTTCGCGGCGACCTGCAGCACGTCGGCATAGGCGCCAGCGCGCGCGCCCGCGCCACGCAGCGAGGACACCGAAGCGCCGAGATCGCGCGCGATCGACTGGCTGGTCTCGAGAATTTGCACCGAAAGCCGCGTATTGGCGAAATAGCGCTCGAACAGATCGGCGTTGACGTCGTCGCTCAGCGCCTCGCCGCCGCCGAGCCGCTCTTCGATTTCGCGGCTGAGCTCGGGCCGCAGGCCCGTCACGTGCGTCGCCCAGATTTCATAATTGGCCGGCGTCGGCGGCACGCCATGGGCGCGCATGCGCTCGATGATGTCGCGGGCGCGCTCGACGCCGGGCTCACCACGAAACAGAGACAGATCGTCGGCCATACGCCAATTCAGCCGACCCGCTCTAAAGGCGGCGTTAATTTTTGTGGCGAGCGCGCCAAAACAAAAACGCCCCGCTTGCGCGAGGCGTTTCCGTTAGCTCTGTGCTCAGCTCTTACTCAGCCGCAATCGCCGCCGCTTTCACGTCGTTCAGCGCGCCGGTATTGATGCCGAAATTGATCGTCTTCAGATAGGCGATGCCTTCATCGGCGATCGCGTCGCCGACCATCTCTTCGCCTTCGGCTTTGAACTCTTCGAAGTTCACGTAGGTGGCGTAGAAGCCGGCGGTGCGCTCGGTGATGATGCCGGCGTTCCACAGCGTTTTCACCAGCACGCGGAAGATGTTGGTGCCTTCCTTCATGTGCTCGCGGCGCGCTTCGTCGGTGGCGACTTCCTGGAAGCCGGCCATGACCTTGTCCGGGTCCAGGCCGAATTCAGCGAAGATCGCCGTCATCTGGTGCGGCGCGACGAGATTGAAGAGCAGCGTCTGGAAGCAATGCGCGGCCCAGTTCTCGACGATCTCGTGTTCTTCCTTCGAGAGCTTCGGGATGGTGCGATCAGCCCAGATCTTCCCGAACTTATGGTGGAAGGCTTCGTCGGTCATGACGAGCTGGGTCAGCTTCTTCGCCAGCGGATCGTCCCACTCTTTGAAGATGGTCGCGAACGCGCCCATGGCGAGGCCTTCAACCAGCATCTGCATGCCGATGATCTTTTTATAGACCTCCGGCGCGTGCACGATCTCTTGCAGCAAACCCGCAAGCACGGTGCCGCACGGCAGCGGCGTGCCCCATCGCGCGATGATGTACTTCGCGAACGCCGTGACGTGACGGCCCTCTTCGCGCGTTTGGTTGGCGGCGTATTCTTGCGCGCCCGGATCGCGCAGCACGTGGCAGAGCGAAGCGGAAAGATTGAGCGCGCCCTGCTCGCCGTGCAGGATCGAGCTCATCACCCAACGGCCGACCTGGCTCTTGAAGCGGATGCGCTCAGCCGGCTTATCGGCGAAGTACTCTGACACATAATCCGTCATCAGCGCCGGGATCATATGGTCCGGGATGAAGTCGGTGGTGTCCGGATCGAAGTCGTCGTTGAAGTCGATGTACTTCTTGTCGAGCGGATCCCAGAAGTGATCGTGGGTCGCCGAGATGATCTTATCGAACGCGGTCGAGCGGTTGAGGTGGCGATCGATCTCGAGCATGGCGCTGAAATCGGTGGGCGCCACGGCATCATAGACTTCGTCTTTGGTGATCTGGCGGATTGGAGCGGCGGAGTCTGCCATCGCGTCGTCTCTCCCGGGGGTTCGGCCGCATTCAACGGCGGCCAGTGTTCTGGATTTTCCCACACTAGCCGAAGGGGCGGGTCGTTTCAAGAAAAATGACGGAGGCGTCAACTTACTGTCACGCTAACCTTTTCATCGCCCCTAGCCCATATCCAGGGGATCATGATCCAGGCCGCCCCCTCCATCGACGATCTCGACCGCCTCGCCCGCGCTGCCTGGGCGGCGATGCCCGGCGCTTTCCGCGCCATGGCCGGCGATGTGCTGATCCGGATCGAGGATTTCGCCGACGAAGAGGTGCTGGCGGACCTCGGCATCGAGGACCCGTTTGAGCTGTCCGGCCTCTACCAGGGCGTCGATCTCACCCAGGCGTCGATCATGGACCCCGCGCCGCAGCCGGCGATCGTCTTCCTCTATCGCCGCGCTATTCTCGACGAATGGATCGAGCGCGGCGACGTCACGCTGGCGGAACTCGTCTCACACGTCCTCGTCCACGAGATCGGCCACCATTTCGGCCTCAGCGACGAAGCCATGGACGCGCTGCTGGAAGAAGCAGACTAGCGCCGCCGCTCCTGCCGGCTGATCGGGATGGCGTTGCGGTTCGACATGCCGAGCGAGCGTGAGCAATACTCTTCCGGCGAGTCCAATTGCGGACGCATCGGGTCACGCTCGTAAGCGGCCTGAACGCGCGTGACGCATTGATCCCACGAGCGAATATCTTCCATGCGCTCTGAGTTCGAGCGCGGATCGCCGTTCGGCGGCAGCACTTGTTGCTCGCGCTGACCAGGCACCACGATGTCGTCGCCGGAGGTCTGCGGCGTCAGCACCGGCGCGCGTGTCGGCGTTGATGGGGTCGGCGCGCCAGCTGGCGGCGGCGTCACCGGCGTTGCACGCGGCGGCGGCGCGGTCGTCACTGGTGCGCTCGGCGGCGCGACCGGTTGTGCTTGCGGCGGAACCACGAGTGCGGGCGCAGGCGCCGGGGTCACAGTCGCGGGCGGCGGCGTGCGCGCGGCGGGCGGCGGCAAGGTCGGCGC
>JALHQO010000014.1 GCA_022841905.1 Hyphomonadaceae bacterium | reverse complement strand
GCGCTCTTCACTTGCCCATTTAACGCCAAGATCAAATCAAGCACTTGCGCTTGCAGCGTAACGTCCAACGCGGTGGTGGGCTCATCAGCGATAATCAATGCCGGACGGCATCCATAGGCCAACGCAATCATAACGCGCTGACGCATGCCCCCACTCAACTGAAATGGATACGCGCGCATTATCCACGCGCCGTCTGTAAGCCCAACCGCGGCGAGAATTTCGTGCGCCGCTCGGACGACTTGGCCCTTGTCTAATTGGGGCCGGGCGCGGCGCAAAACATCTGTCATCTGGCGTCCAACCCGCATGGTCGGGTTCAGAGCGCTCATCGGATCTTGAAACACATACGCGAGCTTAGCGCCGCGGCGGCGATGCAGCTCCGATTCCGACAGCGCGCTGAGCTCTTCGCCATCGCACCAAATGCGACCTGACGTCCGGCGTACGGTCTGAGGACTCAAACCTGAAATTGCGAGCGCAGTTTGGGATTTGCCCGATCCGGATTCGCCAACCAGGCCCACAACTTCTCCGGGCCCAACTTCAATGCTCACATTTCGCACCAGCGACACCAAGCCCTTGGGGCTCGATGCGTCCAGCGACAGATTTTCGATGCGCAAGGCCGGGCGCGTTTCCTCATCCGCCATGGTCAGCTCCCAGCAGAAGCCGAAGCGCCTTCTTGTCGACCTTGCCAATCGGGGTAAGCGGCAGGGAGTCGACAAAGATAATTTGTTTGGGCGCATGGATGGGCCCCTTGGCGTCCTTCACGCGGCTGATCAAAGAGTCAGCGCTTAAGTTGGCGCCTGGAGCGGCTACGATCGCCGCTGCAACAGCCTCACCCCATTTCGAATCCGGCACACCTACAACTGCGCAGGCTTGAACGCCGTCGATTTCAACGAGCGCATCCTCGACCTCGCGTGGATAGATGTTGAAGCCACCCGAGATAATGAGATCCTTCAGACGATCGACGATGTGGAGCCGTCCGTCTTCGTCGAAACGCCCAACGTCGCCGGTGTGTAGCCAACCGCCGCGCAGCGCCTCCGCTGTCTCTTCCGGCCTGTTCCAATAGCCACGCATGACGAAGGGGCCACGCACACACACTTCGCCCGGCGCGCCCGCGGGCACAGGCGTCCCCTCCGCGTCAAGCAGCGCAAGGTCCAGACCCGCCTGAGGAAATCCCGCCGACGCAAGCACGTCGAGCCGCGTCACATCGTGCTCAAACCGGCGCATATAGGTAATGCAGGTGGGCGCTTCGGTTTGGCCATAGAGCTGCATAAAGATCGAACCGAAACACTCTATCGCTTCGACCATGCGATCTGCATCCATGGGTGCTGCGCCGTAAAAGATGGTTTCGAGCGTGCGCAAGTCGTCTCCCGTCTGCGGCGGGTCATCGAGCAAGCGATAAATCATGGTCGGGGCCATGAAAGTGGCGCCTATGCGAGCGCTCGCTACGTAGTCGTAGAAACTCCGCGCCGAGAACCCGGTCAGAACGTGAAACTCGCCACCACGGAGAAATGTCGGGTACGCCAAGATGCCCGCCGCATGCGAGACCGGCGTTACGGCAAGCACTTTGCCGTTTATTGGCCATTCCCACTCGCTGGCAGCCATGTGCAACGCCGCGAGCGCGCTTGCGTGCGTGTGGACCACACCTTTGGGGCGACCAGTGGTGCCGCCGGTATAGGCGATCATGGCAATGTCATTCGATTGCGCGCGGTCTTCAGCCATCTGCCGGCCAGCGCTTGCTTTCGCGCTCAGATCAATCGCGTCCGGCGCTCCGCCGAGGGCAAACACCACCCGCAACTTCGACGCACGGCTTCGAAGGTCATGTGCGCGTGCGCCAAAGCGAGGATCGACGATGATTGCGGAGATCTCTGCGTCTTCCACGGAGAACAGATGGTCGTCTTCCGATCCCAACGGCGACAATGCAGTAAGCCGAAGCCCGGCCGCCATCACCGCGCATGTTGCGACGACCACGTCGGCTGAATTGCTCGAAAGCAGCGCCACGCCGTCGCCGCGCACCAAACCTGCTTCATCAAAAGCTTGCATCATTCCGCTGATGCGGTGTGATACTTGTGTGTATGTGAGGCGAAGGTCAGGGCCCACCAGTGCTGATGCGCCGCGAAACCGCCGGCACGCGCGTAGCACCAGCGCGCCGAGTGTTCCGCCGCGGTGCACCCGCTCCTCGACCATCGATCTCCCGCCTTCGCAACGATCTAACTATTGAACGAGCGGTTAGTCAATGATACTCGTGACGCGATGAGAGCGTTCGCCGCAACCTTGGGCGCAGAGACCAATTCGTTCTCGCCCATCCCCACAGGTTGGGCGGGCTTTGAGACAGCAATGCTGTGGCGTCCCGGTGCGCATCCAGACGTGGCGACGGAGGCGACGGGGCCTATGGCGGCGTTGCGAGCAAAGCGCGCGGAGGGTTGGGAGGTCGTTGAAGGGACGTGCGCGTTTGCTTGGCCGGGCGGGCCGGTGCGACGCGACGTCTATGAGGCGCTGCGAGACGAGATTGTAGCGCAGATCAAAGCCGCTGCGCCCCTCGATGTAATTGCCCTGGGCGTACATGGGGCGATGATGGCGCAGGGTTACGACGATTGCGAGAGCGATTTTCTTGAGCATGTTCGCGCCGTCGCGGGTGAGGCTGCCATCGGTGCAGTGTTCGACCTGCATGCGCACATCTCGCAGCGGATGCTAGATGCTGCCGACCTGCTGATCGGCTTCAAGCAATATCCGCACACCGATTATGTGGAGCGCAGCATCGAACTGGTCGACGCGTTGGCTCACATTCGTGCCGGCAAACTGCGGCCGACGCCCGCGCTCTACGACTGCCATATGATGATCGGCTTTCGCACCACGACCGCACCCTGGCGCCGGATGGTCAACAGTTTGGTGCTGGCGGAGAAACGTCCGGGCGTCATAAATGCTACGATCGTACACGGTTTCGGTCTCGGCGATTGCGCCGACATGGGCACAAAAGTCCTGGTCACAACCGACAACGACCAAGCGCTTGCAATACGGACCGCCGCAGAGATTGGCACAAAACTCCAAGCGCTTCGAGAACGGGCCCAGGGGAAACGCCAAGATCTAGCGGCGGCCCTGCGCTCGGCGGCGGCGTCAAAGCGTTTTCCGGTTATTCTCGCGGACACCAACGACAATCCCGGCGGCGGCAATGCCGGCGATGACATGACTCTTCTGCGCGCATTGCGCGACGCAAACATGGCGCCCGCCTGCGGGGGCCCGATATGGGATCCGCAAGCGACGCGCTTTTGCTTCGAAGCGGGTATCGGAGCACGCATTAGCTTGCGCGTTGGCGGCAAGGCGGGGCCCAGCTCTGGCCCACCGCTAGACCTTGACGGCGAAGTTATTGGCTTACGGCGCGATGCCACTCAACGCATTGGTGGCTTTGACGCGCCCCTAGGCGATATCGCCGCCTTCAAAGCCGAAGGGCTTACCCTCGTTCTCAGCACCCTGCGCGACCAAGCCTATGATCCCGCCCTATTCGAGCAGGTGGGCATCGAACTCAACGCGCAGCGTTTCGTTGTGGTCAAGTCCAGCCAACAATTCCGGATTGGCTTCGAGCCGCGCGCCGGTCGCATCATCAGCGTATCTCGGCAACGCAAAGACCTTATCTATCACAAGAGGCCGCGACCAATGTGGCCCTTCGAGCGCGACACCAGTGAAGACGTGATCCGAGGTGCACGCGCATGAATAATCTTAGTCCATCGCGCAGAGGGCTTGTAGCGGGCGCCGGCCTGAGCGCGCTTGCGGCTTGCATCCCCGCCCCCGCACGCGATCCGCGGCAATTGGTGGTGTCCATTGCCTCCGACATCACCACGCTCGATGCGGCAACGAGCTTCCTATTGCCCAACCTGATCGCGCCAAACGTTTGCTATGAGCGGTTGCTGCGCCTGCGCACCGAAGCAGGCGAAACACGCGGCGTCGAAGGTGATGTCGCCGAGGCATGGGAACTCGCGCCTGACAAATCCAGCGTCACGTTTCACTTGAAAAGCGGGCATCGCTATGACGATGGTGCCGAGTTGCAAGCCAGCGATTTCATTTTCGGCATTGAGCGTATTCAGCAGCAGCGTTTCCCGGCCGCGCAAGCCTTGTTCTGGTATGCGGGCGCCGAAGCCCCGGATGCGCGAACGCTGCGCATTCGGTTGAGCGCTTGGGCGCCCTATATCCCGTATCTATTGACAGCCCCAGGTCTTGGCTTCGTGAACCCAGCCATTGTGCGTCATGCCCAAGGAGATGATCAGGGTTCCGCTTGGCTGCGCGAAAACACGGCAGGCAGTGGCCCCTATAGGGTCGTGCGCTTCGCCGCACGCGAAGAGGTGGCGTTGGCGCCAAACCCGCATGCCGCGCAACAGCCGGCATACTTCGAGGACGTGCGCCTGCGGGTGTCGAAGGATTCGTCAATTCGTCTTATTGAACTCGATAAGGGCGACGTCGACATCTTGGAAGCGGTCGGCCCATTCCAGCAAGATTGGCTGACGCAGCGAACCGGCCTCGCCGTTTCTGCGGCGCCCGCCCCTATCGTGCTCTTCCTTCATCTCAACAATGAAAAGCCGCTCTTCCGGGACCCGCGCGTGCGGCGCGCAATCTCTCTGGCGATCGATCGAGACAGCATCGTCTCGTCTATCTATCGCGGGAAAGCGCGCACTATTTCCGGCGTTTTGCCGCCGGGCGTGCCGGGGCACGATCCGAGTTTACCACTTCCCACTTACGACCCGGAGGCGGCACGCGCGCTGATGCGCGAAGCTGGGGTGCCAGCCAATCAGCCAATTGAACTGACCGTAGTCGGCGACGGCGGCGGCCCCTCGGCAACGCAGTTGGCCTTGCGCGAAAGCCTGCGCGCGATCGGCTTCGACGTCAGCATCAAGCAGATCGCGGCTGCGGCGCGCTCGCAAATCTTCGCCGGCGAGTTCGACATCACTACTCAATCGATCTCGATCGACTTTCCAGATCCGTGGATCGTGTTCACATTTGTGTACAATTCGCAGATGATCGGCGCGGGCAACATGGCGCGCTACTCCAATCCCGCGGTCGATGCATTGCTTGCGCGCGCGGACGCGGTCGATGGTGAAGCGCGCAACGCGCTTTACAGAGACGCACAAAAGATCGTTTACGAGGATTTGCCGTCGATCCCACTATTTCAGACCTCCTGGGGCTACGCACAAAGTCGGGACATCGCACCCTTCGCCTACAATTACTCGACCCCGATGATGCTCCCCATCCACACCATGCAACGCGCTGTACGCTGACAATGCATAGCTCTAACAGGTATTTCTTATGACGCCGCCGCGTGCGCGTTTGCGCGATCTGGGTCTCCGCATCGGACACCTTCCGACAGGTCCGCTCAATGCGATTACAGATGTGCTAGGCGTGCGTGTCGGACACGTTGACGTACGCGCGGATCAGCCCCGTGTCGTTCGAAGCGGCGTCACTGCGATTGTGCCGTTCGACTTCCTGAAACAAAGCGTCTTCGCCGGCTTCGACCGCTACAACGGATTTGGCGAAGTAACCGGATCACACTGGATCGCCGAGACAGGCACGTTGGCGTCACCGATTGTGCTGACCTCAGCATTTTCAATCGGCGTGGCGCGCGATGCGCTTCTGGCGTTGCCGTTCAAGTTGGGCGTTGCCGATCGTTGGCATCAGCCCTGCGTCGGCGAGACCTATGACGGGGCGCTGAGTGATGGGCTGTCCGCCCCGATAACACGCGCGCACGTCGAAGCGGCGCTCGATGCAGCATCGGCAGGAGCTGTCGCGGAGGGCGGGGTCGGCGGCGGTAGTGGAATGATGAGCTTTGAGTTCAAATCCGGGATAGGCACCGCCTCGCGGCAAGTGCGCTGCGGCGGCGTGCTGACGAATGTCGGTGTTCTTGTGCAATCCAATTTTGGCAATCGCAGCCAACTGACCATCGACGGCGTCCCAGTCGGTCGCCACATTGGCTACGAAATCGTCGACAGCCCGCAGCGACGTGAAGACGATCAGGCGGAAGAGACTAAGGGCTCAATCATCATCGTCGTCGCCACCGATGCACCATTGATGCCGCCGCAACTCAATCGCTTGGCCCGGCGTGCGGGCATCGGCCTTTCGCGCGTCGGCGGCTTTGGAAACAATCGAAGCGGTGACTTCACAATAGCGCTTTCAACCGGAAACGCCCTTCCCTTCCATCAAACTGGCGTAACCGAAGGCCTACGGATGATGGGCAATGAGGACATGAATCCCATGTTTCCGGCGGTCGCCGAAGCGACTGAAGAAGCCATCGTCAACGCCTTGACAGCGTCTGAGACGATGCACGGCGTACGCGGAACGACAGTGCACGCCCTACCGTTGCCTGAACTTATCGCCGTGATGAGCCGCTACGGTCGCCCGCCGGAGATCTAAATGGAAACGCCGATGACGCAGAATGCCAACAAGAAGTCAGAAGTCTGGGTCGATGCTTTTGAGCACGGTCAATCGGGAGATCGCGACAGATGACCTCCTTTGACGTGTTGGTGATAGGCGGCGGCATCGCCGGCCTATCGGCCGCAGCGGCGCTCTCAACGCACGCACGCGTTGTCGTGCTGGAAGCTGAAGCCGCCCCAGGCTATCATTCGTCAGGACGCAGCGCGACTTTCTATCACCTCGGCATTGGCGATCGCACGGTCCGTGCTCTGACAACGTTCAGCCGCCCCTTCTTTGAGCAGACGTCGGACCAAGGCGCGCCACTCTCAACACCCAAGGCCGCGCTCTGGATTGCTCGCTCGGATATGATTGAAGGCTTGAGCAAGCTCTACGACGGCATGCGCATGTTCTCAGATCAAGTGCATCATGTTGGCGTGCCGGAGATGCTTGCTCTTCTCCCGGTCCTGCGCACTGGGCCCGAGGCGATCATCGCTGGCGTGGTGGATGAAACCGGTCGCAAGCTCGATGCCGATGCTCTGCAGCAAGGTTTCGCGCGCACGCTGCGACGCAATGGCGGCCTGATCGAGACCGGCGTGCGCGTGGATTCAATAACGCGCGAGCACGGTGCGTGGCTGCTACAGTCTGGCGAGAAAGCGTGGCGCGCGGGTGTCGTTGTCAATGCTGCGGGCGCATGGGCAGATCAGGTCGCGCGGCTAGCGGGTGTCAAGCCGCTCGGTCTCTCACCTCTGCGGCGGACGATTATTTCGTTCGACCCACCTGAAAACATCGAGACGCGTGACTGGCCGTTCGTGAAAACGACGGTCGACGAATTCTACATGCTGCCTGAGGGGGGGCGCCTGCTCGCCTCGCCGGTCGATGAAATTCCCAGCGATCCCGTCGATGCGCAACCTGAGGACTACGACATCGCGCTCGCAGCCTACCGCGTCGAAGAATACACCACGATGAGTGTTTCGCGGATCGCTCACCGCTGGGCGGGCCTGCGCTCCTTCGTGAAAGATCGCGTGCCAACGGCTGGTTTTGCGCCGGACGCGCCAGGTTTTTTCTGGCTGGCGGGACAAGGCGGCTATGGTCTGCAAACATCGCCCGCTATGGCGGCTGCGAGCGCTGCGCTCATTCTTCAACAAGAATGGCCCGCGGCACTCGCGGAACTCGGCGTTGCGCCCGAGCACATCTCCCCGGGGCGGCCCGCGATCGCGAGCTAGTCGGCCAGATCCCGCAAGGCGTCTCCAAGGATGTTTGCGGACAGCGCGCCGAGCGCCACCACAAGGCCCGGAAATGTCACGTACCACCACGCCGCCAGCACGTATTCGCGGCCGCCGCCGACCATGGCGCCCCACTCTGCGTGCGGTGGCTGCATGCCAAGGCCGATAAAGCTTAGTGCTGACGAGGCGAGCAAGGCGCCGCCAAAATGAAAGCTCGCATAGACCAGCATCGCCGGCGCCACGTTCGGCGCGATGTGGCGCCTCGCGATAAAAATGGTGCCCGCGCCCATGGCGCGGGCAGCTTGAACGAATTCACGCTCCCGCAACGCCAATGCCAAACCACGCGCCAGCCGAACGTATCCGGGGATCGACAGTATGCCGAGTGCAATAACGGCGTTGACCAGGCTCGGCCCCAAAGCCGCGGTCAACGCCATGGCGATTACCAAACCTGGTAGCGCCAACATCATATCGACCAGACGCATGATGGCGGAATCCACTATGCCGCCTACTAAGCCAGAAAAGCAGCCGGCAGCCATGCCCACAGTGGCGCCGATGGCAACAATCGCCACCGCGCTCAATAAGGATGGACGCGCGCCATGTAAGAGCCGCGAAAAAATATCGCGCCCCAGTTCGTCCGTCCCTGCCCAATGCGCAGAAGAGGGCGGTCGCAGAATCGCCTGAAGATCCATCGCATCGGGCGGATAAGGACTGATCCAAGGCGCGGCGATGGCGGCGAGCGACAAGAGCACAAGCACAGCGCAAGCGCCGAGAGCAATCGGTTGCAGCTTCATGCCAGCCCTCGCACACGTGGATCCAGTGCCATGTACAGGAGATCAACCAGCAGATTGGCCGCGACGAATGCAAAAGATGCAATCACGGCAAAACCCATGATCACGGGAAAATCTAGGTTCAGGATGGCGGCGAGTACGAAGCTTCCCAATCCCGGCCAGCCGAACACACTCTCGATCACCACCGATCCGAATAAGAGTGACGACAACTCAAGCCCCATGACCGTGACAAAAGGCACGAGGGCGTTTGGGAGCGCATACTGCAAAATGATCTGACGCTTAGGTAAGCCGAAGGCTCGAGCTGTACGCACATAGTCCTGCGTCAGCACCTCGATCATGGAGCCGCGCACCAACCTAACCACCACGCCAACGGATGCGGCGGCGAGCGTCAGCGCTGGGAGCGCCAAGTGCCGAAGCGCGCTGGAGAGCGCCGTCCAATCCCCCACGATCAGACTGTCAACCACATAAAGGCCCGTCTGAGTTGGCGGTGCTACGACGCTGCTATCAAGGCGCCCCGCGCCCGGGGCGATGCCCAGTACGCTGTAGAACAACAACAGCAGCAACAAACCGAGCCAAAAGGTCGGGATCGAAATACCCGCGATCGCGACTACTCGTCCTCCAATATCGGGCAAGCGATCGCGGTAAAGCGCGGTGAGCACGCCGAGCGGAACGCCGACGAGCACAGTCAGAAAGAATGCGGACAGCATCAATTCTAGGGTAGCTGGCATGTAGCTGAAAATTTCTTCGGCAACCGGCCTGTCGGACATAATGGACTGCCCAAGATCGCCTCGCGCGAGCGCACCGACGTAGGCGGTAAACTGCTCCAGTAGCGGCGCATCGAGATTAAGCCGTTCGCGAATTTCGGCGACTGCTTCAGGGCTGGCGCGCGGGCCCGCCACCAGTTGCGCCGGATCGCCCGGGGCCACGCGTGATATGAAAAAGGTGACGAGCACCACTCCCAGCAAAACGAGCGGAAGCATCGCTAAACGTCGAACTAGTACGCCCGCCAGCCTCACTCGTCCGCTCCGCTTGGCCCCATGTCGTTGCTCAAGCTCGCGCCGAAGCGCTTGCGCCGCAAACGAAACCCGTCCTATCATTGAACGAGCGTTCGGACATTACAAGATACAATCCGCAAAAGGCCCACGCGATGACCCACATCATGCACCGCTTGCTCAACACGCCCTACCCGGTCGCGGTGGCGGGAGACGGGCCTTACCTGATCGACGCACAAGGTAAGCGATACATCGACAGCGCCTCGGGAGCGGGAGTGTCGTGCTTAGGGCATAGCGCCCACAAGATCAGTGAAGCCATTGCTCGCCAATCAAAAAAACTCGCCTACGTTTACAACGCCTATTTCACCACCGAAGCGCAGGAAACGTTCGCCGATAGCTTGGTGGCGATGACGCCCCCAGGGTTGGATTGGGTGTTTCCGGGCTCCGGCGGTTCGGAATCCATGGATGGCGCGCTAAAACTTGCGCTGCAGTATCACAACGAACGTGGCGAGCCGCAGCGACGGCGGTTTATCTCGCGCCGCCAGAGCTACCATGGCTGCGCTATCGGCGGGCTCGCCATCAGCGGCAATCAAATCCGCCGCATGCTTTTCGAACAATTCCTGCCGGAATCACATTTCGTCTCACCCTGTTACGAGTATCGCGATCGCGGCGTGGACGAGACCCCGGAAGCGTATGGCGCGCGGCTAGCAAAAGAACTGAATGCGCAGATCGAAGAGCTAGGCCCCGACACAGTGGCCGCCTTCGTTGCAGAAACCGTTGTCGGCGCGACAGCCGGCTGCGTGCCTCCAGTTCCAGGCTATTTCAAAGCAATCGCCGAAGTATGCCGCAAGCACGGCGTGTTGTTGATCCTTGATGAGATTCTTTCCGGCTGCGGTCGCACGGGCACCTATCTGTCATGCGAACAAGATGGCGTCGTGCCCGACATTGCTGTTGTCGCAAAGGGCTTGGGCGCAGGTTATCAGCCGATTAGCGCGATCTTAGTAAGCAACGGCGTAGTCGACACCATAGCACGCGGCCGAGGCTTCTTTTTTCACGGGCACACTTATAACGGGCACGCCACCGCCGCCGCAGCAGCAACTGCCGTCATCGATACTGTCCGCTCAGAAAATCTGCTTGAGAATGTGCAAGCAATGGGCGCCCACTTGCGCGAGGCGCTCCGCGACCGGCTCGGCCAGCATCCTCATGTCGGCGACATTCGCGGCCGCGGCCTACTGATTGGTGTCGAACTCGTCGCGGATCGCGAGACCAAAGCGCCGTTTCCCGCCGAAACCATGCTCTGGAACACGCTGCAGAAAACCGCTTTCGCCCGTGGCCTCATTTGTTACCCTGGCTTTGGCACTGCAGATGGCGTCAACGGCGACCACGTGCTGTTAGCGCCGCCTTTCATCATCAACGAGACGCACGTCGCCGAGATTGTCGATAAGCTTGCCCCAAGCATCGACGAGGCGATCGCGGCTGTGCGTAAGGCCGCCTGATCATGCGCATTTTTATTTCCGCCGACATCGAGGGCGTCGCTGGCGTCGCACACTTGCCGAGCACGGGCCCGAACCGCTTTGAGTTTGATCTTGGGCGCAAATGGTACACTGAAGAAGTTCTCGCTGCCATCGAGGGCGCTGAAGCGGCGGGCGCCACCGAGTTCGTTGTCGCCGACGGTCACGGCACCGCGCACATGCTGTTACTCGACCGCTTCAACGAGAATGTGCGCATCGTCCGCTCTTGGCCGCGCCCCCTATTGCAAATGCAAGGGATCGAGCATGGGACCTTTGGGGCAGCCGTATTCGTCGGTCACCACGGATCAGCTCAAGCACGTCTCGCGGTGCTCGCCCATACCTTCACAGGCGCGTTCCGCGACATACGCGTAAATGGCGTTTCACAATCAGAAACGACGCTCAACGCCTTGGTGGCCGGGCATTTTGGCGTACCACTCGTCTTTAGCTCCGGCGACCATGATTACATCGCTCATGTGCGGGAAACGCTCCCAGACGTCGAAACAATCATCACCAAGGAAGCCATCGGCAAGACAAGCATCAATACGCTTACGCCTAAAGCGTCTTGCGCCCTCATCAAAGCAGGCGTGGAAAAGGCGCTGCGCCAGAAGCGCGCTAAGGCCGTGGCGCAGCCGGAAAGCCTTTTGCTGACACTTGAATTTCAAGAGCGCAGCCAACCGGAAATGCTAAGTTATCTGCCGTGGCTTGAAAGCATTGACGCCTACACGATTGAGGCGCGTTTCCAGGAGGCCGTCACCTTGATGAAATTCATCAGTTTCGTGAGCTTCTACATTCCCTCCGGCCTGCCGCGATATGGCGAAACTCCGTGAGCAGCTGTGCTAGCGGCCCTCTCTTGGGTTTGCGGGTTGTCGAATTTGCTGGCATTGGTCCGGCTCCATTCTGTGCAATGCTGCTGTCGGACTTGGGAGCCGATATTGTCCGCGTCGATCGTCCCGACACCAAAGATCGAGACCCAGCGCTCATAACAGAGCGTGGCCGTCGTTCAGTTGTATGTGATCTGAAAACTAGCGTTGGGACTTCGCGTGCGCTGTCGCTATGCGATCGCGCCGATATCCTCATCGAAGGATTTCGCCCCGGAGTGATGGAGAGACTGGGACTAGGTCCCGAAATTGTGCTCACCAGAAACGCCAAGCTCATCTACGGGCGCATGAGCGGATTTGGCCAAGATGGACCGCTTGCGCGCCTCGCCGGCCATGACATCAATTATATCGCCATTTCCGGAGCGCTTGCGGCGATCGGAACCGCCGAAAAACCAATGGCGCCCCTCAACCTTATAGGGGATCTGGGCGGCGGCGCGCTTTATCTCGCGTTCGGATTGCTCGCCGCATTGATTCATGCGCGCGAAAGCGGACAGGGCCAAGTTGTCGACGCAGCCATGAGTGATGGCGCCGCCTCACTCATGAACATGATCATGGGCAAACGCATTATGAGCGCGTGGAACGACGCTCGCGAAGCCAACGACCTGGATGGCGCGGCGCCCTTCTACAACACCTATCGCTGCGCATGCGGTGGTTACATCGCCGTCGGCGCCTACGAACACCATTTCTACGCGCGCCTGTTGGACGCGCTTGGCGTCGAAGCCGAGGCTGCGCTACGCCAGCACGACGAAAGCGACTGGCCCGCAATGCGCGCGCGCCTGGAGTCGATCTTTCTCAGTCTAGACCTGGCATCTTGGTTGTCGCGCCTCCAGCACTTAGACGTTTGCATCTCCCCTGTGCTTGCCATGGGCGAAGCCCATGCTCATCCGCACAATCAGGCGCGCCAGACCTTCGTCACCCAAAACGGCCATATCCAACCCGCACCTGCGCCACGCTTTTCCAAGACACCTGGCGCAATACAGGGCCCACCACCGCGCGTTGGCGCCGATGACGGCAGCGTTTGGCGCGATTGGGATATCGCAATCTGACCGCCGCATTAATTGACCGATCGTTCAAGGCATGAGAGCTTGACGTTCAGACACGGAGGAGCGGATTTATGAGCGGGGCGATTTTAAGCGGCGATCGGCGGCTCGATAAGCAACACCTCGATGAAAGAGCCGCACGGGGCGCCACTGCCTTGGCCAACCTAGGCGTTGGTGAAGGCGATTGCGTCGCAACGCTCTTGCGCAATGACTTCGCATTCTTCGAAGCAAGTTTCGCTGCGGACCGTCTGGGCGCCTATGCGGTGCCGATCAACTGGCACTTCAAAGCCAATGAGATCGGCTACATCCTGCAAGATAGCGCCGCCAAAGCACTGATTGTCCACCAAGACCTCCTCGGCGAGGTAAAGGCGATATTGCCAGACGGCATCAAGCTGATTGTCGTAGACACTCCGAGCGAGATCGTGCGGGCATACGATTTGGCGGCGCCCCCAACGCCCCCGCCAAGCGCATCGCTGCGTTGGGAAGCACTCATCGCCAAAAGCGCCCCCTGGACCGGGCCAGTTACGCCCAGTCGCAACGCCATCATCTATACGTCTGGCACCACCGGAAAACCCAAAGGGGTTCGCCGCGCACCGGCTGATGCGGCGATGGCAGCGTCGATGGCGGGCCTCGTAGAAACGGCGCTGGGACTATCGCTAACCCGCCCCGTGCGCACGGTCATCACTGGGCCGATGTACCACGCCGCTCCGAATCTTTACGGCCTCTGGGCAGCGCGCGCAGGCGGGCTGGTGGTCCTTCAGCCAAAATTCGAACCGGAGGCGCTTCTGGCGCTCATTGCGACGCACGCCATCACGCATGTGCACATGGTGCCAACAATGTTCTCAAGACTTCTGGCGCTGCCGGAGGCAACGCGCAACGGCTATGACCTATCTTCGCTTGAATTTGTCGCCCACGCTGCTGCGCCCTGCCCACCAAACGTAAAGCGCGCCATGATCGAATGGTGGGGCCCGGTCATACGAGAATATTATGGGGGCACCGAAACCGGCGGCGTCGTCGCGTGCACATCTGAAGAAGCTCTCGCAAAACCCGGCACCGTCGGCAAAGCAATGGACGGTTGCGCTCTCCGCATTATCTCGCCCGACGGGGCGATATTGGCGCCTGGGGAAGTCGGCGAGGTCTACATCCGCAACTCAGCCTTTCCCGACTTTACCTATCATCAGCGCGAGAAAGATCGCGCTGCGATCGAAAGGGATGGCTTCGTATCGCTTGGCGACATCGGCTATCTCGACGAGGACGGCTTTCTGTTTCTGCGCGACCGTGCCCGCGACATCATCATTAGCGGCGGAGTGAACATTTATCCTGCGGAGATAGAGGCTGAACTCCTGACAATGCCCGAAGTCGCAGATTGCGCGGTCTTTGGCATACCCCACCCAGAATTCGGCGAACAGGTTTGTGCCGTCGTCGAGCCCCGTCCGGGCGCCGATCCAGACCTTCAAAGCGTGCGCGCGTTTCTTCAGCCACGACTTGCAGATTTTAAACTGCCGCGCGTCGTGAAGATCGAGGTCGCTCTACCACGCGAAGATTCAGGCAAGATCTTTAAACGCCGCCTGCGCGAGCCCTATTGGATCGGACACGATCGTCAGATCTGAAGTCTAAAAGCAGCCCAAATGAATACTCTGACTGCGCCTGATGTCATCACCAACACCGAACAAGTGCGCATGCTCGAGCTGCTCGACGCGCGGCTCCGATGGCTTTCGGCGTGGACCATCCACAACGCCAATCATCTGCGGGAGAGCCGCGATGGGCTAAAGGTCGGTGGGCACCAAGCCTCGTGCGCCTCAATGACCACCATCATGGCGACGCTCTATTTCGCCGCCTTGCGTGAAGCCGACCGAGTCGCGGTCAAGCCTCACGCTTCTCCGGTGTTGCACGCGATCGAATACATGCTCGGACGCCAGAGCCTTGAGCAATTACAGAGCTTCCGCAGTCTTGGCGGCGCCCAATCGTACCCTTCTCGCACCAAAGACAAGATCAACGTGGATTTTTCCACCGGCTCTGTGGGTCTGGGTGTCGCCATCACAGCTTTCGCTTCGCTGACACAGGATTATCTCAAAGCCCATGGTTGGCTTGATGCCGCGCGCGAAGGCCGCATGATCGCTCTTCTTGGCGACGCTGAACTCGACGAAGGCAACATCTACGAAGCCCTCATTGAGGCGTACAAGCACAACATTCGCAACATGTGGTGGATCGTCGACTACAATCGCCAAAGCTTAGATGCGACTACCGCAGATCGCATGTTCGACCGTTTCGAGGACATCTTTGACACTGCGGGATGGCGTGTCGTCACGCTCAAATATGGCAAGCGGCAACGTGAAGCGTTCGCGCGCGCCGGCGGCAACGAATTGCGAGACTGGATCGATCAGTGCGCCAACGCAGATTACGCAGCACTCACCTATCAAGGCGCGAGTGCGTGGCGTGGACGGCTCTCCCGTGATCTTAGCCCGCGTGGCCAAGCCCTCATCGAATCATACGACGATGACAGCCTCGACGCTTTGATGACCGGCCTCGGCGGCCACTGCGTGGACACGCTGCTTGAGGCTTTTGCGGCAGCGGACGATGACACGCCTACGCTGTTCACCGCCTACACGATCAAGGGCCACGGGCTTCCGTTCGCGGGTCACAAAGACAATCACGCCGGCCTAATGACCCCGACCCAAATCGAAGCTTTGCGTGAGAGTATGGGGATCGCAGGTGGGCATGAATGGGCCCCTTTTGCGGGACTAGCCCCACAAGACGCCGCAGCGCTTCGCACCTTTCTTTCATCGACGCCCTTTGCGCGCGCGACAAAGACCGCCCCAACTGTCGCGTCCCTCATCGAGATCCCAGACCGTCAGACTTTTCCGCGACCTCGCGCCGAAGAAATGTCCACGCAAGCGGGCTTCGGGCGCATTCTCGTCGACCTTGTCAAAGCCGACCCTGACTTCGCTGCGCGACTTGTCACCACCTCGCCGGACGTCACCGTCTCCACCAATCTTGGTGGGTTTGTAAATCTATGCGGCCTCTTTCGGCGCAACCCTTCGCCGGACGTTTTTCGCGACGCGAAGATCCCATCGACGCAAAAATGGGGCGGTGGTTCGACGGGCCAACACATTGAGCTCGGGATCGCTGAGAACAATCTGTTTCTATTGTTGGCGGCTTTGGGCCTCGCTGGCGATCTTTGGGGCGAACGCCTTTTGCCGATTGGCACGCTTTACGATCCCTTCATTGCCCGCGGCCTCGATGCGTTGAACTACGGCTGCTATCAGGACGCCCGCTTTATGCTGGTAGCCACACCTTCGGGCATCACCCTTGCGCCGGAGGGCGGCGCCCACCAATCCGTCAACAGCCCGCTGATCGGCATTGGTCAGCCGGGCCTGGCATATTTCGAGCCTGCTTATGTCGATGAGCTTTCAACGCTCATGCGCTGGGGCTTTGGCCACATGCAGGCCAAACAAGGTGGCTCCGTTTATTTGCGACTCTCTACGCGCACTATTCCGCAGTTGCCGCGCGCGCTGAGTGAAGAGCAGGAAGCGGACCTGATCGAAGGCGCTTATTGGTTGCGCAAGCCCGAAGGTTCAAGCCCGGTCGCCATCGCTTATTGCGGCGCTATTGCGCCAGAAGCGATGGAGGCAGTTGCAACCCTCATCGAGGACTATCCAAGGCTTGGCCTGCTTGCGATCACCTCGCCTGACAGGCTCTACAATGATTGGCACGCGGCCTGTGCCGATCGCGCTAAAGGCATGAGGCGAGCGGCGCATATAGAGTCCTTATTGTCGCTCGTGCCTGCTGACGCCGGACTAGTCACCTTGATTGACGGTCATCCTCTCACGCTTTCGTGGATAGGCGCAGTGGCCCGACATCCGGTGCACGCGTTGGGCGTCACGCGCTTTGGAGAGTCAGGCGATCTGCCCGACCTCTATGCAAAGCATGGAATTGACGCGGCCTCCGTAATCGCTGCGACGCACCAAGCTGCTCGTTGGCGCCGGACGCCGCGCTCGTGAATATTGACCCAGAGCTTTGCGATTTTGTGGAGCGCTTCAAGCATTTCCATCTGAGCGCCGAAACCCTCAGCGACTTTCGCAAAATGACGGTGGGCGTGGTCGCACAACCGGATGACCTGCAAGTCATCTCTGAATCGGTGACACTGCCGACTTCTCCGGGCGTGCGCCTGTTGATGCATCGCCCCGTTGGCCTTCTCACAGCAGCGCCATGTGCGCTCCATATCCACGGAGGTGGATTCGTTGGCGGCAGCGCTCTATCGGAGGCGCCGTCGATGCGAGCGCTCGCTGCGGAAGCTCAATGCATCATCGCGTCGGTGGATTATCGCTTGGCGCCGGAGGCTACATATCCCGCTCCTCTCGACGATTGTGCTGCGGCCTTTGCCTTTCTCCTCGCCGACGCCCCACGATGGCGCATTGACGGCTCCCGCATTGGCTTCATCGGTGAAAGCGCAGGCGGCGGGCTAGCAGCGGGGCTGGCGCTCAAACTTCGCGACACCGGTAAAGACCGGCCGGCTTTTCTCCACCTGATCTATCCAATGCTTGATGACCGCACTGCTGCAGGAGTTGGAGCAGACAATGTGCCGGTCTGGAGCGGGCCAAGCAATCAGTTCGCTTGGCGTTGCTATCTAGGCGAGGCCATCAGCGCCGAATCCGTTCCAATCTACGCCGCGCCTGGTCGCGCGCGTGACCTCTCAGGAATGCCCCCCACCTATCTTGCCGTTGGTGATTGCGATCTATTCTTCGGCGAAAATGCGCGCTTCGCGCGCGCGCTCGATTTAGCCGGCGTTGAAATCGAGTTCGATGTATACGCCGGTGGTGTCCACGGGTTCATGCATGCACAGACCGCGACCATCGCGATCAAGGCGCGTGCTAGTTCTGTCGACGCGCTTAAGCGCGCTGTAGCCGGGCTAAGGCGATCGTGATTTGCCACTGAAAGACTTTCCCTCAGCCGGCAACGCCCTCGACATCGATCCTTCGCTGAACAGTTCGCCTTCCCGGCCGGAGCCCTGGTTTGGCGGACGGCTGCCGTCGCCAAGGGCTGGTTCGTCTCGTGACTTGCGCTCGCATTGCGTCCGCTACGGACCAGCACGCGCCGGATCGACACATTTTACGACGGGCTTGGCCGTTCAAATCCAGCCGATGGTCATGTTGCGTGAGCCAAGGCGCGCCGTACTTTTATGTGGTGCGCTTGGCCCGATCTTTTTCGTTGGCGCCCTTGATCGCCTCGCGGGCGGCTTCCCATTCCGCGTCGCCCCATTGCGACAAGAGACCATAAAATCCGCCTTCGTTTAACAGATGCTGGCCGCCATCAATCGCGATGGTCTGACCGTTTATGTACTCAGCGCCGGGCGCCATCAACAGAACTGCGAGATTGCAGAGTTCGTGCATCTTCCCAATGCGGCCGTGGATAGATGGGTTGTCGACACCGACGCTCGCGCTTGCTGTCGCCGCGTCACGGCCTGGCGAGAGCCGCTCCCAAGCGCCCTTAGTCGGGAACGGTCCTGGGGCAATTGTATTGAGGCGAATGCCATAGCGACCCCACTCGATGGCGAGCGATTTGGTCATGACGTCGATGCCGGCCTTTGACATGGCCGAAGGCACCGTGAACGGGCCGCCATCCCAAACCCAGGTGACGATGATAGAGCAAACGTTGCCTTTCTTGCCTTCGGCGATCCAGCGCTTGCCAATGTCGTGCGTCACGTAGAACGAGCCGCGAAAGACGATGTTGGAGATCGCGTCGAAACCCTTCGGCGTCAGGTCTTCGGTGCGTGAGATGAAATTGCCAGCGGCGTTGTTCATGAGCCCGGTGAGTGCGCCGCCTGTCGCCCAAATCTGATCCACCATTTCGTGAATCGCTTCGGCGTTACGAATGTCGCACGGGATCGGCCAGACATTGCCGCCGTGCATACCCATGATCTCGTCGGCGGTTTCCTTCAGCACATCGCCCCTGCGCCCGCAGATGTAGACATCGGCGCCTAATTTCACGAACGCCTCGGTCATCTCCTTGCCGAGGCCAGAGCCACCGCCAGTGACCAGGATGCGCTCACCGCGCATCAAGCCTTCTTTGAACATAAGCTGTGAAGCATCCATGGTATGCGCTCCCTATCGTTGGTGAGATAACGCGCGCGCGCACGGCGCTTGTCTAGCCTCCGCTTAGTCGAACGTTTGAAAGAAAATGGTCGGGGCTTCTCTCGACGGAGGTCACCGCCTGATTTGGGGTCACCGATTGCCGGTCGGCCGTATCGCAATGAGCGTCGGCTTTGGCGCGCTTATCGGGTCCGTGGCTTGGCCCGCTCACCGCCGCGCCACGATCATCACTTATGCGCTGAACGGTTCGACTCCCCCGCTGATCGCTGCGGTTCGGTCGCAACGGATCGATGAGTCGATAATCGGTAGTTATCTGCTCATCGGCACGAGCACTTCATCCCAATAACGGCCTTTCCAGCCTGCGTGCCGCTCAACGGACTTTCAGCGTCAGTACTCGTCGTTGAGGGGCTGAGCTGAAGTGCTACACTTGACGGTGGGGAGCGCCGCATGTGGGCAAGCGTCAAGGCAGCGTACAAGAGCTGGTGGACACAGATCACCATGCTCCTGTCTTCGGTTGCGATCTTCAACTTCGTGACGCGGGCGTCGGGCATAGAGCTGTCCGACCTCATGGTTCAAGTTGCAGCGTTGTATCGGGCGCTATTCCACCCGATCATCGATCTAATTGTGTTGCCGTTTCATCTCGTGCTTACCAATTGGCAAAAAGACGCCGCCCTCATTTGGATGGCGATCGGGGGTGCCACCGCGCGAACTCACGCAAGCCAGATCGCCACCAACATGCGTGCGTCGAGAGAGCACGCTGGCTTTCATCGTTACAACTTATGGCAAGGCGTCCTACTCGTGGCTTCCGCGTTTATCGTATGGCCGCTGGCGTGGATCGACTTCTTCAATAGACCGTATTTCTACGCACACACCGGCCGCACGGGCAAAGTACTGTTTGTGGATCGCCTCCGCGCCATGCCCCTCAGCGCGGACTACAAAATACTCTTCGACATGAGGATAGTGCTGCTAGTGCAGGTCGCGACGGTGGCCGCAGTCGTGGCGACATTGCTGTTGGTCAACCTGATCGGACTTCAGTGATACGTTGCCCCAAAACGGCAATCACTGTTCCTCTCTTCCACCTTGCGCTTTTGGGCCCACGCCAAATCGACTAACTCGCAGCGCATTCACGTCGCTCGTCGCACCGATGCGGGCGAGCGCTTCTTTGGCGCGAGCCGAAACCTGCCGTTCAACATCGCGTGCGTTGATAATCCTGTCCGAGCCGATGCATGCGTTTATTAAGGCTCGCAAATCATCGCCCTTGCGCGACTTCAATTGTGCGAGGATGTCCTCGACGCTGATGCGGTCCAGTATGGCGTAGTCCTCCTCAGATCCCCCATCTTCAGCGAGCTTCAACAGGATTTCTATTGGTTCTCTCGTTTCGGTTTGCTCGGCCGCCGCCGCTGCAAATGCCACGACGAGTTCGGGGTCGTTAACTTCCCCTCTGAAAGGTCCCCGATCTAGATCGAAGTTCCGCGGATTGCCCTGTCGGCTTTGGACCCACGCAGCGAGCAGCTCTGTTGCCTTTTCTCGTTGCCCTAATTCCTTCAGCACGGTCATCGCACCATTCAGATTGGTGATGCTGACGTGCGAGATGTGTTGTTTGAGCGCGGCAAACAAATTCGAGGCAACGTCCGCGCCGTTATCGTCGAACGAGTCGTGAAACATGCGCCAAGCAGCGCGCTGAGCGTTTTGCCCTTCTTGATCTTCAAAGCTGCGGCTGAGTTTTTCCGCTTGCTCCTTCAACCGCTCTTCATCGAAGTACCCGTGTTCTACACCGTCCAACAGGACGGCATCAAAGTCATCAATGTCAGCGAAGCCATAGTTGTCGATCAGCGCGTTCCACGCCGCTTCTTTGGGGTCTTCGTCTTTCTTCTTTTGCCCCACTGACTCCATCATCCGACGACCGAGCCGATTATGCAGCATTTGCAGCGGCGGAGCCGTTTCCTTGGAGAACTTGATCCACCCGAGGATTGCCAGCGTGTGGACCGCCTGATCAAGGACTTCCTTGCGAAAGGAACGCAGCGGCACCTGCACGTGATCAACCAAGCGCTGAATGCGTTTTATAATGCGAATATTTGAGATGCCGAGCGCCACACACTTTTTGGCCAACCCGGTCTGATCGTCCGTAAGCGCGATCTCGGCGCAATACTGCGGCGTCGGCTCGAATGTCAGAGCCTCGTCGACTACCTTTTCAAGGTGAGCGTCGAATTGCTCTTTGTCTTGGTCCCGCAGCTCGCTGGTATTTGAGAGTAGGACAACCTTGCAGTCGCGTTGCTCCTTGAGAAACGAGACAAGACCAAAGACCTCTCGGACCTCTAAGTCCGAACCCTTCCGCTCCAAGTCATCGATACAGACAATCTGTTGAGCGATCGTCAGCAACAATAGCGGGGCGGCAACTTCAAAATACCCGCCGACAATAGGGAGTTTTGACAGCGCAGCCGAAATCGCCCTCGAATAAGTTCGCGCGTTGCGCTCGAGCGACTCAAAGGTCGCTTTTTTGCCTATCTCGGCCAATGGAATCCGGTTCTCGAAGATCGCGTACTTAAGTTCCTCGATGCTGTTCAATCCGAACAGGGAGACGTAGGAATAGCTATCCAGCTTGATCTTTTGTTCGTCTCTCGCTTTGCGGAGAACGTAGTTCCAGATGAAGGTCTTGCCGACGCCCCACGCGCCGCGCACGCAGAGGGTCTCCGGCTCCGCGGTTTCGAGAAATCGCCTGATCTGCTGTTCGACGTGTTCCGTCGCCATCACTTTTTCTCCAGATCCTAGAGGCCCCGCCGTAATTTCAGAACCTCGTCGGTGATGCCGAGGAGGCGAAATCGCTCCGGAAAAACCTCACGCAGGATTTCAAGGGTGCAAACGCCCGCGCGCGCCGTGGACTTCAGGGCAAAGTCGAGTTGAAGGCCGTCGCCGTGCAGATAAACCTGCTGGATCTCGATTTTCCCGTCGCCCTCGATCATCCGCATGTTGCCGGTGATGGCTTGCTCGTTCGGGTGCCCGCCCTGGTCGATCGCCAGTTGGTAAAGCAGGTCGAAGACCTCGCCCGCCTTTGCGTTGGCGGCGGTGATCGTCTTCCTCACCTCCGACACCTTGAACATGTTCTTCGAAGTTTGGAGCGCCGCTGCGTCATCGTGGCGCTGAAGAAAGACCCGATCCGCACCGGGATTTTTCGCAATGTGGAGTGAGTAGCCCGCGCATTCCAGGCAGGCCCGGATGATGTTGAACGTCTCGGGGAGCTGGCCCGCCATTGCGTGCTCGCAAGCGCCGCGGAACAGCGCGTGCGTGCGTATGAGTAGCATCGCGGCGACCGGGTGATTAGGGTTGATCAGCGCTGGAACGATCTTCACGAAGCAGCCGTCCAGCGCGATCAAAAGCTGGCTCTCAACCTTCTTATTCGCGAAGGTCGCGAACCGATTTTCGTGGGCCATCTGCAAATGGGTGGTCAGCGCGTCGACGCCCCAACCGTTAGGCGGCTTAGTCTGCTTGGTCATTCGCGCATCATATCGCGAGTCGAGCGAACTCGGCCCGTCGGCCGCCGGGGGCCGCTCGGGGGTGGCAGCGGAGGATGATCCTCTTCGAGAGTATCCAAGACGCCCGACAATTATTCGCGCGCCGATAGAGCGCCCATTCAGCATGCGCGGTCGCCGATCCAGGCCACAAGTACGCTCGGTCGATGTTCCCGTTCGACTTCATGCGAACTCGCGGCACGTCCCTCCCTGTAAGAGCCGCCATAGCTGCCCGTGAAGCTCGCGATGTCCGCTTGTGCGCAAAATCACAAAGTCCGCGACGTCGGCTTCTGCCCCGCAACGGCCATCCCCTGCTGAGCAGAATTCGACTGGACTACAGGGCGAAATGGAGCGTGTGTGGTGCAGCATGAACTGCAAGGAACACCAGCGGAACGTACATTAGACCTCTCTCAGAGGCCCCTCATTTCAACGCCCCTTTCGCCCCGATTTTGCGGGGCTTGCTCTCGTGCCGGCGCAACGTCGGCCACGGAGCAAGCACAATGTCACCGAAAACCAAATCTGGTCCAAGCAAATCAGCTTCGGCCAAGAAGTCGGCCAAGGGCGCCAGCCGCCAAGCAATGCAGCGCGGCGCAGGAAACGTCGCAGGGTCAAAGCTAGATGTGATCGTCGCTGCAATGCGACCGGCCAAAGGCGCATCAATCACCACGCTCATGTCTTTGACGGGTTGGCAGCAGCACTCGGTGCGCGGCGCCATTGCTGGCGCGCTCAAAAAAGGTCGAGGCCTGTCCATAACGTCAACCAAAGTCGGTGATGAACGCGTCTACAAACTGGACGCCAAGAAATGATCGCGCCGGCTTCCGCAGGCGTTGCGCTCGAAGCGCTGTGGCAGGTCATGGTGGAATTGGCTGAAGCGGCCAATGAAGAAATCGTGCTCGGTCAACGCGCGCCCGCCGCCTTCGCCGCTAACACAATCGCGCAATACAGCAGCGACCTTGCTGAGATCGCGCGATCGGCGACCATCCTCGCACGGTTGGCGACGACGCCATGATTGTTGAAACTCTCACGCTTCGCCAGATGTCGCTTGAGCAGCTGCGCCAACATTGGGTCCAGTACTGCAAGGATGACCTCCCGCAGCACAGTTCACGTGACTTGTTGCTGCGGGCGATTATTTACCAGCAAGAAGCGGCGACGTCCGCTGTCGCCGTCCGCAAAGCTGGTCGTCGGCTGGACACCGCCTTCGTTGCACCCGGCCCGGCGCTGCCGCGTTTGTCTCCGGGCACAGTGCTAGTCCGCGAATGGAATGGCGTGCCCTTCGCCGTCACAGTGACAGACGACGGCTTCCTCTGGAACGGACGCCGCTATGCATCGCTGAGCGCGGTCGCGAGCGCCATCACTGGCGTGCACTGGAACGGCCCGCGCTTCTTCAAGCTTGATGATTTCACGCGGGAGAAATCGTCATGAGCGGACGCCGCCGCTGCGCCATCTACACCCGCACCTCCACCGAAGAAGGTCTGGGCCAGGACTTCAACTCACTCGATGCACAGTCAGAGGCTTGCGGCGCTTACATCAAGTCACAGGTGGGCGAAGGCTGGACGCTGTTCGGCAAACCCTATGAGGACGGCGGCTATTCTGGCGGTTCGATAGAGCGACCGGCGTTTCAACGTCTGCTGGCGGACATCGAAGCGCGGCGGATTGATGTGGTGGTCGTCTACAAAGTGGACCGTCTGACGCGCTCACTGGGGGACTTCGCCAAGATCATGGAGGTTCTCGATAAAGCCGGCGCCTCGTTTGTTTCGGTCACGCAGGCGTTCAACACCACCACAAGCATGGGTCGGCTGACGCTAAACGTCCTTCTATCGTTTGCGCAGTTTGAACGAGAGGTCACCGGCGAACGCATCCGGGACAAGTTCGCAGCATCTAAAGCCAAGGGCATGTGGATGGGCGGCAAACCGCCGCTTGGCTACGAGCCGAACGGACGAACGCTCACCATCAACGAAACTGAAGCAGAGCACGTTCGCCTCATCTTCGGGCGTTTCATCGCATTGCGATCGGTGATCACGCTGGAGCCTGAGCTAGAGCGACTTGGCGTGATGGCCAAGCAATGGACAAGCGCTGCCGGCATGGCCTACGGCGGACATCCGATCACCCGCGGCGGTCTCTACACCATACTCACAAACCCGCTCTATCGCGGGATGATCCGGCACAAGGGTAAGGTCTATCCCGGTCAGCACGAGGCGATCATCGGCGCGACGACATGGGATGAGGCGCAAGCAATCTTCGCGGATAATGGCGAGCGCGCGAGCCCGACGACCACCATCGGTTTTCTCAAGAGCAAGCTGTTTGATGATGCCGGTCACGCCATGGCGCCAACAAGCGCGCGCAAAGGATCGCGTCGCTTTCGATATTATGTTTCAGCACCGGCACTCCGAGGACGAAGCAAGGAGGCAGGATCGCTACGGCGCGTTGCGATGCGCGCCATGGATGAGGCGGTCATTGCTGCGACATCGCCCCTGCTCACATCGGATTGGAAGGCAAACGAGGCGGAGCAAGATCGCGTGGTCGATGCCCTCCAGCGCGTTGAAGTCGGCGCACGACATCTGACGCTCGAGCTTAAAGCCGATGCTCTAGATGAAGCGTCGCTGTTCGCGCTACCCTCGTCCACAACGACAGAGCGCCTCGATCAGATGATCCGCATCAGAGCATCAATCTCAATGGCGCGCCCCCGCAACGCGACCACGATGATAGGCGTTCACGGCGCAGCAAAGCCGCGCGTTGATGATGCACTGGTGCGCGCCATCACTAGGGCAAAAGCGTGGGTCGCCAAGCTTGACGCCGGACAGCCGAGGTCAATTCGTGAGCTAGCGCGCACGGAAAAGCACTGCATCCTGCATACCGCGAAGCTGTTGCCCCTGGCCTATCTCGCACCGGATCTGGTGGAGATGATTCTTGACGGCCGTCAGCCACCGCGCCTGACCTTGTCCGCTCTGATCGCCCAACCGATACCCGAAACCTGGGCGGCACAACGCGCGCGCTTTGCCCAGTTCAATTGAGAGCACCACCGGCGACGCCGGTCGTTTCGCACTGAGCCAGGGGCGTTGTGTTCAGTTCACTTTTGACAAGTTGCCAGGCGACCACAAATCGGCGCACCCGCTACTCTTCGCTCTACCGAAGAGTCGAGCGCGCGCTCCTCTGCGCAAGCGCGGCGACGAAACAGCTAACTCGAAATTTGCCCACAGAGACACAGGCCAGATTCGGCGCGTTGCGACCGCATCATCGCGTCTCTTGTTCGCTACAAAGAAAACTAGTGCCGTACTATCCGAGCGTTACGCGGCGAAAAAAGTCGTGCGTTTACAACGCTGTACTAGGTGGTGGACCCTAGCGGGATCGAACCGCTGACCTCCTGCATGCCATGCAGGCGCTCTCCCAGCTGAGCTAAGGGCCCATTTCTTCGCCCGGTTGGGACCGGGCGATTTTGGAACGCGCGGAACCTACGCTCCGCACTTCCGGCATTCAAGCGCGGCGCTTAGCGGCCGCTGTCGTCGTCATCGCCACCGCCGATTTCGCCGATCTCGTCTTCGGGGAACTCTTCCTCGTCGTCGATCAGCGGCACAGTGTCGTCGTCGGCGGCGTCTTCGCCGAGATCTTCCTCACCTTCGGAGAAGCCCTCGGGGATTTCGTCGCCGGCCGGCTTTTCTTCTTCGTCGTCATCGACGACGAGCGGCTCGGCATCGGCTTCGGCGTCGATGGCGACCGTTTCTTCGATTTCTTCGTCCTCATCGTCCTCGTCGTCGCCGCTCTTGGCCTTCTTCTTATTCTCGACCTCGTCATCATCCTCGTAAGACGGATCGTTGGCGGCGACGCGGGCGCGGCCACGTCGGGCGCGAACGCCTTCCTCGGCCGGGTCAAAGCTTGTGGTGCATTTCGGGCAGACCGCCGGGCGCCGTCGGAGGTCGTAGAACTTCGCCCCGCAGTTCGGGCAGACTTGCTTGTCGCCCAAATCGGTCTTGGCCAAACGGCTCTCCTATCGGCTCGCGACGCGATAAATAGCCCGCGCGCGGGGCGCTCGCTTGCCACCATCGGGAGCGCCTGTCAAAAGCTTTGTCCTCCCAACTCATATTAGGTGTCGTCATGCGTCTGAGGGCGCGCTTTGCTGGACCGCTCAAGGGCCGCGCCCGCCCGCCCGGGGATAAGTCGATTTCGCATCGGGCGCTCATTTTGGGCGCCTTGGCGGAAGGCCGAACCGAGATCCGCGGACTGTTGGAAGCCGCTGACGTCATGGCGACCGCGGCGGCGGTGCGCAGCTTTGGCGCGACCGTGGAACAAGACGATCAGGGTCGCTGGGTCGTCCACGGCGCGGGGCAGCTTGCGCAGCCCAGCGAAACCATCGATTGCGGCAATTCGGGAACCGCAGCGCGCCTGCTTCTGGGTGCGGCGAGCGGCTATCCCTTAAGTGCGCGCTTCGATGGCGACCAGTCGCTACGCAAGCGCCCGATGAACCGCGTCATCGCTCCGCTTTCGCAAATGGGCGCGCGCTTCGATTCACAGAACCAGCGCATGCCGCTCATCGTGCATGGCGGCAAGTTGAAGGGCATCACCTATCGCTCGCCGGTATCGTCAGCGCAGGTGAAATCCGCGGTGCTGCTGGCGGGCCTCAACGCTGAAGGCGAGACCATTTTGATCGAGCCCGAACGCTCGCGCGATCACACCGAACGCATGCTCGCTGTCTTCGGCGGCGACATCGACGAGGTTGAGATCGACGGCGCGCTGCATCCGCGCGTACGGGCGAGCAAGCTCAAGGGCGCCGACATCTACGTACCGGGCGATCCCTCTTCAGCGGCGTTTCCGGTTGCGGCGGCGTTGATCCTGGCGAAGTCCGAAGTGCGCGTTGAAGACGTCCTAGTTAATCCGCTCCGGCTTGGCTTCTTCGAGACCCTGCTCGAGATGGGTGCAAAGATTAGCTACGAAGAGCGCCGCGATCCGATTGGGGAGCCGATCGCCGACATGGTGGTGAGCGCGAGCAAGTTGCGGGGTGCTGCCCCGCCGCCACGGCGCGCGCCGGCGATGATCGACGAGTTCCCGATCCTGGCTACTGTCGCCGCCTTCGCTGAAGGCGAAACGCGCATCGTCGGCGCCGCCGAGCTGCGCGTGAAAGAGAGTGATCGCATTGCGCTGATGGTGGAGGGCCTGCGCGCTTGCGGCGTCGATGCGGAAGAATTGCCGGATGGTTTGGTCGTGCGCGGCGGCGGACCGAAAAGCGTCAAAGGCGGGGCGACGATCCGCACGCACGGCGATCACCGGGTGGCGATGTCGTTCCTAGTGCTCGGGATGGCGTCGAAGGAGCCCGTCACGGTCGATGAAGCGGAGATGATTGGAACATCGTTCCCAGGTTTCGCGGCGTGCATGGCCGGGCTTGGCGGCGAGATCGTTGAAGTGTGAGCGAGGCAAGCACCGTGACTCTTGGTTCCGCAGTGCCGCAACGCAACTCCACAGCCCACCGCGCGTTCTCCGCGTCACAACCCCCGGAGACATCCCCATGCGCAAACTATTCGCAGCGGCCGCACTTGTGTCAGCAGTTTCGCTGACCTCACTCGCCATCGCCCAAACCAAACCGCTCAACCCGAACGGCCAGTACGATTCCGCCATCAGCGCGGAACTGCCGCCGACCGCCAACGTCCTGCCCGTTACGCCGACGCCCGATGCGCGTCAGCTCGCCAGCGATGAAGAGATTGGCGAGGCGCGACGCACCTATCGCGCCGCGTGCGAACAGTATGAAACGCCCGGCTTCTGCGATTGCGTCACCGCTGGCGTCGCACAAGCGCTGATGCCGGCGGAAGTCCGCATCGCCGCGCGCACTATTGGCACGCGTATCACTGCGCAAGGCGACGCCGCCATTGCTGGCGCTTCCGAGTCGGAAACGGATAATGCTTACGGCGCCGAAAGTTCAGCCGTGCGCATCGAACAAGCCGAAAGCCACTACGCTGACGCTTGTCAGCAATTCCGCCGCTAATCCTTCAGCGTCTCCTCCTCGCGCGGCGTGTTACGCGCGAGGATGGAGGTTGCGGCGAGATCGCCTGTGACATTGCCGAGCGTTCGGAAAATGTCCGGGATTACCTCGACTGCGATCAGAATGCCCAACACTTCCGTGGGCACGCCGAGCGCCAAACAGATTGGCGCAATCGATGCGATGAACGATATCTGCCCGGGCAGACCGACAGCCGCGATGCTCACCGCGTAGGCGACGAAAATCGCGCTCGCGATTTGCAGCATGGATGGTTCGAGACCGTAGAGTTCGGCGATGAAGAAGCAGACCGCAAGGTTGGCCACCGGGCTGGTGAACCGAAAAATCGCGACGGCGAGCGGCAGCGTAACGTCAGCGATGTGCGGCGAAATGCGGAGCCCGCGCAACGCGGCTTCCAGCATCGCGGGCAATGACGCCAAAGACGATTGCGTCGACGCTGCGATCGCCCAAACCGGCGTTGCAGCCGCGGTGAAGCGGGCAATCGGTTGGCGCCCCCATGTGATAGCAAGCAACCAAGCCAATACGGTTGAGCCCGCCGTCACCGCCGTGACGATCACCACATATTGCGCCAAGGTGCCCGCCGCGCCGAAGCCCGCACGCAAGCCAACGCCCAGCGCCAACGCAAAAACGCCAATCGGCGCGGCCAGCAGAACCCAACGCACGATAACGATCATCGCTTCCGACACGGCCCGGAAAAAGCTCACGATCGATTGGCGCAGTGATGGCTCAAGCTGCGTCGCGGCAAAGCCAAAGAAGATCGAGAACACGACAAGCGAGAGCACGCCGTCCTCCGCCGCGGCACGCACGGGATTGTCCGGCGCTAAGCCTTGCAGCCAGGCGCCGAAGGTCGGCGCCTCAGTCACCGTTACCGCCTGATCGCCCACGCCGGCGACGAAGGCCGCCGCAGCATCAGACTGCACCGGCCACAGCGCCAGCAGACCGTGCGTCGCCAGCGTCGTGTAGAGAGCGGCGAAGAAGAGCAAAAAGGTAAAGAGGATAATCGCGCGCAGCACCAGGCCGCCGGTGCGGGCCGTATCAGCCACCGATGCAATGCCGGTGATCAGCAGTGACACCACCAGCGGCACCACCGTCATGCGCAATGTGTTGAGCCAGAGCCCGCCGAAGGCTTCGAGATTGTTGGCGAACGCGGTCAGCCCCGGCGCTTCGCTGCGGATCAGCGCGCCGACGACAAGCCCCGCGATCAACGAAACGAGAACGAGAAGGCTCAGAACTTTCAAGCGCGCGCCCCTTAGTGTGGCCCGCGTCTATCGCAACCGGCGTGCATGCACCAGCATCAGCCGACGGTTTCCACGAGCGCTCGTTGAGGCGCAAGCGCCGGCGCCGGCTTACGCTTTAGCTCCAGCACGCCATCCTCGATCGCGCCATAGCGCAAATCACGCAAATCACGCGCATAACTTTGGCTTTGTATCCAAGGGGCGACACCAGCTTGCTTGGGTAGTATCTCCTGCGCGCGCTGGAAATAGCCGGAGGAAAAATCCGAGAACGGCAGCGCCTCCTGTTCGCCGCTCAACCGCGGCGTCGCCTGATCGAGACCGTATTCGTCCATGTAGTTGATCAGACGGCAGGCGTATTCGTTGATCAGGTCGGCGCGCAATGTCCACGACGCGTTCAGATAACCGAATATCACCCACACCATGTTGGGCACGTCGTTAATCATCACGCCCTTGTAGGCGAATGATTGTCCAGTCTCGACCTTGGCGCCGTCGACGAACAACTCCGCGCCGCCAAGCATTTGCAAGCTAAGCCCCGTCGCCGTGACGATGACGTCGGCTTCGATCTCGCGGCCGGAGGAAAGCTTGAGCCCCTTCTCTGTGAAGGTATCGATCGTGTCGGTGGCGATTGAGGCCTTGCCTTCGCGCAACGCAACAAAAAGATCGTTATCGGGCACGAGGCACAGACGCTGCGTCCAAGGATTGTAGCGCGGCGTGAAGTCTTTCTCGATATCATAGTCTGGACCAAGCTGCTCGCGGATGAGATCGAGTAGCCGCCGCTTCACCTTTTCCGGCTGCTTGCGGCTCATACGGAAAAGAAACTGCTGGAAGGCGATCTTGCGGAAGCGCGTGAGATCATAGGCCAGCTGCGCCGGCAAATAGCGCCGCGCTAAATTCGCCAAACGATCCTCGGCCGGCAACGACGCGACCCATGTTGGCGAGCGCTGCACCATCGTCACGTGCGCGGCTTTGTCGGTCAGCGCCGGCACCAGCGTCATCGCCGTCGCCCCGGATCCGATAACGACGACGCGTTTGCCCGCATAGTCGAAGTTCTCCGGCCAGAATTGCGGGTGGATGAGGTCGCCCTGGAACCGGTCGGCGCCCTTGAACTCGGGGAGATAGCCGCGCTGGTAATTATAATAGCCGGTAGCCATCAGCAGGAATTTGCAGGTGAAGCGTGTCTGCCCGCCGTCGTGTTCCGCCGTGACAGTCCAGCGCGCGTCCGCGCTCGACCATTCCGCCTTCACGACGCGATGTCTGAAGCGGATGTGCTGATCGATGCCGTGCTCCCGCGCCGTCTCGTTCACGTATTTGCGGATGGAGGAACCGTCTGCGATGGCCTTCTGCTCGGTCCACGGCTTAAAGCTATATCCCAAGGTGAACATGTCGCTGTCCGAGCGGATGCCGGGATAGCGGAACAGGTCCCAGGTGCCGCCAATCGCGGCGCGGTTTTCCAAGATGACGTAGCTTTTGCCCGGGCAGTCGCGCTGCAAATGGTAGCCGGCGCCAATGCCCGACAGGCCCGCGCCGACGATCACGACGTCAAAGGATTCAATGCTCATGTCTGAATCCCGCGCGTTTCGTGACGCTGTGTCAAGCTTGCGCTACGGAACATGACTGCTAAGTCGCGCCCATGATCATCGCCATCGATGGACCCACGGCTTCCGGCAAGGGCACGGTCGCGGCCGGCGTCGCCAAACATTATGGGCTGAAGCGGCTCGATACGGGCGCGCTCTACCGCGCCGTGGGCCTAGCCGTGCTCGATGCCGGCGGCGATCCAGCCGAGGAGGCGGCTGCGATCGAGGCCGCCGAGGCGCTTGATCTTGCCGCGATCGATGAGCACCGCATCCGCTCCAGCGCCGTCGGGCTCGCCGCATCCAAGGTCGCCAGCATCTCGGCCGTACGCGCCGTGCTGCGCCGGGCTCAGCGCGCCTTCGCCGCCGATCCTGCTGGCGCGGTGCTTGATGGCCGCGACATCGCCACCGTCATTTGCCCCGACGCCGACGTGAAGCTCTTCGTCACCGCGTCACTGGAGGAGCGCACCCGCCGCAGGCTGGCTGAACTGCAGAAACAGGGCGAAGCGATCAGCTTTGAAGACCTGAAGGCGCAAATCGCCGAACGCGACGAGCGCGATATGAAACGCGCCGATTCACCGCTCTACCAGGCGTCCGACGCCCATTTGCTGGACACCACCGCCCTCTCAATCGATGCGGCAGTCGCCGCGGCCGTGGCCATCATTGAGCGCATGAGGACGGCATAGCTTCTTGCCGGGCCGAGCCTCTCTATCTATAGAGATCCCGCGTTCCTGAGGTCCAACTGGGCCCGGGTCGCTTGGCGCTGCTTAAGCCAAATCGAAGGACGGCCGCATGGTGCAGCCGAGACCGCCGGAGCCAACCGGTCGGCCCTTATCAATGTTGGAGTTGAAGTAAGAATGGCTACTGAAGCCCAGACCCCCACGCGCGACGATTTCGCGGCTCTTTTGGATGAAAGCCTCGGATCACGCGGCATGGTGGAAGGCCGGGTTATCCCGGCGACCGTCGTGGCGATCGAAAACGATTTCGTCGTCGTCGACATTGGCCTGAAAACCGAAGGCCGTATTCCAGTTCGCGAATTTCTGATCGATGACGGCGCCGGCGCTCCGAAAGTGGGCGACATCGTCGAAGTCTATCTCGATCGCATCGAAAACGCGCTCGGCGACGCTGTCGTCAGCCGCGAGAAGGCGCGCCGCGAAGAAGCCTGGACGCGTCTCGAAAAATCATTCGCCGCACAAGAAGCCGTCAATGGCGCGCTCGTCGGCCGCGTGAAGGGCGGCTTCACTGTCGACCTCGGCGGCGCCAACGCGTTCTTGCCGGGCAGCCAAGTCGATATCCGCCCCGTGCGCGACGTCGGCCCGCTGATGAACATCGTGCAGCCGTTCGCGATCCTGAAGATGGACCGCCAGCGCGGCAACATCGTCGTCTCCCGCCGCGCCGTGCTCGAAGAGAGCCGCGCTTCGGAACGCGCCGAGATCGTCGGTCAGCTGAAGGAAGGCGAAGTCCGCGAAGGCATCGTCAAAAACATCACCGATTACGGCGCATTCGTTGATTTGGGCGGCATCGACGGCCTGCTGCACGTCACCGACATGAGCTGGAAGCGCGTCAACCACCCGAGCCAAGTGCTCAATGTGGGCGACACAGTGAAAGTCCAGATCGTCAAGATCAACCCGGAAACCCAGCGCATCAGCCTCGGCATGAAGCAATTGTTGAGCGATCCGTGGGATGGCGTGGACGCGAAATACCCGGCTGGCGGCAAGTTCACCGGCCGCGTCACCAACATCACCGACTACGGCGCTTTCGTTGAACTCGAGCCGGGCGTTGAAGGCCTGGTGCACGTCAGCGAAATGAGCTGGACCAAGAAGAACCTGCACCCCTCGAAGATCCTGAGCACCTCTCAGGAAGTCGATGTGCAAGTGCTCGACGTCGACGGCGAAAAGCGCCGCATCTCGCTCGGCATCAAGCAAGCCCAGAGCAATCCTTGGGACGCGTTCGTTGCCGAAAGCGGCGTCGGCTCGATCATCGAAGGCGAGGTCAAGAACATCACCGAGTTCGGTCTGTTCATCGGTCTCAACGCCGAGCTCGATGGCATGGTCCACCTCTCCGACATCGCCTGGGACGTCCAGGGCGAAGAGGCGCTCGCCCGTTACAACAAGGGCGACATGGTCAAAGCCAAGGTGCTCGACGTCGATATCGAGAAGGAGCGCATCTCGCTCGGCATCAAGCAGGTCGACAACGACCCGATGGCGGACGCCGAGTTCAAGCGCGGCCAGATCATTACGGTCGAAATCGTCGACGTGGCGACCGGCGGCATCGAAGTGGCGTTCGGCGAAGGCAATGCCCTGCGCAGCTTCATCCGCAAGTCGGACCTGTCGCGTGATCGCCAAGAACAACGCGCCGACCGCTTCTCCAAGGGCGATCGGGTCGATGCGATGGTGACCGGCTTCGACAAGGCCAGCCGCAAAGTGGCGCTCTCGATCAAGGCCATGGAACTGGCCGATGAGAAGGAAGCCATCGCCCAGTTCGGCTCGTCCGACAGCGGCGCTTCACTCGGGGACATCCTGGGCGCGGCTCTGAAGGACAAGAAGTAAGCGTCCGCCGAACCATCGGCATTCTGCTTAAAAGCCCGGCGCGAACCCCGCGCCGGGCTTTTTCTTTCCAAAATTCAAGCACGTGGCAGTTGACGCCGCGCCCCTGCCGCGCTCTTTAACGGGAACACAGGATCGTGAACGGGGAATCCGATGCTGCGGTCGGAATTGGTCAACAAACTCCAAGAAGAGATGGCGCCCATCAAGGCCGCCGAGATCGAGCACGCGGTGGACGTGGTGCTTGATGAAATCGGCGTGGCGTTGGCCGAAGGTGGCCGCGTTGAGCTGCGCGGCTTCGGCGCCTTCTCGGTGCGCAAGCGCGACGCGCGCACCGGCCGTAATCCGCGCACCGGCGCTGCGGTAAAAGTCGAAGCCAAGCTCGTGCCCTTCTTCAAGCCGGGCAAAGAGCTGCGGCTAAAGGTCAATGGCGGCGAAGAACCGTAAGCTAGAGCCGCCCGCGCCCCTGCACGACCTGCTCCCAATTGCGCACCGTGCCGCGATACGTATCGATCTGGCTGCGCACGAAGCTTTCCATGTCTGGCGCGTGCTGAGGCTGGTAGTAATAGCTCGCCACCGGCTTACGCCCCGCGACTTCCAAGAAGGTCTCCGCACCAGCCAAGGAGCGCCGCGATTGCTCCAGCTGCTGCTCCGGCGTGCCGCCGGGCACGAGGCCGATGAATTGCGTGCGGAACGGGTCCCAGTGCGTGAACGGCAATTCCGGATCGATGGCGCGCGCTTCGTCCAATAACGCGTACGCCTGCTCGTTTGTATCGACGTTGCGCGCCGCCATCACCAGCATCGACGCATCGCGGCGCTGGCGGCCAATCGCGATCATCTGGTTCAGCAATTGCTCGCGGGCGACAAACGCCCGCCCGGCATTGAAGTAGAGCTCCGCCGCATCGAGCTTGTTCGGCGTGTGACTTTCATAGAGGCCCTGGATCGACGTCCACGCGCTTTGCGCGTCGCGGCGAACCATGTTGTGGATCCAGGCATTGCGGAAGAAATCTTCCGCCGAGCGCGGATTTCGCACCAATTCAGAAGACGCGGTGACATCGCGGATCGCGGTGGTGTCGTCACGGATCGCCTCGACGTCTTCCTGGATCAGGCCCAGTTGCGCGCCGATCCGCTCGGTCGCGGTCGTGCCCTGGCCGGCGAGCAGCAAGAGCACGACGCCAGCGCTCGCAAAGAGCATGACGCGGAACGCATCGCACTCACGGCACTGCACCGCCGCGTTCTCAACCGCAGGCTCCGCGCCCGCTGGAACGGCCGTCACGCGGCCGAGGCAGAACCAAGCCAGCAGGCCGGCGAGGCCGACAGCGGGCCAAAGCAATAGCTGCGGCGAGGCGATATTGCCGAGGAAGCTGGCGAAGTCGCCCAACAGTGAGACGATGCCGCCGACGACCGCAAACAACGGCCCACGCTCGGGCCAAACCACGCGCCAAATCGTCCCCAGCTTCATCGCGCCCCTCGCTCGAATCCCTTGCTCGGGCGACAATGTAGTAAGAATTACAAGGACGTCCAAGTGCGCCGTGACCCGGCTGGCCCGACCGCGCGAAGTCTGGCAAGAGCCCTCGCCATCCAGTCCACCCGAGAAGGCTCCGCTAATGTCGATGCTGAAGGAATTCCGCGAGTTCGCGTTGAAGGGGAACGTCGTCGATCTCGCGGTCGGCGTGATCATCGGCGCTGCGTTCGGCACGATCGTGTCTTCCCTGGTGGACGACATCGTCATGCCGCCAATCGGCCTGCTGCTCGCGGGCATTGATTTCGCGACACTGAAACTGGTTTTGAAAGCGGGCACGCCAGCAATCGGCACGGAAGGCGCCGCTGGTTACGTTGCCGCCGTGCCGGAAGTCGCGATCAACTACGGCAAATTCATCAACGCGGCGATCAAGTTCTTTATTGTCGCCTGGGTGCTGTTTCTGGTGATCAAGGCGATGAACACGATGAAGCGCAAGGAAGAAGCCAAGCCTGCGCCCGTCGCCGAAACACCCGCAGACATCAAGCTGCTGACCGAAATCCGTGATCTGCTGAAGAAGTAAGGCCGTAGAGCGCAAGGCAATCGGCGAACCCTATTGCCTTAACGCCCCACGGCCCTACTCCCCTAGTTCACATGCCTGACGCGAAAATCTGCGGGATCACGAGTGTCGAAGCGCTGGACGCCGCCATCGAAGGCGGCGCGCGCTTCGTCGGCTTCGTCACCTATCCAAAGAGCCCGCGCTACTTGCCGCCGCAAAAACTAGCGGCGCTCGCCCAGCGCGCGCGTGGGCGGGTCGAGACCGTGCTTGTCACCGTGAGCGCCGACGACGCGCACATCGCCGCCGCCGTCGCTGCCGCCCAACCGGACTGGATCCAGCTCCACGGCGGTGAAAGCCCGCAGCGCGCGACCGAAGTCAGGCCCTTCGCCAGGCGCGGGCTGATCAAGGCGATCGGCGTCGCCCGCGCCGAGGACCTCCACGCCACCCGCCCCTATGACGGGGTGGTCGATATGTTCCTGTTCGACGCCCAGGCCCCAATAGCCGGCCTACCGGGCGGCAACGCCCTGGCGTTTGACTGGGGTTTGCTGGGCGGGCGCGTGTTTGGCCGGCCCTGGTTCTTGGCCGGCGGACTGACGCCTGCGAACGTCCGCGAGGCGATGGCTGTATCCGGCGCCGACCTAGTGGACGTGTCCTCTGGTGTGGAAACCGCCCCCGGCCTAAAGGACCCCCTCCTGATCGCCCAATTCTTGACGGCAGTGGAAGTCTAAGCTCGCCCCATGGACGTGCGCCGCAACTGGCAAGAGCTACCTGACGCCGAGGGCCGGTTCGGTTCCTATGGCGGCCGTTTCGTGGCCGAGACGCTGATGCCGCTGGTGCTCGATCTGGAGCGCGCTTACCGCGAAGCCCAGGTCGACCCCGCGTTTGCAGCGACGATGGCCGACTTCTGGACCCATTATGTCGGCCGCCCCTCGCCGCTCTATTTCGCCGAGCGGATGACCGCGCATTTCGGCGGGGCGAAGATTTACTTCAAACGCGACGAGCTCAATCACACCGGCGCTCACAAGATCAACAATTGCCTCGGCCAAGTGCTGCTCGCGCAGCGCATGGGCAAGACGCGCATCATCGCTGAAACCGGCGCCGGCCAACACGGCGTCGCCACCGCCACGATTTGCGCGCGCTTGGGTTTGCCCTGCGTGGTGTTCATGGGCGCGACCGACATCGAGCGCCAGAAGCCAAACGTCTTCCGCATGAAGTTGCTCGGCGCCGAAGTGCGGCCCGTTACGTCAGGCGCGGCGACGCTGAAGGACGCGATGAACGAAGCGCTGCGCGATTGGGTCACTAATGTCGCCGACACGTTCTATTGCATCGGCACAGCCGCTGGTCCGCACCCCTATCCGGAAATGGTGCGCGACTTTCAAAGCGTGATCGGCCGCGAAGCGCGCGAGCAAATCCTGGAGCGCGAAGGGCGCCTGCCCGACGCGGTGATGGCGTGCATCGGTGGCGGCTCTAACGCCATCGGGCTTTTCCATCCCTTCATCGCCGACGAAAGCGTGCGCCTCATCGGCGTCGAAGCGGCGGGGCGCGGCATTGACGATCGCTTCGAGCATAGCGCCGCGATCAATGGCGGCCGACCCGGCGTGCTGCACGGCAACCGCACGTATTTGTTGCAGAACGCAGACGGCCAAATTCTTGAGGGCCACTCGATCAGCGCCGGGCTCGACTATCCGGGCGTCGGCCCTGAACATTCCTATCTCGCCGACATCGGCCGGGCTCAGTATCTCAGCGCCACCGACGACGAAGCGCTCGAAGCCTTCAAGCTTTGTGCGCGTTTGGAAGGCATTCTGCCCGCGCTTGAGCCAAGCCACGCCTTGGCGCGCCTGGGCGATGTGGCGCGCGAGATTGGCAAGGGCGGGCTTGTCATCATGAATTTATGCGGGCGCGGGGACAAAGACGTTTTCACTGTCGCAGACGCACTAGGAGTAACGCTTTGAATATTCGCCGCCTCCTCATCGCCATCGCCGCCATAGCACTGCCTTGCGCCAACGCCGCCGCGCAGGACGCGCCCATTCTGTTGCCGGACTCGATCCGGCTTGCTCTCGTCGAAGGCTCGGCCGTGCCGCCCGATTGCATGTATCCCGAAGCGATCACCGACACTGCTGTGTTCGAGATTGCGTGCGTGACCATGCCCCGCTTCGGCTCCACCGCGATCGCCGCCGAATATATCGGCCAGTTGGGCGAGCAAGGCTGGTATCAGGGCCAGTACGTCACTGGCGGCATGACGGCCGAGCGCACCGACGAAAACAACTGCCTCAACGTGCTCAACATCTTTCCAGGCGATTACCCGCCAGGCGAGGCCAACTCCACCGACGTCGTGCTCTGGTTTGCACGCGATCGCACGCCGCGCTGCCCGAGCTGATCTTGAGCGCACGTCTCGCCTCTCGCTTTGCCGCGCTCAAGCGCGAGGGCCGCGCTGGCCTCGTCGCGTATGTGATGGCGTCGGATCCCGATCACGAGACGTGCTTCGAAATTTTGCGCGGGCTTCCCAGCGCCGGCGCTGACGTGATCGAGTTGGGCTTTCCGTTCACCGATCCGATGGCCGATGGCCCGAGCATTCAGAAAGCAGCCCTGCGCGCATTAAAGGCGGGCGGTTCTCTCAAACACACGCTCGATCTCGCCCGCCGCTTCCGCGAGACAGATCAAGACACGCCGCTCATTCTCATGGGCTACGCCAATCCGATTGAAAGCATGGGCTACGATGCGTTCTCTGAGGCTATGCAAGCGTCCGGCGCCGATGGCGTGATCATCGTCGACCTGCCGCCAGAGGAAGACGGCCCATTACGCGCCGCATTCGCCGCGCATGGCCTCTCCATCATCCGCCTCGCCACGCCGACGACCGACGATAATCGCTTAACCAAGGTGCTCGATGGCGCTTCAGGTTTCCTGTATTATGCCTCCGTTGCCGGCGTGACCGGCGCGAACGCTGCGACGGGAGATGCTGTGCGCGCCGCCGTTTCGCGTTTGAAGCGTGCAACGCAACTGCCCGTCGCGGTTGGTTTTGGCGTCCGCGAGCCAGCCGCCGCCCAAGAGATTGCCCGCACCGCCGACGCCGTCGTCGTCGGTTCGGCGTTCGTAGACGAAATAGCCGCCGCGCCAGCGGGCCAAGCCGCCGATCGCGTCTTGCGCAAGGTGCGGATTTTGAGTGAAGCTGTACGCACAGCGCGTGCACTTGAAGGGACACCCGCATGAATTGGCTGTCGAATTTCGCACGGCCGGGGCTTTCCAAGAAAAAGCCTGAAGAAGCGCGCGATACGCCGGACAATCTCTGGATCAAGGATCCGCTTTCGGGCGACCTTGTCTATCGCGCCGAGCTTGAGGCCGCCGATTGGGTGACGCCATCGGGCTTCCACATGCGCATCGGCCCCGAGCCGCGCTTCAAGATTTTGTTCGACGACCAAGCTTGGCAAAAGATCACGCTGCCGAAGGTCGCCGCCGATCCGTTGAAGTTTAAGGACGACAAGAAGTACGTCGACCGCATCAAGATCGCGCGCGCCAAAGTCGGCCGCGACGATTGCATGGCTGCAGGGTACGGCCGCATCGGCGGCGCGCACGCCGTGGTTCTGGTGCAAGACTTCGAATTCATGGGCGGCTCGCTCGGCATGGCTGCCGGCGAAGCCTTCGTCGCCGCCGCTGAAGCGGCTGTGCGGCGTAAGGCGGCGATGATCGTGGTGACGTCGTCCGGCGGCGCGCGCATGCAAGAGGGCATTCTCTCGCTCATGCAAATGCCGCGCACGACTCTGGCGATCCAGATGCTGCACGAAGCCGGCCTGCCCTACATCGTGGTTCTCGCCGATCCGACGACGGGCGGCGTCACGGCGTCCTATGCGATGCTTGGCGACATTCACATTGCAGAACCCGGCGCGCTGATCGGCTTCGCCGGCCCGCGCGTCATCGAGCAAACCATCCGCCAGAAGCTTCCTGAGGGCTTCCAGCGCTCGGAATATCTGCTCGACAAAGGCATGGTCGATCTCGTCGTCGATCGCCGCCAGTTGAAGGCGACGCTTGCGACGCTGCTCTCCGTGCTGATGCACAAGCGCGCGCAACCGGTAGAAGACGCAGAGACGTTCGAGCTGAGCGACATCGCCACCGACGAAGCCGAGGAAGCGCCAAAATCCAAGCGCAAAGCGCCGAAGCCGACGCGCGCGAAGGCGGCGGAGTAATTGCGCGACGCGGCGCTCGAGCGTTTCGAAGCGCTCTTCGGCCCCGAATTCGGCCACGGCAAACCGTTCGAGAGCGCGCCCTTACACGCCGCGCTTCACGCACTTGGCGCGCCGCACTGGCATCTGCCTCCCGTCATCCACGTCGCCGGCACGAACGGCAAAGGTTCGACAATCGCCTTCATGCGCGCCATCGCCGAAGCGGCGGGCTTGCGCGTCCACGCATTCACGAAGCCACATTTGTTCAAGCTGAACGAGCGATTCTTGATAGCGGGCGAAATCGTCTCGGATCAGATTTTGGTTCAAGCCGCCGAACGCCTGCATGCATTGGCGCCAGACCTCACGCAGTTCGATGCGCAAGTTGCGTCCGCATTCCTGATGTGCAAAGAGACGCCCGCCGACCTCGTCCTACTTGAGACCGGCATGGGCGGTCGCGACGACAGCACCAATATCATCCCCGATCCCGCGCTGACCGTGATCACGCCGATCGGCCTCGACCATCAGGATGCCCTCGGCTCAACACTCGCCGAGATCGCCATGCACAAGGCCGGCATCTTCAAATCTTTCGTCCCCGCCATCGTCGCGCGTCAGTCCGAGGATGCACGGGCCATCATCGAAGCACAGGCCGCGCGCGTGAACGCGCCGCTGTTTCAACACGGCGTCCACTGGGATGCCTATGAAAGCAATGGCCGGCTCGTCGTGCAGACCGAAGAGCGCGCGCTTGATCTGCCATTGCCGACCCTGTTTGGCCGCCACCAGATCGACAATGCCGGCCTCGCCTGCGCCGCGCTGCTCGCACCTTGGCATCACGAGTTCACCGACGACGCCTTTGCGGCCGGTATCGCAAACGCGCACTGGCCCGCGCGTTTGCAGCCGCTCACGCGCGGCGCGTTCAGTGCGCCGATCCGCGATGTTGGCGGAGAAGTTTGGGTCGATGGCGGCCACAATGAAGATGCCGCGAAGTCGCTCGCGCGGGCGCTGGGCGACATGAAAGCACGACGCGGCGGCGATGCCATCGCCATCATCGGCTTGCGCGCGCGCAAAGATGCAGAGGCTTTCGTCACTTCACTCGCGCCGTCACTCGCACGCTTGATCGCTGTACCGCTGAGCGAAGATCACATTGCGCCAGGCGAAATCGCGGCGCTGACCGCGAAGCACGGCATTGCTTCCGACGTCGCGCCGTCGCTTGCCGCGGCCATGCAAAACGCGGCGCAGTCGCCTGCGCCGCGTGTGCTTATTTGTGGTTCGTTTCTACTGGCGGCCGAAGCGTTGGCGGCGGAGAGCTAGACGCTCTCGTTCAGCCACTCGACGATCTTCGACTTCGGCATGGCGCCGACTTTCGTCGCGTGCACTTTGCCATCCTTGAACACCATCAAAGTCGGGATGCCGCGCACGCCGTACTTGCCGGGCGTCATCGGGTTATCGTCGATGTTGAGCTTCACCACCTGCACGCGGTCGCCCATCTCTGCGGCGATTTCTTCGAGCGCGGGGCCGATCTGCTTGCAAGGGCCGCACCACTCCGCCCAAAAATCCACCAGCACGGGCCGGCCGGAATTCAGCACGTCGGCTTCGAAACTATCGTCCGAGACTTTGGCAGTGGCCACGGGAGCGCCCTTTCTGAACAGGAATCGTTTGATCTGATGTAGGCGGCGAACCTCACCGTTTCAACCGGACGTGAACGTAGCGAAAACACCGTCCAGCTGCGCTGACGGAATTTCCATCAACACCGGCTTTTCCGTCCAGAGAAGCGCGCAGGTAACGCTCTTGCCGGGGAATATCTTGCGCAGCACAGCGCGGTACAGCGCCAGCTGCAACGCATAGCTGTTCGGCACATCTGACGCATTTGCAGGCGCTGGCCGATCCGTCTTGAAATCGAGCACGATCACCCGCGCATCCTCAACCACGAGCCGGTCGACGATGCCGCTGACGGCTTTGCCGTCAATCTCACCGACGATCGGCGCCTCGGCGCGGCTCGCCGGGCCGAACACTGCCGCAAAGCGCGCATCATCAATCACCGCCAAGGCTTCGCGCGCAAAGGCCTCCATCTCGGCTTCGTCGGCGCCTTGGCGTTCGAGCCACACCCGCGCGGCAGAAGCGCGTTTGCTCTGCGCGACCTCAGGCAGACGTTGCAGCAAACCGTGGATCAAGCGTCCGCGACGGAAACGCTTTTGCCCATCGCCGCGCGGGGAGAACAACGCTGGATCGATACGCTCGATGCGCGACGGCGTCGCGAACGCGCGCTGCGGACCGGCTTGTGCCGGCGATTTGGCCCAATCCGGCAACGTCACACGCGCATGCTCTGGCGCGCTTTCAGGCGAGGCGAATTCAGGCGCGCCCAAGCGCAAGCCTTCGCCATACGGCGTCTCAATCTTTTCCGCGCCGAGACGCTCCAGCGCCTCCTGCACGGCAAGACGCCAGCTTTCCTTATCCTCGCCGTTGCGGAATTGCGGGCCGCAGACAATCAGCCGATCGCGTGCGCGCGTCATCGCAACATAAAGCAAACGCCAATGCTCACCCAGCATGCGCTCTTTGTGCGCGGCGCGCGCGGCAGCGACTTTCGCATCGTCGTCCTTCGATCGGAACGACACGAATGGCCCCTCCTCATCATCGAAGATGAGTCCATTGTCCGGCGTATCGCCAACATCCCCCGTCGCATCCGGTAAGATTACGACCGGCGCTTCGAGCCCCTTTGCGCCGTGCACCGTCATCACGCGGATTGCGCCATGCTCGGCTTCCAACTCGCGTTTCACTTGGCCAGAATCGAGATCTATGTCGGACAAGAAGCGCTGCAAGGTCGGCGCGACGTGACCGGCTGGCTTCAGCGCGCGCTGGAGCAACTCTTCCAGCGGATCGCGCGTCTCGGCGCCTAACCGCTCAAACACACGCGCCCAACCCGAAGCGCCGCAGTGATGCGGCGTCTCCAGCGCCCAGCTCAGAAACTCAAACGCGTCAGCGCCCTTCCGGGCGATCAACGCCTGCACGAACGCCCGCGCCGGCGCGTACTTCGCATCCGACGCGGCCAGCAAACGAGCATGAAGCGTTTCTCCTGGCGCGCGTCCGTAAGCGAGCGGGAAGAGATCAGCGTCATCATCGAGCAGATCGCACCACGGTCCCTTCAGCACGCAAGCAAGGGACAGATCATCCGCCGGATCGAGCGCGACGCGCATCAGAGCCAGGCAATCTTCCACGGCAAGCTCGTCGCGCAACACCATGCGATCGGCGCCCGCGACCGGGAGGCCCGCGCGTTTGAACGCCTTGATCAACTCACGAAACATCGCGCCGCGCGTGCGCACGAGCGCCAGCACGTCGCCAGGACGCATCGGTCGCTGGCGCTTTTCGTCCTTGTCCCAAACCGCCTCGCTCGCGGCGATCATCTCTTTCACACGCAGTGCAATCTGCTTGGCTAATTTCGCGGGTGCGCTGGCGCCGGTTTCGATATCGATTGGCGCGTCCCATGGTTGCGGATCGCCGACAATCGGACGCGGCGTCCACGGCCAGACTTCAACCACGCCATGCTCGCCAGCGCGCGATGCAAGGTGCACGATCTCGTCGCTCGCGCCCGGCCCCGCGATCAGCGGCTTATCTCTTATCGCTTCATCGACAACGCGCAGCACTTCCGGCGTTGTGCGGAACGACGTGCGCAGCTCCGGCGCCTTGAACGCAACACCAGCTTCGTACGCGCGCGCGCCGAGGCGCTGCGCTTCGCCGAGAAAGCGCTCGGGATCGGCGCCTTGGAACCCGTAAATGCTCTGCTTGGGATCGCCAACCGCGAAGATCGTACGCGGCTTCTCACCACGCGCGCCAGCGCCGGCGAAGAACTCATCCTGCAGCGGCGTAATCAAGTCCCACTGCGCCGGACTGGTGTCCTGCCCTTCGTCAATCAAGATGTGGTCGAGACCGCCGTCGAGCTTGTAGAGCACCCACGGCGCTGCTTCCGAACGCTGCAACAGCGCCTGCGCATGTTCGATCAGATCGTCAAAGTCGAGAACACCGGAGCGCGTTTTGGCGTCGGCATAAGCTTGATCCAGCTTCAGCGCCAAGGCCATCGCTGCGACCGCATCTTCGGCGCGCTCGATCGCGTTCAGTTGTTCGCGCAACGCGCACGCGGACTCCGCCAGCGCGCGCACATGCGGATCGAGCCAGGGATGCGCCTTCTTTGTTGGAGCGGTGACGAAGCCCTTGCGTAGCTCGCCCTTCTCCGTGCACGCAAACTCAAAGCACGCGGTGAGTGCGCCGCTCGGAGCGTTGGCCGCCATGCATTCAACGACGCGCCCCAACCGCTCCGCGGCCTGTTGATCCTGAGCACTGCCTTCGTTCAGTCGCGCCGCTGCCTCGCGCGCAAGGTCGAGATCAAGGCGAGCAAAGAAGGCACGTGCAACCTCGTCGGCGCCGTGTGTGACGCCATGGCGATCACGCAAGCCTTGCGCGGCGAAGAGTGGCGCTTTGGCGAAGCGGTGAAACTCCGCGCGCCGCCATGCGAGGCGATCGAGAAACGCCTCCAGCCCCTCGCCATGCAGTTTCGCCGCGAAGCGGCGAAACGCTTCGCGCGGCGCGTCCGGCGCAAGCGCCGCACTCGCGCGCGCATCGCTGAGCAGTGCGGCGGCGCGCGCTTCGTCGGCGATATCGAAACCAGGCGCGACGCCTGCCTCGAGTGGAAAGCGCGCAAGCAGGCGTTCACAGAAGGCGTGGATGGTTTGGATTTTCAGTCCGCCCGGCGTCTCAAGCGCTTGCGCAAACAAAGCGCGCGCTGTGCCGAGGTTAGCGCCGCCGGCGCCAAGTCTCTCCAGCTCGGCGGCCAGCGTTGCGTCATCGGCGACGCACCAACCGCCGAGGCGATCGAACAAGCGGCGCTGCATCTCGGCCGCCGCTGCTTTGGTGTAGGTGATGCAAAGAAACGCTGACGGCCGCGAACCTTGCAACAACAGTCGCGCGATGCGATCGACCAGTACTTTGGTTTTGCCGGAGCCGGCATTGGCGGTGACGAACACCGACAAGCCGGGATCGGCTGCGAGGCGCTGATTGGCTGTCGCCTCTTCGATGGGATCGACGAGCGCGCTCATTCGTCAGCCTTTTCGTCGGCCCATTCCTTGCGCCGCGCCAGCTGATCGTAATCGTCGTAAAGCTTCACTTTCAGAACGCGCGGCTTAGAGAGAAACGGCTGCTCCGCAGACGCGTACTTTGTCAGCAAGCCGCGCAGCGCCGTGAGCGCCTCGGCGGCGGCTTCGTGGACGGGCTTTTCCAGATCGATCTCGCGCGGTGTCGGATCGGCGCCGCCAAAGCGCCAATAGATGAGTTCGCTCACCTGCGACGCAGGCACATCCTTGAATGCCCCCTCGGCCAGCATTGCAGCTTCGAGCGGAAGCTGCGGACTGAGCCCGCTGGCGACTTGCTTATCCGAAGGCGGCTGGCCGGTTTTGAAATCGAGAATGGCGGCATAGCTCGGCGCGATCTCGATGCGATCGGCCACGCCGCTCAATGTCACATCGCCAAGCGCTAGCTCACCTTTCACCTCGCGATAAATCGTGGCGCCGCGCGCGCGACGCGCCTCGAACCAGGCGATCAGCGCGTCAATGGAAACAAGCAAGCGTTCGCGCTCCGCCGCGCGTCGCTCAGGCGGCACGCCAGCGAGGCGTAGTTCTTCGTCCAGCAGCGACGAGAGCAGCGCCGGATCATGGCCATCGCCGAATTTTTCGATTGCGGCGTGAACCGCGGTGCCGCGCTCTTGCGGTCCATGTGGCGCGCCGATGGGTTTGAGGTTTTCGAGCTTCAAAATGCGGCGCGCATACACGGCGTATGGATCGCGGATCAATGTCTCGACACCGGTGACGCTGATGCGCGTGAGGCGTTTGCCAGCAGGCGGCCGCGGCTCGGGCGGTTTCGCGGTGCGTAACATGGCCGGCTTATCGAGCGCTTGCGCGTAAGCGATGTAATCGGCGGCGGTCTCGAGTTCGGCCTTCGCGCCCTTCACCAAGGTTTGCAACCGCCACAGCCAGCGCGAGGCCAGTGTCGGCGAGCCGTCGCGGCGGAGCGCGCGCGTGAGCACGACATTGGGCGCGTTGGCGAGTTGCGCGAAATCATGCGCGGCCAGACCGATGCGCTGATCGAGCGACGCTAAGCCGAGCTTGGCGCGCATCGCCCGCGACAAGAATGGGTCTTCCGAAGCCGGCGCGGGCCACACGCCTTCGTTCAACCCGGCGAGGATCATCAGATCGCGCCGCTGCAAGCGCGCTTCCAGCAAACCCCAGATCGCAATCGGCGCGTCGCTTGCCGCCGCAGGCGGCGCGACATCGCGGCCTTCCATCAATTTCAGCAGCACGCGCGGCGCGGCGTAAGCGGGCATCAAGCCCAATTCCGCGCCGTGCGTGTATACTTCGCGCAAGAGATCAGCCGCCATCTCGCCATCGCGACCCTGCCAGCATTCGTGACGCGTGACGGTTTCCGCGACGTGTGAGAGCGCGTCGGCGAATTGCGTCAACGTCACTTCGTTGCGCTGCATCAGATTGACCAGCGGCGCGAAAGCATCCGCAGTTGCATCGACGATCTTGCGTGCGGCGCTCCAACCCTTGAGTTTGTCGTCGGGTTCACCAAGCGCGGCGAGTTCAGCCAGCGTGTCGTACCGGCGCGGACCGCGGAGCGCCTTGTGTTCGAGCAGCGTGAGGCCGCGACCATCGGGCGCCAGCACGACACGCGGATGCTTCAGCAATGCGGCAAGCGCCACGGGCTCGCTGGCGTCGCGCGCGAGTTCACACAAGAGCGCGATCAGGCGGCCTGCGTCTGTCTCACGCAGCGGCGAACCGTGCGAAACCGCTGGCGCGATACCCCAGCGGGAAAGCTTGGCCTCGATACGGCGCGCGAGCCTTGCGTCGGGTGTAACAACAGCCGCCGTCGCGCTCTTCTTCTCAACCGCTTCGCGCAATAGCAAAGCGATCGCAGTCGCTTCTTCGTCTTCGGTCGCCGCCTCCAAAAGGCGCAAACCAGCGGCGCCGGTTTTCACAAACTCCTCGCCGCCAGCCGCATCCATGCGCGCAAGCCAGTCCGCAGTTTTCTCAGCCGGCGCCAAGGCTTCACGCATCAACACGCGCCGCGCGCGGCCACCGGTGTGCTCGGAAGCGAGTAGAGGGATTTCCGTGCGCGCCACGCCCAGGGCCTGCAGCGTATCCTTCAGCGCATGCTGCGGATGCTGATCGCCGACGAGAGCCCAGGCGCCGTCGTCCAAATCGATATCGAGTCCTGGCAATACGACAACCCCACGCGGCAAACGCGCAACCACGCGCATCAGCTCGCGCGTCGTCGCTTGCGAACCAGTTGAACCGGCGATGATGATCGGGCGCTTCGGCGGCGCGGCTTGCCAGCGCGCGGCGAGCGCGCGGCGCAGTGCGGCGCCATGCTCTGCCGGATCGCTGAGGCCCTGCTCTTTCAGATGCTCCGGCCAGAAGCGCGCGATGATTTCGAGAAACGCCGCTGAACTCGCCCAATGGCGCGCGAGATCAATTTCTTCGACCAGCGTACGCAATTTGCTCCAATCGACACGCTCCACGGTCGCGGCGCTATCGAGCAATTTCCCAAGCTCGTCCGCCAACGCGAGAGCGCGCGCAGGATCTTCGACACCGTTATCGGCCTTGTCCCGCCTGCGTATCAACGCTGCGAGTTGCAACCGGCGCTGCATCTTGTCGATCGGCGGCAGAATGTCTTCGCCAAGCGGCTCAGCGCCCCAAACGTCAGGGTCTTCGTCAGAATATGGATCGCCGAGCGGACGAATGGTCGGCAACAGCGCCGCGCCGCCGAGTTTGCGCGCGAACGCGTTCATCAGCCCACGCGCGCCGCGACGGTTCGGCAGTAGTACGAGGGCATCCGAAAGCGCAAACGGATTATCCTTGCGCACCAACTCGCCGACCATCGCGTCAGCGAGCACTTCGAGAAACGGCGCGGATGCGGGCACGGCGCGAATGCGCGGGGCCGGGCCGCCGAACAATGGTTCGGGCAGGCCCAATGGCAACATGGTCATGGGCTCGGCGCCGCGGCCGCCAAGCGTGCTTCAGCCTCGGCGCGCGCGCCCGGATCGCCGACGTGCATCCAATAGCCAATCAGCGGCGCCCCAAAGAGGCGCCGCTCTTCAGCGAGACGACGCCAAATGCGCGTGAACGAAAACGGCTCGATCGGCTCTGGCGCAACGACGGCGGGATCGACAATTTGCACGCCCATATAGGCCCACGGCGCGTTCACCCGTTCATCGCGAAAGCCGATACGGCCATCGGGCTCCGACACGAAATCGCCCGCGCCGTCATAGCCAAGCTGCTCTTCCATTGAAGCGAGCAACAGACGCGCGCTCATCGTCTCGCGATTGTAGCCGCGCGCGAGGCGCGCAATGGCTGAACCAGTTGGCTCTTCCCAGACGCTGTCGATGTTGCAGACGATGAATGGGGCTTCACCCAAGAGCGGCAAAGCCTGGCGCACGCCGCCGCCGGTTTCCATCAGCTGAGTGCGCTCGTCGGAGATAACGATCTCGATATCGGCGCGGCGCTTCACGTGCGCTTCCAGCATATCGGCGAACGCGTGCACGTTGACAACGGCGCGCTTGACCCCCGCATCGACCAGCCGATCCAGCACGTGATCGATCAGCGCGCGCCCGCGCACTTGCACCAACGCTTTCGGCCGATCGTCGGTTAACGGCTTCATCCGCGTGCCTAGGCCTGCGGCGAGCACCATGGCTGTGTGCGGCGTCAAGCAGCGCGCTCCAAATACGGCCGCGCCACGCTTTCGACGAAGGCTTTGGCTTCCGAGAGCGCAGGATGCTCAAGCGTGCGTGCAAGATGCCCCCACTCACGTGGCATGAAGGCGAGATAGCGCTCCTTGCCGTCGCGTCCGGCGAGGCGCGAGAAGATGCCGAGAATGCGCATCGTGTTGAGCGCGCCCAGCACGGCAAGTTCACGGCGGAACTCAGCGTCGCTGGCGCCGCAGGCATCGAGATACGCGCGGATCGCCGCTTCGCTGGCGGGGTAACTCACGTCGCGGCGCGCATCGTGCAGCAGCATGGAGAAGTCCCACGCGCGCCAACCGCGCACGGCGTCTTGGAAGTCCAGCAAGCCGACACGCTGAATGCCTTGGCGCTCAGGCAGCCAGAGCAAATTCTCAGCGTGGTAGTCACGGATCGTGAATGCGCGCGGAAAGCCAAGCGCCTTCACGATCAAGCTATCGCGCACTTTTTCCCAGCGTGCGCGCGCTGCATCATCGATGTGAACATCCGCCGCGCGCGGCAGCCATTCGACGAAGAGATCGGCGTTCACTTCAAGCGCGAGCGCGTCGTAATCGAGGATCGGCCAGTTCGCGCCGCCTGCGCCTTCGATGCGGCTCGGCACCGGCGCTGCATGCACGTGCGCCAGTACGCGCGCTGCTTCTTCGTAGAGCGCGATCTCGTCTGTCCCCTGCGGAATGACGTGCGCGTAAAGATCGTCGCCCAAATCTTCCAGGATCGCGTACCCGGCCTCGCAATCGGCGCCGTACACTTTTGGCGGCGACAGACCGAGATTTTCCAAATGCTGCGCAACGGCGACGAAGGCTTCGACGCGGGAGGCGGCGAGGCGGGAGGTGGCGTTCCAGCCCATGGCGCGGCGTTCGGCGGGGGTGGCGCCGGGCGGGCATGGGGCGCTTTCGTTCGAGCGGGGCGCGTCCATGAGCATGGCGCGGCGCCCGCCGAGGGCCAGGCGCTCGTAGCGGCGGGTCGAGGCGTCGCCGGCCAGCGGCGTGCGCTGGGCCCCGGCAAAGCCGGTCTCGGCCAACAGCCGCTCTAGCGCCTCTGCCCGAGCGTCGGCGTGCGAATCGATGGTGGATTTGAGCGTCACGGCGGCGGATGCTGCCTTGGGGCAGGCGCGGCATCAAGGCCCGCTTGCGCCGGCCGCTGCTTGCCCTCTAACACTAAGCCGCTGTGAGTCCGGGCGAAATCAAACGCGTCATCATTATCGGCGCCGGCCAAGCCGGCGGCGAGACGGCTCAGCGCCTGCGCCAGGGCGGTTTTGCCGGCGACATTACGCTGATCGGCGAAGAGCCTGCCCCGCCCTATCAGCGCCCGCCGCTGTCGAAGGGCTACCTCAAGGGCGACCTCGACATGGACCGGCTGCTGCTCAGGCCGGCCAGCGTCTATGCCGAAGAAAACATCACGCTGCTGACCTCGCTGCGCGCGGTGTGGATCGACCGCGCCAATAAGCGCGTGCGCGTCGAGGGCGGGCGCGAGCTGCCGTATGACGCGCTGGTGCTGGCGACGGGCGCAAAGCCGCGCAAGCTGCCTTTGGTCGGCGCTGACCTGGCCGGCGTGCATCTGTTTCGCACCGCCGCCGACGTCGACGCGCTGAAACCGCATTTTGTGCGCGACGCAAAACTGGTGGTGGTTGGCGCGGGCTACATCGGGCTCGAAGCCGCAGCCGTTGCGCGCCAGCTTGGGCTGCACGTGACGGTGATCGAAACGGCGGTGCGCCCTTTGGCGCGCGTTACCAGTCCCGAAGTCGCTGGCTTTTTCCTGGACGAACACACACGCCAAGGCGTGCAATTCGTACTCGGCGGCCAGCCGGCGGTGATCAAAGGCCGCGAGCGCGTGACCGGCGTCGCCCTGGTCGACGGCATGGAAATCCCCGCCGACATCGTCATCGCCGGCATTGGCGTCACGCCGGACGTCGCGCTGGCGGAGCAATGCGGGCTGACGGTCGAGAACGGCATCGTCACCGACGCGCTCTGCCAGACCTCCGACCCCGCGATCTTCGCCATTGGCGATTGCGCGGCGCGGCCGATGGCGCACTTCGACGGGCGCATGGCGCGGCTGGAAAGCGTCCACAACGCCATGGAGGGCGCCAAGATCGTCGCCGCCGCGTTGACTGGGGCCAAGCCCCACACGGTCGAAGCGCCGTGGTTCTGGTCCGACCAATATGACCTCAAATTGCAGATCGCCGGCCTGTTCCAAGGTTATGACAACGTCGTCTTACGCGGCGTCATGGCTGACCGATCGTTCGCGGCCTTCTATTACAAGGGGCCGAAATTGATCGCAGTCGATGCGGTGAACCGGCCGGCGGAGTATCTTGGGGCGAAGATGCTGATCCAGACGGGACGCACTATACCGCCTGGCGAACTTGAAGATGAGACGCGGCCGATGAAAGAACTTGTGGCGGCCGCGCGTTGAGGATTTGAAACGAGACCATGCCGAAAATCACTTACATCGAAGCCTCCGGTAAAGAGCACGTCGTCGAAGCGCCGATTGGCCAGACGGTGATGGAAGCGGCTGTGAAGCACGCCGTGCCAGGCATCGACGCCGATTGCGGCGGCGCGTGCGCTTGCGCGACCTGTCACGTTTATGTCGATCCCGAGTGGCTCTCGAAAACCGGCGAGCAAAACTCGATGGAGCAATCCATGTTGGATTTCGCCAACGACGTCGAAGACAATTCGCGCCTCTCCTGCCAGATCAAAGTGAGCGCGGAGCTGGATGGCTTGGTCGTGCGGCTGCCGAAGAGCCAGCACTAGTGCGGCTTGTGCCGCCGCCGCTTTGGGCGCTGCTTCTGCTCGCGGCGACGTACTTTCTGAGCTTGGCGCCGGCACTCGATACATTGCCAGTTTGGCAGACGGGGCCAATCGGTTTGATCGTCATTGTCGCAGCGCTGGCGCTGATGTTCTGGGCGATCAGGCAATTTCGCGCCGCCGACACACAGCTCCTGCCGAACTCGGAGACCAACAATGCACTGGTCACGAACGGCGTGTTCGCGATCACGCGCAACCCGATGTATCTCGGCATGGTCGTCTTCTGCGTCGGCGCCGCGCTTTGGTTTGGGCGATCTTTCATGCTGCTCGCGCCGGTGCTGATGTTCGCGGTGGCGAACTTCGTGTTTATCCCGTTCGAGGAAGCGAAAATGCGCCGGCAATTCGGCGATGTGTTCGACGCGTACACAAAGCGCGTTCGGCGCTGGATTTAGCGCTTCACAACCACTTTCACTCTTCGTCATTCCGGACGCGCGGAGCGCGATCCGGAACCCAGGGGCCACAAGCGCGTCGTTGGCCCCTGGGTTCCGGGTTCACCGCGCGCCGCGTTGCCCCGGAATGACGGGGTTTGTTTGGTTTGACACTTCACATCGCGATTTCGCTTCGCGAAATCGGAGGACGGAGACACGAGGGATCACGTCTAAGGCAGTTACAGTGTGCGCTGCTTGCGCAGCGCCGGACGCTTTCGCTCGCGTCTCCGTGATCTGCTTCACCGGCCTCGTCGCGAGAGATGTTTCACTCTAGGAGGCGGGTCCGCCGGCGGCGTGAAAGTCGTCGCTGTTCGGCGGCGATCCTCTGTGCTTGCTCCACGCGGTACAACTCCGCGGGCTTCTGCGGCCGCTGCGATACGAAACACCAAAACGTCCAAGGGGTCTGTCCGTCTGGTGCTCCGCCTTCTCTTGCGAGAAGCACCGGCGCATCACGCTCGATCACACCATCTTCGCGTTGGCTGAACAGGGATCCAACTGCCCTCCTGCGAAGATGATGGGACCATTGTAGCGAAGAATGAACGCGGTCGGATTGGCGGCAATCTATCCCCGTAAATCCCCGAGGACCGCCGGCTTCCGGCCGGCATTCGTTCAGCCGGCATCTATTGCGTGACTGAAGCAAAGATTGCCGGCTGGAAGCCGGCGGTCCTTGGTGTGTCCTCCGGATAGAGTGGAGAACTTACGCAGCCTTCCGCGTTGGCGGGGCTGGCGGGGGGCCGGAGAGTGGGGCGTGGGCGGGCAAGTGGCAGGTGACGGTGACGCCGCGGCCCGGTTCGCTTTGCAGCGCCACCCAGCCGCCGTGCATTTCCACGAATGAGCGAACCAGCGCGAGGCCCAGCCCCGCGCCGCGGCGATCGCCGGACTCGAAGCTATCGAACGCGCGCGCTTGCTGGTCGAAGGCCATGCCCTTGCCGGTGTCGGCGACGGTGAGGCGGACGATATCGTCGATGCGCTCGGCCGAGACGGTGATGGTGTCGCCGCGCTCGGTATGGCGCAGCGCATTCGAGAGCAGGTTCACGATCACTTGCGTGATGCGCTTTTGATCAGCATCGATGGCGCCAATCTTGGGATCGCATTTAACGCGGATCGGCACTTCCGTGTCGCGCGCTTTCGAAGCGGCCATTTGCACGCTCTCGGTGATGATCTCGTACATATCCATCGGCGCGAGATCGAGCGCGACATTGCCGGCTTCGACCATGGCGACGTCGAGAATGTTGTCGATCAGCTTAGAGAGATTGCCCGACGCCTCGATGATTGAATCCACCTGCTCGACCTGGCGGTCATTCAGCGGGCCGAACACTTTGGCCGCGAGCATTTCGGCGTTGCCGTAAATGGCTTGGAGCGGATTGCGGAGTTGATAGGAGACGTTTTCGACGAACTGGCCCTTCAGCTTGTCGGCGGTCTCGAACGCTTCGGCGCGCTCGCGCAATGCATCTTCTACGCGGCGGTCGGCGGTGATGTCCTGGAAGGCGACGATGGTGGCGCCGTCCGGCAGTGGCCGGGTAAGGAATTTCAAGACGCTCTCGTCGCTGCGGCGCATTTCGCCGCGATATTCGGTGCGCGCTTCCGGCGATGGATCGGTGATGCGAGCGCGGACTTTGGCCCACTCGGCCTTGTCGTGGAACAGTTTCTCGCAGGCGCCGACGACCTTGTCGTAGGCCATGTCGTCTTCGAGCGCGCCCTGCTCCAGCTTCCACATGGCGGAGAACGCGGCGTTGTGCAGCTTCAAGCGGCCATCAAGGCCGAACACGACGACAGCTTCGTGCAATTTGTCGAGCGCGGCTTTTTGCGTTTGCAGCAGCGCGTCGTACGAGCTCTTCAGCGACACTTCGTTGGTGATGTCGGAGAAGATCAGCAGCAGGCCGCCGCTCGGGTGACGCTGGCGCGCAATGCGCAGCATGCGGCCGTCCGGCAGCACCCAGAAATCCTGCGGCATGTCCGAGACTTCTTGGTAGAGCGCCAATTCGCGCGCGCGCCACTCGGCATAGTTCGCGTGCGCCGGCAGTTTGCGCTTTTCCTTGAGGTAATCGAGCCAAGCTGCGTGCGCCGGGCGATCCTGCAGGAAAGCGGGATCGAGATTCCACATCTGCTCGAAGGCGCGGTTGTGAAACATGAGACGCTTTTGCGCGTCGAACACGGCGATGCCTTCGGCCAAGTGATCGAGCGTTTCGTCATGCGCGCGCTGCTGACTGGAGAGCAGGTCGCGCGCGACTTCGCTGTCAGTGACGTCAAGCGCGATGCCGGCAGCGCCGCCGGCGACGGGGCTCACGCGAATGCGAAGGATGCGGCGCTCACCTTTGACGATGGCTGAGCGCGTCTCTTCCTGCGCTTCGCCGGTGTCGATGGCTTTGCGCGCGAGATCGGTTGCGCCTTGGTCGAGCAGCAGATTGCGGGTGATGGCTTGATCGAGCGACTTGGCTTCGAGCGCGTCGAGATAGTCCGGGTTGGCCCACTCAAGCTTGAGCGCGCCATTGACGCGCCAGGCCATGAAGGGCGCTGCGTTCCACATTTCGAGGAACGCAGTCGGGTCGCGGGCGATGACTTCGCGGCCGCCTTCGACACGGATGCCGGAATCCTCGACGCCGCGCACGCCAGCGTCGAGCAGCCACACAACGGCGCGGGCGCCGGCCGTGCGGCCATCGGCTTCGACGAAAACGCCGTCCGGCGTCGAAATCTTGAGCGAAAAGGCAGCGCCTTCGCGGCGCAAGCGGCCCAGAACAGGCGCAAGCCGCGTCGAGGCGCCGGTGCTGTCCGTGGCGTCGAACAGGGAGAGGCCTTGTAGGATGCGCACGGGCGGCTCGGCGGCGACGGCGCTATCGGAGAAGCGCAGCAGCGAAGCGAGCGCAAGCGGGCTGCCATAAATGCGCGGCTTGCCCCACTCGGCGTCGCCATCGCTCACCATGTCTTCCCAGATCAGCACAACGCCGGGAAAAGCGCCGAACACGGCGTCGGCCCAGGCGACTTTGTCCTCAAGCTCGCGCACGCGCGTCTTCCAGACTTCGATGCTGCCGCGCGCGCCATCGGTCACGCGCAGCGCCCATAGCAGCGACGCCATCGCGATCGCGGCTGAGCCAGCCGCCACAAGCAAGCTTGCGAATCCGCCGTCCAAAAGCCGACCCCTAATTCCATCTAACGGCGAAACGAATCGCCGGACCCCGACGGTCATCCTCCCGCAGCGGGCACGCGATTGCACGCGCGCGGGCGCCGGGAAGCGTTAAGAACGTCTTAAAATAATGAACGCGGGGTTAAGTTAAGAAAGATCAATGCGTTAACGCATCGGATCAGTTCGTGCCGCGGAGCTTTTCCACAGCCTGCTGAGCGGCGTGCAGAGTCGGGCGCAGTTTGCGGGCGCGGCGGCCGCGTTCCTTGATCTGCGAAGCGCCGGCGATGCGGAAAACAAACGGCATGCGGTAGCTCGATCCGAAGCGCACGTGCTGGTCCGCCTTCGGCTGAAACTTGGCCACCAGGAGAGCCTCGCGCGCGGCGTCGAAGAACACGTCGGACGGCCACGCATAGACGCAATGGACATTCTTCACGACGCCGCCGGCGCCGACCTCGAACTCCGCCACCGCCACGCCTTCAACGCCCAGCCGGCGCGCCAGCTTGGGATAGCGCGCGCGCAAGGGGCCGACGACTTCCCATGGCATCGCGTCTTCGCTCTCCTGCGCCGGCTCGACGTTCTTCCAGACGACACAGCACGGCCCGCTGGGCAGACGTTGCCTGACGCGCTGCATTTCGCGGTGCGCGGCCATGCGATCGCGCAGCCATTCGGCGACGTTGACCGCGACCAGCACGAAGCCAAGCACCGCCGCGCCCGACGTCAGCAACGACGCGCTGCCGCCCCAGCCTTGCGCACGCAGCACGCTGGTGAGCGACAGGTGGACGAAAATGACGACGACAAAAAGCGCGCCATAAAACAGCGCGCGCATCGTCAGCGTCGATACGGTGCGTGTGGCTGAAATCAGCATAGGCGCGGTGTCCCCGACCCAACTTCTATCGTGCACGATCGGAGCGAGGCAATGGCGCCGGGCAGCGCCGCTGTTGAAAGCTGAGTGCGTTTTGCTCGCATGTTCCGGATCGGGCGCCGGCGCGTGGGTTGACGAAGCGCAATGTCTTGAACCTCGCCGGGGCTAACTTATTTTGGCGCTGCGAACGGCGTGGGCGACCTCACCCTTCCCGCACTCGCCCACGCCGCCGCAGCGCTATGAAGGAAGGAGCTTACGATGAATAGCCTTGTACCAGGCCGTCGTTCGCGCACGCCGAACGTGCCGCGCGCGGCCAGCCCGTTCTTCCATCTACAAAGTGAGATGAACCGCCTGTTCGATGACGCTTTCATGGGCCGCGGTCTAGGTCTTTGGAATGGTGATCGCGGTGGCTTTAGCTGGCCTTCGGTGGAAGTGTCTGAGACTGACAAAGAGATGACCGTCACGGCCGAACTGCCGGGGCTGTCGGCGGATGATGTCGAGATCCGCGTCGATGACGACGTGCTTACCATCAGCGGCGAAAAACACGCCGAGACAGAAGACAAAGAGCGCCAATATAGCGAGCGCTATTATGGCCGGTTCGAACGGCGGCTGGCGCTGCCGGGCGTCGTTGATGACGAACGCGCCAAAGCGTCATTCAAGAACGGCGTCCTCACGGTGACACTGCCAAAGGCCGAGCCGTCACGCGTCAAGGCCAAGCGTATTCCAATCGGCTAAGATGAAACGGCCCCTCTTTCGAGGGGCCGTTTGCTCAGTAGCGATAGTGATCCGGCTTGAACGGGCCGGCGGTGGGGACGCCGATGTAATCGGCTTGTTCTTTGGTCATTTTCGTCAGCTTCACGCCGAGCTTATCGAGGTGGAGCGTGGCGACTTTTTCGTCGAGGTGCTTGGGCAGCGTATAGACTTGGTTCTTGTAGGCCTTGCCGTTGGTCCAGAGTTCGATCTGCGCCAGCGTCTGGTTGGTGAAGCTCGCTGACATCACGAAGCTCGGGTGGCCGGTGGCGTTGCCGAGGTTCACCAAGCGGCCTTCGGACAAGAGAATGATCTTCTTGCCGTCCGGAAACTCGATGTGATGCACTTGCGGCTTGATCTCGTCCCACTTGAAGTTCTTCAGGCCAGCGACTTGGATCTCTGAATCGAAGTGACCGATATTGCAGACGATGGCGTTGTTCTTCATCGCGCGCATGTGATCGACGGTGATGACGTCCTTGTTGCCGGTGGCCGTCACGAAGATGTCGGCGTGCGGCGCCGCATCTTCCATCGTCACGACTTCATAGCCTTCCATCGCCGCTTGCAGCGCGCAGATCGGATCGACTTCCGTCACCTTCACGCGCGCCCCGCCTTGGCGGAGCGACGCGGCCGAACCTTTGCCGACATCGCCATAGCCGGCGACGACGGCGACCTTGCCCGAGAGCATGACGTCGGTGCCGCGCCGGATGGCGTCGACCAATGATTCGCGGCAGCCATAGAGGTTGTCGAATTTCGACTTGGTGACGCTGTCATTGACGTTGATGGCCGGGAACGGCAGTTCGCCCTTCTTGGCCATTTCGTAGAGGCGATGCACGCCCGTCGTGGTTTCTTCGGAAACACCCTTCACCGAGGCGCGGATGGCTTCGTAGAAGCCGGGCTTTGCTTTCAGATATTGCTTGATCGTCTTGAACAGCGCTTGCTCTTCTTCGTTCGAGTGATGCTCGAGGAAGTCAGCATCTTTCTCGGCCTTCGGGCCGAGCACGCAGAGAAGCGTCGCGTCGCCGCCGTCATCGAGAATCATGTTGGCGTATTCGCCGTTCGGCCATTCGAAGATGCGGTGGGCGTAATCCCAATACTCGTCCAGCGTCTCGCCCTTGGTGGCGAAGACGGGCGTGCCGGCGGCGGCGATGGCGGCGGCGGCGTGGTCTTGCGTCGAGAAAATGTTGCACGAGGCCCAGCGCACTTCGGCGCCGAGTGCCTGCAGCGTCTCGATCAACACTGCGGTCTGGATGGTCATGTGCAGGGAGCCCGCGATGCGCGCGCCTTTCAGCGGTTGCGACGGGCCGTATTCTTTGCGCACGGCCATCAGGCCGGGCATTTCGGTTTCGGCGATTTCGATTTCCTTGCGGCCCCAGGCAGCGAGGCTCAGGTCTTTCACGACGTAATCTTTAGCGCTCATCGCGCGCCCTCCTTCGAGAGTTCGCGAGCGTCGTTTCCAAAGCTGGAAGCCTGCCAAGCCTGGCGACCTAACGGTCGTCGCAACGCTCCTTGGCGGACGTGGGCGAGATAGCAAAGGCGCTTGCCGCTGGCAATTGCGGCATGCCGAAAGCTGCCATGCGAAGAACCGCCGGTGCTCGCCCGGCGGCTCAATCATTTCAACGCTTTGGCTGGACTAGCTGGAAGTCCAGCGGTCCAGCAGGCGCTTGGCGGCGTCACGGCCGCCGACGCCGAAGGCGATCGCCACCGCAACCGCCACCGAACCCAGAATCAGGCCGAAGGCGAGTACGATGATGTCGTTGGCGAGGCCCATGAAGCGGAGGCCCACGGCAGTCGCCAAGGCGATGATGCCCCAGCGGACGAGCGTGGAGATGATCTCCGACGACGGCTTGTCTTCGCGCCGCGCCGCCGCCGCCAAGATGTTGGCGAGCAGGATGCCGAGCGCGATGATCACCGCGCCGAACAGAACGCGGCTGGCGAGCGCCAGCACTTCGGTGAGCATCGTGGCCATGGCGGCGAACTCAAGCAGGCGCGCCGCTTCGACCGCGGCGAACAGCACGATGCCGATAAGAACAGCGAGACCGATCATGCGCGATGGCGGGAAGGCCGAGAAGTTGATGGTGTCGACGCCGGGCGTCAGATCCATCTTCTCGCGGCCGACGCGGATCGGCTCGGCGTTGGCGATGCCGGAAATGATCGCATCGAAGCCGATCGACTTCAGCCCCTCTTCCGTCAGCGTCATGATCCAGCGGCCGATGACGTAAGCGAGGAAGATGATCAAAGCGGCGCCGATCACGCGCGGGATGGTGGAGAGAATCTCCTGCAACATCGCCGTCGCCGGATCGGAGATGGCGCTGATGTTCAAGACATCGAGCGCGGCGATCGCCACCGGAATGATGATGAGCGTGAAGACGAGGATGCCGAGCAAGCGTGCGAGGCCGGGGCCGCGCGGGGTGTGCGTGAGACCGGCGTCTACGAGGCGCCGATCAAGCTCGACGGCTTCCACCATGGCTTCAACCATGCGCCGCACGATAGTGGCGAGCGCAAAGCCGATGACGAAGATGAGCACCGCGCCAACGATGGCGGGCAAATAATTGAAGAAGCCCGCGACCATGCCGGTCAGCGGCGTGACGACTGGCGTGGCCCAGGGCCCGAGCTGCGCCAAGGCAGCCATCAAACCCAAGAGCCAGACCAGCCAATAACCGACTTCGCCAACACGTTCGCCGATATCGGGGCCGGCTGGTTTGGCGGTGGATGCGCCCGGCCCGTCGCGGCGCGACAGGAACGGAATACGGTCAATGCCCTTTGCGATCGCCCACTTCACGGCTTTAGCGGCGAAGTGCGCGACGACGAGGATCAGCAGGGCCAGCAGAATGCGTGGGGCCCAGATTGTAAGCCAATCGATAAAGGCTTGTTGGTTCGAAGCTGTCATGAGCGCTCTCTCCCTGAGGCACATGGATGATTGCGCAGTGTTCGCCTGCATCCATGCGAAGCAAAGGAATTGCGCGCGCTAGGCGTGCATCGTCGCTGCTGCGTCCGCGATATCCTCGCTTTGCGAGGGTTTCCCTGACGCCTAGTTCAACGCTTCGGGGAAACGCGGCAGTGCGTCGAAGTCTTCCTGGACGTGCTGACGGATAACGAGTGCGTCAGTCTCCGCCGCGATGCGCTCGACTTTCTCCTGCGCGGCGAGCGTTTGCGCGCGGTCGACGTTGAAGGTTGGCACCAGGCGGCGCTCACGGCTTTCGGCGAGGTGGTACATGTCGCCCGTCAGCAGCACAGCGCCGGCATTGGGCAGGCGCACCAGCAGCACGGTGTGGCCGGGCGTGTGGCCTGGCGCCTGGATGATGGTGACGGCGCCATCACCGAAGACGTCGTAATCGCCTTCGCCTTCGATCAGGCGCGGCGTGACGGTTTCGAGCGCATTGTAGAGCCCGAAGCTCTGCGCATCGGCGCGCGCTTCGTCGCGGAACATGTAGGCGCGCTCGTCCGGATCGACGATCCAGGTTGAGGTCGCGGCGAAGAGATTGGCGTTGCCGCTATGATCGGTATGGCTGTGCGAGAACGAGAAGAATTCGATGTCGGCCGGCGTGAGGTTCAGCTGCGCGAGTTGCGAAACGAGCGTCGTGGGCATCACCACGGCGGCGCCCATTTCAGGTATGTCCATTCGCCCGCGCGGCATGGCGGCGATGGCGTCCGGGAAGCCGGTATCCCAGATCAGGTCGCCGTCGGGATGGCGGATCAGATAGCACGGCACAACAAGTTCGCGCGCTTGGCCGTCCACCGAATGATCGTCGGCGAAGATCGCGACGTCAGGAAACGCGACGCGGCCGCAATCCATGGCGTAGAGCTCAACGGCCGGCGCGGGCGCTTGCGTGGCCGATTGCCCGCACCCCGCCAAAGCGCCCAGAGCCAAAACGAATGCCGCGCGCCTGATCATGCAAAACCCCTGCTATGCGCGGAGGTTCAAGCCTTTCCACCGCCGAAGCGCAAGCGCAATGCGAGGATCGTCACCACCAGGCAAAGGCAAACGGCGTTGGCGAGCGTCACCGGCCACGAGCCGCTTAGAGCGCCATATGCGGTCCAGCAGATAAAGCCCACGGTGGTCACCGCATACATACGCAGCGACAAGCCCTCGGCGGATTTCTCGCGCAAGATTTTCATGATCTGCGGCACGAAACTCGCCATCGAGCAAAGCCCGGCAGCGACGCCAAACATGTTGATGAGCCAAAGCGGCGCTTCCGGCATGCAGTCCTCGCAAGGTGGCGACAAACGCGTGCGGCAGAAGCCTGTTCCGGCGGCCACAAATGCGGACGCCGCCGAGGCGGTTATCCTCGGCGGCGTCCGTTTAATCCAGTTGATGTCGATTAGGCGCGCTTGATCACGCGGACGAGCAACAGCAACACGACCGCGCCGATGAAGGCGGTGAAGATGGTGTTGATGATGCCGGCGCCGATGGCGATGCCGCCCACGCCGAACAACCAGCCGCCCAAGAAGGCGCCGATGATGCCGACGATAATGTTGCCGACGAGGCCAAAGCCGCCGCCGCGAACAACAACGCCCGCAAGCCAGCCAGCGACTGCGCCGACGAGCGCCCAAATCAGAATTGTTTCAACGCTCATGGCGTACTCCTCCCGCCGCGAAAGGCGCGGCTTGGGGAGTTAACGCGGATTACCGCCTCCTGTTCCGAAGCGGGAAACCTTCAGCCGCCGCCAAGGACCCGGATACATTGCGCCAGGCGCTCGCCTTCCAGGTCATCCGCCAACACAAGTTGCTGGCGCTCGAAGCTACCTTGGCCGCGCGGCATGTAACGGAAAGTACGTTCTGTTTCGCCGTCACGGACGACATAAGCGATCTCAAGCTCAGCATTGCCGATCTCGCCGCCATCGCGGCGCACCAACACCATGCCGTCACGCAGGCCAGCCGCGTAAGCCGGCAGAGCGGGATCGACGCCGGTTATGATATTGGCGTTGGCTTGGGTGGCTTCGATGTTGAAGCCGCGATGGAAGGCCGCGACGTTGCGTGTCTCGACGCGGCCGCATGGAGCGAACACGTCTTCCGGCAGCAGCACGGGCGCGCCGCCTTCGACATACGTGGCGACATCGCTGCGCACATCGACACCGAAGCCATCCATCACGATCGGAAACATCTCGACGGCTTTGAGCGGATCGCCGGCGCGGGCCCGCGCGCGCATCTCGAATATCGCGTCATCAAAATCGTGGCCGCGCGCACGCAGCGCTGCATCCCACCGCGTCGCCAGCAAGCGACCGCGCTGATATGGCAGCTGCTGGATTTCGCGGCTCGACCAGAACTCCGCCAGAATGCGGCTGTTGGGCGCCTCGCGCACCGGCGATTGCGCGTAGGCGCTGAGCGACGCATTGAGGTGCTCGGCGAATTGCGCGGGCGTCCAAACGCCTTCGCGCACGAGCACGCGGCCGGTATAAAAGTCGGTGAAGCCTTCGGAGAGCCAGTAATGACCAGCTTGGCCATCCTCGTCCGACGGCATTCCGCCGATGAGGCCGGGGATCCAGGTGTGGATGCCTTCGTGCGCGAGCGTGCCGATGATCTGCGATGCCTCGGCGTTCGCGGTGGCGAAGAACGCGAAAGCGTCGCTGAGGCCCGTGCCGCCAATCGAGAGCCAGCCTTGCTGCGGTGATTCAAGTTGAATCACCGTGACGAGATAAGGCGATGGGCCGTCGCCGAAAACCCTGCGCTGCGCGCCAAGGATGCGCTCGACTTCGTCGGCGAAGACGTCATCGCCGAACGACCATTCGCCGCGCAAGGCGATGCGCAAATCCTGCTCTGGCCGCTCAATGATGCGGAAATCGCCGGCGACCGTGACGCTCGACCAGATGCGGCCGAGCGTCAGCACCGGGTGTTGCAGGTCCGATGCAAAGCGCCAGCCGCGCGGCATGTTGCGCATGCGCACACGCACTGGCGTGATCAGATTGGCTTCGGCTGGCGTGATGAAGGTCGCGTCGCCGATCAGGTGGAAATAACTGGGCTGCACAACCGGGCGATAAGCATTGCCCTGCCGCGCATTCGGCGCGCCTTCGAAATCCTGCACGATGCGATAGCGCAGATGGATGCGCGCGCTGGGGCGGTGCGTGAGCGTGCGCGCTGCGGGATCGTCGCCACCGGCGGCCAAAGTGGCGCCGGAGACGGCGGTTATATCGGCGATGGAGCGCCAGAGTTCGTTCTGCCCGCCCCAAGAATTGGGCAGGCGAACGCCAGTCTCGCCGTCAGCCTCGCCGCGAAAGCGCATGTCGATCTGCACGGCGCGGAGTTCGCCGGCCTGCATGATCGGGGTCAGGTCGTACTCGATGCGCGGCGGCAGCGGCGCTTGTGCGCCACACAGCATCAGGGCCGCGATCGCAGCGACGGTCTTCAAGGCTTTCATACATCTCCCCTCGCGTTTGCCCTGAGATGCAGGAAATAAGGCAAAAACGTGGAGGCGCTATTCGTCTTCGTGAAAACGGGCCGCGAACAGAGCTTCGACATCGGCCATCGCCTGATCGGCTTGAGGCCCGCGCGTCTCGACCTCGACGTCCGAGCCGATGCCGGCGCCGAGCATCATCAGATCCATAAGCGAGCGCGCGTCGGCTTCTTCATCCTCGCGGCGCACCAGAATACGGGTGGTCTCATAATTGAGCGCAAGCTCGGCCAGCTTGCGCGAGGCGCGCGCGTGCAGGCCCTTCTTGTTGATCACAGGTATCGTGCGGCGGACGCTCATGCGCCCTATTAGGCCGCGCCGCCCGCCAACTCAACGGAGGCGACGCGGATATAGCGGCGGCCGGCGTCCTGGGCGGCGAGCGCCGCCTCCGGAAGGCTGACCTTATCGCGGACTTCAGCCAGCTTGATCAGCATCGGCAGGTTCACACCGGCGATGACCTCGGTTTTCACTTGGTTGATCACCGAAATGGCGAGGTTTGAGGGCGTGCCGCCGAACATGTCGGTGAGGATGACGACGCCTGCGCCCTTATCGACGGTTTTCACCGCGTCGATAATGTCGGCGCGGCGCTCTTCCATATTGTCATTGGGGCCGATGGCGATGGCGCGCATCTGTTCCTGAGGCCCAAGCACATGCTCTGCCGCGGCGATGAACTCATCCGCCAAGCGGCCGTGGGAGACCACGACAACGCCGATCATTCAGTGCTCCCGCCACCCGCCAGTGGGCCAGTCAAGGCGGCGGAGAATACTCCTTCGCGCCTACGATAAAAGCGAAAGCCGCACTGCGATGGCAGTTTTCGACGAAAGGTCGCGGGGCTTCACGGCTTCGCGGTCGCCGCGAGCGGAAGTTCTACCACAAGGCGAGCCCCGCCCTCGTCGCGGTTCTCCGCAAAGATGCGCCCGCCATGAGCGGTGATGATCTGGCGGGCGATCGAGAGACCCAAGCCCGAATTACCGCCAAACGCGGCGCCCTTCGGACGCTGCGTATAAAAGCGCTCGAAGATGGTCTCGAGATTTTCCGGTGGAATGCCGGGGCCGCTATCTTCGACGACGGCGCGGACCATCTGGCCGTCCTTGCCGCGCGCGATGGCGAGCGAGACGAGGACCTCGCCGCCTTCGGCGCTGAACGAGCGGGCGTTGTCGATCAGGTTGCGGAACACTTGGCCGAGCGGGCCGGCTTGGCCAAGCACGAACGCGCCTTCGGGACGCGCGCCGCGAAACGCGATCGCCACCGGCGCGAGCTCTCCAGGCGGCGGCGCATAAGCGCGCGTGAGTTCGAACAACAGATTGCCGAGATCGACTTTGTCGAGATCGCCGCGCGCGGTTTCGGTTTCGATGCGACTGGCGCGGGCGATATCGGTGACGAGGCGATCGAGCCGCTGCACGTCTTGCGCGACAATGGCGAGCATCTGCGCTTGTTGTTCAGGATTAGGCGCCGCACGCGCCGAGGCGACCGCAGATTGGATCGACGCCAGCGGGTTTTTGATTTCGTGGCTGACATCGGCGGCGAAGCGCTCATTGGCGTCGATGCGATCGGCGAGCGCATTGGTCATGGCTTCAAGTGAATGGCCGAGCGCGCCGATTTCATCTTTGCGCCTGGAGACATCCGGCAGCGAAAGCCGCGTCATGCCGGATAGACGGAGCGAATCCGCAGCGGTGGCGAGGCGGCGGATGGGGTGCGCGATGAACAGCGCCAGCAGCAGTGAGGACAGGAAGATCGCCACGGTCGCGCCGAGCATGAACGGAATCATGCTGGCGCGTTCGGCGACCAGAATGCGCTCGACGTCGGCGCTTTCGATGGTAACCGCGCCCATCACCTGCTGCACGCGCCGGAGCGGCAGAGTGACCGAGACGACGCGCTCGCCCTTCTCGTTCAACCGCTCGCCCGAGACGATTTCGCCGCGCAAGGCGCGCTGCTGCTCTTCTTCCAACGAGATGGTAGGATTCCACGGCGTCAGGCGCAGATATTCCACGCGCTGCGCGGCGCGGCCGAGGCGGTCGCTAAAGCTTGAGCCTTCGCCGATGTCCGGCAACGGCTGTTCATCCAGCGTGCCGTGAATGACGTCGCTATCAGCGATGGTGCGGCCGTCGGCGCTGAACAGGCGCACACGCGGACGTCCGACGCCGGGGCGCGCGCCTTCAGCGATCGGCGGAAGGATGCGCTGCATCACCTGCTGCACGGCGCTTTCGTTCACATACGGAAAGGGATCGCCCTCAACCGTGCCGGTCTCGATCAGGAGGTTGGTGATCAATTCGCCTTGCGTGCGCAGATTGCGGAACTGCGCTTCGGTCAAGCCGGCGCGCATTTCCGTCAGCAGCAAGACGCCGACGATCAGGAAGAGCAGGCCGGCGAAATTCCAGAGAAAGATGATGCGGGCGATGCGCGAACGCGCAAACGCCCTCCAATCTTCGGCCCTGGGCCGTTCAGGCTTCGTTGTACCGATAGCCGACGCCATAGAGGGTTTCGATCGCGTCGAAGTCGCCGTCGATGTCGCGGAACTTCTTGCGGAGCCGCTTGATGTGCGAGTCGATGGTTCTGTCGTCGACATAGACCTGATCGTCATACGCCGCGTCCATCAATTGGTCGCGGCTTTTTACATAACCCGGGCGCTGCGCCAGCGCCTGGAGGATGAGGAATTCCGTCACTGTGAGCCGAACCGCCTCACCTTTCCAGGTGCAGGCGTGGCGGTTGGGATCGAGCGTCAACTCGCCGCGCACAATCGGCTTTTTGTCGCCCACCGGCTCGGCGCCAGGCGTGCCGGCGCGCGTGCGCCGCAGCAGCGCCTTCACGCGCTCGCTCAGCAGGCGCTGGGAGAACGGCTTCTTGATGTAATCATCGGCGCCGACATTGAAGCCGACAACCTCATCCATCTCATCGTCCTTCGAGGTGAGGAAGATGACCGGCAGGTTCGAACCCTGGCGCAAGCGGCGCAGCACTTCGACGCCGTCCATGCGCGGCATCTTGATATCAAGCACAGCGATGTCCGGCGGCGTCTCCGAGAGCGCGGCAAGCGCTGCGGCGCCGTCCGTATAGGTGCGCACGGTGTAGCCTTCGCCCTCGAACAGAAGTTTCAAGGAAGCGAGGATGTTCTCGTCGTCGTCGACAAGGGCGATTGTAGCCATGGGCGCGTGAGGTTCCTGACTTTGCCGTAATGAACTGGCGTCGGCAGTCTTAGCCGTCAATGGCCGAGATGGAAACAGGTTCTGGCCCGTTGCGCACACGCTCTCTGGAAATTGAACGCGCGCCGCGCCGGCCGCAGCGCCACATCGGCGAATGATGATGAAACTAAGGCGCTAGCGCACGTCCGCCCGGGTGCGGCTCAGTGTGAAGCCGTGGCCGGCGGTGTTCGCGCATCGAACGCCCGCCTCGGTGACATCGCAAATAAACGGGCCATCCATCCAGCGCTCGCCATACGCAATGACTTCGCCGCTGCAGCAGCCGCGTTCATCGGTGGGGACGATTTGCGCGGGACCAGCTTCGAACAACACGACGCGCAGATAGTCTGGCTCGTTGCGGTCGCAGGAAAGCTCGGCGCGGCCGTCGGCTGTTTGGTACACCGCCGTGCCGCCGGCTGGGGTGTAGATGCAGGCGATGTTGCCGGATGGCGCCATGAAGGAGACGGAGACGCCGGGCGTCTCGGGCTGCGCTGGCGTTTCCACGACTGGCGCGGGCTCGGGCGCAGCTGGCGCAGGCGGCGAGCAGGCGCTGAGCGCCAGGGCGAAGAAGGCGGCGGCGATGCGGTGTTTCATGCGCACTTTATGCGCGTGGATTTCGCCTGCGGCAAACCATCAATGCGCCGCGCCCCAGGTTGCGCCCGCCTTTGCTTCCACCGTCAGCGGCACACTCAAGTGCACCGCAGGCATTGGCGCGGCTTCCATAACTTTACGCGCCAGCGCGCAGAGTGCTTCGGCCTCCGCTTGCGGCGCTTCGAAGACGAGTTCGTCGTGCACTTGCAGCAGCATGCGCGCTTTGAGGCCGCTTTCGCGCAGCGCATCCGACACGCGCACCATGGCGCGGCGGATGATGTCGGCGGCGGCGCCCTGAAGCGGCGCGTTGATGGCTTGGCGTTCGCCGAACTGGCGCTCTTGCGGGTTTTTCGATTGCACGCCTTTGACCCAAATGCGCCGGCCAAAAATCGTGCGCACATAGCCGTTGGCGCGCGCGAAGGTTTTGGTTGTTTCCATGTAGTCGCGAATGCCGGGGAAGCGCTCGAAATATTTCTTGATATACGCGCCCGCCTCCTCGCGCTCGATGCCGAGATTGCGGGCGAGGCCGAAGGCGGAGATGCCATAAATGATGCCGAAATTGATCGCCTTGGCGTTGTTGCGGATTTCCTTCGGCATGCCTTCAATCGGCACGCCGAACATTTCCGAGGCCGTGCGCGCGTGAATATCGACGCCATCGGCGAATGCTTGCTTCAGCTGCGGAATGTCGGCGACGTGCGCGAGCAGGCGCAACTCGATCTGCGAATAGTCAGCGCTGACGAGGACATTGCCCTTCTCGGCGATGAACGCCTCGCGAATGCGGCGGCCCTCTTCGGTGCGGATCGGGATGTTTTGCAGGTTCGGGTCGTTGGAGGAGAGCCGCCCCGTCGTGGTGGAGGCGAGCGCGTAGCTGGTGTGGACGCGATTGGTGCCCTTGTTGATCGCCGCGCCCAAAGCTTCGGTGTAAGTGGAGCGCAGTTTCGAGAGCTGGCGCCAATCGAGCAGCTTGCGCGGCAGATCGTGTTCTTCGGCCAGTTCTTCGAGGATAGTGGCGTCTGTTGACCAGGCGCCGGTTTTGGTTTTGCTGCCGCCGGGTAACTTCATTTCATCGAACAGAATTTCGCCGAGCTGCTTGGGCGAACCCATATTGAACTCGCGGCCCGCAAGGCCGTAAGCCTCCTGCTCGTATTGCAGCATACGCTGCGCGAAATCGCCGGAGAGTTGCGAGAGCATGTGCGGATCGATCCTGATCCCCTCGCGCTCCATCGCCGCAAGCACCGGCGGCAGCGGGCGCTCCAGCGTTTCGTAAACGGTGACGAGTCGTTCCTCGGCGAGATTGGGCTTGAGCTTGCGCCACAGACGCAACGCCGCATCCGCCTGCTCGCACGAATAAACCGCGGCGCGCTCGACCGGCACTTGATCGATACTCACTTGCGCTTTGCCCTTGCCGGCGATGTCCGCGTACGGCGTCAGGCTGTGGCCGAGGTGCTTTTCCACCAGCGATGTTTTGTCGTGCGGATCGAGGCCGCCGAAGAGCGCGTAGGAAATGAGCATCGGGTCGTCATGCGCGACGATGTTAACGCCGTGGCGCGCAAAAAGCGCGATGTCCCATTTGATGTTAAGGCCGATCTTGAGGACGCTTGGGTCTTCCAAAAGCGCCTTCAACGCGGCAATGGCATCGTCAAAAGCGATCTGCGGGCCGTTGTCTGGCGTGGCGTTGGCTTCCGGTTGCTCGGCGGCGAAGAGTTCGCCCGCACGTGAATCGGCCGATCCGTGGCCAAGCGGGACATAGATCGCGTCATTGGCGGCGAGCGAGAACGAGACGCCGACGAGTTTGGCGGTCGCAGCGTTTATGCCATCCGCTTCCGTGTCGATGCCGACAGCGCCGGTCGAGCGGGCGCGGGCGATGTAGGCTTCCAGCAACGCGAGATCACGGACAGTTTTGTAAGCGTCGCGCTTGAACTCGATTTCGACGGTTTCGCGGACGGGGCCGGCGTTGGGCGTGGATTCAGTTGCGGCGGCGGACGTCGCAGCCGCGGCGTATTGCGCGACGATTTCGACGCCCTTCTCTTTCGCATAATGATCGCGCACGCGGCGGGCGAGCGTGCGGAATTCCATCGCGTCGACGAATTGCAGCAGCATCGAGGGATCGGGCTCGCGCAGCGCGAAATCTTCCCACTTCTCCTCGACGGCGACGTCATCCTTCAGCGTGACGAGTTCGCGTGAGAGACGGATCTGATCGGCGAAGTTGATCAACGTCTCGCGACGCTTTTGTTGCTTCACTTCGTTGGCGCGTTCCAGAATCGCGTCGAGCGAGCCGAAGGTGGTGAGCAGCTCGGCGGCGGTCTTCGGGCCGATGCCGGGGGCGCCGGGAACGTTATCGGTTGAATCGCCGATCAGCGCCTGCGCGTCGATGACGCGATCGGGGCCGACGCCGAATTTTTCCATCACCGCTTCGAGACCGAGGATGCGGTTCTTCATTGGGTCGTAGAGCTGGATCACGTCTTCGACGATCAGCTGCATCAGGTCCTTGTCGGACGAAACGATGCGCACGGTCGCGCCGCTGGCGGCGGCTTGGCGGGCGTAGGTGGCGATCAGATCGTCAGCTTCGAATCCGCCCATCTCGATGCACGGCAGATTGAACGCGCGCGTGGCGTCGCGGATGAGCGGAAATTGCGGGACGAGATCTTCCGGCGCCGGCGGACGGTGCGCCTTGTATTCGGGATAGAGTTTGTTGCGGAAGGTGATTTCGCTTTTGTCGAAGATGACGGCGAGGTGCGTGGGCGCCTCTGGGCCCTTCATTTCTTCGAGGAACTTCCACAGCATGTTGCAGAAGCCCGCGACGGCGCCGACGGAGAGCCCATCGCTCGCGCGCGTGAGCGGCGGCAGCGCGTGGTAAGCGCGGAAAATGTAGGCGGAGCCGTCGATCAGATAGAGGCGAGGCGCGTTCTGCTTTTTAGCCATGCGCCTATCTAGGCAATTGGCGGAGAGTCGTCAGCCCTCAACCGAACAGCTTATTGTAATCGGGCGGCGTGCCGCGTTTAGACCAGAGTGCGTCGGAATCGGCGGTTTCAAGGAACGCTTGACTGGCCGCGATCACGGTGTTCATGGCGGCTGTGTAGATCGAGGTGGCCGCACTGAGGCGCTTGACGCCGATCGCTTTGAGTTCCGCCAGTTTCGGCACGCCGGGGCGGGCCATGATATTAACCGGCAGCCCTGCCCCCTGCACGATGGCGGCGATCTGCGCTGCTTCGAAAATGCCAGGCACGAACAGGCCGCTGGCGCCGGCGGCTTTGATGCCGGCGGCGCGGCGCAGTGTTTCCTCGACCACCTGCTCGGCTGGAACGAGTTGCTTCAGCACGACATCGGTGCGGGCGTTGATGAAGAGGTTGACGCCTTCGCGCTCGGCGACGGTGCGGATGGCTTCGATCTTTTTCAGATGCAATTCGTGCGGCTCCCGGCCATCTTCCAGATTGATGCCGACAGCGCCGGCGCCGATCAGCGCGCGGACATTTCCCGCCGCTTGCTTCGGATCATCCGAATAGCCGCCCTCCGCATCGCACGTGATCGGCACGCTGACGACGCGGGCGATGTCCTCGATCACAGTGACGAGACGCGCAGGCGGAAAGTGATGGCCGTCAGCGTAGCCCTGCGACCAGGCGACGGCGGCGCTCGATGTGGCGATGGCTTTGGCGCCAATATCTTGAGTAACGCGCGCGGAGGCGGCGTCCCAGGCGTTTGGGAGGATGAGCAGGTCGTTGTGGAGCGCGTGGAACATGGCGGCGTCGGCAGGGCGTGCGGGCATTGGAAGTCTCCTCTGCACGCGATCTAGGAACGGGGCCCGCGCGTTACACGCCGAAATCGGACCCGTTCGTCGATTTCTTTGTTAGTGCCCGTCCGCGCCTTCGGCCAAGACGAAGCGGCGGTCGCAATAGCCGCATTCGACGAAGGGCTCTTCGCCCATGTCGTAATAGACGACCGGGTGGCCGAGCGCGCCGCCGCCGCCATCGCACTTCACGCGGCGCGAGGTGACCATGATGATTTCCGGCGCGGGTAGAGCGTCGGGATGGCCGGGCGTGGATGCGTCGGTCAGCGGATTGTCGCGGAGCTTGGTCATTCTTTGCCGGGTCCGGGTTGAAGCGCGTCGCGCGCGCCCGTACCTAGAGCGCATCGCGCCGCCGCGCAACGTGGCGAGCGCTCAGGTTTCCCATGCTCGCACCCACATCGTCGCCGGATTTCGCCATCGAAGCCACGGGCCTCGACAAAACCTACCGCGCCCAAGGCAAGGGCAAGCCCACGCACGCGCTGAAGACGGTCGATCTCGCCATCCCGCGCGGCTCGTTCTTCGGGCTGCTGGGGCCGAACGGCGCCGGCAAGTCGACCTTCATCAACATTCTCGGTGGCCTCGTCGTGAAGAGCGGCGGCACAGCGTCGATCTGGGGCCACGATATCGACGCTGACCCGATGAATGCGCGCGGCGCCATCGGCATCGTGCCGCAAGAACTCAACATGGACCCCTTCTTCTCCCCCGGCGAAGCGTTGGAGATTCAGGCGGGCTATTACGGCGTGCCGAAGAGTGAGCGGAAGACGGAAGAGATTCTGCGCGCGGTCGGCTTGTGGGACAAACGCGACGCGTATGCGCGGACGCTATCCGGCGGCATGAAGCGGCGCCTGCTGGTGGCGAAGGCGATGGTGCATGCGCCGCCTGTTCTGGTGTTGGATGAGCCGACGGCGGGCGTCGACGTGGAGCTGCGGCGGCAGTTGTGGGAGTATGTGCGCGCGCTGCATGCGTCCGGCGTGACGATCGTGCTGACGACGCACTATCTCGAGGAAGCGCAAGAGCTGTGCGATACGATTGCGATCATCAATCATGGCAAGGTTATCGCGTGCGAGCCAACGCATAAATTGATCTCGAGGCTGGATCGCAAGACTTTGGTGGTGACGCCGCAAACGCCGCCGACGTTGCCGGTGAAGGGCTTCGAGGACGTGACCTTCGCCATGCGCCCGAGCGGGGCAATCGCCGTCACCTACAGCACGGGCGCGCATAGCGTCGAAGAAATGCTCGACCGCGTGCGCAATGCCGGCATCACGATCAAGGATCTCTCGATCGAAGAACCGGACTTGGAAGACGTGTTCGTGGAGCTGACGGCATGAAATACGTCAATCTCGGGAGGAGCGGCCTCAAGGTCTCGCGCATCTGCCTCGGCACGATGGCGTATGCGGATGGGACCAAGGGCAACCATCCGTGGGCTCTGAACGAAGACGCGGCGCAGCCGTTCTACAAACGCGTGGTCGAGGCCGGCATCAATTTCTTTGATACAGCCAACGTCTATTCCAGCGGCACGAGCGAGGAATTCCTCGGCCGCGCCATTAAGCGCTACGCCAAGCGCGACGAGATCGTGATCGCCACCAAGGTGCACGGCGAGATGCGCGCCAATGATCCGAACGGCAAAGGGCTTTCGCGCAAACACATCTTCGGCGAGATCGATGCAAGCTTGCAGCGGCTCGGTACGGACTATGTCGATCTCTACCAAATCCACCGCCTCGATCCGGAGACGCCGATCGAGGAGACGCTGGAAGCGCTTCATGATGTCGTGAAGAGCGGCAAGGCGCGTTACATCGGCGCGTCATCAATGTGGGCGTGGCAGTTCATGCAGGCGCTGGCGCTGCAGAGCGCAAACGGTTGGACGCGCTTCATCTCGATGCAGAACCATTTAAACCTGCTCTATCGCGAAGAAGAGCGCGAGATGCTGCCGCTCTGCCGCGATCAAGGCATTGGCGTCATCCCGTGGTCGCCGCTGGCGCGCGGGCGGCTGGCGCGGTCGACGGATGTTGTCACCGAGCGCAGTGAGAGCGATCGGTTTGGACAGTATCTCTATAAGAAGACGGCTGAGGCGGATGGCGCAGTGATCGATGCTGTCGGCGCGATCAGCGAAGCGCGCGGGCTGCCGCGCGCGCAGGTGGCGCTGGCGTGGCTGCTGGCGAAGCCGGGCGTGACGGCGCCGATTGTGGGTGCGACCAAGCCGGCACAGTTGGACGACGCAGTCGCGGCGGTGGACGTCACGTTGAGCGGCGATGAGATCAAGCAGCTCGAAGCGCCGTACGTCCCCCACCCCGTCGCCGGCTTCGCGTGAGGACCAGATGCCCTACGTCAACATCAAGATCACCAAGACCGGCGCGACAGCTGAGCAGAAAGCCGAACTGATCAAGGGTACGACGGATTTGCTCCAGCGCGTGCTGAACAAGAACCCGGCGACGACGGTGGTGATTATCGAGGAGGTCGAGACCGACAATTGGGGCATCGGCGGTGAGAGCGTAACGGCGCGCAACGCGAAGGCAAAGAGCTAAGCGATCAAGTCAGGCAGATGCCGAAATTGGCGCCGCTCGTGCGCGGCCCTTCTTCGGTTTGCTCAAAGTCCCACCAAGTTCCGCTCTGCGTGTCGCACAAGAGCGGCCGCGCATCGATCACACAATATTTTACTGAACCATCGGCGCGCTCGAACCAGACCTCGCGCGGTAAGACGGGTGCGCGCTCTTCACTGGGATGAGCCCGCGCGAGCTGGCGATAGCGTTCCGCATCTGCTGGCGCTTCGACCTGCCGCCAGCTTGGGTCGCGTCCGTAATTGCAGTCCTGATTGGCGTGCATCGCGCGCAAGCCCGCGCAACCGGTAAGCATCAGCGCGACGACCGCCGTGAAGGCGAAGCGCGCGATCATGCTACTCGACTTCCCAATCGAGTTCGCCGCGAATTTCGGGAGGCACTTGCGCACACAGCGCCGTGTGCAGCGCCTCCTGCGTGAGATTGCGCGGCAGCCGGAAGACGAAGTCGACGCGGCTCTTGGAGAAGGATTTGTCTTCGCTGATGACCTTGCAGTTCTGCTCGGTGAGCACACGACGGTACGCATCAGCCGCGTCCCTCACCTTGCCCTTGGGAATCTCTTTGACCTCAATGCTGCACACCGGGTGTCCGTCGAAGATATAGATCAGCACCCAGGCGAAGATGAAGGCCAGCACGGCGAAGTGCGGCAGGTTCAGGCCGCTGATCAGGCCGAGCAGCGTCACTACAATGAGCCGGCCGGTGTCGCGCGTGTTATCAGTGTCGGTGCGGAAGCGCATCAGGCCGCCAAGGCCGAAGACGATGAAGCCCACCACGATGCCGTATTCGAGCACGACGACGCCGACCATCGCGCCGATAAGGGCGTAGATGATGTAGACCTTCGGCATCTCGGCTTCGCGCATCGTGTCGACGCTGCGCTGCGAGGTCGGGTGAAAGGCGATCAACGCGCCCAGCACGATGGCCAGCAGCAAGGCCGCCGCCGCGCCGAGTAGATAAGGAAAATCCAGAAAGCCGTGCCAGCCGACGGCCTGCAGCCCCTGCGTGTCTAGAATCGGCATGCCGCTTTCAAATCCCCGGTTCGGTCGACTCTCCTTTCCAGTGTGTCATGCAAAGCCGCAAGCGAAAACGGCCGGCGCTTGCGCACCGGCCGTCTCGACAACCCCCGATGGGGTTATGAACTTCCAAGCGTCAGTGACGCGTCCGCTCTTAGCGGCCGCCCATCACCGCCGCCTTCATCACCGACGATTGGCGGAAGGCGAGCTTCTTGGACGCTTTGATCTTCACCGGCTCACCCGTTTGCGGGTTGCGGCCCATGCGGGCCTTGCGGGCGCGGATCATGACCATGCCGATGTCGCCGATCTTCACCTTGGCGCCCTTGAGCACATAGGCCTTCACGACGTCGATGTAGCCGTCGACGAAAACCTTGGCTTCCGACTTCTTGATGCCGTGGTGATCGGCGATCGCCTGGAGCAGAGCGCTCGCGGTCACCGTCTTGCCCGGTACTGCCGAGACCTTCACGGCCTTCGGTGCGGGTGCTGCCGCCTTCTTGGCCGACTTGCGAGCCGGCGCCTTCTTGGCGGTTTTCTTCGTCGTCTTCTTGGTTGCCTTACGGGCCATTGCTAATTCCCCTCTTCAAAGGTTGTCATGCGTTAAACTCAACGAACCGACGGTAATACGTGGGTTTCTGACGACCCTGTTCACCGCCGGCCTATGAGTGATGCCACTCAATTCTTGATGGAGCGTGACCGCGCCTCGCTTGAGATGCGCCAAAAAGCCCGAAAAATGAGGCTTTTTGGCGTGTGCGGCGGATTCCGTTGCATGAGAGCCACCGAGTCGCAACGCAAAAAAGCTGATTTACAGGGGTTTTAGCCGCCAGAAGCGCCGCGCCTGTGTGCAAAACCCACTCGTTTCGATGTTTTTGCAGCTGAGCGCCGAATCACATCTGCCCGCTCCCGAACGCGCAGCCCCGCGACCAATCGCTTTTCCCTCGGAACAAAAGCAAAAAGCCCCTCCTCTTGAGAGGAGGGGCTTGGGTTGGGGTGATGCGCGATTGGTCGTTCGCTTAGCGCAAACCCATGCGGATGGCGCCGTCGATGCGGACGTCTTCGCCGTTGAAGTAAGGGTTGCGGAGCATCTCGAGCGCCAGCGACGCGTATTCCTCGGGGTTTCCGAGTCGCTTCGGGAACGGCACGCTCGCCGCCAACGCTTCCTTCACCTTCTCCGGCGCGCCCAGCATGAGCGGCGTTTCAAAGATGCCCGGCAGGATGGTGTTGATGCGGATGCCTTCGCCCGAAAGATCGCGCGCGATCGGCAACGTCATGCCGACAACGCCGCCTTTCGACGCTGAATACGCTGCCTGCCCCATCTGGCCGTCTTCAGCGGCGACGGACGCCGTCATCACCATGGCGCCGCGCTCGCCGCCGTCGAGCGGTTCCAGCGTCAGCATGCCCGCGGCGGATTTCGCAACGCAACGGAACGTCCCGATCAGATTGATCTGGATGGTGAGCTCGAAAATGTTGAGCGGGAAATGCTTGATGTCGCCCGTCTCGCGCGAGCGGCTGGCCGTCTTCATAGCTGAGCCGATGCCGGCGCAGTTGACCAGAATGCGTTCCTGACCGTTGGCCTTGCGCGCCGCGGCGAAGCCCGCGTCGACGCTTTCATCGCTGGTGACATCGACCTTGCAGAACGTCGCGCCAAGTTCGGCGGCGGCGGCCACGCCGCGCTCTTCGTCGCGGTCGAAGAGCGCAACCTTCACGCCTTCAGCGCGCAGCTTGGCGGCGGTGGCCTTGCCCAGACCCGACGCGCCGCCTGTCACGACAGCGGAAATTTCAGACGAAAGGCGCATCGGGTTCCTCCTCTTGGGGCGCACGCGTGCGCGGCCCGCGCGTTTTCATAACGGCGGGCCGCGCGAACGCAATCTCGCGCAACGTCAGTTCGGCGATGCGACCGTGGGTGTCTCCGCCTCCGCCTCGTCCTCTTCGGCCGAAGCCGGTGGTGGCGGCGGCGGAGCCGGCGGTGGCGGTGGAGGCGCGACAACGGGTGGCGCCGGCGGCGAGACGACGACTGGAGGCGGCGGTGGCGGTGGTGGCGCTGGTGGCGCTGGTGGCGGCGCAACGCCGTCGCGCGGGCGCCCGCCTAGCGGATTGCGCGGCGGCGGTTGCACCACAGGGGGCGGCGCTGGCGGCGGTTGAACCACGGGCGGTGGCGCCGGCGGCGATGGAGGC
>JALHQO010000013.1:12404-98240 GCA_022841905.1 Hyphomonadaceae bacterium | reverse complement strand
CGCGGCAACTGCCCTACTCACGCGTCCGCACCCTTCCTAGCGTCTAGCACCTGCCCTCGTATCCGGACCGCCGTTCAGACCCTCGCAGCATCAGAGCGGAGAGTCTCGGAAGGGCCAGCCCCGCGCCATCGGTGAAATTTTTCGAGCGACCGGCGCGCTCAAAACAAGCCGCTGGCGCCCTGCTCGTCAATTCGGCTCACGATCGCCGAAAGTCGCCCTTCGCGGTGGCGCTAAGTGAACGAGAAGGCGATGCGAAATACCGGCTCGCTCCAAACAAGGCGATCACGTGATCAGCGACAACGGCGCTATCGGCTGTTTCCTGAAGCGCCGCAACGAGAATTCATCCGCCGGCGCGATCAAGGCAGGCGTCGAGCGATGAACAAACCGATGGAGGCCTGGTCATTATCCCCGCGCTGTTGCACGAGCGGACTGTCGCCCGCATCGCCGGTTAGCCGATCATAGCCGGCGACAAAAACCAGCGCCCAGCTACGATCGCTCGACAAAGGGGCAATCACGCTCGCGCCTACCCCGTAGGAATAGAGCCCGCCGGAAGCGTCATAAACCGGCAAACCGGATGCGGCGGCCTGAGCCGCGTTCACGCCAAAATACGCCTCATTGTAAGCATCGCCGACGAAACGCGCGCGCGGCCCCGCTGACCATGACACGCTGCGCCCCCAGACCTCGCCGCGACCTGACCAACGCGCGCCCAGATCGCCGACCCAGCCATCATGACCCGATACAGCCTGACGCACCTCGCCGCTTAGAGTGACGGTCCCCAGTTCGTATTCGACAAACCCGCCCAGTTCGACGCTGGTGTCGACATCGCCGAGCCCCCGAAGATCGTCGGTGTCCTCGCCGCTGACCGCAAACGCCTGTTCGCCGTCTTCATTGCGCGAGAACTTGATCCTACCGATCGGGCCCGCCCGCAAAGTCGGCGTATTGATGAGGCGATAGCCGACGCCATTCTGAACCGACGCGAAAAAGACGTCGCTGTAAGTCATCTCAATATTGGGCAGGAGCGAAAGCCGGTAATCATCGTCGCCCTCGTATGTCGGCGCGTAGAGCCCGCCTGCGCCAAGGGTGACGCGCCAACCATCATCCCCCGCACCCTGAGCGGCTGCGGTTCCAGTCATCGCCATGGCGGCAAGAAAAAAGCCGGCGGCACGTTTCATCTAATTGTCCTCATCGCACCTTGCTTTTGAAACACCCGAATGGAACGGCCGCTTCGCAACTGTTCTCTCGTTTGGTGAGCCACCAGCATCATTTCTTGAATTGTAAGCATACTTCGATCGAAGCCCGGCAACCTAAGTACGCGGGCTATAATCTGGTGGATCACACCCTAAGCACTCACATTCCAATGCGATGTCCACAACGACAAGGAGCCCCCGTCCTGGCGAAGTGACGCCGACAGTAGCCCCTCCACGGTTGCTTTGATCCTGCGAACCACGCGGCGATACTCCATAGCGTATCGCTTCGATTGCTATAATTGCTTCTCTCAATCGCAAGTGAGCTTGTGCTCAGCATGGCCGGCGCCCAGGTCGCCAACAGCGGAACGGGCCCCTCTGGCGATCGATGCCGATCGCGATGTCGAGCCGCGGCGTGTCCGCGTCAGCTCTTTCAGTTTGAGCGCGGAACGCGCCCAATCGAAGGAGCACAACAATGACGGGTCGAATTCACCTGATCCTTCCCGCTGGGCAACAGCCCAAGCCAACAGCTGCTATTGAGGCTGCGATACTCTTGGCGCGCGTCGGCGATGCGGCGCTGACCGTATCTGTGGCGCAGACCAGGGCAAACCTGCCTGCGCACTGGCTAGCGCGCGAATATGCCCATCTGCCCGTGGCAGAGTTCAACGCAGAAATGGCCGCCGACACCGTCGCCTTGCGCGAAGCCGTCACCAGCGCCGGCGCGAGCGCCAACGTTAGCGTTCGTCTGATCGAGATTCTCAACGGACTGGGTGACGGCGAGCGCGCGGTTGTGATGGCGGCGCGTACGCATGATTTCTCGATGTTGGGTCTGCCTGACTTTGACGCATCTTCACGCCAACTGGCCGAGCAACTTCTCTTCGACAGCGGCCGCCCGCTCTTGATCCTACCCCTCAGCCGTCCGTTCAACTTGAATTTTGAGACCATCGCGGTGGCTTGGGACCACAGCGAACCGGCGAGCCGCGTCATGTCGGGCGCGCTCCCCCTGCTCAAGCGCGCCAAGCACATCATTGTATTCTCCGTGCTCGGCGCCAAGAAACTGCCGCGCGCCGAAGCCACGCAGGACGCTGCGGAATACATCATCAGCCACGGCATCGAAGCGACCTGGGAGATGCTCGACAGCGAAGATCGGGCGCGAGGCCGTTTCATCATGGAGACAGCGATCGCGCGCGGCGCGGGGCTCTTGGTCATGGGCGCCTACGCTACGCTGCCAGCGCAAGAATATCTGTTGGGCGGCGTAACGGTCTCCGTTCTTAGCGAGCCGCTGCTGCCGGTGCTCATGTCGAATTGAATGCGAGGGAGCGATCATGTCCAAGGGCAGATTCAAGCGAACGAAATTGCGGCTTCGCGCAAGCGAGCTTCAGCGCGAGATTGAGGAGGCCGACGCCGCTTTGATGGAAGCAGTCGTCGCAGGGTGAGCACTTGTCGCCTATTCGGACGGTTGGATGTCGCCGGAGGAAACGCTGCGTATGCGCAGGCTCATTTTGCGGTTTGAGCCGGCGCAAGCGCCTAGCATTGCCGAAATGCTGCGTCTGTTCGAAGAGATGACGCTCAGGTTCGCCGACGATCACGACGGCGGCGAACAAGCAGCGCTTACAGTTGTCTCGCGTCTAGCTGGTCGCCGGCGCGAAAGCGAGCTTCTCATCGACACCTGTTGTGGGATCGCCGAGGCCGACGGCGGCTTCGACGCTGAAGAGCGCAAAGCGATCCTTAAGCTTTGCGCGATGCTTCAGATTAATCCTGAAACACACGGTCTGTGAGCAGATACAATCTGCACCGTTGGTTCACGATGGAGCAGGTTCATATTCATCACCCCTCCAGCGCCATGTCGTCTCGGCTACGGACTCAGAGAAAGTGATTGCTCTGAAGCCTGGCGGCTCCCCGCGTTCGCGAACCGAAGTGAGCGTCGGTGCGGTCATGACGCGCAGATGCGGGAAACCGATCACACCATAATTGGTGCTGTGATGCAGGTGGCCGCAGAAGAAGAGGTGCTCACCCTTGAGTAAGGGCAGCGCAGTAGCCAGGCCCCGCGTTGCTATCGGCATGCGTGCCGGCGACGGCGCATGCGGAGGATGATGACAGGCGATGATGCGATGCTTGGCCGCTGGAGCAAATGACGCGACCAAAGCCGCGAAGTCTTCGCGCCGATATACGCCCTGTGACCAATCTAGCCGCCCTTGAATCGCGCAGGCGCTGTTCAGACCGCGGATGCTGACTGTTCCACACGGCGAATCCCAGCTCGATCCCAGCCCAAGCCGCCCAAATCGCTCGAACGGCCAGCACACACGTGCGATGGGATCAAAAACCGGCGCATCGTGATTGCCCGGAACCGCGAGTATTGGCGCGCGCAACGCTGCGAAGAAGCGCTCCGCGACAATGTACTCACGACGTCGTCCGCTATGGGTAATGTCACCGGTCACGACAACAGCAGCAGGACTTAGCCTGTTGATAGCGTCGCGGGCACGATCAAGCCGGTGATGCGAAAACTCACCGCAATGAAGGTCACTGATGTGCGCGATACTCACCATGGGCCGCGCCGCCGAGCCGGCGCCCAGACGAGTCCGAGATCTGGTTCAAAGGTTACCGCGTTGACGCGTCCGAGCACATGGAACTCACCGTCCAACAGAGCGGGCGTGCCCTCGTGATTGCTTTCAAGGTGGAGCGCGCGAGTGCTAAGCGCCGTGACGCGTTTGAGCCGCCGCCAGCGGCGCAGCACCGCAGCCCCGGTCACCCATGCGAGATCCCCCCAATCGTGGATGTCAGCGCCAGCGGCCTCAAAAAGGGCTGGCTCATGCCGTTCGAGACCAAACCCGAAGGCGGTGTCAATGCGCCCCACCCCCACAATGAGAGTGCTGTGAGAAAGCGGCGTGGCGTCGCCGGCAGCCCATGAGACACGATCGGCGAATTGGCGAGGCGCCATGCGGATAAATGCACGCAACCCTGCGATACTTTTTGGCTTACGCAAGCGCTCGCGCAACGACTGAACTTGCATCCAGGCGCCAAACCCTGCCGCCACGAAGAATGCGTGATCGCCAACGCGTCCACCTGCCAGTCTCTTCGGTTGGCCGCCGTCAAGCATCGTCAGGCATTGGTCGAGACTAGCACGGCCAAACACTCTGGCCGCCAGCCGGTTCATCGTACCGCCAGGGAGAGGAATGCTTGGAACGCCAAGCGGGCTGAGCGCTTCTATCGCGGCATGCGCCGTTCCGTCTCCGCCGATGACAGCCACGGCCCGTGGTCGTTGCAGTGCAGCGTCGCGCAAGCATTCGCGGAGGTCATGGCGGTCAGTAGTGATAACGCGCCTTAGATCTGACGGCGCGTGGCGGCGGATTAGAAAACGCAACGCATGGGGACCGCGTTTACGAACAAACCCCGCGTCGCCATTGATGATGACAATGAGCCCATCCCCACTGGCGCCGGACAATGCGTCGTTCGTGCGGTTCTGATTGATCGCCTGCATCACCTTCCCGATTTTTCGCGGATTGCAACATGCAAGTGGGGCGTTCGCTGTCACGACGAGGGCTGCCGAGCATTTAAAATATCAATGATAGCGATTGATATGGCGCAAGCCCGCGACGACCATCGGTGCGGACCTTGATCCCGCCTCCAACGTAACTAGTTTGATGCGGTGCGGGCCGGGCCCCTCTGACGGCGGAAAGCTTTGACTTTCGCGTGATGTCGGACCGCATCGGGGGCATCCCGGTGTTGGCTCGGTTCGGTAATTCCGGAAACCCATGCGCCGCTGCTCCTGAGCGTCAATCAGCTCGGAGGATCCCTATGCCTTTAATCAATACCCCACTCGATGGCGCGCCCAACCTCCCGCGCTCGTCTCCATAAGCCGCGCGCGAGAGACCGTCGCCCTGCGTGAAGGCTGAAACAGGAACATTAACTCTGGACGGACCCGGCGATGGACGCCCTCAATACATTCTTGGTCGCTGAATTTCTCGGCAAGGCAAATTGGGTCTGGCTATCCTTCATCGGCGCCGTGATTGCGCTGCTTGCCTTCGATCTCGGCGTCGTCAACCGCAAGGATCATGAGATTGGGGTTGGCGAGTCACTCCGGCTCTCCGCCTTCTACATCGCCATTGGCCTAAGCTTCGCTTTCGTCATCTGGCAGCTTTACAACAATGCTGATCCGTCCACGTCGATCGACCCTCAACTCCTTGCGGTGACTGGCGCAGAGCGCGCCTGGACGGCGGTTCAGCTCTATTTGACCGGCTTTGCCGTCGAGAAGACGCTGGCGCTCGACAACGTCTTCGTGATCTCGATGGTCTTCACGTATCTCGCGATCCCACGCATGTATCAGCATCGGGTTTTGTTCTGGGGCATAATCGGCGTCATTGTGCTTCGCGCCATCATGATTGGACTTGGCGCAGCGCTCGTTTCGCAATTCTCATGGTTGCTGTACGTCTTCGCCGTCTTTCTGATCCTGACTGGCGTCATGATGTTCCGCAAAGGCAGCGAGCACGAAGGCATCAGCGATAACAAAATTCTGCTCTGGCTCAAGAAACGTCTGAACGTTACGCCGGACCTGCACGGGAACAAATTCAGAGTACAGTTGCCCGACCCGAACACCGGTAAGCTGCGCTGGGTCGCAACTCCGCTCCTCTTGGCCCTCCTCTTCGTTGAGATAGTGGATCTTGTGTTCGCGATTGACAGCGTACCGGCGATCTTCGCCATCACTAGCGACCCCTACATCGTCTACACATCAAACATATTCGCGATCCTGGGGCTGCGCGCGCTCTTCTTCGCACTGGCGGCGATGGTGCATCGCTTCCAGTACCTGAAGTATGCGCTAGCGCTGACGCTCGTCTTCATCGGTTCAAAGATATTCATCGGCGATCTGTTTGAAGGCGGGAAGTTTCCGGCGACGTGGTCGCTTGCAATCACCGTCGGCCTGATCAGCGGCGGCGTACTCTATTCACTTTGGAAAACACGCAAACCGCTTACGAGCCAATCGTAGCTGATTTGTCGTGCCCTTTTTTGCCGGGAGTTGAGAATGAAAAGCCTTCGTGCCCTGTTTCCTTCAATTGCAATAATCGCCTTGGCCGCGTGCGGTGATTTGAGTTCAGACTTGGAGAACGCCACACAAGAAGCAGTCGCTATCGGTCGCGAAGCGCTGGAAGTTGCCGGCGGCGAAGTCGATACGCGCACTGCTTGTGTGTTGGCCGGTCAGTCGGAGGCATTTTGTGGTTGCATGTCAGAGCGCTTAGGCCCCGAGATTACGGCCGAGCAGATTGGGGCAGTGACAGATGTTGTGGGGGCTACCGTTAACGGCGAGACGAATGCGAGCAGCGAAAGCGCACAGACCACCACTGACGCCTCCACGCGACAAGCGATTGTCCAGTGCGCGACGCGCGCGGCTATTGACGGGGCGGTCAGCGAGGGCGCCAACTAAACTCATGCCCCATAACCCGCCTCGTCTCGTTAACTTAGACTTAGACCTGCTTCGCGCCTTTGTAGCCGTCGCGGACGCCAACAGCTTTACCCGCGCCGGCGTGAGATTGGGGCGCACCCAATCTACGATTAGCCTCCAGATCAAACGACTGGAGGAACAGCTAAACGCTGAACTCTTTAGCCGCGACCCGCGCAAGGTCGTGCTAACCGGCCATGGCGAGGCTTTGCTCGTGCAAGCCCGTCGCCTATTGCGTGTCAATGACGAGATCATCGGCGAGATGTTCGAGCACTCGCTTGAAGGCGAAGTCCGATTGGGCGCTCCGGAAGATTTCGCCACAACACATTTGCCGGGAATCTTGGGCGATTACGCGCGCGCTTATCCGCACGTTAGCCTCTCAGTCACTTGTGATCTGACACTGCGGCTCATGGACAAAATGGGCCAGGGCGAGCTTGATCTTGCGCTTATCAAACGCGAACCGGTTGGGGCCGGTGGAGGCCAATCGGTTTGGCGCGAGCATCTGGTTTGGGTCGGCGCTGGTGAAGATGTTTTGCCGAAGGATGCGCCCGTCCCTCTTGTGGTGGCGCCATCGCCGTGTGTCTATCGCACGCGCGCCAGTGCTGCGCTCGACGCCGCCGGCCGCGCCTGGCGTGTTGCCTACACCAGCCCATCCCTCGCCGGTCAAGTCGCAGCGTTGCGCGCGGGCCTCGGTGTGACTGCACTGCCAACGGAGATGGTTCCAGACGAGTTGGTGACGTTCGGATCAGAGCACGGTTTCCCGCCCCTGGCAGAGGTGGAGATTGCGCTCATTCGCGCAGGCAAGGCGTTGCCGGTTGCGGCTGAAAAGCTTGCAACGTTCATACTCGCATCACTTAACGGCCCCCGCCCGGCGTGATCGCTGTCATTTGGTGATCTCATCACCGACGAGCTTGCGAAAAAGTTGGGCGCCGACAATCTATTTGCTGTGGACCGGGCCCCTCTGGCGGCATGTGTCGCGATGTCGGTCCACACCGCGCTCAGCTGGAGCACTCAAGCCCCTAAGCGCGAACGAGGAGGAGCAAATGATCCATACGATTGGCGTCCTACATGTCGCTATGCGCAGAAAGCACAGCGATCTCCAAGAGCAAAAGCCGGTGGAAGTCGTAATCAAGAAGCGCCGCCGCGCACCAGAACGAGACACACCGCCGCGTAACGAGGCTTCAACGAGCGGTGTGCGCACATGATGACGGTTCACACGCTGACTTCGCTCCAGCGCCGACATGCAGCTCTCGATGAAGAAGTGCGCAAAGAGCGCTCGCACCCGGCGCCGAATTTCGTCAGACTGATGATGCTTAAACGGCGCAAGTTGGCGTTAAAAGACGCAATCGCGGCCTCCACCCGCAACGTCAACTAGCGCCTACACCGGCGTCTTTCGGCCTTCCCCCTCTGAAGGACGCCGGCACTGGCCTCACCTCATGGAGCTTACACATGGCGTTCATCGAACGGCTTCTGCTTCGCGAAGACATTGACGCGCTCGAACACGATCTCAGCAGGGCACGCGCACAGCAGGCCGACAACGACACACTACAAAGGCTTGAGCACGAAATTAGCCGTTTGAAAGCGCGGTTTGCCGCGCTGCGATCAGCAAACGATTTTTCGAGAGCGGCGTAAAGATCGCACCCTCGTATCATGCACCAGAAACGACCCCGAGCGCGGCGCAGCGCGACGGGTCGTCGCTTGAACAAGAACGCCCTCGGCACTCTTTGCGAAACACTCAGGTTGAGCCCAGAGCGGACGTTAGTTGCAACAAAATGCAATCGGGCGTGCTATGAGTAATGACAATAGCTGTAATTCCGGCACGCTATGCAGCCGCAGTGAGCAGATGCAACACTTGTGCACTGTTCCGCTTAGAGCCATTTCACGGACGACGCCCGCACGCAGCAAGCCCGCCAAGTAGGACAAGGATACCGGACGACACGACCGCGCGGCATTTCACTGGAAAGCCCAACGGAGCCGTTCGCGAAGGAGACATTGAATGAGCGAGCATTACTTGCAAACAGGGTCATTTCCGGCGGGCCGCGCGGACATGGCGATCGACGCTGGCCTGCGCGCATTCATGCTTGGCATCTACAACAAGATGGCGATGGGCTTGGCGCTGACGGCCGGCTTGGCTTGGGTCGTTGGCACGACGCCGGCGCTGATGCAGGCAATTTTCTCGGGCCCGCAAGCATACCTCGTCATGTTTGGTCCACTCGCCATTTTGCTAATCTCTAGCTTCACCATGAAGAGCCCTTCGCCTGTAGGCGCGAACCTCGTCTATTGGAGCGTGGTCACGCTGATCGGCGTGGGAATGGGCGCTCTCGTTTTCTACTATGCAGGCATCCCCGATGGCATGGTGCTCGTTGCAAAGGCCTTTTTGACCACGGCAGCGGCGTTCGGCGGCCTTAGCCTCTGGGGCTATACCACCAAGCGCGACCTGACGGGTTTTGGATCATTCTTGATCATGGGCGTGATCGGCCTCATCATTGCGTCAATCGTGAACTTGTTCTTGGCAAGTTCGATATTGAGCTTCGCGATCTCCGTGATCGGCGTGCTCGTGTTCGCAGGCCTAGTCGCCTTCGACACTCAGCGCTTGAAGAACATGTACTACCAGTTGGGCGGTGATCAGCGGGCGATGTCCGTTGCAACCACATATGGCGCGCTCAGCCTCTACCTAAACTTCATCAACCTCTTCCAATTCATCCTGAGCCTATTGTCGCCCCGCAACTAGGTCACTCACATAACACAAAAACTAGATCGTAGCGCCCGCGAGCTCGGCTTCGCGGGCGCGGCCTTTGGCGCCTTAGGATCGGAGAACAGTCCGTGGAATTTCTAACAAGCGAATATGCGAGCCAGCCGATCTGGCTTTGGCTGAGCTTTCTTGCCTTCATAGGCTTTCTGCTATGGCTCGATCTTGGCCTGTTCAATCGCAAGGACGGCGTCGTCTCGCCGGCAAAGAGCGCGATTATGTGGGCGAGCTTCGCCTCGATCGCCATTGCGTTCGGACTTTATGTAGGCTTCGTCTTCGAGCCGGATCCGCAATACTATTCTTCGCCCGATAACCTGAACCAACAGGCGGTCATTCAGTACTTTACCGGCTATCTGCTCGAAACCGCGCTCGCGTTCGACAACATCTTCGTCATCTCGCTGATCTTCACCTACTTCGCCGTGCCACGCGAATATCAGCACCGCGTCCTGTTCTGGGGCATTATAGGCGCCATAGTCTTCCGCGCGATCTTCATCTCCGCTGGCGCGGCCGTCGTGAACGAGTGGACTTGGGTCCTCTACATCTTCGCCGGCTTTCTGATCTTCACCGGCTGGAAGATGCTGACGGGAGACGGTCAGGAGATGAAGCTTGAGGAGAACGCCTTCCTCGCCTTCATTCGTCGCCGTCTCCGGGTGACCGACACAATCGACAACCACAATTTCTTCGTCCGCCGGCCGCATCCCTTAACCGGCAAGTTGGTTCTTTTCGCCACGCCGCTGTTTCTTGCGCTCATCATGGTGGAAGTAGCGGACATTATCTTCGCAGTGGACTCAGTGCCCGCGATCTTCGCGGTCACGCGCGACCCCTTCATCGTCTACACCTCGAACATCTTCGCCATCCTCGGCCTTCGCTCGATGTACTTCATGCTGGCTGCGGCGGTCGAACGCTTCAAGTATCTGAAGTACGGCCTCTCGCTCGTACTTGTGCTGATCGGCGTGAAGATCATTTGGAATTTTGGCCTCTCCAAGGAGCTGGGCTGGGTTCCCTACCTTGAGCCGCATTGGGCGCTGATCATGACCCTTGGTCTCCTTGGTGGATCAATCGCTTATTCGCTCTGGCGGACACGCAAAACAGATCAACAGTCAATTGAGCAAACGTGAGAGAGAGATGCGCGGCGGCTTGTATCTGAGTGAAAGCCGCCGCGCTGATCGCTGCCATTTGCGAATCTCATCGTTCGCGCGATTGATCATGGTTGTTGCGTCACCAGATTTCTCCGGTAGGTCCGGGCCCCGCTGGCGGCATGTGCCGCGATTTCGGACCGCGTCGCTTCCACGACAGTTTCGCGTCGGAAGCGCATGAGGAGCGAAGATCATGATCCACGCCATGGGCGCCATTCACGCAGCGTTGCGCGCGAAATCAAAGCGCAAAAAAGCTCAAGACGCGCGATCCGCAAAAAGAGCGGGCGACTGATGGGCCCGCGCGTAGAAGCTCGGAGGTGTCGACACGCCGACCTTGAAAGCACAGTCTCTATCGATATGCCGCGACAGGCCCCCGACGTCTTGCGTAAGCGTTGCAAACCTCGGATCCATGATCTGATTGCGATCCGCGAACGACTGCAAACGCCGGCACTCTAAATAACCCGTGCGCCCCCGCTCTGCGCACGGGGCTTATCCCCTTCCTCCTTCAGGAGACCTCTAATGCCTCTTCTTATGTGCCCGAACTGCAGCGCGAGCATGCAGGCGCTCAATCGCAACGGCGTTGAGTTCGACATGTGCCCGACCTGTCGCGGCGTCTGGCTCGATCGCGGCGAACTGGAGAAGATCATCGAAAGCGCGCGCGCCGAAGCCGGCGTAGCACCGGCGCCGCAACCTGCGCAGCAGCCAGTCTACCAGCAGCCGCCGCAGCAACCTTACCAGCGGCCGATGGGCGGCTACGGCGAGCGTGGTGAGTCTGGCGAGCGCGGAGAGTACGGCGAAGGTGGCTACGGCCACGGCCGCCGCAAGCGCGGTAGCCTATTCGACATCTTCGATTGATCACAAGCGCTAGCCGCGCATCATCAGCATCAGCCTCAGCGCGCTCACCGTGATGGCCGTTACAATAGCTTCGTCGCGAATTCGCGCCGGCTTCCAATGAGTACGCTGCCTCGCGAATTCAAATCGACAAAAACCAAGCACCAAGCCCCGAGCGAGTATTTCAACAGTCCGGTTCAAGACAATCGAAACTTGAGAAATCACCATGAATCACGAGAAGTGATCAGGCTGATAGAGACTGGGGCGAGACGATCCGCTGCGTAATCTGAAAGAAACGTACTGGCAGATAGATTGCGGCGACAAATAGTCCTGCGCCATAGCCGATCCAGATTCCGGCTGAGCCAAGCCCAAAGGGGACGCCGACAAGGTAGGCTAGTGGTAAAGCGATCAGCCAATAGGCGACCAACGTCGCCAACATCGGCAGACGCGTGTCGCCGAGCCCGCGCAATGCTCCGAGCGCCGTCGATTGCAGGCCATCAGCAACCTGCATCAGGCCAATGATCACGAATAAGGTAGCCCCAAGCCGGATCACGGCCGGATCGGCGCCGAGCCACCCTGCTATCCTGTCTCCCTCAGCCGTCACCACGGCGGTTACGATCAACATCCAGAGCGTCACAATTGCGAGCGCGGTTCCGGCAATGGGACGAAGCCGCGTATTCTCGCCAGCACCGGCCGCCTGAGCGATGCGGATCGCGACCGCCGCCGCCATGCCGAGCGGCAGCATGTAGAGTACAGCACTGATCGAGCCGACGATCTGATTTGCAGCGAGCGCGACTGCTCCGAACCAGCCGACCATCACTCCAGCAAAAGCATAGGCGGTCGTCTCGGCGAAATAGCCGAAAGATACAGGCGCCCCTTCCCGCAGTTGGGCCGCAAGAGCGGCTGGACTGGCGCCCACAAGCCGAAGATGCGCGAGCCAGCGTGCATACCGAAGATAGAGGAGCGCCATCGCGACCGCCATGCCCTCGGCTAGAAGGCTGGCAAGCCCGGCGCCGGTGAGCCCCAGACCACCCCACGCGCCAACGCCATTGATGAGAATGTAGTTGAGCGGGATATTGATCGCGACTCCAAGAAGCGCGAAAACGACGCCTGTCCAAGGCCGGTCGATGGCATCGAACAATGCCTTCATAACCAGCATCACGGCATAGGGAATTAGGAAAACTGCCATTGTCAGCCAATAGCCCGGTAGAATGGCGAGCACCTGCGCGGGCTGGCCAAACAACGGCAGCAGCAGAAGGAGGCCCGCCATTAGAACCGCGCCTCCGATTCCGACTATAGTTCCGAGTAACAGTCCCGAGCGAAACAGTACCGCAGTCGCGGCGCGGTCATCCGCGCCGTGAGCGCCTGCAATGCTGACCCCGATCATCGAGACGAGACCATAAATAGCCGCATAGAAGACAATACTGACGCTCATGGTGAGCGATACGGCGCCAAGCGCGTTGGTGCCGAGCGGCGCAATCATGATGGTGTCCGTGACCCCGATCAGTGTTGAGGCGGCAAGCCCAAGGATCAGGGGCACGGCAAGCGAAAGCAAACTCCTCGCTTCCACCATCGCGAGACGGACGTAGTAGAGCGCGCTTGGGCGCACCTGAGTGGGGTTCGATGCGTTTTCGGTCATAGGCTGATCTCGCCGAAATCGGCCTCGGACACCATCGATCGGAATCGATACGGCACGGTCACGGCAAGCTTCGGGTAACACAAACGCTCCGCTACGTCGTGATGTCGCCGGTGGGCGACATTCACGCCTGGCTAACTCGGCTTCTTAAGGTCCGGACGCGAGGCCAGGAAGGCGGCCCGCTCCACAGCAGACAGGACCTTACCGCGCTTGAGGCGCGACACCTTGGCTGTCGGACGCTCATAGGTCTTCGTCGATTTATTCTGCGGGGGCTTGGTCGGCTTCAAGGCGCAATCAGATAACAAGAGTCATGCGCGATGTCTGCTCGCTTCAAACTCGCGACGCAGACGGTCATCACGCAGCGGACTCAGATGCCGCGCTTTTACTCTGACCGCCGAAAAAGGCGCAAAGCGAAGCGCGTCCAACCCAATAGTGGCGCATTCTCCGCTGCAAACCGTCGCACTCACTAATAAGAGCGCTAGATCACTGTTTGGGGTATCTGTCTGCTCTGTTTCAAGGTGAGCAAGAATGGAAAAACTACTCTCATCGGTCGGGTCGCTGCTCTACGGCTTGAGATTCACCATGCTGTTTTTCTATGTGGGTCTGGTGACGATCATTTTCGGCATTCTGGGAAAGTTTCTGCTGGAAACATACAATCTGATGAGCACATTGCTGTTTGGCGAGCTCGGAAAGATCGACCTGATCATCAAGGTGCTTGAACTGGTGGACATGACGATGGTCGCGCAGCTTGTTTGGGTTGTGGCGCTGGCGGGTGTATCGCTCTTCGTGACCACCGGACACTTTGATAAAAAGGATATGAAAAAGCCTGACTGGCTAGATCACGTCAATACCTACAACCTCAAGCTAAAGCTCGCATTCGCGATCATCTCCATTTCAGGCGTTCATGCGTTGAAGACTTACTTGAGTGGCGACCTGAGTTTGGAAAGCATACAGGTAGTGACGATGGTGGCTATCATTCACTTCACTTTCGTACTTTGTGCCGTAGGAATCTCCTTTGCAGAGCGTTTGACGCGGGAAAAGGCATAAAGGCGCCTTGGGCAAAACCGCGAATGCCATTCACTTGGATTTCGCAGTTGCTTCCGGGGTTCAATCCAACTTGGCGAGCGCGCATGCTACCTCGCCGCATCGTGCTCTATCTATCGCGATACGTCTGTTAACGGGGATTGGCACAAGGCAGCGGCAAACCCGCCAGCTGACCAGCATTCGAGGATCGCCCGTGTCGTCACCACTTTCGGCAAGTTCGAACGCGTTTAGCCAAGTAGGTCCTCGACGCAGGCCAGGCTCGCGATTTGGTGGTCGGGTCGATCAGTCTCAACCATCGGCACGCGGCACATGATCGTCCCAGGCGAAGCAGCGAGCATCCATGAAGCCGCAAGGCTCCTCGCCACCGGCGATATTGTCGCGTTCCCCACGGAAACCGTCTACGCATTGGGCGCTGATGCCGCCAACGCTGACGCCGTTGCGAAGATTTTCGCAGCCAAGGATCGGCCGCACTTCAATCCGCTCATAAGCCACGCCGCCGACATCGGCTTGCTACGCACGGAAGTGCTCTTTGACGATCGTGCAGAGCTTCTCGCCGCGCATTTCTGGCCAGGCCCACTAACGCTGGTGCTCAACAAGCATCCTTTGGCGCGCGGCGCGCGCATCACAAACGCGGGCTTGCCATCTATAAGCGTGCGCATACCGGCGCATCCGGTGGCGTTGGTTATGCTCGAAGAGTTCGCGCGCATCGGCAGCGGCCTTGTGGCGGCGCCTTCTGCCAACCGTTCCAACATGTTGTCGCCGACAACTGCGCAACATGTCGCTGAAAGCCTCGGGCGCCGCGTACCATTCATCCTTGACGGAGGCCGAACGTGTATCGGGGTCGAATCCACCATCATCGATCTGACAGGCGAGATCGCACGCGTCTTGCGGCCCGGCGGACTTGCGTTGGAGCGCATCGAGGCATTGATCGGCCCCTGCGCCCGCGTAGCCCCAGGTGATAAGCCAATCGCGCCGGGCATGCTGGCGCGTCATTACGCGCCGAAAAAGCCCATGAGGCTCAACGCCACGCACGCGACCGACGACGAAGCGTTTCTGCTCTTCGGGCCGGCAACGGCTAATCTTGGCGGCAGGTTGCGACTCAACCTTTCGGAGTCCGGCGACACCGTTGAAGCCGCCGCCAACCTGTTCGACCACCTTCACCGGCTGGAACTTACGGACGTCGCGGCGATCGCCGTCATGCCTATTCCTGACATCGGCCTCGGCGTTGCCATCAACGACCGTCTGCGGAGGGGGGCAACGCCTTAGCGCAAACATCGAAGCTGGCCTCAGCGCCACGACCGGCAGCTTAGGGCCACGGCCCGCCCACCAATCAAATTACTTGAATGGCCGGCGCGCTCAATTCCTGCCGGAGATCACATTCGACAAGCTATGGCGTGTTCTCGCCGAAAGCTGTCGTTCACTGCCCTTGTGACGAAACGCACTTTCCACTTTAGACTGGGTCGAACCAAAAGGAGTTTGCCGCCGGTGCCCGGATTCATCGACCCCACGAAGGAGCGCTTTGCCTTGTTCCGCGCGGACGATCGTCCCGGTCCCATCAACATGCTAAATCTGGTACGATTTCGCGAACACGCGCAGTACCCCGACGGCCGCGTTTCGACTGGCGCTGAGGCGTATGCCGCGTACGGTCGTGAGAGTAAGCCAGTCTTCTCGCGCGTCGGCGGTCGCATCATCTGGCGCGGCCAGTTTGAACTTACGCTCATAGGCCCGGATACCGAGGCGTGGCACGAATGTTTTATCGCAGAGTATCCGAGCGTAGCTGCTTTCGTCGAAATGATCCGAGACCCGCTGTATCGAGAGGCGGTGAAGCACCGACAGGCGGCAGTTGAAGACTCACGCCTCATTCGTTTGGCGCCAGCATCGGCAGGCGCGGGGTTTGGGTCCGTCACCTAAATCCGCGACCGGCGCGATGCAGCCAAAGCAGTCGGTGGCGCTCTAGCACAGCGAGCGACCTAAGTTCGCCGAAAGCCGCCGTTCCTGGCGTAGAGCGCGTTCGCCACTCGGATAGGCTTAATTCGGTCTTCACCTTTATTACAAACGCGATTTCAACTTTTTTCCCGGACCTTGCTTGGCGCAAGGCGGATTGAAATTCCTATGAGCTCACAAGCAAATGCCTCGCTGTCGAGAGCGGCGACCTGGGTGGACAATGTTCACTACTTCGGGCCTGACCGTCGGCGCGCTTTCCTTTCCGTCGTCAGTAACGAGCGGCGTGTTACAAACTCAGCGTCAGCCGCGCCCTCGCTGTGGTCAGCCCTTCGCAAACTTCGATTTCATGCGCTGGACGCCTACGGACAAGTCGGTGTTGCCGCCTTCATTGCCCGCACTGAGGCGGTCGCACAGCTGGCTGAAAAGAACCAAGAGATCGAGATTTGGGAAGATCTCACGCATCTTGCCTGCAAGCTATCGATGTCGCCGAAGGGGCAAGACCCGCGTGCGGAAATCTTGCGTCAACTCGATAGCGTTTGCACCCGCGGGTCGACTGCAGGTTAGCTCAAAGGATTCATTTTAACGCCGCCGCACAGAGTTGGCCGCGGGACGCCAACCCCATGGCCTGGTTGATCCCAACCAGCCGCTCACGCTGTTTGCCACGGAGCGGCGTAAGATCGCCGAAGAACGACATTCTAAAGATTGGGCGCGCTGGCGCCGGAGCGCAGAGTCTACGTTCCTAAAGGACGCTTCTGCGTCATGGCGCTAAATCGAACCAAGGACGCTGCGGTAGAATGCCCACATTTGATCGCCTAAGCCTTCAATCAAGGCCGAAGGCTCATGAGCGACGCCCGGGACCTCGACGTAGTCATGCGGGATACCCAAAGCGCTCAGATGTCGGTGAAAGTCGCGGTTCGCAGGCAGCGTCGCGTCACGAGTGCCGATGGCTAGCCGCAATGGCAGACCCCCCAACAAAGGCGAATTGCGCTCAGCGATGCGCCAGGGACTCAGTGCACGGAAGTAGTCCAGTTCGCCGCCGTAAACCGATTCAAGAACGCGTTCGCGCAGGGCAGCATTTGAAGGAAGCACCTCAAAGTCCGGGTGGAGCGGGCCTGCGCCGAACATCGAGACTGCGCCGAAAAGGTCGGGATAGGTAAAGCCGAGCCGAGCCGCTCCGTACCCGCCCATACTGAAGCCTTCTATGATGCGCCCTTCCAGCGTGGGGATCGTGCGCATGCTGACGTCCACGAAGGGAACGAGCTCGCGTACGACAATCGTCTCGACAGGGGATGATCCGTCCCTCGCGTCGCACCACATGCTGACGCCGCGACCATTTGGAAAAACGACAATCATGGGCGGGGCCTTTCCTTCATGAATGGCGCGATCAAACATCCGCGCCAACATGGGTATGCCCGACAGCCCCGGCCCGCTTCCGTGAAGCCAGTAGATAACTGGAAATCTGCGCTCGGGCTCGCGCTCGTACTGCGACGGCGCGTAGACATGAAAGCTGACAGGAGCACCCGCCGCTGCGCTCTGGAATGTCCTATAGACTAGGCCCGGACCGCTCACCCGTCGGGTCATCCACGGCGGACCGCCGTCGCCGCGCTGTTGGGCAAATGTGACGCCAGAGCCGGATGCAAAGCATCCCAAGAGTCCCAGCAGAGCTGCACGCCGAAACATAAGATATTGTGACACGCTTGCTTCCTCTCCCTCGGTTTGGAACGACAGCTCTCGTGCTTATTGGACGGCGCGCCGTTGGGTTCTAAAAAACTCCCAGACGCGATCAGCGCCCCGGAAGGCTTGGATGGGCCAATTGCCGGCGCGAACAGCTGGACTGCCCGGCCAACCGTGACCACCGGCGGCGTCGACGATCGAAATAGTCGGCGCCGCGCCGTCGCTAGCCGCGTAGGTTCTCGTCGTCACCGTGCCGGAGACATCAACGCGCGGCTGTGGATCTGAACCGTTGACCGCGATCCAGAATTGCAGGCTCTCCTCAAGCGACTTGAACGGCGCCGCCTGCGCTCTAGCGACAAGTGAGTTGCGGCTCATCCCACCCTCAAGCGGGACTTCGTTATCCATTGCGCCATTGATCATCATGATGGGAACTGGCGTTGATGGCCTGACATCGAAGCTGAACATCGCGCCAACAATCGGGGCAATCGCTGCCAGTCTCTCAGGGCGTCGAGCGGCATAGGCAAACGTCATCATCGCCCCGTTTGAACCGCCGGTCATGTAGATGCGCGACGCATCTGCGCGATGTCGTGCAAGCAAGAGGTCGATCAGCGCATCGAAATAGGCCACATCGTCAGTTTGGCCTACGTGCCGGCGCTGCAGATACCCGGTGTTCCAGGCGTGTTGACCGGGACCCCACTCGGTCCCCTCTGCAAAAACAACCGAAAACCCCTGCGAGACCGCGAGGTCGTCGAAACCGGTGCGCTGCCGCATTTCCTGTGCACTACCCCGCCCGCCGTGCAGTACGATAACAACAGGACGCACCTCGCCCTGTGGCGCTTCATTGACGAGAACAGCACGCCGCTCAACGCCAGCAGCCAGGAAGCGCAACTCGGTAGCACTGAAGGCATGGGCTGGCATCCCAAACAGCCAAAGCACTACTAACGACAACAATAAGCGCATCGACCGTCCCCTCGAAAATCTCGGAGGCCTTCTTGCGAAACCCGTCCGCCTATAGAAACTGTGCCGCCGAGATAACGTGCCACACGCTAGATTCCGTCGCTTGCAACCTCCTGATCAGGTCCGGGCCTCGACACCTCTTCATGCAGGCGGAAGCGCCCAATGTCCGCACTGGGCCAGCGATGCCCGGGTCGCCATTTTCTTACGAATGGCTGAGTCGATCCAATCGCGTCGCCGGTAATGCTGCGGGCGCTTAGGCAGGCCGTCGCCGAAACCCACCACTCCTGAACTGCGCTATTCCGCTTGGCACATTGAGCTTTGCGCAGGCCCAAGGAGCATCACGCGATTATCCCTAAGCGCGAGATCGGGGCTGAAGTCCTGCATTCCCTCCACCTGCATCCGCTCAAGCCTTATGCGCAGGCCGGCGCCATTGCGCTCAACAGTGAAGCTGCCACCGTCACCCTCGATATCGCACGCGGCTAGAGCGCCTTGTGGTTCGCAAATAGCGACACCTGAGTATGTATCGGTGCTGCCCACAACTTGGAAACCAAATGCCAGATTGTAGTGCGCAGGCGTTTGGGCCTCGACCCAGTCCGGCCCTGGATCGCCAAGAAAAAAGTGCGTCACCGTCTGATCAGGATGCGCGCGCAAGTGCGCTTCGTCATAGGTACGCGCGAAGCAAGCGCCGTTGTGCGTGAGTGTGTCGTAGAGCGATTGCGCGTGCGTCGGCCCGCAAGCGCCCAGAACCGTCAGGAAGGCAACGGCAGTCCAGATGACCGTGCGGCGCTTACTCATATCGGGCCTCCATTCCCCGAGACCCTATCACGCCTCGTGCTCGGCGTGGGGACGATGCGTTGGCGGCGGGGTCGCTCATAAACGGTAATTGATCGTCTGCTTGGCGATCCGGCTCAAAGTCGCCGAGAACGGCCATACGACATCAGCGCGCGCTTCACTCAAGAGCTGCCGGTTCAGCCCCGACCGTCCGACCGGGCCATTCGCGCCGGAAACTGCCTCTCACTCACCGTCGGTCGCACGGCTCGGATTCGCATCCATATTGCACATCGGCGCCTGCGATCGCATGATCCGCGCTGAGCTGGGCGCGGCGCATGCACGAGGAACTGCAGAAATTCAGCCGGGTCGTAGACGCGATCTACGAGGCCGCGCTCGATGTCTCAACTTGGGATGACGCTATCGTCAACTTTGTGGAGGCGTACAGCCCGCCACATTGGGACGTGTGTTTCCTGGTCTGGGAGCAAGCGCCGCAGGTCGGCGCGCAGTTCGTCGCCGCCGCCAACGTTTCTCCGCCCGCGCGGGAGCTCTATTCCGCGCACTTTGCAGGGACACATCCCTGGAGCCACAAAATCGCGCTGCAACCGGTTGGACGTGTTGTCGATACCGATGAAATCTGTCCGCGTGAAGAATTGTTCGAAAGTGAACTCTACAAGCACTTTCTGAGCACATGGTCCATAGTTCGGGCCTTAGCTGTGGTTCTCGATCGTAATGAGAAGAGACGTTTGGCGTTCCTTGTCGCGGGGCCAGACGGCCAGGACATTGAGGGGTTACGGCGCGGCGCGCGGCTTGTGGCGCCACACCTCCAACGCGCGGTACGCATCAGCCGGCGCATTGCCGATGCTGACTTGCGCGCCTCGAGCGCTGAGGCCTCCTTGGCCTTGGCGACGGCGGGCGTTGTGGCGCTGGGCTCGGACATGAGCGTTATCAACGCCAATCCGCGCGCGCGCGAATACATCGATGCTGGGGTTGCTGGCATCACCAACGGCCGTTGGTGGTTTACGCAAAGCGATGCTCAGGCAGCGCTTCAGCGATTGGCCGCCGCCGATGGATCGGCAAGCGCCGCCTTCAACGTCACCGCGGCGGATAGCGAAGAGCATGCGGTGCTTGCAGTCCGTATCGCCTCTCAGCGCGTGATGGCGCTCGATGGATTCGTTGAGGGCGCATCAATTCTGCTCACCATCGGCGCCAAAGCGAAAGCGCCCACGATCCCGATGGATCACCTGGCGGCTTGGTACGGCTTCACGCCAACCGAAGCACGCCTAGCTGCCGCACTGGCGGACGGCGAGACATTGCAGAATTTCGCTCGGCGCAGAGGGGTCTCCGAGAACGCCGTGCGCTATATGCTGAAGGGCGTATTGCAGAAAACCGGCGCCCCGGACCAGGCGCGCGTCGTGGCCGCCTTGCGGGCGTTGCCGGTTGCGCACCAACCCGGCGGGTAGGGACTTGCGGGCGTAAAGACGGCGTGCGCCGCTAAGGCGCGCGCCGTCTTTGGTTCAGGGAATGATCGTTGGTTCGGCGAACACCCCGAACGAAAGAAATTGGTCCCGCATGCATCCGCCGATGTGGCCCCACGCCCAGATGCGATAGCTGTGGGCGCCGCGGGGTAGATCGTCAGCGATTGGGAGCACTTCGCTCTCCCCCGGACCCAGGCGATTCGACGTTACACCTCTTTCAGTGGCAACGCGCTGAACGAAGTATTGGACTTCCGAGCAATGAGTGTTTGGCGCAGTGAGGTTCAGCCCCACCATGGCGCCCGGCCCGTCGGAGTTCAGCGTGATCTCAGCGAAACCTAGACAAAGCAGCGCGTTGCTAAAGGGAGAGCGCTCGCTCCCCTGACAATTAACGATGATCGGCTGGCTGGCGTTGCGCAATGCGCCCGGGGCGATCTGGTACTGAGCATCGGCAGTGCCAGCCATCGCCAGCGAGATGGCAATGGCGGATAGAAAAGCTCGGATGTTCACACGCATTTTTTCACTCCTAGTGATCGTCCTCGCTTGCGCGGGCCAGCCTGGCTCAGGCCGGCCGCGGTAGACGCAACAGCCGCACGCGCTCAGCGTCGGGAGCGCCTCTGCAAGTCATCGAGCGCAGCTCGTATTGCAGGTTGCCACGCACGAAAATGATCGCGCAGGTGCCGATATCGGCCTGCATTTGGAAAATGGCGCCGTCGTCATCGCCAGTGACATCAGAGACTTGTCCCGCCAGCGGCGTACGCAATTGTGCGCGCCAAGCACTCACTTGCGTCGGATCGATCCAAGTGACGTTGACGCGCAACTGGTTCTCTTGGGCGTCATAAGCGCAAGAGCGCATCTGCGGAATGATCTGGCTGGCGACACCGTCTGAGTAACTGCCCCCGAGTGCCTCTGAGACCTGAGCGGCGGTCAGGTAGCAGGCATTGATCGCCTCCGCCGTTGTGATTTCATTCGCATCCAGCGCCGATGACGCTTCGGGCGTCGCCGCCGAGGGGGGTATGTCAGGCGTCGGATGGGTTGCCGTTTGTTCGCACGCGGCAAGAGCAAGCGCGCAGAGCGCAGAGACGGCGACGCGCATAAGCGGCTCCATTTGGGAGCAATATCATCCTCCGCCAATCTCCGGCGCGCACTACCCATTTGGGTAGCGCGCTCTTTTTCCCAGCGCCTTAGTTTGCTCACTTATTAGCCGAGGGGGAAACCAAAATGAAGAAAATCGCATTGCTTGCAGCCGCCGCTGCTCTGCTCACGGCTACTCCGGCCATGGCTCAGGCCGGTGGTCACGTTGGTCTCAACCTCGGAAACACTGACGGAGATACGGATGATGTATGGCAGGCTGAAGCCGCGTTCGGCGCTGCCAGCGGTTCGATCGGCTACCAGGTCGATGGCGGCTTCGGTTCGACCGACGGCGATGTCGATCATTACACCCTCGCTGGCCATCTCTACTACAATGGCGACGGTTGGCGTCTCGGCGGCATCGTTGCGCAGACGAGTATCGACCCCGATGGTTCCGACAGCACCAACGAAACGGCTTATGGCATCGAAGGCACCCTTAATCTGGGCCCCAGCACGGTCATCGGCGGCAGTTACACCGTTGGTGAAACCGAGTTTCTGGTCGATCTCGACAGCTGGAATGCCGATGTCGGTTTGAACTGGTACCTGTCCGACAATTTCCGCGTCGGCGGCGCCTACGGCGTCGGCAATCTCGACGCAGGCGGCGGCGATCTCGACACTACCACAATCGGGGTCAACGCGGAGTGGCAACCCTTCACCTTGCCGGTGAGCTTTCGCGCTTCGTATGAGACTTTCGACCTAGACGTGTTCGGCGACTTCGAAACGTTCACGTTCGGCGTGCGTTGGAATTGGGGCGGCACGCTGCGCGAACGAGACAATGCCACGCCATTCGAAACGAAGACGCCGCTGTATCAACGCGCATACGCCATTCAGTAATTGCTTCGTCAACTTTCGGTTTAAGAGCACTCCGCAAGGAGAGCCGCGGCGTCTCGATGATCTTCCGGCCGCGCATAGGCCGGGGGAAGATCACTGGCCGAAGTGTGCCCACCGCGACAAGTGTGCGTCGGCCGTTTGTGAGCGGCGCGAATGGGCCAATCCCTGCCCTATCGCCAAAGCTATACGAGCGACAAGACAGAGGCACGTTCGGGCCGGTCCATCCCAATACTTGCGACTAGGCGGGCGATCGGTGTCCCTCAACGGGCTTCACCCCAACGCCTCACGCTTCTGCGGCTCGTAGTCGAAGCGATTATAGATCTTCGTGACCTGGGGTCCGGGGGTGTGTGATTTAGAATGCGGCTGATCACATCGCCGGAGACGCCGATCTCCGCCATCAGGGTCGCGCCCGTGCGGCGCAGGTCTGCTCAGTGAGATCGCCGGCGGCCCGCCAGTGCGGTTCTGGGAAGGGGGAAACACTGGCCAACGACAGGCCTCACAATCCAACACCGTCCAACTCGCGCTTGCCGCGCGCGTGCGAGCTGCTGTAAGAACAAGGCGAAGATGGCCTAGAGCGCACTCGAACTCGGGCACTCTTCTCACGTGCCGGTATCATTGTCGGTATCGGGTCGAATCCGAAATCTAGTTATCTCTTTTTATTCAAATCGGTCGATGAAGATGCCGAGTCCTCTTCCCGCACCATCCTACGCTCGCGAAGCGAGAATAGGATGTCCTCCGAAGCTTTAGCGTAAGAGGACGGCGCATTCCGGCTGCGAGCTTCGGATGGCTGACGCCTTCTTTTCGATAAGTTGTCTCGCCTTCGATGGCTGAGCGCTCCATGTTAGCCGCCATGCGCCATTTCCTGTTCGCCGCCGCCGTTTCGCTCGCCGCCTGCGCCACGCCGGGGGCAACGCCCGTCTCCTCCGCCGGCATAGCGCCGGCTTGGGACGATGCGCGGATAGAGCAAATCCTGGATCGCACGCAGCGCACGCATTTGAATCCCGACCTCTCCGCCTTGAGCGCGGGTGAGCGGGCGGCGGTGAGCGAATTGCTGCAGGCGGGCGAGCGCATGCATCAGCTCTATCTGCAGCAGCGCCACCCGCAGGCTTTGGCGGCGGCGGACTACCTGGCGGCGCATCCGGAGCTTGCGCTTGAGCACGATCTCTTTCGGCTGAACAGCGGGCCAATTGCGTCCACCTTGGACAACACGCGCGAGGCGTTTCTCTCCGTCGCGCCGGAGGCGCCGGCGCGAAATGTGTATCCGGCCGGCGTCACGCGCGAGACGATGGATGCCTATTTCGCTGCGCATCCGGAGCGCCGCGACGAATTGCTGGATGATCGCGGCGTGGTGTGGTCGGCGACGCCTGAAAACAGACGCCGGGCGCTCAGCACGCTCGATCGCTATCCGGCGCTCGACACTTTGCACCCAGGCTTGCGTGCGCGCTTTCGTGAGAGCGCTGATTATCTGGCCGTGCCGTATTCCGTGGCGTACGCAGAGAACATTTTCTTCATCTACGAGCGGCTGAATGCGGCGGCGGCGCACGTCGAGAGCGGCGATGCAGCGTTCGCGCGATATCTGCGGTTGCGGGCGCGCGATCTATTGGCGGATGATTATGAGGGCGGCGACGCAGCTTGGATTACCGGCCAATTCACCGGCAATCTCAATGCGCAGATCGGCGCCTACGAGACCTATGACGATGCCCTCTTCGGAGTGAAGACGTTCTTCTCGCTTTCCCTGCTCGTGCGCGACCGACCGCGGAGCGATGAGTTGCAGGCGGCTTTGGCCGACATTCAGGTGGTCGAAAACGCGCTGCCGTATGAGCATCACCGCGAGGTGCGTAGCGACATTCCGGTCGGCGTCTACAATATCATCGCCGATTTCGGTCAAGCGCGCGGCGCCAATACGGCGACGATCCTGCCCAACGACGCCTATCTCGCACGCCAGTATGGGCGCACCATCCTGATGCGCGGCAACATCCTGCTGAATGACGAACTGTTCCAGGAGACGAATCGGGCGTTCCAATCGGCGATCGTGCCGGCGCAGGCAAGCCAGCTGACGCCGGAGGGCGGCTTTTATCGCACACTATGGCACGAGGTCGGCCATTATCTCGGCGTCGATCAAACCGCCGATGGCCGCGATCTCGATGTGGCGCTGGAGGACAATGCCTCGCTGCTGGAAGAGATGAAGGCGGACCTGGTGTCGCTCACGGCGGCGCGGATTCTAAACGAGCGCGGACGGATCAGCGACGCACAGCTGCAAGCAATTTACGCCTCGGGCATTCGCCGTGTTCTGCAGAAAAACCGGCCGCGTCGCGAGCAGCCGTATCAGACCATGCAGCTGATCCAGTGGAATTGGTTCTTGGACCAGGGCGCGTTGCGCTTCGAGAATGGGCAGCTGTGCATCGATCACCGGCGCTATCCGGGGGCGGTGACGTCCCTACTGCGCGAAACCTTGGCGCTGCAACGCAACGGCGATCGCGCCGCAGCCAACGCCTTCATCGACCGCTGGACAACGTGGCGGCCCGATCTCCATGAAGTCATCGCGCAAAGAATGCGCGACAGCGAGCGCACGCGCTTTACGCTGGTGACGTACGAGGCGCTCGACGGGGCGGAGTGAGGCCACGTGGATTGCCAAGGTGCTGAAGAAATCATCGTAACCGCCCCGCGCCTGCCGGAGGCGGCGGGCGAGGATGTTTACGCGCGCGTCGAAGTCAATGCGCAGGCGATCGAGGATGCGGTCCGCTTGGATGAGGCGCTGCGCGTTGTGCCGGGTGTAGCGCTGTTCCGGCGCAACGATAGCGCCGCAGCCAACCCGACCATTCAGGGCCTATCGCTGCGTGCGATTGCGCCGTCCGGTGCGGGTCGCGCGCTGGTGACGCTCGACGGCCAGCCGATGAACGACCCGTTCGGCGGCTGGGTGATCTGGGGCGCGCTTCCGGCTGAGACGATCGAAGGCGCCGACATCGTGCGCGGCGCAGGCGCTGGACCTTATGGCGCCGGCGCGCTGACGGGCGCTGTGCGGTTGCGTGAACGGCGGGGGCAAGGCGCGGTGCTGACAGCCGAAGGCGACGCGCTTGGCTACGGGCGATTGGCCGGCATCGGCGAAGCGACCAGCGGCGCATTTTCATGGATGCTGGGCGCATCAGCGCAACGGAGCGACGGTTGGGTCGCGGTGCGCGAAGGACGCGGGGCGGCGGATGTGGCGCTGGCGTCCGATTCGTTCGCCGGCGTGACGAGGTTGGAGTGGCGCGGCGACGATCTGGTGTTTGCGGCGCGACTGGGCGCGTATTCGGAATGGCGCAGCGCTGGGCTCGTTGGCGCGGAGTCGCGCTCCGAAGGCTCAAGCTTGAGCTTTACATTGGCCGATCCGGCTGGGCCGTTTGCGTGGCGCGTGCAAGCGTGGACGCTGCAATCGGATTTATACAACTCCTCCGTCGCAACCGCGCCGGATCGCAGCACAACGACACCGGCGAGCGTGCAGTATGAAACGCCCGCGCTCGGCTGGGGCGGCAATGCGGCGATACGCTGGAGCGATGACGCGGGCGGTCTGGAGATCGGCGCCGATTTGCGCGCGGCCGATGGCGAGACGCGCGAACTGTTCTCGTTCATGGGCGGCGCGTTCACGCGCTCACGCATCGCGGGCGGGCGCACGCTCACGGCAGGCGTCTACGCCGAAAGCTGGCGCACGTTTGGCGATTGGCTCGTCTCGGGCGGAGCGCGCGTTGATGTCAACCGCGCCGAGGATGGCGAACGGATCGAGCGCTTGCTGGCGACCGGCGCGCCGACGCTGGAGTTCTTGCCCGACGATACGGAGACGATTGCGCCGACTGCGCGCTTTGGCGTGCGGCGTGAGTTTGGCGACTATTTTGTTCGCGGCGCAGCGTATGCGGGTTTCCGGCCGCCGACACTAAACGAGCTTCACCGCCCCTTCCGTGTCGGCAATGACGTTACCGAAGCAAATGCGCTGCTTGAGCCGGAGCGTTTGCTTGGGCTCGACGGGGCCATTGGCGGAGAGCATCGTGCATGGTCGTGGAGTGTCGGTCTGTTTGCGGCGCGCCTGGAGGACGCGATTGTGAATGTCACGCTAGGCGCCGGGCCGGGCACGTTTCCGCCTGGCGTATTCGTACCGGCGGGCGGCGCCTATCGACAGCGACAGAATGCCGGTGTGATCGAAGCGACTGGCATCGAAGCCGAGGCGCAAGGCGCGCTCGGCGCTACACTCTCTTGGCGCGCGGCGATGAGCTACACCGATGCCCGCTTCGATGGCGGTTCTCTCGACGGCCTGCGGCCAGCGCAAGCCGCGGAATGGAGCGCCGCCGCTGGCTTGGTTTGGCGCGCGACGGAGGCGACCACCCTCTCCGCCGACCTGCGCTATGAAAGCGATCGCTTCGAGGATGATCTGAATAGCCGCGTGCTGGAGGCAGCCACCGTGCTCGATTTGCGCGCCGAGCAGGCGCTGACGGATACGGTCTCCATCTATGCCGCGCTCGACAATGCGCTCGATGCCACGGTCGAAACGGCGGAAACGGCGGGCGGGATCGAGAGCCTCGGGCCGCCACAGGCGCTGCGCCTGGGTGTGCGGCTCAGAACGGGGCGGTGAGCGCCTCTGGCCTGCCCGCACGAATTGGACTAAGCCCGCGCCCCATGACACGCAAACTCTCCCTCACCGCCGATGGGCGCAACATGGTCGTCCATTTGCATAGCGGCGATCTTCCCGACGACGTGAGGTTCGACGGGCATGTTGCGGTCGATAGCGAGACGATGGGGCTCTCGCTGGTGCGCGATCCGCTCTGCCTGGTGCAGCTCTCCGACGGCAAGTCCGAGATCCACCTCGTGCAGCTCGATCGCTCTAGCTATGACGCGCCAAATTTGAAGCGCGTGCTCTCGGACCAAAGCGTTCTGAAGCTCTTCCACTTCGCACGCTTCGATCTGGCGATGTTCATGCGCGATCTCTCGGTCGTCACGGCGCCGGTCTACTGCACCAAGGTCGCGTCCAAGCTGGTGCGGACCTACACTGATCGCCACGGTCTGAAGGATCTCACCAAGGAAGTGCTCGGACGTGATATTTCCAAGGAGCAGCAATCGAGCGATTGGGGCGCGGCTGAACTGAGCGATGCGCAGCTGGCCTACGCGGCATCGGATGTGCTCTACTTGCACCAGTTGAAAGACAAGCTCGACATCATGCTAGCGCGCGAAGGCCGCGTTGAGATTGCGCAAGCGTGCTTCGACTTCCTGCCGAGCCGAGCTGCGCTCGATCTCGCCGGCTGGGAAGAGACTGACATCTTCGCGCACTCATGAGGCTCGGTCGCGGCACCGATCAGAGCAGTACTTCACATGTGCCCAGTCACGCGCCCATTTCTTGCGCCAGCTGAAAGGCCGGCGGCACGACGCGCAAATCTTCTGCGGCAGGTTGGACTTCTCGAGCCGCTTACCGTTGGCGTTCTTGACCATGGATTGACGATAAACTCGATCGAACTCCAATCCAAGCGAACCGAGCGCGCGTACTTGGCGCGTGGTGCATGCTTTACGCCTTGTTCTAGGAGACCAACTGACGCCGCGCATCGCAGCGCTGCGCGATCTCGATAAAGCCCGCGATGTCGTCCTGCTCGCCGAGGTTTCAACCGAGGCGACTTATGTGCGCCATCACAAAAAGAAGATTGCCTTTGTGTTGGCAGCCATGCGCGCGTTCGCGAGGCGGCTGCGCGCCGACGGCGTCACCGTGCGTTATGTGGCGTTGGACGACACTGACAATAGCGGCTCGCTCCGCGGCGAGTTGCAAAGAGCGATCGCGGCGTTGCAGCCCGCGGAGGTGGTGGTCACCGAAGCTGGAGAACACCGGCTCGCGCGAGAGATGGAAGGCTGGGAGGCGGCACTCGGCTTGCCGGTCGAGGTGCGTGAGGACACGCGCTTCATCTGTTCGCACGCCGCATTCCGCACCTGGGCGCAAGGGCGCAAGCAGTTGCGCATGGAATATTTCTACCGACTGATGCGCACGGAGACCGGCATCCTGATGGACAGCGAGGCGCCCGCCGGCGGACGCTGGAATTTCGACGCCGAAAACCGAAAGCCCGCCGATAATGATCTTCTCATGCCCTCGCCGCCGCGTTTTGCGCCGAATGCGGAAACCGAGGCGGTGCTGAACCTCGTGGCCGAACGGTTCGGCGATCATTTTGGCGATCTCGAACCGTTCTGGTTTGGCGTGACACATGAACAGGCTGACCTGGCGCTAACGCACTTTCTGCACGAAGCCCTGCCCCGCTTTGGTGACTACCAAGACGCGATGCTGAGCGGCGAGCCGTTCCTCTATCATTCAGTCATCTCGATGTATCTTAACATCGGCCTGCTGGATGCCCGCGATGTTTGCCGCCGCGCCGAGGCGGAATACCGAAACGGCAAGGCGCCGCTCAACGCAGTCGAGGGCTTCATCCGCCAGATTTTGGGTTGGCGCGAATATGTGCGCGGTATCTATTGGCGCGAAGGCCCGGACTACACGCGCCGCAACGCGCTGGGCGCAACGCGCGATCTGCCATGGTTCTATTGGTCAGCCGAAACCGACATGGCGTGCATGGCTGCCGCTCTCGGCCAAACCAAAGTCGAAGCATACGCGCACCACATCCAGCGGCTCATGGTCACCGGCAATTTTGCCATGCTCGCGGGCGTTGATCCTGTTCAGGTGCATGAATGGTATCTGGCGGTTTACGCGGATGCTTACGAATGGGTCGAAGCGCCCAACACGATCGGCATGAGCCAATTCGCGGATGGCGGCCTGCTTGCCTCGAAGCCTTACGCGGCGAGCGGCGCCTATATCGATCGTATGTCGGACTATTGCAAAGGTTGCGCCTTCGACGTGAAGCTTAAGAGCGGCCCCAAAGCATGCCCGTTCAACTATCTTTACTGGGACTTTCTGGCGCGCAATCGGCCGATACTGGGCGGCAATCCGCGCATCGCGCCGATGTACCGCACGCTAGACCGCATGAGCGATGAACGCCGCAACGAGATCGCACGCGATGCGCGCATCTTTCTGAACGGCCCGAAGTGAGCGCGCTCACGAGTTTTAGCGCGCCAATGCGCGTCGCACTCTTTGGCGCGACCGGCGGCGTCGGCGCCGCCCTGCTCGACCTTCTGGCGGAGAACGAGGGCGTCGGCGCAATCTATGCCGGCTCTCGCTCATCCGTGATCGCCGAGCGACCTAAGATTACGCCATTTCAGTTTGATATCACGCGCGAAGAGACGATCGCCGACGCCGCGGCCTGTATGAGCGGGGGCGGCCCGCTCGATCTCGTGTTGGTAACGACCGGAGTACTGCACGAAGGCAGCATGCAGCCGGAAAAGACTTGGCGCGACTTCAGCGCCGACAGCTTCGTGCATGCGTTCGCCGTCAACGCGACAGGACCGGCCCTGATCGCCAAGCACATGCTGCCGCTGTTGGCGCGTGACCGTAAGGCGGTGTTTGCTGCGCTCTCGGCGCGCGTAGGATCGATCGAGGACAACCGCCTCGGCGGCTGGGCTTCGTATCGCGCTTCTAAAGCCGCCCTGCATCAGATCGTCCGCACCTGCGCGATCGAGCTGGCGCGCCAGCGTAAGCAAGCGATTTGCGTGGCGCTGCATCCAGGCACGGTCGACACGGATCTATCCAAGCCATTCCAGCGTGGCGTTGCGGTGGAAAAGCTGTTCACGCCGGCATATAGCGCCGAGCGGCTGCTCTCGGTCATCGATGGCCTAACACCGGCGGATAGCGGCAATGCCTTCGCGTGGGATGGCGCGCGCATCCCGTTCTAGGCTTTGACCACTTCCTGTTCGATCCTGCCGAAGATCGAGTGATTCTTCGCGTCGCGCATTTCGATTTCCACGGTGTCGCCATGCTTGAGGAATGCGGTGCTCGGCTTGCCCGACTGGATCGTCTCGATCATGCGTTGTTCGGCAATGCAGGAATAGCCGCGGCCGCCCTCGCTGACCGGTTTGCCAGGTCCGCCGTCTTCGCCGCGATTGGAGACTGTGCCTGAGCCAATGATCGTGCCGGCAGCGAGATCGCGGGTCTTAGCGGCGTGGACGATGAGTTGGCCGAAATCGAAAGTCATGTCTTCGCCGGCGTTCGCTGCACCGAAGGCCTTTCCGTTCAGCGTGACGTGCATCGGCAAATGCAGTTTGCCGTCCCGCCACGCGTCACCGAGCGCGTCAGGCGTGACCGCAACGGGTGAGAAGGCGGATGATGGCTTCGACTGGAAGAAGCCAAAGCCCTTCTCCAATTCTGCCGGAATGAGATTGCGCAGGCTGACATCGTTCACCAGCATTACGAGACGAATGCGCTTCTTCGCTTCGTCAGCGCTGATGCCGGCTTCGCAATCGTCGACGATGACGGCGACTTCCGCTTCAAAGTCGCAGCCCCAGGATTCGTCTTTCAGCGGAATGGCGTCGCGCGGCCCGAGAAAAACATCGCTGCCGCCTTGATACATGAGCGGGTCGGTCCAAAACGTCTCCGGCATTTTAGCGCCGCGCGCTTGGCGCACGAGTGCGACGTGGTTCACGTAAGCCGAGCCATCGGCCCATTGATAGGCGCGCGGCAGCGGCGAAGCGGCTTCGCGTTCGTGGAAGCGCTCGCGCAGGATCGTGCCGGCGTTGACGCCTTCGCTCAGCGCCTTGAGGCGCGGCTCGGCGTGCGTCCAATCATCGAGCGCGGCCTGCAATGTCGGCACTTCGGGGCCAGCGACCGCGTACCAGGCTAGATCATGGGACACGACGACGAGGCGGCCGTCACGGCCGTGGCGGAGCGATGCGAGTTTCATGGCTTGGGCGCGTCCTTCTGGTTTTCCGGCGCGGCTTTGATGAAAGCGGGATGTTTGCGCGCGGTTTCGTCCCAGGCAACGAGGCGTGGGAATGGCGAAACATCCGTCTTGTACCGACGCGCATTGGCCATTTGCGGCACGAGCATCACGTCGGCCAGCGTTGGCTCATCGCCGAAAATGTATGCAGTGTCTGGATGATTGGCGACCTGGTGTTCGAGCGCGTTGAAGCCGAGTTTGATCCAGTGGCGATACCATTCGCCGATATGATCTTCGCTTGCGCTGAACTCCAACTTGAGCCGCGTCAGCACGCTGGTGTTGTTGAGCGGATGAATGTCGGTCGCGATCGTGGTGGCGAATGAACGCACTTGCGCGCCGAGCCACGGGTCGGCGGGCATAAGGCGTGGGTTCGGGTAGATTTGATCGAGCCAGACCAGGATCGAGAGCGATTGGGTGATGATGCCCTGCTCAGTCTCCAACGCCGGCACACGCATTTGCGGGTTTTTCGAACGATATGGCTCTCGCATCTGCTCGTCCGTGCCGGGTGCGATGTTGATCGGCACGGACTCGTAATCGACGTTTTTGAGATTTAGCCCGATGCGGACGCGATAGGCGGCAGACGAACGCCAATAATCGTAGAGCTTCAGCATGCGTCCTCTCTAGCGCGGACGCGCGCCAACGTCATGCCGATTATTCCCCGATCCGCGACTTCGTGGCGTGTGCGGCGCGCGCTTTCTCGTGGAGCCAGGCCGCATGTTGCGGCGCCTTCTTGGTGCGGCTCCATTCTTCCAGCATAGCGGGGGCGACGCGCTTGAGTTCGGCATACTCCTCGGCGGTGCCCGTGTCGGCGGTGAGTTCTAGGCGGTGGCCGTTGGGGTCGAAGAAGTAGATCGATTTGAAGATGCCGTGATCGGTGGGGCCGAGCACGTCGAGGCCCTTGGCCTCGGCGCGCGCTTTCGCGGCCATCAGGGCATCCAAGCTCTCAACTTTGAACGCGATGTGCTGGACCCAGGCTGGCGTGTTCTCGTCGCGGCCCATGTCTTTCTGGTTCGGCAGTTCGAAGAAGGCGAGCACGTTGCCGTTTCCCGCGTCGAGGAAGACGTGCATGTACGGATCGTACTCGCCCGTCGAGGGGACGTGATCCTCGGCGAACGCGGTCGTGTAATCCATGTCGAACACGTCGCGATAAAACTCGACGGTTTGCTTGGCGTCTTTGCAGCGATAGGCGACGTGATGGATGCCTGACGTTATCGCCATAATGCGCGCTCCTGCGCGCGCGCCGGACGCGCTGCGCTTAGGGTTGATGATCGGTGGGGACGTCTTTCGTACGCGTCTTGCCGACGCCCAGCGCAATGCCAAGGCCCAGCATTACGAGCGCGCCGACTATAATCCATTGTGTCTGGACGCCGAGCAGAACCGCGCCATAGACCAAGCCGGCGAGAAGGATGAGATAGCCGATCGCGTAGATCACGAACGTTGACATGAGATGTTCCCCGGGGACCGGAGAGTCCCAGAGGATCAACGAGCGAGCCGCGCTTTAGTGCCATGGGCGAGTGACGATTGCTCATTGTTCGTCCGCGAAAATCTGCACGATGGGGTCTCCGCCCGCCATTTGGGCGGCGCGGTACATGCCCGGCGTGTTCATCGCCCAGGCGACGCCGCCCCGGCCATCGAGCACGATGACGCCGCCGTCTCCGGCAGCGCCTTGATTATTCAACATAGCGCCGACTTCAGCGATGACGCTATCGGCGGCTTCTTGTGCGCTTTCGCCGTTGAGCTGCATGCGCGCGCAGATATCGCGCGCGACGCCAACACGGATGAAGAATTCACCGGTGCCGGTCGCGCTCACGCCGCAGACGCCGTTCTGCGCATATGTGCCTGCGCCGATGATCGGTGCATCGCCAACGCGGCTCCAACGTTTGCCTGTGGTGCCGCCGGTTGAGGTGCCGGCCGCGATGTTGCCCGCGCTATCGAATGCTACGACGCCGACGGTGCCGAACTGGTGATCGTCTGGATAAACGAGTTCAGCACGCGGCGCTTGCGGCGCGCCGGCCGGGCGCTGCGGGATCGGCAGACTGTTGGCGCGCAAGTTGTCTTCCAGCTGCTGCCAGCGGCGCTCGGTGAAGAAGTAGGCCGGATCGACCTCTTCCAGCCTTTGGCTCCGCGCGAACGCCTCGGCGCCCTCGCCGATCAGCATGACATGGCGCGAGCGCTCCATCACGGCGCGCGCGGCGCTGATCGGATGACGCGTGCGCGTCAGACCGGCGACAGCGCCTGCGGCACGGTTGCGGCCATCCATGATCGAAGCGTCAAGTTCGTTGCGTCCTTCGGCCGTGAAAACGGCGCCGCGGCCCGCATTAAACAGCGGATCGTCTTCCATCTCGCGGATCACGGCTTCGACCGCATCAAGCGACGAGCCGCCGCGTTCGAGGATGGCGCCGCCTGTCGTTAGCGCCCGCTGCATCGCAGCGCGGTACTGCGCTTCAAGTTCGGGCGTGAGGTTCGCGCGTTCGATAACACCGGCGCCGCCGTGTACGACGAGGGACCAGCGCGGAGCTGGCTCCGGCGCCGTGGCGCAGGCGGCGAGCGCCAATAGCGCGAACGCGAGGAGCGCGCGCATCATCCCGCCTTCAACACGCCGCGCTTGATCTGGTCGAGTTCGATCGACTCGAACAGCGCTTTGAAATTGCCTTCGCCGAAGCCTTCATTGCCCTTGCGCTGGATGAATTCGAAGAAGATCGGGCCGATGGCGTCCTTGCCGAAGATTTGCAGCAGCAGACCTTGGCCTTCGCTGGGCGCGCCGTCGATCAGGATGCGGCGTTTACGGAGTTCTTCGACCGGCTCGCCGTGGCCCGGCAGACGTTTGTCGATGAGATCGAAATAGGTCTCGATCGTGTCTTGCAGCTCGACACCGCGCGCGCGCAGGCGATCGACGACGTCGTAGAGATTGTTCGTGCCGAACGCCAAATGCTGGATGCCCTCGCCTTTGTAACGCTGCAAATATTCTTCGATCTGATCGACCTTCTCCGGATCGCCTTTGCTCTCGTTGAGCGGGATGCGAATCTTGCCGTCGGGGCTGGTCATTGCTTTTGAGAAGAGGCCCGAGACTTTGCCTTCGATGTCGAAATAACGGATTTCGCGGAAGTTGAATATGCGCTCGTAATAGTCCGCCCACTTGGCCATGTTGCCGCGGAAGACGTTGTGCGTGAGGTGATCGAGATAGGTGAGGCCGATTTGGTTTTTCGACTCATCGGCGCCGGCGATCGGTTCGAAATCGACGTCGTAGATGGTGTCGGCGCCATAGCGATCGACCAGATAGATATAAGCGCCGCCAATGCCTTCGATCGCTGGGATATTGAGTTCGCCAGGGCCGACAGGCGATTGCACCGCCTTGGCGCCGCGCTTCACCGCTTCTTCGAGCGCGTGCTTCGCATCCTTCACACGAAAGGCCATCGCGTTGGCGGAGGGGCCGTGCGCAGAGCGGAAATCCGCAGGCTGGCCTGACGGCTCCATGTTGAGGATGAAGTTGATGTCGTTCTGCTTGTAGCGGACGACATTCTTCGAACGATGCTTGCCGACGGCGGTGAAGCCGATCTGTTCGAAGTACGCGGCAAGCTTGTCCGGTTCGGGCGAGGTGAATTCGACGAACTCGAAGCCGTCGGTGCCCAGCGGATTTTCGAACAGGTCGGCCATGACATTTCCTCGGCGGCTTGATCTTTCCTCCGATTTAGTTTCATCTGAAACCAATGGCAAGCGCGAAACGTAAACCAAGCCCGGCCGATTTGCTGGTTCTGGAGGATTTTCTCCCCTACCGGCTCTCGATCCTGTCGAACCGCGTCTCTCGCGCGATCGCGGCGCGCTACGCCAAGACCTTCGATCTCACCATCCCCGAATGGCGCATCATCGCCGTGCTTGGCCGCAGGCCGGGGCTCACGGCAAAAGAGATCGCCGAGGCCACTGAGATGGACAAGGTCGCGGTCTCGCGCGCGGTGGCGCGGCTGGTGGCGGCCAAGCGTTTGCGGGCGAGCGCTGACACCGACGACGCGCGGCGGCAAAATCTTTCGCTGACGGCGCAAGGCGAGAGCGTTCATGCGCGCATCGCGCCGATCGCGTTGGCGGCGGAAGAGCGACTGCTGTCGGCGCTCGACGCGCGCGAGCGCGTCCAGCTTGATGCGCTGCTAGATCGCTTACTCGTGGCGGCGCGCACGCTCTAAGTCAGCGGAACCTGAAGGAATTTCGGAACCGTTCGCTACCGTATGCGTAGAACAAGTGTGGGCGGGCGAGCGGACCCGGAGTCTGAGATGATCCGTTTTACTTCAATGGCCGCGGCAGCGGCGCTACTCGCTGGCATGGCGCCGTTGGCGGCGTGCGCTAGCAATGGCGAAACGTCTGCGCACCAGCCACAAGCGCAAACAACAACGCCGCCGCCGGCAGCGCCGCAAGCGACGACCGGCTACACTGACGCGCAGATCGACGCATTCGTCGCCGCCCGCTCGCAAATAAATCAGCTGACGCCCGGCACAACAACGGAAGAGCAACAGCAAAACCAGATTCGGATCAGCCAAATCTTGCAGGAAGCCGGCGTTACGCCAGAGCAATACAACCAGATCCTCGAAGCCTCGCAGACAGATCAGACGCTCAGCAACCGCATCGCTGTCGCTGCGGTCGGCGATAGCTTGAGCGACGACCAGCTGCGCGCGTTCATCACAGCCAGCGCCGAGATCGAGCCGCTAAGCGCCACCCTGACATCAGGAACGGAAACTGAGCGCGCGCAGGCGGCCGAGCAAATTCGCGGCATTCTCGCGCGCAATAATCTCACGATCGAAGTGTATAACGGCATCGCCGCGCAAGCGCGCACCAATGCTGAACTGCAGGCGCGTCTGCAGGCGCTCAATGCACCGGCGGACGCGCCCAGCGGCTCCGAGTAGTGGCGGCGCGCTATTGCGGTATCAGCCGCACCACGCGGCCATTGTCTTCGTCGGTGACGATGTAGATTGAGCCGTCTGCGGCCTCGGCGAGGTCGCGAATGCGGCCGACGCCGAGATCGAAACGCTCTTCGCCGATCACGCGCGGACCATCCACACGAACGCGAATGAGCGCCTCGGTCTCCAGCCCGGCGATCAGAATGTCGCCGCGCCACGGAAACAGCTCGCCGCGGTAGAAATCCATGTCGCCGGGCGCAATGACCGGATCCCAATAATAGTTTGGCTGCTCCATGCCGTCTTGCGCGGCGATGCCGCCGGTGACGGCGCCGCCGCGATATTCGATGCCGTATGAGATAACCGGCCAACCGTAATTGAGGCCAGCTTGAGTGAGGTTCAGTTCATCGCCGCCGCGCGGTCCGTGCTCGATCGTCCATAGCGCGCCGGTGCCGGGGTGGATGTCGGCGCCTTGCACGTTGCGGTGACCGTAGGACCAGACCTCAGCCGCTGCGTCCGCTTGGCCGACGAACGGATTGTCAGACGGGATCGCGCCATCGGCATTGATGCGTACAACTTTGCCGATGGTGACGGAGCGATCTTGCGCAAGCCCGCGCGAGTCGTCGCCCTGGCGATCGCCGAGCGTAATGTAGAGGCGGCCTTGGCCATCGAAGACGAGGCGCGAGCCGAAATGGCCGCGCGAATTCCAGGCTGGATTCTGCTGAAAGATGCGCTGCACATTTTCAACGCCAGTGGCGTTGTCATTTAGACGGCCGCGCGCGACGGCCGTCGCGTTCGTACCGTTGCCGCGCGGCTCGGCATAGGACCAATAGATCAGCCGATCAGCCGCGAAAGTCAGCGACAGCGCGAGATCGAGCAAACCGCCCTGCCCGCGCGCATCGACTGCCGGCAAACCGGTGAGCGGCTCAGAGACTTGGCCTTGCGGCGTGATCAGGCGCAGGCGCCCGGCGCGTTCGGTGACTAGCAAATTGCCGTCCGGCAAAACAGCGATGCCCCACGGATGATCGAGGCGTGCGGCAATCTCTTGCGTCTCGATCACGACGCCGGACGTCAGTGCAGGCGCGCGCGTCTGGCCTTCGAAAGCGGGCTGGAAATTGGCGTTGGCCTGGCCTTGCTCGACCGGCGCACCCGGCGTGGCCGTCTGGCCATTGCTTGGCGCGCCGTTGCACGCGGCAAAAAGAATAACCGTCGCAAACGTCAAAACCCGCATCGTGCTCAATCCTCTGCCGCTGAGAGCCGGTATCTAGTGCGCGGCGCTGCAGCCGCCAGAGGCAGTACGGATCGACGCGTTCGCCGGACCGCCGCCTCGCCTTGCTTCCGCCCCCGGGCCGGGCGACAAGCCGGAGGAACATGACTGCAACTGCCCATTTCGCCGACTTCGACTGGGAGCCCAAGCGCGCCGCCACGCTGCGCAGCGCCCGCCGTCGCTCGCGCCTGATCGCGGCGCTGCGGAGGTTCTTCGTGGCTGGCGCGGGCGCGTCGTTCGCAGCGGTGTTCGTGTTCATGGCGCTCTACGCCATCGAAGGCGGCTTCAATGCCGGCCAGTACGCCCCGGCCGAGCCGCTTCGGATGATCAACCCCCGCTTCATCGGCCGCACCGAGGGCGGCGGCCCCTACCAGCTTTCGGCTGAGACGGCTGAGCGGGCGGCCGGTGAGGGCCAGCCGATCGAGCTGATCGCCCCGGTCTATCGGACCGAAGCCGGAACAATCATGCTGGCCCCCAGGGGCATCTATGACGAAGCGGCCAAGACCGTCATTTTCGACGGCGAGGTGCTGTTTTCGGACCGTGGCGGCAACCGGTTCACCACCCCCTACATGATGGTGGACCTGGAAGCGGGCACTTTGACCGGGCGCGGGGGCGTCACCGGCGCCGGACCCCTTGGCGTGCTCCAGGCCGAAAGTTATGAATTACGGGACAGCGACCGGGCATTGGTGCTTCGGGGCGGTGTCCGCGGCCAGATTCCTGACCGCAGAGAGCAGACCGGGGAGCCGTCGCAATGAGGCCTACAGCCTTCTTTATCGCCGCCGGCGCTCTGCTGATGACGGCTCTCGCAGCCTCGCCCGCGTACGCTCAATTGAGCGAAAGCGGCGGGCCTGTCTCCTATTCAGCCGACAATCTCGAATATTTCGACACTGAGCGCCGTCTCGTGCTCGTCGGCGATGTCGACATTGTTCAAAACGATGCGCGCCTGCGCGCTGATCGCATTACGCTGTTCTTCAGCGCTTCGACCGCCGCAGCTGCCGGACAACAGCAAGGCGGCCTGGGCTCAGGCGACATCGAACGCATGATCGCCGAAGGCGAAGTCTATTATGTACGCCCGGCGCAATCGGCGCGCGGCAACCGCGCCGTCTACGAGATCGCGCAAGATAGCGTGACCTTTTCCGGCAATGTCGTGGTGGCGTCGGACGAGAACGTGATCCGGGGCGAAACCCTGGTTTTGAACATCGGCAACCGCCGCACCGTGATCCGTCCGCAGGGCGGTGGGCGTGTGCGCGGGGTGTTTGTCCCCAGCGAAGGCGGGCAAAATTCGGGCCAACCGCGCCAGTGATCGTCCAATCGTTACGAAATCTTAGCCGCGGTGAGTGCATATGAGCCCTGAGGGCGCTGCAAGCCGTTCGGCCAAGGCCCAGTCCGCACAAGGCGGTCTAGGCGCGGTTTCGATCGGGAAATCCTATCGCGGCCGCCGCGTGGTGAAGGATGTATCCATCACCGTCAATCGCGGCGAGGTCGTTGGTTTGTTGGGCCCCAACGGAGCAGGGAAAACCACCTGCTTCTATATGATTACGGGGCTCGTACGCGTGGACCAAGGGCAAATCTTGTTGGACGGCCAGGACGTCACAACACTGCCTATGTACCAACGCGCGCGGCTTGGCGTGGGCTATCTCCCACAAGAGCCGTCGATCTTCCGTGGTCTCACCGTCGAACAGAACGTCATGTCGATCGTGGAGCTTTCCGAGCGGTCTCGCTCGAAGCGCCGCGAAATCGTTGACGGGCTGCTCGCCGAACTGCGTGTGGATCACCTGAAAGATGCGCCTGCGTCTGCCCTCTCGGGCGGCGAGCGGCGTCGGGTCGAAATCGCACGCGCCTTGGCGACGCGTCCGTCCTTCATGTTGCTCGACGAGCCTTTCGCAGGCATCGACCCGCTCGCCATCAACGACATCCGCGAGCTTGTGCTGTTTCTGAAACAGCGCGGGCTTGGCGTTCTGATCACCGACCACAATGTGCGCGAAACGCTGCAGATCGTGGACCGTGCATCGATCATGTTTGACGGCGAAGTGATGTTCGAAGGCACACCTCAAGAGGTGATGGCTTCGGCGGTCGTGCGCGAAAGGTATCTCGGCAAAGATTACCACTAGACCGAGGGCCCGCGATGGCGATGACCCCCCGTCTGGAGATGCGCCAGGGCCAGGCCCTGGTGATGACGCCGCAATTGCAGCAGGCGATCAAGCTGCTGCAACTTTCCAATGTTGAGCTTCAGGAATTCGTCGAAGGCGAACTCGAGCGCAATCCATTGCTGGAGCGCGAGGAAGGTTCGGCCGAAGCGACGAAAGCCGCGAGCGATAGCGGCGACGCGCAAGCGCTTGAGTTCGATAGCGGCATGGCGCCGGCGGAAGCCGCGCTCGATGTCAGCGTTGCCGACATGGCGCCGGATCTGAGCGCCAACGAATTGGCAGAAGCGGGTGCGGCCCCTCTCACCGATTGGTCGAAAGCATCGTCGGGCAAAAGCTTCGACGACATGCCCGGCATCGAAGAGACGCTGGCGAACGACATCACGCTCGCCGAGCATCTCGATGCACAGCTCACGGAAGCCGGTCTCGATGCGGTCGATCGCATGATCGGCGCGGCCTTGATCGATGCGGTGGATGATTGGGGCTACATGCGCGCCGATCTGTTGGAGATCGCCGGCCGCATCGGCGCACCCTACCCGCGCGTCGAGCGCGTGCTCGCCATCATGCAGGGCTTCGAGCCTGTCGGCGTCATGGCGCGCGATGTCGCCGAATGCCTGGCGCTGCAACTGAAAGACCGCGACCGCTTCGATCCGGCGATGGAAAAGCTGATCGGCAATCTCGACCTACTCGCCAAGGGCCATTTCGAGCGCTTGCAGCACATTTGCGATGTCGATCGCGAAGATTTGCTGGAAATGGTCGCCGAGGTTCGCGCGCTGACGCCCAAGCCCGGCGCTGGGTTCGGCGGCGGCCATGTGCAATCGGTCGCGCCGGATGTTTACATCAAACAGGCGCCGGACGGCACTTGGCTGGTCGAACTCAACGCCGACACCATGCCGCGCGTGCTGATGAACCAGCGCTATTACGCGACGGTGTCAAAGACGGCCAAGCGCGAGGAAGACAAGCAATTCCTCACCGAATGCGCGGCGAATGCGTCGTGGCTGGTGAAGAGCTTGGATCAGCGCGCCAAGACGATCCTGAAAGTCGCGCGCGAGATCGTGCGGCAGCAGGACGGCTTCTTCGACAAAGGCGTCGCGCATCTGCGGCCACTGAACTTGAAGACGGTGGCCGCAGCGATCGAGATGCACGAGAGCACGGTCAGCCGTGTGACCTCGAACAAGTATCTCTCCTGCGCGCGCGGCGTGTTCGAGCTGAAATACTTCTTCACCGCCTCGATCAACGCTTCCGATGGTGGCGAAAGCCATTCTGCCGAAGCCGTACGCTACGAAATCAAAGGCCTGATCGACCGCGAAGCCGAGCACGAAATCCTGAGCGACGACCGCATCGTCGAAATCCTCCGCGAAAAAGGCATCGACATTGCCCGCCGCACCGTAGCGAAATACCGCGAGAGCCTGCGGATACCGAGCAGTGTAGAGCGCAAGCGGAAGCTGGCGGCTGGGTTTTAGGCGGCGTTCGTCGCAACGCAGTTGCCGCCCACCTCTGACGCGCGCTCACTCGCGCCCATGAAACACCTCGCCCTCGCAGCCGCCCTCCTGCTCGCCGCCTGCGCCACCGCGCCGGCGGGCGCGACGCAAGTCTCTGCGTGCCCGCCGGCGGGCTACGACCGCGCGGCGCTGGAGGCGTTGCGGGCGGCGGAGTTTGCCATTGCGGACGCGGGCGAGCGGCAACGGTTTGCGCATGGGCTGGTCGCGTGCCTTGCCTCGCCCGATCCATTCTTGCGCGATCAAGTTGCGTATGAGGGCCTGACGCGGCTGTTGCGGAGCGACCAGCTTTCAGTGGCGACGCGCACCAATCTCACCAATGAAACGCTGGCGATGATGCGCGGCCCCGATCCGGACGGCTTTGCGCGGCCGTTCGCGGCGCTTGCACTCTCGGAGCTGGTGCGCGCCGACCGCATCAATGGCTACTACGATGACGCCATGTACAACGAGATCGTTGCGCGTTCCGTCGAGTATGTGCGCGGCGTACGCGATTATCGCGGCTTCGATGAACGCGAGGGCTGGCGCCATGGCGTGGCGCATGGCGCGGATTTACTGATGCAGATCGCGCTCGATCCGAACTTCAACGACGCTGCCCATATGCGCGCGATTCGCGATGCAGTCGCGAGCCAAGTCGCGCCGACGACCCACTTCTACACCTATGGCGAACCCGAGCGGCTAATGCGTCCGATCCTGTTCATCGCCCGGCGCGGTGCGTTCACCGAAGCGGAGTGGACGGCCTGGTTCGAGCAACTGATGAATCCCGCGCCGCTCAATGCCTGGAGCGAAGCCTTCGCGTCGCAAGCGGGGTTGGCGAAGCGCCACAACACCATGGCGTTCCTGCAAGCGGTATGGATTAATGCGCGCTTAAGCGAGAGCACTGAAGACGATGTGCTGCTGCCGGGCGCGGCGGCGGCGCTGCGCGCGCTGCCCTAAGCGCGCTTCGCGCGCAGCAGCAAGAACTGCCCCGCGATCACCAGTACGACGCCGCCGAGCGCGAAGAGACCCCAGACTTTGTCCTCAAACAAAGCCGAGACTGTCATCGCCACGGGCGGCGCCAGCGCGGAAATGTAGGAAGCCGTCGCATAGCCGCGCCGGCGCGCGAGGCCGTAATACAAGAGAAACGCGATCACCGAGCCGATGGCGGCGAGGTAAAAAAGCGAAAGCGTGTAGGCCCAAGTCGGCTCGAACACCCAGGCGCGGCCGGTGGCGAGCGCGAACAGCGCCAACGTCCCCGCCCCATACGCCATCGCCCAGCCCGTGGACGCCGCCACAGTCGCGCCAGCGATTTCACCACGGCGCGCATAGATGTTGCCGACCACCGCGCCGATCACGCCAAGAAACGTGAGCCCAAGGCCAATCAGCGCGCGCGTGCCGAAGTTAGCGCCGGCGATCTCTTCCCACGAAAGCAGCGCGACGCCGGCAATCCCAAGGCTCGCAGCGCCCCAAGCCAGCGCCGGCGCGCGCTGGCCGAACGCGATTCGAAAGCCGATGAGATTCATGAACGCCATAGCCGCAAACACGACAGCGACAACAGCTGACGTCACGCGCTCTTCAGCCCAATAGACGAGCGTGTAATTGATCGCGAACGTCGATACGCCGACGCCCAACGCCGCCGCGTGCTGCGCACGCGTGAGCTTGAGCGACTCGCCGCGCAGCAAACACCACGCGAACAACAATGCCGCCGCGAGCGTGAAGCGATATGTAACTGAGATAACGGGATCGACGACGCCGAGCTGAAACGTGATCGCATACCACGTGGTGCCCCACGCCAGAGTGCAGAACACGATCGCGGTGAGATCGAGCCACTGAGTCGCGCGCGCCGACGCCGCCGCAACACCCGTATTCTCTGCGCTCATCTTCCCCTCGCCAGCGCACAAATGGGCCATTGTGGGGCAGACTAAAAGAGCATTGCTCGCGGATGCGGCGAACCGTCCATTCTCGGCGCCCTTTGCGCCCTCTACGCGTTGACCCGACCCGCCCCGAGGCCTACCTTAAGGGCTTGGCATCGGGACTGTCCCAGGGGGGCGGGATCCGGTCTCGAAGGCTCCCCGCAAGGCTCGCGGCAAACAAGGAGGTCTTCATGCGCGTACAGGTCGCCGGTCGGCAGATGGATGTCGGCGAAGCGCTTAGAACTCGCATCGAATCTGAACTTAAAGCCAGCGTCAGCAAATATTTTGAACGCGCGACAGACGCCGTCGTGACGGTCAGCAAAAATGGCGGCGGCGTCGGCATGGCCGTCGATTGTCTCGTCCACTTGCCATCTGGCATCTCGCTCCAGGCAGGCGGTCACGGCGGCGACGCACACAGCGCTTTTGGCGACGCGCTGGAGAAGCTCGAAAAGCGCGTCAGGCGCTACAAACGGCGGCTGCGGAATCACCACGCCGACAACAAATCTCCCCTTCCCGCCGAGGACGCATCATCGTATGTGCTCGCGCCATTACAGGAAGAAGTTGATGCTGGCGAAGATGCGCCGGCGCCGGCGGAGGATCCGCCGCTTGTGATCGCCGAGACGACGGTCGCCGTACGCACCATGACCGTCTCGATGGCGGTTATGCAGCTCGATCTTTCGGACACGCCGGCCCTGATGTTCAGAAACGCCGCCAATGGCGGATTGAACGTCGTGTATCGGCGCGCCGATGGGAATGTGGGCTGGATCGATCCGGAGCGGGCCCGGAAAGCGAACGGAACTTAAGGTTTCCGCAAACGTTGGCGCCGCTTCTGCAGCGGCGAAACGCGAGACAGGGTGGCAATGCACGAACTAGGCGATCTGATCGCGCCAGAAGCGATTTTGCCCCGATTGGCGGCAGTATCGCGCCGGCAAGCGCTGATGACGATGGCGGAGACGATTGCGCGTCCCGCTGGCGTCGATGCGCGCGTCGCGTTTGACGCCGTCTTGATGCGCGAGCGGCTTGCCGGCACAGGCGTCGGCGAAGGCGTCGCCATTCCGCATGCGGCGGTGGCTGGCGTGACGCGGCCCGTTGGCGTGTTCGCGCGGCTCGACATCCCACAGAATTTTGACGCACTCGACGGCCGCGCTTGCGACCTCGTGTTCATGCTGCTCGCGCCGCTCGATAAGGGCGCCGATCACTTGAAAGCGTTGGCGCGCGTTTCCCGCTTTTTCCGCCGCGCCGACATTCGCGAAAAACTGCGCGCGGCGCGTGGCGCTGACGAGCTTTACGCGCTGATCGCGGGCGCGGTCCGCGTCGACGCCGCTTAGCGAGCGCGTCGATGACGGGGTGGGATCGGCTCTTCGCGTATTTTCCGTTGCTGATGTTCGCGATCTCGCTCGGCGCGCTCGGCGTATTCGCGGAGTGGCCCTCGATCTGGACCGCTGCGCTTTTCATCTTCGTGATTTATTTTTTGCCGCCCTTGGTGCAGCGCGTAATGTTTCGCTGGGCGCCGCTGAAGCATGGCGTCGCCTGCATTGACGGGCGCGCCTTCTGCCCGTGGCTGGCGGCGCACCACATCCAGGCGGTTTATGACGCGCTGCCGTTTCTGGAATCGCTGCTGCGGATTTTTCCCGGCTTCTACTCGATGTGGCTCCGCATGTGGGGCTCGCGCATCGGCTACGGCGTCGAATGGCCGGTGCGCATGGACGTGCTCGACCGCAATCTGATGGACATCGGCAACCGCGTCGTATTCTCGCGCGAAGTCGAACTTGCCGCACACGTACGCAAGAAGGTCGATGGCGCAGGCTCAAGCGTGCTGGTGCGGCCGGTGCGGATCGGCTCTTACGCCTTCATCGGCGCCGGCGCGAAGATCGGCCCCGGCGCCAATGTGCCCAGCAACGCCAACGTGCCGCCAGCGGCCGTCGTCGGCGTCAACGAAAGCTTCGGCGACACAGTGCGCCATCCCGAGAAAGAAGAAGCGCAGTTTGCGATGAGCTGATCGGGACTCAATCCTTCTCCAACTTCGCCAACAACACGCCTTCACTCACCTGCGCACCCGCTTTCGCGTTGAGCTCCGTCAGCTTGCCATCGAACGGCGCGGTGAGCGTGTGCTCCATCTTCATGGCTTCGAGCACGAGGATAGAATCGCCCTTCTTCAACTTCGCGCCGGCCTTCGCCGCGACGGAGACGATCTTCCCCGGCATCGGCGAAAGGATCGCGCCATCGCCTGCAGCGACTTCGCCATCGGCGCGCTCGCCGGTATCGAGCGAAAATTCGTAGGCTTCGCCGCGATCAAAAACGACAACGCTCTGTGCGACGCCCAGGCTCACGATCTTCAGGCCGCGTATGTCCTCGGCCACTGGCGCCGCCCAGGCGTCATACGCAATCGCCTCATCGCCGAGCCGCATGCGCACCACGCGCTGCGGCGCGGCATTCAGCCGGAAACCGCCGAGCCGCGCCCATGGCGACGGATCGGCGCCAAACAACGTCTGGTGGCCAAGAAATTCCGCCGCCGCCATGGCGATCGCTTCTTCGCGCACAGGCGGGCGCCGCGTGAGTTTGTCGCCACGCTCGCCGATCAACGCGGTGTCGACATCACCGGAGACAAGGCGCTGATCTTTCAGACAGCGCACGAGAAAACCCGCATTGGTTTTCACCGGGTACACTTCAAGATCGCTGCACGCGCGCCGCAGCAACTCGATTGCCTCCCCGCGCGAGCGGCCAACAGCGATGAGCTTGGCGATCATCGGATCGTAATACGGCGTCACCTCATCGCCCGATTCCACCGCCGCTTCGATACGGACATGTTGCGGGATGTTGAGGATGTCGACCGGTCCAGTGCTCGGCAGAAAGCCGCTATCGGGATTCTCCGCATAGAGGCGCACTTCCATGGCGTGGTTGCGCATGCGGATTTGCTTTTGTTCGAGCGGCAGCTTCTCGCCGCTTGCCACACGCAGCTGCCACTCCACCAAATCTTGCCCGGTGATCTCTTCCGTGACCGGGTGCTCGACCTGCAACCGCGTGTTCATTTCCATGAACCAGATGCGATCGGCGCGCAGACCTTCGCTGGCGTCGGCGATGAACTCGATGGTGCCGGCGCCGACATAGTTCACGGCGCGCGCCGCGAGCACTGCCGCATCGGTGACGGCTTTGCGCGTGGCTTCGTCCATGCCCGGGGCGGGCGCTTCTTCGATCACCTTCTGGTGGCGGCGCTGCAGCGAGCAATCTCTCTCAAAGAGATGCACGACATTGCCGTGCGTATCGCCGAACACCTGCACCTCGATATGGCGCGGGCGCTGCACGTACGTCTCTAACAGCACGCGATCATCGCCGAACGCCGCCGCCGCTTCGCGCTTGGCGGATTGAAGTGCTGCTTTGAAATCGGCCTTCTTCTCGACCTTGCGCATGCCTTTGCCGCCGCCGCCGGCGACGGCTTTGATCAGCACCGGATAGCAGATTGCGTCGGCCTCCTTCTGCAAGCGCTCTTCGCTTTGATCTTCGCCGAGATAGCCGGGCGTCGTCGGCACGCCGGCTTCAGCCATGAGTTTCTTGGCGGCGTCCTTGAGGCCCATGGCGCGGATCGAGTCGGGCTTCGGCCCGATCCAGATCAGACCTGCATCGATAACGGCCTGCGCGAAGTCGGCGTTCTCGGAGAGAAAGCCGTAACCCGGATGGATCGCCTCGGCGCCGGTTTGCTTTGCGGCGGCGATGATCTTCTCGCCGCGCAGATAGCTCTCCTTCGCGGGCGATGCACCAATGTGCACCGCTTCATCCGCCTCGCGCACGTGCAGCGCTTTGGCGTCAGCATCGGAATAGACGGCGACGGTGCGCACGCCGAGACGTTTCGCGGTGCGTATGACGCGGCGAGCGATCTCGCCACGGTTTGCGATGAGGACGGATTCAAGCATTCGTGTCGTCCTTCGACCCGCTCACCAACTTGTACGCGCTTAGGAGAGCGACGATGCCGCCTACGAACACCAGCCAACCGGATTCAAACAGATCTTTAAGGTCGTAGGCGAGTGATCGTCCGACGATGTCCCTGTAAATGGGGTAGTGCTGCATGCTGATCGAAGCGAGCGCCAATCCAATTCCGACAAACAGCAGCTGAATCGCAAGTGTTCGACCAAGTCGAAACCTGAGAACATTTATGCTCGGCGGGTTGCGCGACTCCCTCACGTAAGTGGCCGACAAACTCGCCAGGGCCCACCCAATCAGACCTGAAAGGGCGGCGAATATCCCCGTTGCAACTGGTGCGAGCGGTTCCAAGTCCCCCCGATCTACCGCCATTCGAAAAAGGACGAATGGCAGGAGCACGACCGAGAACACAACTAGAAACACGATCCCAGAGAGGAGTGTTCTCATCATCACATCCTAAACACGCCGAAGCGCGTCTCTGGAATTGGTGCGTTCAAACTCGCACTGATCGCTAGCCCCAACACATCACGTGTCTGCGTGGGATCGATAATCCCATCGTCCCACAGCCGCGCCGTCGCGTGATACGGATCGCCCTCTTCCTCATATCTTGCGCGGATCGGGTCTTTGAATTTTTCTTCTTCGGCTTTCGCCCAGCTCTCGCCTTTCGCTTCCATGCCGTCGCGTTTCACTTGTGCGAGCACGGAGGCTGCCTGTTCACCGCCCATGACGGAGATGCGGGAGTTGGGCCAGGTGAAGAGGAAGCGCGGGGAATAGGCGCGGCCGCACATGCCGTAATTGCCGGCGCCGAACGAGCCGCCGATCAGCACGGTGAATTTCGGCACTTCGGCGGAAGCGACGGCTGTCACCATCTTCGCGCCGTCTTTGGCGATGCCGCCGGCTTCGTATTTGCCGCCGACCATGAAGCCGGAAATGTTTTGCAGGAAGAGCAACGGAATGCCGCGCTTGCAGGCGAGCTCGATGAAATGCGCGCCCTTCTGCGCGCTTTCGCTGAACAGGATGCCGTTGTTGGCGAGGATCGCGACGGGAAAGCCCCAGATGCGCGCAAAGCCGGTGACGAGCGTGGGGCCGTAGAGCGGGCGAAATTCGTCAAGCTCGCTGCCATCGACGATGCGGGCGATGACTTCGCGGACGTCGTACGGCGTGCGCACGTCATCGGGGATCACGCCATAAATGCTTTCAGCATCGTACGCGGGCGGCACCGGTTCGCGCAGATCGAGGCCGACATTCTTCACAGTGTTGAGGTTCGCCACGATGCGCCGAACGATATGCAGCGCGTGCGCGTCGTCCTGCGCGAGGTGATCGACGACGCCGCTCTTGCGTGCGTGCATATCGCCGCCGCCGAGATCTTCAGCGCTGATCACTTCGCCGGTCGCGGCTTTCACGAGTGGCGGCCCACCGAGGAAGATGGTGCCTTGGTTGCGGACGATCACGGTTTCATCGCTCATCGCCGGCACATAGGCGCCGCCGGCCGTGCATGAGCCCATGACGCAGGCGATCTGCGCGATGCCTTCGGCGCTCATGCGCGCCTGATTGTAGAAGATGCGGCCGAAATGGTCGCGGTCCGGGAAGACTTCGGCTTGGTGCGGCAGGTTCGCGCCGCCGCTATCGACGAGATAGACGCACGGCAGCTTGTTCTGCATCGCGATCTCTTGCGCGCGCAGGTGCTTCTTCACCGTCATCGGGAAATACGCGCCGCCCTTCACCGTCGCGTCGTTGGCGACGATCATCACTTCGCGGCCAGAGACGCGGCCAATGCCGGTGATCACGCCGGCGGCTGGCGCTTCGCCGTTGTAAAGATCGTACGCCGCCAGCGCGCCCACTTCGAGAAACGGCGCGCCGGGATCAAGCAAACGCTCAACCCGCTCGCGCGGCAGCAGCTTGTTGCGCTTGGTGTGGCGGGCGCGGGATTCTTCGGGGCCACCAAGCGCGATCTGCGCCGCGCGCTCGCGCAGCTGTTGCGCTAGGGCGCGGTGGTGCGCCGCGTTCTTGGCGAAGGCTTCGGAGTTTGGATCGATCGCAGACTTCAGCTTCATGGGATTCCGCTACACCACTTCGTCATCCCGGGCGAGCGGAGCGAGACCCGGGACCCAGGGGCCGACGATGCGCCGGTCGCCCCTGGGTCCCGGATCACGCCTGCGGCGTGTCCGGGATGACGGATGAAATTGGGATCAGCCGCCACCGATAATTTCGCGGCCAATCAGAAACCGCCGCACTTCATTCGTGCCGGCGCCGATGTCGTAGAGCTTAGCGTCGCGGAGGAAGCGCTCAACTGGGAAGTCTTTTGTGTAGCCGGCGCCGCCGAGCGCTTGGATGGCTTCGAGACTGACCATCACGGCGCTTTCGGAGGCGAACATGATGGCGCCGGCGGCGTCGTGGCGGGTGGTCTTGCCGGCGTCGCAGGCTTTAGCGACGGCATAGACATAAGCGCGCGCGGCGCTGAGTGCTACCACCATGTCGGCGACCTTGGCTTGGATCAGCTGGAACGAGCCGATCGGCTTGCCGAATTGTTTGCGCTCGCGGACGTAGGGCAGCACGACATCGAGGCAGGCTTGCATGATGCCGAGCGGACCGGCCGCGAGCACGGCGCGCTCATAGTCCAAGCCGCTCATCAGCACGGCGACGCCGCGATTGAGCCCGCCCATGACGTTTTCTTCCGGCACTTCGCAATCTGCGAACACCAGCTCTCCGGTGTCCGAGCCGCGCATGCCCATTTTGTCGAGCTTCTGGGAGGTGCTGAAACCTTTTGTGCCGCGCTCGATGATAAAGGCGGTGATGCCGCCGGAGCCGGCGCCCGGTTCGGTCTTGGCGTAAACCACCAGCGTGTTGGCTTCGGGCGCGTTGGTGATCCAGAACTTCGTGCCGTTCAGCACGAAGCGATCGCCCTTCTTCTCCGCGCGCAGCTTCATGCCGACGACGTCAGAACCCGCGCCGGCTTCGCTCATGGCGAGCGAGCCGACGTGCTCGCCGCTGATCAGCTTAGGCAGATATCTATGCTTCTGCTCGGGCGTCGCCCAACGGCGGAGCTGATTGATGCAGAGGTTGGAGTGCGCGCCGTAGGAGAGGCCCACCGAAGCTGAAGCGCGGCTCACCTCCTCCATCGCGACGACGTGTTCGAGATAGCCAAGCCCGAGGCCGCCGTCTTCCTCGCTCACGGTGATGCCGTGCAGGCCAAGCGCGCCCATCTCGGGCCAAAGCTCGCGCGGAAATTTGTTCTGCGCATCGATCTCGGCCGCCATTGGCGCGATGCGGTCGGCGGCGTAACGGGCGGTGGTTTCGCGGATGGCGTCCGCGGTTTCGCCGAGGGCGAAATCAAGGCTGTGCGATTGGGTCATGAGCTCCCTATACGGCCGGCCTCTCTGGGCCGTTCACGCGTTCGCCCGGTCTTAGACCAATCGCGCCGGGAGTGAAATTGGCGCCCGGCAAAGAGGGTTAACTGGTAACCACGCGCGTTGCTGGGGTTGCACTCTGATGTTACGGTTTCGGAACGTCGGGTCTTCTTGGGTGTTTGAAAAGCTATGGCGCCTCCAGCTCGTCCCATATGGACAGGGCAAATCCGGCTCGCCCTCGTGGCGCTGCCGGTAAAGCTCTATTCGGCCTTGGATTCCAAGGAGAAGATTTCGTTCAACCAGATCCATGAGCCGTCGAAGCAGCGGATCAGGTACGAGAAAGTCGCGCCTGGCGTCGGCGCCGTCGATAAAGACGAGATCGTCAAAGGCTACGAGTACCAGAAGGGCCGCTACGTTCTGTTCTCGGACGAGGAGTTCGAGGCGCTGAAGGTCGATTCCAAGAAGACGCTCGACATGGTGCAGTTCGCGCCGGCCGACACGATCGACCCGATCTATTTCGACAAACCCTATTACGCCCTGCCCGACGGCAAAATGGCCGACGAGCCCTACCGCGTCGTCTGCGAGGCGCTGAAGAAAACGAAGACCGTGGGCCTCGGCCAGATCACCATGCGCGGGCGCTCCTACATCGCGGCGGTAAAGCCGTACGAAGGCGGCCTCGTTGTCGAGACTGTGCACTACGGCGAGGAAGTGCGTGCAGCGAAAAGCTTCTTCGATGAAATTCCAAACGGCAAACTCGACGCCGATCTGATCGACCTCGCCGAAGAGCTGATCAATCGCAAGAAAGCCAAGTTCGATCCGGCCAAGTTCGAGGACGAATACGCCATCGCGCTGGAGCGGCTGGTGAAAAAGAAGATCGAGCGCCATGGCGAATTGGTGCTGGACGACCAGGAAGAGCCGTCGCGCGATTATGGCGACAACGTCGTGTCGCTGGTCGATGCGCTGAAGAAGTCGCTTGCGAAGAAGTCGCCCAAGGTTGCGGACGACGAGGACGACGCGAAGCCGGCGCCGAAACGCCGCGCGGCGGCTGAAAAGACCAAAGCCGCGCCGCGCGCCAAAGCGCCCGCGAAGGCTGCCGCTAAACGCGCGAAGAAATGAAAAAGCCCGCCAAAAGCGGGACGAAGAAGAGCGCGGCCAAGGCGGACACGGTCGGCGATCTGGCCGAGTACAATCGCAAGCGCGACTTCAAGAAAACGACAGAGCCGGCCGGCGGCACGGTGAAAGACGCCGGCGGCATGTTCGTCGTGCAAAAGCACGCGGCCACGCGCCTGCACTACGACTTCCGGCTCGAGCATGACGGCGTGCTGATGAGCTGGGCGGTGCCGCAGGGCCCCTCGCTCGATCCCAGCGTAAAGCGTCTCGCTGTCCGCACCGAGAACCACCCGATCGAATACGGCTCGTTCGAGGGCGTGATCCCGAAGGGCGAATACGGCGCCGGCTCGGTGATCATCTGGGACACCGGCAAAGTGAAATGGCTGCTCGATCCCGATGAGGGCATGGCCAAGGGCGAACTGAAATTCGTGTTGGCCGGCGAGCGGCTCAAGGGCGAGTTTCACATGGTCAAGATCAAGCCGCGCGAGGGCGAGCGCGGCAATCCTTGGCTGTTGTTCAAGTCGAAGGACGCCTTCGCCGGCAAGGAAGACCCGGTCGCGCGCAGCGTCACCAGCATCGTCTCGGGCCGCACGATCGAAGATGTGCGCTCCGGCGGCGCGCGCGTATGGAGCAAGGGCGGCGAACGCGCGCCGAAAGCGGCGAAGGCGCCAAAATGGGCGTTCGTCGAGCCGATGCTAGCGACGCGCGTCGAAAAAGCGCCGCCGGGCGACAACTGGATTCACGAGATCAAGTATGACGGCTACCGCATCCAGGCTGCTGTTAGCGGCGATAGCGTCAAGCTGTTCACGCGCACTGGCCTCGACTGGACCGGCAAGTTTCAGCCGATCGCCGATGCGCTCGCCGCGCTCAATCTGAAAGACGTGCTCCTCGACGGCGAAGCGGCGGTGGCGCAAGCGAGTGGCAAGACGGATTTTTCCGCGCTCCAGGCATCGCTCGAGAACGGCGTCGCCAAGGGCGTGTCGTACTTCGTGTTCGATCTGCTGGCCGACGGCGCCAAGGACTTGCGCAAAACGCCGCTGAGCGAGCGCAAGGCGAGGCTCGAAAAGCTGCTCGCGAAAGCAAAAACGCCTGTTCGGCTGAGCCCACACTTCGAAGGCAACGGACCCGATGTGTTGGAAGCGTTCCGCGAGCAAGGGCTCGAAGGCGTCATCTCGAAGAAAGCATCTTCCACCTATCAGAGCGGGCGCAGCGCTAGCTGGCTGAAGATCAAGCTGGTGAACGAACAGGAGTTCGTGATCATCGGCTACCAGCCCTCGCTCAAAGGCCGCGCCTTCGCGTCTCTAATGGTGGCCGATAGAGTCGACGGCAAACTCCAGTATCGCGGCAATGTCGGAACGGGCTTCAACGACAAAACTCTGGCTTCGCTCTCCGAGAAGCTGACGAAGCTCGCCCGCGCCAAGCCCGCACTGACTGTGCCGCGCGAGGCCGCAAGAGGCGCAAAATGGGTTGAGCCGAAGCTGGTGGCGCAAGTGCGGTTCGCGGAGTTCACCAGCGAAGGCGCGGTGCGACACGCCGTGTTCCTAGGCCTGCGCAGCGACAAAGCCGCGAAGGACGTGAGCGCCGAACAGGCCGCGCCGGCGATGAAGACGCGCGTGCGCCTCACACATCCAGACAAGGTGCTCTTCCCTGATGCGGGCGTCACCAAAGCCGAGCTTGCGGCCTATCTCGACATGGCGTCAGAGCGCATGGGCGTGCACGTCTATAACCGCCCGCTTAGCCTAGTGCGCGCGCCGGACGGCGTCGGCAAGCAGACGTTCTTCCAAAAGCACGCCATGGCCGGCATGCCGAAAGAGATCAAAACAATCCCGATCACAGAGAGCGACGGCAAGGCTGAGGGCTATCTCACAGTGCCCAACGCGCTGGGGCTCGTCTCATGCGCACAGATCAGCGCGCTGGAGTTTCACCTCTGGGGCGCGCACAATGATGACGTCGAGAAACCCGACCGGATGGTGTTCGATCTCGATCCCGACGAAGGCCTAGACTTCGAAATCGTGAAGCGCGCGGCGTTCGACATCAAAACGCTGCTCGACAGCGCTGATCTCCCCTCCTTTGCCATGATCACAGGCGGCAAAGGCATCCACATCGTGCTCAACCTGAAGCGCAAGCATACGTGGGAAGAGGCCAAAGGCTTCTCCGGTGCGCTGGCGGAGCAAGTGGAGAGGCTCGATCCGAAGCGCTTCGTCGCCAATATGTCGAAGGCCAAGCGCAAGGGCCGCATCTTCGTCGATTATCTGCGCAATGGCCGCGGCGCGACAGCGATCGCGCCCTACTCGCCGCGTGCGCGAGCGACAGCGACGGTCGCTGTGCCGGTGACGTGGCAGGAGTTGAAAACGATCCCGTCCGCGTCGATCTTCAAGCTGAAGGACATGCGCGCGCGCCTAGCCGAGCCCGATCCGTGGACGGATTACGCGCAATGCGCGGTGACGATCACGAAGGCGACGCGCGCAAAGTTGGGGCTGGACTAGGACAAAGAGGCGCCTACGCTCCATGACGTCAGCTACTTGGAGTGCTACATCGCCTCCAGGAGATAGCAATGCGCCGCACCATCGCCCTTCTCGCTCTCGCACTGGCAGCTTGCGGCCAACCGGAAGCGCCGCCGCCTCTGCCGCCCCCACCGACGCAAGTCGTCGCCGCACCGTGGTTCATCTGCGATGCGCTGAACGCGCCGGTGCTGCTTGTGTTCGGCGCGGATCGGAACGGCGTTACCGAGGTTGCGCAATACGAAAAGCCGAGCGGCGCGATTCAACAGCGCACGAGCTACACGTTAGGCGCTGGCGACGGCGCAGCGGGCAGCGTTTATCGCGCTCTGCTTCAAAATGGCGCCGAAGTCGGCCACGTGCGCCAGATTAATTCTGGCATGCTTGAAAACCCCGCTAGCGCCTACACGCCGGTTTACTCGTCAGTGCGCATCGGCGAACGCGACTTAAGCTGCCGCTGGATGCCTCGTACGCGGCTGATGGGCTTCACAGGGCGGCGCGCAATCGTCGTCAGCGAAGATGCCGACGGCGATCTGCTCTATTACTCCTACGACTTCGCCAGCGCCGCCGAAGCGCAAGCCATCGACGTGTCCGAAAATGGCCGCACGTCCACCTTCTCGCTCGAAGCACGCGACGGCGCCGAAGCGATCAGTGCGGAAGGCTCGCGCTATACGTTCCAGGCAGATACCGAGACGGAGATCGTCGTGACCGCGTCCAGCGACGGAACTGGGCGTGTGGACGTGCGCCGCCATGGGCCAGAACCTGTGCAAACCGAGGATCTCATCGCGTACGTCCAAGGCAACGCGGCCGCCGACTAGCATTGTCGCGCCCGCGCAAATTGGCTAAGCCCCGCGTACCAACGGAGCACCCATGACGTTCGCCACCTATGAAAAATCCGGCCGCGTCGCGACCGTCACCCTAAACCGCCCCGAGAGCCGCAACGCCATCGCCACGCAAGACGATTGCGACGATCTCGCCGGCGCGCTGTGGAAGGCCAACGATGACGAAGAGATCAATGCCGTAATCCTCACCGGCGCCGGCAAATCCTTCTGCGCTGGCGGCGATCTCAAAGCCATCCGCGAGCGCTCCGGTATCGGCCCGCGCGCCACGCCGGACGGCACGCGCGCCAATTATCGCCGCGGCGTTCACTCCGTGATCAAGGCGCTCGCGGAGGTCGAAGTCGCGACCATCGCCGCGATCAACGGCCACGCCATCGGGCTTGGACTCGACATCGGAATCTTATGCGATATGCGCCTTGCCGGCGCGTCAGCCAAAATGGCGTCGAGCTTCGTTAAAGTCGGCATCATTCCCGGCGACGGCGGCGCCTGGATTTTGACCAACGCCATTGGCGCTACGCGCGCGGCAGAAATGGTGCTGACCGGCGACACGATCGACGCGGAAGAAGCGGCGCGGATCGGACTGGTATCGCGCGTTGTGCCGGATGACCAACTGATGGCCGAAGCGCGCAAGCTGGCGGAGCGCGTGGCCGTAAACCCGCCGCGCACGGTGCGCTTGGCGAAGCGTTTGTTGCGCGAGGCGCAGCATGGGCGCTTGAGCGATGTGCTGGAGCTCTCAGCGGCGTTCCAAGCGCTGGCGCACGAAACACGCGACCACAAGGAAGCGGTGGACGCCTTCACCGAAAAGCGCACGCCGAACTTTACAGGCGAATGAAATGACGATCCGCGTCGGCATCGGCGGCTGGAGCTACGAGCCGTGGGAGGAGACATTCTATCCGCCCAAGCTCGCGGCGGCTAAGCAGCTTGAGTTTGCCGCCAGCAAAGTGACGGCGATCGAGATCAACGCCACCTTTTACCGGACGCAGAGCGCCACGTCGTTTCAGAAGTGGGCGAAATCGACGCCGGACGATTTCCTGTTCTCGGTAAAGGCGCCGCGCGCGGCTGTGCAGCGCAAGGACTTGCGCGAGGCGGCGCAGTCGATCGAGTGGTTCTTCAATTCGGGCGTCGGCGAGTTGGGTTCGAAACTTGGCCCAATCTTCTGGCAGATGGCGCCGTACAAAAAGTTCGATCTCGACGAGATGACCGCCTACTTCGACATGCTGCCGGCCAAGCTCGGCAAGCTAAAGCTGCGGCATGCGCTGGAAGTACGGCACGCGAGCTTCACTGACGAAGCGTTCCTGAAGCTCGCGCGCCAGCGCAACATTGCTGTAGTGACCGTCGAAAGCGAGAAGCATCCGTTGATCGTCGAGCCGACAGCGGACTTCGCTTATGCGCGCCTGGAGCTGACACAGAGCGACGAGCCGACCGGTTATCCGAAAGCGGCGCTGAAGAAATGGGCGAAGATCGCACGCGATTGGGAAAAATCGGGCGACGTTTTCCTCTACTTCATCAGCGGCGCGAAAGAGCGCAATCCGGCAGCGGCGATGGCGATGCTGGAACTTCTGAAATAGCTCACACGACTTGGAAGCCGTGCGGGAACGGTTCGTCGTCGTCGATCCAGATTTCGTTGCGGCCCGTCGCGTAGGCGCTGCCTTCGATGGACGGGATGATCGCCTTCACGCCGCCGATCTTCGTCTCCGCTTCGACGCGGCCGATAAAGCGCGAGAGGATGTAGCTCTCATGCACGAACGTATCGCCGACCTTGAGGCGACCTTTCGCATGCAAATGAGCGAGACGTGCGGACGTACCTGTGCCGCAAGGGCTGCGATCAATGGCTTTGTCGCCGTAGAATACTGCGTTGCGGCCATGAGCACCTTTGGTCTTGGGCGCATCGGCCCAGAGGACGTGGCTGACGCCGCGGATGGAGTCGTCGAGCGGGTGCACCGGTTCGATTTTCTCGCGCACCAATTGGCGGATAATCGGTGAGAGCTGAAGGATGCGCGCTGCGCCTAGATCGTCGAGGCCGCGATAGGCGCCTTGTGGTTCGATGATGGCGTAGAAGTTGCCACCATAAGCGATATCGAGCGTCAGCGGGCCGATGCCTGGCACGTCGATACGCACGCCTTCGGCCGCGAGATAGCTCGGCACGTTGCGGATGCGGACGCTGGTGACCTTCGCGCCGTCTTGTTTGTAGTCGAGCGCAATGGCGCCCGCAGGCACGTCGGCGACAAAACGGCCCGGCGCGCGCGGTTTGATCAGCCCGTTCTCTAGCCCGAACGTCACGATGCCGATCGTGCCGTGACCGCACATAGGCAGACAGCCGCTGGTTTCGATGAAGAGAATACCGATATCGGCCTCTGCGCTCGTCGGCGGATAGAGGAAGCCGCCGCTCATCATGTCGTGGCCGCGCGGCTCGAAGCAGAGGCCGGTGCGGATCCAATCGTAGCGCGCCATGAAATCCTGACGGCGTTCGCTCATTGTGGCGCCGCGCAGCTCCGGCGCGCCTTCGATGACGATACGCACCGGATTGCCCGCCGTGTGCCCGTCGATGCAGCGGAATGTGTGCCTCACGCGGCGGCTTTCAGCTCTGGCCGCGTCGCGGCGGCTTGTTCAACAAGCGCGCTCACCTCCGCGCGGCGCGCGCCGGTCAGCACATAGCGCGGCGGACGCACGCGTTCGCTGCCGCGGCCCATGATCTGCTCCGCGAGCTTGATCGACTGGACGAGGTCGTGCTCGGCGTCCAAGTGCAGCAGCGGCATGAACCAGCGATAAATCGCACGAGCGGTTTCGAGATCGCCGGCGACGGTCGCTTCGTAGAGCGCGAGTGATTCTTTCGGGAATGCGTTGGTGAGGCCGGACACCCAGCCCTTCGCGCCGAGCACCAAGCCTTCAAGCGCCACATCATCCAAGCCAGCAAACAAAATGAAGCGATCGCCGAGCGCGTTGTAGAGATCGGTGAAACGGCGCGTATCGGGCGCGCTTTCCTTTAGGCACACGATGTTTCGGTGCTCAGCCAGGCGCTTGACCGCTTCAACACTGAGGCTCACGCGGTACGCTGGCGGATTGTTGTAGAGCATGATTGGCAGCTCGGTTGCCCCCGCAACGGCTAGGAAATGCGAGACCAATTCCTCCTCCGTCGGCACATAAACCATGGCCGGCAAGAGCATTAGTCCCCCAACGCCCGACTTCTCCGCGTCGCGCGCGAAGGCGATGGCGCGTTTGGTGTCGAACTCCGAGACGCCGGCGATCACCGGCACGCGGCCGTTCACTGCTTCGACCGCCGCTTTGAGCACGGTGCGCTTCTCATCGGGCTCCAGCGAATTGTTTTCGCCGACCGTGCCCATGACGATGAGGCCGTGGACGCCGTCACGCACCAAGGCGTCCTGCACGCGTTGGGTCGCCGTAAGATCGATAGAGAGGTCTGGCGCGAATTGCGTGGTCGCCGCCGGAAAAACGCCCGCCCATGAGACCTGCATTGAAACCTCGCTTGCCAACAGATCGAACCTATACGATCCGAGAGACGCATGAAATCCATTCTGATCATTGGCGGCGGCATCGTTGGCGCGTCGTGTGCGCTGCGGCTGCAGGCGGCGGGCGTGCAGAGCACTCTGATCGATCCGGGCGATCCGAAGCGCGGCGCATCGTACGGCAATGCGGGGCACTTGGGGCCCGAGCAGGTCAGCCCATGGTCGGCGTGGGGCAATGTGCTGCGCGCGCCGCGATCGAGTTTCGGCGCAGGCGGACCGCTCGATTTTCGCTGGACCGATGTGGCGCTCTGGACGCCATGGTCGATGCGCTTTCTGGCGGCGTGCGATCCGGCGCGGTTCGCGCGCGGGCGCGAGGCGTTGAGCGCGCTATTGGAGCAATCCATGCCGGCTTGGCAGCGCATCGCCGACTTGGTTGGCAAGCCGGAGATGGTGCTGCCGCACGGCCACTTCACGGCTTGGATGACGCCCGAAGGCGCGGAGCGCGGTTTGAAAGCGTTTGCGAAGGCCAATTGGGGCACGTCCAGCTATCGCGAAGCGAGCGCTGATGAATTGGCGCGCTATGGCGGCGTGTTGAGCCGCCTGCCCCATGCCGCTGTGCGCTTCACCGGCGGCGGACAAGTGAGCGATCCGCAAGGCGCGCGCGAGGCGATCCTGGCTTCATGCGCGGAGCGCGGCGGCGAGATCGTGAAAGATAGCGCGACGAATGTGAGCGCCGGGCCGCCAGCGCGGGTGACGCTGGCTTCGGGCGCTGCGCGCGAGGCGGATGCGGTGTTGGTGAGCGCGGGCGCGTGGTCCGGGCGGGTGATGGCGATGCTGGGCGTGCATGCGCCGGTGATCGGCGAGCGCGGCTATCACATTCAGAGCCCCGAGACGAACTGGCCGCGCGATCTGCCGACGACCGTGTTCGACGAACATTTCGTCGTGCTCTCGCGCTTCACCAGCTCCTTGCGCGCGACGAGTTTCGTGGAGTTCGGCTCACCCGACGCGCCAGGCGACGAGCGCAAATGGCGGCGCTTGCAGAGCCGCGTGGCGGGGCTTGGCGTGCAATTTTCGCCGGCGCCGCAGCGTTGGGTCGGCTCGAGGCCGTCGCTGCCGGATTTTGTGCCGGCGATCGGAAGATTGGAGCGCGCGCCGAACGTGCTCTACGCGTTCGGGCACGCGCATTTGGGGCTGACCGAGGCGCCGATTACCAGCGAGGTGATCTGCGCGCTGGCGACAGGTAGAGCGCCAGCGTTTGATCTTGCGCCGTTTAGGGTTGAGCGGTTTGGGTGAGGTGGCGTTTTCACCAGCTATATATCGAGCTGCAAAAGCATGCCGATGATGAACAAAATGGCGACCGCCCGGAAAGCCTGAAAGCACCAGAAAGCTACCCCATCATCTCGCGAGATTCCTGGCCACGGCCTTCCGAAGAACTCACTTCTATCGAGGGCACGCCAAAAATCGAAACAGAAGAAGACCAGCATCAGGATGGCAATCCATCGCTCATCCATGCATGACGCTCACCGAAACCCATCGTTGATCTTCTCCAGCGCGCTCACGGGCGGCACGAGTTCCGCGTCTTCCAGCTTGTTCAGCGCGCAATCGACGGTGTTGAGATTATCGTGCAGATCGCTGGCGTCCGGATCGACGAAGAGAAGCCCCGTCACGATCTCGCCTTCGGCAGACTTGCGCGCGAGATAGCTCAGCGCGGCGTAGCGATCGGTTGAGTCGTAGTCGTCTTCCAGCTTGCGCAGGCGCAGGATCGAACCGTCATGCTGGCGGACTTCTTTCAGTTCGCCGGGCTTATAGTCCGCGACGATCGGCGTGCGCGGGGTGATGACGTCCATGCGGTTCACGGCTTCGTTGTGGGCGCGCACATAATCGAAGCTCTTGGTTGAGCCGACATGATTGTTGAACGCCACGCACGGGCTGATCACATCGAGGATCGCCGTGCCCTTGTGCGAGAGCGCGCCTTTGATCAGCGGCACCAACTGGTGCTTATCGCCGGAGAACGAGCGGCCGACATAGGTCGCGCCGAGTTGCAGCGCGAGCATGACGAGATCGATAGCGCTATCCTTGTTCTCCGCGCCCTTCTTAGCCTTCGAGCCTTTGTCGGAGGTGGCGGAGAACTGGCCTTTAGTGAGGCCGTAGACGCCGTTGTTTTCGACGATGTACGTCATGTTCACACCGCGCCGCACGGCGTGCGCGAATTGGCCGAGGCCGATCGAGGCGGTGTCGCCATCCCCGCTGACGCCGAGATAGATCAAATCCTTCGCCGCGATATTGGCGCCGGTGAGTACGGACGGCATGCGGCCGTGGACGGCGTTGAAGCCGTGCGCCGGGCTGACGAAATAATCCGGCGTCTTCGACGAACAGCCGATGCCCGAAAATTTCGCCAGCCGATGCGGCGCGAGATCGATTTCAAAGCACGCTTGGATGATCGCGGCACTGATCGAATCATGCCCGCAGCCGGCGCAGAGCGTGGAGATGCGCCCCTCATAATCGCGGCGCGTGAAGCCGAGCGCATTCTTTTCCAGCGACGGGTGATGCAGCGACGGTTTGGCGATGTAGGTCATGTCACGTTTTCCCGGAGAGCGGCGTCAGGCACGGCCTTCAGCTTGTCGGCGATGGCTTTGACGATGAAGCGCGCGGTGATCGGCGTGCCGTCATAGTGGAGAATGGAGACGAGGCGCGCGGGATGCACGCCGCCCTCATTCACCAACAGTGATTTCAGCTGCGCGTCGCGGTTTTGCTCGACCACGAACACTTGCTCGTGGTCGCGGATGAATTCGAACACTTCGTCCTGAAACGGAAACCCACGAATGCGCATCGAATCGAGATGCACACCCATCTCCTCGAGCGCGTGATGCGCTTCCTTCATCGCCGGGCCGGTCGAGCCAATATAGATGACGCCATCGGGCGTGCGGCGTGACGCTTTGCGCACGATCGGCGCCGGCATGTATTTCTTCATCGTCTCCCATTTGCGCAGGAGGCGTTGCATACCTTCGGTGTAATCCTCGCCGCGTTCGCTGTAGCGCGCATCCTTGTCGTGGCTGGAGCCGCGGGTGAAGTACGAGCCCTTCGTCGGGTGCGTGCCGGGATAGGTGCGGTACGGCACGGCATCGCCATCGACGTCGCGATAGCGGCCAAAAGCGACGCCCTGCTCCAAATGATCGTAGCTCAGCACCTTGCCGCGATTGAGCTTGCGGGTAGCGTCCCACGTGAACGGCTCGCACAGCCATTCCTGCATGCCGACATCGAGTTCGAGCATCACGAAGATCGTGGTCTGAAAGAAATCCGCGAGATCGAAGGCCTGCGCGGCGAACTCGAAACACTCGGTCGGGTTCGCAGGGAAGAGCATTGGGTGCTTGGTGTCGCCATGCGATGCATAAGCGGCGAGCAGCAGATCCGATTGCTGCGTGCGTGTCGGCATGCCGGTTGAGGGCCCGCCGCGTTGCACGTCGAAGATCACGGCGGGGATTTCGGCGTAATAGGAAAAGCCGACGAACTCGTTCATCAGCGAAATGCCGGGGCCTGACGTGCACGTGAAGGCGCGCGAACCAGCCCAGCCGGCGCCCATCACCATGCCGATCGAGGCGATCTCGTCTTCGGCTTGCACGATGGCGTAGCGCTTCTTGCCATCGGCATCGACGCGGAGCTTGCTGGCGTGCTTCTCGAAGCCTTCGGCGAGCGAGGTCGACGGTGTGATCGGATACCAGGCGCAGAAGGTCGCGCCGCCATAGACGGCGCCGAGGCCAGCCGCTTCGTTGCCTTCGACGAAGATGCGATCGCCCACCTTATCGGCGCGCTTCACACGCAGCCCGATTGGCGCGAGCTGTTCTTCGGCGAACTTGCGGCCGATCTCGAACGCCTTGAAGTTCGGCTCGATGAGCTTGTCCTTGCCCTTGAACTCCTCGGTCAACAGCTGCTTCAGCGCATCGGACTCGAGACCCAACAAATTGGCGAGCACGCCGACATAACAGATGTTCTTAAACAGCTGGCGCTGGCGCGGATCGGCGAACTCCGCGGCGATCAGCTCCGTCAGCGGCGCGCCGATAATGGTGATGTCGTCCCGGAATTTCGACGCCGGCAGCGGCTTTGATGAATCGTACAAAAGATAGCCGCCGGGCTCGATCGATTTGACGTCGGCGTCCCAGGTTTGCGGGTTCATCGCGACCATCAGATCGACGCCGCCACGGCGCCCGAGCCAGCCCTCTTCCGAGATGCGCACCTCGTACCAAGTCGGCAGGCCCTGAATGTTCGAGGGGAAAATGTTGCGCGCGCCCACCGGCACGCCCATGCGCAAGATCACCTTGGCGAATAGGCCATTGGCTGAGGCCGACCCCGAACCGTTCACATTGGCGAATTTGACGACGAAATCGTTCGTAGCAGCCAGGGGCTTCGACATGCGTAGCGCGCGCCTTGTTGCCCGCCTCAGGACGCTCCGCGCGGGTTCCCCTTCATAGCCGGGGACGCGCGGCAAATGAAGCGTCGATGTCTAGGCGGTGGGCCGGGGCGCAGCCCCGCCGGGCGCGCTAAAGACGATGGCCGCGTCCTGGAAGGCGCGGCGATAGCGCTCAAGCTTATCGGCGCTAATGGTTCGGTAGCCCATGACGGGCTCGACGACGATGAAGCGCTCCTCGTCATAGCCGACGACCAGCAAATAGTGATTCACCATCGCCAGATTGCCGACCTCGGAGGTGCGCGCGGCGCGGTAGATCAACGTATTGCGCGCGATGCCGACAATCGGGATGTCGCCGCCCGGCAGCGTGCGCTGCTGCACGTAAATGGACGGGAGCCGAACCGGAACGAGCACGGGCCGCCCGGCTTCGAGTTCGCGGATGAGGCCCTGCTGCGGCATAGCCACCGCACTTGCGAGCAAGTTTTGTGCACGTGCGAGCGTGAGCAATTCTGTCATGGAATACCCGGCGCCGTCGGCGGGCGGGTGATCGTGGTAGAGTGCATCACCCGTCAGTGTACCCGGGCCGCGCCAATAGTTCACGACGCTGGCGAGCGCATGAGCGCCGCACGACGGGCCTCTGGTCTGGCGGTCATGCTCGACAGCCAAGACCAGCGCCGACGGCGACGCTCTGCGATCGAAAATCTCGAAGCTATTGCTGCCGCTATTGTCGGCGAACTCATCGATGGTCGAGTTTGGGCTAAGCGCGCAGCCCGCGACACACAGCGACAGCATTAAGCTCCCGAGACCTAAGCCTCGAAGCATAGGATTAGAGCGCGACCGCGATGATGATCACGCCGGCCAGAATGCCGAGCAGAAGCCACTGATTGTCGGTGATGCCGGCTTGGTAGTTGGCGGCTTCTTCGTCCGACAGAACGCGGATTTCGTAGCCTTGGCTTTGCAGATCGATGGCGCGCTCGGTGGTCGCGGCGTCGAGGCCATATTGTTGGAGCTCTTGCGACGAGAACGCTTGCGGCTCGGCGGTGCGGAACTCGGTTTCAGCCATGGCCGGAGCGGCGATCGAGGCGAGAGCGAAGCTGACCGCGGCTGCGGTGGCGATACGACGAATCATGGTGATCCCCTTTAGGATGAGCGAAGCGCGCGCGGCGTCGTCCCATAGCGGCGTCGCCCTGAGGCCACGTCGCGCACATGAGACCTACGCGCCCGCCAGACATTGGTTCCGTCTAGGTAACCGGCTAACGCAGTTTTCACCCTATTCGGCGGCGACAGGCTCACGCCGGCGCTTAGCCGGCGGCTTTGAGGCGCAACCCGCATGGGTCATTTCAATAAGCGTATGCTGCATGTCCCAAGCGCCGGTCGGGCAGCGTTCGGCGCAGAGGCCGCAATGCAGGCACACGTCCTCGTCCTTGGCCATGATTCGGCCAGTCTTGAGGCCATCTTGGATGTAAATGTCCTGCGTGAGATTGGTCGCTGGCGCGCTGAGGCGCGTGCGTAGCTCCGCTTCTTCGCCGTTCTCGGTGAAGGTGATGCAATCCATCGGGCAGATATCGACGCACGCATCGCACTCGATACAGAGATCGGCTTTGAACACCGTCTGGATGTCGCAATTCAAACAGCGTTGCGCTTCCTTGTAGCCGAGCAGCGGATCGAAGCCCTTCTCGACCTCCACCTTCACATTGCGCAGCGCGACCTCGGGCTCAACCATCGGCACTTTGAAGCGAAGATCGAGCGACACGTCGTTGTCATAGGCCCATTCGTGAATGCCCATTTTGGTGGACATCATCGATACGCCTGGCGGCGGCCGAACTCTGACGTCCTGCTTGTTCAAGAACAGATCGATCGATACCGCCGCATCGTGGCCATGTGCGACGGCCCAGATGATGTTCTTCGGCCCGAACGCCGCGTCACCGCCGAAAAACACGTTCGGAATATCAGACTGCATCGTCACCGGATCGACGACGGGCATGCCCCATTTGTCGAACGTCATGCCTAGATCGCGCTCAATCCAGGGGAACGCGTTCTCCTGGCCGACGGCCATCAGCACGTCGTCGCACTCATAGTGCACATCCGGCTCGCCGGTCGGTTCGAGCTTCCGCTTTCCGTCTTTCTCGACCCAGTGCATTTTCGTAAACAGCACGCCGGTGAGCTTGCCGTTCTCGTGCGTGAATTCCTTTGGGTTGAGGAAATTGATGATCGGGATGCCTTCGTGCTGGGCGTCTTCTTTTTCCCAGGGCGAAGCCTTCATCTCGTCAAAGCCGGAGCGGACGATGACCTTTACGTCCTCGCCGCCCAAGCGGCGCGAGGTGCGGCAGCAATCCATGGCGGTGTTGCCGCCGCCCAGCACGATAACGCGCTTGCCGATTTTGTCGGTGTGCTCGAACGAAACATTGGAGAGCCAGTCGATCCCGATATGCACGTTGGCGCCAGCTTCTTTCTGACCCGGCAAATCGAGATCGCGACCGCGCGGCGCGCCAGTACCGACAAAAACCGCGTCCCAGCCTTGCGCCAGAAATGCTTTCAGCGAATCCACGCGCTCGCCGAAATGCGTCACCGGCTCGTAGCGGAGAATGTAATTCACCTCTTCGTCGATCACGCTCTCGGGCAGGCGGAATCGCGGGATCTGGGTGCGGATCATGCCGCCGCCCTTCGCGTCTCCGTCGAAGATGTGGACCTCATAGCCGAGCGGCAGCAGGTCGCGCGCGACAGTGAGCGAAGCGGGCCCGGCGCCAATGCAGGCGACACGCTTGCCGTTCTTCTTCACCGCCTTCGGCGGCAGCAAATGTTCGATCTCGCCCTTATTGTCGGCGGCGACGCGCTTTAGGCGACAGATCGCAACCGGCTCCGGCTTTTCCTGCTGCGCCTCTTCCACACGCCCGCGCCGGCAGGCCGGTTCGCACGGCCGATCGCAGGTGCGCCCGAGGATGCCGGGAAACACGTTCGACTTCCAATTGATCATGTAGGCGTCGGCGTAACGCTGATCGGCGATCAGACGGATATATTCCGGCACCGGCGTATGCGCCGGGCAGGCCCACTGGCAATCGACGACTTTGTGGAAGTAGTCCGGGTCGCGAATATCGGTCGGCTTCAAACGCCGCCTCCCTGTAGTCTTTCACCGACACTAGCCTGCCCGCCGCCCCGGCGCAAAGCGTTCAATCTCTTAAGACTTGCGTGCGCCGCGCCGGCTGGCATGGTCCGCCCCGCATGAGCGACGGGTGGCAGTTCTGGATCGATCGTGGCGGCACGTTCACCGACGTCGTCGCGCGCGCGCCGGACGGCAGGCAAACCGTTCGCAAGCTGCTCTCGATAAACCCCGGCCGCTACGAAGACGCCGCCAGCGAAGCGATCCGTCTGATCCTCGCGGAGCACAACGCCGGCCTGGATGCCATCGGCGAAGTCCGCATGGGCACCACTGTGGCGACCAACGCCCTGTTGGAGCGCAAAGGCGCCGATGTCGTGCTCGTGGTGACGCAAGGGTTCGGCGACGCGCTCGAGATCGGCGTGCAAGCCCGGCCGGACATTTTTGCGCTGCACATCGTCAAGCCCGACTTGCTGCATAAGCGCGTCATCGAAGCGCGCGAGCGGGTGACAGCCGAAGGCGACGTGCTGACGCCACTGGATGAAGCGCACGCGCGTGCGGCGCTGGCGGGGGCGTATAAAGATGGCTTCCGCGCGGTTGCGATCGCTTGCCTGCACGGCTGGGCTTATCCCGCGCACGAGCAGAGACTCGCCGCCATCGCGCGCGAATTGGGTTTTGAGCAAATCTCCATCAGTTCGGAGATCAGCGGCCTGATCAAGTTCGTGCCGCGCGCCGATACGACGGTGGCGGACGCGTACTTGTCGCCGGTGTTGCGCACGTACGTGGAAGCATTCGAGGCTGGCTTACACGGTCCAAACGCCCCGAACCTCCTCTTCATGCAGTCCAATGGCGGCCTTACCAGCGCGTCGGCTTTCCGCGGCCGCGACGCCGTGCTCTCCGGCCCAGCCGGCGGCGTTGTCGGCATGGCGGCGGCGGCGCAGCGCGCCAGCTTCACCCACGCGCTCGGCTTCGACATGGGCGGCACCTCGACCGACGTCTCGCATTTTGCCGGCGCGTTCGAGCGAACGCACGAAACCGTGGTCGCGGGCGTGCGCCTGTCAGCGCCGATGCTGCACGTGCATACGGTCGCGGCCGGCGGTGGCTCGATCTGCTTCTTCGACGGCATGCGCTTGCGCGTTGGCCCACACAGCGCCGGCGCCGATCCGGGCCCCGCCTGCTACCGCGGCGGCGGCCCGCTGACCGTGACGGACTGCAACGTGTTGCTCGGCCGCGTGCGACCGGAGTTTTTTCCCGCGATCTTCGGTCCGAATGCGGATCAGCCTTTAGACGCAGACATTGTCGCCGACAAATTCGCCACGCTCTGCGCTGAGATCGAAAGCAAGAGCGGTCGCGCCATCACGCCGGAGGAAGCGGCGGAAGGCTTTCTCACCATCGCGAACTTGAGCATGGCCGAAGCGATCAAGAAAATCTCGATCCAGCGTGGCTACAATCCCGCCGACTATGCGCTGGTCGCGTTCGGCGGCGCTGGCGGCCAACACGCCTGCGCAGTGGCGGATGCCGTGGGCATCGACACGATCCTGTTGCACCCGCTTGCGGGCGTGCTGAGCGCTTGGGGCATGGGCCTGGCCGACGTGCGCGCCGTCGCGGAAGCCACGATCGAAGGCACTTGGAACTGGGGCGGCACGGCGACCGAACTGGTCGAGCGCGCCTACGAGGCGCTGCGCACACAAGGCGCCGAGAACATCGCCGTCACGCTGACGGCGCACATGAAATACGAGGGCGCGGACTCAACGCTGCCGATCTCACTCGATCAACCGGAAGATTTGGACGCGCTGTTCGTCGCAGAACACCAGCGGCGCTTCGGCTTCACCGATCCAACCCGCAAAATCGTGATGGCGACGCTCTCGGCGGAAGCCGTGGCGCAGTCTCAAATCGCATCCGGACCGCCGGCGCCCTCGCCGGCAACGGCCGCAGATATTGAACCGCTGCCTGCCGGCGAGGGCGCCGGCGGTCCAGACCAAGCTATGCCGGCGTTCGCGCGAACAGCGATGAATGTCGGGGACGCCGTCAAGGGACCCGCACTCATCATCGAAGACGGCGCAACCACCTACGTCACCCCCGACTGGCGCGCGCGGATGAGCGAACAGGGCGATCTCATCCTGACGCGCGCTCGCCCGCGGGCCGAGCGCACAGCCATCGGCACGGAGGCCGATCCGATCCTGCTCGAAGTGTTCAACAACCGCTTCATGGGCGTGGCCGAAGAAATGGGCTTGGCGCTGCAGACGACTGCCTCCTCCGTCAACATCAAGGAACGCCTCGATTTCTCCTGCGCTGTGTTCGACGAAACCGGCGGCCTCGTCGCCAACGCGCCGCACATCCCGGTGCATTTAGGCTCAATGAGCGACAGCGTGCGCGAGATCATCCGCCAGCGCGGCGCGAGCATGCAGGCGAGCGACATTTATATGCTGAACGCGCCGCATGCTGGCGGCACGCATTTGCCCGACATTACCGTCATCGCGCCGATCATCCTCGATGGCGACGGCACACCCGCCTTCTTCACCGCCGCGCGCGGCCATCACGCTGATATCGGCGGCATCACGCCCGGCTCGATGCCGCCGGATTCGAAGACCGTGGAAGAAGAAGGCGTGTTGATCGAGAACGTGTTGCTGGTGCGCCACGGCGCGATGCTGGAGGCGGAAGCGCGCGCCCTCTTCGCCAGCGGCCCGCATCCCGCGCGCGACATCGACCGCAACATCGCCGATTTACGCGCCCAGATCGCATCCGTCGTGCGCGGCGGCGATGAGCTGAAGCGGCTGGTCGCGCATTACGGTCGCGAGGGCGTCGCTGCCTATATGCGCCACGTGCAGAACAATGCCGAAGAGCAGATCAGACGCGTCATCGACAAGCTCTCGCCTGGTGAAATTGAGCTGCCGCTCGATATCGGCGCGCATATCCGCGTCGCGGTGACGCCGGATCATGCGAGCCGCACGGTAAAGATCGACTTCACCGGAACCAGCGCGCAAGACAGCGGCAATTTCAACGCCCCACTCGCGATCACACGCGCCGCGACGCTCTACGTGTTCCGCACGCTGGTGGACGACAACATCCCATTGAACGAAGGCTGCTTGAAGCCGATTGAGATCATCGTGCCGGAAGGATCGTTGCTGAATCCTAAGCGTGGCGCAGCCGTCGTTGCTGGAAACGTGGAGACGAGCCAAGTCGTGGTCGATGCGCTCTACGGCGCGCTGGGGGCGTTGGCGGCGTCGCAGGGCACGATGAACAATTTCACCTTCGGCGACGACAAGCGGCAATATTACGAGACCATTTGCGGCGGTTCGGGCGCAGGACCCAGCTTCGACGGCGCCTCGGCGGTGCAAACGCACATGACCAATTCGCGCCTGACCGATCCCGAAGTCTTGGAAACGCGCTTTCCCGTGCTGGTGGAGGAGTTCAGTGTCCGGCGCAGCTCCGGCGGCGCGGGCGCACATAAGGGCGGCGACGGCGCGGTGAGGCGCGTGCGCTTTCGCGAACCGATGATGGCGGCGATCTTGTCCAACCGCCGCTCAACGAAGCCGCATGGGCTTAACCACGGCGGCGACGGCGCGAGCGGCGTCAATCGCATTGAGCGCCATAACGGCAAAACGGAAGACCTGCCCGCGCGAGGCAAAGCGCAAATGCGCGCGGGCGATGTTTTCGTGATCGAAACGCCGGGCGGCGGCGGATTTGGAAGAGCTTAGGCGGGGGCAAGCGTGTTAGTTCTACTTGGCATCGGCGTTGTCGTGTTCGGCTTCATCGTGCGCGCCAATCCGCTGCTCGTCGTCATGGCGGCGGCGTTGACGACGGGACTTGCGGCGGCGTGGACGCCAGAAGCCGATCTCGCCATCATGGGCGCAGCCACGCGCGACACGCTGGCCAGCTTCGGCAAAGCCTTCAACGACGCACGCTATATCAGCCTCACATGGATCCTGCTCGCAGCCATCGGCCTGCTCGAACGCGCCGGCCTGCAGGAGCGCGCGCGCATCACCATCGCAAACGTGAAGGCCGCAACGGTGGGCCGATTGCTGTGGGTGTACTTCGTCATTCGCCAAGCGGCGGCCGCACTCGGCCTCACCTCGCTGGGGGGACATGCGCAAATGGTGCGCCCGCTGGTCGCGCCGATGGCGGAAGGCGCGGCGGAGGCGAAGTACGGCGCGCTGCCGGACAAGCAGCGCTTCCTCATCCGCTCGCACGCGGCGGCAGCGGACAATATCGGGCTCTTCTTCGGCGAAGATATCTTCATCGCCATCGCCTCGATCTTGCTGATCAAAGGCTTCCTCGAAGCCAACGGCATCTTCGTCGAACCTCTAGAGCTCTCCGTGTGGGCGATCCCGACAGCGATCGCGGCGCTCGCGATCCATAGCGTGCGGCTGTGGCTGTTGGATCGGCACCTGAAGCGTGTGCTCACGGTGAAGGCGGAGACAGCGCCATGATCACGCTGGATCACGCCTACATTATCGGCGGCTTCTTCTTTGCAGCGCTTGCCGTGCTGACCTTGCGCGACGCGGCCAATCCCAAGCGCCGCCGCACCGCGCTCTTCTGGGCGCTGCTCGCGGCGAGCTTTTGGGCCGGCCACCTGATCGGCGATTTCGGCAATGGATTGCTGGCGCTCGGCCTCGTGGCGCTTGCTGCCTTCGGTCTCGGCCAAGGCAAGCCGCCGACAACCTCACCGGAAGAGCGCCGCGCCAGCGCCGAGAAGCGCGGCAACCTCTTGTTCTTGCCAGCGCTCATCATTCCAGCCGTCGCGCTCGCCGGCACGCTGCTCGCGCAATACACCGATTGGGGCGCGCTGATAATTCAAGAGCAGCACAAGACGTTGGTGTCGCTCGTGCTCGGCGTATTGATTGCGGTTGGTGTAATGATGGTCTGGCTCAAGCCGCCCTTGCTCGCGCCATTGCAGGAAGGCCGCCGCCTGATGGATTCCGTCGGCTGGGCCGCGCTGCTGCCGCAAATGCTGGCCGCACTCGGCGCGGTGTTTCTGGCGGCGGGCGTTGGCCAACAAGTGGGACGAATCTTCGCGGAATTCATTCCGCTCGACACCCGTACGATGGCTGTAGCCGCTTATTGCATCGGCATGGCGCTTTTCACCATCATCATGGGCAACGCGTTCGCGGCGTTTCCAGTCATGACCGCGGCTGTCGGCCTGCCGTTCGTGATCAACGACCTCGGCGGCGATCCGGCGCGCGTCTGCGCCATCGGCATGCTCGCCGGCTTCTGCGGCACGCTGATGACGCCGATGGCGGCTAATTTCAATGTCGTGCCGGCCAATTTGCTTGAGCTGCCGGACCGCAAGGCCGCGCTCAACGGCGTCATCCGCGCACAAATACCAACGGCGTTGCCGCTCCTGCTCGCCAATATCATCCTCATGCGCTTGCTGGCTTTCCCATGACCAAATTGACGAAAGGCATCGCCGAGAAGTTCGCCGCGCTCGCGCTCGCGCATGTGAGCCGCGAGTATCCGAACAAGCTCGATCACGTCATGGCGAGCGCCGACGATGTCAAAGGCCCGCGCGCACTGCATCCGATTTTCTTCGGCAGCTACGATTGGCATTCGTGCGTGCACGGCTACTGGCTGCTGGCGCGGGTGCTGCGGCGCTATCCGGACTTGAAGCAGGCGAGCGAAATCAAGGCGCTTTTCGCAGAGCGGATTACCGCGGCCAATGTCGCGGCGGAATGCGCGTATCTGGAGCGCCCTGCCTCGCGCGGGTTCGAGCGGCCTTATGGCTGGGGCTGGCTATTGGCGTTGCAAGCGGAGCTGGAGCGACACGCGGATGCGCGCGCGGCGGAGACGCTGCGCCCATATGCGGAGATGTTTGCGGCGCGCTTCCGCGCCTTTCTGCCGCTTTGCGATTACCCGATCCGCACCGGCGTGCACTCTTCGATGGCCTTCGCGCTCAGGCTCGCCGCAGATTACGCTGAAGGCGCCGACGGCGAGCTCTTTGCGCTGATGCGCGATAAGGTGTTCGCCTGGTTCGGCAATGATCGCGGCGCGCAGGCGTGGGAGCCGAGCCAGGACGATTTCCTCTCGCCGACCCTCATGGAAGCCGAGTGCACGCGCCGCTTCATGGCGCCGACCGCCTTCCGCGTGTGGTTTGCGGATTTTCTGCCCGACGCCCGCGAGGGCAAGCCTGATTCGCTCTTTACCCCCGCCCGAGTCAGCGACCGCAGCGATGGAAAGATTGCGCATCTCGATGGGCTAAACTTCTCGCGCGCTTGGTGCTGGCGGTCGATTGCGTCGGCGTTGGACGAACGCGATCCGGTCGCGTCCCACGCGCAGGCAGCTGCAAAGGCGCATATCAATGCAAGTTTAGCGCACGTCGCCGGCGATTACATGGGCGAACACTGGCTCGCGACGTTCGCGCTACTGGCGCTGGAAGCCTAAGCGCTAGGCGATCGAAAACCGCAACTCACTCAGCCCTTCCACGCCGCACACAACCTCGTCCCCGCGATGCAACGGCCCGACGCCTGCTGGCGTCCCCGTGAAAATCAGATCGCCGGCCTCTAAGCGCCATGAGCGTGAGAGGTGTGCGATGATTTCCGGGACGCTCCACATCATGTCGCTGAGATCGGCGTCCTGCTTTGTCTCGCCGTTGACGCTGAGCCAGATGCGGCCTTTGCCGGGGTGCGCGCCTTGGGTCAGCGCGCTGATCGGCGCGGATTGATCGAAGGCCTTCGCCACATCCCACGGCGCGCCGCCCTTCTTGGCTTCGGCTTGCCGATCGCGGCGGGTGAGATCGACACCGACGCCATAGCCCCACACATGAGCCAGCGCATCCGCCTCGGCGATATCAGCGCCGCCGGCTTTCAGCGCGACGACCAGCTCCACTTCGAAGTGCAAGTTCGACGTGTTCGCCGCATACGGTATCGCCGCGCCGCTCTCGACGACGGCGTCTGCCGGCTTTGTGAAGAAGATTGGCGGCTCGCTTTTGGGATCATTCCCCATTTCGCGGACGTGGTCGGCATAGTTTCGCCCGACACAGAAAATCCGGCGCACCGGAAAGCGCGCATTCGTATCTGTGACTGCAACGGAAGGCTGGGCAGGCGGCTCGAAAACGTGTGACATGGGCGCAAGCTTTGAGCATGCGCGCGGCAGGCGTGCAAATCTCGTCGCTGGGGAAGACCATCGCCCCCGCCGACGCAAAAGCTTGCGCGCGCGCGCGGCGCGCGTGAACGTCGCCGTCGCATCCGCGAGGGGCGGACGTAAATGGTGCTATGGCTGGTCATTGCCGGGCTCGGCATTTGGGTTTTGCTGCTTCGGCAGCGGGTCCTGATGCTGACCGATCAACTCGCGACGCTTGAGCGCCGCATGAACGCGCTTGCGCCAGAAGCGGAAGCGCCGGCGGCCTTTGAGTCCCTGCTCCTCGATACAATGGCGCCCGCCGATGATGCCGACGTACTCATCCTCGATCAGCCGCTGCCGCCGGATGACCGCGAGCCACTATTGCTCGACACGCCCTTGCCCGAAGCTTCGAACGACGAAGATCATGGGCTCGCCGCTCCGCCCCTCACGCAGCCCGAGCCAAAAGCGTCTCCACCGCCGCAAGCCGCGCCGCAGCGCGAGCCGGATCGAAGACTTGAACAGTGGGTGGCGAAGAACTGGCTCGCTTGGGGTCTGGGCGGCGGCGCTGCACTGGCGGCGCTCGCTTTGGTCTGGGTGTCGGCGCGCCAGGATTGGCTGATTGCACCGATGCAGCTGGTCTTGGGCGGCGTGCTCATGCTGGCGCTGGTCGGCGCGAGCGAATGGGTGCGGCGGACGATCGCTGGGCGGCCCTTGCTTGCGGCGCTGTTGGCGGGCGCCGGTATCGGCGCACTCTATGGCGCTGCGTGGGCCACGCACGCCGTGCACGGCTACACCGACCCAACCACAGCGCTGCTCGTGCTCACGCTTTGCGCCGCGGCGTTGATCGGCTTGTCGGTGTGGCACGGCGAGATCATTGGCGTGGTTGCGGCCGTTGCAGCTTTGAGCGCGCCGGCGCTGACAGGCTCTGTCCCCTGGCCGACACCGGCGCTAACCGCCTTTATCTGCGCGATGGCCGCGGCGGGTTTCGCGTTGGCCTATTGGCGACGTTGGGCAGGCGTCGCGCTGGTGACGTTGCTCGGATTGTACTTCTGGTTCGCCGCCGCCATCGGCCTCGACGAAATGCGCCGCGCGCTCGCGGTTCTGAGCACGGCGAGCCTCGGCATGACGCTGATCGCGCTGCGGCCGGCGCTGTCGGAGGCCACGGGGCGCGACTTCGACTGGTCCTACGTGCGCGCGTTTGGCCCGGGTGTGGCAATTGCAGTGAGTAGCGTGTTGTTGCTGTGGGTGTGGCTGGCGACGGCACCAATACCCTCTGGCCGCATCGCGGGACCAGCTTTGATCGCGGCGTTCCATGTGGCGCTCGCCTCCTACGCTGTGCGGGCGCGGCTCGCGAGCTATTGGGCGCTGGTGATCGCCATCGGCGCGCTGGTGCTGGGCTTCACGGCCTATCTGCAAGCGCGCTTCCATTTTGGTCCGCCGAGCGTCGATCTCTATCCGACCATGCTGACAGCGGCGTTGATCGTCGCTCTCTGCACCATCACGGCGCGTCCGCATCATACCGGGCGCGCGCTCGTTGCTGGCGCCGGCGCGTTCGGCGCGGCGCTGCTGGTGGCGCTGGCGGCGTCGACGCGCGCCGACTGGCATTCGATGGCGGCTTGGGCGCCATTGTTCATTGGCGCGGCACTCCTCTTCACGGCTGCGTGGCGCGCCGAGGAAGACGCGCCCGATATCGAAAACGATGCAGCGATCGATGTGTGGGCGGCGGCGGGCGTGTTCCTGGTGCTGCTCGGCATTGAATCGACCGTGCCTGCGGCGGCGCGGTGTACGGCGCATGCGGGCGTCGCTCTGCTTCTGGCCGCGGCGCATGCGTGGCGCGGTTGGCGCGTCTTGCGACCGGCGGCGTTGGTCGCGGCGGCCGTCGCGCTCGCCCACACCGTCGCGCCCGATCTCGCCGGCGCGAGCCTGAACGGCGACATTCCGATCTGGGGCGCGCTCGTCATCATCGGCGCGACAGCGGCGCTTCTGTTCGCCGCTGGATACTTCCTCGCCGATTCCGAACCGCGATCGCCGTGGAGCGAAGCGCTCACGACAACAGGCGCAATCGCCGTACTTGTCGGCATAATGCTGTTACTGCGCTGGATCGCGGCGGGTGGCTTTGGGGTCACGCTCGACCAGATGAGCGAAACCACGCTAAGCGCGCTCGCTTTGATGGGCGCTGGACATTGGCTGCTGCCGCGCAATGGCCATGAGCTTGGTCTGATCGGCCGCTGGCGCGGGCATGTCGCGATGGGACTGGGCTTGGCGTATCTCCTTTATATGCCAGGGCTGGCGCTCAATCCGTGGTGGGGCGGACCGGAGCGCGCCGCTGTGATCGGGCCGCCGCTGCTCGACACGCTGACGCTTGCGTTCATCGCGCCGGCGGCGGTTTCGTTCGCCGCCGCGTATCGGCTCTACACACGCGACCGCGTTTTCGCGCGGCTTTATGCGGCGATGGGCTCGGTGTTGGTGCTGCTGTGGGCGGCGCTGCAGGTGCGTCAAGCCTTTCATGGCGCCGACATGGCCGACACACCAATCGGCTGGGCCGAAGGCGGTTGCTACGCCCTGATTTTCGTCGCCGCCGCGCTGGCGATCACGGTGACAGCGCGTGTGCGCGCGCCCGTTTATTCGGATGGACCGTTTACGCAAGATCTACTGGGGATCGTGCGCGCAGGAGAGTCCGTGTTCGAAGACCTAGCTTCGCTCGTGCGCCGCATTCGCCCCGAACCACAGCCTGGCGATTTGCTCACCATCAAGCGAGACGGGCGGCGTGATAAGCGACGTGGTCGGCGATATAGGTCGTCATGAAGAAGTACGAGTGATCGTAGCCTTCGTGCCTGCGCACAGTGATCTTCTGCCCCGCCTTTGCCGCCGCCCCTTCGAGCAGTTCGGGCTTCAGCTGACTCTCCAAGAATTGATCACCTAGACCCTGATCGATCAGAATGTCATCGAACGGTTTGGCGTTTCCGGCTTCGATCAGCAACGCCGCATCGTGCGGCTTCCAGCTTTCGCGATCTGAGCCGAGATAAGCGGTGAACGCCTTCTCGCCCCAGGGCGCGCGCGTCGGCGATGAGATCGGCGCGAAGGCGGAGACGCTTGTGAATTTATCGGGATGACGCATCGCCAGCGTCAGCGCGCCGTGACCGCCCATGGAATGACCGGAAATACCGCGACGCGCCTTCAGCGGAAACGCGCTCTCCACCGTCTCGATCAAATCGCGCGTGACATAACTCTCCATTTTGAAATGCGGCGCCCATGGCGCTTGCGTGGCGTCGACATAAAAGCCTGCGCCTTGGCCGAGATCGTAGGCGGGATCGTCGGCGACGCCGTCTCCGCGCGGAGATGTATCAGGCGCGACGATGGCGAGGCCATGCTGTGCGGCCGAGCCATAGGCGCCGGCTTTGCCGGTGAAGTTATCTTCAGTGCAGGTGAGGCCGGAGAGCCAGATCAGATACGCGAACGGCCCTTCGCCTGGCGGCGTGAACACGGAAAAGCGCATCGGCGTGCAGGTGGCTGCGCTTTGATGTTGAGCGTAAGTGAGTGTGCCGCCGAACAGGCGATGCGTGGCGCGAACTTCTACGTTCATTGTGGCTTTGCGCCCTCGCGCGCGTAGGCGGCCATGAGCTCGTCGTGATCGCTCTCTGCTGGCCACGCCTGATACGAGCGCGCGGCGCCGCTCACGACACCAGGCAGTTTTTCCGCTGCCATCGTATCGACAAAGGGCCGCACCCAACTTGCATCATCGAGCATGGTGGCGCGGACATTTACGAGCCCCTCCAGCGCGGGGCCGGTGGTGTAGAGCCAGCTCAAGCAATGCGCACAATAATGCTGATGGCCATCATCGCGATGCAAGCCGCCGATCGTGGTCTCCCCGCTTACAACCTCGAAGCCAGCCTCTGGAACCATAAGAGTGAGCGAATACGGCCCGCTCGTCAGCTTCTGACAGCCACGGCAATGGCACGCCATCGCGATCACTGGCGGCGCCGTGATGCGCATGGTCACGCGTTCGCACAAACACGATGCAGACCAAGGCAGTTTCCACTCGCTCATTGCGGTCTCCAACGTTGCGCGAAGGCGAGCATGCGGGCGCGGTCGTAATCGCCGTCGCCTTCTAACAGCGCGGTATCTTGCTGGCGCAGGAAAGCGCCATTGCTATCGAGCACGAAGAAATCGGGGTAGCCGCGCGAGCTTGGGAAGCCGCTCAGGAAAGCGGCGTTGCGGTTTTCCTGGCCGTAGCTCACCTTCACCATCACGAAAGATTGCTCGAACGCGGCGCGCACTTCGACTTCGCGCGTCAGGAACGTGTCCAGCACTTCGCACCAGCCGCACCAATCGCCGCCGACGACGATCAGCACGCGCTTGTTCTCCGCCTCAGCGCGATCGAGCGCGCGCTCCAGATCGCGATACGGATCGGCGCGCGGATTGTAGCTATCGTTGATGAAAAGCGCGCTGAGTGGTGTCTCCGCCGCCGCCGGCGCGAACGCCAACAGGGCAAACGCGAGAGCCAGCGCGCGCGGCATCAGAACACCACCACGCTCCGAATGCTTTCGCCCTTATGCATCAGATCGAACGCGTCATTGATGCGCTCGAGCGGCATTTTGTGGGTGATCATCGGGTCGATCTCGATTTTCTTGTCCATGTACCAATCGACGATGCCCGGCACATCGGTGCGGCCGCGCGCGCCGCCGAAGGCGGTGCCTTTCCAGACGCGACCCGTCACCAGCTGGAACGGACGCGTGGCGATTTCCTTGCCGGCTTCGGCGACGCCGATAATGATGCTCTCGCCCCAGCCGCGATGGCACGCTTCCAGCGCCTGGCGCATGACGGTGGTGTTGCCGGTTGCGTCGAACGTGTAATCGGCGCCGCCGCCGGTGAGCTCGACCAGGTGCGCGACGAGGTCGCCGCTGATCGTCTTCGGATTGACGAAGTGCGTCATGCCGAACTTCTTGCCCCACTCTTCGCGCGCCGGATTGATATCGACGCCTACAATCATGTTGGCGCCGACGAGCTTGGCGCCTTGGATGACGTTCAAGCCGATCCCACCCAGGCCAAACACGATAACATTGGCGCCGGGCTCGACCTTCGCGGTGTTCACGACAGCGCCGACGCCGGTGGTGACGCCGCAGCCGATATAGCACGCGCTCTCGAACGGCGCGTCCTTGCGAATCTTCGCCAAAGCGATCTCAGGCAGCACGGTGAAATTCGAGAAGGTGGAGCAGCCCATATAATGCGCGACCGCTTTGCCCTTGTAGGAAAAGCGCGAAGTGCCGTCCGGCATCAGGCCTTTGCCTTGCGTGGCGCGGATGGCGGTGCAGAGATTGGTTTTGCGCGAGAGGCAGCTTTTACACTGGCGGCATTCGGGCGTGTAGAGCGGGATGACGTGATCGCCGGCGGCGACGCTGGTCACGCCCGCGCCGATCTCACGCACGATGCCTGCGCCTTCGTGTCCGAGGATGCTCGGGAAGATGCCTTCGCTATCGAGGCCGTCGAGCGTGTAAGCGTCGGTGTGGCAGATGCCGGTGGCTTTGATTTCAACCAGCACCTCGCCCGCCTTCGGGCCTTCGAGATCAAGCTCGACGATCTCCAACGGCTTCTTGGCTTCAAACGCGACTGCCGCTCTGGTCTTCATGTAACGCCTCCGTCAGCGGCGCTTATAGCGCGGCGCGGCGGCGATGCTAGCGGCGGCGGGCTTTCGCTTTGGCGCGGCGGGCGGCGGGCGCCTTCTTCTTCGCGGCGGCTTTTTTTGGGGCGATCTTTTTGCCGATCCGGTTCGGCACTTGCGTCACGAACTGGCGGACGCCTTGATCGATCTTGTCGCGCACGGCGGGATCGATTTTGCCGCCCATGCCGGCGAGCATGTAAATGGCTTCGACTGGAACCAGCGCGGCGACCGTTCGTCCGTAGCGATCAAACCCGATCACCGCGCTGTCCAATTGTGCTGTCTCAAGGGCCTCGGCGAAATTGGCGCGCGCTTCCGACGTCGAATAGACCTGAGCGGTCTTTGCGGTGCGGCGAGCGGCCTTTCGTCTGAGTTCCTTGACTGACTTCATGCCGCCACTTGATCGTCCTCATAGAGCCGGCCGAACAGCCAAGACTCCCAGTTGGGTCGCGGATACGCGCTGTACGTCAACAAGGTGAGCCGCCGGCCCGCATGCTCGTAGGTCTGCTCCAGCACCGCGCCGGGTAGCCGATCCTGTACAACTTGTTCAGCGCCGATAAACGAAGTGTGAAGATCGACGTAGAGTTCATGCGAAAGCGCCAGCGCGTGTTGCGCCCGATCAACAAAGCGGTGAAGCGAACGCTTGATCTCTTCCATGTCGACCTCGAATGCGGAAGTGATGTGACGGAACAGCGACGTTTCCCGCACACGCAGCCATTCGTCGCGGAGAAGCTCTGCAAGTCTGGATTGCGGTGAAGGTTCGACGCGCACGCGGCGCGGCGCCGCGCTGATCGGGCGGTATTCGTCGATGTCGTCACGCTCGGGCGCGGCGGGTTTATCTTCCGCGTCCGCGGCGGATTTCAGCGTCGGCGCGTTCGGCGAGCCGTCATCGTCATTGGGCGGCGGGGCGAGCGCGGCGGCGTTGCCGTTCTTGCGCGGCGGCTCTTCGCGCACGCGTGCTTTGATTTCCCACCATCCGTCCTTCTCGTCGTATTTCAAAACCATTTCGCGCTCGAAGCGCGTGATGGGATATTGCGTGACGCGCTCTACCTGAATGATGCGCGGCAAGTCAGGATAGAACTGACTCATCTGAAACGCCCATTCGTTGCGCGCCGACAAGCGCTCCGCTGTCTCTCCCGCCTGCCTTAGAACATTGGTGCTTTGTGGCCCTGAGAATTGCAGCTCAAGATATCCCGCGCCCCGTTTGATTTTTTTGCGCATGCGCATGCCTCGCTTTTTGCTCGTTCACGCCAAATTTCATAGTGTTTCAGCCGATCTGCCGGGGGATGGCGACGCACCAGCAACCACAAACGCAAACGCCCCACAAGCCGTGTGTACTTTTTACAACGAACGCGCTGGGCATAGATTAATGCGCGTCTGTGTGTCGTTTGTATCAGCAACGCGGCGCGACCGACTTTTTGCTGTTGTACAAAACGGTAGATTTGCTTGACCCCGGCGCTGCGGCGGCGTTTCTGTTCTTCGCGAGGACTGGGGGTCTATCGCTGATGAGCGTGCGCTGGTCCTGGGCGTCGGGGCCTGGGGCCAGCGTACGTACACCCGGCACGCATAGCCCAAGTCCTGCAGGCGCTCATGTCTCTCCCCTCTGAGCGCCTGCAGGGCGCGGCGCGGGGCCGAAAAGCGCGCTGAAAGAGATCGAAAAAATTCCGCAGGTTCCCGGAACGAGTATTCGGAGCGGGCGTTGATTGCCCGGCGCCGACCTACTCCCCCCGCCCAGGCGCCAACGCAGCAAGGGCCGGATCTCACGATCCGGCCCAACTGCTGTCTGGCGTTAAGACCTTATAAACCCATGAAATGGCTGGCGAAGCCGCCTTGCTTGGTCCAGGCGTGGAGAATCCAGCCCGGCTGCTCCTCTGTCTTCGGCGCGATCGGCTGGCCGTCGTGCAGCGCCAGGCCGTAGGTCCAAGAACTCGACGGCGCGACGATCACCGGCGCATGCGCGCTTTGGCCGAGCGTGACGCGATGATGGTGGCCGCAGATCACACGGGACACCTGCTTGTGGCGTGCGATCACAGATGAAAACAGCGGCCCGTCGCGCAGACCAATTTTATCGAACAACAGATCGTAGGTGAGAAACGGCGGGTGATGCAGCGCCACAATCGTCGGCTTGCCACGCTTTTTCGCCAGCGTGCGGTCGAGCCATTTCGCTTGCGGTTTGGTCAACTCGCCGTGCGTCTCCCCCGGCACGATTTGATCAACGCACACAATCCGCACCGGAAACTGATCGATCGCGTATGAGAGATGACCCTCGCGCGGCAGATAAGCGTGCTGGGGAAAGGTCGAGCGGATCAGGCCGCGGTCGTCGTGATTGCCCGGCATGAGATAAAGCGGCGCCGGCGGATGCGCGATCGCTTCGGCCAGCAGCGCGTATTCATCGGCCCGCTCATCGTTCACCAGATCGCCGGTCAGCAGGATCACATCGGCGCGATAGTCGCGGGCTTGCGCGAGCGCGCGGCGCAAATTGCCGACAGACGCACCGTCATCGTCGGTGCGGATATGCGTGTCGGAAATCTGCGCGAGTAGAAATTGCCCGCTCATGCCGCGCCCCTCACCCGGGCGCTTCCCCATCGCCCGGTCGCGCGGACAGTGTGACGACAGACACGCATTGTCTGTGCCCTTGGTCACAGGTGGAGCAGCAATGCGACGAACGGGATCAGTCCAGCGTCCGTGCGACGCGGAAGCCGATCAGCTGCTGACGCGTGGCCGGCGCCAGTGAGCGGCGCGCGGCGGCGCGCAGGAACGGCGCTTGGTCGGAGAAGCCGCCGCCGCGATAAACGCGACGCGGGCATTCGTCGGCTTGCACCGCAGCGCCGTCGACCGGCGCCAGTTCGTAGTTCGGCGCGTAGCAATCCTCGACCCACTCGGCGACGTTGCCGTGCATGTCGAACAAGCCGAACGCGTTGGCTTCGTACGCGCCCGCGGGCGTCGTACGGCGGGCGCGGAAAGTTGCTTGCGTGGCGGTGACGCGAGCGCCGAAGGCGTAGGCTTCGCCTTCGCCGGCGCGCGCGGCGTATTCCCACTCCGCTTCCGTGGCCAAGCGATAGCGCAGGCCGCCGACGCGGCTGTTCAGCCAATCCAGATAGGCTTGCGCATCTTCCCACGACACGTTGGTGACCGGGCGATCGCCACGGCCCCAGCCGCCATCGGCCGGCGAGTAGCCATTGCAGCCGCCGGCGCCGAGGCAGGCGTCCCATTGCGCGAAGGTGACTTCGAATCTGCCGATCGCGAACGGCGTCAGCGAGACTTCGCGCTGCGGGCCTTCGTCGCGGCCGCGGCCAACTTCGCTGGCGGGCGAGCCCATGGTGAACAGGCCACCGGCGAGCACGACCATTTCCGGACAGCCTTCGCAATCACGGATGACTTCGCCCGGCGTATAGAGCGGCGCTTCCGGCGCTGAACCGGCTTGACGATAGAGTTCATCAGCAGCGGTCGGCGCAGGCGGCGGGGCTGCATCGGCGACGGTGTCTTGCTGAATGTAGGGCTGGGCAAATTGCCAGATCGTCGGGCTGAAGTAAGCAAGCGCGATCACCGCGACGCCTGCCGCCGCCATCGAGCCGTACCGGCGCGAGGCGCGCGCGAACTGCTGGCGCTTGGAAAGAATTTCGAACGTCTGCACGCGCTGCGCGATGTTATCGAGTGGCTTTTGCCCGCGCGCCTGGAACGCAGATTGCGGAGAGGTGCGCGCCATCGAGCGGAATTCGGCGGAGACGAGCGCCGTGCCCGGCTCGGCATGCTCCTGCAAGCGCGCAGCGACATTGACGCCGTGGCCGAGCAAATCTTCCGTCGCGGTAACGACAACGTCGCCCACATGCGCGCCGACGCGGATCGGCGGCTCGCCCTTGCCGCGCTTGTCGAGAATTTGTTGGATCGCCGCCAGCGCCGAACCGGCCGAGCCGAATTCGAGCATGAAGCCGTCGCCGGCAGTGTTGAAGAGCCGCCCGCCATTGGCCGAGGCCACGGTGACGATGCGTGCACGCAGGTTTTCGACCTTGCGCGCGGCATTGCGTTGGTCGCGCTCCGACATCGTCGAAAACCCGACAATGTCGATCGCCACGATCGACGCCAATCGAATCGCGCGTTCTTCGTTCTGTGTTTGGTCAGTCACGGCTCAGTACCCCACGTCCCGCGAGGATAGAGCCCCGGCCGGGACGAATCCACCCTTCTCCTACTCGCCTGAATCAACGCTGAGCAGAAGCGAACTCATGTTTTGGATGAAAGCGGCCGTAGAAATGCCAGTTACGGGCGTTTGCGTCACGTAAGGCGAGGTGTCGAACGCGTCGCCGACCAGGGTTTGCGGGAAGTCGCCTGGCGACGGGGTAGCGCTCGGTTCGCCGATATAGGGATTGCTCGTGGCGCTGAGCGGTGTCGGCCAATAGCCCTCCTCGTTGAGGCTGTTGATGAGCTCCATCACCCGCTCGGTGGTTGGACGCTCAACCGAGCCTGCGCCCACCGCGCTATTCAGATCGGAGACATCGATCGTGTCGGTGGTGAAGAGACGCGGCAGCCGGAAGTTGCGCTGCGGGCCGAGCGGCGAGCGCGCCAGCAGCGCATCGCGATCGGCGCCTGCGAGGCTCTCATAACGCTGGCGCAGCGCATCGACATTGAGCGCGCGCCATTGCGAATAGTGCGTGATCGGGCGGCGCACGTCATAGTCCCAATAATATTCGCCGCTGCCCGAATTGGAACCGCGGCGATGATTGATGCGCGCGCGGTTGGTCTCAAGTTCGATGAAAGTTGGGTAGTGGCGCCCGGGCACTTGCACTTGATCGTCGCGCAAACGCAGCGCGTCGAGCCACGCTAACGCCTCCGGGATACGCTCGATAAAGCGGCGCTCGCCGCTCCATTCGTAGAAATCCAGCATCTGGGCGATGTTGCCGGCGGTGGTGTGCGTGGCGAGGCTGAGCGGCTCGTAAGAGCGCGCGCCCATCGGCGCCAAGGTTTGATGGTGGTGCTGCAAGCTCCAGCCGGCTTGCGGCGCTGGTTGTTGCGTAGCGGGAAAAATCTCCATGGCGCGGCGGATCGCGGCCAGCGCGCGTTCGTCGCCGAGCGTGTGATAGACCATCAGCAGAAACTTGATGTTCTCATCGGCGACCGCGTCGTTGAAGGTAATGTACGGCACATAGTCCGCCTCGCCTTCGACGCGCGGGAAACGCTGCGGCCAGCCGCCGTTTTCGTATTGGCTATCGAGAACAAAGCGCACGGCGCGCTCAACCGGCTCGCGTAAACGCGATGAGCGCCGCTCCAGATAGAGGCGCAGCAGAAATTGCGATGCTTCCGACGTGCCGGCGTCATCGAACGTCGCGTTGCCGTAATAGTGATGGAATTCTTCGAGCCGCCAGCCGTTTTTTCCGATCGTCTCATACCAGCGGCGCGCGCTCTCCTCGCCCGCAAAGTCATGCAGATAATTCCAACCGCCGGCCGGATGCTGCGCGGCGATCAAGCCTTCCGCCACATCCATCGCGGCCTGGTAGTAAAACTCGTCGCGCGTGGCGTGGAAGCAATCGAGATAAAGATGGCCGACGGTCGCTGTGCCCGGCGGCTGCATCCAGATCATTGTCGGATAGGCTTCCATCTCGCCCCAACGGCGCGAGAAGTCCGATGCGTAGCTCCACACATAACCGCCGCGATAGGCTACGCGCTCACGCATGAAGCGCGCGGCGCGCTTCATCACGTCCAGCGTCTCGCGCCGCAGCTCACTGTTACCGGTGTCATCCGGCGCGGAAAAAAAAGACGCGCATGCGCCTGTAAACACAGAAGCGGAAACGCCCGCGAGCAGCGCGCGGCGCGACGTGTTTGGCACTATGTTCATGAGGCTTCGCGTCTCCCTTCGCTGCTTAGCGCGACGGCGCGATCGGCCCCGGCGCTAGCAGATGTTTTCTGATCTTGCCCGCGGGCGTGCGCGGGAACTCATCGACGAACGTGACGTGTTTGGGAATTTTATAGCCAGCCAGTTTGGCGCGGCAAAACTGAATCACCTCAGCAGCGGTGATCGGCGCCGCATTCGGCCTCAGCATGACGAAGGCATGCCCCACCTCGCCCCATTTCTCGTCGGGCACGCCGATAATGGCGGCTTCCAGCACGCTTGGGTGGCGCGCCAGCGCGTTCTCAATCTCGGCCGGATAGACGTTCTCGGCCCCGGAAATATACATCTCCTTGATCCGGCCGGCGACGTAGTAACAGCCGTCCGCGTCGCGGCGGCCGATGTCGCCGCTCTTCAACCAACCTTCGGCATTGATGGCTTTCGCGGTCTCCTCGGAGCGCTTCCAATAGCCGGGCGTGACGCCGGGCCCGCGCATCCAGATCTCACCGCTTTCACCAATAGCGACCTCTTCGCCCTTGCCGTCGACGATGCGCACTTCGAGCAGTATTTGCGGTTTACCGACCGAGCCGATTTTGGTCAGCGCATCTTCCGGCGCAGCGACGAACGCGGTCGGGCCCGTTTCGGTCATGCCGTAGCCATTGCAGACGCGCACGCCCTTCGCCGCGAAGCGCTCGACCAACACATCCGCCAGCGGCGCACCGCCACACCCCCAGGCGCGCACGCGCGAGAGATTGGCGTGCTCAAACGCCGGATGCAGCGCGAGCTGCTGGTACACAGCCGGCACGCCAAAGAACACATCGAGCCGCGGCATCAAGGCAAGCGCGCGCGCTTCAGCGAACGCCGGCATCACGATCACCGTGCCGCCCGCGATCAAGGTTGGCAGCGTGACGAGCTGAATGCCGGCCGTGTGAAAGTGCGGCAGGAAGTTGATCGTGGTGTCGGCGCCGTTGACGCCGAACGCTTGCGAAACATGAAACGCGTTCACCGCCGACATCTGCATCGTCTGGATCACGCCCTTCGGCGCACCAGTCGTGCCGGAGGTGTAAACCAGCATCCAAACCGCATCGTCGCGCCATTGCGCGTCTGTGCGAAGCGGAGACGCGGCGGCGAGTGCGCGCTCATATGGAGCGCGGGCGTCCTCGCCCGCATGCGGTGTTTCAACGGGCGCCGGTGTGGCGTGTGGAGACAAAGTTGCGGGCGAGGACGCCCGCGCTCCATAATCCAGCGCCAAATAGCACAAACCATCGCGCTTTAGCGCAAACGCGGTTTCCGCGTCCTCCGCCCCGTAAATCAGCACTTTCGGCGTGCAATCGGCCAAGACCGGCGC
>JALHQO010000013.1:0-12304 GCA_022841905.1 Hyphomonadaceae bacterium | reverse complement strand
CGCGCTCCATAATCCAGCGCCAAATAGCACAAACCATCGCGCTTTAGCGCAAACGCGGTTTCCGCGTCCTCCGCCCCGTAAATCAGCACTTTCGGCGTGCAATCGGCCAAGACCGGCGCCAATTCCGCCACTGGCGCGCGCCAGTTCAGCGGCACGAGGATGGCGCCGAGCTTGCCGCAGGCGAACAGGATTTCGAAAAACTCGATACGGTTGCGGCAGAGAATGGCGACGCGGTCTTCGCGCTCAACGCCGAGGCCGGCCAACACAGCAGCAGCGCGCGCGGCGCGGTCGTCCAGTTGCGCATAGGTGAGCGTCGCGCCGGTCAGCGCGTTTTCGAATGCGATGCGGTGCGGCGTCAGCGCCGCCCGTTTCGCGGTGATGTCGACTAGGCCGACACCCATTGTTTCCTCCTCGGACGCGCGTCTCTACGAGGACGCGTCGCCATTCTTCTTCGGCCGTGGCGCGAGGCCATTGATCATCAGATCGGACGCCGCTTGCGAAACCGCGCCGACATCGGCGTCATCGTCCCACACGCCGTAGCGCAGACCCAAAAACGTCGAGGCGCCCATCAGCGCCCACACGCGCACATCGTCATTGCCTTCGCTGATCTCGCCGCGCTTTGCGGCCTGAGCAAGGCCCTGACGGTAAGCTTCCGCAAACACGCGATAGTATTCCGCATACGATTCCGGCGCGACGAACTGCGCTTCCATGACGACGCGGTAGAGCGACTTATGGGTGCGGACGAATTCGAGGTAAGCGCGGATGCCGAGGCGCTCGGCCTCGAGGCGGTTGGGCGCATCCTTCACGCTTTCGCTCAGCGCGTGGCGCGTGCGCGCGCCCATGTCGGCGACGAGGGCGCGGAACACTTCCTCTTTCGATTTGAAGTAGACGTAGAAGGTGCCGAGCCCGACCCCTGCCCGCTGGGTGATGCTGGAGATGGCGGTCTCGTGGTAGCCGCGCGCGCCAAATTCCTCGCCAGCCGCATCCAGTAATTTCCGTAGCGTCCGCCGGCCGCGCTCGGTTTTCGGGCCGGTCTTTTCGGCCACCTCGGAACCTGAATGTTGACTCATGTTTCAAGTCTCCGATATAAGCCCCGCCAAGACAACGAAAAAAGCGGCCCGACAAAGGGTTCGAATAGGGGGATGCCGGTTTGCCGGTGTGCGTTCTGCCAGACGGGGCCGCGATGGCCTATGCTGACGAAGGCGTCGGCGCGCCCGTTATGCTGGTGCACGGTTGGGCCGCTCATGGCGGCTTTTTCGACGATCTGCGCGCCAAGCTCTCTCAGAAACATCGCGTCCTCACCCCCACCCTGCGCGGCCATCCCGGCTCCGGCCAGGGCCACGCGCCGCTGACCATGGAGACGCTCGCCGACGATATCGTGCATTTCACCGAGACGCTCGGGTTGAAAGACCTAGTCGCGCTCGGCTGGTCGATGGGCGCGATGGCGCTTTGGGCGGCTTGGCCGAAGCTGCGTTACGCCGGGCTGATCGTCGAAGACATGGGCCCGCGCCTCGTCAATGACGAAAGCTGGAGCGGCGGCCTCGCGGCCGGTTACGGCGCCGGCGACATCGACGGCACGCTGAACGAGATCAACGCCGACTGGCCCGCTTACGTCTCACGCTTTGCGCCGCGCATGTTCGCTCCCGGCGTCGCGCCTGCCTTGCAGGCGTGGGCGACGGCGGAAATGTCGAAGTGCAATCCCGAAGCAATGGCGCCGTTCTGGGCCTCAATGGCGCGCCAGGATTTTCGCGCCGCGCTCGCACGCATGACAGCGCCGACGCTCGTGATCCATGGCGGCGACAGCCAAGTCTATCCCGACGAAGCGACAGCGTTCGTCGCGCGCACGGCGCCAAACGGCGACCGTGCAGTCATCCCCGGCGCCGGCCACGTGCCGCATCTCGAAGCGCCGGATCAATTTTTCAACTTAGTCGAGGGTTTCGTCCGCAAAACGCGGCGCCCCGAAACGAAGAGCGGAGGAGCAGTCCCATGAAGCGATTTGGCGAGACGGCGCGTAACGCGCTTTTGTTAGCGAGTGTCTGCGCAGCGCCATTCGCGCTGTGCGCGCCGGCGGCGGCGCAAGAGGCCGACGATGAGATCATCGTTACGGCGCGCCGTACGGCGGAAAGCCTGCAAGACGTGCCGGGCTCGGTGTCGGCCTTCAACGAACAGCAGCTCGAACGCATCGGCGCCACCGACGCCACCGGCCTGCAAGGATCGGTGCCGAACTTGAACGTCGTGCAAGGCCGCGGTTCGTCCAACGCCACCAACATCTACATTCGCGGCGTCGGCCAACCGGACGCTCTGCAGACCTTCGATCCGGCCGTCGGCTTCTATGTGGACGGCGTCTATTACTCGCGCATCCGCGGCACCATGATGGAAGTGTTCGACATCGAACGCGTCGAAGTGTTGCGCGGCCCGCAAGGCACGCTCTACGGCAAGAACACGATCGGCGGCGCTTACTCGATCATCACGCGCAGCCCGGGCCAAGAGCCGCGCGGCATGGCGCAAGTCACCATCGGTGATTACGGCCAACTCGAAACCCGCCTCGCCGCCTCGGGGCCGCTGACCGACACCTTCGCCATCGGCGGCGCTGTCTTCGGCGCGACGCGCGACGGCTATGTCGAAAACCCGGTCACCGGCGAAGACTATAACGATCGCAACGCTTGGGGCGGCCGCTTCCAAGCTGCTTGGGAGCCGACATCGAATCTGAGCTTCGACTTCGCGGTCGATTATTCGGAAGAAGACAACGCGCTGACCATGGGCCAGCCGACGACGTCGCTCGTGAACTTCGGCGGCATCACCTACTTCAACCTTCCCGGCTCGTCGTTCCCGACCGCCGCTGAACCGGAAGAGTTCGACTTCACGGCGCAAGCGACCCCGGGTCTGCCGAATTCGTCAGTCATGGATCACGGCGGCGTATCGCTGCGCGCCAGCTGGGAGCTCAACGACAACTGGACGATCAACTCGATCACAGCCGCGCGCGAACTGAACTACACCGACTACATCGATATCGATGCGACGCCGATCGAGTTCGGCGACGTGCTGGTCGACGTCAATCAGGATCAGTTCAGCCAAGAACTGCAGGCGATCTACGAATCCGACCGCCTCACCCTGGTGAGCGGCCTCTTCTATCTGCGTGAAAACGTCGGTTCGCACCAGGAAGCCTATGCCGACGATCTCGTCACCGGCTTCTTCGGCTTGGGCCCGGGCTTCTTGCGCACGATCGACGACGATCTCGAAACCACCAGCACGGCGATCTACGCCAACCTCTCTTACGCGCTCACTGATCGGCTCAATCTCGGCCTCGGCGTGCGCTACAGCGAGGAAGAAAAAACCTACGACCGCACGACCTCGACGTTTTACGCGTCCAACCCGTTCTTCAACGCGACGTTCGCGTTCCTGCGCAACGAGACGTGGGACAACACCACGCCGATGGTGTCGCTCGACTACGAGTTCGCCGACAACATCATGCTCTATGCGCGCTACGCGGAAGGCTTCAAGTCGGGCGGCTTCAACGGCCGCGCCAACGGCGACGGTGAAGATGCGCCGTACGAACCGGAAACCGTGTCGTCATTCGAAGTGGGCGCGCGCACGGACTGGATGGACGGACGTCTGCTGGTGAACGCCACGGCGTTCTACAACGACTACACCGACTTCCAGGCCCGCATCTCCGGCACCGTCATCGACCCCGATACGATGCTGCCGTCGCCGGAACTGACCGTCATCAATGCCGGTCAACTGGAAATCTCGGGCGCCGAACTGGAAGCCCGCTTCCGCGTCACCGACAACTTCACGCTCGATACGCAAATCGGCTATCTCGACGCCTCGTACGGCGAGTTTGACGATGCGCGCTTCCCGGGCGGCTCGCGCACCTTCCAGACCCCGGCCTTCTCGCCGGAATGGACGGCGCGCTTCGGCGGCCTCTACACGCTGAACCTTGGCGAATTGGGCGATCTCGATCTCGCCGCCTCGGCGCGCTTCCGCTCACGCATGGCGCTCGCCATCGACAACACCTTCGTTGTCGGCGGCACGGTCGGCACGACCACCGAAGTGCCGGGCCTGTGGCAGGACGATTACTGGCTCTACGACGCCAGCGCGACCTGGCGCGCAAACGACGTGTTTTCGATCGCGCTGGTCGGCCGCAACTTGAGCGACGAGGTCTACAAGACTGACGCGCAAGAGTTCTCCTCGGTCGGCGAAATCCGCACCGCCTATTACGGCGCGCCGCGGACGGTCAGCCTGGTGTTCACCGCGCGCTACTAATCGCGTCTGATTATTCTTCCTCGACTTGGGGCGGCGCCAAAAGCGCCGCCCCAATTTTTTGTGCTTGGTCATAAACGCTTCCGTCTTGCAACTAACTGACGAGTCAGTTATATATGGAACATGAGCCCCGCCTCCCACTCGAAGAAGCCAAAACCCGCCCCCCTCCCGCGCTGGCGCAGGCGCTCGGAGGCGCGGCCGGAGGAGATTTTGGACGCGGCCCTGGCGTCGTTCACCGAGCGCGGCTTCGAGGCGGCGCGGATGGAGGACATCGCCAAGGCCGCCGGCATCTCGAAGGCGGCGATCTATCTCTACTTCCCGTCCAAGATGGCGGTGCTGGAAGCGCTGATCGAAGCCAAGGTCGCGCCGCTGGCGATGAGGGCGCAGGAGCTCGCCGCCGCCGGTATGGCCGATCCGCTGATGGCGCTGCGCATGCTCGCCACCGCCGCGGCGCACCGGATGGCCGACCCCAAAGTGCTGGCCGTGCCGCGCCTGGTGATCTCGATCTCCGGCCGCTTTCCCGAGATCGCCGACTATTACCGGACGCATGTCGTCACCAAAGCGCGCGCGGCGCTAGAGAGCTTGATCGACGCCGGCAAAGCCAAGGGCGTCATCCGCGACGTCGACACCAAAGCGGCGACGCGCGCTTTCATCGGGCCATTCTTCTTCGAAGCGATGTGGACGCATGTCCTGCGGGGTGAAACCGCTCTCGGCGATCCGCAAAAACTGGTCGAACAACAGTTCGACATCCTGCTGAACGGGCTGGAGCGACGCGCATGAAGCGCAGCATCATTCTTTCACTGGCTTTGCTCGCCGCCGCCTGTGGGCGCGGCGCGTCCGACACGATGCAAGGCTATGGCGAGGCTGACTACATCTATCTCGCTAGCCAAGATTCGGGCGTCATCGGCGAACTCTATGTGCGCGAGGGCGACGTCGTCGAAGCTGGCGCGCCTGTCTTTGCGCTCGATCCGGAACGGCTATCGCTGAGCGCGGAGAGCGCCGGCGCGCAAAGTGCAGCAGCATCCGCCGCCATCCGCACCGCCGCCGCGCAAGCCGTGCTGGCGCAATCAAACTTCGCGCGCGGACAAGAATTGTTCGAGCGCGGCTTTTATCCACGCGCGCGCTTGGATTCCGACCGCGCAGCGCGCGACGCCGCCAACGCACAACTCGCGCAAGCGCGGCGTGAAGCTGGCGCGGCAGGCGCTGCATCGGGTTTGGCGCGTCAACGCGTGCGCGATCTCGATGGCCAAGCGCCGACCGCCGGCACAATTGAACAAGTGTTCTTGCGTCCCGGCGAAGTTGCCGCCGCGGGGCAACCGATCGTGGCGCTGCTGACGCCGGAAAATATGAAAGTGCGCTTCTTCGCACCGGAGACACTGCTCTCTCAGCTCAGCGTCGGCGCGCAAGTGCTGGTGAGTTGCGATGGCTGCGCCGAGGCGTTGCCCGCGCGCGTGAGCTTCATCGCCAGCGAGCCGCAATTCACGCCGCCTGTGATCTACTCGCTCGATCAGCGCGAAAAGCTCGTCTTCCTCGTCGAAGCGCGGCTCGATGCGCCGGGGCCGATCCGGCCGGGCATGCCGGTCGATGTGCGGCTGGCGAGCGATGAGTGACATCGTCATCGACGTGCGCGGGCTCACCAAGAGCTACGGCAGGCGCAAAGTGGTGGATGATTTCGATCTCACCGTCCCGCGCGGCGCGATCTACGGTTTTCTCGGCCCCAACGGCTCCGGCAAGACAACAACCATCCGCATGGTGTGCGGTCTGCTGAAGCCCGAAAGCGGCGCGGGCAGCGTGCTCGGCTTCGACGTCTTGAACGAGAGCCTGAAGATCAAAGAACGCGTCGGCTACATGACGCAGAAATTCTCGCTCTACGAAGATTTGTCGATCCGCGAAAATCTCGAATTCATTGCCCGCCTCTACGGCCTCGATCGCCGCGACGACCGCGTCGATGCGGCGCTTGAGGATTTGGGACTCAGCGAACGGCAAGAGCAGCTAGCGGGCAAGCTCTCCGGCGGCTGGAAGCAACGCCTCGCGCTGGCCGCGTGCATGATTCACGAGCCGGAAGTGCTGTTGCTCGACGAGCCGACAGCTGGCGTCGATCCGAAGGCGCGGCGCGATTTCTGGGACGCGATCCGCCGCTATTCCGCGCAAGGCGTCACCACGCTCGTCTCCACCCACTACATGGACGAAGCGGTGCAGTGCGATTCCATCGCCTATATCGCCTACGGCAAAAAGCTGCTCGACGCGCCGACGGCAGACATTCCGAAGCAAGTCGGCCTTTTCGGATGGCGCATCGCCGGGCGCCCGCTGCTGCAAGCGCAACAGATGCTAGAGGCCGCGCCCGGCGTCGATATCGTCGCGCGCTTCGGCGCGGAGATTCACGCGTGCAGCAAGGATGCGGCTGCTCTGGATCGCGCCGTGCGCGCGGTGAAACAGGCGCAGCCGCACGTCGAGATCGAACCGATCGAAGCCGGCTTCGAGGAGATTTTCATCTACCTCATGTCCGGCGCGCTGGATAATTTCCAGTGAAACTCCCTTCGCTCTCCGCCCTGCTCGATCTTTCCTGGTCGCGCGTTTTTGCCGTGTTCTTGAAGGAGCTGGTGCAGATGCGGCGTGACCGGCCGACATTTGCGATCATGATCATGATGCCGATCATGCAGCTCGTGTTGTTCGGCTACGCCATCAACACCGACCCGCGCCACCTCCCCGCCGTCATCGAGATGCGCGAAGACGGGCCGATGACGCGCGCGTTTCTCGCCTCGCTGCAAGCGTCCACGTTTATCGACATCGTCGATATCGCTTATACGTCCGATGAGGCGGAAGCCGCGCTGCGCTCCGGCGAAGCGACTTACCTCATCTCCATTCCCGAAGGCTTCGAGCGTCGACTCATTCGCGGCGAGCGGCCGCAAATTTTGATCGCCGCCGATGCGAGCGACCCGGTCGCCTCCTCCGGCGCAATCAGCGCCATCGAACGCATCGCGCAATCGGCGTTCGCGCCGGAGTTTCAAGGCCCGCTCAACTTCCTCGCCCGCGCGCCGCCGCCGTACGAGATCGTCGTCCACCGGCGCTACAATCCGGCCGGTGTTTCGGCCTTCAATATCGTGCCGGCTTTGCTCGGCGTCATTCTCACCATGACCATGGTGATGATCACCTCGATTGCGCTGACGCGCGAAACCGAACGCGGCACGATGGAGAATTTGCTCGCGACGCCGGTGCGGCCGCTCGAAGTGATGATCGGCAAGACGACGCCGTATATCGGCGTCGGCGCCATTCAGGTGGCGATCGTGCTGATCGTGGCGATGTTGCTGTTCCGCATTCCGTTCACCGGCTCGTTCCTGGCGTTCTTGATCGCCGTGACGCTGTTCATCTTCGCCAATCTGATGCTGGGCTATCTCATCTCCACCGCCGCGCGCACGCAGATGCAGGCGATGCAGATGACGTTCTTCATCTTCCTGCCGTCGATCCTACTTTCGGGCTTTATGTTTCCGTTCCGCGCCATGCCGGGCTGGGCGCAAGCGATCGGCGAAGCGCTGCCGATCACGCATTTTCTGCGCATGGTGCGCGAGATTGTGCTGAAGGGCGCAGGGCTCGGCGACGTGCTGAACGATCTGTGGCCGCTGGCGCTTATTCTGATCGTATTGGCGAGCCTGGCGCTGCTGCGCTTCCGGCGGACCTTGGACTAGTTTCGGGGACTAGTTGCGCGCTTGCAGGCTCTCGGCCTGCTCATCCATGACGGACACCGCCGCAAACAATTCCGCGCGCACCTCGTCAGCCGCGCCTTGGCGCGCCAGCAACGTCAGCCGCTCCATGATCTCAAGCACCTCGGCCAGCCCGCGCGGCGACGAGCCCACGGTGATGACGCCCGGCATCAGCTCCGGCTCACGCCATTCATCGCGCGCAACCAAAAGCTCGTGCAGCTTCTCACCAGGGCGCAGACCAGTGAAGGTGATGTCGATATCTTCTGCCGGCCGCAGGCCCTCGAGGCGGATCACTTCGCGCGCCAGTTCCACCACTGACAGCGCCTCGCCCATCTCGATCACGAAGGCTGCGCCGCGTTGTTCGGCGTGGCGGAGACCGACCGTCGCCGCTTGCAGCAAAGCGTCAGCGGCTTGCGGAATAGTGAGGAAAAAACGCGTCACCTCTGCGTCGGTGACCGTGAGCGGTCCGCCGGCGGCCAATTGCGCTTCGAAGATCGGCGAAACCGAACCAGTCGAGCCCAGCACATTGCCAAGCCGCACCGGGATAGCGCGGCGCTCGCCGCGGCGATCAAGCGCTTGGCAATAGATTTCGCCCAAGCGCTTCGACGCGCCCATGACGCCGGACGGCTCGACCGCTTTGTCGGTCGACACGAAAATCAAATCGGCGCCCACCGTGTGCGCGGCCTCGGCGACGTGGCGCAAGCCGGAGACGTTCGTCTGCACGCCCTCGCACGGAAATGCCTCGACAATCGGAACCTGCTTCAGCGCAGCGGCATGAAACACGATGTCAGGCCGCTCGGCCGTAAACCAACGCTGCATCGAGCCGGCGTCGCGGATATCGGCAAGCACCAACGTCGCGTCGCGCAGATCGAGCCCGATGCGATAGAGATTGAATTCGGAGCTATCGAGCAAAGTCAGGCGCGCCGGCGAGAGCGAGGCGATGCGGCGCGCGAGTTCGGCCCCGATGGAGCCGCCACCGCCCGTGATCAGGACGCGCTTGCCTTCGATCATGCTTTGGATGCGGGCCCAATCGACGGCGTTGAGCGGGCGACCAAGAAGATCGTTCAAACGAACCCGCCGAGGCGCGCCATCTTCGATCAGCATCAATTTCATGCGCGCATGTGCGGCGCGTTCGAGAATGGCGCGGGCGGTGGCGCCGTCTTCGGGAGGCTCAGCCAGGATCAGCGCTTGCGCATCGATGCCGGCGACACTGAGCGCTTGCCACACGGGCGCGCGCGCTACGATCGGAAGGTCGGTCTCGCCGGCGCCGATCATTGCGGCGCCGATCACCTCGACGCCCGGCCACGTGCGTGCGAGCGCGTGCGCCGTGCGCACGCCCTCCGCGTTGCCCATGATCACTGCTCTAAGAGGCATCCCGACCCGATCCGACCCCGATGCTTGTGCCATTAAACGCGCAGCAGTTGCACTGTCCACCTTGCAACCCAGGTTCCCACAGAACGTTTTCGTGAGTTTAACGCCATCGTCACAAAGCTCCGTCGCAACGGTGGATATTTCCAGTTGCGCGGCAATTTCCGGCGCTGGCGCCGACTAAACCGGCAGTGGTGTGATCTTGTTCCCTGCCGCGACCTCGAGCGGTTGGTCCAACGCGGCGCCGGTGATTCGAAATTCGCCGCCCGCCGCCTTCACCAGCGCACACCCGCCGGCGACGTCCCAGATCATCGATCCAGACTCGCGATAAGCCTCGGCGCGGCCGGCCGCCACATAGGCCAAAGCCGTCGCGGCCGAACCAATCATGCGCACTTTGCGCCAAGTCATCAGGCGCGCTTCGAACAGCTTCATCGACTCGGCGCTGGCGCGTGAGGGCACACCGGTTTGCAGAATGCCGCCGGCCGGATCGGCGATGTCGGAGACGCGGATCGGTGCGCCGTTGAGCCAGGCGCCCTCGCCGACCAGGCCGGTGAAGCGCTCGCCCAGCACGAAGCAATCGACCACGCCGAGCACTGGCTCGCCCTGATCGAGCAACGCAATCGAGACGGCGCAATGCGGGTAGCCACGCAGATAGTTGACGCTGCCGTCGAGCGGATCGATGGCCCAGACAAAGCGGTCGCCACGCTCTTGCGCACGCACCCAGCCGGCTTCCTCCGAGATGATCGGATAGGTCGAGGCCTTGCCGATCGCATCGAGGATCAGCGCCTCAGCGTGTTTGTCGGCGTCGATCTTCACCTCGCGGCCTTGCTCGGACTCAATGACGCTCCAGCCGACGCGATTGGCCAAAAGCGCAGCGCTCGCTTCCGCCGCCGCCGCTTCGGCAATCGCCAAAAGGTCTCGAAGAGTGCTCACCCCTGCCTGATAGCCCGGCCTTTGCGCTTGGAGAAGCGCGCTGTCCGCGCTTTAACGGCGCGGGGAGCTGGCGATGGATGGCGGACAGGCCAAAACGTCGAGTGGTTCGGGCCGCCCCGCGGTGAAACCGCCGCAGGGCATGAACGCGGCTGCGCTCGATAAACGCCTGCACCTGAAGCGCCGCGCCCGCGAGGATGCGGCCCGCAACCTGCCCCGCCAAGACGACGAAAACCTCTCTGCCGCCGAACTGGCTGTGGTGGAAACCGTCGGCGCCGAACGCGCGCGCGTGGACGAACAGCGGCTCGACGCGCGCGCCGATGCCGAACGCCGGCTGCGGGCGCTCGCGCCGAGCCCACAGGATTTCTCCGGCCCCGCCCTCGATGCACGCCTGGCGCTGAAGCAGACAGCGGGCCGGATCGCGCATGATTGGGCCGAAGCCGTGGCGCGCGCCGCGCAAGGCCGCGCCGATCTCGACGCCTTCAAGCGCGCCAACGAGCTGCGCCGCGCCGCTGTCTATCCGCGCTCGACGTTGCTACAGGCGGGGCTGCTCTTCTGCGCGGCGGTGTTTGAGGCTTTGTTCAGCGCCGCCTTGTTTGCCGAAGACGATGCGCGCGGCTTGCTCGGCGGCGCGATAACCGCTGTGGGCCTTTCCGGCGCGAACGTCACGCTGGGCTATCTCGCGGGCTTTTTGGGCCTGCGCTATCTGCAACACCGCAAACTGCACACCAAAGCTGCGGGCGCAGCCGCGTTCGGCGCGATGACGTTGCTGGCGCTGATGCTCAACCTCTTCGCCGCCGATTGGCGCGATCAGCTGGCGGCGCTTGCGGGGCGCCAGCTGGACATGGGCTCGGACGCGAGCTTTCATCTTTGGTCGCTGCTGCAAATCGACTCGCCGCAATCGATCATCCTTCTGATGCTCGGCGCCGGCGTTTGGGTGTTTGCGGCGCTCAAAGGCTATTCCGGCTTCGACGATCCCTACCCCGATTACGGCAAGATGGACCGCGCCGCGCGCGAAGCCAGCGACGCGCTTTCGGATTTCCGCGCCGAAGCGCGGCTGGAGCTGGAAGCGCCGATCAACGCCGCCCGCGCCGCCCTGGCCGGACGCATGGAGAAGATGCGCGCCGAGTTCGAAGCGATGCTGAAAGCCTTCGACGCCGCCGCGCACAAGATGGAAGCGCTCGATCTCAAGGCCCGCGCGATCGATCAAGCAGCCGCCGACGCCATCCATCTCTACCGCCAGGAAAACACCGCCGCGCGCACCACACCCGCGCCCGGCTATTTCGGCTCACCGCCACCTGCAGCAGGCCCAACGCTCGATGCGCTCGGCGGCGCCGCTGCAATGGTGGACGAAGCGCGGGCGCGGCTTGCGGAAGCTTTGGTGCAATCGTCGGCGGCGCTTGAAGGCCTGCTGGCGGAACTCGATCAAACCACGACGAAACTCGACCAAGGGCACGCCGCATGAGACGCGGCCGCGGCGCCGGCGCACGCAACGTGCTCGGCATCGTGCTGATCGCTGCCGCTGTGTTGGTGCTCGGCGGCCTGGCTGGCGCATCTGTCCTGCTGCGGGCGCCGCCGACCGATGTAGAGACGCTCTGCCGCACGGATGAAGGCCTCGGCGCGCATACGATCATTCTCGTCGACGCGACCGATCGCCTGGAGGCGCGCCATCGCCGCAAGCTGCGCGCTGTGCTGGCGCAGGAGCGCGCGCGCCTCGGCCAATATGATCGTCTCACCATCATGCGCATCAATGTGCGCCGACCGCAGGAGCCTTCGATCCTGTTTTCGAAATGCCTGCCGCGCCCGCCCGAGCAAACCAATCCATTGTTCGAAAACGCGCGCCTCACGCAGCAGCGTTGGGACGAGGATTTCGCGGCAGCACTGGAAAGCGCGTTGCGCAGCGCAGGTTCAAGCGGCCCAGCGCGGGCTTCACCGATCGTGGCGGGCGTGCGCGCTGTCGCCGCCGATCCGGAGTTCGGGCCGGAGATCGCGCGGCGGCGGCTGATTCTGGTCTCCGACCTGCTCGAACACGACCCACAAGGCTTCTC
>JALHQO010000012.1 GCA_022841905.1 Hyphomonadaceae bacterium | reverse complement strand
GTCGGCGGCGGTCATAAACCGCCGCGCCGGACAGGTGGCCGAGTGGCTGAAGGCGCACGCTTGGAAAGCGTGTTTAGGCGCAAGTCTAACGAGGGTTCGAATCCCTCTCTGTCCGCCAGCATGCTCCAGCCTGATCCAAGCTGAGACGCCCACTGGGTTGATATTCAAATGATTTGTTGCTCACGTGAGATCGCCCGATATCGGCCTGTCTCACCAAGTGTGGGGTACGTTTCGGGCACATACCCCACTTCGAACGACAACATACCCCACTTCGCATCATGCCCATTTCCGAAGCCCAAGTAAGAACAGCGAAATCCGCCGCGAAGGCTTTCAAGCTCTACGACTCTGAGGGCCTGTTTCTTCTCGTCACGCCGAGTGGTGGGAAGCTTTGGCGCATGCGCTTCAAGTTCAACGGCAAAGAGAAGCTGCTGACACTCGGGGCCTATCCGAAAGTTGGCCTCGCTGCCGCCCGTAAGAAGCGCAATGCAGCAATCGAAGACATTCAAGCCGGAATTGATCCAGCGGCGGCGCGGGCCGAGGCAAAGGCTGCATCAGCGCAAGCGAAGCGAAACACCTTCAAGTCAGTCGCTCTAGAGTGGCATCAACTTCATCTGCACGAATGGACGCCAGCCTATGCGGCGCAGATTCTTAAACGTCTTGAGGCCGATATTTTTCCCAAGGTGGGTGAGGACGACATCGCCGAAATCAAACCGGCGAAGATGCTGGAAGTCTTGAAGGCAGTTGAAGCGCGAGGGGTGCTCGAAACCAACCGCCGACTGAAACAGTACTGTTCCGCGATCTTCCGCTTTGGCATCGCCAGCCAATATTGCGAGCACGACGCCGCAGCCCCGCTGAAGGGCGCGTTGAAACCGCCGCCCCGGCCAAAGCACCATAAAGCGTTAGCGAGATCGCAGGTCGGAGATTTTCTCATTCGGCTCGCCGGTTACGACGGCGAACCAGAAACCCGCATCGCCATCAACCTCGCGCTACTGATGGCGCCGAGGACCACGGAGCTTCGCGCGTCGCGCTGGTCAGAGTTTGAAGGTCTTGAGAGCGACCAAGAGGAGGGACTGTGGCGAGTGCCGGCGGAGCGAATGAAGATGAGCGCGCCCCACTTGGTGCCATTGTCGCGACAGGCGCGGGCGCTTCTGCTCGAATTGAAGAAGCGCACGGGCAAGAGCCCATATCTGTTTCCGAGCAACACGGCCGAAGGGTTCATGTCGAACAACACCATGCTGTTTGCGCTCTATCGCCTTGGCTTCCACGGGCGAACAACGACGCACGGGTTTCGCCGTCTCTTTTCAACCGAGGCGAATGAGCATGGGTGGAACGAGGACTGGGTAGAGCGGCAGCTCGCGCACGATGAGCGCAACCGCTCTCGCGCTGCTTACAATGCTGCGCAATATCTGTCGCAGCGTCGCGAAATGATGCAGTGGTGGGCTGATCATCTGGACGGGCTGAAGGCGACTGAGGCCGCTAGACTAAGCGGGCGCGGTGCGCTGGAATCGGATGTCCCGAGCACCTGATTTGTAATCAGGGGGTCGAGGTCGGCTTTGGGGCATTTTGAGACGCCCAGCACGTCGCACATTTCGCCGATAGCGGACGTTCAAACGCAACGCGTCGGAGGTGACGGCCGGCGGGTCAGAAATTGATCTAACGACGCGTGATCAAGTCGACCATCACGGCCACGTGCTTGGCTGTTGCTAAGCGCTCTTCAGATGATAGCTAACGTCGTTTTCCTCGACGTATTTCTCGAAGGCCTTCGTCGCAGCAGCTTTTGCTTTTCCGCCGAGGAGCTGTTCGGCCGCCGCAACAGCGGCGCCAAGACTCGGCTTCTTCGGGAGTTCGAGCTTTCCCGATCCGACCAAATTGTCGCTGATCGCGTCCACGAGGTATGGGACGAAATCGCTCGCCTTCCCGCCAACTTTTCGGAGCTTCTGCTTTAGCGACGCTTCCAACTCAGAAGTCGGCGGCGGCGATTTCGTCGAGACACCACGAATGAGCTTCATCAGCTCATCAATCGGTGTTGCCTTGATCGCCATCATCAACTCCTTGATCGCCGCTTCGGAAGGCTTCGGGCGTGACTTGAGGAGACGATTGAGGAGAGCTTTGGCTTCGGCGTTCATATGTGAAGCCCGATTTTGTTCGCCACTTCCTCGGCAACATTCCTCAAGGATCGCCGGGCCGAGTTCGGTGACTCGCCCCAGTTTCCATAAGCTGCAAGGAACGTTAACGAAGGGTTCACGGTTCTGTCCGGCTTCGCAAGGAAGTGCCTGCTATATACGAGTTCTGGAGCAAGAAGGCGATCTGCAAAGGCACTTTGCGCGATCCGCGAACGGACGATTTGATTCTTGTCTTCTCGCGGGTCGTTGATCACGATTAGCTGCTCGCAACCGCGGGCTTCAACGTCGGTTTCGCCTGAAATTTCTTCAAGTAGATTCAGGCCCTGCATTGAATACATGTCGGGTTTCACTGGAGACAGAATGTGCGTAGCCGCAGCGAGCGCGCATTTAGAGAGCACGCTGATCGACGGATTCATGTCGATGAATATGCAATCGTATTCACGCCGGCATTGACCCACGAAACGCGCAAAGCCTCTTATCGCTTTCCCGGCTTGTGATTGGCTGGCTTCAGTGGCCAGTCTGCGAATGAGACTGTGACCGGCGACAATGTCGAGGACTGGGCCCGGTGATCCTCCGTCGAGTGTGTAGACATATTTGCCGATATCAAAATCGGCATCGCTCTGGTCCGCGATCCGCATTGCCTCTTCCAAAACACCGAGCGCGCTTCGCTTCGTCTCCTGAAGCGTAGGCAAAATGTCAACGCGTGTTTGTCGGCTTCGAATTCCAAACAAACCACGTTTGGAGCGGTCAATCTTGGGCAGAACCAGCGCGGTGGATAGATTGGTCTGCGGATCGAAATCGATGAGAAGAACACGTTTTTCGGATCGCTTGAAGTAGTACGCCCCCAAGTTCATCGTGACGGTCGTTTTTCCAACACCGCCTTTGACGTTGTATGTGGAAACTACGGGCGCGAGATAAGCACGAGAAACCGCTGACGCGGTGTCTTCAAATGCGATCTCTGGTTTTCTTCGGAAGTCGATGAAGTGACTGCGTCGTAGCAATCGAACAATCTCTGCATCGCCATCAATAGTGTCATCAAACGCGAGCGGAATGATCGGTTTTCTCAGATCCTGCGCGAGCCGAATTTCTGTTTCAACGAAGCTGTCGATTATGTTCTTGGTGACAATAACTAGCAACGTGTCCGATTGGGTGAGCGCTCTTCGGATGACCGCTTCCCAGACGTCGCCGCCCTTAATCTCTGCAGTGTCTAGCCAGTATGAAAGCTCGCGTGTGTTGAGCGCGCTGCGTAGCTTGTCGACCAGCGCCCCGTCTTCTCGCGAATAGCTGATGAACGCAGAAAACCGCGTCATGATAACCCCTCCCGCCATACCGCTAACGAAATAGTAATGCAGCTTTGGCGCGAGTTACAGCTCTTTTGAGGTGCGGGTCCTCTTGAGCGGCGTCCGTCTCCCCTCGGTTCAAGGGAAAAGCGATAGCGCACGCCAGCGCGCGCATTGAGTTTGTCGGGGCGAAGGGCGCGCTGAACGCGGGCAACCGGATTCCGCTGAAACAGGTCTTCGCAGTTGGGCGCTGTCGCGAGCTGTTTCTTTCCGCCGCCACACAGTTCGCGGATGCGTTGTGTGTCGCGAACAGCACCGACAACAGTTGCCGCGGCGCAGCTTATCGGGCAGGAAATCGCCGGCAACGGGCGCTGGGGCCAAGTGTTTGATTTTCCCCTGTTCCGGATTTTTGCGTCCGCGAGTTACGGTCCTAGCGCCTAAAGCGTTTGGCTTGCGAAAACACTGTGGCTTGCGCCGTGCCTGTGGTGAGCAACTTCGGCGCGCGGGTGGAATCGGCGCACAATACCGACCATGGGCTTCTTACAAGAGATTCAACAGGCGTTGGTTGCAGACGACTGCGACTTGGCTGGCGTGCTGATGAAGCTCCGCCTTCTGGCGGCCAAGCTTGGCAGTCACCCGCTGGAAGAATGGGTGAAGCACGAGTCTGAAGGCTATCCGGATGGCGTCGAAGTCCCGGCCTACCGAAAACTGGGGGTCGCTTACGTTGGCGACTTCGAAGACATCGTTCGAAGAATCTCCAACGCGGGCATTCCTTCTTTCCTGATCGCAAAGCACGCTGGCGAACACTGGAACACCAAGGAATTCCGCGAGAGCATCGCGGGCATCTCGGAACTCGAAGCGAGTGCCAAGAGTGGAATGCTCTATCTGCAAGCGGCCAATCTCGTCCTCATGATGCAGGGCCATGTTTATCCCGGCATGGCGTGTCAGGGCATACGCGGACAAATCTCCGCGTCAGGGCTCACCGGCATCCGCAACGCCGTGAAGAATCGCGTGCTCGAAGTGACCATCGAACTTGAGAAGGCCGTCCCGGAAGCGGCGTCAATTGGCTTTGGCCAAGCGACGAAGGTGAACGAAGCGGCTGTGACACAGGTGATCAATCAGGTTTTTCATGGCGACGCGACTTCCATTCTGAACACAGGCGCAGGCGCAAGCATCAACGTCAGCATCAAGTCTGGCGACGCAAAGGGACTCGCTAAGGCCCTAATCGCTGCGGGTATTGCGAAGGCCGACGCGGAAGAATTTGCGGAAATCGTCGCGGCCGAAAGTCCCGAAAGCAAAGCGGAGCCGTTCGGCGCGAAGGCAAAGGCGTGGATCGCGGACAATTTGAAGAAGGCCGTAGACGGCACTTGGAAGGTTGGTGTGGGTGTCGTGACCGGGGTGCTGACCAAAGCAGCGCTGCAATACTACGGGCTCGATTCATAGGATCACACACATGGACATCAGCAATCTTTCAGACCGCGAACGCCGCGCGTTGGCCGCCATCAAGTATCAGGGATTCGGTCCGTGGCGCGCTGGCGAGCGCGATGAATTGCTTGCAGCGTTAGCGGAGAAGGGGCTCGTTGGGCCCGGCTATGGCGTCGCTGCATTGACCGCTGCGGGTGAAGCCGCATTGAAGGCGTTTCACATCGAGCATTTATGCACCAGCTCCGAAGACTGGACGCCTTTCCAGCAGGAGTGGGCGCTAGCAGTCAACGGCATGGATCGCGAATGGGTCGAGGCCGAACGCGCCCGCATGAACTAGGGCAAGCGCATCGAAGATGGTCGATGTTTTCATCTCATATGCGCGGCGTGATCGTTCGCGCGCAGACGCCATAAAAACGGAACTTGAAGCGTTTGGATTATCGGTGTTCCTCGATGTTACGGACATCGATCCGGGCGCGCGATTTCCAAAGGTATTGAACGCGGCGACGCGCGACGCGAAATCCATTTTGGCGTGTTGGTCCAAGGTTGCGTTCACGCGCCTTTGGGTCATTGAAGAATGCCGCATCGGCTTGGAGCGAGACGTTCTGATCCCGATTGCCATTTCGCCATTCGACGACTCTGACATGCCAGAGGAATTTCGTGACGTGAACTTCCTCTCTATTCACGAATTCCCGCTGATGCAGCCGAATGAAGATTGGGCGCGCGCCATAAAACGGATTTCAGCGTTGGTGGGAAGAGAACTGATTGTGGCGTTGCCGGGCGGCTCCCGCAAAGGCTACCAATATATTCGCTCGCTTGGCATCTCTCCTTTGACGCAGCAAGACGTCACCGTCTGGCAGTCGCGGCATGGGATTTATCTGACCGATGGCGAAGTGCGCGTGCCACTCCCGCGAAACCGCATGATACAAAATCTCACCATCGCATCAGCAGCAAAACTGCTGGCCTCTAAGAGAAGTTTTCGGCGCGACATGGCAGCGGATGAGCTGCTGGTCTCCTTCTGTGTGCAACACGAAGATTGGAGAACCAGCAACTCTACGGGTGGGGTCTACACGCTGGAAACGCTGCGCGTGTGGAGTGATGTGTTCTCCGAAGTTCAGGATGTGGACGGCTGGGAAAGCGCCACAAGCTTGCTAATGAAGGCCGAGAAGGAAGACCTTCAAGGCCCGCTCGGTATCAGCGCGGCGGCGCACCTTACGTTGCTAGCCTTCCCCGAGCCCTATCCGCGCGGACATTACACGGTCGTTGTTCATCCAGACGGCCGCGTCGAAGCTAGCCGCTACGGTGACCTAAAGCAGCGCGAGTCGGTATTACTCGGCACGCTTTGCCGGCCGACGGGGCTGTGATCGAGGTCCTTTGAGGCCTTGAAGGGGGCTAAGGACTGATTAACTAAGGTCTTCAGCCCCCCCCGGAACACGATGAAAATGGCGTGTTTTTTGCGTGGCCGGGGGCTACTGGCTCAAGAAACAGGGACAACTGACTCAGGTCACGCCTTTTTTATTGAACCATAAAGGGGGGTCGCGTATTGTCCCCCCATAACCGAGAGTGGGTGTCTAACGACGGTTATCCAGCCCTGTAAGGGGTTCCTCCGGCGCGGAGGCGTTAAAAGTGGTTCCCACACGAGCGAAAGCTCAGAAGCGGCCCCTGCGGGGGCCGTTTTCGTTTCTGGCGGCTATTTGGGACGCACCACCTTCTCACCGCGCGCTATCTTCGAGACGAGGGTCGCGAACTTAATTGTATCCAGTCGCTTCGGAAGCTTCGCCTTGAGGTACGCGCTCACGACGGTCATGGCTACGTCGTGAGTCTTTCTGTTTGCGGACTGTCGCACGTCGAAGAAGACAGCATACGGCACCACAACGCCGTTGTGCGTTTGCCGCTCGACGATGATGTAGTTGTTCTCGTTTGAGAAGAACGCCTTGCCTGCCGCCGCATAGCGAATGAGTTGCGGCAACTGAAGCGACAACGCGTGCCGTTCAATACAGAGGCTGCGATGATCGTTGCCCTGGCTCATAAACATATCAGGCGTGTGCGCAGGCTCACGAGCGCGTGTCACCGTGTGAAATCCAAACGACACGCGCAACTGATAGGTCGCCGCATCCGTCGGAGTCGCTTTGACGGGCATCACGAAGGGCGCCAAGTGCGTGAAGCTGTACGCCGTCCCTTTTATTGTTTTTGTTGGCCACGGCATCGGTCTTCAGGCCACTCGCACGATCAAAATTTCGCGGAGGCAGCGGCGGCAAAGGTGTTCTTTCCGCCTTTGCGCTCAACCGTGCGCTTCGCCGTGCGCGCTTCGTCGTCAACCTGCTTGAATTCGGGTGCGAGCTTCTTCAGCGCCTGCGATAGCCCAGTGAGATCGAACTCATTACTGGTCTGAGCGCGTCCGTTGTATCTGGGGTTGCGCTGGATATAGCCGCGCTTCTCCAAGTCGCGAAGAATGCGTTGGACCTGCTTGGGCTCGATGCCGATGCGATTGGCGATCACGGCCTTCGACGGATAGGGACGGCGCTCCAAGCTCCACCAAAACTCGCACAAGTGAAGCAGTACATTTAGCTGGGCAGAGCTAAGCCCCAGGCGGTTCTGGGCGCGAAGCAGAAGCGAAGGAAGCTGGGTGTAGCCAAGTCCCCAGACTTCGCCGCCCCACTTCTTCTTGCCCTGTGTTTCGCGATCCGTTTTCTTCTCGGTGCCTGTAGGTGTAACGTCGGCCATCTGCTAATCTCCTGACCAAGGAAATAAGCAGACTTTCCTAAGGGAACAATGTGTCTCCCGGGTACTTTTTTACGCCGGGCCCCAGGTCTTTTACGACCTCCCGCCCGGGGCCGAAATGACCCTCAAATAACGATATGTCGAAGCGACGATGTAGCTATGCGGACTAAGCTGACGTATTGAGCCCTGGGCAAAAAAGAACCCGGGGTGCGATCTGATCACATTCAGAAAATGCAGTTTGCTCGCGTTGAACCGCCAGCCGCTCACGAACACGAGTTTCGATCTGCCCCTCGCGGGGCAGCGGTCGCTGATACGGATACCGTCAAACGGCGCGATGCTGACCGCCCCGCCGTCTGCCTTTGAGTATGATCCGCGCGCCGGCAATAGATCTCGAACTCAACGCCAACATGCCCTGTGGGCGACGCCGCCGGCAGGCGTCGTCTAACCTGGACTAAGGACGCCCCGCGGCCCGACGCCTCTACGTCAGCCATCGCGCGCAGCGCGGGCCAAGGGACGCGCGAAGCGCGGCGCGGCACGCGCTTACCATTGGCGCGCGCGAGCACGGTGGCACTTCATTGTTGCCCGTTGTTGCCGAGCGTTTCCCGTTGTTTCCGCCCCTGGCGGCATGCCTCAGAATGCCTGTCAATAGGCACGGATAGGCCCGTTGACAGAGCGCATCCGGCGTTGAGTCTCGGGCAGACCTGTGGATAACTCAGAAGGAGTTGGACATGACCAGCAACGGTCCGCAACGCATCAATCGCCTGCTATCGCGGAAGGACGCCGCAATCTTCCTGACTGACCTTGGCCTTGCGATCTCCGCGCAAACGCTGGCGCGGCTCTTCTGCGAGAACAAAGGACCGATGTGCACGCGCGTCGGAGTCCGGGCGATGTATCGGGAATGCGATCTGCTCGATTACTTTCGTCAACAATGCAGCGCACCGCGCCAATCGTCCGGCGAGCCACTGAGGCCTGCATCGAACGATCACCTTCCGTTTCCGGCGAACGATCACGATAGCTCATCGCGTGACGTCTAATTGGGGTACGCGCGTTTCTTAGCGGGGCGGAGCCGCCTCAGCGCGTTGCCGAAGTGCGTGTGAACGCTGGTGACGATCAATGAGACGCCATGCGTCTTCCCTGTTGGATCGGGCCGCCTGATCCGGGTAGCGAAGCCTCGGAGCGTGATCACGTCGCCGCAACGCTGCGCTCGGTCAATCTGCGCGCACAGACCTTCGTGGTCACAGTAGCAGCCCAGCGTCTCAACCTGGTGCAAGCGGTATTTGCCGAAGTCCAAGCGCGGCGTCTTCAGGAGTATTAAATACTCGAAGCGGTCGAACACACGGCCCGTCGCGCGCCACTTGCGCATGCCTCAACCCTTTCGGCCGATGGCGCGCAAATCCTCGATCGCGCTGAGTAAGACGCGGTGAGCGCCTGGGTAGTCCTCCGGATCAATCACCTCGGCTACAACGCTCAGCTTGGCGGCGGTGCCTTCCACCGTAAGCGCCGGGACAGCGCGCAACCGCCGAACGATGCGAACGCCAGCGCGCACACAGCTTTCGTACTCCTCATCGATGGCGTAAAGCACCTGCGCTTCCGGCAGCGCGCGCTGTTCGACCTTGCTCAGCCTGAACCAATCGCGGTTGTCCCCGAGCCACGCTTCGCGGTCGCCCCACTGGCGCATGAGAAACTCTTGGCGACGCGCAAGCTCTCCATAGTGAGCACACAGGAGGAGCACCGGATCGGCGGCGGCAGCAGCCGCGACCTTGCCGTTTGCAATCAGGGGCGCCGAACCCAAAGCGGCGACGACCTTGCGGCGTGAGAGGCGTGCCATCAGCGCACCCATCGCAAGCTGTGGCGAACCGTCTCAACGAGACAGCCTGAGGCGAGCACCGCCGCGAACACACCGGCGCCAACGCTATCGAACTGAACGCCGACGAAGTGCCCGGCCACAATGCCGGTGCAAGTCGGCGGACCCAGCACGATTAGAATGATCAGCCAATACCAGAGCAGCCGCAGCAGGATGATTGCCACGGTGAGCAGAAGCGCAAGGCCGGCGAGCGATCCCCAATCCATCGTCAGCCGCCGTGCTGCGAGCGAAAGTCGCGCAGGATGCTAGCGATTAGACGATGCGCTTCCTCGTTCTCTTCTGGGCACACCTCAATGGCCGCGATAGCTAGCTTGCCGCAAATGCCGAATGATGAAGTCGCGATGAGCGCTGGAAGCGACGTGAGCAAGACGCGGTTCTCCTCGTGGAGCGCGTCCATGCGATCGTAGAGGTCGTCCATTTCGTGCTTTTCGGGGAAGCGCATGCGCTGCGCGCGCGTGAGCCTCGGCCAATTATGATCCCGAAAGAGGCGCGTCTCGATCTGCTGCCAGCGCTTGCCAAGACGTTCGTGCTCGGCGTGGCGCGAGAGCCAGGTCTGCGAGGCAAGAGCCGCTTGATCCTCAGACGTGGCGGGAGCATCGCTGAGCAAGAGCGCGGCCGATGCAGTGTTGATGAGACGGCGACGAGACACGGTCATCGGACCTCCGGCGCAAGCGCTGGGGACAGCCGTTTCGGGCTGGTGAGCGACTTTTAAGAGCTAGGTGTGCAATAGTGCGCACACAGCACCGACAAAGTCAACACGCTGTGCGCAAAAATCAGCACGAGGTGCGCATTGCCAGAGCCTCTTCAAGTGAAACTGGCCCGGGTAGCGCTCGGGTTAGGTGTCCGCGAGTTGGCGGAAGCGGCGAGCATCGCGCCATCGACGATCACACGTTTCGAATCCGGCAAAGGCGGGATGCAGGCTCGCACCCTCGACAAGATTCAACGCGTTCTGGAACGCGGCGGCGTCGTGTTCATCGACGCGGACCACAATGGCGGGGTTGGCGTTCGGTTGAAGCGCTGAGAGGCCCTTGGCGCCGCACTGGAAGTCGCGGCCACCAAGTGCCGACGATCCGATTAGACGCAACTGGTCCAGAATCACGAAGAGTGACACAACCATAGGGTCAAGGAATAGATTCTCTCTCCCCGTGAATGAACTGACGCTCGATTTCCCTTCTTTTCTGAGGCTGTTTCAACGAAGAAACCGCTCAATCATGTGGCTGTTAGGTGCTGGCGCCTCACGCGCAGCAGGCATCAAGACGGCTTGGGACATGATTTGGGATTTCAAGCGCTCGATCTACCGATCTCACAAGGGCGTTCCTGAGTCCGCATTACCGGACAACACCGATGCGCGCGCGCGCCGACTCATTCAGAGATTCTTTGACGATGCCGGCACCTATCCGCCACTTGACGACGCCGCCGAGTACTCCGCGTACTTCGAAGCGGCATATCACGCTGAGAGCGATCGGCGGCGGTACATCGATGAAGCAGTATCTTCCGCGCGATCGACCCACGGTCACAGAGTGCTGGCAGCGCTGATGCAACAGTCGCTGTGCGACATAGTCTGGACCACTAATTTCGATCGGCTTGTCGAGGACGCGGCTGCGGCCCTGTTTGGCACCACTGGTCGGTTGACACATGGAGACTTGAACAACCCAACGAACGTTCTCGCGGCGATCTCCGAAAGTCGCTGGCCGGTCTACGGAAAGCTGCACGGCGACTTTCAAAGTCGCAGCCTTAAGAACACGATCACCGAACTTCAGGCGCAGGATGCGACCCTAAGGCAAGCATTCATAAATGCGTGTCGGACCCGGGGACTGGCGATCGTTGGTTACAGCGGGCGCGATACCTCGGTCATGGATGCGCTAAGGGCGGCGATCTCGGACGGTGGCCTCCCTCAGGGTCTTTTCTGGTTCTACCGGGGCGACGGCGAGATGTTTTCAGCCGTCAGCGACCTAATCACTTACGCGCGAGAATGCGGGGTGGAAGCCCACCTTGTCGAAGCGCAAGGCTTCGACGAGGCAATGTCTGAGGTCGCCACTTTCCTACCCGAACTCGAAGGGCTTGCTGTCTCGTTTCGAAAAGAGCGTGCCGGGAGACGCGCTGCTCTTACGGCCCAGAAACGAGGTGGCGCTTTCCCGGTCATTAGGACGAATGCGTTTGCCATCACGGCCTACCCGCAAATTGCGCGGCTGATCGACTGCACGATCGGGGGAACAAGGGAGGTAAGGGACACCTTAGAAGCGGCGGGCAAACGAGGCGTCGCCACTCGCATTCGTGACGGCGTTATAGCCTTCGGTGACGATGAAGACTTACGCGCGGCGTTCTCATCTCATGACATTGTGGGATGGAATACACATCCAATCTTGGAGGCCCGCCTAATCCGAGAGTCTGGCGAAAGAGCGCTGCTGCGAGAAACGTTGTTCAGGACCATCGCGGAACGCGCCGGAGTCGATTTGATGTATCGCCGCGGGGAGACGCTAGCGTTAGCCGATTCAACTTCGACGCCTCGGGAGAGGTTTCGCGGATTGAAAGATCCCGCCGACGTCCATGGGATCGTGCCTGGTACAGGTGTTCAGTGGCGAGAGGCTTGTGGTCTCCGCTTAGATTTCAAGGACGGTCGCTTGTGGATGCTCCTTGAACCTCGCCTAGTGATTCATTGGAACGACGAGGTCGGTGGCGAAGAGGCGGATCGAGCGAAAGACTTCACGCGCGAGCGCACCGCTCGTCGCTATAACTCGCAAGCCAACGAACTGCTTGATAGCTGGCGAACGATATTGCTTGGCTCTGATGTTGGCCAAGTGACACTCGTGGCCGGCCCTTTCCTGCGGGGGATCGGCGCCAGCTTCACTGTCGACACTACAAGCGGATTCAGTGGGCGGCGCGTATGAGTGAACGCCGATCGTTTGACCTACAGGCCCATCAGAAGCTGCGAGAACCGCTACTTCGGTTCGGATCGCCGGCTCACGATGATGTTGACGCAAATCCGCTGCGCGGCCTTCTTCGGTTCGGACCTCATAGTCGCAATTGGATTGCCAAGGTTCCTGATCAAGTCCGGATTGGGATGATTGGGCAAAAGTTGATGCTGAGCCGCATGCGCGGACTGATATCCGAACTCGAGACGAGAATTCGGCCGCGAGAGGGCGGTGCCTATCGGCCAGACTACGAGGGGATGTCAAAAACGTTCGGTGTTCGCCCGGTTAGCGCGGGCTCTGCAAGCGAGATCGTTCTCCCAGACAGTCTCACTAGCGACGTGCTCCAGTCCCCCAAACCGTACTTGACGCTAGCGGACGCTCTGCAGCGCGCGATCACACGACTCAAGGCTACACGAAGCGACTTTGATGTTGTGTTCATTGGAATCGATAAGGCGTGGGAGCCAGCATTCTTTGAGCGAGATGAAGAAGACTTCAATCTTCATGACTACCTAAAGGCAGTGGGTGCGAGTCTAGGGATTAGCGTGCAGCTGATCCGGAATGACAAGGCTCTGGATTATCCGTGTCGAGCGAGCGTGATGTGGCGTTTGTCGATAGCGCTCTACACAAAGGCGGGCGGAGTTCCGTGGGTGCTCGAGGACATCAATCCGCACACAGCATTCATAGGCATAGACTACGCCATGCGTCGCACGCGAGACGACGGCCCTCGATTTGCGATATGTTGTGCGCAGGTTTTTGACGCCGAGGGATCTGGGCTTGAGTTTATTGCGTATAAGGCAGACGGCGTCAGCGTGTATCGCGACAATCCCTATCTCAACCATGCACAGATGCTGAAGATCATCGCTCGCAGTTTGACGATCTATCAGCGCAAGCACTACGGAGACCTGCCCAGTCGCGTGGTAGTTCACAAGAACACGCCGTTTCAAGATGATGAGATTGATGGCTGTCTAGACGCGCTCTCTGCGGTGGATGCCGTGGAGTTGATCCAAGTTCAGCAGGATACCGGTTGGCGCGGATATCGGGTCGATGCAAAGCAGAAGGTCGCGGGATATCCCGTCGCACGGGGCAGCCTATTGCCGATCGGGCCTCATGAGGCGCTGTTGTGGACGCGCGGAGATTTACCCGAAGTGGCGCTTCGAGGCGGGCCATACTTTAAAGAGGGCAAAGGCATCCCGGAGCCGCTCTTGATCACTCGACATGCCGGGCGCGGAAATTTCGGTGATGTATGCCGTGACACGCTCGGTCTCACCAAAATGGATTGGAATAACGACGCTCCATACGATGGTATGCCGGTGACGCTGGAATATGCGGGGCGACTTGCGCAAATCGTTAAGCGCATGCCAGACCTCCAACCACACCCTTATCCCGTGAGGTTGTTCATGTGAGCCTGTACGCCCGGGATCAACGTCCAAGAAACGGCGATAGCGATTTTAGCGCCTTCTCCGCCTCACGCCCGACGTTGAAGTCAAAGCTCCGACCGTTGACGCAGCCCGCCATGAGCTGATTGGCGGCGCGATCCATCTCTGACCGCCACGGCACCAACGTCGCGCTGCGTTCGTGGAAGAGCACCGCAAAGCTGCGTTCCGCCACGCGCACGCGCTGGACAAAGATGCCGGCGACCCGATCGCCATCGCGCGCAAAGTGCGGCACACGGCCCGTGTCGCGCTCGATTTGCTGCAGCAGGTTCTCTTTCTCAAGCTGGCGTAGCTGACGCTGCCAATCCTGGTTGAGGCGGGGCCCGTCGCCATCGTCGCGTGCGATTCCCATCCGATAGAGCGACCGCGCGCGTTTGGCCCGGGCGACTTGAATTTCCCGGCCAAAGTGCTCGCGCGCCAGTTGGCTGGTGTCCTCCAACCCCGTGTTCACGCGATCGAGCCAGGTCGGCCCGCGATAGTTTGCCTGCTTCTCCAGCGAATGCGGATCAATCAGCGTCACTCGCGCGCTCTGGCGGGCGCCACGCGCTTCATGCTGGCGCACGCGCTCCTCGTAGTTTTCTGGGATCAAGAACACTCCGTTGGCCGTCCGCTCAACAATTCCGACGCGCCGCAGCGCCTCCAGGCGGCGCTCGTGCATCTCGATGTAGTTGGCGCGGTCGGTCGGAATTGTCTGCGCGTGTAGCTCTGCCGAATAGGCGAGACCGTTCTCGCGCGCGATGGCGAAAATGGTTCGATCGGCCGGCTTCAATTCCGGTTCGCTGCGCTCAAGCCGCAAGATGGCGCCACGCTCGACGCCATCGAGTTCGCGGAGCTGCTCGCGGGTCGCTACGCGCGCAGTCCAGACTTTGCCGTCGATGCCCTCAATCGCGATCACGTGCGGCCCGCGCGGATCGTCGCCGATCTGCTCGAAGCCGATCAGCCGCCCGGTGGCGCGCTGGCTCGAATGCGCCGCCTCCAGTTCGCGCAGCCGCTCGCGTTCAATGCCGCGATCCTCCCGCGCCAGGAGCCGCGCCGTCGCTCGTTCGCGGTCGCGCACATCCGCAAGGCGCGTGAGCTTGTCCTGGAGCTCGGGATCGAGCCGCCAGACCCCCGCGTCGGCGCGCTGCGCCAGCCCCCAATCCTCCAATCGGTTGAGGCGCTGCACTAGCGGTCCGCGTATGCGCCCCTCTTGGGGGAGGTCGGCTAGCCGCACTTCGTTGTCTCGCGCCCGCTCACGAAGCAGCTCATCGAGATGGGTCTGCCGCTCCAGCTTGGCGGCGCGCTCGGCGCGGCGGTCGAGGTCGCGGGACATCTCGGTTTCCAGGCGCGGTCCGAGCTCGCGGGTGGCGATCTCCTCGGCTCGGTGGCGCATGCCGTAGGAAATGTATTGGCGCGGGATGACTAGGTCGCGCCCGTCGTCGCGCTTGCCTCGGATCAGCAGGTGAACATGAGCGTGGCCAGTGTCGTGGTGCTCGGCCGCGATCCAGTCGAGGCTGGTGCTCAGATCCTTCTCGGCCCGCTCCATCAGCTCGCGGGTGTAGTCGCGGAGGTTCTCCATCTCGATCCCGTTCTCGGGGGAGATGATGACCCGGAAATGGTGACGGTCGTCGGCGCAGCGATCGACAAAGGCGGCGCCATCGGCCCGGTCTAGTTCCTCGTCGAACACCTTGACCTCAGAGCCGTCTCGGCCGGCGCCGTCGCGCTCGACATAGAGCGTGTGACGCATCATCGAGCGCGCTCCCCCACCGCCGCCACCGCCGCCAACCTTGTCATGAACAACCACGCGCGTCTTGATGATGACCTTCTGCGAAGTCGGGTCGCGCGCCTCAGCGAGCTTCACGCCGCGAGCGCCGCGCGCTCGGTTGTACCAAGCAGCGCGGACGCGTTTCTCGCCTACGCAGCGGACCTTGGGCGCCTTTGGTGTGGGCTCTGGCGCGCACGGCTTGCGCCGTCCGAAGTCGCCTTCGAAGAAATCGTCTTGTCGCGGATCGGTCATCGCCAGCGCTCCGAAATCGGGGGCGCTAGCGGCAAATCTCATCCAGCCTGCGTGCAGCCTGCGCTTGATGGCGCGCAATGTGCGACGACCTGGAAAAATAGATGTGCAGACAAGCCGCTGCGCCTATCCAAGGTGCAGCGCATTTTATCTTGCCATCAACCCTTCGTCCTTTTCCTCGTTATGCTGACGTTTTCCTCGTTATGCGCTGCGCTCTTGCGTCGGTGATCGACGCCCGAAGGGGAGTGACGCGACGCGGCTCAACGCGAAGGGCGAGAGCACGGCCGCTCCAGCGGCGACGCCCAGTTCTTGCCGATGAACAAGGAATAGCCAGGAATAACGCGCCAGCGTGCAGCCTTGGCGATCTGTGGATAAACTGTCAGCCCCTAGAGGCGGTCATGAGATCCACCACTGCGCGCGCCCGAACTGCAAAAGACAACGCGATGCTCGCGCAGCTTTGTCTGTTCGATGTGGAGACGGAGCCTGAGACCGCAGCTACTGCACGCTCATCCAAGTCGCCTCCACGTGTCGCATCACCTGCTGACGCGCCCCTGGCAAATGCCGGCCCACGAAGAAAGCGCGCTTCGGCTCAACATGTTCGAGTCAGTCCGAAGGCGTGTCAGCCTGTCTCACGTGTGCTCACGTTGGATGACATGCCCAAGTACCCAGTTGAGGCAATCGAACGAGCAACGCAGGCGCTCCAACAACTCCCATCATCACAGCTCTGGTTTACCTACAAGGACGTGCGGTTCTATTTCGGTGTCTCGCGGGCAACCGTGGCGCGGCGTCTGCGAGAGGGCCTGGTGCCTGGCGTCACCATGACGGGCGCGAGTGTAGTTGAGGACGCTCCGTTGAGACGGTTTGATCGCGAACAACTCCGGTGGCTACTTTTGGCCATTCGCCATCACCATAGGCGCCAGGCGCCGCCAGCCAGCCTCGCCCGGACTTAGCAGCACGCTCGGCTGGAACGAGGATTGGGTTGAACGTCAACTTGCGCACGATGAACACAACCGCTCGCGAGCGGCATGAAATGCCGCGCAATATCTCCTGCACCGTCGTGAGATGTTGCAGTAGTGGGCAGATCACCTTGAGCGTTTGAAGCAGGCCGAAATCGACAAGCGCGCCTCTCCCGGCGGCTTAGCGCGCGTCAGCATCAAGGGATGTTGTGTTTTGCTTTGGCTTGGTCGCGCGCCCGCGTGATCTGCTCCGTGACACTTGGTGAGCCCTTAGGGAGCTGAATGTTCTGCAGCACCCAATCGGCAAGCGCGACGCCCAATGTGGCGTATTCCATATCGTCGCTGTCCAGCGCATCCAGCACACGACGCATCAGCACCGAATTTCGTCCCGACGCCCCGCCGCTGAGCGCGGTGTGGGGATAATCCGCTGGTGCAAACGGCATGTTCAAGTTGAGTGCCGCGTGACGCAACTCGCTGGGTTCTCGCGCATTGACTTGCTGGTCTAGCGGCAAGCCAAGCTTCGGATAGTACGTGGGCTTGTTCTCCAGAAACTGCCGACTTGTGAACTTCGGCGCTGTAGGATCGGAGAAATGCGGATCGTTGAGGCGAATGATGAGGCGTCTCACCGCGAAGACCATTGCGTCCAGCATATGCAGATCTTGGCTCTCCACTGTGTAACCGAAAGTCAGGTAGCGATTGGCGGCGTTGCCGTTGTTGTACAGTTGCTCGATGAATTTTGCGGGAGTTCGATCCGACCAGTGATAGATGTCCAGCGTGGGCGACTTCTGCAGCACGGCAGGCAGTAAGGTCGGCGCTAACGAAGCCACCCGCTCATAGAGTTTTTCGATGTCATGTCCGCCCTTTCCATGCTGCCCGTTCATGAGCAACACAGCCTTCATGTACTTCTCAAGCGCGTGTACGCTGTTCCAAAGGAAGTCTGTGTGTTGCTTGCACATCGCGCACCAGCGCGCGATCATGTAATTCTGATCCGCGGTGCGTGCGAACATCTCTAGAATAATTTCCTTCTGCGATGCTCGGAAGTGTGGTGTCGATATGGGGGCAACGCTCATTGGCTTGTTCTTTCGCGCTTCACAAATGAGCAAGTGCTGTTCGCGCGTCGCATCGTCAACCTACGGGACCTAGGCTTTCAGAATGACAATCGACCACGAAGGGGAGTTTGTGTTGCCGAGTAGCGTGGCGCCAGAGTCGGCGAAAGCGATGGCAGAGGCGATCGAGTTTTATTCCTCTGAGTACGACGTGCAGATGTTTCAGGGCGCGCCTGGCGGTCACAAGACTTACCTGGGCGTGGAAAATAGTGCTTGCCGCTTTTGCAGTCGCGGGAGGCCTGAAGTCACTTTCAAGAAAGCGGCACATGCGATCTCGGAACTCTTGGGCAATCGCACGCTGCTTTCTCGTTACGAGTGTGATGACTGCAATGCGCGGTTCAGCGTGTTTGAAAGTGATCTGGCGGCGATGTCGTACGCGGCCCGTATGGCCGGTCAGGTGCTAGGTAAAAAGGGTGTGCCTTCCACCAAGACGCGGGAAGGAAAGTCTCGCATCGATTTCAAGCGGGATGACGGTTATCTCATTCAGAACTATGAAGATGATCCAATTGCGGAGATCGACGAGGCAAATCACACCCTGACGATTGGCGGCCAACCGCGCGGCTATCGTCCGCTCGGCGTGTTCAAATCTCTGACGAAGACTGCGGTAACGCTGCTGCGTGACGACGAGTTGCCCCACTTCAAGGATGCCTTGACTTGGCTTCGTGAGAAAGACGTCTCAACCAATTTGACGCCCGGTTCGCTCAACTTCGTATGCATGAGCACTTTCACGCCAGGTGAGTCGCCGTTCGGCAATACCAAGGTGATTTTGCTTCGTCGTCGTAGCAGCGATGGCAGCGGCCCAGCCCTGATCTCGCTCGTTATGTTCGGCTGCACCAGCTATCAAACTGTGGTCCCTTCACCGTCGTTGGATGCGCACCACATAGGAGGGAGCGTGAAAATGCCTCCCATTCCGATATTTCCATTCTTGGACGATGCGCGAGTTCGTGGCCTCACGCAGTTCGGCTTGCGTAGTCTTGCTTCGCCATCGAGCGAACAGACCGAGGGCGTGGTGACCTTTCATGTTGGTTCGATCGAACGAGTGCCACCAAGCTAATGGATGCGCCGCGGCAGTTGCGCCGCCGCCGATGCGCTGCAACTAGCGCAGCAAGCCTCGCAAGATTTGCGCGGTCGGTTGATGAGGCGCCGTCGAATTGCGCCATCGCGCGGGCGCGGATCGGAAATGGCGAATACTCTGTCTCAAACCTAAAAATCACGACAGGCAGAGCGGGGTATTTTGGGGGGTATCTCCGGACGCCAGAAACGCTAACTCGTTGATGCGGTGATTGGATTTTACGGTCCAGAATCCCTCTCTGTCCGCCAGTTCAGTCTCGCCGGCGTTCGCCCAAGCGTCGATTAAACAGACCGGAAGCCTACTTTCGCATGCGTGCCGTCGCAGAACGGTTTGGTGTTTGAATGCCCGCAGCGGCAGAGTTTGGCGGCTTGTTGGCGGGCGACGACGCGGCCGGTGCCGGAGATGATTTCCAGATTGCCGCGCACCATGAGCGGGCCGTCGAGTTGGGGGGTGACTTCCACGGCGCCGTCGCGGACGGCGAGCATGGCGGTCTTGTCGCCGGTGGGCGGCTCGCCGCTGGCGTTGAAACCGACATCGTGGTGCGAGCCGTCGCAGAACGGTTTGTTCTTCGACGCGCCGCAGCGGCAGAGCGTGGCGCGATAGCCGAAGGGCTTGCCATCGATGCTAAAATCGCCGCGCAGCGCGTAAGGGCCAGCTTCGCGCACTGAGATGAGATTGACCGGCGGCGGCTGTTCTTCGCGCCCGCCATCCTTGCGCCGATACTGAATCGCGCCGGACGGGCATTCGCGCGCCACCGCCATCAACTCTTCCGCATTCATGTCGTCTGGATGAATCCACGGGCCTTGTACGTTCGCGAGAAATACTTTCGGCGCGCCGGTGACGCAGAAGCGCGAGTGAATGCAGAGCTTGCCGCTATAGAGGATCTGCACAGTTTCACCTTCGACTACCTCTAAGCCGTCGACGATGGCTGCCGGCGGGGGAGGCGGAGGCGTCGTGGGAATTGCTGCCATGGTCGGCTGCGGCGCTTCGTCTGTCATGTCGTGGAAGCGCTGGGCGCGCGCGGCGAGCGCTTTGATGAGGCCGGTCGCGCGCGCCACGCGTATGTCGGAAGCGTCGAGGCGCTCGGCGCCTTTCAGCAATTCCATCATGCGTTCGGCAAAGAAACGCCGCGTGCTGGCGCTGTGCGGCAATGGCCCCGAGTCGCGCAAAGCCGTGAACGACATGCCGGCATTGCAGTTTACGTTGGAAGCGCCAGCGGGGCGGCGCGCGGCGCTTTCGCCGAGCAGAGTCATCGCCTTCATCAGATCGATGCCGAGATCGACGGCGAGGCTCTTCTCGGGGCTGGGGCCCGGTACGGCGTAGGCGTAAGCCATAAGTCGCAGCATCGTTTGATAGGATGCGTTTGCGACGTCGACGATGGCCGAGGCTTCCGGGTCTTCAATCCAGACGCGGCCCTCGGGGTTGAGCGGGCGGCGCAGAAGCGGATTTACCGCCGCCGGGTGCGCCGGCTTGAAGTCCGGGTTCTTGGCGAGCAGCGCGCGGTATTCGTCGCGAATGGCGCTAAAGCGCGCGAAGTGTGAGTTGGCGGACTCAGATGCTGCGCCTTCGCCTTCGGTGATGATGGCTTCGCACGCGGCGACCGCGGTTTTCGAGCAGAGCACGGCCTTGGCCCCGCGCAGATCGATCTCGGCCGGCGAGAGCTGCAAAGCCGGATCGCCGCAGAATAATTCTGACTCACCCAGCTTCTCGGCCATATAGCGCAGTGCGAATTCCATCGTCTCATAAAATTGGCCGACGGTTTCGTAGTCGATCGACATCGGCGTCAGGCGCGGCGTCACCGCGGCGCGTTTGAACGACAGTCGCTCGTAGCCTTCGCCGTCCGGCTCGTCGGAGCCTTCGGGCCGTTCAAGATGGATGAAATGTTGCAATACGTCCGCCGTGAACGGCGCGAGCTTCACGACGACGCCAGCCGCGAGATAACCGGGATTGAGCGGAAAGTTGCCGCGCCCGAAACGCGGGCTGCCGCCCACCGCCGCGGTGATATTCCACACCGCTGTCAGATGGCTCATCTCGTCGATCGCGATATCGAGAATGGCGCGCCGCCAGCGCGTCACGGCCGCTGCTTCCTCCACGCTCAAGCCTTCGCGCTCGCCATCCTTCAAACTGAAGGCGGCGTAGAGGTAGGTGCACATCAAATTGTGCTCGAGCTCGGCGGCTTCGTAGAGCGCGTGGATCAGCTGTTCGCGGGTCGGGAGCAGGATGGGCTCGGCCACCATCGCTATTTTCCTTGTCGCAAGCCTTCGCGATCTCGCCCATGCCGGGCGCTGCTCCACTATACCACGTTTCATTCGGTCGGTTACGCGCCTTTATGCGACCGCGCCAATCAACGTGCGGCGTTCGCGCTCCCAGCGGACGTTTCGCGTGCGGCGCGGTCGATCACATCTGCGACAGCGCCTGCCTGTGTAATGAAGGCGGCGTGGCTGCCGGGGACTTCGACGATCGTCGCTCCGATGCGGCGCGCCATGCCGAGCAGCATGCCTTCGCCGAAGGCCTTATCCTCGGCGGCGATGACGGCCCAGCTCGGCTTCGACCGCCACGCGGCCTGAGTCAGCCGCGTCTCGAACGCCGACATCGCGATGGGCAGCAGGCAATCTATCAAGAGTTGATGGATTTGCGGCAGAAGGCGCTGGCGCATTTCGACTCTGCGGTAGGGGCGATCTCGTGGCTGCGTTACAAGGACCTCTATTTCCCCGGAAAGGACCCGGCAGTGTCGGAGGCGTACAAGGCGAAGGAATTTGCTTGGCGCCACTTCCGTATCTTCAATTTCTATGATGCCGAACGGTACATGGGGAAAGCGTCTGCGCTCTTGGCGCGCAGGCTTGAGACCATCGCGACGGACGAGAAGAACATCGCGAAATGGCGCGAAGAGTTGCGACTGGAGTCAAAGCGGCGCGAGGCTGTTTGACTCGCCACACGGCGGAGCCGTGCGGAGACGACCGCAGTACCCATCAAGGCAGCTTAGTCGGCCATTCTCTTCCTCTGATCGTCCATTGAAGTCTCGTGGCCAGCCGTGCCATGAAGCGTGGCGTATTTTCGCAGCGTTTGACCGTTGGCTATCGCTGGTGCACGAGGCGGCGATGGCTCTCTGCCCGCCAGCTGCTTCCTGAGTACCGTGGCCGCGAGTGCTGGACGGTTCCAGGTCGTGTTTTCGGATGACCGCATGATCAAGGACTTTGGCTGGAGCGGCGCGCTTGAGGCCGCTTTCGCGGCGCATGCCGCGGCGGGCTGGTTGCCTGCGCGGGTTGTTGCGCATCATCGCGGCCTCTGGCGTCTGGTGACGCAAGCGGGTGAGTGCTCGGGACGGCTGAGCGGGCGCTTTGCCGCCGAGGCTGCGGCCGGTGAGCATCCGGTGGTCGGCGATTGGCTCGCGATCAGCCGGACCGATGACGAAGGCGATGCGCTGATCCAGGCTTTGATGCCGCGCAAGAGCGGGTTCACGCGCCGGGCGGCAGGTGGTGTCGGCGTGCAAGTCGTCGCCTCAAACGTTGATGTTGCGCTCCTCGTCGCTGCGTTGAATGACGATTTCAATCCGCGGCGGCTTGAACGCTACCTTGTGGCGACGCGCGACAGCGGCGCTGCGCCTGTCATTGTGCTGACCAAGCTCGATCTGAGCTCAGATGCGGCGGCCCAGCGTCAGGCGGTGGATGACATTGCGGCGGGTGCGCCGGTGGTGACGCTCTCTGCGCTGACCGGGGAGGGACTGGAAGCGCTGGAGCAATGGCTGGAGCCGGGTGTTACGGCGGTGCTGCTGGGAAGCTCGGGCGCGGGCAAATCCACGTTGCTGAACGCGTTGGCGCGTGAGGCATTGATGTCGACCGGTGCGATCCGTGAGGCCGATGACCGAGGCCGCCATACGACGACGCACAGGGAGCTGTTTCGTTTGCCAAGCGGCGCGTTGCTGATCGACACGCCGGGCATGCGCGAACTTGGCTTGGTCGCCGATGAAGCAGCGCTGGATGAAAGCTTCACTGATTTGACGGCGCTGATCGCTGCCTGCAAATTTTCCGATTGCACCCATGTAGCGGAGCCTGGTTGCGCCATTCTCGCGGCGCTGGCTGATGAGAGTTTGAGCGCTGCGCGCTGGCAATCGTATTTGAAGCTGCGGCGCGAACTTGCTTTCGTCGTGCGCAAGGACAATCCAGCGGCGGAAGCCGCGCACCGCGCGCAGTGGAAGCAGATCAACAAGAGCCAACGCGCCAAATACAAACAGCGGCGCGATAGCGAAGATGGCTGACGGCGCAGGCCCGCGCACGAGCGCTAGTCCGTTCAGCATAGTCCGCTCGGCATAGCGCGCACGTTTCGCACTGCAACGAGAGCGTCGGCGTGGCTGCGCATTGCCGAACGCTTAAGCATGACAGCGTAAGCTTTGCGACTGGGTGCTTCGCCGGAGCCTCGACTTATCAGCGCATGGTCGAACTGAATGATACTTCAAAATGGCGCGGTCTTGAATGAGCCGATGAGCGGCGATGCGCCGTCACGCACCAGCGTCGATGCGGCCGACTTTGTGCAAACTCTTCCGGCGCTCGAAAAGGATCTCGCCGTTGGCCGCTGGCTTCGCATTAGCTCTGGCGTCCTGACCGGCGTCTTGAGCCTGCTCTGGCTTCCAATAATCTATCCCATCGTCGCGCTTGCATTGGTCATGCTGCAAGAGTTCGTGATTTTCCCGGTTGGCCTCAGAAAAATCGTTGTCGCGCGGGCCGCTCGCGATCCTCTCGGGGCGCATCGCGCATATGCGCTTTTGCTTGTCACTGGCGGCGTCTCTTATGCGGCGGTTTGGCTGCCTACGCTTTTGGTTGGCGGACTGATTGGCGGCTTCGTGGCCACCGCTTGGGTGTGGGGCGCGATCATCCACAATCTCGTCTATTTTTCCCGCGACCGGATGTCTTTTGTCGCCGCCATCAGCCCGCACGTGATCGCGCTCAGCGTCGCGCCGTTCTTCATCGTGTTGCCCTGGTGGCAACCCTTTGTTCTGCTGGCCGTCACCGCTCAGGCTTTATTCGTTGCGCGGTTCTCGTGGGCGGATCGAGATCGCCTGGTGACACAGATGGCGCGGGATCACTTCGCGCGCCGGCAAGCGGAAGAGGCCAGCACGGCGAAATCGCATTATTGGGCCAACATGAGCCACGAATTGCGTACGCCGCTCAACGCCATCATTGGGTACAGCGAAATGGTCGTGGAGGAGGCGGAAGACGCATCGCTCCCGGTGATTGAGGCAGACGCCCGGCGCATCACCGACGCCGCTCATCACTTATTGAAGTTGATCAACGGCATACTCGACCTTTCGAAGATCGAAGCAGGGCGGATGGTTCCGGAGATCGACAATTTCGATGTCGCGCAACTGGTTTCCGAGGTCATGGAAACGGTGCGGCCTGCCGCCGCCGCCAATTCGGTGACGCTGCAAGGAGGGTGCGCGACGACGTTCGGCATAGCTGCGAGCGACGGCTTCAGGATCAAGCAATGCTTGTTGAACCTGATGTCCAACGCGATCAAATTTTCCAAGGGAGGCTCTGTCTCCCTGAGCGTTGAACGCCAAACGGTCAACGACCAGCCGATGCTGACATTCATCGTCTTCGATACCGGCATCGGCATGACAGCCGCTCAAATTCAAAAGCTGTTTCAGCCGTTCGAGCAGGCCGATGCGTCGACCACGCGCCTGTTTGGAGGCACTGGCCTCGGCCTAACGATTACGCGGAGCATTGCGCGCTTACTCGGCGGCGACGTCACTGTCGGTTCGGAGATGGGGCGCGGCTCAACCTTTACGCTTCTTGTGCCAGACTTTTATTGCGACGCTTCTGATGTCTGTGAGACTCAAGCGCAGCCAAAATTCGCGGTCTCAGCCGCAGCCTGATGACGACGAACGGCGCGCCATGGGATGTGCATGGCCGCGTGCGAAATCCCATTGAGTGTGCGGTATCGGACCTAAACCGAGTCAGGGCGGATCGGCTGCTAAGCTAGATTCGTGGGATTTGCGCTCGTTTAGAGGGCGCGTGCGGTTGGGCGCTTTGAAGCTCTTGCCACGTTGAGGCGGAGCCGATGTCAGTCGCAGACTATCGCAACGAGCTTTTGCTCGGCTTAAGCAAAGCAGACCGCCGCTTGCTGGCGCCTTCGCTTGAGCCGGTGGAGCTTGAGCTTCGCCGATCGATTGAGAAGCCAAACACGCCGATCACGCACGTCTATTTTCCCGAGAGCGGGATCATTTCGGTCGTAGCGACGGCGGCCCAGCAGCAAATCGAGGTGGGCTTGATCGGCCGCGAAGGCATGTCGGGGACGGCGGTGTTGCTCGGCGATCACCGCTCGCCCAGCGACGTTTATGTGCAGTTGGCGGGGACCGCGAACCGCATTTCGACGAAGCATCTCACGCAGGCATTGGAGGCGAGCAAGACTTTGCGCGAACGACTGCAGCGTTACGCCTATGTCTTCATGGTGCAGATCGCACAGACGGCGTTTGCGAACGGCACGGCCAAGATCGACGCGCGTCTCGCACGCTGGCTTCTAATGGCGCATGACCGGCAAGACGACGATGAATTGTTTCTGACCCACGAGTTCATTGCGGTGATGCTGGGCGTGCGCCGGCCCGGCGTCACCGATGCGTTGAACAAGCTTGAGGGCAAAGGGCTGATCAGCGCAGAGCGTGGCGTTATTCGCATTGTCCGCCGCAAGGGCTTAATTGCGCTCGCTGGCGGCGCCTATGGCGTCGCCGAAGCAGAGTATGCGCGGCTCATCGAATAGCGCGCTCTGTCACTTGGCTAACAGGCGGTCGAACTCCTTCTTGGAAACCGCATAGCACTCGCACGACAGATTCTTGAGGCCACGGCGGTCGAGAATGGTGACGATGCCACGCGTGTATTCGATCAGCCCGGCCCGTTGCAGCGCGCCTGCTGCGCGCGTCACCCCGGTGCGCTGAACGCCAAGCATCATGGCCAGGAATTCTTGCGTCAGCAAAAACTCCTCCGATTCCATGCGGTCGTGGGTCATGAGCAGCCACCTGCAACAGCGTTGCTCGATATTGTGAAAGTGATTGCAGGCGGCCGATTGGGCGACCTGATTGAACAGCGCATGCACATAGCGCAGCATCACGGCGCGCATGGTGGCGCTCGCTGCCAACTCCGCCTTGAAGCGCGCCGCCGGCATGCTGAGGCCGACGCCAGGCACTTGCACATAGACGCTGGTGGGCGCCTGCTTGTCGCCAAGCACGATGGGAAGCCCCACCAGGCCCTCATTGCCGATGGTGCCGACTTCCGCTGCCTGGCCGTTGCTCATTGTGTTCACCAGCGAGCCCACGCCAGTCTCGATGAAATAGACGGTCTCGACCGGCTTATGCGCTTCGTAGAGCGACTGGCGATAGGTGAGCGGCGCCCGCGTGAGATGCGGCCGCAGTCGGCCGTAGTCCTTGGCGGACAATAGCGCGAGCAATCGGTTGACCGGCGCTTCCAGACTTCCGCGTGCCATTGATTATGTCCCTTCGGCCATCTCAGGCGCTCCCGGCAAACAAAGAGGCGGCAGCGGGCCGCGACGATACCTTTAGAACAACGCGGGCGCGCATCCTGAAGGTCCCGCATGTACGATATCAGACATTGTGAGTGGACGTGGAGCGGGAAGGGGCGCAGCACTATTGGGCGCATTTCTCAAACGAGCGCCCCGGTGCAGGCAGCGACCGCTACCTGTTGTGTTCGACGCTGCTTGGTTCAGCCTAATGGTGCTTCTGGCCCATCGCCAAAGCGCCGGCATCTACGCCGCAGGCCATTGTGTGCGGAACCGCACATACTTGATCTCGAATAAGGCGCACGATTGTTTCGGGCTTAGTGTGGGGAGGGGAGCGAGTGTCTGGGTCGGCAAAGGAAGGTCAGACCATGACCACTTTAGACGCACCCCGCATCGGCGCTGCTCAGCCGGCGCGGATGGTCGAGACGCGCAACGTCGTGCCTTACGAATGTGAACAGCACGACGGTGTCTGTCCGGTTACCGAATTGCGCGGAGCGCTAGCACGCGAGGCGGCGCTGCTACGCGAGCGAGACGCGCTGATCGAACGAGAGTCTACGCTTAGCCGGGAATCGAACCACCGCTTCTTGAACAATCTGCAGATGGTCTCGAGCTTGCTATCGATGCAAAGCCGGGCCGCCGGCAGTCCCGAGGCCGCTTCGGCCCTGGAGCTTGCGGCGGATCGGGTATTTACGATTGGCCGCATTCATCGCCACCTGCACTCCGTCGATCGCGTCGAAACTGTCGCCTTCAAACACTTCACTGAAGAACTGTGTCGCGATGTCATGGCCATGATGTCGCTGGAGGGGTGCGCCGCTCGGCGCATCATGGTCGAAGGCGTTGAACTTCAGCTCCCGACGACCATCGGAATCCCGCTCGGCTTCATTGTCAGCGAATTGATTACGAACGCCGTCAAGTATGGCGACGGGTCGATTACGGTTCGCCTCGCGCCGGACGCGCGTAAAGGCTGGGCGCTTTCGGTCGAGAACGAGGGACCCGCCCTGGTGGAGGGCTTCAATCCTGCCGAGAGCAAGGGCCTGGGCATGCGCATCATTCGATCGTTTGTCCGCTCGATTGAAGGTGAGCTCTGCATCAGTCGCCGCGACAATAACGAGGGCGCGCGTTTCACCGTCCTGTTCGCCGCGCCGTAGTCAGCGCACCTGAGGCGCCGATCGACCGCCTGTGCTTCAATCGGTGCGAGAGCGGCCGGGCTATTCGCGCGCCTTGCGTTCGCTGAGCAGAGCTTCGAGGGTTTCGACCAATTGGCGCACGCGGAAGGGCTTTGAAATCGCGGTGTTGGCGCCGAGGCTGCAGGCGATCTCTTTCAACGGGCGCCCGTCGACGATGCTTTGGCCAGAGATGGCGATGATAGGCGTGTCCGGCCAAGCTAGTCTGGCTTCGGGGATGAACTGGGCGCCGTTCGTGCCGGGCATGTTCATGTCGGTGACGATGGCATCGATCTGTATGCGGCTTGCGACGTCGAAGCCCGCTGCGGCGCCCGGCACCGGATGCACCTCATAGCCAGCGTCAGCGTGCTGCCCGGCGCGACGCCAGACGCTTCGATCAGCTCGGCTTCAGAAAAGAGTGTGGCGCCGGTGACGTGGACGGATTGCACATAGATGGAAGCGCCAGCAGCGACCGCCGACGTCCGGCGGTTGTTGAGCGGTCACGTTTTGTGTGGTGGCGCTCACCGCAACGGCGATCAAACCCGAGCGCAGCGCGGCTTCGCTGGCGTGTCGCAGCAACTGGCTTCGCGCCGCAAAAATGCGTCTCACGTAACACCTCTTTATTGTGCGGTGCGGTCAGCCTTTGAACGGACCGGCGCCTCGCATCGAGGCGCATTGCTCTTTCGACGGCTTCCGAAAAGCCTCGCCGACGCAGCGACTGTGCGCATGGAATGGAGAACAACTGATGTAAGCGGCGCGCTTTGTGCGCCATCAAATACAGTGGAACTTTTTGCTGAGCGTAGTTCGCTTGCGTGTATTGCGCGGCTTCGTGCCGAATTGACCCAGCACGCGCGTTGGTCGGGAACTTTGCTGTGCGCGCGTTTAGTGCGGGCGCAGTTGTGCGAGGGCGGCGCCGAGTTCTTCGCGGTCGTAGGGTTTGCGCAGCACAGGGAAGTCTTGCACTTCGGCCACGCCGTGGCCGCTATATCCGGTGGTGAGCAGGATCGGCAGATCGGGGCGGCGCTTGCGCAACTCTGTCGCCAGTTCGATGCCGTTCAAGCCGCCTGGCATGATGATGTCGGAGAACACCGCATCGACGGGCAAGCCGCGCTCGATGCGCGACAACGCCTCGTGTGCGTTCGGTACGCGGGTGGCGCTGTAGCCGAGATCGCCGATCATCTCGCAGACCAGCGATGCGACGCTGTCATCGTCTTCCACCACCAGTATGGCGCCGACGCCTGTCTCGACCGCTTTGGGCTCGGCGCTGACGATCCGTTCGGGCGCTGGTTCATCGGTGAGAGGCAGGATCAGCGTTATCGTCGTGCCGGCGCCTTCCGTGCTCTCGATCTCGCAGCGCCCGCCCGATTGCAGCACGAAGCCGTACACCTGGCTCAAGCCCAGGCCAGTGCCTTTGCCGACCTCTTTGGTGGTGAAGAATGGGTCGAAGGCGCGCGCGGCGACGTCAGCGGGCATGCCGACGCCATTGTCGCTTACGCTAACGACCGCGAAATCCCCCTCAGCATTGCGCTGATTGCGGACGCGGATGGAAACCAAACCGCCGCCCGGCATGGCGTCGCGCGCGTTGACGGCGAGGTTGAGGATGGCGAGGTCGAATTGGCTTGGATCAAGCTTTACGGCGGAGTCGTTGGAGTCAAAGTCGAGTTTCAGGGCAATGTCTTCACGGAGTGAACGCTCCAGGAGCGTGCGCAAGTTCTCAATCCGCTGCTGAACGACGACAACCTCGGGCGAGAGCTTCTGACGGCGCGAGAAGGCTAGGAGCTGTTTGGTGAGCCCAGCGCCGCGATCGACGGCTTGACGCATAGAGGCGACAATGTTGGCGCGCTTTTGCGGATCGTCCCGCGACTCGAGCAAACGCAGGCCGCTCGAAATCACCATGAGCAAATTGTTGAAGTCGTGCGCGACGCCGCCGGTCAGCTGACCGATGGCTTCCATTTTCTGCGCTTGCGCGAGCGCTGTCTGGGCCTTTCGACGTTCAGCGACTTCGAGAGTGAGTTGCGTATTGCTCTCGGCCAATGCATCGGCGCGGCGTTCGAGTTCCAGATTGGCGGCGCCAAGCGCGCGTTGCGCCGCCGCGACCAGCGCGATCATGAGGCTCGCCATGATCAGCAATAGGAATATGCCGATATAGCGCATCCACCGCGCGGCGCCTGCGTCGGTCGAGAGTTCGACGTAGACCGTGCCAAGCCTGCTCTGGCTTTCCGTCACGTCGACGCGGGCGCGCGCATAACCGTCCGAGTAGGGGGCGCGCGCGACTTCAGAGAAAGTTTGCGGGAGCGCGCGGTTATCGCTCGTGTCGCCGGCGAACAACGTCCCGTCCTCGGAATAGATGCCGACGGCGACGACTTCGGGGTTGACGTTTAGGGCATCGACGGCGCGGCGTGCTTCGGTCGGATCCTGAAACGCCAGAGCCGCACTGACACTGGCTGCCAGCACACGCGCGTGCGCGTTGGCCTGCTCGATCTTTTGCTCGCGATAGTCGCGTTCCGCGAGCCACGCGCCAGTGACCCCCGCAAGCAGCAACAACGCCGTGGCGACAACGGCCAATAAAGGCGAATAACGGAGCAGCCGGTCGCGCTTGAACATGCTCATCCGCTCGCTCCGTTGACCGTAAGTGCGATATTGAGCAAGCGTGAGCTCAGGGTGACGCCGTTGTTTTCAGCGGCGCGACGATCGATGTGAAAACGCACGCGATCGCCTGACAAGACGAAATGGATGGCGCCGCGAACGTTGTTGAAGCGGCTGTCCGTCACGGTGAGGACGTGATCGCCGGTGGTGGCTTGCAGCGCATCGCGCGTGGCCTGCGCTGAGCCGTAAGCGATGTAGAGAATGTGGCAGCCGCCGCCTGGCGACACGATCGTGATGTTGCGCACCGCGACGGGGCGGCCGCCGATGCGCTGAACGCCGACGCTCTGCTCAACCAGCTGCGCAAAAGCAGCGCTGCCGGCTACGCAAACCACAAGCGGGGCGCTTGCGTCAGCGAAGGCGCTCGAAGGCCAATCGGCGAATGAGCCGAAGCGGTAAAGGAAGGTGGCTTTGACGGCGTCTTCCAGATCGTCTTGAGCGCGCGCTTCTTCTCGTCCAGCTGTGAAAAGGACGAGAGCTATAAGCGCGGCGCGCCAGATCGAAGGGAGCCGCCTGCCACCCATGCTTAGTATGATAGCCTGGCGCTGAGGTGCACGGAACGGCGCGCCTCGAAAAGTGACCCCTCATCGAAGGATTCAGGGTGACTTTCGTCGAGTAGATTTTGCCCGACGAGGGCAAATTCGACAGTATCGTTGATGCGCCAGCCGAGCCGGGCGCCGAGTTCGACGTATCCCGGAATTTGCGGCGTGACGCTGTCGATGGCGCGTAGGTCGAGGTCGAGCGTCCAATCCTCGGCAAGATCGGCGCGCGAGCGGACGAAAAATTGATAGCTCGGATCGTCGCCCGTGCCGTTAAAATCGATCGCGAGTGGATCGGTTTCGAGTTCGGACTCGATCACGGTGACGCCGGCGCTGACGCGCCAGTTCTCGCGCAGCGCAAAGTCCGCCCAGATCTCGGCGCCGTAGAGACCGCCATTGAGGCCATTGCAGTAGCAAGCGGGCAACACGCCGGGTGGCGTGAGGTTCAATGTCCGGACGCCGTCATAGTCATGATAGTAGAGATTGACCGAGAATGACGACCACGCATTTGGCTGAGCGCGGTAGCCAAGTTCGTAAGCGATCAAATATTCGGACTGAAATCGGCCAGGCACGACAACGCCCGGTATCTCCAATTCATAGTCGATCCGCGACGGCGTCCGCACCGCGCGCGAAACCGCCGCCCACACCAGTGAATTATCGGTTGGACGCCATGCGAGGCGGGCATTGGGCATGTATTCGAGATCGGTGAAAGTGTGGTCTTCCACCTTGAGCCCAAGCGTCAGCGAGAGGTTCTCACGCAACGCGATTTCATCTTGGATGAAGATGTTGCTGATGTGCAGCGTGTTTTGCGGACTGCTCAGTGTAGCGGGGCCCGGCGTGATGAACTCGCTCTCCGAGACACGGTAGCCGCCGCCCCAGACGATCTCGTGCGCCGATCCAATGCTGAACGTGTGCTGCACATCGATGTCGTACATGTGCAGTTCGTCGCTCACTGCACCGGCGCCTGCGGCGGCGTGCGAGTAAAAGGCCTGCACTTCTAAGCTCGAACCGTTCTCAAGCAGACGGCGCCAGCGGCCGAGAATGTGCGAGCCGGTATTGTCGGCGCGATCATCGAGGCGCTCATGATAGCCGCCTTGCAGCATGAAGCTGTTGCTGAGGCCGCCCCAATCGGTTCGAAAGCCTACTTGCCCAAGCTGCCAATCGTCGCCGGCGTCTTCACCTGTGGTGGTGAAGACCGAACCGCGATCGAGCGCTGTGGCGAAGATGCGGAAGCTGCCTGTGTCGCCGATGCCGCCACCGAAGCGGAGGTCGGCGCGGCTATCGACGTCGCCGGCGAAGAGGTCGGCTTGGAAGCCCTGCGTCTCGGCGGCGCTGCGCGTGATGATGTTAATGACGCCGTTGACGGCGTTGGCGCCCCAGAGCGTGCCGCCTGGGCCGCTGATCACTTCGATGCGTTCGATGTCCTGCAGCGGAACCTGTTGCTGGTCCCACAGCACGCCGGAATAGAGCGGGTGATAGACGCTGCGGCCGTCGATCAGAACGAGCAGTTTGTTCGAGGCCTGGAAGGAATTAAAGCCGCGCGCGCTGATGGCGTAATATTGGGAGTCCACCCGCGCCACTTCGAGGTTGCGCGCCAAGCGCAGCGCCTCAGGGATGCTCTGCGCCCCTGAGCGGCGAATATCGTCAGCTGTAATCACCTCTACAGCTGCGGGCGCTACGGCCAGCGATTCCGGCCTTCGCGAAACCGAGATGACCTCCAAATTTGAGAGTTGTTCGATCGTGAGATCGCGTAGTTCCTCAAGCGGCTCAGACGTTTGCGCCTGCGCCGTTCCCGCCAGCGTCCAAAGCGCACCGAAAGCTATTGCCGCCCCACCGAGCGTGTAATCCCGCCGTCTCATGGCCCCTCCGCCAAGCAACCTGAGAAAACGTCGTGGGAAAGATCAGGTTCCGTTCGGGAAGAAGATTTTTTGCTGCGATCTGCGATCACTGTGCGGGTCTCTGGTTGAGCGGGATCAACGCGTTGACTCTCGGAATGCGCGACCCTTCACACAATGGAGGTGCGCGGATGGCTCTGAGCAAGATCGTGATGCACTTGGCGCGCAACCCCCAAGCTGGGTTCGCCGAGGGCGACCGTCGTCATGGCTATCTGCTGATCGCGCCGCTGACGCGCGACGGCCTGCTCGATGAGGCTGCGTGGCGTGAGCATAGAGCCGAATGCACGGTGCGGGCGTTTACGCCCGGCGAGGCGGTGCGCGACGGCCTTTTGGCGCGACGCGGGCACAATTGGTTTTTCGATTATGACCGTAGCGAAACCGATGACGATGAGCCGGTTTTCAAGCTTGAACAGCACACGTTCGCGGTGGGCGAGTACGTCACCATCCGCGACAAGGACGAAACGCCGCTCGTCTACCGCATTGATAGTGTTGAGCCCGTGCGCTGAACGCTACTCGCGCGTAAGCGTATCTTGGATTGATTGCAGATAGGCGACGAGCGCGTTTACGTCTTCGGGCGCGAAGGCGAATTCAGGCATGCCGGCGTGGCCGACGCTAATACCTTCGGCGAACGCCTCTTCGAGGGCTTCCAAGGGATAGTTCTGAGAGAGGGTGCGGAACGGCGGCGCTTGCGGAGCGGGGCTATCGCCTGATCGGCCGATCGCGTGGCAGCCGCTGCAATTTTGCGCCGCCATCGCCTGGCCGCGTTCGACGGAGCTTTGCGGCTCGTTTGGCGCGGGCGAGGCGCAGGCGGTGACGAGAAAGATGGCAGCGAGTGCGATGGCGTGTTTCATGGAAGCAGTCCTTCACGCCGCTTCTAGCAGCTCCAGCGCGCAACGATCACGCACAACCACATGACGTGAGCTGGGTAACGCGATTGTGCGGTCGCGTTCCATCTGCGTGAAGGCGCGCGACACCGTTTCGATGGTCAGCGCCAGATAATCCGCGATATCAGCGCGCGACATTGGCAAATCGATCTCACATTGGGCGGTGACGCGATCGGCAAGCTGCAACAGGAAGGCGGCGACGCGCTCGCCCGCACCTTTGCGGCCAAGCACTAAGGCGTGGTCTTGGGCGGTTTGGAGCTGGCGCTGCATGAGAACGATAAGCGCTTGCGCGGCGGAGGCGTCCTGCTTGGCGGCGGTGTCGATCAGGGAGCGGCGCACGAGAGAGAGATCGGCTTCGCCAATCGCCTCTGCTGACAGCGTGTGCTTGCTTCCGCACTCCAAGCCGAAGATATCGCCGGGAAAGTAGAAGTTGAGGATCTGGCGGCGGCCATCGCTGGAGAAGCGGATCGTCCGCACCGCGCCGGAGACGACGCGATAGACGTAGGTGGCCGCTTCGCCTTCGCCGAACACTTCCTCATTGCGGCGGAAGTGCATGCGCGTGCCTTGCAGGACCAAGCCTGGGCCGAGGGCGATGGAGTCGGAGACTTGCCGGGTCGGGCCGCCTGACGTTTCGATGCCGAGATCGCGCATGGGAATTCTCCTCCGCGTCTGGGATACGCAGTGGCGGCGCGCCGGGAAATTCGGGGCGAACGCTTAAGTATATTCCCGTAGTGCGAAGCGGGTGACGCTTATGGTCGCCTTGGCCTGGGATCAGCGCGGGGTAATGTGACGGCGATGCGGTCCACTCATTCTCCGGCGCGATTGGCGGCGGCGCTGCGCGCACAGCCCTTGGTCGCTGCGTATGGCGGCGTGGCGATCGGCGTCGTGGCGACGGCGGCTTTGGTTGTGCTGTTGCGCTGGGCGATGCCGGACGCGCCTGTGCTGTTGCTGTTTGCGCCGGTGGTTTGCGCCGCCGCGGTTCTGGGCGGACTGGGACCAGGACTAGCAGCGACGGCTTTATCGCTGCTGGCGGCGATCTTGATCGGGCCGGAGCAGGGCTCGGCGCTCTTCATTTTTGCCGGCATGGGCGCCGTCGTCGCGATTGTCGGCGATAGGCTCTTTCGCGCCCGGCGCGTGGAGGCTAATGCCGCGCGTGCCCTGGCGGAGCGCGAGGCGCATCTGCTTTCGATTTACGACACGGCGCCCGATGCGCTGATCGTGATCGACGAGAACGGTGTCATGCAGTCCTACAGCGCCGCCGCCGAGCGCATGTTCGGGTGGTCGGCCTCCGAAGTGCTGGGTCGTAACGTGAAAATGCTGATGCCGCAGCCGTTCCGAACCCAGCACGATGGCTATCTTCACCGCTATCTGGACACCGGCGAGCGCCGCATCATCGGCATTGGCCGCATAGTTGTCGGCGAGCGCAAGGATGGCTCGACGTTTCCGATGGAGCTTGCTGTCGGCGAAGTGCGCTCCGAGGGCGGCCGCGTGTTCACCGGTTTCGTGCGCGACTTAACCGAGCGCCAAGCGACGGAGACGAGGCTGCAGGAGCTGCAGTCGGAACTGGTACATATGTCGCGCCTGAGCGCGATGGGGGAGATGGCGTCGGCGCTGGCGCATGAACTCAATCAGCCGCTTAGCGCGATTGCCAATTATCTGAGCGGCGCGCGGCGGCTTTTGGAGCGCGGCGGCGTCAACGAGCCTCGCGCTGAAGATGCTTTGGAGAAGGCGGCCGACCAGGCGCTGCGTGCGGGCGAGATTATCCGCCGTTTGCGCGACTTTCTCTCGCGCGGCGAAGGCGAGCGGCGGGTCGAAAATTTGCCGAAGCTGGTGCAGGAAGCCTGTGCCTTGGCTTTGGTGGGCGCCAAGGAGCACGGCGTGCGCGTGCACTATGCGCTCGCGCACGACGTTGAGGCTGTCTTGGTTGATCGCGTGCAGATCCAGCAAGTCATCCTCAACCTAGTGCGCAACGCGATCGACGCCATGTCGGATCATTCGCGACGTGAATTGACTGTGGCGACCGCTGCCGCCGATGACGGCATGGCGATGGTCAGCGTCACGGATACGGGGCCCGGCGTGGACGAGGCGGCGGCGGCGAAGCTGTTTCAACCCTTCGTGACCACCAAGGCGACCGGCATGGGCGTGGGGCTCTCGATCTCGCGTACAATCGTGGAAGCGCACGGTGGGCGGATTTGGACCGAGCCCAACCCTGGCGGCGGCGCGATCTTCCGCTTTACGCTGCGCCTCGCGCCTGCGTTGGAGACGCAAGATGAGTGAAAACTGCGTCCATATCGTCGATGACGACGCGCCGATGCGCGACTCGGTGGCGTTCCTGCTCGGTGCGGAGGACATAACAACCCGCACATATGATAGCGCGCGCGCTTTGCTCGATCGCGGCGCCGACCTGGAGCCAGGCTGCATCATCACCGACGTCCGGATGCCGGAGATGAACGGCTTGGAGATGGTGTTGGAGCTTAAGCGAATCGGCGTGCCGCATCCGGTCATTGTCTTGACCGGGCACGGTGACGTTTCCCTCGCAGTGCAGGCGATGAAGGCCGGCGTGGCCGATTTTCTGGAGAAGCCTTTCGAGCATGAGGCGCTTTTGCATGCGGTGCGCACCGCGCTGACGCAAAGCGGCAGCGAGGCGGGCCGGCAAAAGGAAGTGGCTGAGATTGCCGCGCGCGCGGCTGAGCTGACGGCTCGCGAGCGGGAAGTCTTCGAGGCGATCGTCGCCGGTGACTCCAACAAGGCCGCCGCGATTAGGCTGGGGATCAGCCCCAGGACAGTCGAGATTTACCGCGCCAATGTGATGACCAAGATGCACGCCAACAGCTTGTCCGAACTGGTGCGGATGGCGCTGCAACTCGAGCCACGTTGAGCCAAGTCAAGGCGACGCAGGCTCACTTGGCGCATAGGCGACGGCTTGGACCAGGTTTGCCGCTTTCCGCCTGTGCTGGCGCTTGTCGATGACGACCCTGCGGTGCGTCATGCGCTGAGCTTTGCGTTCGAAACGGCGGGCCTCGCAGTGGTGACCTTCGCCGATGCGGAGTCCGCGCTGGCGGCGCCGGACCAAAACACTTGGCGTTGTCTCGTGCTCGACCAGAAACTCCCGCGCATGAGCGGATTGGATCTGCTTGAGCAATTGCGCGCCGCTGGCGTGATCGTCCCGTCAATACTCATCACGACACATCCGTCGCGGGAAACGCGCGCGCGCGCCTTGGCCGCCGGTGTGGAGATCGTCGAGAAACCGCTCCTGGACAATCAGTTATCGCGCATGGTCCGGGAACTCATGGCGGATGCGCCACGTTGATCTGACGCAAGGCAGGCACGCGTCAGCGTGCCGTACGGTGACCTTCAGGAGGTCACAGATGACCCTAAAATCGATTATCGTTGTAGCAAGCGGCGAAGACTCGGACACCGACGTCATCGCGTCCGCCGCCAAGCTCTCGGCGCGCTTCGGCGCGCAGGTTTCCGTTGTGCCGGCGTTTCCCGACCCGGCTGCCGGTCTCGTCTCCTATGGGGCCGGGCTCCAGGATATCGGCGACGCGGCGGAGCGCATTCTTGCCTCGGAGCGCGTTGCGCAAGAGCGCTTGGAATCACTTGCCCGCGACATAGCTGCGAAAGAGAAGGCAAGCGTCAGCGTCGAAAAGCGTGCGCTTTTGCCGGCTCTGGCGCTGGCGCCGGCAGCGATACTCGCGGACTTGGTTCTGTTTTCTGGTGACGCCGCGAAAGCAAGTCTTGCCGGTTTGTTTGCCGAGACACTGCTTTCCACCCGCGCGCCGGTACTGCTGACCAAGGGCGCGCCACTCGCCGGTGGTCCGATCGCCATCGCTTGGGATGGCAGCGCGCAAGCGGCGCGCGCGGTTCGTGCGGCTTTGCCTTTGCTGCAGAAAGCGTCCGGCGCGCTCATCCTGCGCAATGTCGACGACGAGACTAAGGAAGCGGAGGCTTCGAGCTCCGAGCAGTTGCGCGCCTTTCTCGCGCGCCATGAGGTAAACAACATCGCACCAATGGAGGTGCGCGGCGCGCGCGTTGCAGATTCTTTGCTGTCGGCAGCGCGGGCAGAGAAGTGCGAGCTTTTGGTCGCCGGCGCCTATGGACGCCCGCGCCTGTTCGAAATGGTGTTGGGCGGCACGACGCGCACCTTGGTGCAAGCTCCGGGTGGGCCTAGTCTGCTGTTCTCGCACTGAAGGCGCTAAAGCGCACGGAGACGCACCATGAAGCGCGTGGAAAACAAAGTCGCTTTAGTGACCGGCGCTGGTCTCGGCCTTGGCCGCGCCTGCGCAATGATGCTGGCGCGTGAAGGCGCCAAGGTCATGGTCACCGACCTGAAAGAGTCCGAAGGCCGCGCCGTCGCTGACGAAATCGTCGAGGCCGGCGGCGAGGCGATGTTCATGCGCCAGGACGTTTCGTCGGAAGCCGACTGGGATGCGACGATCGCGGCGACAGTACGCCGCTTTGGGCGATTGGATATTCTGGTCAACAATGCCGGCGTGGCGCTCGGCGGCGACGTTGAGAAAACGACGCTCGCGCAATGGCGCGCCTTGATGGCGGTCAATTTGGAGGGCGTCTTCCTCGGCACGCAGCGCGCAGTCGCGGCGATGAAGGGGAGCGGCGGAGGATCGATTATCAATCTTTCCTCGATCGAGGGATTAATCGGCGATCCCAATCTGGCTGCCTATAATGCCAGCAAGGGCGGCGTGCGCATCTTCACCAAATCGGCGGCGCTCCACTGCGCTCAGTCCGGTTACAAGATACGCGTCAACTCTGTGCACCCAGGTTACATCTGGACACCGATGGTCGAGAACTATCTCGCTTCACAATCGGACCCGGCAGCGGCCAAGGCGTTTTTGACAGGCTTGCATCCCGTCGGCCATTTAGGTGAGCCTGACGATATCGCCTACGGCATTCTCTATCTCGCATCCAATGAATCGAAATTCGTCACCGGTGCCGAACTGGTGATCGATGGCGGCTACACGGCGCAATGACGGACGTGGGCGCCCCGCCGCGGAAGTTCAGCCGCGTGCCGCATGCCGCCGCGATTTATTTTGCCCTGGTGTTCGCGGTGGGGATGGTGCTCGGGCCGCCACGCGTGCTCTGGCTTGAGCCATGGCTGGGGAAAGCGCTCGCGGTGCTGCTGGAAGCGCCACTCCTGATGGCCGCGATGTGGTTCGCTGCGCGCCTCGCCCCCGCGTGGGCGGGTGTGGATGGCGACTGGGTGAGCTTTTTGTCGATCGGCGTGATTGCGCTCGTGTTGCAGCAGATGGCTGATCTCGCCGTAGGCTTTGGCCTCCGCGGCATGACGTTCGCGGATCAACTCGAATATTTTTCGACGCCAGCGGGAATGATTTACGCGTTCACGCTGGTCGCTTTTGCTGTGATGCCGCTGATCAGAATGCGGCGCGATGGGAGGCCCACATGAAGCGCATTGTTTTGGCTGCTTCGGCGGCATTGGTGTTGGCGGCGTGCCAGCCAGCTACCGAGCCTCTTGATGGCCGCTGGGAAGTGCAGCAGATCGCTGGCGCCTCTTTGGGTGAGGATGTCGATATCTGGATGGCGTTCGACACCGAGAACGAAACCATTACCGGATTCACCGGCTGCAATGACTTCACCGCGCCGGTTAGCAGCTTCAGCGAAACCATCGCGATCGGTCCGGTCAGTGAAACCCCGGCAGAGTGCGCCAGCATCGCCGCCGCCACCGATGAGCAACGCTTCCTCTTGGTATTGCCGCAGGTTCAGCGTCAAATCTTGCGTGGTCGGTCGTTGGAGTTGTTGCCGGCGGCGTCGGGTAGCGAAACGCTGATCAGGTTGCGGCGCGAAGACGCCGAGGGCTAGACGCTACCATCGCCGCGGCGAGTAGAAATGCCGCTGCGCCGCTCCAGCAGGCCGGACAGTGGCCGAGAAATTCGAGCGCTTGCGGCCCGGCGCCACACCACGCGTCTCGCATCGCCCGCTGCAGCGGCGTCGCCATCGCTTCGGTGACAACGCAAAGTGCTGGCGGCCAAACCGCCGCGGCGGCAACAAACGCGGATGCAACGTTAATCCGAATGCTCTCAGCGCGCATGATGGACTCCTGCTGGAGCAATTACCTGCGTCGCAGGCGCGCACGTTGAGCCAGATCAAACGCCGCCGCCACGAGCACTGTTACCGGCTCTAACACTTGGTCGGGGAGCGCGGGATGGCGAGTATGAGCAGGCAAAGAGGCGGTCTCGACGCATGGGCGATCGGGGCCATCATCGTAGCGTGCAGTTATTTCGCACTATGGGGCGCGGCCAACGCCACCGATTCCGCATTCGCGATCCAGATGTGGACAGCGCTCGGCGCCTTTCTGTTCGGGGGTGCGCTGCTGACTGGCGTTCTCGGTCGCGGGCCAGCACTCGACCAATCTTCCCGCTACGAGAATGGCGTCATTAAAGCCGGCGTCGTCGCTTCGATGTTCTGGGGCATCGCGGGTTTCCTGGTTGGCGTCATCATCGCCGCGCAACTGGCGTTTCCGAATGTGCTCTATTTCGAGGAATGGGGCTGGACCAATTTCGGCCGCCTGCGCCCGTTGCACACCTCCGCCGTGATCTTCGCGTTCGGCGGCAACGTGCTGATCGCAACGAGCTTCTACGTCGTGCAGCGCACGTGCCGCGCGCGCTTGGCTGGCGGCCTTTGGCCGTGGTTCGTGTTCTGGGGTTATCAGCTTTTCATCGTGATGGCCGGCACCGGCTATCTGCTCGGCATCACACAGGGCCGCGAATACGCTGAACCGCCTTGGTACACCGATCTTTGGCTGACCTTGGTGTGGGTCGCCTATCTGCTCGTTTTCCTCGGCACGATCTGGAAGCGGCAAGAGAAGCACATCTACGTCGCCAACTGGTTCTATCTCGCCTTCATCGTGACGATCGCGATGCTGCACATCGTCAACAATCTGGCGGCGCCGGTCAGCTTAAGCGGCTGGTTCAGCTATTCGCTCTTCTCGGGAGTGCAGGATGCGCTGACGCAATGGTGGTACGGCCACAACGCCGTCGGCTTTTTCCTCACCGCCGGCTTCCTCGGCATCATGTACTACTTCATCCCGAAGCAGGCTGATCGCCCGGTCTATTCGTACCGGCTCTCGATCATCCACTTTTGGGCGCTGATCTTTCTCTACATCTGGGCCGGCCCGCACCATCTCCACTACACGGCGCTGCCGCAATGGGCGCAGACGCTCGGCGCGACGTTCTCGATCATGCTTTGGATGCCGAGCTGGGGCGGCATGATCAACGGCCTGATGACGCTCTCGGGCGCGTGGGACAAGCTGCGCACCGATCCGGTGTTGCGCATGCTTGTGGTCAGTGTCGCGTTCTACGGCATGTCGACGTTTGAAGGCCCGGTGATGTCGATCCGCGCCGTTAATTCGCTGTCGCACTATACCGATTGGACCATCGGCCACGTGCATTCCGGCGCGCTTGGTTGGGTGGGCTTCGTCAGCTTCGGCGCGCTCTATTGCCTGACGCCGTGGCTGTGGCGCCGCAAGGGGCTTTTCTCAAACGCGCTCGTCGAGTGGCATTTCTGGCTCTCGACCATCGGCATCGTGCTTTACATCACCTCGATGTGGGTCGCGGGCATCATGCAAGGGCTGATGTGGCGCGCGTATAACGAGTTCGGCTTCCTCGAATACTCGTTCGTCGAGACCGTCGAGGCGATGAACCCATACTACATCATCCGCGCTCTCGGGGGGACGCTGTTCCTGCTCGGCGCGCTCATCATGGCTTACAATTTGTGGCGCACGGCGACGGGCAAGGAGCCGGCGCACGTCCGTACGGCTGACGTGCCTGCGCAAGCGGTCGCGGCGGAATAGGGGGCGCGAAGATCATGTGGAAATTTCACAGATGGTTCGAGCGTCACTCGCTCATTCTCGTTGTCGGCATCCTCGTCGTCGTCTCGATCGGCGGCTTGGTGCAAATCACGCCGCTCTTTTTCATTGAGAGCACGATCGAGGAGGTCGAAGGCGTGCGGCCCTATACGCCGCTCGAACTGGCGGGGCGTGAGGTTTACATCCGCGAAGGCTGCTACGTCTGCCACTCGCAAATGGTGCGTCCGCTGCGCGACGAGGTCGAGCGTTATGGCCATTACTCGCTCGCCGCCGAGAGTATGTACGACCACCCGTTCCAATGGGGTTCGAAGCGCACCGGCCCGGACCTCGCGCGCGTCGGCGGGCGCTATTCCGATGAGTGGCATCGCGCACATTTGGAAAACCCGCGCTCGGTTGTGCCTGAATCGGTCATGCCACCCTACGCCTTCCTGGCGCGCGCCGACGTGAACACCGCACTCATGGGCAACCACTTGCGCGCCAATCGCTTCCTGCGCGTGCCCTATAGCGATGAGCAAGTGGCGAGCGCCGCCATCGATGCGCGCGCGCAAGCCGAGCCACTCAACGCACATGCCTACGATTTCGAGCAGCGCTATCCGGGTGCGGCGGTGCGCGACTTCGATGGCAATCCGCAACGCGTCACCGAGATGGATGCGCTGATCGCGTATTTGCAGATGCTAGGCGCCGGCATCGACTTCGACACCTACCAGGCCGACGCGCCTGAGAACACGAGGTAGGCGTCATGACTTACGAACAAGCGACGCAGTTCGCACAGACTTGGGGCCTCGTGCTGCTCGCCGTGTGCTTCGGCTTGGCTGTGATCTACGCGCTCTGGCCCGGCAACAAAAAGAAGTTCGACCAAGCGGCGCGCAGCCCGCTCGAAGAGGGGGACGACAATGACCGAGCGTGAGCGCGACTCTGTCAGCGGTACGGAAACGACCGGTCACGAATGGGATGGCGTCAAAGAGCTCGACACGCCGCTGCCGCGGTGGTGGCTCTACATATTCTACGCCTGCATCCTGGCGGCGGTGATCTATTGGGTGCTGATGCCGGCTTGGCCGATCGGCAATGGCTACACCAAGGGCGTTCTCGGCTTCTCCGATCGCAACAACGTCGCCGCCGATGTCGGCGCGCTGCGCTCGGCCCGCGCGCCGATGTTTGAGCGCCTCGCGGATGCGAGCACCGTCGAGATCGCGGCCGATCCGGAATTGCAGCAATTTGCGCGCGCGGCGGGGGAGTCCGTGTTCGGCGATTATTGCCGCACTTGTCACGGTGCTGGCGGCGCCGGCGCGCCGGGTTACCCCGTTCTGGCTGACGATGTTTGGATCTGGGGCGGTTCGCTGGCCGAGATTGAGCATACGTTGCGCGTCGGCATTCGCGCCGATCATCCAGAAACGCGCATGTCGATGATGCCGGCGTTCGGGCGCGACGGCTTGTTAACGCCGCAACAAATTGGCGACGTCACGGAGTACGCCATCAGCATTTCAGCGGCGGGCGCTCGCTTGGACCCCAATCGTGCGGCCGCTGCGCGGGGCGCTGTCCTCTACCAAGAGCAATGCGCCGCGTGTCACGGCGCCACAGGTGCGGGCGATCGCAATTTTGGCGCGCCGAGCTTGAATGACGACCTTTGGCTCTATGGCGGCTCGCGCGAGGAAATCCGCCGCCAAATCGAGCTGGGCCGTGGCGGGGTCATGCCGGCCTGGGAAGCGCGCTTTGATCCGGGCACGCTGCGGGCGCTGGCATACTACGTCCACGAAATGGGCGGCGGCGAGCCCGATGCGCCACCGCCAGCTGCAACGCCGGCAGCCGTACCTGAGCCAACGCAAAACGGGCCGCCGAGCGCTCCGCTACGCTAGCGGCATGGACAAGGCCACCCTGATCGATACGACGGCGCGCGCGGACGAGCACGGCATCGACGCGCGCGCCGTGAACTCGAAAGAGTCCCGCGCGCTCTACAAGAAACGCGAGCAGATTTATCCGAAGCTCGCGCAGGGCTACTTTAGAAATCTCAAATGGGCGGCGATGATCGTGCTGCTCGGCATCTATTACATCACGCCCTGGCTGCGCTGGGATCGTGGCGAGGGCCGCGTCGATCAAGCCGTGCTGGTCGATTTTGAAGGCCGGCGGTTCTACTTCTTCTTCATCGAGCTCTGGCCGCAGGAGGTGTATTACATCACCGGGCTGCTGATCCTGGCGTCGTTCGCAATCTTTCTCTCGTCAGCTTTGTTCGGGCGCGTGTGGTGCGGTTACGCCTGTCCGCAGACAGTTTGGACCGATCTCTACATCTATGTCGAGCGCGCCATAGAAGGCGACCGCAACGCGCGCATGCGGCTCGACAAGGCGCCAATGTCGCTATCGAAGGCGACCAAGAAAATATCCAAGCACGCCGTGTGGATAGTCATCGCCGCGGCGACAGGCGGCGCCTGGGTGTTTTACTTCGACGACGCGCCAACGCTGTTTCGCAACATCTTCACCGGCCAAGCGGATCCGCTCGTCTATCTGTTCATTGGCTTGCTCACCTTCACGACGTATGCGCTGGCCGGCACGATGCGGGAGCAAGTCTGCACCTATATGTGCCCGTGGCCGCGCATTCAGGCGGCGATGATCGATAAGGATGCGTTGAGCGTGGCGTATCGCGTCGATCGCGGCGAACCGCGCGGCGCACACAAGAAAGGTGACAGCTGGGAGGGGCGTGGTGATTGCATCGATTGCCGCCAATGTGTCGCCGTCTGCCCGCAAGGGATCGATATCCGCGACGGCGATCAACTCGAATGCATAAATTGCGCGCTCTGCATCGATGCCTGCGATGAGATCATGGAGAAGGTGGGCCGTCCGAAAGGGCTCATTGCTTATGACAGCTACGCCAATGCCGATCGCCGAAAGGCGGGCAAACAAGCGCGTTATCGGCTGATCCGTCCGCGGACGATCCTGTACGGCACGCTGATGGCCTTGGTTGCGGCCTTCATGATCTATGGTCTCGCCACGCGGCAGACGCTCGATCTCAACGTCATCCGCGACCGTAGCCCACCCTTCGTGCGCCTAGCCGACGGCAGTATCCGCAATGATTACGCACTGAAGCTGATCAACATGACCGATCGCCCGCGTCAGGTGCGCATCGCCATCGATGGTTTGCAGGGCACGCGGCTGCAGGCGCCGACGCTCAGCGCCAATGGCGATATCATCGTGCAAGCGAACGCTGACAGCGTAACCAATGTGCGCATCCACGTCGTGGCGCCGGCCAATGTCGGCGCCGGCTCGCACGATCTGCGCTTCACCATCCACGACACCGAGACCGGCGATGTCGCGACCAGCGCGTCGGCCTTTCTTGCAGGGGGTCCACCATGAGCACGGCAAGCTTTGAAATTCGCGGCTGGCATGTGCTCACGGCCATCTTGTTGTTCTTTGGCGCGATCATTGCCGTGAACGTGACGTTTGCGGTCTATGCCGTGCGCTCCTTTCCCGGCGAAGATGTGCGGCGCTCATACCTTCAAGGTCTGCGCTACAACGACACGCTGGCCGAACGTCGCGCGCAAGCGGCTCTGGGCTGGCAGGCTGGCGCCGAACTACGCAGCGATGCGGATGGCGCGGTGCTCGAAGTGGTGCTCGACGCCAGCAATGCAGCGCCTATCGACGGCGCGACGCTGACCGGCGGGCTCGAATGGCCGACGAACGCCCAGTTCGATCGGGCGCTGACTTTCGAGCCGCAAGGAAACGGCCGCTACGTCGCGCGGCTGGGGACGTTGACGCCAGGTCGTTGGCGTTTGCGCGCGCGTGCGGAGCGCGGCGATGGCGCACTCGATTTCGAATCGGAGCTGACATGGCGACCCTAACGCTCGCCGAAAGCGGCTGCCCGTCAGGTCTGGCGCCGGCTGAAGATCGCGACGCTCGCCGCGCCGACCCCGCTGCGTTCGTGCGGCGCGACGCTGGTGGCCGCGACACGCTTGAGCTTTTGATTCAGGGCGCCAAGTGCGCCGCGTGCATCCGCAAGATCGAGAGCGGTCTGCTAGCCTTGCCCGGCGTTAGCGACGCGCGGCTCAATCTTTCCACCGCGCGCCTGCGCGTGGCGTGGTCGCCCGGCGCGGTCGCGCCTGCTGCGATCACCGATGCGCTCGCGCGCATGGGCTATGGCGCCTCGGCCTTCGATCCAGCCGCCGCTGCGCGGCAAGTCGACGAAGAGGGGCGCAAGCTTCTGCGTTATCTCGCTGTCGCTGGCTTTGCGGCCATGAACATCATGATGTTCTCGGTGCCAGTCTGGTCTGGCGATGGCGAGATGGGCGAGGGCACGCGCACGCTCCTGCACTGGATTTCGGCCCTGATCGCCATCCCCGCCGCCCTTTATGCCGCCCAGCCGTTCTTCCGCTCCGCCGGGACGGCGCTCCGCGCGCGCCGCGCCAACATGGACGTACCGATCTCGCTGGCAGTGTTTCTGACGCTCGGCATCTCGATCGCCGAAACGCTGCAACAGGGTGAGCACGCATACTTCGACGGCATTACCATGCTGCTCTTCTTCCTGCTGATCGGGCGCTATCTCGATCACCGGCTCCGAGAGCAAGCCCGCACCGCCGCGCGCGATCTACTGGCGCTGCAATCGGTAACTGCCTCACGCATCGGCGCTGACGGGCGCGTCGTTGCGATTGGCGCCGGCGACATCATGGTCGGCGACCGTCTCATCCTTGCGTCGGGGGATCGCGCGCCAGTGGACGGCGTTGTCGAGCAGGGCGTCTCCGATCTCGATCGCTCCATGCTCACCGGCGAGACGCTGCCGCAATCCGTGCGCGCCGGAGATGTGATCCATGCCGGCGTCATCAATCTCAGCCAACGCTTGATCATACGCGCCACCGCGCGGGCGCAAGATTCCTCGGTCGCCGAACTGGCGCGATTGATCGAGGCCGGCGAGCAAGGACGCGCCCGTTTCGTGCGCTTGGCCGAGAAGGCGGCGGCGCTTTATGTGCCTGTCGTGCATTCACTGGCGCTGGCTACGTTTGTGGGCTGGATGTTTGGGCCGGCGCTATTGAGATTGGCGGGCCTCGATGTCGCGGACGTCGGTCTGCGCGTCGCGCTGATGAATGCCGTCGCGGTGCTGATCATTACATGCCCGTGTGCGCTGGGCTTGGCAGTGCCGGCGGTGCAAGTTGTGGCGACCGGACGTTTATTCAAGCGCGGCGTACTGGTGAAATCGGGTGACGCGCTGGAGCGACTAGCGCAGGTTGATGTTGCGGTGTTTGACAAGACAGGCACTTTGACGCTCGGCAAGCCCCGCTTGGTCAGCGCCGTGGCGCCCGACGTTCTGCGCACTGCCGCGTCGCTTGCCCGCGTTTCGCGTCATCCTCTGTCACGCGCGCTTGTGGAGGCCGCCGGGCCGGGCGTTGCCACGGCGGATGCGCGCGAAATCCCCGGTGAGGGAATCGAAGCCGGTGGCATGCGCATCGGTCGGCGCACGTTCGCTGCGCCACAGTGCGCGGACGCGAACGATGGCGCCGCTGAGCTCTGGTTCGCCAGCGGCGACGCCCCGCCAGTGCGGTTCGCCTTTACCGATGCGCTCCGAGCCGACGCCGCTCAAACCATCGCCGCGCTTCGTCAGCGTGGGATCGCGGTAGAGCTGATCTCCGGCGACCGCCCCGTCGCCGTCGAAGCCGCGGCGCGTGAGGCTGGCATTGAGCATTGGGTCGCGAGCGCGTCACCATCAGATAAAACGGCGCGCCTCGCAGCGCTGCGCGCAGCAGGCAAGAAGGTGCTGATGGTCGGCGACGGCCTTAATGACGCTGCTGCGCTCGCCGCCGCGCATGCCTCCGCATCACCAGGAACGGCGTTGGAGGCGAGCCAAGCGGCGTCAGACTTGGTGCTGCAGGGCGCTGCGCTGATGCCGTTGGTGGAAGCCATAGACGTCGCCAAAATGGCGCGCGCGCGGGCCTTGGAAAACTTGCGCTTCTCCGCGCTCTACAACGTTATCGCCGCGCCGCTGGCTGCAGCGGGCCTCCTGACGCCGCTGATCGCGGCGCTCGCCATGTCGGGTTCTTCGCTTGTCGTCACCCTCAACGCGCTGCGGCTGCAACTGGGCTGGGGACGCTCATGAACATCATGTTCGTTCTCATCCCAGTCGCCTTGTTCATGGCGGCGTTGGGCTTAGGCGCATTCTTCTGGAGCCTGCGCGCAGGCCAATACGAAGACCTCGACGGCGCGGCCCATCGCATCCTGATCACCGACGACGAAGATACGCCGGTCTGATCAGTCTCACGCGGCGTCGAGAATGCGCTGCATCCCCTCGAGCGTGTGGAAGCTGTGGTCTTCCAACTTTTGACCGTTCAGCAGGAAGGATGGCGTCGAGGTGATGCCCAGTGCTGCTGCTTGCTCCATCGAGCGGATGATGCGCGGCGGGCCAGCTGGATCGTTGATCGCGGCCATCACTTGCGCTGGCGCCAGACCCCACTCGCCGCCGAGCGCCAACAGGGCGGCTTGCACTGCCTCGCCGGTGGGCGTGCTGAAGATGGCGGCTTGGCGTTCGAACAGCACGCCGACGCGGCGCAGATACTCGTCCGGCGCCGTGGTTTCGCAGCGCGCCAGTTGAAACATGGCGAGCGCCACGGCCTGGGGCGCCGTCGCCATTTCGCGGAAGGTGAAACGAACGCGACCCGCGTCGATGTATCGGGTCTTGAGCGTGCTCCAAGCGGTCTGGTGAAACTCCGCGCAGTGCGGACAGGTGGAGGACGCGTATTCGATCAGCTGTAAGGGCGCATTGGCGGCGCCGATCGTGACTTCATCGCTGGTCAATCCTGCGGCGACCGCTGGGCCTATCAGAGCGGTCGCAGCGACGGTGCCTGCGAACACGCGCCTAGATATTGGCCTGCCAATCATGATCCGCTCCGGTCCCGGCTCTGCGCCGCGCTGACAATACTAGGCGGTCAGCCATCGTCAGCACAATTGCCGCGCGCACGGTCGCTGGATCGGGCAGGGCGCATGTGCTGAAACACCGTCCATGCGGGTCATCGCCTGGAGTGAGCAAGACTTGGCGTTGCGCGAAGCGGCGGCGGAGATCCGCGCCGGGCGCGCCATTATCTATCCGACCGATACGTTGTACGCCCTCGGCGTCAGCGCGATTTCAGCGGAAGGCGTCGGCGCGGCCTACGCCGCCAAGGGGCGGGGGGCGGACAAGCCGCTCTCGCTCTGTGTCGCCGATCTTGAGCAAGCTCGCGCCTACGTGGAGATCGACGCGCGCGCAGAGGCGTTGGCGCAAGCGTTCCTGCCGGGCGCTTTGACATTGGTGTGTGCATCCAAGGGCGTGCTGCCAGCGGCGCTGCAGGCGGGGTTTCCGGGCATCGGCATCCGCGTGCCGGGCCATCCGTTTGGGCCGGCGCTTTGCAAACTGCTCGGCCACCCGATCACCACCACGAGCGCCAATGTCTCCGGCTTGGCCGCCGCGACCGATCGGGCCTCGGCTGAGGCCGCGTTCGCCGATGCTGTCGAACAGCCGAGCCTGCTCATCAACGGCGGACCATCGCCGTTGGCGCAAGCGTCGACGGTCGTGGACCTGATTGGCGAATTGAAGCTTATCCGCGAAGGCGCCATCCCGTTCGCGGCGATCAGGCGCGCACTTGGGATGCCCTGACGCGGCGCCGCAGCGCCTTTGCAAGGCGTCCCGCATCGCCTACCTCTCCGCGCGTGACTGCCCTCTCGCCTCCCGCGCGCCACGTGACGCACTCGACCGCCGAGACGGTAGCGCTCGGCCGCGCCTTTGCGCGCGTTTTGCGCGCAGGCGACGTGGTGCTCCTGTGCGGGCCGATGGGGGCCGGCAAGACCTATTTCGCCAAGGGCATCGTCGCTGAGCTCGGCGGCGGCGAAGAGGACGATGTGGCAAGCCCGGCCTACGACATTGTCCACCAATTCGCGGGCCGCGAGACGGTGCTTCACTACGATCTCTTCCGTATGCAGACATTGTCGGACGATGATCTCGCTTGGCTGATGGAATCGTTGCTGGAGCATGGCGTGCACGTGTTGGAGTGGGGCGAACGCATCGAGAGCGCGCTGCGCCGTCCGCACTACAAGGTCACAATCGCCCCGGGTGAAGGTGAAGACGAACGCGTTGTCGAGACCGAGGCGAAGCCATGATCCTCGCACTCGACGCCAGTGGGCGCTTTTCAATCACTGCGCTGCAACGTGGCGATGAAACACTCTACGCGTCCGGCATCTCGGGACGCGGGGCGGTGCGCTCGGTGTACTCAAGTGTTGATCGGGTTTTCGAGCAAGCCGACGTGAAGCCGGATGAGCTCGACGCCATCGTCCTCAACACCGGTCCCGGCTCATGGACCGCGACGCGCATCGCCGTCACCTATTGCGCCGCCTTAGCATTCGGCGCTGGCGTGCGCGTATTCGGCGCCTCGGGTTTCGAGATTGGACGGCGTCTTGACGCGGCCGGCGTCGCTTTCATCGACCAACTCGGCAAGACGGTGGCGGAAGGTGACGACGCGCCGGGTTTCACTGTCAATCTATTCGCCGACGTTGACGCGGAGACCTATCTTGAAACACGGCGCGCGTGGCTCGGTGAAATGCTGAAGCTTGGCTATGAAAAGCTCTCAGCCGGCGAAGTCGGCGATCCACTCGAATTGCGCACCACGTATTTCCAGGAATTTCTTACCGGAGCGAAGCGCTGATGGGCCTCGTTCTCGGTATTGAAACGGCGTGCGACGATACGGCGGCGGCAGTGGTCGATGCTGACTTCAATGTGCGCTCCAGTGTCGTGTGGGGGCAAAAGCAGACGCACGAGGCGTTCAACGGCGTTGTGCCCGAGCTTGCTGCGCGCCGTCACGCCGAAGTCATCATGAAGGTGGTGGAGCAGGCGCTCGATGAAGCGGGGGTGGGCTTAAGCGATATCTCCGCTGTCGCCTGCAATAATCAGCACGGGCTAATCCGCTCAGTCGTCGTTGGTGTCTCCACAGCGCGCGGGCTGGCAGTGTCGCAAGGCTTGCCGCTTATCCCGGTGCATCACGTCGAAGCGCACATCTTCTCTGCGATCATGACCAATCCCGATTTGTTCAACGAACACATCTGTCTCGCTGTCGCTGGCGGCCACAATGCGCTGATCCACGTGCACGGCATGGGCGATTACGAAGTGATCGGCCGCACGCTAGACGACAGCGCTGGCGAAGCGTTCGATAAAGTCGGCTCGTATCTCGGCTTGCCATTTCCGGCCGGTGCGCAAGTGGATGCGCTCGCGCGCCGGGGCAATCCGCGCGCGTACGCGTTTCCGCGTCCGAAGCTGAAGGATGGCACGCTCAACTTCAGCTTTAGCGGTTTGAAGACCCCGGTGCGGATGGTGGCGGAGAAACTGCAATCACAGGGCGGCGCGCCCGATGTTGCTGCGAGCTTCGAGCGCGCGGTGGTAGATGTGTTGGTGGCAAAGACGTTAGCCGCAGCCGAGCAACGCGGCGTGACTCGCGTGAGCGTCGCAGGTGGCGTGGCGTGCAACACGCTGTTACGTGAGGAATTGCCGCGCGAGGCCGCTCAGCGCGGCATTGCGGTGACGTTGACGCCGCCGAAACTCTGCACCGACAACGCTGCGATGGTAGCCGGTTTGGCGCAGTACAAGTTACGCGAAGGCGCGCAAAGCACGCTCGACCTCGACGCCACGCCGAATGCGCCGCTCGGCCGGCGCGGCGCTAATTATCGGCCCAACCAAGCGGGCTGATGCTTTCGTCTTGATCCGCACGCGCGCGGCGTTACCCCTGACCGAAAGGGGAGAACCCATGATGCACCTCAGCCGCCGCCGCTTCGGCCAACTTTCAATCGCCGCGCTAGCTGCGGGCTGTGCGCGCAGTACCAGCGCCCACGATCTGCTGATCTTTGGCGGGCCGATTTACACTGGGGTCGCGGCCAACCCTCGTGTTGAAGCGTTGCGCATCAGCGAGGGCCGCATTCTCTTTGCCGGCGCGTTGGATGAAGCGCGCAGCGGGGCGCGTGGCGTGCGCGAAATCGACCTTGGCGGCGCGGCGGCGTTTCCGGGTTTTACCGACGCGCACGTCCATTTGTCCGGCGTCGGTGCGCAGGCCATGTTGCTCGATCTCGTCGGCGTCGAGTCGATCGCGGCGATGCAGCAGCGTTTGCGTGATTATGCGAGCGCAAATCCAACCGGCCCGATCATCGGTCGAGGTTGGATCGAAACGCATTGGCCCGAGCGCCGCTTCCCTACGCGTGCCGACCTCGACGCAGTAGTCAGCGATCGTCCTGTGGTGTTGGAGCGTATCGATGGTCACGCCATCGTCGCCAACAGCGCGGCGCTCACTTTAGGGGGTATAGAGAACGGCACGCCCGATCCCGCCGGCGGACGCATCGAGCGTGATCCGTCCGGCGCCGCCACTGGCATGTTGATCGACAACGCCGCCGGCCTGGTGCAGGCGCGCTTGCCTGCGCCGACGCCGGCAATGATGCGCGAGGCCTTGTCGCGCGGCGCCCAGCTCTACGCTTCACGCGGGTGGACCGGCGTCTGCAATATGAGCACGAGCGGCGCGGAGGCCCAGTTTTTCGCCGATTTGGCGGCGACCGGTGATTTGCCGCTTTGGGCCAATCTCTACTTAACGCCCGACGATTCTGAGCCCGTGTTTGAACGCGGGCCTTATGTCGATGACACCGGCCAAGTCCATGTGCGCGGCGTGAAGCTCTACATGGATGGCGCGCTCGGCTCGCGAGGGGCCGCCTTGTTGGAGCGCTATAGCGACGCGCCGAGCGATGGTCTCTTGGTGACCTCTGTCGAGGACTTGCGTGCGATCCTGCGCCGTGCGCGCGAGCGCAATGTGCAAGTCGCCACCCACGCCATCGGCGATCGCGGCAATCGGCTCGTGCTGGACGCCTATCGTGACACCTTCGCCGACAATGCCGAGGCTTTGCGCGCCGCGCGCTGGCGGATCGAGCATGCGCAGGTGATCGCGCCGGAAGACCTGCCGCGCTTTGCCGCCATGGGCGTGATTGCGTCGATGCAGCCCTCGCATGCCATTAGCGATCTGCACTTTGCGCCCTCGCGGCTCGGCGCAGGTCGTCTAAGTGGCGCCTACGCCTGGAAGGCGTTGCTCGACTCCGGCGCGATCCTCGCCGCTGGTAGCGACGCCCCGGTCGAGCGCGGGGATCCGTTGATCGAGTTCTACGCCGCCGCTCACCGCCACGACCTCAACGGTTTCGCCGGTCCCGACTGGCATCCCGAACACACGCTGAGCCGCGCCCAAGCGCTGACCATGCTGACCGCGGGCGGGGCCTATTCGGCCTTCGAGGAGGGGGAGCGCGGCGTGCTGGAGGTCGGGAAACGGGCGGACGTCAGTGTCTGCTCGGTCGATCTGATGGAAGCGCCACCGGAAGCGATTCCGACCGCCCAGGCGGTGCTTACCGTCTCCGGCGGACGTATTTCTCATTCGACTCTTTGAGGTCTCGGCGCGTGCGGCGCCCCGGACACACCCCGGGGGCGAAGCCTTCCCTGATCGACGAGAGGGGCCTTGCCAATGACGCCTGTTTCTGCGTTATCTTGAAAAAGACACCGGTGGCAAAATCAAAGATAACGGTGTCATAGGGAAGAAACGCGGCTTTTAGGGTTGGGGCCAACGCTGCCCCTCCGCCTGGGCCTACCGGGGAGGGACCGTCATGGCGGCGAAGAAATCATCGAAGAGCTTTTGGGGATGGAGCGGCGCATCGTTGATCGCCCTCGGCATGGCCGTCGGCCTGCCGGCCGGCGCCGCGTACGCGCAAGACGAAGAAGAAGAGATCGTCATCACCGGCTTCCGGGGCTCCTTGGAAGCCGCCATCGACGTGAAGCGCGAGGAGACTGGCGCCGTTGATGTGATCTTGGCGGAAGATATCGCCGACTTTCCTGACCTGAACCTCTCCGAATCGATCCAGCGCATTCCAGGCGTCGCCATCACCCGCGACGCTGGCGAAGGTCGCCAGATTTCGGTGCGCGGCTTGGGCGCGCAATTCACCCGCGTGCGCATCAACGGCATGGAAACGCTGGCCACCACCGGCGGTACCGACGCTGTCGGCGGCACCAACCGTGCGCGCTCGTTCGACTTCAACGTTTTCGCCTCGGAACTCTTCAACTCAATCACCGTGCGCAAGAGCGCATCAGCGGAAGTTGAAGAAGGCTCGCTCGGCGCGACCGTCGATCTGCAAACGGCGCTGCCATTCGACTATGACGGCTTCACAATGGCCGCATCGGGCCAGCTGCACTACAACGATCTCTCGGAAAGCACCGATCCGCGGATGGCGTTCCTGATCGCCAATCGCTGGGGCAATATCGGCGCGTTGCTGTCGGTCGCTTACAGTGAGCGCAACTCGCTCGAAGAGGGCGCGAGCACGGTGCGCTGGCAAAACGGTACAGGCTCCGGCGCCGGTTTCGGCTCCGAAACTACCGGCTATACGCTTGCGGAGCTGAATGCTGCATTCCGTCCGCGTCTGCCGCGCTACGATGTTTACGAACACGAACAAGAACGATTGGGCGTCACCGGCGCGCTGCAATGGCGTCCAAGCAACGCCACCGAAATCACGCTGAGCGCGCTTTACGCGAACTTCGAAGGCACGCGCAGCGAGGCGTTCCTGCAGGCGCCTGTGTTCAGCACCAACGGCGCGTCGGGTATTGGCGGCGTCTCAGTCACCGACGCTCAGATCCAGGGCAGTTCGCTCGTGTACGGCGTCTTCAACGGCGTCGATATCCGCTCGGAATTGCGTTTCGACGAATTGTCGACGGAGTTCACGCAGCTGAGCTTGAACATTGAGCATGACTTCTCCGATCGTCTGCGTTTCCGTGGCATGGCTGGCACGGCGGAATCCGACCACCAGAATCCGGTGCAGACGACGCTGTTGTTCGATGCCAACAACATCAACGGCTACACCTACGATTTCCGTGGCGACAATCGCCTGCCACTGATCACCTACGGCGCCACCAATTTGACGGCGCCCTCGACATGGACTCTCTCGCAGATCCGCTTGCGTCCACAGACGGCGCTTAACACCTATGAGACTATCAATGGTGATCTCGAGTTCGACGTGAACGAGATTTTCACGCTGACCGGCGGTCTCAACTGGCGCAGCTATGAATTTGAAACGACGGAGCTGCGCCGCTCCAACGGCACCGCATCGAACCAGGAAACGGTGATTCCAGGTTTCGCCTCAGGCACGCCGATCGCGAACTACAGCTACATCCTCAGCATGAGCGGCCAAGGGCTCAGCCTGCCGGCTGGCCTGCCGACTTCATGGCTGGTGCCGGATATCAATGCTGCAGCATCGCTCTGGGATCTCTACAACACGGCGGTGTTCCCGATGGGCATCCAGCCGGCGCTCGGCAACAACAATTCGATCGGCGAGGACACGACGGGCGGCTATGTGCAGATCGATTGGTCCAGCTCGGAAGGGCGCTTCCGCGGCAATTTCGGCGTCCGCTACGTCGAGACCGATCAGACCAGCACGGGCTACACATTCAGCGGCGGCGTGCCGGTGCTGTCGACCGTCGATCGCACCTACACGAACACGCTGCCGTCGATGAACATGGTGTTCGAGCCGGTGGACGATCTGCTCTTCCGCTTTGCGGCAGCGCAGGTGCTGGCGCGTCCCAACCTGGGCTTCCTGGCGCCGGGCGCAGCCGTCAGTGTTAGCGGCGCCAACCGCACGGTGACTGCCGGCAACCCGGCGCTCGAGCCCACCACCGCTGATGCGTACGACTTCAGCGCCGAGTGGTACTTCACTGAAGGTGGTCTGTTGTCGGCGGCCTACTTCCACCGCGACATCGACTCCTTCATTCAAACGGTGCGCGAAGATCGCCCGTTCACAGGCAATTCGCTCGGCTTGCCCGATAGCGTTGCGACCGCCGCTTGCGGCGCGACAGTGGGCTGCAACGCAAGTGTCGATTGGGCCTTCAACTTGCCGCGCAACACCCCTGGCGGCCCCGTCAGCGGCTTCGAAATTGGCTTGCAGCTGCCATTCTTCTGGATGGAAGGCTTCTGGTCGAACTTCGGCGTGCTGGCGAACTACACGCGTATACTGGAGTCCGACGTGCAGTACGTCGACGGACTCGGCAATCCGACCATCACTGGTCCGTTGCTGCAGCTCTCCGACCGTTCGTGGAACGGAACCGTCTACTATGAAGACGATCGCTTCAGCGCTCGCGTGTCGGCGGCCTATCGCAGCTCCTATCCAACGACGCTGCCAGGCCGCAACGGTAACTTAACCGAAGAAACCGCTGACACACTCAATGTCGATGCATCAGCGCGCTGGAACATCAACGACAACTTCGCGCTGACCTTCGAAGGCGTGAACCTGACCGACGAAGTCAACGATCAGTACCTGACGCCGGACGATCGTCTGTCGTTCTATCACCACTACGGCCGCTCGTTCTTCCTGGGCTTCCGTTACACGAACTAATTCCTCCAAGCATCGGACTTAATTGGGCGTCGGCTTTCATGCCGGCGCCCTTTTCTTATGCGATGAATGCCGCGCGCGCGGCTTGTTCAAGGCCTGGCGGAGAGAGGGGGCCGTGTTCGAGCATGGCGGTGTGGAAGCGCTGCAGGCTGAAGCGATCACGCGCCTCGCGGCGGGTACGCGCGCGGAGATCCTCGATGTGCAGCGCCGCCAGGCCTTGCGCTGTGTAGAAGCCCGGCTGCACGCAAAAGCGCAGCACGTCTTCTTCGATGCTCACGAAAGCGATGCTTTCGCCCTGTAACTCTTGCATCTGCGCGATGGCGTGCTCGCGGCTCCAATGCAGGGCGTGCATTCCAGTGTCGGCGACCACGCGCGCCATCCGGAACAGCATCCATTGCAGATAGCCGATGCGGGCGAGCGGATCGCCTTCGAAGGCGCCGTGCTCGGCTGCAAGAACTTCAGCGTAGGTCGACCAGCCTTCGAGGTAGCCGTTGGCGTAGCGTTCTTGCAGCGCCGACACGCTGGCGGCGTTGGCGAACGGTGCTTGGTAGATGTGGCCGGGGATGAGTTCGTGATGGACGACGCTCGGCAGCGTCCAGCTGGCGCGGGGCGCGCTCAGGTCGACCTCGTACGCCGTGCCGCGCCTGCGGCCCGCCGCGCCATTGGCTTCGAGATTGGCGGGGAGGCGGCGCACGTCCGCTGGCGTCGTCGCTGCATCGGCAATCACATCGGCCAGCAACAGCCTTGCGCGCGCCAACCGCTCGGCCATGTCGGCGACAGCGCGATCTTTGCCGGCGTCGTCAGCAGAATAGAGGAAGCGCGGATCGTGCGCTAAGACGCGCAAGCGTTCACCCACGCCGCCGCGCGTCAGCCCCTGAGCGCGCAATAGCGTGTCGGCTTCGGCTTGCAGATCGCGGCAGCGATCCAGCGCGCGCTCGTGCGCTGCGCGCGGATCGACCGGCGCGCCGAGATGGAATTGCAGCGCTGCGGCGTAGAAATCGTCGCCATCGGGTAGGCGCCACATGCCGGGTTCGCTGCCGGCGCGGACGCGCAGGGCTTGAACGGCCTCTACCTGGCGCTGCAGCGCTTCGGCTAATTCGCGTTCACTGCCGCGTTCGGCCACACGCTGCGCCGCTTGCGCCACTGCGGGCTCGGTTGCGGCTAGCGCGAAATCCGGCGCGATCACGCCTCGATCGGCGTCGGCCTGCATTTGGCGCGTCTCGCGATCGACGGCGCGCACCAGTGTGCGGAAATAATCGTCGGGGCGCAGTTCAGCGGCACGGCGGTAGGCGCCATAGCGATGCGTGACGGCGTAGGGGTTGCCTGTGCTGCCCCAACGCATGCGCGACAGATTTGCGTCCGCTTCGGCGCCTGGGAGAATGGCGTCGTACAGGATGCGTCCGCGCGGAGAGAGGCGCGAGGCGTCGTAGCGACGAAGCAGGAAGGCGCGGCTGGTGCGCGAGCGATCGGCCAGGCGCTCGACGAGCGCGCGGAAATCGTCGTCAGCGTTCGCGCTTTGCGCGTGCGCGCTCGCGCCGCTGGCGAGGAGGGCTGCGCCGCTCATCAGCAGCGCGCGTCGATCTATGGTAGGGTGAATGCGCATCCGGAATAAGGATACGCGATCTCTCAGCCCCGCGCACTGCGCAGGGTTAGCGAAACCGGCCGAAAATGTGGCTTAAGCCGCTGCGACGCCCGAGGTAACGGTGGCGGTCGCGCCGGCTTCCTGCGGATCGCGCAGCACGTAGCCGCGGCCCCAGACCGTCTCGATGTAGTGCTCACCACCGGTGGCGGCCGCCAGCTTCTTGCGCAGCTTGCAGATGAACACGTCGATGATCTTGAGTTCCGGCTCGTCCATGCCGCCATAGAGATGGTTCAAGAACATCTCTTTCGTCAGCGTGGTGCCTTTGCGGAGCGAGAGCAGCTCCAGCATTTGGTATTCTTTGCCGGTCAGGTGGACGCGGTGGCCAGTGACTTCGACCGTCTTCGCATCGAGATTGACCGTGATATCGCCTGTTTTGATGACGGAATGAGCGTGGCCCTTGGAGCGGCGAACAATCGCGTTGATGCGGGCGATCAGCTCGTCCTTGTTGAAGGGCTTGGTCATGTAGTCATCAGCGCCGTAGCCCAGGCCGCGGACCTTGGTGTCGATGTCGGCGGTGCCCGAGAGGATCAGGATGGGGGTGTTCACCCGAGCCACCCGGAGCTGCTTCAGCACGTCGTAGCCGTGCATGTCGGGCAGCGTCAGGTCGAGTACGATGATGTCGTAATCGTAGAGCTTGCCAAGGTCGATGCCTTCCTCGCCGAGATCGGTCGAGTAGATATTGAACCCCTCGGACTTGAGCATCAGCTCGATGCCCTGCGCTGTCGCGCTATCGTCCTCGATCAACAAGACTCGCATTACGACCGCCCCTGGTGGGTTAACCTGTACGACTCAGTAATGAGTCAGACGGGTTAACGTTTAGTGATCACGCGCGACCCCTCGCGCAGAAATTCTTCATGAGTCGCTTCGCTAGTCGGCGCAAGGCATAGCGATGTACTATTTCAGCAGCTCTAGCCGTTGATTTGATTCCGCTTTCGGAATCAGCCGCGCAGCGTCTGTAAATGTCGGTTAACCATAGCGCTGCATTTGATGTGCACAGCATGCCAACACTTCTTTCCAAACTCGCAACTGAGATCGACGCGCTTGATCCGCGCCGCTTCGAGGGGCGCGTGACTGGTTTGTCAGGTTCCCTTGTCGAAGTAACCGGCCCGATGGACGCGCTGTCGCTCGGCGCGCGCGCGACGGTGCAGGGCGCCCGCACGGCGCGTGGCGAGATTGTCGGCTTCCGCGGTGATCGCGCATTGCTCGCGCCCTACGACCCGATCGAGTCCATTCGTCCTGGTGCGCGCGTGCTGCTGGAAGGCGCTGCGCCCATGGTGCGGCCGTCGAAAGCGTGGCTTGGGCGCGTGATCGATTGCTTCGGCAATCCTGTCGATGGCGCGGGCCCGTTGCTGCAGGGTATGAAGCCGCATCTTGTGCGTGCAGCGCCGCCATCGGCGCACGATCGTTCACGCGTCGGCGGTCGGCTCGATGTCGGCGTGCGCGCGCTCAACATTTTCGCGGCACTCTGCCGTGGGCAGCGCATGGGCGTGTTCGCTGGCTCCGGCGTTGGCAAGTCGGTGCTGATGTCGATGCTGGCGCGCGGCGCCAATGCCGACGTGATCGTTATCGGCCTCGTCGGCGAGCGTGGCCGCGAAGTGAAGGAATTCATCGAAGATACGTTGGGCGAAGAGGGCCGTCGCCGTTCCGTCGTCGTCGTGGCGACGTCCGATGAGAGCGCTGCACGGCGGCGTCTCGCACCGCACATGGCAAGCGCTGTCGCGGAGCACTTCCGTGACGAAGGACTCGACGTGTTGTTGCTGGTCGACTCGGTCACGCGTTTTGCGATGGCGCAGCGTGAGATCGGTTTAGCCGTGGGCGAGCCGCCGACGACGAAAGGCTACACACCGTCCGTGTTCGCCGAACTACCCAAGCTGCTCGAACGCGCTGGCCCCGGTCATGAAGGCGAAGCCGGGTCGATCACGGCGCTCTTCACCGTGCTCGTTGACGGCGACGATCACAACGAACCCATCGCCGACGCAGTGCGCGGCATCCTCGATGGCCACATCGTCATGGAGCGCGCGATCGCGGAGCGCGGACGCTACCCAGCGATCAATGTGCTGAAATCGATCTCGCGCTTGATGCCCATGTGCCATACGCCGGAAGAGAACGCGCTCGTCGGACGCGCCCGCGCGATGCTCAGCTTGTATGGCGAAATGGAAGAGCTGATCCGGATCGGCGCATACAAAGCAGGCGCCGATCCGAACGTCGATGAAGCCGTGCGTGTGCGCGGCGCGCTGGAGGCAGTGCTTTCGCAACAGCGCGACGAAAATTGCAGCATCAAGGATGGTTTTGCGATGTTGGCTGAGGCGTTGGCATGAAATCGCTGCGCACTTTGCTGAAGCTCGCCAATCGCGATCTGGAAACGCTGCGCCGCGAAATGGCGGCGCAGATCGAGCGTCAAAGCGCGCTTGAACAGCGCATCGCCGGTCACGATCAGACGATCGCCCAAGAACAAAAGCTGGCGCAGCGCGACTATGAAGCGAGCCGCGTGTTCGGCGGTTACGCCGCCGCTGCAATCCAGCGCCGCCGCGCCATGGTCAGCGAAGGCGCCATGATCGCCGCCGATATCGAGCAAATACGAGCGCTGATCACCGCGGCGCATGTGGAAGCGCGCAAGTTCGAGCGTTTGATCGAGTTGGAGGAGGCGCGCGCGAAGGTTGCCGCTGAGCAGCGCGAAAGCGCCGAACTCGATGATTTCGCGACGATGCGCGCGGCGCGAGCGCGACCTTCGGCGTCGTAAGACGCCTTAAGCGAGTACAATCATGGCGCCGAACCCGAGCGCACCTGAGCCAAGCGCGCCGCGCTTCGATTGGCGCATCTATATTCCGAAGTCGATCACGGTGATCGCCCAGGAAGGGTATCGCTTCGCCGATTTTCGCGCCGACGCCCTTGCCGGTCTGACCGTCGCCATCGTCGCGCTGCCTCTGGCGATGGCGATCGCCATCGCATCCGGTGCGACGCCTGACAAAGGTCTGATTACCGCGGTCATTGCGGGTTTCCTTATCTCCGCGCTCGGTGGTTCGCGTTTTCAGATCGGCGGCCCCACTGGCGCCTTCATCGTTGTCGTCTACGGGATCATCCACACGCACGGCTTTGACGGGCTCGTGCTGGCGACGATTATGGCGGGCGGCATCCTGATCGTGGCGGGGTTGCTGCGGTTCGGCGATTGGATCAAGTATATCCCTGAACCGGTCGTCACTGGATTCACCGCGGGCATCGCGGTGATCATCTTTACGAGCCAACTGCGCGACGTGTTCGGGCTCGACATCGCCGCGGCGCCAGCGGAGTTCATCACGAAACTCCAGAGCTTCTGGGCGGCGCGTCACACGGTTTCTTTGCCCACGCTCGCTCTTTCGCTCGGGGCAATTGCGGTGATCTTCGGTCTTCGCAAGTGGGCGCCACGTTTGCCAGGGTTCTTGATTGTCGTAGTTGCGGGCGCGGCCCTTGCGGCGCTGCTGCAGCTCGATGTTGAGACGATCGGCTCGCGCTTCGGCGGCGTCCCGTCATCCTTGCCTTCACCGCACCTGCCGACGGTTACTTGGGAACGTGTGCGAGAGCTTTTTCAACCGGCGCTGACCATCGCGTTTCTAGCGGGTGTCGAAAGCTTGCTCTCCGCAATGGTCGCCGATGGCATGACAGGACGGCGCCATCGGTCGAACTGCGAGCTGGTCGCGCAAGGTATCGCCAACATTGGCGCCGGTCTGTTCGGGGGCATCTCTGCAACGGGCGCCATCGCGCGCACCGCAACCAACATCCGTGCGGGGGCTAAGACGCCGATTGCCGGCATGATGCACGCGCTCTTCGTGCTCGCATCCATGCTCATGCTCGGACCGCTGATGGCGTTCGTGCCTTTGGCTGCGTTGGCGGCAGTGCTCGTTGTCGTTGCCTGGAACATGAGCGAACAGGAGCGCTTCCGTCACATTCTGAGCGGTCCTGTTGGCGATCGAGTCGTGCTGTTGGCAACATTTGGGTTGACGGTGCTCGTCGATCTTACCGTAGCGATCGAGGTTGGCATTGTGCTGGCCGCGATCATCTTCATGCACCGCATGGCCGAAGCGACCGCGATCGAGAAGGGCGTATCGCTGGTCGAACACGATCAAGATGATTTCACCAGCCCGTCTCGCGGCGTCTATACGGCGCGCCAGGAGTTGCCGAGTGGTGTGGAGGTGTTCGAGTTGCGCGGGCCGCTGTTCTTCGGCGCCGCGAGCCGACTTAACGACGCCTTCGAAGCGGCGTTCCCGCCGCCAAAGGTGTTCATTTTGCGCTTCGCGGCCGTGCCAATGGCGGATGCGACAGGGGTTGGAGCGCTGACGCGTTTTCTCAAGCGTTGCCAGGCGCACGACACGCGCGTTCTGATGAGCGAACTCAATCAGTCGTCACGTGGAGTGCTGAAGCAGATGGGCGTTTTGGCGCTGGCGAATGTCGAGGTCATTGAGTCTTACGACGCCGCGGTCGCGCGCGCCGGGGAGATTGTCGCTGAGAGACCGGCTTAACCCGCGTTCAGCGTCTCAACGATCCGGATCACGTCTTCGTAGGCTTGGCTTTGCGGATGACGGATCGGCAGCGGGGTTTGTGCGCGGATCGAGTCTGGTACGCGCGTGTCGCGGCAGATCACGCCAGCGAACCGCGGCTTGAAGCCTAGATATTCGTTACACGCCATTGAGAACTGATCGAACACCTTGCGTCCTTTGACGCGGTTCTCCGCCATGTTCACGATCACCCACGGCGTGATCTGCGCGCCTTGCAGGCGCAGCAGCTTCACCATGGCGTAGGCGTCGGTGAGGGCGGTGGGCTCTTCTGTGGTGACGAGGATGAGGCGATCGGCGGCGCGCGCAAAACGCAGCACAGTCGGATCAATACCAGCCGCAAGATCGAGAATGACGCGATCGTAGTGCGGCGTGAGCTTAGTCAGTCCCGTGCAGATGCGGCCCACTTCTTCGAGCTTCACCGTGCCCAGGGCGCCAGAGCCGGAATGGCCCGCGATCAGGTCGAAGCCGCCATTGCGACCGGGGCCGCCGAGAACCGGCGTCACCGCAGCATCGAGTTCGAGAAAGCCGCGTACAACGGAGTGCACATCAGCCGTAGGGCGCACGCCCAGCTGCACGTCGACATTGGCGAGGCCGAGATCGCAATCGACCAGCAGCGCGCGTTGTCCGGCGCGGCCGAAAGCAAACGAAAGCATAGTCGAGAGCCAAGTTTTGCCGACCCCACCCTTGCCCGACGCGACGGCAAAGATCGGCGCCGCGCGCGTGCGCGGTAAGGGCGGCTCGGGGAGAGCGTGTGCGCCTGACATGGCTCAGATATGCGCCGCGAGTCGTTTCGCGGTGGTTAGCGGGAAGGGAGGTTTTGGTTAATCAGGTATGAATGACGAAGTGATCATCTATGGCTTGCGTCTAGACCTGCCCCATCGCCTTCAGCCGCACCTTCGCGTGCACTTCGCCTTGACCCAGCACGACGGTGCTTGGGCGGAAGCGCTCGATCAGTGAGCGCACGAAGGGGCGGATAGCGGGGGAGGTGAGCAGCACGGGCGTTTCGCCGCTTTGCGCGGCGCGCTCGAAGGCGGTGCGCACATCGGCGACGAAATCGTGCAGCTTTGATGGCGCGAGCGCCAGTTGCCGGCTCTGGCCTTCGCCGATCAGCGCCTCCGCAAACGTCTGCTCCCAGTTAGGCGACATCGAGATAATTGGCAGCGAGCCTTCCGGGTTGCGGTGCGCGTAGCAAATCTGGCGCGCCAAGCGTCCGCGCACGTGTTCGGTGATCAGCACCAGATCGTGCATCGCAGGCGCTGCCTCGGCGATGGCTTCGACGATGGCTGAAAGATCGCGGATCGAGACGCGCTCTTTCAGCAGATTCTGCAGCACGCGCTGGATGCCCGACCACGAGATATGAGTCGGCGCGACATCGTCGAGCAGCGTTTGCGTATCCTTTGGAAGATCTTTGATGAGCTTTTTCACCTCGGAGAAGGTGAGGAGCTCGCTCATGTGCTCCTTGATGATCTCGGTCAGATGCGTCGCCAGTACGGTGGCGGGATCGACGACGGTGTAGCCGCGGAAGCTAGCTTCCTCTCGCGCGCGCTCATCAATCCATTTGGCGTCGAGTCCGAATGCCGGCTCTTTGACGTCTTCGCCTGGGATGGCGACGCCTTTGCCGGTCGGGTCCATCGCCAGGAGCGCGCCGATCTTCAGCTTGCCTTCGCCGGCTTCCATTTCGCGGATGCGAACTTGGTAACGATCGGGCTGCATCTGCACGTTGTCGAGAATGCGCACGCTCGGCATCACGAAGCCGTATTCCTGCGCCAGAGTTTTGCGCAGCGCCTTGATCTGATCGGTGAGGCGGCGGCCTTGCACGTCGTTGATCAGGGGCAGCAACGCAAAGCCCAACTCGATCCGCACGTCGTCCATCGCCAACGATGCGGCAGGCGTTTCTTCAGCCACTGTTGGGGGCACGGCGGCTGCCGCTTCGTTGGCGGCTTCCACGACGCGGCTCGCCTTCCTTAGCCGCCACGCCAGCAAGCCAGCCGCGCCGCCCAATATAAAGAATGGAATTTTCGGCATGCCCGGCAGAAGCGCGACCCCGATCGCGCAGGCCGCGACCACGCCGAGCGCGACAGGGTAGGAGGCAAGCTGCTTGGCCAGCGCCTTGTCAGCTGCGCCGTCGATGCCAGCTTTCGTAACCAGCAGGCCGGCCGCAACGGAGATGATGAGCGATGGGATTTGCGTCACTAAGCCGTCGCCGACAGTGAGCAGCGTATAGGTGCGGCCGGCCTCGGCGAAGTCCATGCCGTGCGACATGACGCCGATAATGATGCCGCCGATAATGTTGATGAACACGATCAGCAAGCCCGCGATCGCGTCGCCGCGCACGAACTTGCTGGCGCCATCCATCGCCCCGAAGAACGAGCTTTCGTCTTCCAGCGCTTTACGGCGTTCGCGCGCTTGTTGCTCGTTGATCAAGCCGGCGGAGAGGTCGGCGTCGACCGCCATCTGCTTGCCGGGCATGGCGTCCAAGGTGAAGCGCGCCGCCACTTCGGCGATGCGTGTCGAGCCGCGTGTGATGACGACGAAATTCACGATCACCAAGATCGCGAACACGATCACGCCGATAACGAAATCGCCGCCCATGACGAATTGCGCGAACGCCGCGATCACTTCGCCGGCCGCATGCTCGCCGTTCTGGCCGTTTGCGAGGATGAGACGTGTGGTGGCGATGTTCAGGGCAAGCCGCAACAGCGTCGCGAGCAGCAGCACGGATGGAAACGCCGTGAACTCAAGCGGCTTTTTGATCATCAGCGCCGTCATCAGCACCAGGATCGAGAAGATCAACGACACCGCCAGCAGCATATCCAACAAGAATGGCGGCAGCGGCACCAGCATGATCGCCAGGATGCCCAGCACGCCGACCGCCAGCGCGATTTCACCGCGCATGATCGCATTGCGCAGCGCGTCGAGGCCAAAGGCCTGGCCTTGTGGTTGTGCGGCGTCGGTCATTTAGCGGATCAGGCCGCCTGGCCGGTCGGCGGCGGCATTATTCTCAAGCCGTCGTCGGAATATTGCTTCAACTTGTTGCGCAGCGTGCGGATCGAAATGCCGAGAATGTGCGCCGCGTGCGTACGGTTGCCGAGGCAATGCGTCAGCGTCTCGAGGATTAGGTCCTGCTCAACGTCCGCCACCGTGCGGCCAACCAGTGCGCGGGCCGCGGCTTGACCCGCTTCGATCGCCGCGCCGACATCGCCGCGTCCGCCCACAGGCGCGCCATCGGGCGCGCGGATCGCATCGGCGCCGACATCCTCGCTCTTTGAGAGCAGCACCGCGCGGTGCATGGCGTTTTCCAGTTCGCGTACGTTGCCTGGCCAATTGTGCGCGAACACTTGCGCTTGGCCTTCTTTCGAGAGCCGACGGGCAGGGCGGCCATTGGCGTGCGCGTATTTGTCGATGAAGAACTGCGCCAATGCGGCGAGATCGTCCTTGCGTTCACGCAGCGGCGGAATGCGCAGATTCACGACGTTCAAGCGATAGAGCAAGTCTTCACGAAACTCGCCCGCCCGCACCATGCCAGTCAGATCGCGGTTCGATGTCGCCAGCACGCGGATGTTGACCGGCACCGGCTTCGATCCGCCGACACGGTCGATCACGCGTTCTTGCAGGGCCCGCAGGAGCTTCGATTGCAGACGCAAATCCATTTCCGAGATTTCGTCGAGCAGCAGCGTGCCGCCATCGGCTTCTTCAAACTTGCCGATCCGCCGCGCGACAGCGCCGGTAAACGAGCCCTTCTCGTGGCCAAACAACTCGCTTTCCAGCAATTGTTCCGGGATCGCCGCGCAGTTGACGGCGATGAAGGCTTTGTCGGCTCGATTGGATTTCTTGTGGACGTAGCGCGCCAGCACTTCCTTGCCGACGCCGCTTTCGCCTGTGATCATGATTGATGCGTCTGACGGCGCAATTTGGTCGGCGAGCGCGATCACGGCTTTCATCGCCGGATCGGCCGCCACCAATTGGCGATCGTCATTGCACACCGCCGCCAGCACGGCGGCGATCAGTTCCGGATCGGGCGGCAGCGAGATGTATTCGCGCGCGCCTGCGCGGATCGCCTTTGCCGCCATCGACGGGTCGATGCCAACGCCCGCGGCTACGATTGGCACCACGATGTGCTCGGCCTCATTCGCTGCGAGCAGGGCGGCGATATCGAGCCGCGCATCGACCATCAACAAATCGGCGCCGCGCCCGGCGCGCAGTGCGGCCGTCGCTTGTTCGATCGTGTCGACGTGCGCGACCTTCGCGCCGAAGTTCATGGCGATGCGCGTGGCTGCGGAGATTTGTCCTCCGAGCTGGCCGACAATGAGTAGGCGCATGGGTAGTCTCCTCGCGACGCGGGCCTTAGGCGTCGCCGTCCTTGATAATTTCCGTCATGGTCACGCCGAGGCGCTCGTCGACAACAACGACTTCGCCGCGCGCGACCAGCCGGTTGTTCACGTAAATGTCGATCGCTTCGCCGACTTTGCGGTCGAGCTCGATCACCGAGCCTCGCGTCAGCCGCAGCAGCGATGCCACGTCGAGATTGGAGCGCCCGAGCACGGCCTGGATATTGACCGGCACGTCATAGACCGGCGCCAGCTGCGCCGCGCTTTGCTCTATGTCCGGCGCGCCGGGCGCATCGTTCGCGGTGGGCGTGAATTCGTCGAGCTTGAGATCGCTCATGTTCGCCTCATGATGCCGTTTGCGACGCGAGAGCGGCGTCGATCAGGGTTTGAATACGTTTGGCGGCGTCGTCGGGGTTCATATGAATGACTCCGTCCGACCAATCGATAGTGACTGCGCCTTGCCGCAAGCCAGGTTCGGCGCGCACGAGCACGGCGCCGGCATAGGCGTGCGTCTCGCACATCTCTGCGATGCGCGGCTTCAGCACTTCGGCGGCCTCCGGCGATAGCTTTACGACCAGGCGCGGTTGATGGCGCAGCGCGTCCATCGCCGCTTCCACGGCGACGGCGGCGCGCTCATGCCCGAATCCGTCGAGCGCTGCGCCGGCGATCTTGCGCGCCGCGGCGATCGCCACGGTCGCAGCTTCCGTTCGCATGGCCTGGCTCTCGGCTTCAAGGCGCGTCAGTACGCCCGACGCCGCATCCGCAAGCGCTTGGAGTGCCGCGGCGGTTTGGCGTTCGGCTTGTGCGAGCGCATCTTGCTTGCCGCGCTCGTAAGCGGCCGCGCACTCAGCTGCGATCTCCTCCGGCGTCAGACGCTTGGGCGCATCTTTAACGATCGCGCCGTCTGGGGCGAACTCGGTGTCGAAGGCATATTTGCGGATTTGCGTCATCAATAGATCAACTCGTCATCGGCTTTGCCGTCCGCGAGCACGATCTCGCCGCGCGCAGCCAACTCCTTGGCTTGCGCGACCATGCGCGCCTGCGCGGCGTCGACATCCTTCAGACGCACCGGGCCCATCGAGGCCATGTCTTCCTTCAGCAATTTGCCGCCGCGTTCGGACATGTTGGTGAAGAAGAGATTGCGCAACGCGTCCGAGGCGCCTTTGAGAGCGAGCGCCAGATCGCTCTTGTCGACAGCGCGGAGGAGGGTCTGCACGCCGCCTGAGTCGAGTTTGCCGAGGTCTTCGAACACGAACATCAGCGCCTTGATGCGGTCGGCGCTGTCGCGGCTCTTGCTCTCCAGTGCGTTGATGAAGCGCGACTCAGTCTGCCGGTCGAAGTTGTTGAAGATCTCCGCCATCAGTTCATGGCTGTCGCGTTTCGACGTGCGCGCGACGTTGGACATGAATTCGGTGCGCAGCGTGGTCTCGATCTTGTCGAGAATTTCGCGCTGCACCGGCTCCATGCCGAGCATGCGCAGAATGCACTCGGCGGCGAAATCGCTCGGCAGCTCGGCCAGCACCTTTGCCGCGTGCTCTGGGCGCACTTTCGCCAGCACCACCGCGACCGTTTGCGGGTATTCGTTCTTCAGATAATTCGCGAGCACGGCTTCGTTGACGTTGCCGAGCTTGTCCCAAATGTTGCGCCCCGCCGGCCCGCGGATTTCCTCCATCAGGCCGTCGAGCTTTTCCTTCGGTAGGATGGACGCCAGCATGCGCTGGGTCTGATCGAGCGAGCCCATCACAGAGCCCGCGCCAGACATGCGCTGCACGAATTCCTGCACGACCGCTTCGACGACAACCGACGGCACCATGCCGAGCGACGCCATCGATTGCGAAACTTCCTTGATCTCTTCTTCGTCGAGCAGCGACCAAAGATGCTTGGCGTCTTCGCCGAGGCTCATCAGCACGATCGCGGCTTTCTCCGCGCCGGAATAGCGCGAGAGATCGACGGCGACCGGCGCGTCGGGGCGGGCGAGGGCGTTCATGGCTTAGAGCGCATTGTTGAGCCAACCACGAATGATCTGCGCAGACTCATCAGGGTGCGCCGAGACCACTTCAGCCACGCGTTTCACCGAGGATTGCCGCACGCGGCCGCCAACGGCGGCGACGTCGATGCCCGGATCGTCGCTATCGGGCGCGGGCACGGCCGCGAGACCGCCGCTTGGGCTCGGCAAGGCCGGTACGCCGCCAGCTGCCGCGCCTTCGGCGCTGGCGCCGCCGCCGCGCACCAAACCACCAATCAGAGGGCGCAAGACGAAGAACACGAAGGCGAGCGACGCGAGGAGTGCGGCGACAATCTCGATAATGCGCATGACGTCGAGATCGCCAAGGAAAGCCAGCATGCCGGGCTCGGCGGCGGCTTCTAGCGGCGCGGCGCGCGCGAATTGCGTGTTGACCACTTCGACGATATCGCCGCGCTCTTGGTTATAGCCGACCGCGGAGCGCACCAGCTGCGCCAAGCGCTGCATCTCTTCTTCGCTACGCGCTTGGTACGTGGCGGATGTAGCTTCGCCTTCACCCGGCGCCATCACGCCATCGACGGCGACCGCGACCGAGAGCCGGCGCACACGTCCGCCCTCACTGATTTCGGTGCGTGTCGTACGCGAGATTTCGTAATTGACGGTTTCGCTGCTCGACAGATCCTCGTCTTGCGCGCCGGGAGCGGCGGCGCCGGCGGTGCCGTCCGGGACGTTGAGACCGGCGCTCGCGCCGCCGGCTCGGCCAGCGCTGCTCGAACTGTCTTCGGTCGTCGTGGTTGAGCGCACCACGCGGCCTTCCGGATCGAAGCGTTCAGAGGTTTCGCTGATGCGGCTGAAATCCATTTCCGCGCTGACTTGCACGCGAGCATTGCCTTGGCCGACGACGCCTTCGACGATGTCGGTCACGGTCTGGCGAATGCGCTCCTCCACCGCCACCTGGCGGGCATCGACGCCTTCAGCGTCCACGCCGTCGGCGGTCGCGGGGGCGGCGAGCAGGCGGCCGGTTTCGTCAAGGATGGTGACGCGGTTGGCCGTGAGGCCGGGGGTGGCGCTGGCGACGAGATTGCGGATGGCGCGCACTTGGCCGGACGTCAGTTCGTCGCGGCGCAGCTGCAGCACGATCGAAGCGGAGGGCTGCTCGGTTTCGCGCGAAAATAGCTGGCGCTCGGGCAACACCAAATGGACGCGCGCCGAAGCGATGCCGTCGAGCGAGCCGATCGTGCGCGCCAGTTCGCCTTCGAGCGCGCGCAGGCGGTTAATGTTTTGTTGAAACTGGGTCTGGCCGAGCGCGTCCGGCTCGTCGAAAATCTCGTACCCTATCGAGCCGCGCGAGGGCAGGCCTTCGGCGGAGAGCATCATCCGCGCATCGAGCACCCGCGAGCGCGCAACATAGATCGAGCCGCCTTCGCCGCGCATCTCATAAGGAATGTCAGCTTGCTCGAGGCGCTGGGTGATCTCGGCCGCTTCGCGCATCTCGACGCCGGCGAAGAGCAGGGCCTTTTCTTCGCCGCCCATGCGCAGCACGAGCGTCAGCAGGATGGCCGCAACCACCGCCGCAATGCCCAGCGCAGCAAACAGCCGCGTCGGTCCCGCCTTGAGCAGCATTTGAGTGAAGCCGTTCACGCCCGTCCTCTGCACACGCGCGGCGAGGCCCTAGAATCACTAGGCAATTCTCACCGGTCGGCAGAAATTGCCCGGTGGGGCGTGAAACAATGGTTAAGCATGTTGGGCGGAGGCGGAGAGGGGCGACGCGCAAAAGCCCCCGCCGCGCCGGCGAGGGCTTCTGAAAGCTTAGTACTGACGATGTCGCGCAAACCGCGCGCCGTCGTTAGACGGCGCCGCGATAGTGCTGAATGCGCGTCGTACGCAGGCCTGGGAGGCCGTGGCGCTCAATCGACTTGCGCCAGCCTTCGAACTCTTCTTCAGAGAGCCCGTAGCGTGCGCACGCGTCTTCAAGCGTCAAAAGCCCACCGCGCACCGCGGCGACAACTTCAGCCTTGCGTCGGATGACCCAACGGGTCGTGCCCGGCGGCGGCAAATCGTCCAAAGTGAGGGGGTTCCCGTCGGGACCCATCACCACCCCATCATAGCGGCGTTGCTTCTGCATGGCGCCTTTCTCCTCGTTCTTGAGGAGTCAACATAACTTGGAGCGCTAAAGAAACGACTAAGAGTCTGCGGAAAGATCACGCAAACGCATGTCTCGAATTAGAACATGAGTCTCTTACTCGTTTCTTACCCGCCCCTCAGTTTCGCTTAGCGCTTGATCATCAGAAGCTCTTCCAACATCTCGTCGGCAGTGGTGATGATCCGCGACGCAGCGGAGTAGGCGCGCTGCGTTGTGATGAGGTTCGTGAACTCCGCCGCGAGATCGACGTTCGATGCCTCCAGCGCACCCGAAACGATGCGGCCTGCGCCACCGGCATTGGCGGAGTTGATGTTGTAGAGACCGGACTCGAGCGTCGTGCGGAACGCGCCGCCTTGGTCAGCTGCAAGACCGTTCGGGTTCAAGAACGTCGCCAGCGGGATCTGATAGAGGGCCCGTGCGCGGCCGTTCGAAAACTGCGCCGTCAGCATGCCGTCGCCTTCGAGCACCAAGCCGACAAGATCGCCAGGCGGCACGCCGTCGGCGGTCACGCTGGTGACGCCGAAGCTCTTCGCGAACTGCGTCATGCCGGTTTCGAGGTCGAGCGTGATCGGCTGTGCTGAAGCGCCGGTCGATGCGGCCCACGGAATGCTGAAAGCCGCGCCGATTGTGCCGGTGGTGCCGGCGACGGTGCCGTCCGTGTTGAAAGTGAGCGTGCCGCTCGCGAGCAGACCGCCGGAAAGCGCGCCGCCCGTGATGTTCGTGTTCGGACGCGCGTAGGACTCGACCTGCCAGGTGTTCGGGCCAGTCTTGATAAAGCCGAATGCGATGGTTCGCGGGGCGCCCAAGCTGTCGAACACTTCAAGCGAGCTTTCAAAGTGCGGCGTTACAGTGCCATCGGCCATGTCGCCGGCGGCGTACGTGCCGGTGTATGCGGCTTGGTCGGAGTTTAGGTTGGCGTTGATGCTGACATTTTCGGTCGGCTCGGCCAGGCCGCCGACGCCGGAAATGTTGACCGCCTCGATCGCGGAGAGGGAGGTCGGGCTAGTCGTCACGCTGCCGTCGCTGGCGACAGGCCATCCCTGCAAGAACAGGCCCTGCGCGTTGACCATGTAGCCGTCGGCGTCGATCGTGAATGAGCCGGCGCGCGTGAAAAGAACCGAGCCGCCGTTCGAGAGCTGCTGATTGTTCGGCGACACGATGAAGAAGCCGTCGCCGGAGATGGCGAGGTCGGTCGTGGAGCGCGATTGCTCAAGCGAGCCCTGCAGCGAAATCTGCTGGCGCGTCAGCGGCAGCACGCCGCCTGCGTTATAGGTGGTGTTCGAGTTCTGCGCGTTGACGAGCGCGCTGAAGTCAACGCCGGAGCGTTTGTAGCCAACCGTGTTCACGTTGGCGATGTTGTCGGAAATGACGGCGAGCGCGCTTGAATTGGCGGTGAGGCCAGAAACGCCCGCGCGCAATGCGGTATAGATAGACATGTGTGTCCCAGCTCCATCGCCGCGTGCGTCCCATCGTGCGCGGCAAAAAGGTTATGTATGGAGCGCTTCTGCGCGGTGTTGCGTCCGCATTCGGCGGACGCTGAAAGTGTTAGCTCAGCACCGATCGGATCACATCGAGCCCGCGTGTCCCAGCGGGCGTGATGACGAGCGGCGTCGCTCCGGAGAAATCTACGCCCATGATAGTTTCGCGCACATTGACAACGGGCGTCATTGCTTCGCCCGATGCATCTCTTGCGGTGACGACGATTGAATAGACACCGTCGGCCGCCGTGCCGCCAACAGTTTGCGTGCCATCCCATGAAAACAAATGTTGTCCAGCGCCGCGCTCGCCGTCTTCGGTGTAGACTGTGCGCCCGCGCGCATCGCGCACTTGGATCGTGATGTCGGTTGCCGCTTCCGGCAGCGTGTAAGCCCAATTCGCTTCGCCACCGGCGAGATAGGTGTCGTCGGCTTCGATGATCGCGTCCTTGCCGAGATAGGAGAGGGCCGCGCCGGCGCTGGCGGCCTGGTATTGGTTGACCAAGCCTTCAAGTTGCTCGTTGGTGCGGATCTGCTGTTCAACTTGGCTGAACTGCACGAGTTGTTGGGTGAATTGCGTGGAGTCCATAGGCGCCAACGGGTCCTGATTCTGCAGCTGCGCGGTGAGCAGGATGAGAAACGTGTCGTAATTGTCCGACAGCCGCGTGCGGTCGCCGGTGGCCTGCGCCGCGTCTGGTGCGATGGGAGCGATTGTCATGCGTGTATCCTCAAACCATCATATCGACGCGCACGCCGCGCCAGCGCTCGAAGCCGAGCGGGCGTGAGGTCATGGCGGGTTGCTCTGTTTGGGTTTCGGCGCTGGCGACATCGCCGCCGTTTCCGCTATCGGCGTCGGCTCTGCCTTCGCTGCCCTGACGGAGATCGAACGACAAGCCGTTGTCCGTTAGCTCAAGGCCGGCTGATTGCAGTGTCTGCTCTAGATCGCGCGCGTGACGCGCGAGTTCGGCTAAGGCCTGCGGATTATCAGCGGCGACAACGGCGGTGACGCGATGATCGCGCGTCACTTCCAATCGTATTTCGACGCGGCCTAATTCAGGGGGATCGAGCCGCAAATCGAAGCTCGTCGTCTGGCCATTGAAGCGGCGCACGATTTCGCGCGCGACCTGGGCAGTGGCAGGGGCTGCGCGAACGGCGTTGTGATCAATCGCCGCCGTTTGCTGCGTCTGTGCGGCCTGCTGGATCAGGCCGGACTGCCCGGACGGTGAGGGTTGCGGCGCGCTTGTGTCTACGCTGATCGGCGTGGGCGCCGGCGCTTGTGCGCCGCCATCGCGCGCGGCGTTCACTGGTGTAGGAGGAGCAGCCTTAGACTGAGCCGCGTCAATGCGCGCCGACTTGCTGTCGGTCGCTTGTGCTTCAGCTTTCGGCTCCGCCGCGCCCGGCGCGGCCTTCGGCGTGCGCAGCGTTGCTTCGCGTGGCGTTTGCGTTGCGGCGACGGCCTGCATTGTTTCCGGAGGCGGTGCGGGCGTCGCGCTTGTCTGCGTCACGGGCTGTGTCGTCGCTGGCGCAACCGGCGGCGCAGTTGCGCTCTGTGTCGCGCTTGCCTCCGGCGCTGCTGGCGCGTTCACGATCGGCGCGTTTGCGGCCTTGTTCTCTGACGCGTCAGCTTTAGCGGCATCTGACTTCGGCGCACCATCGACGGGCCTCGGCGCCTGCGCCGGCTGTTGCGGCGCTGTGGGTGCGGGCGTGGCGGTTTCGGAATCGCTTGCGGCGAGCGCGGTGGTTTCAGGTGTCGCCTCCACCGGCGCAGTCGGTGTCGGTGGCGTCACGATCTGGACCACGAACGCGGGAACGGCGGGTTCACTCGGCTCTGCCGGTGTTTCCGCCTTCGCGGCGCTCTCTTTAGTCTCTTGTGTCTGCGATGCGTCTTCGGCTGGCGCTTCTTTGGCCGCCTCAGCGCGAGGCGGGGGTTCGGCTTCAGCGGCTGCGCTTTCGAGGTGATCGTCGAAGCTCGGACCGTCGTCGGCCTTGGATTGTTGGCGTGCGGGCGCGGACCGCGTTGGCGGCGCCACTACATCGAAAACGGCGTCAGCCGCGAAATCCATACGTCCCCCGAGCGCCCGCCAGACGGGCTGGGGAAGCTGAGCAAGCGCCGGGCCACGCCGGTAACCAAATAAAATGCAATGAAAACAGCGCAGTGTTTGCGGCATCCGCCCGCGAATCCGGCAAATCTGGCCGAGCACCCGGCAGAAGCTGCCGGGCCATTTACCATGGCCCCAGGCTTGCGAGGTGATGGCGCACAGGCGCGCGCTGGAGACTGTATCCGGCGCGCGTCTGCAGGAGAAAACAGTGCTTAATCAAGCGCTTGAGCGTGACCAACGGGCGGCCTGCGCCCATGGCGCTACCCGGCAAATCTGGCCGGGTGGGCGGCGCTTTCTGCCGGAGGCCGGCCAATGACGATCAGTAGCGTCCTTCTCTCCGGCCTCTCCGGCATGCGCGCGGCGCAGTCGGGTATGACCACCGTTTCGCAGAACATCTCCAACGCCAACACGCCCGGCTACGTCCGCACCGACCTGGTTCTCGCGCCGCGCTCCGACATGGGCGCGGGCGCGGGTGTCGAGGTCGTCGCGATTAAGCGCGCGGCCGATCGCTTCCTCGCCACCGCCAGCTATATCGCCGAGGCCGCACGCGGCGCAGCGGCGGCGCGCTCTGATATTCTGGCGCGCGCGCAATCGAACTTCGGCGACCCCGCCAGCGAAACGTCGATGTTCGCAACGCTCGACGATTTCTGGTCGGCGATGACGGAGATTGGCGTCGATCCAGGCTCGACGCTGCGCCGTGTCGATGCCGTCAGCACGTTGCAGACGATGTACTCCGAAGTTGGCCGCATCGGTGAGTCGCTACAAGATCTGATCGCCGAAGCCGATCAACGCATCGGTGACTCCGTTGATGAAGCGCAGAGCCTGATGAACAGGATCGCGCAGCTCAATGATGAGATACGCCTTACCAAACGCGCCGGCGCCGATGCCAGCGGCGCCGAGAACGCGCAGTCGGCGCTGATCGATCAGCTTTCGTCGTTATTGGACGTGCGCGTATCGCCGCAAACAGATGGCGGAGTCCACGTGCGCACCAGCGGCGGTGCGTTGCTCGTCGGCGTGACGGCGGCGACCATCTCGTATTCGCCCAACTCGTCGCCGTTCACGACGCACGGCACGATCAAGATCAACGAACACCTCGGCACGCAATCCAATCTCGAACCTTTCTTGCTCGGTGGCGAGATCAAAGGCCTACTGCAAGTGCGCGACCAGGACTTGGTTGGTTTGACAGAAGCGCTCGGCGGCTTTGCTGGCGCGCTCGCCGATGCGCTGAACGAAGTTCACAACGAGAACGCATCGTCGCCGCCCGTCGGCAATCTGGTCGGTCGTCAAACCGGCTTGCTCGCGACCGATGCGCTCGGTTTCACCGGCCAAGCCACGGTTGCCGTCACCGACGTCACCGGCAATCTGCGCGAGCGGCTCAGTATCGACTTCGACGCACAGACGATCACTGCCGAGGCGCCGGCTGGCAGTTTCAGCTTTGCTGGCGGCACGATTGCCGACTTCACCAACGCGCTGAACGCCGCGCTGGGTGCAACCGTGCCGTCCGGCTCGGCGTCGTTTAGCGGCGGCGTGCTATCGCTCAACGTCTCAAACAGTGGCGGCCTCGTCATCCAGCAGGACAGCGCCGATCCCGCTGACCGCGCTGCGCGCGGCTTCTCGCATTTCTTCGGCCTCAACGATCTCGTCTCGCGTCCTACGCCGCTCTTCTTCGAAAGCGGCGTGCAGGGGAGTGATTTGCACGGTCTCCAGGCGGGCGGTGAGATCACGTATCAAGTGCGCGATACGCTCGGCCGCTCGGTCGCGACGCGTACAGTTTCGATCTCTGGATTGCTCGCGGCGCCCGGCGCCGATTGGGACGGTCTGCTTGCGGCTTTAAACACCAACGGCACGGGACTCGGCGAATTCGGCTCGTTTTCGCTGGATTCCGCCACCGGCCGGGTCAGCTTTACGCCTGGCCCGAATTACCAAGTGGCGCTTGTTGGCGACTCCACGCAGCGCGGCTCGACTGGCGTCTCATTCACGTCGCTACATGGCCTCTCTCAAAGCGCCACCGCCGGTCGTGCACTTGAAACGAGCGTCGAGGATCAGATTGCCGCAAATCCGGGCCGTTTGGCGGTCGGGAGACCTGACCTCACTGCCGCGATCGGTGCGCGTGTGATCGAAGGCGGCGACAATCGCGGCGCGTCGGCTTTGGTCGGCGCGCGTGACTCGGTGCGCAGCTTCGACGCCGCCGGTTTCCTCACGGCGCAATCGACGACGCTCGCCGTTTATGCCGCGCGCCTCGGCGGTGAAGCAGGGCGCCTGGCGGCCGATGCGCAGCGCGCCGAGATCGGTTCGGCGGCGGTAGCGACCGCGGCCGCCGATCGCCGCGCTCAGATCGAAGGCGTCAGCCTTGATGACGAATTGTTGAAGATGACGACGTATCAGAACTCGTACGCCGCCGCCGCGCGCGTCATTCAAGCCGCAACGGACATGCTCGATATCCTCATGTCCATTGGCTATCGCTAAGGAGTAGGCGCTGATGAGCGGCGCGTTAACACTTCGGTTCTCGACGCAAGCGCAGCTCGACATTCGCCGCATCACGCGCGAGTTGTCGGACCTGCAGTCTCAAGTCGCGTCCGGCGCCAAGGCAAAGGATTTGCTTGGCTTTGGCGGCGCGTCGAGCCGGCTGCTCAGCGCCCAGAGCATGCGCGCCAGCGCCGATGCACGCGGCTCCATGCTCAATCAGCTCACCGCGCGCTTTGGCGTGCAAGCGGCCGCGCTCGGTCAAGTCGGGGAATCGTCTGGCTTGCTGGCGCAATCGATCCGTGATGCGATCAGCTCGAATGACGGCCGCGGCATCGCCATAGAACTCGAACTCAGCTTTTCGAGCATAGTCTCGGCGCTGAATGAGACCTGGAACGGCCAACCGATGTTCGCCGGTGAGCGGCAAGACGGCCGCCCCGTCACCATCACCACGCTCGACCAATTGCAGGCAGCAGCCAGCACCAGTGATATCTTCGATGAAGCGACGCGCCATCAGACCATCGATATCGGCGCCGGCGAGCCAGTCTCGCTCTCTGCCAAGGCCTCAGAACTTTCGACCGGCTTGTTCGATACGCTGAAGTCGCTCGCCAATCTGATCGACTCTCATGGCGGCACGATCGGCCAGCCGATCAGCGCCGCCGACCGCACGACACTTCAAAACATTGCCGATCAGCTCGATCAGCAAGGCAGCCGCTTCGATACCGAACAGGGGCGCGCCGGCCAGTTACAGAACCGCTTCGAACAAGAGCGCGTGCGCCTGCAAGAGCGCTCTAATCTGCTGGTCAAGGAGATTGGCGAACAGGCTGACGCTGACGTCGCCGAAATCTCCATTCAGCTGAATTCGCTGCTGGTGCAGTACGAAGCTGCCGCCAAGACGTTTTCCGAGCTTTCAAATGTGAGCCTGCTGAACTATCTGAGATAGTAAAATTCGCTCCGGGCCTTGAACCCGGAGGGGAGCAGGCAAGATGACAACCCTCACCGCGCCGTCGCGCGCGGACACCCCAAGCACCCGAGCCCTCAATTCGTTGGGCTTCGCCAAGGCGCCGCGCGACACCCGCGTCGTAGCGGCGATGTCTGGCGGCGTCGATTCCTCCGTGGTCGCGGCCATGCTGAAGCGCGAGGGCTACGACGTCGTCGGCGTCACGCTGCAGCTCTATGATCACGGCGCGGCGGTGAATAAGCCGGGCGCGTGCTGCGCGGGGCAGGACATCCACGATGCGCGCCGCGTCGCCGATGCCTGTGGCTTTCCCCATTATGTACTCGACTATGAGAGCCGCTTTCGTCACGCCGTGATGGAAGATTTCGCCGACACCTATCTCGCCGGCGCGACGCCAATTCCGTGCGTGCGCTGCAATCAAACCGTGAAGTTCAAAGATCTGAAGCGCGTAGCCGAAGATCTCGGCGCCGATTGCTTGGCGACGGGGCACTACGTGCAACGCATCGAAGGCGCCAGCGGCGCCGAGCTTCATCGCGCCGCCGATCCCGGCAAAGACCAAACCTATTTCCTATTCGCCACCACGCGCGCACAGCTCGACTTTCTACGTTTTCCGCTCGGTGGTTTGCCGAAAAGCGAAACGCGCTCGCTCGCGAACGAACTTGGTCTGCGCGTCGCCGAAAAGCCGGACAGCCAGGACATCTGCTTCGTGCCGAATGGCAAGTATCAAGACATCGTCGAAAAGCTGCGTCCGGGCTCCATTGAGCCTGGTGAGATCGTCCACGTCGATGGCCGTGTGATGGGCGAGCACAATGGCGTCATCAATTTTACCGTCGGCCAACGCCGCGGACTCGGTGTCGCCACTGGCGAGCCCTTGTTTGTGGTGAAACTCGACGCCGCCAACAAGCGTGTCATCGTCGGCCCGCGTGAGGCTTTGGGTGTAAACCGGATTGCGTTGAAAGATGTGAACTGGATTGGCGAAGCGGTGACGGCCGAAGACGAACTCGATGCCCGGCCAATTCTGGTCCGCGTGCGCTCGACCCGGCCGCCGATTCCAGCGCGTCTCAGCATCGGCGCGGGATGGGCGGTCTTGCTTGACGTTCCGGAAGAAGGCGTAGCGCCGGGCCAAGCTGCGGTGTTTTATGATCCGGGCTCGACGCGCGTGCTCGGCGGCGGCTGGATCGCGGCGACGGAGTGACAATGGCGAACACGGACTCTGCCGAACTAATGGCGCTGCCGGGCCTCGAAGCACTGAGGCTCTTGATAGCCGGCAAATTCGCGCCACCGACCATTGGCGCCACGATGGGTTTCAGGCTGGTCGAGGTAGAGGAGGGCTTTGCGGCCTTCGAAGGCGAGCCCAGCGATCGCGTGCTCAATCCGATGGGCGTGGTGCACGGCGGCTGGGCGTTGACGATCATCGATAGTTGCTGCGGTTGCGCGGGGCACACATTGCTTCCAGCCGGTGTCGGGTACGGCAGCGTCGAGACGAAAGTGAATTTCGTGCGCCCGATTAGAGCGGACACGGGCCGCCTGCGCGCTGAAGGCCGCGTGCTTGCGCGGGGCCGCACACTCATCACATCCGAAGGCAAGCTAACCGACATGAACGGTAAGCTCTACGCTCACGGCACCTCCACCTGCATGATCATCCGTCCGGAGAAGAAGTAATGAGCCAAGAAGACATCGTCATCGTCGGCATGGCGCGCACGCCGATGGGCGGCCTGCTCGGCGAGCTTGCCAATCTTTCCGCTTCCGAGCTCGGCGCAGTGGCCGTGAAGGCTGCTGTGAAAGAAGCGGGTGTTGCTGGCGCCGACACGATTTTCATGGGCAACGTGCTTTCCGCCGGCCTCGGCCAGGCACCCGCGCGGCAAGCTGCGCTGAAGGCGGGCTTGGATAAGGGCACGCAAGCCGTGACTTTGAACAAGATGTGCGGTTCGGGCCTCCAGGCCGTCGCCATGGCGCGCCAAGCTTTGCTCTCTGGCGAAAGCGATACGGTGATCGCTGGCGGCATGGAGAGCATGACGCGCGCGCCGTTCCTGATGTCGAAGCATCGGGCAGGCCAGAAGTATGGTCACGACAAACTCTTCGATCACATGGCGCTCGATGGTCTCGAAGATGCGTATGAAGGTCTGGCGATGGGCGTATATGCCGACCAAGCGGCGAAGGAGTATCAGTTCTCGCGGGAATCTCAGGATGCATATGCACTCGAGACGCTCCGCCGCGCACAGAGCGCCACAACGGAAGGCCGCTTCAAGCGCGAGATCGCGGCGATCGAAACCAAAGCCGGCGCGCTCGACACCGACGAACTCCCGCGCAAGGCGCGCCCCGATAAGATTCCGTCGCTTAAGCCGGCTTTTACCCCGGACGGCACGGTCACCGCCGCCAACGCTTCCGCTATCTCGGACGGTGCGGCAGCGCTGGTGCTGATGCGCCGCAGCGATGCGGAGAAGCAGGGGCGTAAGATCATCGCGACGATCGTCGCGCAGAGCTCGCACGCGCAAGAGCCGTCGAAGTTCACAAGCGCGCCGGTGCCCGCGATCCAGAAAGCGCTCGCGCGCGCGGGTTGGAGGACGAGCGAGGTCGATCTCTGGGAAATCAACGAAGCCTTCGCCATCGTGCCGATGATCGCGATGAAAGAGCTCGGCATCAGCCACGACATCATCAACGTCAATGGCGGCGCCTGCGCGCTGGGCCACCCCATCGGCGCCTCCGGCGCACGTATTTTGGTGACGTTGCTCGCCGCCATGGAGACGCAGAACGCCAAGCGCGGCGTCGCGTCGCTCTGTATCGGCGGCGGCGAAGGCATTGCGCTCGCGGTGGAGCGCGCGTGAAGGAGCGCATCCTCGCGCATTTCCGGGAGCAGGCCGGATTCTGCACCGAATACGGCTCGCCCTTCACTGGCGCGCTGATAATGGAAATGGCGCGAGACTTGGGTGCTGACGGTCCGGTTGCGGCGCTGCTGGCTGATTGGAGCACCAACCCGCGCGCCGATGCGCTGGCGTTGCGGCTCGCCGGCGCGTTGCACGCAGCGGTGCTCACCCGGCGCGATCCCGCGCTCGGCGCGCTCTATCCTGGTCGCGCGCCGACCTGGAGAATGGACGCGGTCTGGCCCGTCGCGCGCTCGTTTCTCGCGCGTGAGCAGGAATGGGTGCACGCCTTCATCCAATCGCCGCCGCAAACCAACGAAACGCGCCGCTCGATCGCGCTTTTGGCTGGCTTCCTGGCATTTGCCAAAACGTGGAGCGGTCCGGTCGATCTCTTGGAGATCGGCGCCAGCGCTGGACTTAATCTCAACTGGGATAAGTTTGGCTATCGCACGCAGAGCTGGTCGTGGGGCGCAGCAAGCGACGTGGCGATCGACACCGACTGGCAGGGCGAGCCACCGCCGACCGATGCGAGCATCGCCGTCCGCAACCGCGCTGCCTGCGATCTCAGCCCCCTCGATATCCGAGACGATGCGCAGCGCCTGCAACTCAAATCCTACATCTGGCCAGATCAGGCCGATCGCTTGGCGCGCTTTGATGCAGCGGTAGCACTCGCAATCGTCAACGACGTGCGTGTCGAACGCGCTGACGCCGCGGCGTGGCTCGCCGAAAAACTCAGCGCGCGCGCGCCCGATGCCGCGACGCTCGTCTATCATTCGGTGTTCCTGCAATACCCGCCGCGTGAGACGCGTGAAGCAATCGTCGGCGCAATTCACGCCGCCGGTGCAGCAGCGACGCCGGTAGCGCCGGTGGTTTGGGTCCGCCTGGAACCTGAGGCAGTGACCGATGGTGTAGAGAACGGTTTGCGCTTCGTCGTCGACCTGCACACCTGGCCCGGCGGCGAGCGGCGTGTGCTCGCCTATACGGACGGCCACGTGCGCGCCGTTTACGCCGCAGGCGAGCAGCGATCTTAGTGCCCCGCTTTGCCCCGCCGCGACCGCGGTGATGCATCGAGTTCCAACAGGCGGCCCAATAGCGGCGCGCGGTCGGTGGCGCGCTCGAAATCACGCAGCGCCTTGAACAAGTCGACGCCAATTTCCTCGAACACGTCGCGGAACACGGCAGCGGCTGTTTCCGCCATCAGATCGAGTTCTGCCGCTTCCCGTTTCCCTTCGCGGGTTAAAGACACAACGCGCTTACGCAAGTCCCTTTCGCTGGCGATGGAACGCACGAGCTTTGCGTCTTCCATGGCTTGCACGGCTTTGGCGACGGCTTGGTGGGTGTAGCCTAGGGCGGCGGCGATGTCGGCTATGGAGGCGCCGTCGTGCCGAGCGATGTAGGTCAGCACGGCAGTCGATGCGGCAGCGGATGCTGCGCCTTTGTGACGGAAATACGCATCGCCGCTTGCGCCGATACGCTGCGCCACCCGTCGCACCACAAGGTTGAGATAGCCCGGGCCAAGCTCGTCGGCGAAGTCCGTCATGTCGCGCCTCCTTGTTCGTGCGCTGGGCCTAGGCTAGGCAAAGTCGATCTTGACATAACACTTATGTCACTTATTGTACAACTGGTTGCATTTTTAGCTGGCCTTTCGAGGCGATCCGGGAGGGGAAAAATGCGGAAAGCGATTTTCGCTTTGGCTTGTGCGCTCGCATTGTGGACGATGACGACCGCCACGCCGGTGATCGCGCAGCAGTCGCGCGCTGCGGTCGACGCATTCGTCGGCTACGATTTTGCGCGCGGCCTGCGCATTTCACCCAGTGGGCGCTACATCGCGCTGATCCGGCGTGAGTCGACCGGCGACGTGCTCGTCGTGCTTGATCGTGAGACGCGTCAGCTGTCGCCGATCCAGAGCGCTCTCGCATCGCAGTCGGGCATGCAAATCGACTTTGTCGAGTTCAAGTCCGACCAGCGGCTGGTGTTTGCTTACTCTTATCGCGTGCAGGTTACCCAGCAGGCCGGTTCTGCTCGCCGCACGGCCGGGCGCGCCGAAGCGACATTCTTCCGCATGCAGCACGTGCTCTCGACAAGCATCGACGGCAGCTCACGCATCGCGCTCTACAACCCAGGCGACCAAAACGTTCCGCGCTACGCGGCAGCCAGCATCGTCAGCCTGCTGCCGCAAGACGAAGATCACGTCTTGATCCTGACGCCGACGGCTGAAGTTTGGCGCGTCAACGTCAACACGGGCGATCACACTTTGGTCGAAGCGGGGACGAACAGCACCATCGGCTTCGTTGTCGACAACACCGGAACGCCGGTTCTGCGTCAGGAAGTGTTGGGTTTCGGGCGCGGCTTTGTGTGGTCGCGCCGCGGCCCCGGCCAATCTTCATGGACCGAGATCATCCGCTTCCGCGGCGCCTCGGGCGCCAATTCAGGTCCGACTTTCGAGGGCGTTGGCCCGGCTCTGCAGCCCGGCCAGGTGTTCGTGCTCGCGCGCCGGGAAGGACAGGATACGAGCGGCCTCTACGTCTACGACGCCTCTACCGGCCAATACGTCGAAACCGTGCAGACCAACGCGGAATTCGATGTTTCGAGCGCCATTCGCGACACCGAAAACAACCGCATCTTGGCGGCGTGCTGGTGGGCTTATCGCTGGACGTGCGAGCCGAAGGATGACGAATTCGGCGCGCGGTGGGATGGCTTGGTTCAAACGCTAGGCGATCAAGTCAATGTTCGCCTTGTCTCGCGCGCTCGCGAGGATGGCTCGTTGTGGTTGATCGAAACCGATGGCCCGCAGGATTTGGGCACGTTCCATCTCTACGACACCAATGCCAACTCGATCAGCCGTCTGATCCAAGCGCGTCCCACCATCCCAGTGACGCAGCTGCCGACACAGCGCGTGGTGGAATATACCGCGAGCGACGGTCGCCAGCTTTGGGGCTATCTCTGGCTGCCGCCGGGCGTGACCAACGCAACCAATCTGCCTACTATCGTTGTGCCGCATGGCGGTCCGGAAGGGCGCGACGTTTGGGGTTTCGATCCCTTCGCCATGTCGTTTGCGGCGCAGGGCTATGCGGTCTTCCAGCCCAACTTCCGCGGCGGCGGCGGCTTCGGTCGCAGTTTCGTGGAAGCCGGTCACCGTCAGTGGGGCCAGCGCATGCAGGCTGATGTCGCCGACGGCACGCGTCATTTGATCGACGTAGGCATCACGGACGCCAACCGCGTCTGCGTCGCCGGCTGGTCGTATGGCGGCTATGTCGCGTTCACAGCTTCGTTCGAGAACGCCGATCTCTTCAAGTGCTCAATGGCTGGCGCCGGCGTCTCGGATCTGCCCGAAATGCTGGACTGGGTTCGCTTTGGCGATGACGACGAACTCATCTCCGGTGGTGGCGGCGGCGCGCAGAGCATCTCCTACCAGTATTGGACGGAAGCAATTGGCGATGCGAGCCGCGACCGAGACATGCTCGTTCGCTACTCAGCGGCGCGCAATGCCGATCGGGTGAACATTCCGCTGTTGATCATCCATGGCGATCGCGATCGCACCGTGCCGGTGTCGCAGAGCGAGATCATGGAACGGGCGATGCGCCGCGCCGGCAAGCCGGTGCGCTTCATCCGCCTCGACGACACCGATCACTATTTCACGCCGGATCAAGGTGATGCGTGGCGGACGGTGATGACGGAATCGCTGGCCTTCTTCCAGGAGCACATCGGTCCTGGCGTAGCGCCCGGAAGCCAATAGGCACGATGCGAACGCTCGCGCTCGGGGCGCTCGCCATACTGTGCATGGCCTGCGCCCCGGCGGTTGAGCCGATCGCTCAATGCGCAACTTTGACGCCGCCCGTTTTGCTGACGGGCGGCGTTGTTGCGCGTGGCGACGCGCGCTTCGAACCGGAAGAGCGAGATGGTGGCGAAGGCGCGGTCGACGCGTTCGAGATTGATGCGCACGAAGTGACCAATGCGCAGTTCGCGGCGTTCATCGCCACCACTGGCTATGTAACTCTGGCAGAGCGGGAAGGCCCCGGGGGCGAGCCGATGGGCGCGGCCGTGTTCGATCGCGGCAACGGTCAATGGCGCGTTGATCCCGCCGCCAATTGGCGTCATCCCGAAGGCGCACGCACTGGCATTGACGGCCGCGACGATTACCCCGTCGTCGCCGTCGCGTATGAAGACGCCGAAGCTTATGCGCGCTGGGCTGGTCGACGTTTGCCGACGGAGAACGAGTGGGAGTGGGCGGCGCGCGGCGCTGCGCCCGCGTCGCCCAATGTCGAAGCTGAACGATTGGATCCAAACGGCCGCCTCATCGCCAACACCTGGCAGGGCATGTTTCCGATTCAGGATAGCGCCGACGATGGCTTCGCCGGCCTCGCGCCAGTCGGCTGTTTCCCCGCAAACGCTAATGGCCTCTACGACATGATCGGTAATGTCTGGGAATGGACCTCGACGCCGTTCGAGGGCGCGCAAGTCGAGGACATAGCGCGTGGCGGCGCCGTGCAAGCACGCGTGCTCAAGGGCGGCTCAAATCTTTGTGCACGCAACTTCTGTTCGCGCTTCAGAAGCGGCTCGCGCCAAGCGGGCGATCCGATGCTGGGGATGTCGCATGTCGGCTTCCGAACCGTTGCGGATCGTTAGTCCAGCAGAGCGCGCGCCAACCTGCGCCATACCGTGATCGCTTGCTTCATCGGCAAGCGCTGCTCCTGGCGCAAACGACGCCACGACTCAAAGCTGAGCGCGAGGTCGAGCGCCTCGATGCGCTCTTCATCGTTGCGCATGCCTGCGGGCAAAAGCCCCACCAGAGTGTCGCGCTGCAGCTTGGTGAGCCGTTTGTGTTCGCTCTGCAGAAACTGGGAGCGATGGCGGTGTGCATCGCCCGCGGTGCGGATGGGACGCATTTCCTCGAACATGCGCGCGCGCCGTTCGATCAGTTCATCGACTTTTGCGCGCCATGTCGTGGCTTGAAACGGCGCAACGAAAACCGGCGTTATGCGCTCGACCATGACGGCATGCATTTCGCGGTAGACGCCCTCCATGTCGGTGAACAGACGAAACACTGTGCGGCGGCCAACACCGGCTTGCTCCGCCACTTGCTCGGCGCTCGGCGAAATCTCACCCGCGCGCGCGAGGTCGAGCATAGCCAACGCAATGCGCCGCCGGCTTTCATCCGCGCGCAGCCTTCGGCCGTCCGTCTCGATGGCTTCGCTCATCCGCGCGTGGCGGCGATAAAGCCGTCGATCACGTCGGCGATCGCGTCAGGTTGATCTTCTTGCAGGAAATGGCCGCCGTCCTTGATGGTGGTGTGCGCTTGGCCGCGACAGCCGGGAATGCGCGCCTGCAAGCGTTCATCAGCGCCGCGCGTGATCGGATCTTGATCGCTGAACGCGGTGAGGAATGGCTTCTCGAAGCGCTCCAGCACTTTCCACGCTTCGGTGTTCTCGGCCACCGACGCCATCTCCGGCTTTACCGGGACGAGCGCTGGAAATTGACGGGCGCCGGCTTTGTAGCTCTCATCCGGATACGGCGCTTCGTACGCGTTGCGCTCGGCTTCGCTCAGATCGCGCACCGTGCCGCCATTGACGATCATCGGCGTCGGAAACACAGGCACGCTTTGGCTGAACGAAAGCCATGCTTCGAAGGCGAGCGTGGCGCCTTGGCCTGCCGGTAAAAACGTGTTCGCCGCAACCACGCGCGCGAAGCGTTCCGGCATTGCCGAAACCAGCCGCAAACCGATCAAGCCGCCCCAATCCTGGCAGAACAGCGTGATGTTGCTGAGATCGTTGGCGACCAGCCAATCGGTCATCCACGCCACATGGCGCTCATAGGTATAATCCTCGCGCTCCGTCGGTTTGTCGGAGCGACCGAAACCAACGAGGTCTGGCGCGACAACGCGGTGACCCTTGGCAACCAGACGCGCAATGACCTTGCGATAGAGAAACGACCAAGTCGGCTCCCCGTGCAGCAGCAGCACGGGTGCTGCGTCGCGCGGGCCCTCATCGATGGCGGCGATGCGCAGCTTTACGCCAGAGCCGGCGTCGGTCACTTCGGTGTAGTGCGGCGCGTAGGGAAAATCCGGCAGGTCAGCAAAGCGTTCGTCCGGTGTCCGCAAAATCTGCATCGTGAGCTCCCTCGTCGGCGTTCTTGACGGGCCGATATAATGGCACTAATAGTGCCAATAGTCCGAGAGCGCAAGAGCGCCCGACAAGGGGAGAAACGCTGTGAAAGCAGGGGCCTGGATCCTGGGCGCAATCGCCGTGCTGGCCGCCTTAGGGGCCGGCGCGTACTTATTTCGGGGCGAGATCGCGACTGTATTGGTGGAGCGCGCGGCGCGTGAGGGCGTGCGGGCAACGTTGCCGCAAGAGCTTCCGGATGGCTTGCATGCCGTGTTCTGCGGCACCGGCTCGCCATTGCCCGATCGCCAGCGGGCAGGGCCCTGCTTTGCGGTGATCGCAGGCGAGCGCGTTTTCCTCTTCGATACCGGCGAAGGCTCAGCCGAAACGCTGGCGCTGATGGGTATTTCGCTTGGCGATGTCGAGGCAGTGTATCTCACGCATCTTCACTCGGATCATTTCGACGGCTTGGCCGCAGTTGCGCTGCAGCATTGGGCGATGGCGACGGCGACCGAGCCGCTCACTGTCGTCGGCCCTGTCGGCGTGTCGCGTGTGGCCGCCGGGTTGAACGAGGCCTACGCCATCGATGCTGAATATCGCCGCGAGCATCACGGGCCGGCGATCATGCCGCCAACAGGCGGCGGCCTGTTCGCGCAAGACTTCGTGGTGCCGACAGAAGACGGACAAACGATCGTCCTGCGTGATGATGACGGCTTGCGCATTCTGGCTTTCCGCGTCGACCACGCGCCGACCGACGCGGTTGGCTATCGCATCGAGTATGCCGGCCGCACGATCGTTATCAGTGGCGACACCTCATATTCGCACTCGCTGGCGCTTGCGGCGCAGGGCGCCGACCTTCTCGTGCACGAAGCGATCTCACCGAGACTTGACCGCATCATGCATGACGCCACGCACGATGCCGGCCGCGAGAATGTGAGCCAGATCTTCACCGACATTCTCGACTATCACACCACGCCCGAAGATGCCGGCCGGGTCGCCACCGAAGCGCAAGTCGGCGCGCTCGCGATCACGCACTTCTTGCCGCAAACGCCGATCCCGGGGCTTGCCTCCACCTTCGTGCGCGATGCGCGTCGGACGTATGACGGCCCGGTGTATGCGATGCGTGATGGCGATGTGATCTTGCTGCCGCGCGCTGGCGGCATGTCGCGCCGCAACACGCTGCGCTTCTGAGAGGAGACGCTGATGAAACGCTGGTTGATCGCCCTTGGCGTCGTCGCGCTGCTAGGTGTTGGCGGTTTCCTGCTCTGGCAGAATTATTGGTACTATCTGCCCGGCGCGATGGCGAACCTCCGCGATCCGATCGCGCCGTATCAAGAGATCGTCTGGCAACAGGGGCCTGCTCAAGCGCCAACTGGCGAGCGCCCGCCGAACATCATCGTTATCGTCGCTGACGATCTTGGCTATAACGACATCTCGTTGCATGGTGGCGTTGCCGGCGGCCTCGTGCGTACGCCGAACTTCGATGCGCTGGCGCAGCAAGGCGTGCAGGTCGAGCAGGGTTATGCCGCCAACGCGACATGCTCTCCGTCGCGCGCCGCGATCATGACCGGCCGCTACGCCACGCGCTTTGGCTTCGAGTTCACGTCCGCGCCTGTCGCCTTTGCGCGCTATCTCTCGCACGGCGCGCCCGACGCATTGCGCCAGCCTATCTTCCACGAAGAACGCGTCGCGGCCGTGCCGCCGCTCGAGACGCTCGGCCTGCCGCCCGAAGAGATCACCATCGCCGAGCACTTGCGTGATGTCGGCTATCGCACGCTCCACATCGGCAAGTGGCACCTCGGCGAAGCGGCTCATCTTCGCCCCGAAGCGCAAGGCTTCGACGAAAGCCTCGGCTTCATGTCAGGCGCGGCCATGTTCATGCCCCGCAACGATCCCGATGTCGTGAACGCTTATCTGCCGTTTGATCCGATCGACCGCTTCATCTGGGCGAACCTGCCGTACGCAGTGGAATACAATGGCGGTCAGCGCTTTGCGCCACGCGGCTATCTCACCGACTATTTCACCGACCAGGCGGTTGCCGCGATCGACGCGAACCGCAACCGCCCGTTCTTTATGTATCTCGCTTACAATGCCCCGCACACGCCGCTGCAAGCGTCACGCGAAGATTACGAAGCCCTCGCCGGCATCGAAGACCATACCGAGCGCGTTTACGGCGCCATGATCCTCGCGCTCGATCGCGGTGTCGGCCGCGTCATGCAGGCGCTGCGCGAGAATGGTCTCGATGAGAATACGCTCGTGATCTTCACAAGCGACAATGGCGGCGCTTGGTACGCAGGACTGCCAGAGCTCAATAGCCCCTATCGAGGTTGGAAGGCGACGTTCTTCGAGGGCGGCATCCGCACGCCGTTCTTCGTGCGCTGGCCGGCGCGTTTGCCTGCGGGCGCGCGTATCGCCGGCCCAGCCACGCACATCGACATTTTCGCCACGGCCGCCGCCGCAGCTGGTGCGCCCGCAACGCGCCCGCTTGATGGTGTCAATCTGCTGCCATTCCTCTCAGGCGAAACGACGACGCCGCCGCATGACGTGTTGTTCTGGCGTTCGGGTCCCTATCGCGTCGTCCGCGCTGGTGACTGGAAGCTGCAAGTGTCTGAAACGCCGAATCGTGTGTGGCTCTTCAATCTGCGCGATGATCCGACGGAGCAACGCGATGTTTCGGCGGAGCACCCGGAGCGCGTGGCTGAGTTGCGCGCGTTGATCGAAGCGCAGAACGCGGCGATGCCAGCGCCGCTCTGGCCTGCGTTGATCGAGGGACCGGTGCGGATCGACGTGCCGCTCAACACGCCTTGGCGCGAAGACCAGGAATACGTCTATTGGTCGAATTGATGCTTTGGGCGATTGCCGCGTTTGCCGTGCTCCTCGCTGGCGTTTGGCTCATCGGCGCGCGCGAACCAGTGTATGCCATCGCGCGCAAGGCGCCGGCTTGGTTCGTGGCGTTGAAGCGCGACCGCCAACGTGTGCTCGATCTCGCGCCTAATGTGAGCGTTGCGTGGCGCAGCGCTGCGGACTTCACCTTTATCGGCGATGCTGAGCCGTATTGGACTGAGTTCCTGATTCTCACCGGCGGCGTTGCGGATAAGTCGCCGCTAGAGCTCGGCGCCGACGTTTCCGATGCGTTTATCGCCCGTGTAAACCTCATGCGGCCGCCGCGTTTAGCGCTGGGCGTGCTCAACATCCTGATCCGCTTTGGCGTGCTCTCACGCCCCCACGGTGCCGTGCTCGATGACGCGCAGGCGATGGGTCACGATGCGGCGTTCATGCCGAGTGCGCATAACATCACGACACTGCTCGCGCGCCCGCCGAGATACGCGCCGGCCATGGTCAACTTCCTGCAGTACAAAGGCGCAGAAGGCGCGCGCGCTTACCTGCGCTATGGCCGCGTCGCCATGCGCACAGTCTATCGCACTGGCGGCTGCCTTTTGTTTTATGGCCGCATCGCCGAGATCATTCGTCCCGCGCAAGCAGGGCCGGCAGTCGGTATGTGGGATGATGTCGCCGCCATGCGCTACGATCGCCCCGAGGGTATTCTCAGCATGGAGCACGCGCCGGACTATCGCGCAGCGCTCCACGATCGCGATGCGGGGTTACTGCGCACCATCGTTATCGCTTCGACACCTGGAGCAGGTCCATGAGCGCCAGTTTTGATTTCTACTTCTCCTATCGCAGTCCGTACTCGTATCTCGCCACGCCGCAGATCGAAGCGCTGACACAACGTTTCGACATCACCGCACGCATGCGCATTGTACTGCCGATCGCCATTCGCATTCCGGGCTTCTTCAAGCAGGTCAATCCGCTGTGGCCGCCCTACCTGTTGCGCGACACTTTCCGCATAGCGCAGATGCACGACATCCCGTATCGTTGGCCGCGCCCCGATCCGATCGTCATGGACATGGGCACGCGCGAAATCGCAGCCGAGCAGCCCTACATCTATCGCGTCAGCCGCCTCGGCGTCGTCGCGGAGCGCATGGGCAAGGGGCTCGCCTTCGCGCGCGCCGCCAGCCACGCCATTTGGTCCGGCGAGATCGATAACTGGCACGAGGGCGATCACCTCACGCAAGCGCTCGCGCGCGCCGGGCTCGATTCCGTTGCAGTAGAACACATGGTGTCATCCGACACCGCCGGCATCGACGCCGAGATCACCGCCAATGAAGCGGCGCAACGTGACGCTGGCCACTGGGGCGTGCCGCTGTTCGTCTTCAACGACGAACCCTTCTTCGGCCAGGATCGAATCGATCACCTGATTTGGCGGCTGAAACAGGCTGGCGTCGCCGAACGCTAGATTGCGGTTCAAGCGCTGAAGGTTATCACAATACTTGTGCCGTGATGACTCGTGGTGACATCAAGGGTTGCATCGATACGAACGGCGCGAGCGCGCATATTGGCGAGCCCTCGTCCCGTCGACGTCAACTTTGAATCGAAGCCGCGGCCATCGTCGCGGAGTGCGATCTCAATGTGCCCAGCATCGTCGCGCCGTAGTGACACCGTCACGCGCCTGGCGCCGCTATGCCTCAGTGCATTCGTGCACGCTTCGAGCAGAATACGATAAATCTGGAGTGTCTTGTCAGGCCCTACGTTAGGCGTGGCGCCGACATCCTCGATCTCCCATGAAAGCTCAACGCCTGCCGCTTCGCAACGCGGCTCGATCCGCGCACGGAATGCTCCAAGCGCACTGGTGAGCGATCCTTCACCTTGTTCGAGGGAGTCGACGACCAGGCGCAAATCGTCGAGGCTTCGCTCAAGGCCGCCGATCAGCGCGTCGTTCGATACTTTGTGCGACCGCGCTTGCAGGATCAGGCCCAGCAATTGACCGCCAATGCCGTCGTGCATGTCGCGCATGATGCGGCTGCGCTCTTCGAGCAGCATGGCGGCGTGCTCGTTGCGCCGAATTTCATCCATTGCCGTCCGGATCACCTGCTCGCGTTCATCCACGAGACGATTGAGCTTTTCGCTGTTCGCTGTTGCCGCCTCGAACACGCCGCGCGCGCGCACGGCGAGAGAAAGCAGCAGTGCGAGCGGGAAGAAGGTCACCGCTAGGTCCAGGAAGACGCCGTACGTGTACCAGAACCGCACCATGGCAATGTCAGCAACTGCAGCGACGATCACGAACACGAACGCCGATCCTTCGATGGGGTCGCGCGCGCTGCCGCGCAGATAGTAAGCGAGGACACGCACCAGCGAGAACGCCAGCGCGAGCAGTCCGATCCAGCCCAATGAACGGTCGATGTCCTGCGCCACCACCATCGGGTGGGTCGGAGAGGGATCACGCAGCAGGAGCCAGAAGATAAACGCCGCGCCGACCGCGATGATTGATACGGCGCCAATCGCCAAACGCTTTCGCGCCAAAGCACTCCACGGATCGAGCGCCAGTGCAAAAAGCGGACGGCGCGGCGGCCGTCTTTGCTCGAACACCGACGTCCACTCGACAAAGAACCAAACCGCGCACACCGACGCGCTGAGGAACGCGGTGAAATAGACGCCGTAGCTGATAAGTGTGTCCCAGGGCGGGGCCGTGAGCTGTAACGCAACTTGCTGCCCGGCCCAGCTCGCGGCCAGTCCGGCCAAGGCAAACAACAATCCGCGCGCGCCGAACAAGGGCGCTGCGCATAGGCCGAAGATGGCGACGAATACGCCGATCACGCCTGTGGCGAATGGCATGTCTGAGCGCAGGAAACGCAGCGCGACATACGAATTGAACAGCGCGCTGTATTCTCCGACGTGGAAAGGCCGCAGATGGCCGAAGCCCACGGCGCGCTGAACGGCGACATCGACACGTGTGCCTTCGTGCAGCAGGGCCGCCGGCAGGCGAATGAGCTGCGGTCGTCGCGCCATGTTGGCGGGTTGACCTTCGGCGCGCCCGAACTCTCCGACCAAATGGCCATCGACATAGATATGCGCATTGTCCTGCGCGCCGACGATCAGCACCGCGGCATCGTGCATTTCCGCCTCTTCGGCGCTAAGCGTAGTGCGATAGATGAGAAGCGTCCTGTCGCAGCAGACGCCGCGCGGAAGGTTGACCGTCTCGAACGCGCTGTCGGGTAGGTTGCTATAGTTCGCGCTCTGAGCCACGGCATGCAGTGGCGCATCCACCCGCCGGCCCGGTATGTCTTCCACCAGGAAGTTGACCCACAGCAGTCCGGCGCTCAACGCCAGTTGCAGCGCGACGATGATCGCGGCGAGGAGCCACGTGTGTCGCCAAGGTGTGGAGGGTGAGGTCAGCACGGTCCGAGCCCTAGCCCAGACGGGCGCCTCGCTTCTAGTCATTGAGCCGAATGAGACCGGCCTGCACCGCCTCAAACACTGCTTCGCTGCGCGAATTCACCGCCAGCTTGCGATAGATTGACTTTACGTGGTCGGCGACGGTGTGCGGCGAGATGCCGTGCAGGCGGGCGACTTCCTTATAGCGGAAGCCCTTCGCCAGATCGTTCAGGATGTTAACTTCCTTTTCCGTCAGCGGCGCATCCAGCGGTTCGCCGCGCACGCCGGCGGCGCGCTCGCGCATGCGCAGCAGGATGTGGCTCGCCACGGCTGGACTAATCGGCGCACCGCCTTCGAGCACGGTGCGGATCGCCGATTCCGCTTCCTGCTCGCCGGCGCCTTTGAGCAAGTAGCCGTCAGCGCCGGCCTCGATTGCGTTTACGACGCTGCGTGCATCGCCGAAAATGCTGACAACGATGATCTTGATGGCTGGCAGTCTCGCCCGCGCTTCGCGGATGAGATCGACGCCGTTTCCGTCCGGCAAAGCGAGATCAATCAGCAACACGTCGACGCCGCCGCTGAGCAGGCCGCGGCCCGCTTCTAAGGTATCGCCAATGCCAGCGACATCCATATCCGCCGCTTGGTCTACGATCCGCGCCAGGTCCTCGCGCAGAATCGCCTCGTCTTCGACGATGGCGATTCGTGCGCGAGGTTGGTCTTTGATCATTGCATCAGTTCAGCACGACCGGCGCCGGATCGTCGTCATCCTGGTTGTTCTCATAGATCGCATAAGCGACGCCGAGGCCCAAGCCCAGGATCAGCCAATTGGTTGGCCGCGAAAACCAGCCGCCTTCGCCATCGCCGGCCGCGTTGAACGCGAATGGTGTTTCCACATGTGGTGTGCCGCCCGTCAACGAGAAGGAGAGCATATCGAGCTGGCGCTGTTCGCCGCCAAAGTCGCTTTGGAAGCCGAAGGCCAGGCGCGCCTCGTTGCGCTCGCCCGCGGCCTGGCCGCCGAAAGGCAGGCTAAACCGCACACGCACCGCGTCCCCATCCGCGGTCTGATCGCTCAACCGCTCGTCGTAGTCGCGCATCATGTCCTGAGCGTGCGCCGCGCCCGGCAGCAAACCCAAGCCCAGGGCGGCGGCCGCCGCCAACGTCATGGTCCGATTCATGGTGGACATCCTTCCATGGCGGAAAAGCCCGCCGCTCTATTGCATGGCGCGCGCGCAGCGATCGCGACACCGCTCAAATAGGGGATGGTCGGAGGGCGCGAGTCAGCCGCCCGATCATTCTTCGGCAAGCTGCGTTCGCGTCCAGGCCAAGAAAGCTTGCCGCGCGCCTCGCGGGGCTAGGCGCGCGGCCAGGTTCAGCACTTCCGCCATGAACCAACGCCGCGCGCCGAAGTCTTGCACGCCGCGCCAGCCGCGATTGGCGCTTTCGAAGAAACGTTGACGGCGCATAGAGGCTTCCCGGCGCGCGATCTGGGAAGCGCGGGCGACGCCGTTCAGATTGATGCTCGATTGCTCCAACACGTCGGCGCGCACGGGCGCTGGCGAGACGCCAAACATGTTCAGCCGCCACGCCCACACGCGCCGCAAATCTTGATCGATCGGCAACCGACGTGCGCGGGGCGCCAGAAATTTTTCGGCGCCTTGGCGGCTGATCAGGTAAGCGCCGGTGCTGGTCGGCACGTGCGAAAACCGAACCAGTTCGTGCTCTGGGTCGAGGCGCGCCACACGCATCTCCGCGCGCTTCGACGCTCGCGATAGACGCACGATATCCCAGCCAGCGGGGAGTTCAGCGACCAGCCGGCGGAGGAGGAACGGCAAGTTGGCGCTCAACTCTACGTCGTCTTCAAGCACCAGAACCGGCGCCAGCAAGAGCCCGCGCGCAATGCGGTCGCACAGTATCAGATGGCTTGCATAGCAGCCGATTTCGCCCGGCGAGAGGAAGGCGCTTGGATCGCTGAAGTAGTGTTTTACCTCTTCCGGCGGAGCGGCGCCGTTGACTGCCGCGAAGCGCTCAAACGGCATGCTCAGTCGATTAAGCTGCGTGCGCATATGCTCCATGCGCGCGACATCGCGGTCGAGATTTATGACAATAGTGGTGATGGTCAAAGGCGCTCCTCCGCAGGTTGCGAAAGGAGCGCGGCGCAGACCAGGGCGAAACCCCATGTTCAGGCGGTTGCGCTCGGGCGAATGGAGTGGGTCAGGGAGGCGGTGTCGCCGGGTGGACTTGAGCCACCGACCTTCGCCAGCGGACTACTGTGTGGTCGCCGTCCACGTGTCGATTTCGCCGGTTTTCTTTCAGCAAATCCGAACGCTTGCGCCGCGTGCTGGGGCGGACACAGTGGCGACTTTGCGTAACACCGGGTATTCCTTTGACGAAATCGACAACCTGCGCCAGTTCGGCGTGATTTAGAAAGAACCGGCTTATGAGACGCGTCGCGATCGTTGATCCTATTCGTACGCCGATCGGCAAGTTCGGCGGCGGGCTATCAACAATTCCGGCCGGCGAATTGGGCGCGGTGGTGTTGCGTGCATTAGTAGAGCGCACCAAGCTCGATCCAGGGCGCGTTGACGACGTCGTGTTTGCGCAAGGGTACGCCAATGGCGAAGCGCCCTGTATCGGCCGGTGGGCGCTGCTCGCTGCTGACTTTCCCGTGCACGTGCCAGGTCTGCAGCTTGATCGCCGATGTGGCAGCGGCCTGCAGGCGGTGATCGACGCGGCGATGATGGTGCAAACCGGCGCGGCGGATGTGGTCGTCGCCGGCGGCGTCGAAAGCATGAGCAACGTCGAACATTACTCGACTGATCTCCGCCGCGGCGCGCGCATGGGCGAGTCGTTGATGTACGATCGCTTGTCGCGCGGGCGAGTGATGTCGCAGCCGATCGCGCGCTTTGGTGTCATCAGCGGCATGATTGAAACCGCCGAGAACCTTGCGAAAGACTACAGCATCACGCGCGAAGAAGCCGACGCCTACGCAGTGACCAGCCATCAGCGCGCTACCGCGGCTTGGCAGGACAATAAGTTCAGCGATGAACTTGTCCCGGTCCCCGTCCCTCAAAAGCGCGGCGAGCCGGTGTTGTTCGTGAAGGACGAAGGCTGCCGCGCGGATGCATCAATGGAAACGCTAGGCGCGCTGCGCCCCATCGAGAAGGGCGGCATCGTCACTGCCGGAAACGCCAGTCAGCAAAATGATGCAGCGGCGGCTTGTCTTATCGTCGCCGAGGACAAGCTCGATGAATTGAAGCTCGAACCGATGGCGTGGTTTCATAGCTGGGCGGCGGCAGGGTGCGAGCCTTCGCGGATGGGTATCGGGCCAGTGCCCGCGGTGGAGCGCCTGTTCAAGCGCACTGGCCTTTCTTGGAGCGACATCGATCTCGTCGAACTCAACGAAGCGTTCGCGCCGCAAGTGTTGGCGGTGCTGAAGGGCTGGAAATGGGACGATCGCGACAAGCTGAATGTAAACGGCTCAGGGATTTCCCTCGGCCATCCCATCGGCGCCACGGGTGGCCGCATTCTGGCGAATCTTGTGCGCGAGCTGCGCCGCCGCGAAGGCCGCTACGGTCTGGAGACCATGTGCATCGGCGGCGGCCAAGGCATCGCCGCTATTTTTGAACGCGCATGACCACCGGCACTCTACAAGCGAAGTGATTGGTGGTGGCGGGTGGACTTGAACCACCTACCTTGGGGTTATGAACTCCGCGGACTAGGGGTTTGGAGCGCTACCGCAGGCCTCCTAAAAACTACCAAAAACCCATTGAAATAAGCGAAAATGGTAGATCGCGGTAGCGCGCGGTATGCTGTGAGTTGTTGGCCGAATACCGCAAGTCCTGTACCTATGGTGTACCTACGATCTGGTGGTGCGCCAATGACACGGAAGAAATTGACCAAGACTGTGGTGGCGGGTCTGGGGGCGCCCAGCGAGGGTTTCACTGACTACTTCGACAAGGAGCTGCGCGGTTTCCATGTCCGCGTCTTCGCTTCTGGTAAGCGCAGTTTCAGACTCAAGTACGTCGTCGGAGGACGTCAGCGCGTCGCGACCATAGGTGAGTACGGCCCTAGTTGGACCGCTGAGCAGGCTCGCACGGAAGCTGAAGACCTGCGGATGGCTGCCGACCGAGGGCGCGATCCGATCGCTGAGCGCGTTGCGGCCGCGCGTGCAGCTGCGGAAGCAGCACGCCGGGCGCTCACGGTGGAGCAGCTCGTCGAAAAGTGGTTGGTCGAAGGCGGAAGGGCGAACCCGGCCAAGCGCGAAAGTTCATGGAGCACGGACGCCCGCAAGCTGCGCCGCCATATCGTGCCGCTGATCGGTGAAATCCCGATCCAGAGCCTCACGAAGGGTGATATCGAGAACGCACAGGCTCGCATAGCGGCAGGCGACACCAAGGCGGATGTTAAGACCAAGTCGCGCGGACGGGCCATTGTTCGCGGTGGTCGCGGTGTGGCGCGCAGCGCCGTCATGAGCCTATCGGCCTGCCTGAGTTGGGCGATCGACCAAGAGTTCATCGGCGCGAACCCGGCGCTTCGCGTGCGTAAGGAGAAGCCGCGCCGGCGGGAGCGATTTTTGTCGGAGCAAGAAGCGGGACGGTTTCTTGATACGATCACCGTCATGGAGCGAGAAAAGCGACTCCATTCCAGCTTCGCCGACATGCTTCGCGTCCTTCTGCTCACTGGTGCGCGAAAGTCAGAAATTCAGGCCTTGCACTGGTCGGAAGTAGATTTAGCGCGCGGCAATATCGTCCTTCCACGGGAGCGGTCGAAAACCGGAGAGAAGGTTATTCCGATCAATGCGGCAACTGCCGCGATCCTCGCGGAGCGCGACCCTAAGGAGGGGTTCGTGTTTCCATCTCCTTACGATGCCGCTCGTCCGGCCGATGGTCTTCAGAAAGCGTGGGAGCGCGTTCGCAAACGCGCAAATCTAACAGATGTGCGTATCCATGATTTGCGCCACAGCTTTGCATCGTTTGCGGTCGCAGGCGGTGCCAGCCTGCCACTGATCGCGAAAGCGCTGGGTCATTCACAAACTATCACCACCGAGCGGTACGCGCACTTGGGTGACGATCCTGTGCGATATCTCTCCGAACGAGTCGGGCGAACGATAGCGCGCGCTGCGGGCGGCGGCTCGCAGTCTCAAGCTGCTAGGCGTTTCAAGTGAAGTTTGATGCGAGGTGACCGTGCTATGGGAAGATCATCAGGCGCGGCAAATGACAATCTTACGCCGAACTGGCTCTGCGTGGGAATGTCCACGAAAGACTTGCTCGCGGGGACAACGATCACTGGCCTTGCCGGTTTGATCGAACGCGACGGCTTCTCGAAGAAATCAGCAAGAGCGCTCGCGCGCAAGATCATGATGCGTGCTCCTTCACGTGAAGAGAGCGCTGGTGTTGAGCACATCAGGGCGGTGAAACGGCACATTGAGACGGGAATGCACCGGCGCGAGGATGGGAGTCCAAGCGGATGGGGCCTGTTTTGGTCGCACTTGAATTTAATGCACCATTCGGCTCATTCGGCGCTTCGTCTCTATCGCGCGCCCTTCGCACCAGGACGACATCGGAAGCGCAAGGGAAAGTGGAGTCTGATCTCACAGCACGATTGGATTCTGGAATTTGAGGGCATCGATCACAATGCTGATGAACACGTCGCAGCTGCTCTGCTTAATGGGGTGAATCATGCTTTTCGCATGATGCGAGACCAATCGCCCGATTACGGGAACCTGTTGCATCTCGCCATTCACTTGGGAGAGCTAGAGGTTGAAGTTGCCTTGCGAACCTCAGGCTTCAGAGAGTTGGTTGAGATCGGTCTGGCGGTCGCGGAGAAGGGCACGCTGGATGGTGCTGGTGATCCTGCGGTGCGGCGTGGCGAGCGGTTCTGGGAGGCTTATGAAGCGCAGTACACGGGGTCTGAACCCGCCTTAAATCCTACAGCGTTTGCACGCGAGAATTGGCAGCGGTTCGGTTTCCCGTCCGCTGGCGCGGCGCAGAGGCTGCTCTCCAGAAAGCTCAGTGGTTTGAAGTGAGTTAGACACCCCGGTGCGTCTAGCTTTGCTTCAGAACATACTGCCGCAGTCAAAAAAAGCAGCAGGTGAGCTACTAGCGTGACCGTCATTCCTACAGAGACCTATCGATCAACTGAACAAGTGATCGCATGGCTCGGGGAGCGCGGCCTTCGGCTTCGCCCGCAGACTCTAGTGAATTGGAGGCATGTAGGCGGCGGGCCTGTGTTTCATCGCTTCGGTCATCGCGTTGTTTACTCAGAAACTGAACTACAAGAATGGCTTGAAGCGCGTCTCGGACCGCCGCTCCGCAGCACGTCGGAGCGACTATCGAACATTCAAGAAAGTGCTTCGCCGCAACCCGACCAGAGCGTCGAGCGCGGCTCGGCCGCCGTCGTTGGGCAAACCAACAGGGCGTCGGCTCAGAGGGCTACTGTTGGGACCCGATCACAGCTCAAGCGCAGTCCTTAGGGGAGAAAGCGCGGTCGGCGGCGGGGGCGAGACCGTCGTAAGTTGTCGCCCAAGTCTAGCGCCACGCCCGGCAGCTAGATCGCCCGACGCGGGGCCGGCTCCGAGGAGCGGAAACACGCGGGAGGGCGCGGGACCAGCCCGGCCGAATCGGCGGGGACTGGTCGTCCTGCGCCCTCTTCAAAGCCTCACCAAGGATCGGTTTATGGCAGCGCGGAATACAGTGCGGACGCGGGAGGATCGGCGGGCTCTACTGAAAAACATGAGTTTGGCAGAGCGCAAAGCGCTTCAGCGGAAGGCGCGCGCATTTGCAGCGTTCGCCGGTGCTCGCTGGTCGAGTGAGGATCTGTGCCAAACGAGTCTGTTGGCTGCGCTCGAGGGGCGTCCTGCGTGGCGAACCACGCAGTCCTTATCCGACTACTGCGAGACGGTGATGGCAAATCGCGTGGGCTTTTCCGCTCCAAAACGCATAGGAGAATGAGAGTGAGGCGCGCGGACAAATCTCGCTCCGCGAAAGCTGACGGCGTCTTCGCGCCGCGGCGCGATTACCCAATCTACCGCGTCGAAGGTGATGATCGCGACGCCGCCGGCAAACGAACAGGCATGCAGATCACCGCGCCGGAATTGGCGTCGGCGCGCGTGGTGCTGGCGACGGAGCGAGCGAGCGGGCTGGATGATCTGATCGATGTCCCAGGTCTCATGGCGGCCATCCGAGGGTATGCTCTGGCCGTCGTTGATGGCGACCTGGCGCGGTCCGAAGCGATGCTCATGTCGCAAGCGACCGCGCTGCAATCTCTCTTCGTGCGGTTAGTCGAGCGCGGGTTGGCTCAGAACGCACTTCCGCAATATGAAGCGCACATGAGGCTGGCGCTGAAAGCGCAGTCGCAATGTCGAGCGACCCTGCAAGCGCTTACAGAATTGAAGCACGGGCCAGCGGTGTTTGCGAGGCAAGCTAACGTCTCAAGCGGCGGACCTATCCAGGTCAATAACGGGGTCGCGCGCACGCGCGACACTGAAATAGCGCCAAACCAACTATCAGGGGCACAGCATGAGCTACCAGCGAACCGAGGCGCAACGGCAGGCGCAATCGCAGGCGATACATCGATGGAAGCCTTGGCTGCGATCGACGGGGCCGACAAGCATCGAAGGAAAGCAGCGATCCGCGAGACGCGGATTCAAGGGAGCGGTGCGGCCAAAGTTTCGAGCTCTGGCAAGCCTTTTGAGGGAGCAAAGCCAATGTCTTTAGAGGCCAAGCGGCGTTGACAGGTCGCCTGATCTTGTCTGCGGCAGCTCCGTCTCCCGTGCAATGTAACGAGTACGCTCTGAGGTTTCGGAGAGACTGATGACACTGTTGGCGGCGGTCGCTGGTTCGCTCGCGAAAGGACTAAGGATCCAACTTCCCGGCGACATCTCTGCATCGCATGAGGCCGCAGAGCCTGACATTGCGTTCGCTTCGATCACGTTCAAACGCAACGGCTCAATCTGTGACCAAGATGGCGAGATTGGGCGCTGGAACGTCGCCAACATCGAAGTGGTGGGCGATCGATATGAAGTGAAGCACACGCGAAGCAGTGGCCCAACCTTCTCCCGCTCCGCTGCGGCGGATGATACCTTTGTGGCTCTAACGGCCGACCGGACTTGGTTCAATACGCGCGAGGTTCTGGGGAGCATCTCAACGGTGGGCGTTTGGACGCTCCGGAAAGTGGGCGACGCGGCCAGTGAGCGCACTGCAGCCGGAACCGTCACGGCCATCGTGTCCCTCTGATCCGAGCCCCCTTTGGCGCATAAGCGCCCGTTGGCGGTCAGTCGTAAGAATTTGTCCGGCCGGCCATGATTGGCCCTTAACTGCCGCTCGCGTCTCAGGCCGCCAGCGGTGCGGCGCCGCCCGACGAAACCAGCAGCAACGGCAAGCGTATCCGAACGATAGTACCCGGCTCATCCGATGGCGCCGGAAGGATTGTGCCGCCGAGTTGGCGCACAAAAATCGCCACGTAGTCGGCCCCGCGCTTCTGCGCAATTTTCGTAACGACCTTGTCCTGGATACCGATCCCGTCGTCGGCGACGACCAGTTCGATCTCGTCGCCGACCTGTTCGACGCTCAGCGTGATATGTCCGTCGCCATGAGGAAACGCGTGCTTGATGGCGTTCGTAGCCAGCTCATTTACCAGCAGGCCAAACGGCACGGCGTGATCGGGATCGATTTCCAGCGCCTCGGCCTTCACCTCGATCTTGATGCCTGAGGCGTCGCCGATCAGGCTTGCCGACATCACCTTGGCGATTTCGCGTAGATACGCATCAACCGCGACTGTCCGGCCGAGACTTGATTGTGAAATGAGATCGTAGAGTTGGGCGATGGCGCCGATGCGGGCCTGCATGGCCTTGTACCCCTGGACGCAGGAAGCTTCGGTAAACTTGGCCTCGTAGGCGATCAGGCCGACGACGATCTGTAAATTGTTCTTGATCCGGTGCGAGATTTCATTGGTCAGGACGAGCGCGTCCCGTTCGCGCTGTTTGCGGTCGGTGATGTCTTCGAAGACGAGAAGCATGCGGTGTGCATGGTTGCCCGGTTGCGAGATCTTCCGTGCGTTCAGGTTGAAAACGCGCAAGCCCAGGCCGGGGAAGTTGTCCTCGATCTCGAAGCTCTCGATCGGCTTGTTCTCCGGCAGCACCTTTTCCATCAAGTGGCGCAGTGCCGGAACGTCCCATTGATGCTGGCCGAGTTCGGCGACGCGACGACCGCGCGTTTCGGCCTCCGTAATGCCGAACATTTTCAAGAACGCCTTGCTCGCCGTGACAATCGTCATGTCGCCTTCGAGCACGACGAGGGGATCGCGAATGGTGTCGACGATGCTTTGCGTGAGTTGCCAGTTGCGCTTGCTCTCGGCGCGGGCGGCACGCTCTTCGCTGACATCCTCGATTGCGAGCAGGATGTAGCCGTCATGGTCGCCGCCGCGCAGGATTTTCCGAGCGTTGACCAGCATGGTGCGCCGTCCAATGGTTGGAAAATCGTGCTCGACCTCGAACCCTTCCACCGATGCGCGATGCGGGATCACGCTTTCGAGCAGATTGCGCAGCGCGGGAATGTCCCATTGCCGGTTGCCGAGGTTGTAGATTAGGGATCCCTCAGTTTCCTGCGGGCTCGTGCGGAAAGTCTGGTAGAATGCGCGATTGGCGGATTTGATGATCAAGTTTTGATCAAGGATGATGAGCGCGCTAGGCACCGTTTCGACAATGTCGCCCGCAGCAATCTCGGAGTCCCCCATGTTCAGTCTCATCTGTTCCGAGAAATCAGGTCGCGAGCATTTCCGCGACTGAGTCTTGAAGCTGTTGCTGCGTGTAAGGCTTTCCCAGACAGTGGGCGCCAGCAACGAATAGCGCCGTCATCTTTTCGGTAAGGGAATTGCCCGTCGTATAGAGCACACGTAGTTGCGGTCGAAGCGCAATGGCTTGGCTGGCAAGATTGCAGCCGCCCAGGACAGACGCCTTGAGATAAATATCGGTAAACAGCGCATCAATGCGCTGTGACGACCGCAGGATCGTAAGCGCCTCGTCTTCGTCGCTCGCCGATAACGTCTCGTGCCCCCAATCTTGTATCATCATTTCCGCGACCATGCGGATCAACGCATCGTCCTCAACGACCAGTATGATGGCCATTTTCCCCAACTTTCTGGCCACTGAGGCGCCAGTGAGACCGCGCTGCCTGCATTTCGGCAGAACCTAGAGTAACTCGCGAAGGCGAGAATGGTTCCGGGAGAGTATGCGGCCGCCTTTCTCCGTGTACAATGACCAACGGCTCGACGTGAGTGAGTTCGCCGTCCATGGATCATTGCTGGTCAGATTTGGATTAGCACCGGCACCGCGCTGAGATCTTGGCGTTCCCAACTTGGTTAGATGGGCACCGACTTTGCCTAACAATCCGTACGCTATCGCACACACTGCGATTCGTTAATGACGTGAGGGCTCGAACTTTGGCCCAGGCGATCACGCTGGCATAAGTTGCGGAACAATGCTCTGTGCTACGTGGCAAGGAGCCGACAAGCAATGTCAGTACTCAGCGTAGCCGACCACATCGATATGGAAATCTTTCTGGGGCACGTGCTTCAACTCCACAAAGAAAGGGCGCTGTCCACCAAGGAAGCAATGGCTCATCTGAGCGGATTCATTGATGAAGTGGATCAGCAGATTGGTCGCGCCGGCGCGAACATGAAGGCCCTCTCGCTTCTTATCTCCCAAGAGGATGGCTGAGAATAGAAGCCAATTGGAAGGCGATGCGGCAGCCTTCGGCGACAACACGACGCTGCTGCGTGCGCTAAGCCACTGTCCGGGTTGGAGAGAGCAGGCCGGTCGCGAAATCCGGCCATGACGCACGCTCGCCCTTCGCGGACACTGGTGCAGTCCCAAGCGGCGGGTGTATCTTCTTTCTCATGAGGGCATTGCTTCTTCATCACCCCTACACATACCCCCGCTTCGAGCAGGATTTCATGGATCGGATCGGCGAACTGCCTGAGTTCGATGTGGTCCCTGCCGACTTAGACGCTCTTGATGCGGGCCGGTTGACCGATGCTGGCCGCTCTATTCGCCTCTCAGATTATGATGCGGTTATTGTGTTCGTCGCCTTCAAGCGGCTGCGCGCGGCGGCGACCTTATCCTGGGATGGCTTCGACGGTCTGCGCGTTCTGATGGATCACGACATCATCCAAAATTACAGCGACATCTTTGGTCCCGCATTGAACGGCGCCTGGCCTGCCGTCGTTGGCCGTCATCGCTTTAGTTCGGTTATCACCTCAGGCGGCGTGGTGCGCGACAGGCTGCAGAACGAGGGGATCGATGCCGATTGGGGGCCGAAAGGTTTTGAGCCGACGCGCTTTTGCAATGTCAGTGCGGCGCGCGAGGGCGCGGTCACCTTCGGCAGCGCTTATATGTGCCGAAAGATCGCTGAGCGCGCCGTGGCGGACGCCCATCTGCCACTTACCCGCCTGCCGATGACGCCGTATCTTCAGCTCGGCGAACGCCTCAACCAGTTTCTCGCTTGTATGGCCATATCAGCCGATATCGAGGTTCCGATAGAGCGCAGGGAAGAGCTGCACCAAATGGCGGCGCGTGAGGTGCCGATGTGGCCCGGGCTTGAACCGATGGCGAAATTCTTTGAGGCCGCGGGCGCGGGCTGTTGTCCCGTCGCTGACGCCATGGAGGATTTGCACGCCCTTGGTTTTCGCGATGGCGAGACGTTTCTTTCGTTTCGCAGCTACGGCGAATTGGTCGAGAAACTGGAGGCAGGGCTTGGCTCGCCCGATTCACTGCGCGCGATGGGAAATGCCGCCGCTCAGCTGGCGCACGCCGAGCACACTTGGGCTCACAGAGCGGCGGGCCTGCGGGATGCGCTGCTGCGACGCATCTAGGGCGGCTCGAGAGCGGCGGCCCGAGAATGGCTAGAGATCAAGGTAACGCCTCAAAGAACGCATCACCTCGGCTTTGCACCTGGATGTTTCCAGATGTGCGCGAAACGCGGTTTGCCTCAGCGATAAGGCGAGCCTCGCGCGACGCAGCAGGCGGCGTGACCCAGACTCGCGAACACAACGAGCGCGCTGGCGCAGGGCGTGCAGATGGTGCTCGAGATGAAATCGCGACAGGTCGAACTGATCTGCTCGGTTGGCGCTTTGAGCTGCTGCTTGGCCAAAGCCGCCCAGCACTTCCGCCGTGAGCGCCTCGGCATCGAGGCGGCGCTTCTGTGGGCGGCCGGAAAAGTTGAAATAGCGATTGTGTTCGAAATTGCGGCCCGTCAGCCAACCGTCGCCGCCAAAGTGATCGTAGATGAATGCGGGTTTCCCCGAGGCGATGGCATAGCTGATGGTTTTGCCGGTGGAAACGATGGCGTCAGCCGAGCTCAAATCGTCAGGCTCGATCAGGCGAACTGTGTGGCCCATACCCAGGCGACGAACGTCAACACCGCGCGATTCCAGCATCGCTGCGCATGCATCGACTTCAGTCGGCGGATGATTAGACACAAATAAAACAGAGCCGAGTTGGGCTGGAGGCGCGCCGTCCGCGCGGCGCCAGAACGGCGCCGGCGCAGCATTATGGAAAACGTGGATGTCGTCGCGCTTGAGCATGCCGTGGCTGGCCGCGGCGACGGCGTCGGCGGTTTCGGCCGAATTCGCGTAGAGGTCCGCCGATAAGACGCGCGCGAATGCGCCATTCAAGTGTTCGTAGGGTTCAAATGGCGAGAGCGAGACGAGGACGATATGAGGCAGGCCGTCGCGCGCCGCGCGCGCCCACGTCGCGAGCGGAAGCAGGCTCAGAAGATCATGCTGACACCACACCAGGTCAAAGCTCGGCAGGTCGATCGCGGCGATATCATCCGTTAGCGTCAGTCCTGCGGCATGATCGGCCAACGGCGCGCGCATGACGTTGGCCGCGAGGGTTACGTCATCGCCCAAGTTCGCGAGCCCGCGTGCAATTTCAAGCGCCACGATCTCTGAGCCGGCGAACCATTTGAAATGATTGGTGAGCACGAGGACGCGCAAACGCCTGCCATTATCGAGCGCCTTCATCATCGGGCGTCCACATTCGGCATCCAGAGGCCGCCGTCCTCATCATGCGGCGGATCGTACCCGCGTCCTTCGGGAATGGCTTCAAAGGCGGCGTCCGCCTCGTCGACCAGATAATCGTAGCCCAGCGTTTGCATGCGCTTGTCGGGATCGAGGAAATTGTAGAGCGCAGCCCGCGCCTGCCGGCGGGCGCGCGTGATCATTTTGAGGTGGTAGAGGTTAAAGTCGGTATCGATGAGCCGATGATCTGGAATGAAATAGCTCCATGGCAGATGGAGCTGATCTTTAGGCTGACAGAGCCCATGTTGCAGCGACAGCAGGCGGGCTTGCCTCTTCTGACCCCAGACGCCGTCGATGCGGTAGACGGTCTCGCCATACATCTCGCGCAGTGCGAACGTGTAGCAGCACGGGCCATCTTCATCCGTAAGCGCACGGATCGCTCGGGCGAGCGCGGTCTCGTATCGTTCGTCTGGGTCAATCGCGAGCGCCCACCGCGCGCCGGTCTCGCGCGCTGCCTCAAGCAGAAGGCCCCGACGGCGGATTTCGTTGCTGAAGACGCTATTGGCGTTGCGGTCGTCGTAGCACACCCAGCCATCGACCATCGGCTCGATGCTGGCCAGCATGGCCGGGACCAAGTGCGCGTCGTAGCGAAAGGAAAAGACCCCAACGATGGTCGGCGCTGCGCCTGACGACTTCAGATGCGTCGTGATCATCTCCGCGCTCCTGACATGAGCGCGCCGCATGCGTACGAGATGTTGCCAAGTACGATCAGGGGAACGCAGAGCGCCGCGGTCACGCGTTGGCGCGGCTCGATCAAGTCCCACATTTCGCGCAAGATCATACCTGTGCGGGCAAGGGCGTTGCGCCCCACTTCTGACGCGCCAAATGCGCCCAACGCCCGCCAAGCCAGGGCCATGCGCTTGCCGCGGCTCCACTGTGAGCGAAAGAACGCGCTGATACTCTCTGCACCTTGATGCACCGTTATGATTTCCGGGGCCCAGTGTGGCGCATCAGCCGGCGAGAGCCGCTGATTGAACTCGGTGTCCTCGCCGCTCTCTAAATCTTCGCGGAATACGCCGTAGGTCGCGAACAGGCGCCGGTCGTAGGACACGCCGTAGCGCAGGGCGAAGCTAGGGTTCGCGCGCGGCATGCGCCGGCAATAGAGGCTCAAATGTGCGGCGAGCGCCACCGGCGCGTAGGGCTTGTGGCAGACCAGCGCGCTGGCGACGGCGCGCGCGCCGGCGCGGTGGCGAATAATGCGCTGATCAATCCAGCCCGTGTCCGCCATGCAATCGTCGGCCAAGAACGCAACATAGGGGGCCTTGGTTGAGGCGACGCCGACATTGCGGGCCGCACCGGGATAGAGCGGGGTGTTGACAACGATCAGGCGCACTGCGGCATTGGCGGCCGTGAGCGCCTCTGGTGGCCGGCCCCCGCCGGAGTGGACGATGACGATCTCGGCGCGGCTCTGTTGCGCAAGCAGAGAGTGCACAGCGTCGATGAGGGTCCGACGGGGGCCGTAAGATAAAACGACCACAGCCAGATCTAGATCGTCTGCCGACACGTTTCGTAGGCCCCACCCGCAACAAAAACGAGTGTCGCCAAATCCGAACTGCGACGCAAGCCGACTGCCCGCTCAGCCAATCCGGCGCAACCCTGGAGCGGATGCTTTGTTTATGCACGCGCAAACTTTGCCGGGCATGCATCCATCAACGCCGCCGTAATTCGGTTTTCCCGCAGGAGGGCGACCAGTCGATCGAACCTGAAGTCTGCCGGAGGTTTCAGCATGTACGGGACCACCAGATCATGGCGGAGTTGGTCATGGTCCTCCAACGTCGCATCGGGGCAGAAAGCGCGGTACTGCCAGACGTGAAGATCACGCGGCTCGGCCGGGTCGTTGCGCTTCAAGCCGAGCAAACGTGTTGCGTTTCCCCGAATGTGCATGGCGTAGAAAAGCTGCATGACCCAGGACACCTGCGACATGTTCAGCGGGTCGGCGTAGCGAAAGGGATGCAGGTCGCGGATCAGTAGACGACCGTCCGTTGCGCCTTGATACCAGCAATGGCCGATCAGATCGTGGCGGACGGCAAGCGTGAACATGAGATCGCCGATGATGGTATTCAGGCGCTTCCACTCATCGATGCCAATACCGGGATACATCATATCGGAATCGGTCCGCAGCCCTGGCTCGTGATCGAAGACCGCGAACCACGACGACAGCCCTTCGTGCGCAACGCGGCCATAGCCGATGCACGGAACGATGTCGTAACCGAGCTCGAGCAGCCTATTGGACATGTTGAATTCGGCGACGGCCTGCTGAAACGAGGCGCCGCCTTCGAAGGCGCCGTCCCAACCCGACGCCACATCGTCCATCATCCGACCGTCGAAATCGAACTGCGCGGCCTTGGGTCCGGTGTTGTGAAAGACGCCAAACTGAATTGGCCCGCCGGCCGCGCCGGCGCCCTTGATCTTGAGCGCGCGCCCGCTACCGTCTGGATGGGGAATGTGGACGGACCGCGTGCCATCGAGCTTAAGCGCCGCCAGCCGCCCTTCAAACCAAGCGCGCACGGGTTCTTGGCACGCATTCGGTACGTGGCGAAACTCGATGGTTTTGATACGGTCTTTTGACATCAAAACTGCCCTGTGGTGCGCGGGCCCCGCGCGCGAGATCGGCGTCCAGCATAGGCGTTGCGCCCTTGGGGCCGAAAGGGCTGGTCACAGAGCCTAATCCCTAGCTGAAAATGGCCGCTCTCGGCGAGGTGTGGTCCGGTCGTCGGCGGCTGACGCCAGCGTCACGTTTTTAGCGACCAAGCCATTCGTGATTTAGTTCGCAACGCCTACGCTGGCCCTGTGTGGACGGCTCTCCGTTGGCAAGGGAATTCTTTGAAGTTCTGCGAGGCTTGGTCGGTGCGGCCGTGTGTTCGACCTGTTGATGCGGCACACATACGCCGCTGGCCATAAT
>JALHQO010000011.1 GCA_022841905.1 Hyphomonadaceae bacterium | reverse complement strand
AAGCACAGCTCAATCGCATTGCTCGCGAGCTCAACGAGCGGCCAAGAAAAACTCTGGACTTTCGCACCCCAGCAGAGCGATTTAGCCAGTGTGTTGCATCGACCCATTGAGGTCGCCCTTGAAGGCGGCTGTTCCTGCGGCGCGGTGCGGTACAAGCTCACATCGGGGCCGATGTTCACGCATTGCTGCCATTGCCTCGATTGTCAGAAGCAGACTGGCAGCGCTTTCGCCATCAACGCGCTGATCGAGACTGATCGTATTGATCTGATCAGCGGCAGCGACACGATCCAGATTATCGATATGCCGAGCCCGAGCGGGCGCGGTCACGCGGTTCATCGTTGTCCGAAATGCGCGGTCGCGCTTTGGAGCGATTATGGGCGGCGTCCCTATCTGCGCTTCGTCCGCGTAGCGACGCTCGACGCGCCGCACGCGATCGAACCCGACGCACACATCTTCACGCGCAGCAAAGTGCCGTGGGTGCACATTCCCGAAGGCCAACGCGCGTTCGATGTGTTCTACGACATGAAAGCCGAATGGCCGTCTGAAAGCCTCGTCCGTCGCGAAGCCGCCTCGGCACGCCAAAGCTTAAAAAGCGAAGGACGCGAGGGGGAGCCTCCTCGCGTCCTTGCTTCAAGTTGATCGCAGCGTTTGGCTCGACGCGACGATCAGAGCGCCTGGTTCAACGTGGCCAGCGCGGCAGGAAGGAAAAGCGCGGCGGCCAGTGCCAGGGATAGAAATTTGATTTTGAGCTGAGCTTTCATGTGCGCGCCTCGTTGTCTGATAAGGAGAACGTAGGCGCGAATGGTGCGGGGCGATGTGACGGCGGTTACGGGGTGGAGTTCGGTCTGTTTGCGGCCCCAGGCCACCCCAACAACAGAAGGCTAGCCGCGATGTCGTACAATGGGAGTTTTCACTCTTTCGATTGCGGCAAGCTTGAGCACGCCCTAACGCATGCGAGAGAGAAAGTGGTGAACGCGGTCGTCAACGAGATGCGTGAGCTGAATTTCAAGCCAGACGTCGTCGAGCGTTGCGTCCGCGTCGGAAAGCGAGTGGTAGAGTCAGGATTCACATATGCCGGCCAGCCGAAAGGCGATTTGAAAGTCATTGATCACTTTGTCTCTGAGCTGTTTTATCTGTGCGCTTCGGACATTGATAGCGTGCCGGAATCTCCAGAGTTTCTATCGCCTAGAATAACTGCCGAGTTGCCCAGCTATTTTCAGAAGTCGTTTTTCTGGAGTCGTCCAAAACCAATCCCAGCAGCCGACAGCGATTACATCTGCCTGACATTTTTCCATCATGCCGGACGCCGTTTAGGAGAACAGACGCCATCGGCCTGCGAGTACATCGCGCTTGATTTGAGAGAAACAGAGTTATTGAAAAACGAGCTCGAGAAATTCCTTTCAAGCTCTGAAGGCGAACAGCTGGACGCTTTATACCCGAATACTATTCGAAAAGATTTTTTGGGGCCTGTCCTATCAGCGCTTGGCAAAGGCAAAGCCTTATATGCGCGACTAAGCTGAACGTGGCGGAGCGAGACGCCTACTCCCGCCATCAGTTTCGCAGTGAGGGCAGTTGGATCCCTGTTCGGCCAACGCGGAGCTGAGGTGATCGAGCGTGAGGCGCTGATGTTTCCTAGACGAGCGGGAAGGCGCGGCAAGAAGCGAACAAACCAATGGGCGTTTCAACACCGCGTATCGCAACAGTCGCCGAGGCCGCCGGGGTAGCAACCGCGCGGAGGACGAGCCGGGGATCAGCGTTGAACAGCGCTGACCTGCACGCCATCGGCGATCTCGCCAGAGGAGTGAAACACCTCCTTGTGCCGAGCCGATGAGAGAGATCACGGAGACGCGAGAGGAAGCGTCCGGCGCTGAGCAATCGGCGCACACTGACTACCTTAGACGCCAACCTCGCGTCTCCGCCCTGCGGGGCAAACCACTCACCCATTCCCGGGGCTCGGCAAAGCCGAGAGCCCGGGACCCATAAACACGCATGCATCAATGCTCACTCACTCGCGACGCGCGAGACGGCAAACATGCGTGTTTATGGGTCCCGGACTTGGACTGTGTCCAATCCGGGAATTGGTGAGGCGCTAACCTGCGCGCGATTCCTGGATCAGCGACTTCAGCTTGTCGCGCGCGACGAGCTTGATCCCTGAGCGGCCCATGCTGATCCAGCCTTCGTCAGCCCATTCGTGCAGCTTGCGATTCACTTTCTCGCGGCTCGCGCCAATGCGGCGCGCGATTTCGGTTTGCGTCAGCGTAACCGACGCGCCGTCGCCGGCTTCCTCGAGCAAACGCTGTGCGAGCCGGCCGCCGAGATCGAGCGTGTGCGCGTCCTCAATCGCCTCGTCAGCGTGGCGCAAACGCCGGCTCATTTCGGCGATCAGTTTCAAAAGCGCCTGCGGCTCGCTCTCGAGCGCGGCGATGGCTTGATCGCGATGAATGCGCAGAAAGCGCGATTTGCGGATGGCGCAAATGTCGGCCGAGCGGACGCCGCCATCGAGCACCGCCATTTCGCCGATCACGGCTGGCGGCTTCAGCGCCGCCATGCGCACGTCCTTGCCGGCCTCGGTCGAGGTGCGCACTTCGACTTCGCCTTCGAGCAAAACGTAAAGCGCATCGCCCTTGTCGCCCTTGGCGAACAAGAGCTTGCCGGACTCGACCGTGCAGGGGACGCCTTGCTTGGCGAGCCGCGCACGCGTCGCATCGGAAAGCGCGGCCATCAATTCGGCCTTCGCCAGCGCCGCCTCGACGCTCTGGAGTTCCTGCTTATCCGCCATGGCGCGGAGTTTTGCGGCGATGGCCGCGCGCGTCAATCAAATGCGCGTCAAGCGCCCGGCGCCATCGCCATTTGCCGGCGGATTTCGCGGCGGAAGAGATCGATCGGGTGCGGGCCCTTCTTGGTTTCGAGGCTCCAGAACGTCCAGCCGTTGCAGGCCGGCGCATCGGAGGCGAGCGCGCCGATCCTGTGGATGGAACCGGTGGCTTCGCCCATCGCCAGCGAACCGTCAGCGCGTACGCGCGCACGCTTGCCATTGGGCGCGATGAGCCACGCGCCCGGATGAATGAAGCCCGCTTCGATCACTTGGCCGAACGGCACGCGTGGTTCTTCCTTTTTGGACTTGGTCACCGCCAAATCCTCGATCGCCGCCGGTTTGATTTTTTTGATCCGCGCCGCCGCCGCCGCCGCATAATCGGGATCGCGCTCGATGCCGATATAGTGCCGGCCCAAACGCTTCGCTGCAGCGCCGGTGGTGCCGGTGCCGAAGAACGGATCGAGGATCACTTCGCCGGGCTTCGTCGTCGCCAACACGACGCGGTGCAGCAACGCTTCCGGCTTTTGCGTCGAGTGCAGCTTGCGGCCTTCGCGATCCTTCAAGCGCTCGCCGCCGGTGCAGATCGGCAGCGTCCAATCGGAGCGCATTTGCAGATCGTCATTGAGCATTTTCAGCGCGTCATAGTGGAAGGTGTATTTGGCTTCCTTCGAACGCCCGGCCCAGATCAACGTTTCGTGCGCGTTGGTGAAGCGCGTGCCTTTGAAGTTCGGCATCGGATTGGTCTTGCGCCAAACGATGTCGTTCAAAATCCAAAAGCCCAGATCCTGCATCGCAGCGCCAAGGCGAAACACGTTATGGTACGAGCCGATCACCCAGATCGCGCCGTTCGGCTTCAGCACGCGCCGCGCTTCGGTGAGCCACGCGCGCGTGAATGCGTCGTATTCGGCGAAGTCGGCGAACTTGTCCCACTCGTCATCGACGCCATCCACGTTCGATTGATCCGGACGCGTCAGCGCGCCGCCAAGCTGCATGAAATAGGGCGGGTCGGCGAAGACGAGATCGACGCTGCCGTCAGCCAGCGTCTTCATCGCGGCGACGCAATCGCCTTCGATGATCCGATCCTTGAAGTGGCGCGCCATCTAGTCCCCCTAAGCAGGGGAATCTCGCTTGACGGACTCTACGAATCAAGAGTCCGCGCGCCGTTAACCATCATTTCCGCTGCGAAATTTTATCCGCCGCCCGAGCGACCAGAGATAGACGACGAAAAAGAAGTACATAAAGCACTCCTCCATCTCGCTCGCCCGCCCGATGAACGCCTCCAGCCGGAAGCCATTGGTCCAGGCTTCGACGCCGGCATTGGTCAGCATCTTGTCGAGCCCCTTCGGCGCGCCCGAGATGAAAGCGAAAATCACCGGCGGCAAACACGCCATCGTCGGCGCCCACCACCAGGGATTATCGATGAGGCCGCGTCCCTTGCGGACGAGCTTCAACAGCGGATGCGCGATGCCGCCGACGACCATGCCGAGATAAAGCAAATTGCGCGGCAGCTGATCGAACAGCGGCGAGGTGTTGTGGATGTTGGTCTCGAACTGGTCGTTATTCTCCGCAAACCAGCCATCGGTGGCCCAGCGGAAATAGTGCTGCCCCCAGCTCGTCTCTTCGCCGAGCAAATAGAGCACGCCCAAAAACACAACGCCGAGCCAGATGCGCATCCATCGCGTATTGGCGCGCGCCAGCAGCAAACCAGCCATGATCAGCGCAACGGCGAGGAAGATATTCTGCGAAGTCTCGGCCAGACCGAGTTCCCAATTCGTGTCTTCTCGGCCCGGCAGTTGCGAAGAGCCCATCCACAAAACTTCGTGCGGCAGCGCGATCGCGGCTGTCATGAAGATTGCGTAGAGCGCCAGGCACGCGAGCCAGACATTTCGAACGGAGATGTCGCCAGCGTCGGCGTTGGGAGTGGTGGTCATCGCCGCAAACTAGAGGCGCGGGCAGCGGGCGTAAACGCTGTCCGCTTAAGCGGCGAGGCCGCAGGCCAGCCGCACTGGCTTGAAGCTGCGGCGATGGATCGGGCAGGGGCCGAGTTCGGCCAGCGCCCGCAAATGCTCGGGCGTGCCATAGCCCTTGTGCTTGGCGAAGGCGTAGCCCGGGTATTGTTCGCAAAGTGCGGCCATCATGCGATCGCGCTCGACCTTGGCGATGATCGAGGCCGCCGAGATCAGCGGCAGGTACGCATCGCCATCGATGACGCACTCGACCGCGCACGGCAGATCAGGCGCCATGTTGCCGTCGATCAAGGCCGCCACTGGGCGCTCGGAAAGCGCTTCAAATGCGCGTTTCATGGCGAGATGCGAGGCGCGCAAGATGTTGATCGTGTCGATCTCCTCGACGCTGGCCACGCCCACGCCGACGATCCCGCAACTGCGGATCGCCGCGTAGAGTTCGTCGCGCGCCTCGGCGCTCAACTGCTTGGAATCGTCGAGCCCCTTCGGGCGGCCTTTGGCCGGCAGGATCACGGCCGCGGCCACCACTGGCCCCGCCAAGGGCCCGCGCCCCGCTTCGTCGATCCCACAAATCGCCATGTGCCAGCATGGGGCGGATTCCTTCCGGGACGCAAACGTCAAGCGAGCCAACTATTATGCAAAGGTCGCTTGACAATCCAGCCCGAGAGTGTCAAGTACGCTTAGCAAGCAGACAAGCTCGCTTGATGGAGGATCGGATGAGGCGGCGTGGTTGGAGCGTAGGGGTGTTGATCGCCATCGTGGTCGCCATCAGCACAGCGACAGCGCCGCGCACCTTGGAGCGCGCCATCCAGGCCGGCCACGCCATCGAGTTCGCGCTCTCACTCTATCCGGTCACGCTCGCCGTCCGCGACGACGGCGTCACCATCGAAATCGAACTTTGAAAGGGCCAGTGATGGCAGAGCAACTGACTCCAACCGCAAAGCGCGTCGCCCGCCGATACGCGCGCGAAATCGCGATCGCGTCGGTTCTGTACACGGCGATCGTGTTCGCTGGCGCCTATGCGATCCGCAATCTTGATTTGCCGCAATGGCTGGTGATCTTGGCCGCGCTCGCGCCGCTTATTCCAGCGCTGATGATGCTGCGCGCGTATGCGAGATTTCTGAACGGCATCGACGAATTTCAGCGCCGTATTCAAACCGACTCGATGTTGATCTCGGCCGCCATCGTCGGCTTCGGCTCCTTCGCCTACGGCTTCCTCGAAGAATGGGCTGACTTCCCGCACGTGCCGCTAATCTGGGTGTTTCCCGCCCTCATTGGCATTTGGGGTTTGGCAGCTTGTGTTGTCCGGCTGCGCTACAAATGAGCACCGAAACCGAAAACCCGGAACGCCGCCGCCCGAAGATGCGCTGGCTGATCCTGAGCGCGGCTGCGGCCTTTGCGGTGCTCGCATGCGCGGCGGCAATCGTCGTCGTCATCTTCTATCGCTCGAACGTCCCGTTGGTGATGGGCGCGATGACGGTCGCCGGCATTGGCCTAGAGGTATTGCTTTGGACCGCAGCAGGCGTGTTCGGCTGGGGCTTTCTCGCCAAGCGCCGTGAAGCGATGGGCCGCTGGAAGCAGCGTCTGTTCGGCGGCAGGAACGGAACGGGCCAACCATGAGAAATCGTCTCAAGGTCCTGCGCGCCGAGCGCAACTGGAGCCAGGCGGATCTCGCCGAGAAGCTCGACGTCTCACGTCAAAGCGTGAACGCAATCGAGACCGGCAAGTACGATCCTTCGCTGCCGCTCGCCTTCAAAATCGCAACCGTGTTCGGTCTGTCGATCGAACAAATCTTCAGCGCCGACGATGTGGCCCAGGCTGCCGAATAGGAGCCGGAATTATGACTCAACTTGCTGACACGCCACGCCGTTCGCTCAGAGAGCGCAGGAAGAATCTCTTTACGCTGCTGACTTGCGTCTTTGCGCTGCTTTACCTCGCATCGGTGTTCGCTGACGTCTTCGTGGATGCAAATCTGTTCTGGCTCAGCGCCGCAATCGTCGTCGCGATGACGGCGAGCACGTTCGGTTGGGGCCGCACGCTCGATGAGGCGCAACTCAAAGCCCATTACCAAGCTTGGTTTTGGGGCGGATCGGTTGGGCTGATGGTGTCGTCGCTCATCTTTCTGGCGCTGCTGCCTACTATGATGTCGTCGGGCAGCGCGGCGCTTGGCGACGACATCGCCGATGTCGCGACAACGAGTTTCACTGCCGGCTTCGTGCTCGCAATCCTTCCGGCGACTTTGGGTTATCTGGTCTGGTGGGCTGTGCTCTGGATGCGCAATCGCTGACTTGCGTAAAACATGATGGAGACGACGATGCAGATGCGGTTGTTCACGCAAGATTGGCGCGCAGAAGCGGGCAAAATGCAGGCTGAAGTGAACGATTTTCTGGCGTCGCTGCCGCAGGGCGCGGTGAAGCACGTCAACACAGCGACTGCGGCGACCCGCACCGCGCTCACCGACAAAAGCCAAGAGCACTACGTCATTACGGTTTGGTACGACGTCTAGCGCCGACGATACGGTGCTCCTTAAGAACGCAATGCAAGCCGGCGCATGAAACGCCGATGGAGAGAAACTGTGCTTAGCTTTTCACGACGTTTTCTAGTTTCCGCACTCGGCGCATTGGCGCTGGCCGCGGCATTGCCGCTCAACGGGGCCAACGCCCAGCCGTTCGCGCCGTCGCGCTTCAGCGTCGAAGTCGCCGGAAATGGCGCGGACGTCATCTTCATCCCCGGCCTCGGCTCAAGCCGCGATGTTTGGCAGGCGCAGGCCGATGCGTTGGCTGAGACGCACCGCGTGCATATGGTGCAGGTCGCGGGCTTTGCCGGTGAAGCCGCGCCGGCGTCGACCGAGGCGATGATCGATCCCTTGGTCGAAGGACTGGCTCAATACATTGAGAGCTACACGCCGGGGCAGGCCGCGGTGATCGGCCATTCCATGGGCGGGCTTAGCGGCCTCATACTGGCGCGCCGCCATCCTGATCGCGTCAGCCGGCTAATGATCGTGGACTCGCTGCCCTTCTTCAGCGCCATGTTCGGTCCGCAAGCGACGGCGGCCACCGTTGAGCCGCAAGCGCGCGCCATGCGCGATCAGTTGATCGCCCTCGACGACGCGAGCTTTGCCGCGCAGCAGAACATGGGCGTTGGCCGCCTGGTCAAAACCGCCGAGCGCCGCGCCGAAGTGGTGCAGTGGAGTGTCGCCTCCGATCGCCGCGCCTTCGCGCAAGCCATGTATGAAGTGATGATCACCGACTTGCGCGGCGAAGTCGCCAACGTGCAAACCCCGATCACGGTCGTCTACGCCTACGACCCGGCCATGGGCCCGGAAGCCATGGTCGATGGCCTCTATCGCGGCGGCTTTGGCCCCGCTGCCAACGCGACCTTCGTCCGCATCGACGGCGCCTACCACTTCATCATGTTCGACCAACCGGCCGCGTTCCAGGCCGCGGTGGCGGACTTCCTCCGCTAGGACCGCTTGAAAGGGGGGGCGGGCGCCATTACCCGTCCCCCATGGCCCCCGACAAAGCCCCGCGCTGTTTCCAGGACGTGATCTTGACGCTCCAGACCTACTGGGCCGAGCAGGGCTGCGCGATCCTTCAGCCATATGACGAGCAAGTCGGCGCGGGCACGCTGCATCCGGCGACCACGCTGCGCGCGCTGGGTCCGAAGCACTGGCGCGCCGCCTATGTGCAGCCCTCTCGCCGCCCGAAGGATGGCCGCTACGGCGAGAACCCGAACCGGCTGCAGCACTATTATCAGTTTCAGGTGATCCTGAAGCCGAACCCGCCGGACTTGCAGCAGCTCTATCTCAATTCACTTGTCCGCATTGGCATTGATCCGCTGCTGCACGACATCCGCTTCGTCGAAGACGATTGGGAAAACCCGACCGTGGGCGCCTGGGGCCTCGGGTGGGAAGTGTGGTGCGACGGCATGGAGGTGAGCCAGTACACTTACTTCCAACAAGTCGGCGGCCTCGATGTGCGCCCGGTCAGCGGCGAACTCACCTACGGGCTTGAGCGCTTGGCGATGTACGTGTTCGGCGTCGATCGCGTCTACGATCTGCCGTTCAACGACCCGGACTCGGCCACGCCGCTTACCTATGGCGACATCTTCCTCGAAAACGAACGCCAGCAATCGCGCTTCAATTTCGAGCTCAGTGATCCCGAACAGAATCTGCGCTGGTTTAACGACGCCGAAGCCACCGCCAAGCGGCTGCTCGGTGAAGGCGCCGTGTTGCCTGCGTTCGACTACACTTTGAAGGCCAGCCATTTGTTCAATCTGCTTGACGCGCGCGGTGTCGTGTCGCCGACTGAACGCCAGAGCTTCATCGCCCGCGTCCGCGACTTGGCCAAGGGATGCGCAAGCGCTTGGGAAAAGCTGGAGACCGCGCAATGAAACGTGTTGTGATCGCGCTCGCTGCGTGCGCGTTGACGGCGTCGCCCGCGTTCGCGCAGAAGGGCGACCGAAACGCCGCCGCGTCCGCCAATACGCAGGCCAACAATTCCGGCGCGCCCGTCAATGAAAACCAGGGCTTTGCCGGCAGCACATCGAGCAGCCCCAGTTCAGGCGTTGCGCCGCCGACGCCGGGCAGCGACGGCATTGTCTTCTTCGATGAAGACGACGCCGCCATGGCCGCAGCAATCGCCGAGGCGCGCCGCACTTATCCGCAATTTCTCGCGGCGTTCGACATCGCGCCGCCGCTGCGCCAAACCGACTACATGGTGAAGGTCGCGCTCGCGACGCCGGATGGCGGCGAAGAGCACATCTGGGTCGACAATCTGCGCGTCGATGGCGATCGCATGTTCGGCACGCTCGCCAACGAGCCCGGCAATCTGCCCGGCATGCGCCGCGGCTCGCCGATCGAGATCGATCATGCGCTGGTCAGCGATTGGTCGATCGACGGCAGCGAGGGTATGTACGGCAATTACACCACGCGCGTGATGCTGCCGCACATGAACGAAGCCGACGCCGCCGCACTGCGTGAGAGCCTGACGCGCACGCCGTTGCCGCTCGACTGGACCACCTGATGCCGCAACTGCTGTTGGAATTGTTCAGCGAGGAAATCCCCGCGCGTATGCAAAAGCGCGCGGAGGAGGATTTTGCGAAACTGATGGGCGAAAAGCTCAAAGCCGCCGGCCTAGAGCCCGAGCGCATCAACACGTTTTCATCTCCGCGCCGTTTGGGACTCGTGATCGAGGATTTGCCGGCGAAAGCGGCGGACGTGAACGAAGAGAAGAAGGGCCCGCGCGTCGGCGCGCCCGATCAGGCCGTGCAGGGCTTTTTGAAAAGCGCGGGGCTTGCTTCGATCGATCAAGCGCAGATCGTCGAGGACAAGAAGGGCGCGTTCTACGTCGCCAAAATCGAACGCGCCGGCCGCGCGACGGCGGAGATCGTTCAGGAAATCGTGCCAGAGATCGTGCGCGCGTTTCCGTGGCCGAAATCGATGCGCTCGGGCGTCAGCGATCTGCAATGGGTGCGCCCGCTGCATAATATTTGCTGCGTGTTCGACGGCGAGGGCGTTGCGATCGCCGTCGAAGGCGTGGGCTCGGCGCGGGTCACGTGGGGGCATCGCTTCCATGCGCCGGAGCCGATTGAAGTGCGCAGCGCCGCCGATCACGTCTCGCGTCTGCGCGGCGCGAAAGTGCTGATCGAGCGCGAAGAGCGCAAACGCATCATCCTCGAACAAGCCAAGGCGCTCTGCGCCGCCAAGGGGCTGGAGCTGGTCGAGGATATCGGCCTGCTCGAAGAGGTGTGCGGCCTGGTTGAATGGCCGGTGACGCTTCTGGGCGACATGGACGCTGGCTTTCTCGATCTGCCGGGCGAAGTGATCCGCCTCTCCATGCGCACGCACCAAAAGTATTTCGCCGTGCGCGATCCGAAAACGCAAAAGCTCGCGCCGCATTTCGTGACGGTGGCCAATGTCGAAGCGAAAGACGGCGGCAAAGCCATCGCCGCCGGCAACGCCCGCGTGCTCTCAGCGCGCCTCAACGACGCGCGCTTCTTCTGGGACACAGACAAGAAAACGCCGCTCTACACCGACGAGCGCCGCGACAAGCTCAAGAAGATCGTCTTTCACCAAAAGCTCGGCAGCGTTTGGGACAAGGTCGAGCGCGTTAAAGAGCTAACCGGAGATCTACGAAACTTTGTTCATGCGGACGGGAATGCGACGAGGCGCGCTGTAGACCTAAGCAAGTGCGATCTTGTGACGGAACTCGTCGGTGAATTCCCGGAGTTGCAGGGGCAGATTGGCCGGCAGTTAGCTGTTATCCACGGTGAAGACGCGGGCGTCGCGGCCGCGATTGAGGACCACTATCGTCCGGTTGGGCCAAGCGACAGAGTTCCTAGCGAGCCGATCTCCGTTGTTTTGGCTCTCGCGGACAAGTTGGATTCGCTCGGCTGCTTTTGGGCCATCGACGAGAAGCCGACAGGATCAGCCGACCCTTACGCATTGCGCAGGTCCGCCCTTGGCTTCGTTCGCATTGTCTTGGCGAATTCCATTCGACTGCGACTTGCGTTGCTGACCGCGATTGCAGTTGGGCAGGGCGTGAGCATTTCGGCACAAGTGCAATCGGGGGCTTTGCAGAAGAAGATGGCGGATGCGCTCCGCAGCGCAGCAGGTACAGCCGCCTTCCAAGACTACGTTCGGGAGTTGACGCGAACCGATGCACGTCCTTCTGACGGCAAGTTCGAGCGTCAGACTGAGCGGGAAATCCTCAGTAAGGGGCGCGACCTCCTCGCCTTCCTAGCCGATCGCCTCAAAGTCCAGCTCCGCGATCAAGGCAAGCGCCACGATCTCGTCGATGCCGTCTTTGCGTTGGGCGATGACGATCTCGTCCGCATCGTCGCGCGCGTCGAAGCGCTCGACGCCTTCCTGAAAACCGAGGACGGCGCGAACTTGCTGGCGGGCTACAAGCGCGCGGCCAACATCCTTGCGGCCGAAGAAAAGAAGGGGAAGTGGAGTGCGGACGAAGCCACGGGCGACGTCGACGCCTCCAAGCTCGCCGAACCCGCCGAGAAGGCGCTCGCCGACGCGCTCTCCAAAGCGCTCCCCGCCGCGCGCGCCGCGGTCGAGCGCGAAGACTTCGCCGCCGCCATGAAAGCGCTCTCCACCCTGCGCGCGCCGGTGGACGCCTTCTTCGAAAAGGTGCTGGTCAACGCCGATGACGCGGCTTTACGCAAAAATCGGCTGCTGTTGCTGACGCGGCTACGCGACGCCTTGTCTGCGGTGGCCGATTTCTCGAAGATCGAAGGATCATGACAAAGCAATATGTCTACGGCTTCGGTGGCGGCGAGAGTGCGGGGGATGCGTCGATGAAGACGCTGCTCGGCGGCAAGGGCGCGAACTTGGCCGAGATGTCGAAGCTCGACCTGCCGGTGCCGCCGGGCTTCACCATCACAACGGAAGTGTGCACCGAGTTCTACGATAACAACCGTAACTACCCGGCCGAACTCGCAGCCCAAGTCGATGCGGCGCTCGCCGCGCTCGAAGGCAAAACCGGCAAACGCTTCGGCGATCCCGCAAATCCTTTGCTCGTCTCCGTGCGCTCCGGTTCGCGTGCGTCGATGCCGGGCATGATGGATACGGTGCTCAATTTGGGGCTGAACGACGACACCGTCGAAGGCCTGGCTAAGCTCTCCGGCGATGCGCGCTTTGCGTTCGATAGCTATCGCCGCTTCATCCAAATGTATTCCGATGTCGTGCTCGAACTCGAGCACGGCGTGTTTGAGGAAATCCTCGGCACGCACAAGGATACGAACGAGTACAAGTCCGACGTCGAACTCACGGCCGACGACTGGCGCCACGTCGTCGCCGAATACAAGCGCGCCGTTGAGCGCGAACTCGGCAAACCGTTTCCCGCCGATCCGAAGGATCAGCTCTGGGGCGCGATCGGCGCTGTGTTCGCAAGCTGGATGAACGATCGCGCGATCTTCTACCGCAAGCACAACAACATCCCCGAAAGCTGGGGCACGGCTGTCAACGTGCAGGCCATGGTGTTCGGCAATATGGGCGACACCTCGGCAACCGGCGTCGCCTTCACGCGCGATCCCTCAACTGGCGAGAAGAAGTTCTACGGCGAGTTTCTGATCAACGCGCAAGGCGAGGACGTCGTCGCCGGCATCCGCACGCCGAAGGCGCTGACGAAAGCCGCCCGTGTGGCGATGAAGGAGCCCGGCGAGTCGCTTGAAGAGGCGATGCCGCAAGTGTTCGCGGAGCTGACGGCTGTCTATCAAAAGCTGGAGTCGCACTATCGCGACATGCAGGACATCGAGTTTACCGTCGAGCGCGGCAAGCTTTACATGCTGCAAACCCGCAACGGCAAACGCACCGCCAAGGCCGCACTCAAGATCGCCGTCGATATGGCGAGCGAGAAACTCATCACGCAGAACGAAGCGGTGATGCGCGTCGACGCCGCCGCACTCGATCAATTGCTGCACCCCACTATCTCCGAAGGCTACAAGCGCGACATCATCTGCAAAGGCTTGCCGGCTTCGCCGGGCGCGGCCGTTGGCGTCGTCGTGTTCGATAGCGATGAGGCGCAGCGCCTGGCTGTCGATAAGGTCGATGTCATCCTCGTGCGCGAAGAGACGAGCCCGGAAGACATTCACGGCATGCACGCCTCGAAAGCAATTGTCACGGCGCGCGGCGGCATGACCAGTCACGCGGCGGTGGTCGCGCGCGGCATGGGGCGGCCTTGCGTCTCTGGCGCCGGCGATATCCGCATCGACATGAAGAACGGCGAATTCCGCGCCGGCGGCCGCGTGATTAAGAAGGGCGAGATCGTCACGGTCGATGGCTCGGCTGGCGAAGTGTTGCTTGGCGCCGCCGACATGGTGCAGCCCGAGCTCACCGGCGATTTCGGCACGCTGATGCAATGGGCCGACGCCGCCCGCCGCATGAAAGTGCGCGCCAATGCCGAAACACCAGCGGATGCCGCCACCGCCGTGAAGTACGGCGCCGAGGGCATCGGCCTTTGCCGCACCGAACACATGTTCTTCGACGCCGAACGCATCGCCGCCGTGCGCGAGATGATCTTGGCAGAAAAGCAGCCCGCGCGCGTCGCGGCGCTGGATAAACTTTTCCCGCACCAGCGCGCCGATTTCGTCGGCATCTTCAAGGCGATGGGCGCGCGGCCCGTCACCATCCGTTTCCTCGATCCGCCGTTGCACGAATTCTTGCCGCACACGGAAGCCGATTGCGAAGATGTGGCCAAAGCGACAGGCCTCGATGCGCAGGCCTTGCTCGCGCGCTCGAAAGAGTTGGCTGAGAGCAATCCGATGCTGGGCTTCCGCGGCTGCCGGCTCGCGATCGTCTATCCTGAGATCTACGACATGCAGACGCGCGCCGTGTTCGAAGCCGCGTGCGACGTGGCCGAGCAGGGTGAGGCGCCGATCCCGGAAATCATGATCCCGTTCGTGATCGCCAAGAAGGAACTCGAAGTTCTGCGCGCGCGCGTCGATGCGATCGCCGCTGAAGTGTTCGCCAAGCGTGGCCGCACCATCCAGTATTTGGTCGGCACCATGATCGAACTGCCACGTGCGGCGTTACAGGCCGGCAAAATCGCCGAGGCCGCCGACTTCTTCTCCTTCGGCACCAACGATCTCACTCAAACCACGATGGGCCTGTCGCGCGACGACGCTGGCAAATTCCTCGGCGTTTACGTCGATAAGGGCATGCTGGAGCGCGACCCGTTCGTGACCATCGATCCCGAAGGCGTCGGAGAACTGATCCATCTCGCCAGCGATCGCGGGCGCGGCGCAAAGCCCGGTCTGAAGCTCGGCATCTGTGGCGAGCACGGCGGCGATCCGGACTCGGTGAACTTCTGCGAGAGCGTCGGGCTCGACTATGTCTCGTGCTCGCCCTTCCGCGTGCCCATCGCGCGTCTGGCGGCGGCGCAGGCAGCGTTGGCCAAGACACAACGGTAAACGGAACTACACAAAAGAAGCCGCCTGCCGGAACCCCGGCGCGTGCGAGAGTCTTACCGCCTCGTCCGTTCGCCCCGAACACGCCCATGAGTGGCCGACGGGGAGGGTGATCACGGCCGGTACCGAACGGAGCCCGGCCGCGAGATGGGGCGCCTGTTTGGCCTTCGCAGAGAACACTGACCCCGCCGCTCGAAGCGCGCGCCGCGCACGCTTGCGCGCCCGCCTCAACCGGCTGATCGACGCCCGGGTGCGGCGGAAACTGGTTACCGCGCAGCCTCAAAACCCCGAACTGACGTTACGGCGCCCGCCTGCGGCTACCGCGTCAGGTCGCCGCCCCCTAACTCGCCTGATTGGTGAACTGGCCCGGGTCTCGCAAGGCTTTGGAGGCTTTGGCCTTTCTCAGCGTGTCGGAGGCGCCGCGCTGGCTGGAAGAACTCAGGTTACGGACCGTGAAGTCGAGACTATGAACAAAAAGTCAATCGCCCCCCGGACGCCGGTCCTGTATCCCGCCCCAGGCTCAAGTCAGGGTATTGACCAGCCGAAACGATTTCAGCTGCTGCGGAATATTTGGCGCTCAACTGTCCCAAATCTGCACGGTCTTAAGCGGGGCTTAATGCATTTCACGTTGTTCTGGCATCGACTGACTAATCTTGCGTACGAGATTCGGACCCAAGTCATGGTTGAGATCGATCGGAACCCTCTGGCCGTTCGCCAGGGCGCAGCGACTATCATGTGCCTCGCCGCCGCCGCGGTTGCGATGCCCGTGATTTCGCACCGCGCCGCTGAGCAACGCGACGGCGCTGAATGGGCTGCTACCTCGACCGCTTTCCAAGCGCAGTTCGAGCAGAACGTGCTCGCCAGCGCTGAGCCGAACGCACGCCTTCAACTGGTCGCGTCGCGCGGCGCTGATGGTTTACGCGCCCGCGGCTCCGCCCCCGTATTCGATAGCGCCGACGCCCGCGCCCTGATGCTCGACGCTGTCCTCCGCGGCCCCAGTGCGCCGGTCGAGCCGTCGGCCCCGACCGAGCCGCAGATCGACGCCCGCCAGCACGACTGCCTCAGCCAGGCGATCTATTACGAAGCCCGCGGCGAGACCCAGCAGGGCCAGATCGCGGTCGCTGAAGTGATCATGAACCGCGTCCGCTCGCCGGCTTATCCGAACTCGATCTGCGGCGTGGTCTATCAAGGCTCGCACCGGTCGACCGGCTGCCAGTTCACCTTCACCTGCGACGGCTCGCTCGGCCAGCGTCCGCGCGGCCGCGCCTGGGAGCGCTCGCAGCGCATCGCGACCGCCGTCATGCTGGGCTACAACCGTCCGCTGACGCAGGGCGCCACGCACTATCACACCAACGCCGTGAACCCGGTGTGGAACTCGGGCCTGGTGCCGACGACGCAAATCGGCGTCCACCAGTTCTACCGTTTCCCGAACCGCTCGGAGCGCGCCTACTATCAAGAGGCGCTGGCCCGCCGCCGTGGCGCCATGCCCGCGCGTCGTGCGCCAGTGGATGAGCTGATCCCGGAAGCCACCGACGCCGCCGTCGAAGGCGAAATCGTTGCAACCCCGGAAGTCGAAAGCGAAATCCCCGCAGCGACAGGCGAAGAAGTCGCGACCTAAGGGGAGCGCGGGCCTTCAGGCCCGCATTTCTAGACCGTAGAACTGCGCCGCGCGGACCTGAAGGTCCGCGGTCCATCCGCGCTTCAGTCGTCGACCATCGTCTTCTTGATCTGCTCGCGCATTCTGTTCGGGAAGAAGCGCGCCGCGAACCGCGCGCGCTCAGCTGCTTTGCCGACCATGTAGTGGACGTCCTTGCCGTGCGCTGCGTCCCACGCACGCTCGGCGGCCATGCGCACCGGATAGATCGGCGTTTTATTGTCGGTCAACTGATCGCGCAGGCGGCGGTTCGAGCCGACGTCGGATTGCGCATCGAGGATCGCGGTGTCCACGAACCATGGCATCAAGCTGACGACGCGCACGCCGTAGCGCGAATACTCTACGTCCAACGCTTCAGTCAGTCCGCGCACACCGAACTTCGTCGCGCAATAGACGGCGAGCTTCGGTGCGCCGAACACGCCGGCGACTGACGCCACGTTGACGATGCGCGCACCTGGCGTTTCGCGCAGCAGCGGTAGCGCTTCAATGCAGCCATTGATGACGCCCTTCAGATTCACATCGAGCACCAGATCGATGTCGTCTGGCGCCATCTCGTCGATCCAGCCGCCTTTGCCAATGCCGGCATTATTGAACAGCACATCCATGCGTCGCCCAGTCGCTTGACCGAACGACTCAAGCGCGCGCGTCCATGCCGAGCGATCGCGCGTGTCGAGGATCATCGAAATGCGCTGACCCGACGGCAACAGCGCCGCCGTTTCTTCAAGGCCCTGCGGGTTGATGTCGGAGAGGCCGACAAACCAGCCGCGCTCGGCGAACAGTTGCGCCGTGGCGCGTCCAATGCCGGAACCGGCGCCGGTGATGAAGATGGATTTTTGCACGTCAGCCATGGTTTTTCGTCTGCCGGAACGGGCCTCGCGTCAAGCGCGCCGCAACGTTCGCCGCAGCGCCGCAGGGGGTGCGCCGTAATGGCGGATAAAGGCGCGCCGCATGCGCTCGGGATCGCCGAAGCCTGTCCGGCGCGCAATCTCCTGAAGGGCGCCGCCGCGCTCCAAAGCCGCGCGCGCAGCCTCAGCGCGGATGCGCTCAACGGCCTTCGCGGGCGTGACGCCGGTGTCGGCGGTGTAAGCGCGTGCGAACGTGCGCGGGCTCATCGCTGCTTGCGCTGCTAGCCGCTCGACGGAGAGATCGCCGCTCAGATTACGTCCGATCCATGCGTTGAGATCGCTGAAGCGTGGCGCGTCCAGTTCGAGCAGCGCCGAGTGCTGGGTCTGTCCGCCGGGGCGTTTCGCGTGCACAACCATCTCGCGCGCAACTTCGGCGGCGATCTCCGCGCCTAAGTCTTCCGCGATCATCGCTAGCGCCAGATCGATGCCAGCGCTGACGCCGGCTGACGTCCACACGGCGCCATCTTCGATATAGATGGCGTCCGGTTCGACCTGCACGTTGGGAAACATCTGCTTGAATTGCGCCGCGCGCCGCCAATGCGTGGTCGCGCGTTTGCCGTCGAGCAAACCTGCTTGCGCCAAGAGGAACGCACCTGAGCACACACTCGCAACGCGCCGAACGCGGCCAGCTGTGCGATTTATGGCCGCGATCGTTGCTTTGTCGTAGATCGCTTGCCGCGTGCCGCTGCCGCCGACGACAACCAGCGTGTCGATCCCGCGTTGCGCGCTCATCGCCGCAGCAGGCATGGCGACGCCCGAGGAGGATGTGATCGTTCCCGCCTTCGCCGCGACGGTGCAGATCCGATAAGCGCCCGGCGCAAACTCTGACGCGATCTCGAACGCCGCGATTGGCCCGGCGGCATCGAGGATTTGAAAGCCTGGAAAAAGCACGAATGCGATCGTGCGTGGCTTTGGCGGAAAACGAGGCTTCTTTGACATTTCGGCCAAAGCCTCGCCCGGCTAGTGTGGCGCTGTCAAACGGAGTTTCCCCATGGCCGCCCCATTCCGTACCGTCTTCATCCTCTACCCAAAGCTCACCCAGCTTGATTTCACTGGCCCCTACGAGGTGCTCGCGCGCATGCCGGGGGCGGAGACGATCATCGCGACGAAGGACGGCGGCGAACTGGCGACCGAGATGGGCCTCACCTTCACGGCCTTGCGCAAACTGTCCGACATCGACCGCGCCGATCTCATCATGGTCCCCGGCGGTCCCGGCCAAACCGCAGCGATGCTCGATCCCGCCTTCATGGCCGAGGTGAAGCGCTTGGGCGAAGGCGCAAAATACGTCACCTCCGTCTGCACCGGCTCTCTCATCCTCGGCGCGGCAGGCTTGCTCAATGGCAAGCGTGCAGGTTCGCATTGGGCCTACCGCGAACTGCTGACCAATTTCGGCGCCATTCCGGATGACGCGCGCGTGGTGCGTGATGGCAATATCTACACTGGCGGCGGCGTTACCGCAGGCATCGATATCGCGCTCACCATCGTCGCCGACATTGCCGGCGCCGATGTCGCAAAGATGATCCAACTCTCAATCGAATACGCGCCGGCGCCGCCGTTCAACTCAGGCCGGCCCGAAACCGCGGAGGCGCATACGATCGATGCGGTACGCAATCTCTTCGCGTCTTTCGCCGAAGCGCGGCGCAAGGCGATTGAAGGCCTGCAGGGGAGTGCATGATGTTGGAGCTGCGTCCGAACTGCGAGTGCTGCGACTGCGACCTGCCGCCCGAGAGCAGCGAGGCGCGCATCTGCACCTTCGAGTGCACGTTCTGCGCATCATGCGCCGACGGCGTGCTGAAAGGGCAGTGCCCCAATTGCGGTGGTAATTTTGAGCGCCGTCCAGTGCGGCCGGCGGATAAGCTTGCGAAATATCCAGCGTCCACGAAGCGTGTGGTGCGCAAAGAGCCGTGCGCATAAATTTAGTGCGTGATTCCGGGGCTCAGCGATGCTGAGAGCCCCGAACCTAGGGGCAAACGATGTGCTGGCGACCCCTAGGTTCCGGATCGCGCTCCGCGCGTTCGAAATGACGAGAGGGGTGTGAGCGGAGCTAGAGTTAGCTAAACCGTATCCAATCCCACATCCAAGCTCGGCGCCGAATGCGTCAGCGCGCCGATGCTGATGACATCGACGCCAGTTTCCGCCACCGCGAACACGTTTTCGATGGTGATGCCGCCGGAGGCCTCCAGCAGCGTCTGGCCCTTCGCCAATTTCACCGCGGCCTTCAGATCGGTCAGTGAGAAATTGTCCAACAGGATCGCACTCGGCGCGTGCGGCAGCGCTTGCTTCAGTTGATCGAGCGTATCCACTTCGATCTCGATCGCCGTCAGGTGCGCTGCGGCTTTGCGGGCGCGCTCCATGGCGGGCCCGACGCCGCCGGCCGCGGCGATGTGGTTGTCCTTGATCAGCATCGCGTCGTTCAAGCCGTAGCGATGCGCGCCGCCGCCACCCAAGCGCACCGCGCGCTTTTCAAGTGCGCGCAAGCCCGGCGTCGTCTTGCGTGTCGAGGCGATGATCACGCCCATGCCTTCGACCGCATCGACATACTGGCGCGTCAGCGTCGCCACGCCCGCTAGGCGCCCAATGAAGTTCAGCATCGTGCGCTCTGCGATCAGAACGGAACGCACCGCGCCTTCGATCTGCATGATCACGTCACCGGCTTCGACGATGGCGCCGTCTTGCGCGGCGATCTCGTATTCAATGTCGGGATCGACCATCCAGCCGGCGAACGTCGCCACGTCTAGCCCAGCAACCACGCCAGCCTCGCGCGCGCGGATCACCCAGCGGCCTTCAGCGTCAGCGTCGATCAACGCATCCGTTGTGATGTCGCCCGCGGCGCCGAGATCTTCGGCGAGTGCGAACTTCACGATCGGTTCGAGCAGAACGTCAGGAAGCGGCGGCAACATCACGGCCTGCTGCGATGAACGTCCGGTGCGGCGCGTGGTCATCGGGATAGTCGCTCCTGAAATGGGCGCCGCGGCTTTCAGTGCGGGCGAACGCGGCGGAGAGAATGAGTTGGCTTGCGACAAGCGCATTGGCTTGGCCATGGATTTCGCTGAGCGCGTGAACGCGGGCGAGGGCCTGGCCGAGACCGGCGCCGTCGCGGACGACGCCAGCGTGGGCTTCCATAAGTTTGCGAAGCTCAGCGCGAGGCTGGTCAGCGAGGCTGGGCGGGGCGGTTGTTGGTTCCGGCGCGCGTGGAGATTGGGGTGCGTCATCGCGCAACCTCGCAGCGATTCGCCCGGCGAACACCACAGCTTCGAGCAATGAGTTGGATGCTAGGCGGTTTGCGCCGTGCGCGCCTGTGGATGCGCACTCGCCGACAGCCCAAAGCCCCTCAATGCTGGTGCGTCCCCAGACATCCGTCGCGATGCCGCCCATGTGGTAATGCGCGGCGGGTGCGATCGGGATCGGCGCTGTGCGCGGATCGAGGCCCGCGCTCATGCAGGCGGCGAACACGGTCGGGAACGCGTCTGGGAAGTGCGCGCCCATGGCTTCGCGCGCATCGAGAAACGCGCCGCGGCCGGCTTGGCGTTCGATGTGGATGGCGCGCGCCACCACATCGCGCGCTGCGAGATCAGAGACGAACGCGTCGCCTGCGCCGTTGACGATGTGAGCGCCTTCGCCGCGCAACGCTTCTGTCGCCAGCGGGGCGGGGTCGCGGCCGATGTCGATGGCGGTGGGGTGAAACTGCACGAATTCTGGATCGGCGATGAGTGCGCCGATGCGCGCCGCCATCGCAAAGCCTTGGCCCATCGCTTCGACGGGATTGGTGGTCACCGCGTAAAGCCCGCCGACGCCGCCCGTCGCGAGCACCACTTCATCGGCTTCAAATGTCTCGCCGCCATCGCAGAGCACGCCGCAGACGCGGCCGTTGACGTCTCGCAGCAAAGCGCGCGCTCGCTTGTTCTCGATGATTTCGATGTGTGGCGCCGCGCGTGCGGCCGATGTCAACGCATCCATGATGGCGCGGCCGGCCAGATCGCCGGACACCCGCACCACGCGCGGCCGCGAATGCGCCGCCTCCAAGCTTTGCGCCAATGCGCCGTCAGGCGTGCGATCGAACGGCACGCCGAGCGCGATGAGATCGAGCACGCGGGCAGGGCCTTCGTCCGCGATTAGCCGCGCGACGGCAGGATCGACCAAACCGGCGCCCGCTTTAACGGTGTCGTCCGCGTGCAGCGCTGCGTTGTCGCCAGGCGCGAGCGCCGCGGCCAGTCCGCCTTGCGCCCACGACGACGCGGACGCTTGCCCAACCGGCGCCTGGCTCAGCACCACGCAGCGGCGCGGCGCAAGCTTCAGCGCGAGGAAAAGCCCCGCAAGCCCCGCGCCGACGATGAGGACGGAGTGTTTGTTCATGGTGTGCAGCCCGAACGGGCCTTAGACCAATTCCACCGCGACCGGCGCGCGGCCGGTTTCGAACGCGCGCGGCTTTTCTTTCGGCAGGTCGAGCATGCGCTGAATGGCGTGTTCGGCGCGTGCGCGCACGTCTTCGGGAATTGTCACTTCGTGCTGCATGTTCGCCAGCGCGTCGTAGATGCCTTCGAGCGTGATGCGCTTCATGTGCGGGCAAAGATTGCACGGGCGGATGAAGTCCACATCCGGCGCAGCCATCGCGACATTGTCGCTCATCGAGCACTCGGTCAGCAGCACGACCTTGCCCGGGCGCTTCTCGACCACATAATCCTGCAGCGCCGCGGTGGAGCCCGCGAAATCTGACGCCGCCATCACGTCAGGCGGGCATTCCGGGTGCGCGAGCACGACGATGCCCGGATGCGCAGCGCGCAGCTCGGCGATGTCCTCAGCGGTGAAGCGCTCGTGCACTTCGCAGCGGCCATGCCACGAAATGATGTGGATGCCGGTTTGTGTGGCGACGTTCTTCGCCAGGAACTCGTCCGGCAACAGGATGACGCGATCGGTCTGCCACTCGCGCGCCGCCCATTCGACCACGGCGGCGGCGTTCGACGACGTGCAGCACACGTCGCTCTCGGCCTTCACGTCAGCCGACGTGTTGACATAGGTCACCACCGGCACCCCGGGATAACGCTTCTTGATCAAGCGCACATCCGCGCCGGTGATCGACGCGGCGAGCGAACAGCCGGCGCGCAAATCGGGGATCAGCACGGTTTTGTCCGGCGCCAAAATCTTCGAGGTCTCGGCCATGAAGTGGACGCCGGCCTGCACGATGACAGCCGCATCCGTCTCCGCCGCTTCGCGCGCGAGCTGGAGCGAGTCGCCGCGGAAATCGCCGACGCAGTGGAAGATCTCGCTGGTCATGTAATTGTGCGCGAGGATGACGGCGCTCTTGGCCGCCTTCATCTCGTTGATCGCCGCTATCAAGGGCGCGTAAGCCGGCCATTCCACCGCCGGGATGACGTGCTTCACCTTTTCATACAGGTGATCGGTCTTCGCCTTGACGTCCGGCGTGTACGCGAGGCCCCGGCGGGCGGCGGCGTCGAGCGCGCCCCACGTGCCGTGTACGGAGCGCGGGTCGCAGCTGCCTTCGGGTGCGCTGGTCAGCGGGGCGTCGATAATGCGGGCCATCTTGGGCCTCCTTGCGCCCAGAGCGGGCGACTTATACTCAGTCAGAGCATATATAGGGTGCTTAGAACCGAAGCGGAAGGGTTCCGCCCACCCCTTATGCTTCAAGTGAGCATAACCCCCTCAAGTTACCCCCAGCATTCGCTTTCCGCAAGCAAAACCGGTGCGGCAGTTCCGTGCTGCGCGTTTCGGGAGGGCGCGATAAGAAATCCCGGTTCGGAGGGTTTCATGCGTCTCGTTCTCCCGCTTCTTGCCGCTTTGGCTCTGGCCGCCTGCGCCACCTCGCGGGAGACGCCCACGCCGGAGACCCGTCCGGAGACGGCCGCCACGTTTGCGCTGCAGCCGGCGTCGTTCCGCGACATGCCGGGCTGGGCCAACGCTGATCTCGCGCCGGCCTTGCTGGCCTTCCGCCGCTCGTGCGACGGCCGCCGCCAACGCGATCCGGCGTCGAGCTTGCCGGGCGGAGGCCGCTATGGCGGCGCGGTCGCCGATTGGGCGCCCGCATGCAGCGCCGCGCAGAGTGTGGCGCCCGGTGGCGAGCGCGCTTTCTTCGAAGCGAACTTCACGCCGCACGTTGTCCGCAGCGAAGGCGAAGCGCGGCTTACTGCCTACTACGAACCGATCATCGAAGCGCGCCGCACGCCCGATGCGGAGTTCACCGCGCCGTTGCTGCAACGCCCAGGCGACATGGTCACGGTCGATCTCGGCGCATTCGCTGAAGCGCACGACAACGAAGCGCTACGCGGCGCGCCGCGTCGTTTGACCGGCCAACTCGCGGGCATGGAAGTGCGCCCGTATCCGCAACGCGGACAGATCACGCCGTATGCAGGCCAAGCGTTTGCGTATGCGCATCCGGTCGATGTCTACAATCTGCAAATCCAAGGCTCGGGCCGCATCGCGTTTCCAGACGGCACGCAAGTGCGCGCCGCCTATGCCGCGCAGAACGGCTATCGCTGGCGCTCCGCACTCGGCGCGCTGCGGGATAGCGGGCAACTGCAGGGCGGCGCGACATGGGCGAACTTCAAAGCCTGGAGCAATCAGAACGGCCTCACCGCCACGCAACAAGCGATCAACGCCGATCCCTCTTATGTCTTTTTCCAGGAAGAGGTGATCGAAGATCCAACCGCCGGTCCGCGCGGCGCAGCTGGCGTGCCGTTGACGGCGCTTGGCTCCATCGCCGTCGATCCCGCCTATCATCCTTACGGCGCTGTCGTGTTCGTGGACGGCACATACGACGGCCAGCCGTTTCAGCGCTTGATGGTGGCGCAAGATACGGGCGGCGCCATTCGGCGCGGGCCGTTGCGGGGCGATGTGTTTTTCGGTTCGGGCGCTGAAGCAGGGCGCGGCGCTGAGCAAATGAACGCACCGGCGCGCTGGTGGACGCTACTGCCACGCGGCGTTCCGATCAGCTGATCGTTCAGCTAGCATTCATCCACTGAGCCAGAAGGTGGGTGCGGGGGCTCTGACCAGAGGTTTGGGCGGTGGTGCGGACAATTGCATTTGTGCTCGTGGCCGGGCTCGCGGGCTGCGCATCGAGCGGCGGCTATTCACCGGCGCCGATCTATCGCGCGCCGATCGTAGCGCCGCCTCCGGGGCCGAGCATTTACGACACCGCGCCGCGCGCGCCGCTGCATGGCCAGCTCTTCGCCTGCAATGGCGGCGGAGGCTCCAACATTGGCGAGATCAGCTATGACGGCGCTGTCATCCTCTACGCGCCCTACATGAACACGCCCGCGGGCGAACTCTTGCGCAATCCAACTGAGGTCGCGTGCTTGTCGTCAGGTTTCGGTTGGCGCGGCACGCTGGGCAGCGGGCGTCAGCACAACGGCCTCGATCTCGCCAATCGCGCGGGCGGCTTCATTTATGCTGCGGGCCCAGGCCGCATTTCATACGCAGATTATCGCGGCGGTTACGGCAACACGATCGAGATCGATCACGGCAATGGCGTGCGCTCGCTTTATGCGCATATGAGCGAGTTCGATCAGCGCCTGGTGCGCGGCGCTCCCGTCTATGCGGGCCAGCCCATCGGCCGCATGGGCATGACCGGCAACGCCACTGGCGTGCATTTGCACTACGAAGTGTGGATCGAAGGCCTGCTGGTCGATCCGCTGCACTACGGTCGCCCGCCGACTTACGTGTCGGCGCCGCCGCCGGAAGACTCGTTCTTGGACGAGATGGAAGCGGCCTTGGACGATAAGTGACGCTACGCGGGGCCCAAGCGGAAGAGCGCGTAGCCCATGCCCACCAGCGCCATCACGATACCCGCCAGCACGACGAGTAGCATCAGCACAAGCGTAAACACGAAGGCTTTGCCCCACGCGCCGGCTGTTGTGTCGGCCAGCACGCCGGGTGCGCCGCGCAGGAATGTGATGAAATACACAACCCCGATGGCAAGCATCGACAGGCCGCTCGAGCGCGCGCTATCCGGCATAGTGAGAACCGGCATCAGCAGCAGGCCGACGACTGATCCCACCGTCAGCACGCCCATGCCAATATTTAGACGGCTCGGCCAAGAGAGCGCCGGACGAAACCAGCCAAGCACGAAGACGCTGAGCGAGCTAAACCCCGCCACCAGCAGAGGCTGCGCTACGCCCATCGCATCGCCATAATGCTGCAGATACGGCTCCAGGCGATCGCCTGAAATTTGCACATACATGTCGCGGACGGCTGGATCGGAGGTTTCAATTTGGCGGCGCATTAAGCCGGCCCAACCGCCCCAAAGGGTCGAGATCAACACTTGCAGGCCGACTAGGCCGAGAAACAATCGGATCGCCGGCGTGTAGCGCACGCGATCGCGCTCGGCGTACGCTTGGAAAACCGTGCGTGGGCGCAATATCAGGTCGCGCAGCGTTTTCAGTGAGCGAAAGTTGAAGCCCAGCGCGTCTTCGACAACGCCGCTCAGTTCTTCGCGCTTGTTTGGATCAGCCATGCTCGCCCCGTTATGGCGCAAGCCTAGAGTGCGCTGCGCGGATGTGCGACCAATTTATTCCCCGCGCGGCGCAGGCACGTGCACGCCGCCTACGGGGCGCTCACTTAGCGTTTCCTTGCGGCAGCGGAAAAGCTCCGCCGGGCGCCCGCCAGCGCTGGCGTCGAACTCGCCTGAGCCTTCGACCAAGCCGGTGCGATCGAGCAGGCGGCGGAAATTTTGTTTGTGCAGTTCGAGCCCGGAAATTGATTCCACCAGCCGCTGCAAATGCAGCAGCGTGAATAGCTCCGGCGCCAGTTCAAAAATCACCGGGCGATATTTGATCTTCGCGCGCAGCCGACCCATCGCTGTCGCCAGAATGCGGCGGTGGTCGGACGCCATCGGCGCGCCGAGCCCGGCCGTTGCTGTGATCGCCGGTGTTGGTTTGCCTTCAAAGCGCGCACGATCACGCGCCGCTTCCGGCGCCAGGCCCGCTTCATAGAGCAGTTCATAGCGCTCCAGCGCGCGCTCTTCGTTCCACACCGCGCCTTCCAGCGCGAACGCCAGGCGCACGCGCACGCGCCGTTGCACGACGGCGTCTTTGTCCGCGGCGCTTTGCGACCAGGCTTTCAGTTTCGGCGCGATAAGGTCATCGATCACGCGCGGGCGCCCGTCGCGCCAATCTTCCCATGGGAAGAAATCGTACCAGGAGCGCCAATGCGCGCCAGCGCGATCCAGCTTGGCGCGTGACGGGGTGAGCGCCAGATAGGAGATCGAGAGCAAACGTTCTGGCGCGGCGCCCTTGATGTCAGCCAGCGGCATTTCGCGGCCACGATCGCCGAAGGTGTAGAGCTGCTCGACATAGCCGATATCGAAGCCGGTCTGTTCCTGCACCCAGCCGCGCAGCGAAAGTTCGAGCGTGCGGTCGCCGGCTGGATCGAACGGACCGAACGGCAAACCCGAAATCCCGCCGTCAGCTTCACGCGTCGTCAGCACGAACGGCGACTCTTCCGTCACCGCGACGATGACCGCCGACAAGCCGATGACGACGCGCGGGGCGTTCATGCGCCGAACTTTGAGGCGAGCGTGAACGGAATGTTTTCGCCAATATCGAGCCAGCTGCCGCCGCGCCCAATCGCATCGATCGCGCGCGTCATGCGTCCACTGCGCCCGAGCGAAGCGTCGGCCAGCGCAACGAAGTGCCGGTTTGGCGACGCATGCGGCGATGCTTTGCGCAGCGCGTAGGCGATCTCTTCTTCGTCAGCGCTGGGATTGTGCGCGCATGCGGTGATGAAGGCGGTCGCGGTCGAGCGCGAGAGGCCGGCATAGCAATGGATCAGGATCGGCGCCTCGCGTGTCCAGCCGCCGACGAAATCCAGGATCATGCGCATGCGGTCGCTGCAGCAAATGTCCATGCCCTCAACCGGCGTTTCGATGTCGTGGATTTCCAGGCGCAAGTGCCGCTCGCCGACATCGCGCACGACTGGAAACGGCGTGTCCGGATCGAGCAGGCTGACGACATGCGACACCTTGTGTTCGCGGGCGAGATGCGCCGCGCGCGACAGGGGGCAGACGATGATGGACATGGGCCCAGTTTAGGCCGGATCGATCAGCGAGCGGAAGCGCTTCAAAAATGCTTCTTGCACCTCCGCCGTCGGTTTTGGCTTGATTGTGAGCTTCAGCCCCCGGGGCGGGGCGCCGAAAAACCGCTTGGCCTCCGCCTCGGTGAAGCCGGCCAGCTGTATGGCCTCGAAATGCGCGCAGATGATATCGGCGCGCTTGATCACGCCTTTCACCGCCGCGGGCGGATGCGCCGGCAAGCCGAAGCGGAGATGGATCGCCGCCTCCAGCTTCAATTCGAACGCCTTATAGTCGAGCCCGAGGGCGGCCTTGAACGGGCTGATCATGTCGCCGATCACATATTCCGGCGCGTCGTGCAGCAGCGCGAGCAGGCGCCGCGGCCGATCCCATTCCGGCGCCAGCTTGCGGCAGATGTCTTCCACCAGCAGCGAGTGTTGGGCCACCGAGAACGCATGCTCGCCCGTCGTCTGCCCGTTCCAGCGCGCCACCCGCGCAAGCCCATGCGCGATGTCCTCGATCTCGACATCGAGCGGCGAAGGATCGAGCAAGTCGAGCCGTCGCCCCGACAGCATGCGCTGCCAGGCGCGCGGCGCTTCCGGGCGCGAACCGATCTTGGTGCGGGGTGCGGGCATGCGAGTCGCTTTCGTTCCCGCTCAATGTAAGCGCCGCGCCCGCTCGCGATAAGCCGCTTCGCGGATCAGGAACAAGGGACGGGCCTAGCAAGCCTTCGCGAAAACCGCCAAGCTCGGCGCAACGACAAAAAGCGGGGAGGGACACCGCCTTGACTGACGCCGCCGCGCCGCCGGCTATACGCGCCGTGAGCGCGGGCTATCGCGGCTACGCGATGGGCCTGCTGCTGCTCATCTACGTGATGAATTTCGTCGATCGTCAGGTGGTCAACATCTTGGCCGAGCCGATCAAGCGCGAACTCGGCCTGCTCGATTGGCAACTCGGCGCGATGAGTGGGCTGGCGTTTGCGTTCTTCTACACCGTGCTGGGCCTGCCGATCGCGCGCATCGCCGAACGCGGCCATCGTCCGCTCATCATCGCTGGCGCGCTTGCAGTTTGGTCAGGCTTCACAGCACTTTCCGGGCTCGCGCAGAACTTCGTCCATTTGCTGCTCGCGCGTATTGGCGTGGGCATTGGCGAGGCGGGCTGCACGCCGCCAGCGCATTCGCTGATCACCGATTACGTGCCAAAGGAAAAGCGGGCGTCTGCGCTGGCGTTTTATTCGATGGGCACGCCGCTCGGCAGTCTCGTCGGCCTCGCGCTGGGCGGCCTGATCGCCGACGCATACGGCTGGCGGATGGCGTTCATCGTCTGCGGCATTCCCGGCGTCATTCTAGCGATCGTCGCCGCGCTTACTTTGGTCGAGCCACGCATCCGCGCCACGGCGGCGGAACTCAAGGCGCGCGCGCAGGCCATGCGCGACGCAACGCCGTTTCGCGATGCGATGGCGACGCTCAAACGCAAGCGCACGTTCTGGCTGGTCTCGTTCGCCGCCGCGCTCAAGGCGTTCATCGGCTACGGCCAGGCGCCATTCGCGGCCTCGTTCTTCTATCGCATCCATGGCGAAGAGGTGGCCGCGCTCGCCGCACAGTTCGGCTTGCAATCGGGTGGCTTTTTAGGGCTCGCGCTCGGTCTGATGGCCGGCATCGGCGGCGCCATCGGCGCTTTCGCTGGCGGCGTTATCGCCGACAAGTTCGGCGGCCGCGACTATCGCGCTTATGTCAGCGTGCCGGCGATCGCGTCGCTGGCTGTGATCCCGATCTACGCGGTGGCGATCCTGTCGCCATCGGCTGTGTTTGCGCTGGGGTGCCTGTTCTTCGGTTCAGTGCTCGGCACGCTCTGGTACGGGCCAGTCTACGCAACAGCACAAACGATCGTGCCAACGCACATGCGAGCGACCGCGTCCGCCGTGCTGCTCTTCATCATCAATTTGATCGGTTTGGGCCTTGGGCCTCTGGGGGTCGGTGCGCTCTCCGATGTGTTCGCCATTGGCATAGGCCTGGGCGAGGCGGAAGGCGTGCGCTGGGCGCTGTTTGTCTCGGCCTTCGTCGGATTGCTCGCCGCCGCGCTCTTCTGGATGGCGCGGTCGAGCATTCGCGAAGAAATGGAAGGCTAGCGCGTTTCCAACGCTTCGCGGTAGCGGCGGCTGCCCGCTAGAACGCGCCCGTCGTCCAAGGTGATCTCGATATCGCCCGAAGGCGTCGGCTTGATCGCCGCGATCCGCGCTCGGTTCACCAGCCGCGAGCGGTGCGCGCGCACGAAGCCGCGCGCCATCAATCGCGTCTCCCACGAGGCTAGCGTGCCGCGCACCAAATGCGTGCGCCCGCCGGCGTGGAACTCGACATAATTGCCCGCGGCCTCGACATGGGCGATCTCCGCCGGCGCCAGGAACACCGCTGCGCCGCCGTCGCGCACTTCGATCCGCTGATCCGTCGGCGTTGGTGCGGCTGCAACTTGGCGGCGTTCGGCGATGTATTGGAAAATCCAATAGGTTGCGGCGATGACGGCGTAGCTGAGCACGTCCTTGCGCCATTCATAGAACAGCACGAGCGCCATGCCGTCGTCGAAGAAGCCGTAATGAGCGTCACCGAGCCAGTAGATGGCGTTGCGCATTGCGTAGATGCCGGCGACGTGGACGATGGCGAAGGGGATTGTCAGCCCGAAATGGATGAGCCCCGGGCGGATGAAGTTGTCCCGGGTGGGTGGCCAGCGCCGCACCGCCAAACCGATCAGCGGCGCCATGGCGATGATCACGATGGCGCTGGTGATTTCCCAGGCCACCGGCTCCCACCATTCGAAGTCGAGCCCGGCCCTTTGCATCTCCAGAAAATCGGAGGACGCATTCACCGCCACCACGACGAGCGACACCAGAGCGATGAAAATCCAGGCCCGCAACTCGAACCGGGGCCGGCCGCTCGTCCCTGTTTCTCCGCCGGTGGTCACCGCAAGCTCCCCGTTCGTCCCCGCAGGCCGCCGGGCGCGGCGCCAGCGTAGCGGGCGGGCGGGGAGCGGGAAAGAAGGGCGGCTCAGGAGACGCATGCCCCATGACCGAACGCCGCTACGACTTGGATTGGCTCCGCATCATCGCGTTCGCCCTCCTGATCCTTTACCATTGCGGCATGTTTTACGTGACCTGGGATTGGCACGTGAAATCGAGCCGCGCCAGCGACGCCATCGAGCCGCTGATGCGTCTTACCAACCCATGGCGGCTGACCCTGCTGTTTCTAGTCGCGGGGGCCGCCAGCCGCTTCATGGCCGACAAGATGAGCGCTCGGAAATTCACCGGCGCGCGCATGGGCCGGCTTTGGCCGCCGCTTCTCTTGGCCGTGTTCGTGCTCGTACCGCCGCAGAGCTATTACGAGATCGTCGAGGCGCTCCAAGCCTTGCCGCCCGCCCTGGCGGCCCAATACTCGTTCGCGCTCGACAATTTCTACGTCAAGTACGTCACCGCCAGCGGCAATTGGTGCGACGAGGACGGCTGCCTCGCGACGCCGACCTACAATCACATGTGGTTCGTCGCTTATCTCATCCTCTACGCGCTGGCGCTGATCCCGCTCCTGCCGCTGCTGCGGCGCATTCCGAAAGCGGTGAGCGTACTGATCGCCGGCCCGTTCCTGATCATCACGCCTTGGCTGATCATGGCGGCGTTGCGCATCACGCTTTTCCCCATCTTCGGCGAGAGCCATGACTTCCGCGAAGACTGGTATCTGCACGTCCTCTATTTCAGCGTCTTCCTGTTCGGCTTCGCGATCGCCAAGGCGGACTGGTTTTTCGAGCGCTGCGTCCGCTTGCGTGGGATCGCGCTTTCCATCGCGATCGCGTGCTGGATGACGTTGGTGGTGTATTTCGACGTTCTTCCTGACGTCGACGATCCTCCAGAATGGCTGCTCGCGATCTTGCGCAGCGTGCGTGAACTCGACGCCTGGTGCGCCATCATCGCCGCCATCGGCTTTGCCCATAAACACCTGCGCCACGCTGACGGCCCAGTGCGGCGGCTGCTCACGCATGCCATCTTCCCATTTTATCTGATCCACCAGACCATCATCGTTGTTGCAGGGCACTATCTCGATGAGTTGCGCTTGCCGCTCGCCGTCGAGGCGCCGTTGCTGATCGGCGTCACCGCTTTGGGCTGTTGGCTTTTCTTCGAATTGGGGCGCCGGGTTCCCGTACTGCGCGTCTGGGTCGGCCTTCCCTCGAAAATGACGCCAGCCCGTGCTAAGGCAACAGAACTCGCTGGGGAGGCAGCCTAGCAAGCGCGGATCCGATTCTGCGGTCCGCCCCCGGAGCACGAGATGTTTTTCTGGTTCCTCGTCGCGGTTGGCATTGTCGTTGCGCTGACGATCCTCGGCGCATTCATGTCCCGCGGCGGCGGTTGGAGCGATGACGGGCCGATGGGGCCCTGGACCGACCATTAGGGACCGACCACTGAACGCCGGCCCTTAGTCGAAAAATCCGACCCTTCGCGCTTGCCTAGCGGGGCGCGCGGCGCCTTACATGGCGTGCGCCATGGAAAACACCTTCCACATCCGCCGCGCGGTTCCGCGCGACGCCGACGCCATCGCCAAGATGGCGGCGCAGGCAGCGTCCGAGGAGGGCGGGGTCTCGGCGCTGGAAGCGGACCGGATCAAGGCGCATGCCTTTGGCGCCAATGCCCTGTTCGAAGCCTGGGTGGCGCAGAAGCGCGCCAACGCGCCGCTGATCGGCCACGCCATCATCACCAAAAGCTATGACGTGCGCCGCGCCAGCCCGAGCCTGGTGCTGTGCGAACTCTTCGTTGCGCCGGAGCATCGCCGCGGCGGGCTGGCGCGCAAGATGATGTCAGCGGTGGCCCGCCGCGCCCGCGATCTGGGCGCGCGCGAACTCGCCATCACCACCGGCGTCGAAAACGGCGTCGCGCAGAGATTTTTCGCCGCCGTCGGCGCGCATCCGCGCCAAGCGGCCGTGTTCATGATGTCGGCGGACGGCATCGAATGGCTCGCTGCGGAGAGTCAGTAGGGGAAATGCGCGCGCCGGTAGGCGTCGCGGCTGGATCAAAGGGAGAGACAATGCTCGCGAAACCCATTCTGAAAATGGCGGCCTCGTGGATCGCCATCGCGGCGTTTGCCGCGTGTGCGACGACGCCGACCAACGGCGCTGGCGGCGCGACAACGCCTGACTCGGCGGCAGCGTTCGTGGCGGCGGCGGAAGCCGAATTGGCCGAGCGCTCCGAGCGCGAAGCGCGCATCGCATGGATTTACAACACCTACATCAATTTCGACACCGAATGGCTGCTGCAGCGCAGCGACGCCGAGGCCACCGAAGCGCGCGTGCGCCTGGCCAGCGAAGCGGGCCGTTATGCTGGCGTTGAATTGCCGGCGGACGTCCGCCGCAAGGTGGATCTGTTGCGCTTAAGCCTCGTGCTGCCCGCGCCGCAAGGTGCGGAAGCGGCGGCCGAGCTCTCCCGCATCACCACCGCGCTGGCATCGCGCTATTCCACCGGCACGATCGATTATCAGGGCCGCGAAGTCGCGCTCGACGAACTCGAAACGCTGATGGGCACTGAGCGCAATCCGCAGCGCCTTCAGGAAATGTGGACCGAGTGGCACGCTGTCGCGGCGCCTATGCGCACTGATTATGCGCGCATGGTCGAGATCGCCAACCAAGGCGCGCGCGATCTGGGTTTTGAAGATGTCGGCCAGATGTGGCTATCGAACTACGACATGCCGGCTGACGAGATGGAGCGCGAGGTCGAGCGGCTCTGGGGCCAGCTCGAGCCGTTCTACGAAGAGCTTCACTGCTATGCCCGCGCGCGCCTCAACGCGCAATATGGCGACGCGGTGCAGCCGGAAACCGGGCCGATCCGCGCCGATCTTCTCGGCAACATGTGGGCGCAGGATTGGTCGACCTTGATGCCGATGATGCGCCCCCGCGGCGCGCGCGCGACCTACGACACGACAGAATTGCTCACCCGCGCCGGCTACACGCCGGTAACGATGACCGAAACCGCCGAGCGCTTTTACACCTCGCTCGGCCTCGCCGAACTGCCCGATACATTCTGGGAGCGCTCGCTGTTGGAGCGGCCGCGCGATCGCGACGTCGTGTGCCACGCCTCGGCCTGGGACCTCGACTCCCGCGAAGACCTGCGCGTCAAGCAGTGCATCCAGATCAATGCCGAGCACTTCCAGACCATCCACCACGAACTCGGCCACAACTACTACCAGCGCGCCTACATGGCGCAGCCGTATCTCTACCAAAACGGCGCCCATGACGGTTTCCATGAAGCCATCGGCGATTTCATCGCGCTGAACATTACGCCGGAATATCTGGTCGAGATCGGCTTGCTGCGCCGCAATCAAGTGCCGGCCGCGTCGGCTGATATCTCACTGCTGATGGAGCAGGCGCTCGGCAAAATCTCGTTTCTGCCGTTCGCGCTGACGATGGATCAATGGCGCTGGCAAGTGTTCGACGGCCGCATCACGCCGGATCGCTATAACGCCGCCTGGTGGGAGTTGCGTGAGCGCTATCAAGGCATCGCGCCGCCGAACGCGCGCGACGAAACCATGTTCGATCCCGGCGCCAAGTATCACATCGCCAACAATGTGCCGTACCTGCGCTACTTCCTCTCTTACGTGCTGCAGTTCCAATTCTACGAAGCGGCCTGTCAGCAAGCTGGTTGGGAAGGCCCGCTGCATCGCTGCACTGTCTATGGCAACACCGAAGTCGGCCAACGCTTCAACGCGATGATGGAAATGGGCGCCTCGCGTCCGTGGCCGGATGCGTTAGAGGCCTTCACCGGCACCCGCCAAATGGACGGCGGCGCCATGGCCCGCTACTTCCAACCGCTGATGGCGTACATGGAAGAAGAAAACGAAGGGCAGGAATGCGGCTGGGATTGAGCTGAAGCGCGAACGCTCGCGTCACTGACGCGGGCGTTCGCTGCTGGGCCGGAGCGGACCCCCGTCTAGCAAGCAATCACTCTCGTCATCCCGGACGCGCGGAGCGCGATCCGGGACCCAGGGGCAACGCACTGCGCTTGTCACACCTGGGTCCCGGCTCTCCGCTTCGCTACGGCCGGGATGACGGCGGTGTTAATGAATCAGGTTCCGCTGTTGGCCCAGAGCCGACGTTCCGAGAATATGTTAGGCTAGCAACGTCAGGGGCTGGCGATGCCATACACTGACGTGGGCTTGCGAAAGTAGGACCTGAGGGGTGGCATCATGATCCTGCGCCGTGTCATCGGGCCGTAAGCAGGAATGGACCGCGATCTTCATTGACCTGGTCATCGTCGTCTTTGGGGTTTTCATCGGTATCCAGGTCGCCAATTGGAATGAAGCGCGGCACGCGCAAATCGCGGAAGCGGCGCTCCTCGATCGATTGGAGACCGAGTTTCGGTCGATCGAGCCTAATCTTGCGCAGTGGGTGGAGCAGATGGAAGCAACGACAGCGAGCACGGCCGCGGTTGTGGATGCGTTGCGGCGTGACCGTCCGCCAGAAAACCTCCTCGAGTTTCGGCGTCACCTCGCACAAGCCAATTTCGTGCGAACCGTGCCTGCCATCTCGGCCAACTATGTCGGGCTGGTTTCTTCAGGCGGCATCGCGGCGATTGAGGATGAGGAGCTTCGCATCGCGCTCATCCGCTATGGCGACGCTCACGCCCAGGCGGAGCGCTTCTACCCGGCCGCGCTTGCCACGGTTTTTGAATCTCGATCGAATTATTACACTGCGGTCGAATGGTCGATGAACGCCGCCGACTGGGAGGGCGATGCGGCCCTCGTTGGCTATGATTGGCAGAGGTTGCGAGCCTCGCGCGCTGAAATGCAGGCTTGGATCACATTCCAGTACGAATTGACTCAACTCGGGACAAGGCAACTCGGCGAGGTCCGAACGATCCTTCGGCGTCTTGAGCATCGGCGCCGATGAGCCCATCCCGCGCATCAGTTTTCGGTGTGAATGGCGTCTTCCGGCGAAAAGCGGACGCCTCAGCCCGTCTTCTGCACGAAGATCGAGCCAGCCGAATACCCCGCCCCAAACGAGCAGATCAGCCCTTTGTCGCCGGCCTTCAGATCATCGCTATGATTATGAAACGCGATGATCGAGCCGGCGCCGGCGGTGTTGCCGTAGACGTCGAGCACGGTGGGCGCTTCGTCTTGGCTGGCTTCGTGGCCAAGCACGCGCTCGGCGATCAGCCGGTTCATGTTTGAGTTGGCTTGATGGAGCCAGAGCCGGCGCATGTCGCTGGGCTTCAGATCCAATTCCGCCAGGTGCTGCAGGATCATCTCCGACACCAGCGGCACCACTTCCTTGAACACTTTGCGGCCCTGCTGCGTGATCAGCTTGTCGGGATCGTCGCGGTGCGCTTCGTCGCCGCGATTGAGGAAGCCGAAATTGTTGCGGATGTTGTTGGAGAACACAGTCTTCAGCCGCGACCCAAGGATCGCCCATGCGCCTTTCGGTGCGATGTCGGCATGCTCGACCAGGATGGCGACGGCGGCGTCGCCGAAGATAAAGTGCGTATCGCGATCGCGGAAATTGAGGTGGCCGGTGGTGAGTTCGGGGTTCACAACCAGCACCGAGCGCGCGTGCCCCGCGCGCACAATGTCGATGGCGTTCTGGATCGCGAACGTCGCCGACGAGCAGGCGACGTTCATGTCATAGCCGAAGCCGCTCGCGCCCAAGGCGTCTTGTACCTCAATCGCCAGCGCCGGGTAGGGGCGCTGTAGCGACGAGCACGAACAAATCACCGCGCCGATTTCGGCTCCATCGCGGCCCGCGCGCTCGAGCGCCTGACGCGCTGCCTTCACCGAAACCTCCGCCATCAGCGACAGTTCGCTGTTCGGCCGCTCCGGGATGCGGGGGACCATGCGGTTCACATCGAGCGAACCCTCTTTGTCCATCACATAGCGGTGCTTGATGCCGGAGGCTTTTTCGATGAACTCGACGCTCGACGGCAGCAGCGCTTGTTTCGCGCCAGCCGCGATCTCGGCGGCGTGTTCGGCGTTGAAGCGTTCGACATAGGCGTTGTAACTCGCCACCAGCTCGGCATTGGTGACGGAGTTAGACGGCGTCCAAAGGCCCGTGGCGGAGATGGCGACGGTCAAGGGTTTGGCATCCACCAGCGCCCCGATGGGGCCGGAACTCGGCGATTAGCCCTGTCGCCCGAGCCGGTCAACGCCCGCGGGCGCCCTGTCGCCGCGTCAGCGTGGCGTGTTCTGAGATTGCGGCAGATTGCGTATCCGCTGCAGCTCACGCGCCTCGCGAATGGTGTCCTCGGTCTCTTCAAGGCAGGCCTGCATCTGCGCTTCCGGCACCTGCCGGCGCTCGCAATCGGCGCGCGCCGCCTCTTCCGGCGTCACATCGGGCGGGGTGGAGCAGGCGCTCAGCGCCGCTGCAAGCAAGCTGGCCAGAACAAACGTTCGCATCGTCGACGCCCCCAGGTTTGAACGGGGTCATTTCAAACGCTCGGCGCTGGCAATGCAAGCCACTCCGGTGCGGCCAAGCGCACCGGCCGGCCAGCGGCCATGAGCGACTCCGTCGCTGCGAGCGCCCGATCCAGTCGCAAAAGCGCAATCGCGCGCCCTGCGGCGCCTGTGCGTATCTCGCCCAGCACCGCCGCGCCGGCGCTGATCTCCGAGCCGTAAGCCAAGGCGTCGCCCTCGAACACAACCGGGCAGAATTTCTTGCGTGTCGTCGCGCGCCTTTTCATGCGTGAGACATTCTCCTGGCCGATGAAGCAGCCCTTCTGAAAATCGACGCCGTTCAATTCCTCCAGCAGCGCCTCCAGCGCGAACACTTCATCCGCCCCCGCATCGCGCGCGAGGTCGGGCGCGCCGACAGCGATGCGTTGCGCTTCGTAGATCGCGGCGCCGTCAGCGTGCTCGCCTCGCTTCGCAATGGCGCGCCACCCGAGCGCGCCATCCGGAAACCGCGGGTCCGCCACCGCGCCGTCGAAGCGTTCCGGCTCATAGAGCGCGGCAAGCGCGTCCGTCACATCCTCCAGCGTTACCTGCGCGCGCAGCTTGTACATGGTCAGCCGCCGCAGCACGTCCTCGCGGCGCGCGGGATCGAGTTCCAGCAGCACGCCCTCGCCATCGGCCCAGACGAACATGTCGGCTGCCACTTTGCCCTGCGGCGTCAGCAGCGCGGCATAGAGCACGCCCGCCTCATCGAGCCGATCAAGGCTCTGGGTCAGCAAGTTGTTGAGAAACGCCCGCGCCTCGGGGCCGGAGACGCGGATCAGCGCGCGGTCAAGGCGGAAGGGGCCGGTCATCGCGCTCCACTTGGGCCGCGCCGCGCTTTGCCGCAAGCCTTGGCTGCGCGTGTTGACTTGGCATTTACCGGCACGGCGCCTAACCCTCCCTGACAGTGTCCAAAATACTCTTCATCGCCCCCGCCGACCTCGGCGAAACGGTGCTCGCCACCGGCGCGCTGGCGCATGTGCTGGGTCCCGGCGACGAACTCACGGTGCTAGCCGGGCCAGAGGCAGCGCCGCTCTTTCGCGCCGCGCCCGCCGCGCGCGTGCGCGTGCCTGAGCGTGGCGGCGTAAGCTGGTCGCTTGCGGCGCTGGTCGCGGGCAAACGCTCCGACACCGCGATCGACGCGCGTGGCGGTTGGCTTGGCAGGCTGGCGCCCGCGACACGCACGATCGCGCTCTCGCCGCCGCAAATCCTGCGTCACCGCGTCGAAGATTGGGGTGAGGCCGCGGGTGCGGAGCGGGCGCTCGCGCCGACGATCTGGCTCGATGAGGCCGCACGCGAGGCCGCCGCGCGCACGGTCGGCGAAGCGCGGCAAATTCTGGTGCTGGCGCCGGGCGGTTCGGGGGAGGCCAAACGCTGGCCGGCGGAGCGCTTCGCGGCGGTGGCGCGCCGGCTCGCCAGCGGCGCCATGGACAACGCAACGGTGCTCATTCTCGGCGCGGCTGAACGCGACGATGAGGTCACGCGCAGCATTGCGCAAAGCTTGGACGCGGATGGCGTCATCGCGCGCGGCGTCGGCGCTGGACTCGACCTGCTGGCGGCAGGCGCGGTGATGGAGCGCGCTACGCTGGTGATCGGCAACGATAACGCGCTCACCCACATCGCAGCAGCCCTCGGTGCGCCGACGCTCTCGCTGTTTGGCCCTACCGATGAACGCGTCCGCGCGCCCTACGGCCCGCGTGCGCGCACCCTTCGGGGGCGCGCCTTGGAGGACCTTGCGGCGCAGCCCTATCTGGACGCGGGCGCGGCGATGGAGGATGTCAGCATCGACGCGGTCGAAAGCGCCGCGATAGAGTTGCTGCACGCCGGAGGATTGCGATGAGCACGTTCGTGATGCGCCGGCCCGACGACTGGCACGTCCATCTCAGAGACGGTGCGATGCTTGAGGGCGTGGTCAATTTCACCGCCCGGCAATTTGCGCGCGCCATTGTGATGCCGAACCTCGCGCCGCCGATCACCACCGTCGCGGCGGCTGAGGCCTATAGATCGCGCATCTTGGCCGCACTTGCGCCAGGGCTTTCCTTCACCCCGTTGATGACGTGCTATCTGACCGACGATATCGACGCCGGCGAAATCGAGCGTGGTTTCGCCGCTGGCGTCTTTACTGCGTGCAAGCTCTATCCCGCCCACGCGACGACCAATTCCAGCCATGGCGTCACCGATATAAAAAACATTCGCGGCGCCCTGGAGACGATGCAGCGCATTGGCATGCCCTTGTTGCTGCACGGCGAAGTGACGGACAAGAACGTCGATATCTTCGATCGCGAAGCCGTCTTCATCGATCGCATTCTATCCAAGCTGACGAGTGATTTTCCCGCGCTGAAGATCGTGCTCGAACACATCACGACGGAAGAGGCGGCGACGTTCGTCGCCGAAGGGCCGGCCACACTCGCTGCGACGATCACCGCGCATCATCTCGACTACAATCGCAACGCCATGTTCGAAGGCGGCATACGTCCGCATTATTATTGCCTCCCAGTCGCCAAGCGCGAACACCACCGCTTGGCGCTGCGCAAAGCCGCAATTTCAGGCTCGCCTAAGTTTTTCCTTGGCACCGATTCCGCGCCGCATGCCGTCGCCGCCAAGGAAACGGCGTGCGGGTGCGCCGGCATTTTCAGCGCGCCACACGCGCTCGAAAGTTACGCCAATGTCTTCGACGAGGAAGGCGCGATGGATCGATTCGAGGCCTTCGCATCAGAGAACGGCCCGCGCTTTTATGGGCTGCCGTTGAACGAAGAGCGTATAACGTTAGAACGCGAGGCCCAGTCCGTGCCCGCACGCATCGCCGTCGGCGGGACCGAGATCGTGCCGTTCCACGCAAGCGCCACACTCGGCTGGCGGCTTGCCTAGTTCACGTCCAGCCCGGCGCGATAGAGTTTTGCGTCGTCTTCGGTGAAACAGCAAAATAGAAGCCGATTTAGGCTCGGCGCCTCCGCTAGCGCCTGCTCGCACGCCGTGACGGCGATGGCGCAGGCAAAGCCGCGCGGCCAGCCGAAATTGCCGGTGCCCAAACACGGAAACGCCAGCGACGTAAATCCGCGCGATGCGGCCATCTTGATCGCCGACATGTAACAGCGCGCCAGCCCGCTGACCTTCTCGCCCTCCGGCCCGGGCACGGTCCAGATCGGCGCCGCGACATGAATGATGAAGTGCGCCGGCGCGCCAAAGCCCGGCGTGATCACCGCTTCGCCTTCTGTGAGCGGCGGCATGCGCGAGGTGTGCTTTGTGAGGTCCGGCCCGGCCGCTGCGCGGAGCGCGCCGTCGACGCCCGATCCCGGCGCCAGCGCGCGGTTGGCGGCGTTGACGACAGCGTCGAGCGCCAGCGTCTCGATGCGCCCGACCAGAACCTCGAACGGCGGTTTCATGCGCCAACCTTTACGCTGGTTCATGACCAAAGTCGCGTGCGTCGCCCGGCTTCTTTTTCCGCGCGGCGGGCTTTATCTTTCGACGATGCACGCCGCCACCATGACGCCCGGCCAGAAACGCTTTCTCAGCCAAGGCGAGATCGCGCTTGGCCGCACTGTGTTCGGCGATGAGATCGATTGGCCGCGCGTGCGCATTGTGCAAGCGCCGCGCTTGGGCTTCGGCGCCATGGTGCCGATCGGGCGCACCATCGTGTTCTCGAAGTGGCGCGCCGCACGTGATTTCACCGAGGCGTCGCTCGATGAGCAGGGCTGGTTCGTCCACGAACTCATGCACGTCTGGCAGGCCGCGCGCGGAACGCTGCTCGCCGGCGCCAAGCTCGGCGCATTGGGCAAAGGCGCGTACGTCTATAAAGCCAAGCCGCGCGCGACGCTGAAGCACTACAACATCGAACGCCAAGCTGAGATCACCCGGCACTTGTTTCTCGCCCGCGCGGGCGCGAGCGAGCAGGGCATGCCGCCGCCGGGTTGGTTGGAAGATATTTGGGCGACGCGCTGAACGCGCCCGTCAGTCTTGCTTTAGCGTGAATTCGCCATTGCGCGCGCGATCTGGCAGCGTCGCGCAGAACTCCGCCACGGCTTCCGCGCCGTAGCGATCGACCATGTCGGCAAGCGCTGCATAGATCGCGACGGACGCGATGATCTCGGGCTCCGCGCCTTCCGCCAAAGCTTGATCCCAGGCGTTGAGCACAAGCTCAAGCGCGCGGCCCTTTTTGTCGGGATCGTCGCTCATCAGTTTGTGTGCCGGGCCGAGAGCCCTTGGCTGACGCGCAAGCCGCGCGCGCGCAACTCGGCTTCCATCTGACGCGTGTTTGCATCGCAGGTCGGGAAGCGAGCCTCTTCGTTGCGATAACCGCGGTTGAAACCTTCGATCAGCTGCGCGTTGGCTTCCGGCTCACGTTCGATCACGCCGCGCATATAATCGCGCCAGCGCTGGTCGCCGCGGCCGCCGCACAGGATGCGCAGATAGTGCGAACCGCCGAGGATTTCGGCCAGCTCGACCAATTGAGCGCGGTACCATTCTTCGCCGCGCACCGGGCCCTCGGCTTCGGCCTCGGGTTGCTGGGCGCGTTGTTGCTGGGCGTGCGCGGGCGCGACGGCGGCCAAGGCCAACGCGGCGGCGCAGAGGAGGGAGCGGATCATCATCCGCGCCGGGTAGCGCCGAAACGGGGCGGCAGTATGGAGCACGAGTTCAGCCTGCGTTCACGCCCGGTCTTCGGGCAGCCCACGGCTGTGCTTGTTCCAATTCGTAAGCCAATTCAAGCAGCCGGCGCTCCTCGCCCACAGGAGCCGAGAAGTGGATGCCGATCGGCAGCCCGCCCGCCGACCATGCCAGCGGCACGCTCATCGCCGGCGCGCCGGCCACATTCTGCAGCGGCGTGTAGCCCACATAATCCGAAAGCGTGTCGAACACGGCCATGCCCTTCGAGCCGTCGATTTGGCCGAGCAGCACGGGCGGCTTGGCCAGCACCGGCGTCAGGTAGACGTCTGCGTCTGTGAACATACCGGCATATTGTGTTTCCACGGCGCGCAGGCGCGTGATCGCCGCCGCGAGTGCTGCGGGGCCTTGCGTCTGCGCATGCTGCGCAAGTTCCAAGGTCAGCGGCTCCAGCAGCTGATCCAGCGGCGCCCCGGCCGGCGCTTGGCTGCGCACCAGGTTCACGACCTCAAGCGCGCCGCTCGCCCAGAGCAGGATGAAATCGTCGCTGAATTGCTGGCCGTCGATCGGCGCGCGGCGCTCGGTGACTTGGTGGCCGAGCGAGCGGCAAAGCTCCGCTGCTGCTTCCACCGCTGTGCGCACTTCCGGATCGGGATCGTTGCCCTGCGCGTTGGGGATATCGAGGATGATGCGCAGGCGTTGTGTGTTGGCGCCGGTGATCATGCCGGTCGGTGTAAGCGTTGCGCCGGCGCCGCTTTGCTCCGTCGCCGCCAACCAAGCCGCCGTGTCGCGCACGCTACGGCTCACGCAGCCATTGACCGATATTTCGAGCCCTGGATCGGGCGCTCCTGCGATCACGCTGCGCCCGCGCGACGGCTTCAGGCCGAACAAGCCGTTGCATGACGCTGGAATGCGGATCGAGCCGCCGCCATCGCTCGCATGCGCGATCGGCACGACGCGCGCCGCGACGGCCACAGCCGCGCCGCCGGAAGAACCGCCGCTCGAATGCTCGACATTCCACGGATTGCGCGTGGCGCCGCCGAGAAGCGTTTCTGTCGTCGCCGTCAAACCAAACTCCGGCGTCGTCGATTTGCCGAACGGCACTAGGCCAGCCGCCAGCAGCGCGTCCATGTAAGGCGGCTGCGCGTCCGGCACGAAGTCGGCGAAGGCGCGGCTGCCGAAGCGCGTCGGCTGGCCGGTCATCGGCATCAGGTCTTTGATCAAAGTCGGCACGCCAGCGAACGGGCCGCTCAGCGTTTCAGCTGCGCGTGCGCGGCCGTACTCGTTGAGCGGCGCGGCGATGAAATTGAGTTGGCCGTTGCCCCGCTCGCTGCGCGCGATGGCGGCGTCCAGTGCTTCGGCGGCGGTGATGTCGCCGGCGCGGATGGCGGCTGCGAGGTCGGTCGCGTCGTGATCGCCGAGTGCATCCGAAGTGGCGGCTTCTTCAGTGCAGCCGCTGGCGGCGAGCGCGCCGACCGATACAGCCGTCGCCAGCAAGGCGCGGCGCGAGATTTCAAGCGACATGCGTTTCCCCCATTATCTTTCCGCCAGCCTCGCGCTTGCACCGCCGGCAAGCAAGGGGTTGCCTTTGCGTCAATGGCGCGCGAGAGCGGGCGCCCATGTCCCGCATCCGCGCCGATTCGCTGCTGGTCGCCCGCGGCCTCGCTGAAAGCCGCGCCAAAGCGCGCGCCGCGATCGAGGCCGGCGGCGTACGCGCGGGCGGCGCGCTTGTGGAAAAGCCGTCCGATCTGATCGCCGAAGACGCCGACCTCGCCGTGACGCCGCCGCATCCGTGGGTGTCACGCGGCGGCGTAAAGCTCGCCCACGCGCTCGATGCGTTCGGCGTCGATCCGGCAGGGCGCATCTGCCTCGACGTCGGCGCCTCCACCGGCGGCTTCACGCAGGTGCTGCTGACGCGCGGCGCGGCGCATGTTTACGCCGTCGATGTCGGCACGGCGCAATTGCACGCCTCGCTCCGCGCCGACGCGCGCGTCACCAATCTCGAACGCACCGATGCGCGTGCACTTACCCGCGCCGAAATCGCTGAGCCGCCCTCGCTCATCGTCTGCGACGCAAGCTTCATCGGCGCCGCGAAAGTCCTGCTTGCGCCGCTCATGTTGGCGGCGCCAAGCGCTGATCTGATCGTGCTGATCAAACCGCAATTCGAAGCCGGGCCGAAAGCTGGCAGGGATGGCGTGCTTTTAGAGGATGTCGCCCGCGCCGCTGCTGCGCAAACCATCGCCATGCTGGAAGGCGTCGAAGGCTTCCGCCAAGTCGCGCTGATCGATTCGCCGATCAAAGGCGGCGGCGGCAATCTCGAACTGCTGCTGCACATGCGCCGCTAAAAGAACGCCCCGGTGTTTCCACCGGGGCGAAGTCACTGCGTACGAGGGTAGAAACTTTACTCGGCTGGATACCAGCGGCCGTCATCGCCGCGGCAGAGCAGCGCTTGTTGGCTTTGTTCGCGGCCACGGCGATCGCGCGTCACAATCTCGCCCATGCGGCACTCTTGATCGCGACCGTAGCCCGATTGGCGATACTGGCCGCCATAGAGATCTTCGTCACCGCCTTGGTAGTACCCGTCTTGGCGCTGACCGTAATAAGGATCGTAGGAGCCTTCCGGAACGCGCGTGTCGCACTGCGCGGTGGAGCGGCCGATGCCGGCGCCGGCAGCTGCGCCAACGACGGCGCCAAGCCCTGCGCCTTCGCCGCGCACGCCGCGGTCGGCGACTTCACGGCCCAACAGCGCGCCGGCGATGCCGCCAATGATGGCGCCGCCGATCATGCGGTTTTGGCGCGATTGCTGACATTGCTGTTGCCGCGCAACGTGCTCGTCGTGGTAGGTCGGGTATTGTTGGGCTGCCGCGGGCGTTGCAATCGCCATGAGGGCGAAAGCGGACGCGGCGAACAAAGATTGACCTCGCATGTCGGGCTCCTGTCTGACGGGGCGGAGTAGAGCAGGGCCAAGCTGAACGGCGTATGAAGCGAATGAACCGCCTCGCCAGGGGCCGCCCGGGCAGCGCCCGGGTGGCGAAAGCGGCCCCATTGGCCGCGCCGGAATCGCGCATTCTCGCCATTGAGGCGATTGGCGCGCGCGGCGATTCCACCGCCCGGGGCGCAAACGGCCCGATCTATGCGCCCTTCGCCCTGCCGGGCGAGCAGGTCAGCGCGATGGTCCGCGGCGACCGCGCCGAAGTGATCGAGGTTTTGACCCCCAGCGCTGAACGCCACGCCCCCGTCTGCCGTCATTTTGGCCGCTGCGGCGGCTGCCAGCTCCAGCACTGGAAGGACGAGCCGTACCTCGCTTGGAAGCGCGGCCAGGTCGTCACCGCGCTGGAACGCTGCGGCCTTGGCGGCGCGCAAGTCGAGCCCGCAATCCCCGCTTGGGGCGAAGGCCGCCGCCGTGCAGCTTTCCATGCGGCGCGACTGGGTGGCCAAGTGCGCATCGGCTTTATCGAACGCGGCGGCGCTAAGCTTACGCCGATCACGCAATGCCCTGTGCTCGCGCCGGGCTTGGAAGCAACCGCGCTCAAACTGGCGCCGCTGGCTGATCTGGTGTTGCCGCAACGCGGCGAGATCACGCTGCACTGTTTGCTGACCGACACCGGCGTCGATGTCGCCATCAAGGGCGCCGGCCGTCCGCAAGCTTTGCATCGCGCGGCGCTGGAGCAACTCAGCGCGATTGCCGAAACACTATCGCTGACGCGCCTCGCTATGGACGGCGAAATCGTCGTCGAGCGCCGCAAGCCGCGCTTGCGCATGGGCCGCGCTGTGGTGACGCCAACGCCGGGCGCCTTTCTGCAACCGACTGCGCTTGGCGAAGAAACTTTAGCCGCGCTCGCCATGCAGGCGATCACCGGCGCCGACCGCGTCATCGATCTCTTCTCCGGCATTGGCACATTTTCGCTGCGCGCCGCCGAGTTCGCCGAGGTTCTCGCCGCCGAGAGCGACAACGACATGCTGGCCGCGCTCAAAGCCGCCGCCGATGGCGCGGGCGGCGTGCTGAAGCAGGTCGAAGTTCTGCGCCGCGATCTGCTGCGCACGCCGCTCTCCAGTCTTGAGATGAAGAAGTTCGACGCCGCTATCATCGATCCGCCGCGCTCGGGCGCGAAGCTGCAAGCTGAACAGATCGCCCGCTCGCCGATCCGCAAAGTCGCTTACGTCTCGTGCGATCCCGTCAGCTTCGCGCGCGACGTGAAAGTGCTGATCGAGCACGGCTTCAGCCTCGATCGCGTCAGCCCTGTCGACCAATTCCGCTGGAGCCCGCACGTCGAAATCGTCGGGGCGTTGTCACGATGACGAAAACAACGCTGCTCGATTATCACAACTCCCGCCGCAAGCGCGATGCGCAGGCGGATGTCGCGCCGTTGGAAGACGGCTATTGGCGGCGCAAGACGCTGACGGAGATGAACGAGCGCGAATGGGAGGCGCTCTGCGACCGCTGCTCCAAATGCTGCGTCATATCCATCGAAGACGCCGACACCGGCACGCTCTATCTCACCGACGTGTCGTGCAAATTGTTCGACGCCAAATCGTGCGGCTGCAGCAATTACGAAAACCGCAAGCAATACGTCCACGATTGCGTGAAGCTGACGCCGAAGAACGTGCCGAAGCTCGATTGGCTGCCGCAAACTTGCGCCTATCGGTTGGTCAGCGAAGGCAAGGACTTGTTCTGGTGGCACCCGTTGATCTCAGGCGACTCCGAAACCGTCCACATCGCTCAAGCCTCCGTCCGCAACAAAACCCGCCCCGAGGGCCGGCTTAAGATGGCGGGCTTAATCAAGCGCATAACGCAATGGCCCGTCCCGCTGGAGAAGCCGCCGAAAGCGCTGCGAAATCGCAAGCGCTCGGGGACGTGAGCCTGCAACGCCGCGGTCCATCGCTGGCGCGGCTTGCGCGCGCTTAGTTCGGCGTGGCGGCGTCAGCGGGGGCCGCTTCTTCCAAACCGGTCGAGCCTTCTTCGAGCGGTGTTGTCGCGGCGTCGAACTCGGCGGCGGTGCCAGGTTCAACATAGGGGCCGTAAGCGGGCGCCATGGCCAACGGGCCAAGCATCATTACGGCGATCAGGGCAACGGCTGTAAGGTCAAGCGAGCGCATGGGTTGAAATCCTTCATTCAAACTGCGCTGCCAACGCGACACGCGGCGGAAAGTTCTCGCCTTTGTGTTTCCGCACACAGCGCCTGTGACACTCGCAGCGGTGGAGAGCGGGCCCGATGCGCGCTATGTTCCGTGCATGAGCTTGAAGCGCGACATTGGCCGGGCCCGGTACGCCGCTGCACAAGGCGCGCGCGTGGCTTGGTATATGAGCCAGTATTTGCTGGCGCGGCGCATTTCCGGGCCGTTCAACCGCCCAGGCGAGCCGCGCTTCGAACCGCAAGCCGCGGAGGGCGACACCCAACAAATCCGCAATGCCTTCCTCGAACTCTTCGCCAAGGACCGCGCCAATATCGAAGCCGGTCTCTATCCTGCGCCGGATGACATTCGCGTCACCCGCGCCATCGAAGCGTTGCGTGGCTCGGTGAACTTCTTCCGCGATCTGCCGAATGTCGATCAGCGCCGGCTGGAGCGCGACGGCACGGAGGTGCGCGAACAAGCCAAAGGCGAGGGGCGCTACCCGACCTATTATTTGCAGAACTTCCATTATCAGAGCGGCGGTTGGCTCTCGGAAGAAAGCGCCAAGCTTTACGACACGCAGGTCGAGATTCTGTTCGGCGGCGCGGCGGACGCCATGCGCCGCATTGCGCTCGGCTCACTCGCCCGCACGCTGCGCGGCACCGATCAGCGCAAGGTGAAGCTGCTCGACATCGCCAGCGGCAATGGACGCTTCTTGCATCAAGTGCTGAGCGCTTATCCGCGCTTGCCAGCGACCGGCCTCGATCTGTCGCCCGCATACTGCGAAGAAGCGCGCAAGCGGCTCGCTTCATGGCGGCAGGTTGAGATCGTCAACGGCGCAATCGAGCAAGCGCCGTTCGAGGATGGCGCCTTCGACGCGGCGACCTGCGTCTATCTCTTCCACGAACTGCCGCCGCGCATCCGCCGCGACGCCGCGCGCGAGATCGCACGCATCGTCAAACCCGGCGGCGTGTTGGTGTTGGCGGATTCCATTCAGACCGGCGATGCGGCCGATCTCGACCGCATGCTGGAATATTTTCCGGTCGGCTTTCACGAGCCGTATTTCAGTTCTTATTTGAAAGAAGATTTCGCGGCGCTGTTCGGAGAGCACGGCTTCGAAGTCGAAGAAGCCGAACTCGCCTTCCTCACCAAGGTGACGCGTTTTCGTAGGCGCTAGCGGCTTCGTCTTTGAATCCTTCGTCGGCGGCTGTTTGTTGAGTCTCCGCCTCTTCGACGTACGTCGCCTGTTCGTAGAGCGCCTCGATATCGCGGGCGATGTCGTCATAGGAGCGCGTGTAGGGATCGCCGATCGGCGCCTCCTCGGTGCTGCCGACTAGGGTTTCGTCCGTCGCTTCGATAAAGCCTGGTTCGACTTCAGGCGTGTAGCTCGTCGGCGTTACCCGCGCCGGCGCAACTGGCGCCCAGCCGCTATCGACGACATCGACGAACGCCGCATTCGGGGCAGGGGTCGTGCGTTCGAGCCGCGGGGCGATGGGGGCGAAGCCGCCTGTAATGAGGAGATAGACAGCGCCAAAGCCGCCAAGCCCGATCGCAGCGAAAACGCCCATGGCGACATGGCGTTCTTGGATTGGGGTTTGGTCGAACATGGGCAGCGTCTCCAGCGCAACAACGGAACAAACACCGCTCTGTTCCATAGCTGGCGCAGCAATCTGGAACTTAAACCCGATAACCACGTTAGCTGCCGGTAATGGCAGATACTTTAATGGTCGAAGATGATGCGTTGGCGGCGCTGCGGGCGCGCGCTTACGAGCTGGCTGATACTGGACACCACGAAAATTGGGACTCGATCGCCGCTCAAATGATGGATGAGGGCTCGATACCGGTGCTGGTGCGCCGCGTCGGGCACGACGCGTTCTTCAAGATCATGCTCGGCAACCGCATCAATGCGGCCCGGGAGCGCCGTTAGGCTTCAGCCTTTACGCGTGGATCGGGAATTGCGCGCACTTCGGGTTCAGCCTTGATCGGCTCTGCAGCTTCAGCATCCACCAAATCGGGAACTTCGGACAACGGTAGAGGCGCAGGGCGCAGCGCTGTAGGCGTGATCGCCGCGACGCGCTCCTCGGGGATCACCGTGTCCGCTTCGGGCAACTCCAGCGCAGCCGTCTGAATGATCTCCGCGCCGCCGCCAGTAGTGGCTGCGATCAAGTCGACACGCGGCGCCTGCGCCGTTGCCGCCCGCGCCGAACCGATCAGCTCCGGCCCGCCAGCCACAAGCATATCGACGCTGGCAATGCCGAACGCAAAGATCAGCGCAAAGACGCTGCTAGCGTGCAGCCGCTCGCGCCACTTGGGGCTGAGCAATGCGCGCTCCACGAGAGAGAGGGTGCGGTCGAGCGCCGCTTTGGCGCCGGCAAACGCCGAACCTGCCGCGCGCGCTAACCAGCCGTTCGCCCGCTGCGCCGCAGCGTTCACACGCGCAAGCTGCGGGCTAAGCCGCGCCGCAACCGGAGCGACCCGAACTGAAACCGAGTGTGCGAAGGCAGTGAGACGTTCGCGCATGGTGCGCTTCCCCGCGAGCGATACCGAGATGCTTAATTTACGCTCCGGACGCGAGCGGCGCCAGCGAAACATCGCCGCCCGCGTCCGAAATTTTTGCAATACCTACGGCGTCGCCGGCCCCGCTGGCGCTGTCGGCAGCGTGTAATCCACCATTGCACCAGGGCCGAGCGGCAGGTCGAGGAAGACCCAGGCGAAGGTAAGCCCAAGGCCTGCCAACATGAGCCAGAACGAGTAGGGCAACATCGCCGCCGTCAGGCTGCCGAGGCCGAAATCGGTGCGCCAGCGCTGGGCGAAGGTCAGCACCAGCGGGAAGTAGACCATGAGCGGCGTGATGATGTTGGTGACGCTGTCGCCGACGCGGTAAGCGGCGGTGGACATCTCGGGGCTCACGTTCAGCAGCATCAGCATCGGCACAACGACCGGTGCGAGCAGCGCCCATTTCGCACTGGCCGAGCCGATGAACAGATTGATGCCCGCCGCGAACAATACGATCAGTACGAGCAAGGCAGGGAGCGGCAAGCCCGATTGCTCGATTGCGCCCGCCCCTTGCACGGCGAAGATGAGGCCGAGGTTCGACCAGTTGAACATCGCCACGAAGTGCGCCGCCGCGAAGGCAAGCACGAGGTAGTAGGCAAGGTCGGCCATCGACGCGGCCATCATTTTCACGACGTCGCGATGGTTCTTAATCGTGCCCGCCGCCGCGCCATAAGCCCAACCGCTGACGAAAAAGAGCAGGAAGAAGCCCGCCACCAGCGATTGATAAAGCGGCGTCAGGCGCGCCTCGGGAATCGGCGCTTCTTCATCGATTAGCGGCGTGCCCGGCATGAACACGAACACGACCCAAAGCGCGATGATCAAAAGCGTGGCAATGCCCGCAGCGCCCAAGCCCTTCTTTTCTTCCGGCTTGAGCGGCGCGTCAGCGTCGCCGAGATTGGTCATGGCTTCGCCGTCGGCGGGCGAAAATCTTTTGAGCCGCGGCTCAACGATCACGTCAGTGACGAACCAGATCACCGGCAGGAACACGATCAGCATCGCGGCGATGAAGAACCAATTGCCGGCAATGTTGGCGACCCAGCCCGGATGCAAGCCGGAGGCTTCTACCGCCGCCTGCGTAATGCCGAACAGGAGTGCGTCGAGTTGGCCCGGCAGTAAGTTGGCCGAGAAGCCGCCGGAGACGCCCGCGAATGCCGCCGTGATGCCCGCGATCGGGTGGCGGCCCGCGGCTGCATAAAGCACCGCCGCCAGCGGGATCAGCACGACATAAGCCGCATCGGCGGCGAGATTGCCCATCATCGCCACGAACGCGACGGCTGGAGTCAGCAAAAATTTCGGCGCGCCGCGCACGGCTTGGCGCATGGCGCTTGCAAACAGGCCCGAGCGTTCCGCAACGCCTGCGCCGAGCATCACCACCAGCACATAGCCCAGCGGGTGGAAGTGCGTGAACGTCTGCGGCATCTCTACCCAGAGGCGCCGGATGTTGTCGGGCGAGAGCAGGCTGACAGCGCTGATGATGACCGGATTGCCGGCCTCATCGAGCTGCGTCGGGTGCTGCGCCGAATAGCCCATTAGCGCCGCGCCGACGCTGAAGGCGATCAGGATGCCGATCAGCCAGAAAAATATGAAAACTGGGTCGGGCAGCTTATTGCCCGAACGCTCCACCCAACCGAGAAAACCCTTCGCGCCCTGCGTCGCTTCCGCCATGCCTCATCTCCCATGAGCGCGAGTTCCCGCGCGCACCGTCCCTTGGGATAAGCGAATGGCGGCAAAATCCAGGAGAGGCAACCCTTGAAGCGCTAGCGCCCCGTCTGACCTCTGTGCCGCAGCATCGCGTCCGCGAGCACGCACGCCATCATCGCTTCGGCCACCGGCGCGCCGCGTATGCCGACGCATGGGTCGTGTCGGCCTTTGGTGCTGATCTCAGCGTTCTGCCCGTCGCGATCGATGGTGCGGCGCGGGGTCAGGATTGAAGAGGTGGGCTTGATGGCGATGCGGGCCACGATCGGCTGGCCGGTGGAAATGCCGCCAATCACGCCGCCCGCCGCATTGCTCAAGAACACTGGTTTGCGGTCAGCGCCCGCGCGCATCTCGTCAGCGTTTTCGACGCCCGTCAGCCCGGCCGTTGCGAAACCGGCGCCGATCTCGACGCCTTTCACCGCATTGATGCTCATGAGCGCGCCGGCGAGTTCCGCGTCGAGTTTGCCATAAATCGGCGCGCCCCAGCCTGCGGGCACGCCGGTTGCTTCCACTTCGACGATGGCGCCGACCGAATTGCCATCCTTGCGCGCGTCGTCCAACAGCGCTTCCCAGAGCTTCGCCGTGTCAGCGTCGGGGCACCAGAACGGATTGTTCTCCGTCTCGTCCCAATTCCACTTGGCGCGATCAATCGCGACCTTGCCGATCTGCACCACCGCCGCGCGGATGGTCACGTCCGTCAGCAGCCGCCGCGCCACCGCGCCTGCCGCCACGCGTGCAGCTGTCTCGCGCGCCGAAGACCGCCCGCCGCCGCGATAATCGCGCATGCCGTATTTGGCGTCATAGGTGTAGTCGGCGTGGCCGGGGCGATAGAGATCGCGGATATCGTCGTAATCTTTGCTGCGCTGATCGGTGTTTTCGATGATCAGCGAGATCGGCGCGCCGGTGGTGATTTGACCTTCGGTGCGGTCATCCTCGAACACGCCGGAGAGGATTTTCACCTCATCGGCCTCGCGCCGCTGCGTGACGAAACGGCTGGTGCCCGGTTTGCGCCTGTTCAGCCAATACTGAATGTCCGCCGCCGTGAGCGGCAATCCGGGCGGGCAGCCGTCCACCACGCAGCCCAAGGCCGCCCCATGGCTCTCGCCCCAGGTGGTGACACGGAAAAGGTGGCCGAACGTGTTGTGGGACATGGCGCTTCAAGGGCTTATATCGAACGCATCCAGAAGGGGAGCACGATTCCTTGTCCGGCGACGATCTCATCCCGCCTTCACCCCGCTACGATCCGAACGCGCCGCCGCCGCCGGACGATGCGGCGCTGTTCGCCGAAAGCGAGCCGCTGGCGCTGTTCGAGCGCTGGTTCAAAGACGCCCGTGAGAAGGAGCCCAATGACCCCAACGGCATGGCGCTCGCCACCGCCGACGCCGAGGGCTTCCCCGATGTCCGCATGGTGCTCCTGAAGGATTTCGACGAGCGGGGCTTTGTTTTCTATTCCAACGCCGAAAGCGCCAAGGGTCGGCAACTTGAAGCCAATCCACGCGCGGCGTTCGTCATGCACTGGAAGAGCATCCGGCGTCAGGTCCGCGTGCGTGGCCTGATCGAGCCGGTCAGCGAGGCGGAGGCCGACGCCTATTTTCAAAGCCGCGACCGCGGCGCGCGGCTGGGCGCCTGGGCCAGCGACCAGTCGCGGCCGCTGCCGGATCGGCTGGCGCTCGAAAAGCGCATTGCCGAGTTCGCACTGAAATACGGCGTCGGCGAAGTGCCGCGCCCGCCGCATTGGCGCGGCTGGCGCATCGCGCCGCTGGCGATCGAGTTTTGGCGCGACCGCCCGTTTCGCTTGCACGACCGGCTGACATTCACGCGTGATGCCGTCAGCGCGCCCTGGAGCAAAGCGCGACTCTATCCCTAGTTCACGCGTACGCTCTGCGGCGTTCGGGTTTCGACCACGATCCGCCAGGCGCCGTCCTCTCGCCTCCAGACGCGCACGGCTTGGCCATCGCTGATCCGCACTTGGCCGATTTCGCTGGCGGCGTGGATTTCGCTGTAGCCGCCGGCGGAATAGGCGAGCCCATCGGTCGCGGCGACTTGAGTCACGCTGGCGTGCTCGACGGTCAGACGGGCGCTCGGGTCGGCGGCCATGGCCTCGTAGTAGCGGCGAATGTCGCCAGGGTTCATCCATTGGCCGTTCGGGCTGATCATGATGGCGCTCGAATGGTAGAGCGCCATCAAGCGCTCCACGTCGCGCGCGGCGCTTGCCTCATTGAATTCGCTTGCGGCCGCAATGATCGCCTCCGCGTCGGGGCCGAAACTAACCGGCGCTTGTGGCTCGCGCGCGCAACCGGCGATCCACACACATGCCGCAACCGCTAAAACCCGCCACTGCATCGCGTCCTCCTAAACGGCGACACCATAGCCGCCGCGTTTACGGTTTGGGTAAGCCGAATCGCGGAACGCTGGGGCAGGGAGGCAGCTTTGCGCGTCATCGACATCGCCGTAGCGGCACTGGCCTTACGCGCCGCGCCGCCGAGCGCGCCCAAGCACGAGCGGCGGCTGGTTCCCGCCGTGGACGAGCCCAATGAGGGCACGCTCAACCGCAACGCCTTGCCCCTCAGGCTCACCGCGCTCATCGCTTCGCTCTGGCCGCCGGCGCGTCAGTGCGTGGTGCGCCCGATCTATCAGGAACTGGCCGCACCGGCTGAGTTCGGCCGTGCGCTTCAGGTGACCTGGCGGCCGATCGCCAGCGAGGATGCGCGCGCCTTGCTGGCTCGCCTCGAAGCGGCCTTTCCGCCGACGGAAACCGCGTCTCAGGTCCGCAACGCCAACGCCGCCTGATCGGCTGCGCTGACGCGGCATTTGCGGCGCCGCACAATCTCCGCTTAACTCGGCCCCAACGAGATAAATCGGGAGGCGCGCGTGCTTGGGCTCATGCAGGAATGGCCGTTGACGGTCGATCGGATCCTCGATCACGCAGCGAAGAATTTTTCCCACCGCGAAGTGGTGACCCGCAATGTCGAGAGCGGTCAGCTCACGCGCACCACGTATGAGGCGATCTGGAAGCGCGCCAAGCAGGTGACCAACGCGCTGCAGGGCCATGGCGTGCGGCTTGGCGATCGGGTGGCCACGCTGGCCTGGAACACTGAGCGCCACATGGAAGTTTGGTATGGCGCCATGGGCATGGGCGCTGTGCTGCACACGGTGAACCCGCGCCTCTTTCCCGAACAAATCGCCTGGATCATCAATCACGCCGAAGACCAGATACTGTTCTTCGACACCACCTTCGCGCCAATCGTCGACAAAATCGCGCCGCTTCTGACGACGGTGAAGACGTATGTTTCGCTGACCGATCGCGACCACGCGCCCAAGCTCAATTCCACCCATGTCGTCGCGTTTGAGGATTTCATTGCCGGCCAGCCATATGATGCGCGCTGGGGCGGGTTCGATGAAAACACCGCCTGCGGCCTTTGCTACACCTCCGGCACAACTGGCGATCCCAAGGGCGTGCTCTACTCGCACCGCTCCAATGTCATTCACGCCATGGCCGCCAATCAGACCGATTGCTTCGGGGCCGGCGCCAACGATGTCGTGCTGCCGGTCGTGCCGATGTTCCACGCCAATGCGTGGGCGATCGCCTTCGTCGCGCCGATGTGCGGCGCAAAGCTTGTGATGCCGGGCGCCAAGCTCGACGGGCAGAGCGTCTATGAATTGCTCGAAGGCGAGAAGGTGACGTTCACCGCGGCTGTGCCGACGGTGTGGCTGATGCTCTTGAACTACATGCAGGAAAACAAGCTGAAGCTCTCCACACTGAAGCGCGTCGCCATTGGCGGCTCGGCTGTGCCGGAGCGTGTGCTGCGTGCGTTCGAGCAGGATTACGGCGTCGAGGTCATCCATGCCTGGGGCATGACCGAGATGAGCCCGATCGGCACCATCGGCAAGCTGCTGCCCGAGCACTACGCGAGCGATGAAGAAAGCCAGATCAAGGCCAAGCTCAAGCAAGGCCGGGCTCTGTTCACAGTCGATATGAAGATCGTCGATGATGAGGGCCGTGAGAAACCGCATGACGGCAAAGCGTTCGGGCGCTTGCTGGTGCGCGGCCCCGCCGTGGCGCGCTCTTATTTCAAGAATGCCGGCGCAAAGAACGAGCGCGGCGAGTGCCTGGAGGCCTGCGGCTTCTTCGACACCGGCGATGTCGCCACGCTCGATGAACTCGGCATCATGCAGATCACCGATCGCGCCAAGGACGTGATCAAATCTGGCGGCGAATGGATCAGCTCGATCGATATCGAAAACATCGCTGTCGGCGCCGAAGGCGTGGCCAATGCGGCGGTCATCGGTGTGGCGCATCCCAAGTGGGACGAGCGCCCGCTGCTCATCATCGAGCCCAAGCCCGGCGCGCAGCCCACCAAGGAGCAATTGCTCGCATTTCTCGATGGCAAAATCGCCAAGTGGTGGATGCCCGATGACGTCGTGCTGACCGAAAAAATCCCGCTCGGCGCCACCGGCAAGATCAACAAGCTGGCGCTGCGCGAAACGTTCAAGGACTACAGGCTGCCCAGCACGCAAGCGGCTGAATAGGGCATGGGAACCAGTCTGCGGAAGCGGCGTTCATTGCTCCAAACGACCGCAGACTCTGAGGTACTTGCCCCCGTCCACACCCTCATGGACTAGGTCGACGCCAATAAGCGGCCCGGGCCTCGCCTGGGCCGCTTTCGTGCGTTCAGCCCTTCAGCGCGTAGAGGCTATCAACGCACGGCGGGCCGCCCATGCACTCGACTTGGCCCAGTTGCACCAGCCGGATCATGTGCGCGAGCACGCTATGGCACGCGGCCGGATGCAGACGTTTATCGACGTCGGCATAGATCACGCTGACCATGTCCTTGATCGAGGTTTTGCCGGCTTGCATCTGCGCGATGATCTGCGCTTCGCGCTCGCGGCGGTGATCGATGAAGGCTTGCACGAACGGGCGCACGTCGCGGACGGGCGGGCCGTGCGTCGGCCAGAGCGTGGTGAAATCGCGGTCGCGGACTTTTTCGAGGCTCTCGAAATAGGCGGTCATGTCGCCATCCGGCGGGCCGATGACCGTCGTGGACCAGCCCATGATGTGATCGCCGGGGAAGAGCGCGTTCTCTTCAATGAGGGCATAGGCCATGTGATTGGTCGTATGGCCCGGCGTGAACACCGCTTCGATCGTCCAACCCGGCCCCGAGAAGCGATCGCCGTCGGCGACATCGATGTCTGGCTGAAACAGGTGATCGTCGGACGCTTCCAGCCGCAGCGTGTCGCAATCGCTCGGCTTCGGCGGGATGGTGCTTGAATAGACCTTAGCGCCAGTGCGCGCCGCCAAAGGATGCGCAGCGGGGCTGTGATCCATGTGGCGGTGGGTGACGAGAATGTGCGTGACGCGCTCGCCCTCGACCGCGCGCAGCAGCGCTTCGATGTGCGCCTCGTCGTCGGGACCGGGATCGATGATCGCCACGTCTCCATGGCCGATAATGTAGACGCCAGTGCCTCTGAACGTGAACGGCCCCGGATTGTTCGCCACGAGGCGCCGGATCAGCGGGCTAACGGGCTGTGCTTCCTCATAGACAAAGTCCATGTCGCGCACGAACGGGATTTTATACGCCATGTGTCGCTGCCCTTAGGCGCGTGGCCCGCGCACGAAAGTGCGGAACGCCTGCGCCAGCATGCACGTGGCGATGATCTTGTCGGGGAGGTTCAAGCCGATGGGTGGGCCCATGTCGGTCTTGTTGGCGTCGACGATATGCAGCGAACCGTCGGTCCGTTCGCGCAACACGTCCACGCCGCCCCAATCCAAGCCAATCTCCCGCGTGAACGCGCTGATCTGCTCAAGCTCGGCCGGAGAAAAGACGTCCTCGGGCCGCGCCAATTGCACATCGGTGTTCGTATTGAGGAAGCGCTTGGTTACTTGCCGGCGTTTCAGAAACACACAGACCGCCTTGCCGCCGACCGTGCAGGTGCGCAGATCTTCGACCAGGTCCGGATTGGAGGCCATCCGGTTATCGATCACGCGCTGATAGACGCGCCCCGGAATGGGCTGGGTCGGGCACTGTACGATGCGCCCATCATGGGCTGCGTTAATCTCCGATTTCTCGACCGCGGGCCCGATATGCGTGGTCGGGTCTATCGCGAGCGGATGACCAAAAGCCGCGGCGCTGGCGCGGGAGACGTTCGTCTTTGAAACATCGCGCGCCCCGAAATTCACCAATTTCGCGCCCGCCTTGATCCGCGTCGGCGGATCGTTGGGGCTGTAGGTGGCGTCCTCGAACTGCATCACCACGTCGGCCAGCGCTGCATCCTTTACGTATTTTGCGCCCGCCGCCCGCGACACGGCCCAGATCAAATACCAAGGCCGCGCACGCTCGGGCGAAAACGTAATGGTGAAATGCGGCGTCGCTGGCTCAATGCGCTGCGCCGAAAAGAAGTACGCGAACCACGCATAGACCTGCTTCAGCACCGATGGTGAATACGGGACGCGCGCGCCGGTCTTGCGCACCGTCAGGCCGGTCAGCCCGAACTCAAAGTCCTTGAGCCAGACCTTGCCGGAGGTCTGAAACACGCGAGGCGTTACATCGGTCATCGGTTCAGACCGGCCCGAGGATTGCTTTGAGGGGCGCCATGGACGCCGCCTTAAACATTTGTCTGTTCGCGTTGGATCGCGTGCGCACGGTGCTTGTCGCCCTGTCCCTGATCGTCTTGCTAAAGACGGCTTGGCTACTGCTGACGCCTGTCGGCTAGGATTTCGGCGCTAAAGTGTCCAAGGCCCCCCGAGCCCCAGCCAGATCGTAACCTGCCTTGGAAGCTAAGGCGATTATTTCGTCTGGGGTGCGGCTCCCGGTGAGGGCCTCAGCAAGGGCCCAAGCCATAATCGACCGCTTGCCGGTCCGGCAATAGGCCAAAATAGGACCGTTCGTCTCAGCCAGCAGTTGAGCTGTCTCAGCGACCACGCCAGGCGGGGTCTGGCCGGTATAGGGCAGGGAGACGAATTTCAGCCCAGCCGCCTCGGCTGCGGCCTTAAGCTCGGCGTGGGTCGGCTGGCCCGCGTCTTCGCCCTCCGGACGATTGACGACAATGGTGCGGAAGCCGGCGTCCGCCGCGCGCGCGACGTCTTCGATGCTGATCTGAGCGGCGACTGAAAAGTCGGGCGTGACGGCGTGGAACTCTGACATGATGAGCCCACGTTGACATGCCTTGCCGAGGAAGCAAGGTTGCGCGCGATTTGGCCGCTGCGTCGGCGCCACGGAATACGCACGAATGTTAGCTCTCGCCGTTCGGCGCATCCTCGTCGCAATTCCAACTTTGCTCGCGATCGTTGCGGCTGCGTTTCTTCTGATGAAGGCCGCGCCCGGCGGGCCGTTCACGCTCGAACGCCAGCTGCCGCCTGAAATCGAACAGCGCATGCAAGCCAAGTTCGGTCTCGATCTGCCGGTGGGCGAACAGCTCGCCCGTTACATCTTTGGTTCGGACGAAGGCGGCGGATTGATACGCGGCGATTTCGGCCCATCGATGACCTACAAGGATAAGAACGTCATCGAGATCATCGCCGAAGGCGCGCCAACCAGCGCGCTTCTAGGCCTGGGCGCGATGGCGTTGGCGCTGTTGGTTGGCGGCGGCCTCGGCGTGATGGCCGCGCTCCGGCAAAACAAGATTCAAGATTACGCCGTCATGGCGCTCGCGATTGCCGGGGTGTGTTTGCCGCCGCTGGTTGTCGGGCCTGTTATGCAGCTGCTGTTTGGCGTGCAACTCGGTTGGTTTCCAAGCCAGGGCCTTTATCGCGACGAGTTCGGCCTCGCTTACCTCATTCTGCCGATCGTGACTTTGTCGCTGCCGTTGATCGCCATCGTCTCGCGCCTGATGCGCGCCTCGATGATTGAAGCGATGCGCTCCAACGCCATCCGCACCGCCCGCGCCAAAGGCTTGCCAGAGGCGCAAGTGATCTGGCGCCACGCGCTGCCGATCGCGATTTTGCCTGTGGTTTCTTACGTCGGCCCGGCGCTTGCGGGCGTCATGGCCGGCTCGTTCGTGATCGAGACGGTTTACCAGCTGCCCGGCATCGGCAAGCAATTCGTCTACGCCGCTCAGCAGCGCGACTACACGCTCGTGATGGGCGTGGTGCTGATCTACTCGTTCCTAATCATCCTGATGAACCTCGCCGCGGACCTGATGTACCGCGTGCTCGACCCGCGGACGCGCACGGCATGACCGATATTCTTCTCGACGATGTTCCCGTATCGAAGGGCATTCGCGGCCGCTCCCTCTGGGAGGATGCGCGCCGGCGCCTCATGCGCAATCCGGCGGCGGTGGTGAGCCTCTACGTGGTCGCCATTCTCGTTCTGATCGCCGCCTTCGGCCCGATGCTCTGGGTCCACAAGATCGACGACATCTTCCGCGACAGCGTCGGCATCGCGCCGACCACAGCCAACTGGCACATTCTCGGCACCGACACTGAAGGCCGCGACATGGTGGCGCGACTGATCTTTGGTCTGCGCATCTCGCTGCTCGTCGGCCTCGCCGCGACCGTTGTGGCGCTCACCATTGGCGTCACCTGGGGCGCTGTCGCCGGCTTTTTTGGCGGCATCGTCGACGACGTGATGATGCGCATCGTCGATGTGCTCTACGCCATCCCGTTCGTGTTTTTCGTCATTGTGCTGATGACCGTGGTGAACACACCCGATCCGGTCGTGAAGCTGATGTGGATTTTTGCCGCCATCGGAGCGGTCGAATGGCTGACCATGGCGCGCATCGTTCGCGGCCAGACGATCTCGCTGCGGCGCAAGGAATTCGTCGAAGCGGCGCGCGCTTCAGGCGCAAAGCCCATGGAAATCGTCTTCCGCCATATCGTGCCGAACGTTCTCGGGCCGGTCGTCGTGTTTGCGACTTTGAATATCCCCGTCATCATTCTGGCTGAGAGTTTCCTGTCGTTCATCGGCTTGGGCGTGCAGGAGCCACTGACCTCGCTCGGCCGGCTGATTTCCGACGGCTCGCGCCAGATGATCCAGGCGCCTTGGATGCTGTTTGCGCCTGCCGTCACCATGCTGGTCACGCTGCTGGCGCTCAACTTCCTGGGCGACGGCCTGCGCGACGCGCTTGATCCGAAGGAGAGGTAAGATGCCGATCTCCACCAACCGCCGCACACTGCTGACAGGCGCCGCCGGTCTCGGCGCCGCCGCTTCGCTTGGCGCTTGCGCCAACGCCCGTGTCGTCGGCTTCGACAAGTCACGCAAGTCGCTCGACATCGCCAACTCGTCCGAGCCGCTATCGCTCGATCCCCACAAAGCCACCGGCTCGTGGGAGAACAACATTATCGGCAACATGTTCATCGGCCTCACCACCGAGGACGCGAACTCGGAGCCGATCCCCGGCATGGCCGAACGCTGGGAAGTCAGTGAAGATCTTCTGACCTGGACGTTCTACCTGCGCCGCGCCTCCTGGTCCGACGGCGAAGCCTGCGACGCGCACGACTTCGCCTTCGCCATGCGCCGCATCCTCTCGCCGGAGACGCTGTCTCAGTACGCGTCGTTCCTCTACCCGATCAAAAATGCCGAGCTGATCCACAATCCGCCGGAAGGCACGGCCGCATTGTCGCCCGATGAACTCGGCGTCACCGCGATCGACGATCTGACGCTGGAAATCCGCCTCGAGCACCCGGCGCCCTACCTGCCGCAGCTTCTGAAGCACTACACCGCTTATCCGATCCCGAAGCATGTGTATGAGCGTGTCGGCGATGAGTGGGTGAAGCCGGCCAATATTCAGGTCAACGGGCCTTACAAGCTGACGCGCTGGTGGTCGAACTACATTATCCACCTTGAAAAGAACCCGCGCTTCTACGACGCCGAGAACGTCGAACTTGAGCATCTCTATTTCTATCCGCAGAACGACGTGCAGGCTGCGGCGCGTCGCGTGTTGAGCGGCGAAGCAGGGTGGGCGACGCGCTTTCCGTCGAACCAAGTCGAAGTGCTGCGCCGCGATTTGCCGGGTTATGTGCGCGTGTCGCCTTATCTCACGGTGAACTATTTCTCGTTCAACATGACGCGTCCGCCGTTCAACGACGTGCGCGTGCGCCAAGCCATTTCGATGGCGTACGATCGCGATTTCGTCGCGAGCCAGATCTACCGCACCGGCGAGCAGCCTGCGTACAAGTTCATCCCGCCAGGCGTTTACAATTATGCGACGACGGCGCGCTATCCCTGGGCGGGTCAGCCCCTGGAAGAGCGCAAGCGCGAAGCCGAGCGGCTGCTGCGCGAAGCCGGCTACGGCCCGAACAATCCGCTGCGCTTTGCCTTCTCGCACCGCAACACCAGCGACAATCCGCGCGTCGCTGTGGTCGCGCAAAACGATTGGAACGCCATTGCGCCGTGGGTGACGGTCGAACTGCGCGGCGTCGAGAACCAGGTTCACTACGCCAATCTGCGCGCCAAGAATTTCGATTGCGGCGACGGCGGCTGGATCGGCGATTACAACGATGCCAAAAACTTTCTCTATCTGTTCGAAAGCCGCACCGGCGCACAGAATTACCCTGGCTACAACAACCCAATCTACGACCAGCTGATCCGTGATTCAGACGTCGAGCGTGACGACGCGCGTCGTGCGCAACTCATGCTGCAAGCCGAAGAGCTGCTGCTGCGCGAAGCGCCGATCTGCTGCAGCGTCTTCATCAACTCGACCAATCTCGTCCACCCGGACATTTCCGGCTACGAGGACAATATCGAAGACATCCACCGCGCGCGCTGGTTTGGCATTCGGGCCTAAAACGGCCCGCCAGCTTCTTCCGCGCCGATCGCTTTCACTGCGAACGCATAGTCATGTGCAAGCTCGCGCAGGAACTCGAAGCGGCCAGCGCTGCCGGCATGACCCGCGCCCATGTTCATCTTCATGAGGATAGGCCGGCCGCTCGTCGTATGCGGGCGCAGTTTCGCCGCCCATTTCGCCGGCTCCCAATAGGTGACGCGCGGATCGGTGAGGCCGCCAGTTGAGAGGATGGCTGGATAGGCTTTCGCTTCGATATTTGTGTAGGGGCAGTAGGAGGCGATGTAGTCGTAGGCTTCCGCGTCCTCCAGCGGATTGCCCCATTCGGGCCATTCGGGCGGCGTCAGCGGCAGCGACGTATCGCTCATCGTGTTGAGCACATCCACGAACGGCACGCCGCCGATCACGCCGGCCCACAAATCCGGCCGCATGTTCGCGATCGCGCCCATCAATAGGCCGCCAGCCGAGCGGCCCTCGGCGACGATGCGCCCAGCGCGGCCGTAGCCGCGCGTGATCAGCTCTTCGGCGCAGGCGATAAAGTCGGTGAAGCTGTTCTTCTTGGCGAAGCGTTTGCCGTCTTGATACCAGCCGAAACCCATATCGGCGCCGCCGCGCACGTGCGCGATGGCGTACACCCAGCCGCGATCGACAATGGAAAAGCGCCGGATCGAGAAATCGGCGTCGAGATTGATGCCGTACGAGCCGTAGCCATAAAGATAGAGCGGCGCCGAGCCATCGAGCGGCGCGCCGCGCTTCATCAGCACCGTGATCGGGACTTGTTTGCCGTCCGGCGCCGTCGCGAAGAAGCGCCGCGACTCGTAGTCGGCGGGATTGTGACCTGACGGAATCTCCTGCGTCTTGCGCAGCACCTGCGTGCGCGCGCCCATGTCGTAGTCGAACCACTGCATCGGCGTGGTGGGCGATTCATAGACGTAGCGCTGCGTCGGCGTGTCGTACTCGAAGCCGCCGGCAAGCTCGATGTTGAACGCATCTTCCGTCAACGCGATCGCATGCTCGTCGCCTGCGCGATGGCGGATCACGATACGCGGCAGCGCGTTTTCACGCTCGGCGCGGACAAGATAACCTCTCTTCGCGCTAAGCCCGGTAATGTAGCGCCCAGGTTGATGCGGCACGAACTCGCGCCAGTGCGCACGGTCTGTGCGCCCGAGGTCGGCCACCATGATTTTGAAATCCACCGCCCCGTCGGCGTTGGTGAGGATGTACCAGCGCCCATCCCAATGCGTGACGCTGTAGAGCGTCTCATCCGCGCGCGGCGAAAACACCTCAGGCGTCGCCGTCGGGTTGTCGGCCGGGATCAGCAGCGTCTCAGACGAGGCGTGGTGGCCGACGTGGATGACGATGAATTCCCGGCTTTCGCTTTGATCGATGCCGACGAAAAAGCCGTCGTCCGGCTCGTCATAGACGAGCACATCCTCGCCGCCGCGCGCGGGGCGGCGGTAGATTTTCGCCGGGCGGCCATTGTCGTCGCGAAACACCCAGAACAGGTGCTGCGCATCGGGCGACCAGCAGAAATCGCCGGTGCAATTGGCGACTGGCCCCGCCAGCGTCTCGCCGGACACCAGGTCCTTCACATAGACGGAATAAATTTCCGAACCCTGTTCATCGACCGCGTACGCATAGAGCGCATGATCGGGCGAGTGCTCTGCGGCCAAGACTTTATAAAACGTCTTGCCCTGCGCTTGCGCATCGACATCGATCAGCACCTGCTCGGGGCCTTCGCTGCCACGCGGGCGGCGCGCATGCACCGGATGCTGCGCGCCCGTGACGAAGCGGCGATAGTAGTCCCACGGACCGTCCGGCGACGGCACGGAGCTATCGTCCTCTTTCGTGCGGCCGCGCATCTCTTGATAGATGCGCTCCTGCAGCGCCGCCGTCGGCGCCATTACGGCTTCGCGATAGGCGTTCTCTTCATCGAGATAGGCGCGGATGTCCGGCTTCAGCAGCGACGGATCGCGCATCACTTGCTGCCAGTTGTCGTCCTTCAGCCACGCATAATTATCGACGCGCACGCGCCCCAGTTGCTCGATCCGCTTCGGCTCGATGCGGGCGACGGGCGGGGTGGGTATGGTCATTGAAGCATCCGTGGCGGCGCAGGAAGAGGGCAATGCGACGGTCGGTGTTCGCCGCGCTGGCGGCCTGCGTCAACGCCTAGGATAGCCGCAGCAGCAGCGCAGTCGCGTCATCGCTCGCCTTAAAGCGCGGATGCTTGGCCCCGCCAGCGTCCGCTGCTTCGATGGCGCGGAGTTCTCGCCCGAGCTCCTGCAGACCCTTGTCCACGACAGCCCGCACCAAGCCTTCCGGCGTGTAACCGCCATATTGGTCGGCCAGCACAGCGAAACCGTCTGTCATCAGCAGCACGTGCGCGGGCCGGGTCAGATCGAACGACCATGCCCGGGCATGATCGGCGCAGGCGGGATCAATGCCGAATGTCCAGTGCGAGCCGGGCCGGTTCAAGCTGGCGCGATTGCGGCGTAGCATATCGATCGTCGCGGTGCGCTGCAGTAGCGGCTTATCGGCGTCAGTCTGCTTGGCCGCCGCATCCGCTTCGGCATCGCGCCCGCCAATAACGCCGCCAGCGACATGGACCGCATCATCGGCGCTCAGTGCAAACACGCGGCTGTCGCCTAGATCGAGACCGCGTATGCCCGCGCCTGTCTCTTCGATCATGAGCAGGGACGAGATCGGCGATTGCCATTTCTCGTAACTCACGCCTTTGCTGATCCTTGCGAACGCTGCAGCCGCTAGAGCGCTGGTTGTGCGAACAACATCGCGCATCTCCAAAGCGGTATCGCTCGCATAGAGCGCGGCGTTGGCCGTGTGCGCGATCCAGCTGGCGTCCGAGGCCCATCCCGTGAGCGGCGTGCCGTGCATGTCAGTCGCGCCGTCGAGCACCCAGGCGCGGCCGCCTGAGAACCCCAGCGCGTCATCGTTCTGCTTGGCCCGATCTCCCGCCAGCGAGATCGCCTCGACGAAGGTCAGCACGTCAGCTCGGATAGATCAGCGACACGACTTCGGCCACGCAGGCCGGGCGTTCTTCGTTTTCGATCTCGATGGTGAATTCGTTGATCACTTGAAGGCCAGGGCCGCGCGGCTCGCAGGAGAGCATCTTGGCGCGCATGCGGATGCGGGCGCCGACGCGCACCATATTGGTGAAGCGGACTTTGTTGGAGCCGTAATTGATGCCGCGGCTGACGCCCGAATAGCTGATAATGTTCTTGGCCAGGAACGGAATTAGCGAGGCGATCAAATAGCCGTGCGCGATCGGACCGCCGATTTCCTTGGTGGCGCGCTCGATATCGACGTGGATCCACTGATGGTCGCCGGTGGCGTCGGCGAAGCGGTTGACCCGGTCTTGGGTGATCTCCAGCCAGTCGGAGACGCCCAATTCGGTGCCGACCAGAGTCTGGATGTCTGAGAGCGGTACTTCGCGCATGGCCATGGGGAGGGCTCCTCGTTGGTTCAGGGAGTAAGGCGCAAGGCCTCCTTTGTCGAGTTGCCGCCACGTTCCGGCGCGGGAAGGAGCCCTGCGGCGCTGCGGCCTGGCCGCCAATTGCGGGGCCTGCCGACACACGTTATCTCGCCCCCATGTCCCTAGACCCGCTCGCGCCAGGAACTCTGGCCCTCGCCGAAGAATTCGGCCTCTCCCGCGACGAATACGACCTCGTGCTGGAAAAGCTCGGCCGCACGCCGAACACGACAGAGCTGGGCATCTTCTCGGTGATGTGGAGCGAGCACTGCTCGTACAAGTCGACGCGCGTGCACCTGGCGAAATTCCCGACCAAGGCGCCGCACGTGATCTACGGCCCAGGCGAAAACGCCGGCGCCATCGATATCGGCGAGGGGCTTGCCGCCATCTTCAAGATGGAGAGCCACAACCACCCGAGCTTCATCGAACCCTTTCAGGGCGCGGCCACCGGCGTCGGCGGCATTCTGCGCGATATCTTCACGATGGGCGCGCGACCGGTCGCGATCATGAACGCGCTGCGCTTCGGCGAACCGAGCCACCCCAAGACGCGCAAGCTCGTTGACGGCGTTGTGTCGGGCATCAGCTTCTACGGCAATTGCGTCGGCGTGCCCACGGTTGGCGGCGAGACGAATTTCGACGCGCGCTATAACGGCAACATCCTCGTCAACGTCTTCTGCCTCGGCATCGCCGACAAAACCAAAATCTTCACCGCCGCCGCCAAAGGCGCGAACAATCCTGTCGTCTATGTCGGCGCCAAGACTGGCCGCGACGGCATTCACGGCGCGACGATGGCGAGCGCGGAATTCATCGAAGGCGAAGATGGCCTCAGGCCCACTGTGCAAGTCGGCGATCCCTTCCTTGAGAAACTGCTCATCGAAGCCTGCCTCGAACTGATGGCGACTGACGCGATCATTGGCATCCAGGACATGGGCGCGGCGGGGCTTACATCGTCTTCCGTTGAGATGGCGTCCAAAGGCGAAGCTGGCATCCTGCTCGATCTCGACGCCGTGCCCGCGCGCGAAGAGGGCATGACGCCATACGAATTCATGCTGAGCGAGAGCCAAGAGCGCATGCTCATGGTGCTCAAGCCCGGCCGCGAAGCGGAGGCGCAAGCGATCTTTGAAAAGTGGGGCCTCGACGCCGCCGTGATCGGCACGACGACGGACACCGGCAATCTCACGCTCCGCTGGCATGGCGAAATCGTCTGCGACATCCCGCTGGGGCCGCTGGCCGATGAAGCGCCGAAATATGAGCGGCCTTACGTTCAGCCGCTGAAAGCGATTCCGCTTACAGATGCCGAGCAAACGCGCCTGACTTCCGACTATCCCGGCTTCGCGCAATCGCTGACGACCTTGCTCGCGCAACCCGACCAAGCATCGAAACGCTGGATTTGGGAGCAATACGATCGCCACGTCATGGGCGACACGCTGGCAGACTCTAACAGCGATGCGGCGATCGTGCGCCTCTATGGCTCCAAGCGCGCGCTGGCGATGACGTGCGATGTCACGCCCCGCTACGTGGAAGCCGACGCCTATGAAGGCGGCAAGCAAGCGGTCGCCGAGGCCTGGCGCAATCTCACCGTCACTGGCGCGCGCCCGCTGGCGGTGACCGACAATCTCAATTTCGGCAATCCGCAGCGCCCGGAAATCATGGGTCAGATCGTGTATGCGATCGAAGGTATGGCCGAAGCCTGCCGTGAATTGGCATTCCCGGTCATCAGCGGCAACGTCTCGCTCTATAACGAGACCAACGGCCAAGCCATTCTCCCGACCCCAGCAATCGGCGGCGTCGGCATCATCGACAATCTCAACCGCCGCGCGACGGCTGATGCGCTCCGCCAAGGCGATGTGCTGGTGCTGATCGGCGAAACGAGCGGCCATTTCGGCCAGAGCGTCTACGCCCGCGATCTCTTCAAGCTCGGCGGCGCTGCGCCGAAAGTTGATCTTGCTGTTGAGAAGAAGAACGGCGATTTGGTGCGCGCCCTCATCACTGAGGGCACGGTCCGCGCTGCGCACGATCTGAGCGATGGCGGCCTTGGCGTCGCCGCCGCTGAAATGGCGCTCGCCTCCGATGTCGGCGTCAGTCTCGGTTATCAAGGCGATCTGGGCGATGCGGCGTTTCTCTACGCCGAAGATCAAGCCCGCTATCTCATCGCGCTCCCCGCCAACAAGGCCGACGCGCTCGACGCAAAAGCGCGCGCCGCTGGCGTTAGCTTTCTCGTCGTCGGCAAAGCCAGCGGGCGCGAAATCAGTTATCTGGGCGCCAGCGGCCAACGCGAACGCGTGTCACTCGACGATCTCCGCGCCGCTCACGAAAGCTGGCTGCCTGCCTATATGAAGAAGGCGCATTAGCGCGCCGGAGCGGCCGATGCCGAAATACGACTACGATCTCTTCGTCATTGGCGCTGGTTCCGGCGGCGTGCGTGCGGCGCGGCTGGCGTCGAAGGCGGGCGCGAAAGTGGCCATCGCCGAGCAAGTGCAGATCGGCGGCACCTGCGTGCTGCGCGGCTGCGTGCCGAAGAAGCTCTTCGTTTATGCGAGCGAGTTCTCGCAATCCTTTCGCGACGCCAAAGGCTTCGGCTGGACCGTCGATTGGGCGCGCTTCGATTGGCCGACTTTGCGCGACGCTGTGCAAGACGAAGTGAACCGGCTCTCGGGTCTCTACGCCAAGAACCTCGAAGCCGCCGCCGTCGAAATGATCGACGACCGCGCCATCGTCGTTGATCCGCACACTGTGCGCCTCACGCGCGAGGGCCGTTCCGTGACCGCCGAGCGCATCCTGATCGCCGTCGGCGGCCACACGCTGCGCCCTAGCGAGATCAAAGGCCAAGAGTTCGGCATCACCTCGACCGACGCTTTCACGCTGGAAAACTTGCCCGCCAGCATCGTCATCGCCGGCGGCGGCTATATTGCGGTGGAGTTTGCCACCGTGTTTTCCGGCCTCGGCGTCGAGACCACGGTCGTCTATCGCGGCGAGCGCATTCTGCGCGGCTTCGACCACGACATCCGCGCGCACGTTCAAGCCGATCTAGAGCGCACCGGCGTGAAGATCATTTGCGGCTCGACCATAGAAGAGGTGACGGGGCTGAGCGACGGCCGCAAACTGGTTTCACTCTCCAACTCGATGAAGCTCGAAGCCGATCATGTCATGTGGGCGATCGGGCGTGAACCGAACACGAGCGGCATGGGGCTTGAAGCCGCCGGCGTGCGCCTCACCGATCGCGGCGCTGTGGCCGTCGATGAGTTCTCCCGCTCCAGCGTGCCCTCGATCTGGGCGGTGGGCGACGTCACCGATCGCGTGAACCTCACGCCTGTCGCCATCAGAGAAGCGATGGCGTTCGTGGAAACCGAATTCCACGGACGGCCAACGGCCTTCGATCATGCCGACATCGCCAGCGCCGTGTTTTCGCGCCCGCCGGTTGGCTCGGTTGGGCTCAACGAAGAGCAGGCGCGTGCCAAAGGCCACAAGCTCAAAGTCTTCCGCACCACCTTCCGCCCGATGAAGCACATCATCGCGCAGAACGAGCAGCGTGTGCTGATGAAAATGGTGGTCGATACGCAAACCGACCGCGTGCTCGGGGTCCACATCGCCGGTGTCGACAGCCCGGAACAGATTCAGCTCGCCGCCGTGGCAGTGAAAGCAGGCCTGACGAAAGCGCAGTGGGACATTACGTGCGCCGTGCATCCAACCGGCGCGGAAGAACTGGTACTGATGGGCGAGCCCATCGCCCACGACAACGAAGCGCCCGCCTAAGCGGACGCTTCTTTTTGTCGATCAGTCGCGATCAATAGTAGCGCGGTCTGCCGCCGAGCGGGCGATGGCCGTAATCTTCGTGCGCTCGGTAGCTGAAATAGCGCGGGCTATTCAGCGGCGGCGCCCAGATGGCGGCGACGGGCCGGCGGCTGCCGCGTTCGTAGACGTGGATCTGGCATTCGCCGCGACGGCACTCGTCGGTGTAGACGTAGGTCGGGCCGGGGCGGAAGCCGAACGGGCTGCGGATGATAGTATCCCATTCGCGGTCGCGGCGGTCGAAGGTGTGGATGCGACCGCGCAGATCGCGCACGACAATTTCGCCGCGCCCACGATTGTCACGATCCCAGTTGTCACGATCCCAGTCGCGATCGCCGCGTCCGCCGCGATCATCGCGGTCGCCGCGCCATTCGCCGCGATCGCGGTCGCCGCCGCGCCAATCCTGCGCCGACGCAACGCCAGCGGTGGCCAAAGTGAAAACAGCCGCCAGAGCGGCAACGAGCTTCTTCATAACACTGCGCTCCCAAAGCCGCTCGAAAGCGGCATGTGACGATGATGCAGCTCGTCAGCTGAACCGCCGCTGAGCGCGGAACTCAGTTGTCAGCGCCGTACAGAAAAAGGCGTCCGCCTTGTGAGCGAACGCCTCTTCTTGTCGACTAGAGCCAATTAGCGCGGGCGGTTCGGGCCGCCTTCGAGGCCGCCGTCACGCCGACCATCGCGCTGATCGCGGTCGTCACGATCGCCTCGTCCGTCACGGTCACGCCCATCACGTTCGCCGCGATCATCGTCGTCACGACCCCGGCTGTCGCCACGGCCGTCGCGGCCTTCGCGATACATGCGGTCGTCATCATTGTTCCAGCCGCGCTCGTCGCGGTCGAACCGGCCGAAGCGCGCATAGCCGCCATCGAAGCCACGCGCCTGGCGCCAAGCGTAGCGGCGATCCTGCAAGTGCGGCGCGAAGATGCGATCGACCGGACGGCGGCTGCGACCGTCGAACACGAACACGACGCAGCCTTGGCGGTTGCAGCGGTCAGTGTACGAATAAGTCATCCCGGCTCTGAAATGATATGGCCGATCCAACAACCGGTAGAAGATGCGGTCGCCGCGGTTGAAACTAAACGTCCGGCCATTGTTGCGGACGGTGATTTCCGCGCGCTGGCGATCCCAACGCTGATCGTGGCTCGGGCCGCCGCCGGGCGGGCCGCGGCGATAGTCTTGTGCGCTTGCGGCGCCGACCGATGCCAATGTGAGCGCCGCTAAAGCGGCCGCGAACAGCTTGTTTTTCATTGTAGAAGTGCTCCCGAGACCGGCTTTCGACCTTTGTCTCAACTTCCCTCGAGACAAACTTTGGCGCCTGCGCACTGAACGCTGACTGAGTTTTGTCCTCGGATTGCAGTGGGCAACGCTGCCAGCCGCGCTTGACCCGTCTTTACCGGAAACTAACCCTCCCGGACCGACCTTCCAACGCTCACAACGGCAACATTTTTGAGAGGGGCGAGCGATGCCCGCGCGACTAGTTTCGGTGATCAACATGAAGGGCGGCGTCGGTAAATCGACAACGACCGTTTCGCTTGCCGAAACATTGGCACACCATCAGCGCCGTCGCGTGCTGGTCATCGATCTCGATCCGCAGACCAATGCGTCGATCATGGCCGCCGGCCCCGACAAGTGGAACAAGCTGCGCGAAGCCGAGCGCACGCTCGATTTCTTCTTCGAGAGCTACATCGTTCAGCAAAAGCCAAAGCCGTTTAAATCTTTGATCGAAGCCAAGGTGAGCGATCTCAAAGGCAAGCCGGATGTCGCGCTCTGCGCCGCAGCGCCCGAGTTCCGCATCGTCGAACGCGACATGATCGAGAATTTCGTGAAGCGCGGCTTTCACATCGATCAAATTCAGAAATGGATCTGCGAGCGCTTCGCCAACGGCTTGAAGACGGTGATCAACGACTACGATTACATCCTGATCGATTGCCCGCCTGGCATTTCGCTCTTTGCCGAAGCCGCCTTGATCGCCGCCGACGCGATCCTGGTGCCGACCATTCCGGACTACGTCTCGCGCCTCGGCCTCATCACCTTCCGCAAGCGGGCACTGCGCTTGATTAACGAACGCCGCGGCGGCGCTTCGCAGCTTATGGTGCTCGCCACAAAGTATGACGAGACTTTCTCGCTGCACCGCTCGGAAGCGCAATTGCTGAAGGACAATCTCGGCGACGCGATGTTCGATGTGCGCATCCCCCAGCACGTCGATATCGCCAAAGCCGCCGAGTGGTCGGAAACGCCGCGCACGTTCGAACAAAAATACGGCGCCATGGCCAGCACCGTGAAAAAAATGGGTGAGGAGTTTCAGAGCAAAGTGGAGCTCGCGCCCGCCTTATGAGCCTCAACAAGACGCTCGATCGCCTGTTCGATGAAATTCGCCGCGAGGCGAAACGCAATCCCGATTTCGCAAATCGTCTGGATGCGGTGTTGCGTGTCCACGAAAGCCGCCGCGATGTGCCGGATGAGGTGGTGGAGGATGTGCTGTCCTCCCCCGCAAGCGGGGGAGGTGGCGAGCATAGCGAGCCGGAGGGGCAAGTTGCGCCGAAGGCGAAGAGGCGTAACGCGCCCCTCAGTCAGCCCGCTGCGCGGCCTGACAGCTCCCCCGCGAGCGGGGGAGCATTATCTGCGCCCAGCATCAATCCCGCCGGCCTCTACAAGAAGGACGGCGAAGCAGCGCTCATCGCAGCACTCGCGTCACAAGAACTCACTGCACTCCGCGCCCTCGTCGCCGAACACAATCTCGATCCAAGCGGCGTCACACCCTCACTCACCCGAGACGAACTCGCCGCCCACATCGTGGCGCAAGCCAAGAAGCGGGCGGAGCGCGATGAGAAGATGTTCGATTACTAAGCAAACAACGCATCCCGCATCAGCGGAATGAACGCGCCCGCATCCCGATCCCAGATCGGAAACGCGCCGGCGAAATCCCAGACGCACCAGCCCATGCCATTGGCCTCGCAGGCTTGTCGCACCGCGCGCGTCCACGCCGCCCGCTGCTGAACGCCGACGGCGTTATTCACCCCAAACTCGCCGAGCTGCATCGCAAACCCGCGCCGCTCGCTCCAGCGTGCAGCCTGCGCGATGTGGTCGCTGACTTGTGCGCGGTCGTCGCTGGTTCCCCAATCGCGCTCGAACACAGGCGCCGCATCGCCCAGCCATTCGGCGCGTTGGTGCGTGAACGCGTGCGGTTCGTAGTAGTGCACGCTGACAGCGATGTTCTCGCCCTCTGGCGGGCGCCAGGTGCGCAGTGCGTCGATGTTCTGCCAATTGCCAGGACCAAGCACGATCAGCCGCCGCGCATCGCGTTCGCGGATTACCGCGATCAGTTCGCGTTGCAGCGCCATCAGCGCGCTCGCGCCCCAGTGGCGGCCGTTAGGTTCGTTGAACGGTTCGTAGAACAAACCTGGCGGCGCGCCGCGATAATGCTGGGCGATCACCGCCCACATGCCGAGAAAGCGATCGCGCTGCCGCTCCGGTTCGCTGATCATCCCTTCATAATGGTGCATGTCGAGCTGCACCATGAGTCCGAGGCCGAGCGCGTATTCCACGATCTCATCGATCCGGCGCCAGAAATCGCCGCCGAATGCGTAGGGCGGGGTGGCGCCCGCATGTGCATCGAAGCGCACCGGCAGCCGTATGCCGTCGAAGCCTGCGTCGCGAATGGCGTCGAGGTGCGGCAGCTCGATCCGATAACCCCAGTCGCCCTCGTTCGGCGCTTCGAGCGCGTTGCCCAGATTGACGCCGCGTCGCATCGGGAAGGGTGCGGCTGTGGCTTGGCTTTCCGCTGGGCCGCAGGCGGCGAGCGCCGTTGCGCCCACAATGATCTCGCGTCGATTCATTGTCCGAGCTTACCCAGATGACGGGGCCATGAAAGCCCGCTAAGCACGCCCCCCATGTTTGAAAAAATCCTGATCGCCAATCGGGGCGAAGTCGCCGTCCGCATCATCCGCACCGCCCGCCGGCTCGGGATCAAAACCGCCATCGTCTATTCCGAAGCCGACCGCGACAGCCTTGCCGTCGATATGGCCGACGAGGGCGTGTTCATAGGCCCGTCGCCAGCGGCGGAGAGCTATCTCGTCATCGACAAGATCGTCGCCGCCGCGAAGCAAACCGGCGCGCAGGCCATTCACCCGGGTTTCGGATTTCTCTCCGAGAAAGCCGAATTCGCCGATCGCTTGCTGGCCGAGAAAATCGTGTTCATCGGCCCGAACCCAGGCGCCATCCGCGCCATGGGAGATAAGATCGAATCGAAGAAGGCTGCGGCCGCGGCTGGCGTCTCCTGCGTGCCAGGCCATATCGGCGAAATCGCCGACACTGACCACGCCATCCAGATCTCCGAAGAGATCGGCTATCCGGTCATGATTAAGGCCAGCGCCGGCGGCGGCGGCAAGGGCATTCGCGTCGCGTTCAATCGCAAGGACGTGGAAGAGGGCTTTCCTGCCGTGCGCGCCGAGGCGAAAGGCGCGTTCGGCGACGATCGCATCTTCATCGAAAAATTTGTCACCGCGCCGCGCCACATCGAAATCCAGGTGATGGGCGATAAGCACGGCAACGTGGTGCATCTGTTCGAGCGCGAGTGCTCGATCCAGCGCCGCAATCAGAAAGTCATCGAAGAGGCGCCGTCGCCGCTGCTCGATGAGAAAACGCGCATGGCGATGGGCGAGCAAGCCTGCGCGTTGGCGCGCGCGGTGCAATACGATAGCGCCGGCACGGTGGAGTTCGTCGCCAGCGGCGCCGATAAGAGCTTCTACTTTTTGGAGATGAACACGCGGCTCCAGGTGGAGCACCCGGTGTCAGAGATGATCACTGGGCTCGATCTGGTCGAGCAGATGATCCGTTCCGCCGCCGGTGAGAAGCTCGCCTTCAAGCAGAAGGATTTGAAGATCAAAGGCTGGGCGATCGAGAGCCGCATCTATGCTGAAGACCCATATCGCAACTTTCTTCCATCGATCGGCCGTCTCCGCGCCTACCAGGCGCCGGCCGAAGGCAAGACCGGCGATGTCACGCTACGCAACGAAACCGGCGTCCGCGAGGGCGACGAGATTTCGATGTTCTACGATCCGATGATCGCCAAGCTCATTACCCACGCGCCCACGCGCATCGCCGCCATCGATGCGCAGGCGATCGCGCTCGACAATTTCCTCATCGACGGCATCGCCGACAACATCCCGTTCCTCGGTGCGGTAATGGAGGAACAGGACTTCCGCAAAGGCGATTTCACCACCGCCTACATCAAGGAGCATTTCCCCGACGGCTTCCAAGGCGTCGCGCCGACTGAGAAGCAAGAAAAGCTCCTGATCGCCACCGCCGCCATTGCGCGCGCCTTCACTGCGCGTCGCGCGCGCGAAATCAGCGGCCAGCTCAATGGCGGCGCCAATGGTTGGCAGCGCGAATGGACCGTGATCCTCGACAAAGTGCATCATGAGACCCGCGTCGATCTCGATGACGCCGGCGCCACCGTCACCATCGACGGCAAGAAGCATCGTATTGATACGACAACCCGCCCAGGCGCGCGCATCATTAGCGGCAAGTTCGAAGGCCAGCCGTTCTCCGTGAAGATCAAGACAGCGCCCGGCGGCTACACGCTCCGCCATCGCGGCGTCACCGTGCTCGCGCTCGTCGCTACGCCACGCGGCGCCGAACTGTTCAAGAAGATTCCTGAGAAGGAAAAGGCCGACACTTCAAAGCTCATCGTCTCGCCGATGCCAGGCCTGGTGATCTCGGTCGATGTGAAACCTGGCCAAGACGTGAAGAGCGGCGAGGGCGTCGCCGTCGTCGAAGCCATGAAGATGCAAAACATCATCCGCGCTGAGCGCGACGGCGTGATCGCGAAGGTGCACGTCGCGGCGGGCGCGAGCGTGACGGCGGACGAGGTGATGATTGAGCTGGGTTAGAGCGCATCGGCGAAGGCCGCCGCGTAACCTCGGGGGCATGCTCTCCCTCGCCCCCAACAGAAATGGGGACAAACAAATTGCCTTCAAGAATTGTGCGCGCACTAATTTTGTCTGACATCGCCGCGCATGAAAGCAGACACGTCAAACCCGCCAATCCACTATCACGGCACCCGCGCTGATCTGCGCCTGGGCGATCTCATCGCGCCCGGCTTCATCTCGAACTATGGCAGCCGCCGAAAGGCGAACTTCGTCTATCTGAGCACCACGCTCGAAGCGGCGATCTGGGGCGCGGAGCTTGCGGTGGGCGAGGGGCGCGAGCGCATCTATATCGTTGAGCCCACGGGCTCCATCGAAGACGACCCCAACCTCACCGACAAGAAATTCCCCGGCAACCCGACCAAATCCTACCGCACGCGCGATCCGCTGCGCATCGTTGGCGAAGTCGCTGAGTGGCAGGGCCACAGCCCGGAGGTGCTGGCGAAGATGAAAAGCGGTATCGAAGAATTGAAGCGCCAAGGCATCGAAGCGATCGATGAATGACGCAAACCGCTAGGCGCCGTCGTCCAGCATCGGCATCTCGACCGTAAAGCGCACGCCGCTCGGCTCGTTCTTCTCGACCAGTAAGCGGCCGCCAAGTTGGCGCACAAAGCCGGTGATCAGCCTGAAGCCCAGGCTCTTGCGCGGCTGGTCGATTACGAAGCCGTCGGGCAGGCCGATGCCTTGATCGGAAACGACGATCTCCAGGTTCTTGCCACGCTTGCGCGCAGACACCGCGATTACGCCGGAGCCAGCGGGGTAGGCGTACTTCGAGGCGTTGGTCACCAGTTCGTTGATCAGCAGACCGAGCGGCACTGCGTTGTCAGCGGAAAGCACTAGTGCATCCGCCTTGCACGTGATCGTCAGCGCCGGAACGGTCTCGTTCATCTTTTTGCAGAGTTCACCGACAAAATCGCTGAGCTCGATGAAGCTGATGGCGTCGCCGCGCCACAGATGATCATGCACCTGCGCAATCGTTTCCACACGCGCACTGGCATCGTCCAACGCGTAACTGATGTCGTCCGTTTGGGCGCTGCGCGCTTGCACGCGCAGCAAGCTCACCACCGACATCAGGCTGTTCTTGACGCGATGGCTCATCTCGCGTGTCAGCAGTCCTTGATATTCCATCGCGCGCGCCAGCTTCGCGTCCGCTTGCTGGCGCTCAATGGCGATGCCCAGGAGGCCTGCGAACACTGCGAGAAAATCCGCGTCGGTGCTATCGAACTGCCCGGCGTCCGGGCTGTCGACTTCTAAGACGCCGTAGTTCTGAGTTCTGTCATTGCTGCGTTCGATCAGCACGTTGATGGCGCGCTTGACGCCATGGTCGGCGAGCAACTTAGGCGTGCGGAAGCGCGCCTCTTCGTGGAGATGATTGGAAATCACCGATTGGCCGGTGTGGTAAGCGTATCCCGCAGGCGACTCCATATCGGCGCCCAGCGTCACCTCGTTAATCGTGCCAGCTTCCCAACCCACGCCGGCGCGGACTTCGAGGAGATTGCCTTCCGGGATGTATTCCAAAACCTTGGCGTACGGCGCTTCCAGCCCCTTCGCGCACAGTTCGGCGGCGCGCTGCAGAATGTCATCGAGGTTGCGCGACTGCATCGCGAAGCGGCCGAATTCGCCCAACAACGCCTGTTGCTGCAGGCGGTAGGGGAGTTCGTCGCGCGTCTGCGCGTTGGGCGGCGTGATCACCATCTCGGGCTTGACTTCCGCAGACGTCGGCGCGTTGTCGCCAGAGGAGCTTGGTGCGTCGGACATCAATCGAAAAAATCCATTGGACCGAGGTGTTAACAAGCCTCGCGGCGCGCGCTCCTAGGTATTCCATCCTGAGTATAGACAGAATCATTTGCTCAGACAGTCCTCATCCTGAGCTTAATGCGCGCACCATTCAGCCTGGCGAAAGCAGCTCTAGCGCCGCTTCGCCTTTGTCACCGCCGCGTCGAGCGCCGACAGAAAGCGCGAGCGATCCGCTTGGGTGAACGGCTTCGGGCCGCCGACTACATCCCCCATTGAGCGAAGATGTTCCATGATGCCCCGCTGCGCCAGAGCCGCGCCGATCGAGCCTTGGGTGAATGCCTTGCCGTTCGGTCCAAGCGCTGCGCCGCCGGCCTTGAGCGTGCGATCCGCCAGGGGGATATCGTTGGTGACGACGATATCGCCCGGCTGGACGCGTTCCGCGATCCAATCATCGGCCACGTCCGGACCAGCTTCGACAACCTTGAGCGTCACATCCGGGGGCGTGCGCATGAAGCTGTTCGACACGACCTGCACTGGGCACCCGGTGCGTCGCGCAACGCGATAGATTTCTTCCTTCACCGGGCAGGCGTCGGCGTCGATGAAAATAGTGGGAGCAGGCACGAGCGCATCAAAACGCCAATGCTTGGGGCTGCGTCAAGAGCGAACTGCTGCGCTATCCGCCAACCCGGCCCAACTCAAAACCGCGCTCGCAACGTAAAGCGCGCCGCCGTCAGCGAGCCTGGCATGATGTTGTTGTCGTTGTGCGCTGTCGCCCAATAATCCTCGTCGAGGATATTCTCGATGTTGATCTGGGCTTCAACGTTGTTGGTCAAGGCGTAAGCGAGCGCCAAGTCCACACGCGTAAACGACGGCAACTCGACCGCGTTGCTTATCGAAGTGAAGGACTCGCTCTGGTAAATTGCGCCCACGCCCACACCGAGGCGGTCCGTCACGCGCACCATGTTCCACAACGAGAAGGTGTCCTCCGGCGTTAGCGGCACGATGCGCCCGGCCGGCGCGGCGGTCGTGGTGCGGGTGATCACGGCCTCTTGATGCGAGTATCCGCCGACGATCTCCCAGCGATCGTTTACACTTCCGGCAATGCCGATTTCGAAACCTTCCGTGCGTTGCGCGCCGGTGAGTACGGTCAGGCTCGAGAAGGGGTCGATGGCGCGCGTGTTGGTGCGGTCGAGGCGATAGATCGCCGCCGTCAGCGCCAGTTGCGGCAGCACGTCCCATTTCAGGCCGAGTTCGATGTTTTCGAACTCTTCCGGATCGAGTGTCGATGTCGTGGCGTCGAGCGCGCCGAACTGGTCGCCCGATTGCGGCAGGTAGGAGACGCTATAGCTCGCATAGATCGAGAGCGGGTCGATTGGCCGGTAAATCACGCCGACGCGCGGCGACACTAGGTCGTCCTCGCGGCTATAGTCGGCGTTGGCGGCGCGGCGATCGTCGAAATCGAGATCGAAGCGGTCAAACCGGACGCCAGCGATGATCTGCCAGTGTTCGTTGAGCACAATCTGGTCTTGCAGGTAGAAGGCGGCCAATCCCAGATCCACGTCGTTATCGGTCTGTAGCGGCGTCGGGATGACGCCGGTGATGCTCGTGGTCGGCGCGGCCACGTTGACCGAGCCCAAGCCGGTGAAATTTGGAGACCGCGTATTGGCGGTCTGTTGCTGACCGAACTCGAAGCCGGCGAGAATCGTGTGGCCGATCGCGCCCGTCGTCGTGCGCCAGATAAAATCGGTTTGGTTGAAGAAGTTTTCGCGGTTGGTGTCGGAATTGTAGCCCTGCAGCGTGACATTGCCTGAACCGTTCACGGCCGAGTTGGCGTGGATGTTCTGGTAGAACTTGAAATAGTCGGCATAGACCGTGGTGTTGCGCAGCGTGAGGTTCGGCGTGAAATCGTGTTCCAAGCGCGCGATCAAGAGATCGACTTCGGTCTCCGCGTGGCTGAGATCGGGGTTGCCGAAGAAGGCCGAGTTGCTGCCTTCCCAAGGGCGCCCGTTCTGGGAGGGCACGCCGCGATCGACGGTGCGATCGTCACGGAAGAGCTCGTAGCCAAACCGCAGCGTCGTATCATCTGACAGGCGAAACGCCGCCGTTGGGTTGAGGCCGTAGCGTTCGACCGAGACGAAATCGCGGTACGATTCTGAGTCTTCGTAGACGCCGGTCAGACGCAGCGCCGCACCGTCATTGAGCGCGGCGCCAAAATCCATCGATCCGCGCGTCTGTGCGTCGGACCCCAGCGTCAGCGACACTTCCTGCACGGGTGACCAGTCGGCCCAGCGTGTGACGCGATTGATGACGCCCCCGCCGCCGCCGCGGCCGAAGATCATCGCGTTGGAGCCTTTGAGCACCTCGATCCGCTCGGCGTTATAGAGATCGCGATAATATTGGACGTCATCGCGTACGCCATCGACGAAGAAATCCGCCGTCGTGGCGTTGCCGCGGATGGTGGGCGCATCGCGGTGGCCTTCGCCTTGGCCCATGGTCACGCCCGGCACGTAGCGAACGACGTCCGCCATCGTGCTCATGCCTTGATCGCGAATGAGGTCGTCGGTGATCACGGTCACCGATTGCGGCACGTCGCGCAAATCGGCGTCGGTGCGCGTCGCCGTTGAGGTTTCGCGGTCGCTATAGGAGGGGCGCTGGCCGATCACGGTGATCGGCTCGCCCTCTTCGGTCACTTGAGCAAAGGCCGGGCTGGCCAGGCCGGTGAGCATGGTCGCGCCCAGCGCCCATGCCCGCAAAAATCCCCGCTTCATCGCCCGTTCTCCCCGTCGTTCTGACGGACAGCACCTAGCAAAGAATGAGAACGATTAGCAATAGCATTAGTGGGCTCAGAACCCGCAGCGGGAGGGCGGCGGCAGGCAGTCGACGCAGGCCCGGTTTTCCGCGCCTGCCCCATTCACCAAAGCAGCAAACCAATGGAGGAACGGTTCGCCGCCGCTCGCGTCGGTATAGAAGCCCGGCGCGCGCAGTATCGTGTGCGCATCGCCGGCGCCGACATAGGAGCGGAAATTGCTCGCCGCTTGCCGCGCCGTGAGATCGCGCGTCATCTTTTCGCGCCAAGCTCGGCAGGCGTCATCGACGCCCATCAGCGCATAGAAGGCTGCTTGCGTGCGGTCATTGGCCGTCGTGAACTGCGCGAAGCGATCGTTGGGATAGAGCTCGGCCAATCGCGCGACGGAGTCCGTATCGACACCGCGCAGCGCTCGTGGCGGCTCATAGCCCCAGCGCGCATTGCGCAGATCGTAGAAGTTCGGCGTTGTGACGCCTTGGCCTGCGTCGCCGAGCAGCACTGCGCTCGCGTTCGGGTAAGCATCGCGGATGCGGATGTAGTGACCAATCGCGCCATAAGCGCCGGCGCTCGATCCGGTCACTAACAGGCGCTCCGGCGTCGCCATGTTGCGGCGCGCCCATTGCAGAATGGCGCGGAAATTGTCGCCGCCGCGATGCTCGATCTCGAACGGCTCGCCGCTATCGACGTCGGTGTAAGTTTGCGAGTTCGAGCCTAAGTGCACATCGCCGGTGCAATAGGGCACATAGATGAAGCTCCAGTCGCGCACCGGATTTCGTTCGTCGTTCATCACGAAGATGCCGCCGAAGCGGTTCGGATTATCGGTCGGCAGAATTTCGGCTTTGTAGAAGCCGTCATCGCTGCGACCGGTTGCGAGCCACGGCACCGAGCAGGTGAGATCATCCCAGCATGCGCCGCCGCCATCGAAGAAGATGACGAGCCCATCGCCTGTCCCGCGACGCACCCAGAACGAATAAGCCGGATCGGCGCCGGGGGCGTCGGAGCATGTCGGCGTGAAGCGCTCGAGCCCGAGCATCACCGGCTCTGCGGTGATCTGCGTCCACTCGCCGACCGGCAACGAAACACTCTCGCGCGCCTCGGCTGGCGGCGCGGCGATGGGCGAGGCGCAGGCGCCGACGGCAAGCAGAGCGATGGCGGCAAGCCAAGATTTCACGGAAGCACCCCCGATAACGACCGCCCCATTCTGGCCGGACAATGGGGCGTCAGATAGGCCGCAATCGGCTGAAGCGCCGGTAGACGCAAAGAAGGCCGCGCTGGCGGGCGCGGCCTTCCTGAGGGTTCGGGCGGTTTAGGTCCGCTTCTTGGTCGTGTAATCCACGATCGCGAGCAGGATGAACGCCGCGCCGACGGTGCCGAGGATGACGGCCGGAACGGCCATGCCGCGGATGACATCGTCGTCGTGGCCGTAGCCGTCAATGACGTAGCCTGCGCCCAGAAAACCGACCGCGAGCGCCAGCAGGATCACACCATTGCCCAAGCTTTTGCGGGCGCGGTTTCCCTCGTCGAGCATATTCTGAGTGAGTTGCGACACCAGCGTCGGCTCAAGCGGTTGGCCGCGCGCCATGGCCTGAGAGATGAGGTCGTGGGCCGAACGCTTGGTCCGCTCCTTGGCGAGCACGGGGATCAGGATCACCGCCGCGAGAAAGGCGAAAAACGTAAACGGCACAAAGATTTCGGCATCCATCGGTACGCTCCATGTTCGGGCTTATCTTGCCCTGTTGCTGACACAGATGCGTCGCGAAGCGGATTTGGACGCGAGCGTCCCGAAAAAAGCGATCAGGCCGACCCGGCGTCGATCCAGAGCGTGAAGGTCGAGCCGCGGCTAGGCGTGCTGACGAGCGTGACATCGCCGTCCATCAGCCGCGCAAGCCGGCGCACCAAAGTGAGCCCGAGCCCCGCGCCCTCATAGCGGCGTGCGCTGTCACCCTCGGCCTGTACGAATGGCTCGAAGATTCGTGTTTGCTGCTCGGGGCTGATGCCGATGCCGGTGTCGGCCACGGCGAATTCCAATCGCGCGCGGCCATCGACGACGCGCCGCGCGCCCGTGATTTTGATCTCGCCATTCTTGGTGAACTTCGCCGCGTTCGAGACGAGTTGCATGATGCTTTGATAGAGCCGGCGATGATCGATCTCGGCTTGGCCCAGCGGCGTCGTCTCAACGATCGTCACCGTGTTGCCATTTGCCGCCGCCAGCGCCGGCGCGCTTTCGCGCAATTGCTCGAACAGCGCCGCCACTTCGACGCGTTCGCGATCGAGCGCCACCGCGCCGGTTTCCAATTTCGACAAATCGAGAATAACATCGATAACGCCGAGCAATTGTCGTGCAGCGTCGCGGATCTTCTCCGCGTCCTGCGCCACCGCCCCTTGGGCTTCTTCCTCGATCAATTCGGCATAGCCGATCACGGCGTTGAGCGGGGTGCGCAATTCGTGGCTCATCGTCGCCAAAAACTGCGACTTGGCGGCGTTGGCTTGTTCTGCCGACATGCGCGCCGCCGCATGCTTGGCGAGCGAGCCAAGGAGAACGCGCCGGTCAAAGCCCATCATGCCAGCAGATACGATGAGCGCCGCCAAAGTCGCCGAGGCGACCAGCGCCGAGAGCGTGAAGCCGGAGACCGTGAAGGGTGCAACGAGCGCACAGAGTGCAACCGGCCCAAGGCACGCCCACGTCACCAGCCGATTTGGCGAGAAATACACGAACACATGGTTCGCCGAACTGCAGATCCACGCCGTCGCCAACACCATGCCGATCGCGTCGCCGGTCGACCACGCCAGCACTGGATAAGCCGTGAAGGCGAGGCCGCCGATGAAATGAACGCCCGCCAGCCAGTAGAAGCCTTTCTGCTGTGATCGCTGCGCGGCTGGCGTAACAACGCGATCCTCGATCGCGACGCGGATCACCAGCTCCCACGCGGCGATCAGCGCCAGCCAACCGCCCGCGACCACCGGCGGCAACACCGCCAACGAAAGCACCGCCATCACCGCAGCGAAGCCGACGCGCGTCCATGTCGCCTTGCGTACGTTCGCAGTGACGTCGGCCACTGACAGCAAGCCGTCACGCGTCGTCGCGCGGAGGGCCTTGTCGGCGAAGTCGCTGGAGAAAAGCGTCGAGAAGGCGGAATCACTCATGCCAGAAGCGTAGGTAACGTTCGTTACCGCGCGCTACCCGGAAGCGGCGAATCGCATGTCACAAAGGCGGCGCCGCTGCTCTTGTCGCGCCGAACACGCGTTCGAAAGAGGCGCGCAGGGCAGCGTCGGCATCCGCCATCGTCACCGGCAGGCCGAGATCGACCAGGCTTGTTACGCCGAATTGCGGCGCGCTGATTCCGCAGGGAGTGATGCCGGAAAAATGCTCGAGGTCCGGCTCTACGTTCAATGCAATGCCGTGGAAGCTCACCCATTTGCGCAAGCGCACGCCGATGGCGGCGATCTTGTCCTCGCGCGCCCAGCCGGGGCCTTTTCGCTCGACCCATACGCCGACGCGGCCCTCACGCACCTCGCCTCTGACGTTGAAATCGTCCAGCGCGCCGATGATCCAATGTTCGAGATCCGCGACGAACTTGGTCACGTCGCGCCCGCGCTCGCGGAGGTCGAGCATGATGTAAGCCACGCGCTGGCCGGGCCCGTGATAGGTGAATTGGCCGCCACGGCCGCTGCGGAAAACCGGAAAGCGCGTTGCGTCCAAGAGATCGCCATCTTTGGCGCTGACGCCGGCGGTGTAGAGTGGGGGATGTTCTAGAAGCCAAACGAGTTCGCCGGCTTCGCCGGCCGCAATCGCGGCGGCGCGCGCCTCCATCGCCGCGACTGCTGGCTCATATTGAACCAGACCTGGCGACACCGCCCAGCCAATAGCCGCTCGTTCGTTCACGCCCCTGCAACCCTTTCCGGTTCGACTAGAGCAGAATCAAATGGGGTCGTCAGGTGTCGCACAAAAGCCAGGTCAATCACGTCGACGTCGAACTCGCGGTCGTCCTCGGGCGCTGCCGCATGCCGATGCAGCAACTTTTGCGCATGGGCCGCGGCGCCGTGATTCCGTTGGACACTAAGGAGAGCGACCAACTCTGGATCCTCGCCAACGGCCATCCGATCGCGCGGGGCGAGATCACCATCCAGGGCGATCGGTTATGCATTACCGTCACCGAAGCGGCTGACGTGCACGAGTTCAACGCCGCCGCGTAGATTGCCCGTTGCTCACCCGTTCTAGGGGGTAGACGCAACCTTATCGATCTGTTCATGTGCGGCTCAGGCGCGGGACGCCATCGTTTAGACTGCGCGTCAGAGCCCGACGCGCGAAACCGGGGAAATACACTCATGTCTCCTATCGCTCGCTTCGTCGCCGCTGGCGTCGCGCTCGCTGCTGTCGCCACCGCTTCCATCGCGTCGGCGCAAGATTTCAACGCCGCGCCGAACTACGGCACGTTGAACCTCAATTACGGCTTCACGCCCGATCCGCAGGTCATTAACCTGCAGTCCGGCGGCAATCTCGATGCTCAGCGTCTGAGCTCGTCGTGCCGTGGCTTCATCACCAACGCACCGGACGTCCGCCTGAACTACAACGCAGGCGGCGGCTATCCGCTCATCCTCTCGGTCGCCTCTGGCGCGGACACCACCCTGGTCGTCAACGCCCCGGACGGCACCTGGTATTGCGATGACGATGCTGGCGTGAACGGCCTCAATCCGATGGTTCGCTTCAACCGTCCGATGTCGGGCCGTTATGAAATCTGGGTCGGCACCTATGGCGGCGCTCGCCTGGAAAATGCCCAGCTCCACATCTCGGAGCTCTATTCTCAATAATTGGGTCGAAATGACCTGATGCGGCAGGGCCGGGGCCAAGCTCCGGCCCTTGTTCGTTGCGGGCGGGTCTGGTAACCCCCCGCGCTCAAATGCGCTCGTGGCGGAATTGGTAGACGCACTGCCTTGAGGTGGCAGCGAGTAACATCGTGGAGGTTCGAGTCCTCTCGAGCGCACCAGCCTTCGCGCTTCGCGCTATGGCTGGCAGGCCCAGCCCAGACCCCCCAACGCGCGAAGGCTGCCCTCCGAAGCTTTAGCGAAGGAGGGCCTCCGGCCTAAGATGACCTATGTTCTACGTTTATATGATTGTGAGCGAGGTCCGCCCTGACCAGCGCTACACGGGCTTCACCACTGATGTGAGCGCTCGACTGAAGGCTCACAACAAGGGGGATTCTTCTCACACTTCAAAATTCCGGCCATGGCGATTGGTCGGCTATTTGACGTTTGAAGATGAGAAGCGAGCAATCGCCTTTGAGCGATATCTAAAGTCAGGCTCTGGCAAAGCTTTTGCCAACAAGCGGCTTTGGTGAACACAATGAATCGTTGCAATTGCGTCGAGTACGTCAGCGATCGAAAAACCACCAGCGCGGACCGCATCGGGTGTTGGCGCGACGCGCGCTAAGCGCGCGTTCCCCGCCACGGAAACAGCGCGCGCAGCTTTTCGTCGCGCAGCCACAAACCACCCCACATGATGAGCCCGAGATAGAGGCTGAACAGCTGGTGGCTGAACAGCGGAGTGTCGGCGCGGATTTGCGTCGCCATCGCGCCGCCGAGCAGGCCCATCCACAGCACCGCGCCCAGCACGCTCGTGCGCGGGAAGAGATAGAGCAGCACTAAGCTCAGTTCGAGCACGCCGATCCAGAGCGTGTGCCCTGGCGGCCATCCGAGCTGCGCCATCGTCTCTTCCGCCACCGGCATGCCGGTGAGCTTAGGCGCCACCGACGCACCCAGAATAAAGAGCGCAAACAAGCCGCTCAGCACACGGCCAGCCCAGATCGATGCGCTCGCTTTCATAATGCTTCCCCCGCTTTCGCTTGTTCAGCCGCCGCCACGTCCTTCATCGCACCGTACGGGCATAGCGGCCGCGCCAAGATGCGCTCAGCATACGCGCTTACGTTGCCCATGCCTTCAGTCATGCCGAGCGTGTAAGCCCAGGCGACAGCGAAGCCGGCGATAATGTCGGTAACCGAGAAGCGGTTGTCGATCAGCCAGTCCTTGCCGGCCAGCGCCTCATCAAGCGCCGCGAGGCCACGTTTGGCCGCCGCTTCGTTCTGCGGAAACACCACCGGCAGACGCTCAGCTTCCGGCAGAATGAAGAGGTTGCGCGCGGTGTGCCACAGATAGGCTTCGATCTCTGACAGCGTGAAGGATGTCCACTGATCGTGCAGCGCGCGCGCCCACTGGCCGGACGGTGCGATCAGCTTTGCGTCAGGATGGCTGTCAGCCAGCCACGTGCAGATGGCGGCGCTTTCGAACAGCGGCCGGCCATTGTCGCGAAACGCCGGCAGTTTGGCGAGCGGATGGATCGCTGCGACATCAGGATGCGCGAATGCTTCCTCGCCGGCCACGCTTTCAAACGGCAGCCCAAGTTCCAGTAGCGTCCAGCGGACACGGGCGGAGCGGGTCACGGCGAATTCGTAGAGTTTGAGCGTCATGCAAGAATCCCTTCGATGGGTAGGTCTTGCTTGAAGACGATCTAGCGCGCGCCGCGCCGACAGAGGTCGCGCGGATTTTTATCCGATCTTGAGCCGAACGAACGCCATCGCGCCCTCCTGGTCGCCGCCATAGCTGGGCTCAAGCGAGTCCGACGCGAAATGTTGCTGCACCAGCGCGCCAACGCCGAAGACGACGTTTTCGTTGATGCGGAAATCGCGGATGGCGCCGAGGCTCAAGCGCTGCACGTCCTCCACCGGGCCGTGATGCACGCCAAGCTCATCCGTCTCGATCGCTTCGCCGCGTGCGAACACGGTCCAGCGATCGTTGGGATGCCAGGCGGCTTCGGTGAGCCATGCGTCGAGCGAGACGCCATCGCTGCGTTCCTTGTTGGCGAAGGCGAGGGTGGCGGACCACCAGCCGTTTTCGCCGATGCGGCGCGTATAGATCCCGCTCACTGAGACGCGCTCTTCATCCTCGTCGGGATGCAACGCTTCGGGGCTTTCGATGTCGGCCCAGGATGCCTGCAGCGAGAGATTGTCGCTCGGGTTCCAAGAAAGGCGCACCGCCGTCGAATCCAGATCGCCGCTCTCGATGTCGTAGCGATCCTCATCCGGCTCGCGGCCGCGGAACTGGGATGCTTCGATCTTGAAGTCGCCGTGGATGTAGCCGGCGGTCAGCACGCCGAAGGTGATGTGCGTGCTGTCGAACCAATGGTGTGTCAGCGGCGCTTCCGGCGAATCCGTCGCCGCCATGCGATGCATGAAGGCCGGCGGTCCGAACGCCGGTTCGCCTGGTAGGCCGCCATAAACGAACACCGAGGAATTTTCGCCAAGCTGGTGCGCATAGGAGGCCGACAATTCCATGAACAAATCGTGCGGATGCTGGCGATCCACCAGTGGCTCGACGCCATCGGCGCTTTCCCCTGCCGCGAACAGGAGCGGATAGCCGTCCGCGCCCATGAACGGATCAGGTGAGAGCATGGCGCGCAGATTGAGCGTGCCGCGCTCGCCAACGGCGCGCCGCGCCGAGCCCATGATCATGCCGGCCACGTACGCCTCCTCATCGCCACGCGGCCCATCCGACCATGCGTAGACGCCATTGAGCATCACGTGCCCCATCAGCATCCAGTCGCCCGCTTGGCCGTGCACGCCGCCGTGTGAGGAGACATCCGGCTGCCACGCCGTGCCGGAAGCGTCGCGCCCCATCGGGTAGGCGCCATAGAGCCCGGTCATCGCGGCCATCGTGTCGTGGCCGCCATGCTGCATCCCGGAATGGTCTTCGGCATGCTGGTCGTGACCCGCCTGCGTCGCGTCGTGGTCGTGCGCCGGCTCTTCTTGCTGCTGAGCGGGCGGCGTGTGGTCGTGCTGATGCTCTTGCGCCAGCGCAGGCCACGCCCAGACGGCCAGGCAAAGCGCTGACGTTGCGATCCAGAAGTTCATTTCTCGCTCCTGACCAGTAACTCGATCAACTCCGAGGCTTTCTTGCGCTGTTGTCCCGCGTCGCCGCTGACGATGGCGCTCTCGATGCAGTGGTTGAGATGTTCCTTGAGCATCAACTGCTCGACGCGGGTCAGCGCCGCGCGGGCCGCGCGCAATTGAGTCAGCACATCGATGCAGTAGCGGCCGTCCTCAATCATGCCGGCGAGGCCGCGCACTTGGCCCTCGACGCGTTTCAGGCGGTTCAACAAGTGTGTTCGATCTCGCATGGCCGCTTTATCATACCCCTTGGGGGTATATGTCCAGATCGATTTTGACGCACGTGTGGGGTTGACCTACGGCGCGACGCGGCGCTTTGGAGGGGCACGAACCCATTCCTCTCCACACGTTGAAGCGGCCCGCCGATGAACACCGAGACCGATACGGCGGCTGAGCAAGCGCGCGCCACGCCATCCGAGGATTCCGGCTTCATCGCCCGCGTCATCGGCGCTGCCGGAGATCACGACGCGCCGCTGCTGCGCCGGCTGCTGGCCGATCTCGGCCCCGCCGATCTTGCCGACGTCATCGAGCACGTGCCGCTGGAGACAGCGCGCACCATCGCGCGTTCCGTGGGGCGTGACCTGCCGCCGGAGTTCCTGGCGGAACTGTCGTGGGAGCGGCGCGAGGAAATCCTGCCCGAACTGCCGGCCGATTATGTCGGCCAGGCGCTCGGCCAACTCGACACTGACGACGCTGCCGCAGTCGCTGCCGACATTGATGAGAAGCAGCTCGGCCGCGTGCTCGCCGCCGCTGACGAGGATACGCGTCTCGCGGTCGAAGAAGCGTTGTCGTTCGACGAAGAGACGGCGGGCCGTCTCATGCAGCGCGAATACGTCGCTGCGCCCGAAGGCGGCACTGTCGGCAGTGTCATCGACCGCATGCGCGCCGATTCCGCCGAACTGCCGGACGAGTTTTTCGAAATCTACATCGTCGACGCCGCCATGCGCCCGATCGGGGCGGTGCGTGTCTCAAGCCTGCTGCGCTCCGGCCGCGACACGCCGCTCAAGGAGATCATGCGCGCCCCGCTGATCCTGATCCGCCCGGAGATGGACCAGGAAGAAGTGGCGCAAACCTTCCAAAAATATCACATGGCCTCGGCGCCCGTGGTGGATGACGCCGGCCGGCTCACTGGCATGGTGACGATCGACGACATCGTCGATGTCATCAGCGAAGAGAGCGAAGAAGACTTGCTCAAGCTCGCCGGCGTCAGCGAAGCGGCGCAGACCGATAGCGTCTTCAAATCCGTACGCGCCCGGGCACCGTGGCTTTTGGTCAATCTAGGCACCGCGGTGGTGGCGTCGGCGGTGATCAGCGCCTTTCAGGACTCGATCACTGAACTCGTCGCACTCGCCGTGCTGATGCCGATCGTCGCCTCGATGGGCGGCAATGCCGGCACGCAAGCGCTGGCCGTGGCTGTGCGCGCCATCGCTTCGCGCGATCTCAATGAGAGCAACGCGCCGCGCTACGTTTTGCGTGAAGGCATGACGGCGGTCTCCAACGGACTGATTTTCGCTGTCGTGTTGGCCGGTGTCGTCGCGTTTTGGTTCAACAGCGTTATGCTGGCGTTCTCGATCGCACTCGCCGTGCTGATCACTTTCGCCTGCGCCGGGCTCGCAGGCATTCTCGTCCCGCTGACCCTCCGGCGCTTTGGCGCCGACCCGGCGGTCTCGTCTTCAGTGTTCGTCACCTTCGTGACCGATGTCGTCGGCTTCCTGGCCTTCCTCGGCCTAGCGACGTTAATCCTACTGCGTTAGCGCTCGTCCGCCGCGGCTTCATCGATCTGACGCAAGGTGCGCTCGGCGATTTCGAGTGCGTCGATTTCGATTTGATCGCCGCGCGCACGCGCTTGGCGGAGTTCTTCGGTCACCTCCATACGCGCTTCGCGGATCGCCTCGCGCGCCTCGATGCGCTCTTCGCGCCGCGCCATGGCAAGCTCAACCTCCGCTTCGCGCATTGCTTCGCGCGCGCTCTGCTCGATCTCGCGTCGTTCTTCGGCTGAGAGCCGCGCCGCGTGTCGGGCCTCAAGCCGCGCTTCGCGCGCGGCGCGACGGATTTCTTCTTCATCGACATGAACGTCGATTTCACGGAGAGCTTCCAGCGCGGCCAGCCCTTCAAGCGCGTGCAGATGCTCCAGATCGCGCAGGCCTTCGAGGTCACGCAAGGCGTCCAGGCGTTCCAACCGCGCTTCATCCATTGCCGCCCGCGCTTGCGCCATCGCTTCGCGCGCTTCGGCCAAGCTCTCGCGCAATTCTTCGCGTTCTTCCGGCGTCAGGTCGCGTTCTTCGACCAGCACGCCGTCGCGCATGATACGCACGCGGCCGTCGCCATCTTCGTCGAACCCGGCCAGCAGATCATCGGCGGATGCTGCCGCCGACGTTTCAGCCGCATGCGCCGCAGCCATCACCGGCGCAAAAGTCGTCACCACTTGCGCCGGCTGCGCGGCCCAGGAGGCGGCTGCGGCGCCGGCGGCGGCGAGCGCGATGACGGAGGCGCCGATGAGGCGTTGCGTGCGTGTGGGCAGGGCAAGTTTCAACATGGAGATGCGCTCCTTCAAAGCATTGAGGTTGGACGGCGGCCAAGCGCATCCGAGGGGCGCGGCCGCCGCGATGTGGGTCTTCAGCATGGCTTCGGCGTAGCGGCGGCGCATGCCGTCGCTTTGCGCCAACACCGCCGCGTCGCAGGCGAGTTCTTGGTCGAGCCGCAAAGCGCGCGCGCCGAGATGCGCGAACGGGTTGAACCAGTTCACGCACTGCAGCAGCACGACCGCCGCATTGATCAAGGGATCGCCTTGCGCGAGGTGTGCATGTTCGTGCGCCAGCACGATACGGCGTTCTTCTGCGTCAAAGCGGCTCTCGAAGTCGGACGGCGTGACGATGATCGGACGCAGCACGCCGAGCACCGCCGGCCCGTGCGCCGCCGATTCCGCCGTGCGCACCCGCGCGCCGAGGTCACCGCGCAGGCTTAGTGTGCCGAGCGCTGAGGTGAACCGCGCTTGCCTGAGAGCCAGAACGACGAGGCTCAACACCACGCCAACACACCAAGCCCAGAGCAGATAGGGATGCTCCGGCGCGGGCGCCTCAATGATCCCCGGATGCGCGGCGCCCGGCATGGGCGCTTCGAGCATCACATGCTCGATACGGCCCGGCACGAAGCACATCGCCATCGCCGCCAGCGGCAGCAACCAAAGCGCATAGGCGACGCGCGCGCCGCAATAGCGTCGCACGGGTACGCGCAGCGCCAGCACCAGCAGTACGCCGGCGGCTAGCGCTAAATTCACGCGAAGCAGAACGTCGATCAGCTCAGTCGGCATGTTCGACCTCCGCCATCATGAAATGCGCGACCGTGATCGCGAGCGCCGCCGCTAATGCGGCTTGCACCGGATCGAGGGCGTAGAAGAATTCAGTCACCATCGTCGAGCTCCGCGACCAGGCGTTTCAGTTCGGCGATGTCGGAGGCTGACAACTGATTGGTTTCGGCGAAATGGGAGACGAGCGGTGCGAGCTTGCCGTCGAACAACCGGTCGACCAGGCCCTTGCTCTCGCTCGATACGTAATCGGCGCGCTCGACCGCGGCTGAATAGAGATAGCGCCGGCCATCGCGGGTCGCGGAGATCGCGCTCTTGGTCAACAGCCGGTTAATTAGCGTCCGCACGGTTTTGTCGGCCCAGTTCTGCTCTGGGCCAACTTCGGCGACGATATCTTCGGCGCTCATCGGGCTTTTCCGCCAGAGCGCCTCCATGATCAGACTTTCCGCAGCACTGATGCGCATGATTACACCTGTAATACCCTCACGATTACACCTGTAAGCCTATCTGTCAACGCTGCATCGGCCAGCGGCGCACGTCGCTAACGAAAATTCACCTTTGGAGAGGGCGCTTGGCGCCGGGCTTGCCTGAAAGGGGAAGACTGCCGGCTCCGAAGCTTCAAATCGGGACGGCGTTTTGAGCAAAGCCCTGAAAGGCCCGCCCATGACGTACTCAGTTTCAGCCGACGGCCTCGCGCTCATACAGCGCCACGAAGGCTTCCGCGCCGAACCCGCACAATTGCCGGACGGCAATTGGGTCGTTGGCTTTAGCCATGTGCGCGTCGGTGAGCCGGGCGCGCCGCTCGATCACGCCGAAGCCGCTGCACTGCTCGCCATTGATGTCGCGCCGACCGAGCGCCTGGTGAATGCGCGCGTAACCCAATCGCTCACGCAATCTCAGTTCGACGCCCTCGTCTCGTTCGCCTTCTCGGTTGGCGGCGAAGCGTTCGAACAAAGCCAAGTGCTGCGCCGCGTGAACGCCGGCGATTTCGTTACTGCTGCCTGCGCGATGGACGCATGGCGCAAGTCTGATGTCGGCGGCGAACTCGAAGTCGTCGATACGCTCATCGGCCGCCGCGCGGCTGAAAAGGCGCTCTTCTTGAAAGATATGGCGATCGACGCGGCGCCGTCCGTGTTCGTGCGCGCCAAGCTCGATCACGCCGCGTCCATTCTCGGCGCTCCGGCCAAGTACGCTGCCGCCCCCGCCGTGGGCTCCGTGCCCGTCGTGCAGCCGAAGCCTGAGCCCGTTGTGCGTCTGGTCGAGATCTTGAAGTCCGAGCCGCAAACCGAAGCGCTGCTGCTGACGCAAGTCGTGGCGGATGATGTTGTCGAAGACGACGAGATCGTCACCGCGCACGCCAAGCCGGTCGCCCGTTCGCTGGACGAAGTCCGCGAAGCGACCCGTCGCTCCTATGCGGCGACGCAAGCGGGAGAGGGCGCCAAGGTGCGCTTCTCCTGGTTCAAACGCGCGCGTTCGAACAAAATCGAAATCGTGATGCCGAAGCCAAATGTGGATCGCCGTCTGCGCAAGCAGCGCCGCCAAAGCGTCTTCAATGTCGCGAACATTGATTTCGGCGGCCCATTTGAGAATGCCGGCCTGATCGCGCTGCTGGTCTTTGGTTTCGCTTTGCTGGCTCTCGGCGGCTCGCTGCTCTTGGGCGGCTCGGGCGAGGCGATTGAGATGATCGCCGGCGCTGCTGTCGCGACGCCGGGCCTGGCTGCTGTGCTCATGGCTGTCTTCGGCCTGCGTCGTCCGCAAAGCGCGCAAGCCTGATTTAGTTTCTCAGTTCTGCTGGTGAGCCTGGGGCGGGAGCAATCCCGCCCCTTTCTTTTTTGGAACGCCGCCAGCGGGCGCTGCATTGTGTCTTCGTCAGGAGACGAAGCCATGCCCGCTAAATCCAAAGCACAACAGAAAGCCGCCGGCGCCGCACTCGCGGCCAAGCGCGGCGACGCCAAGCCTAGCGCGCTCAAGGGCGCCTCGAAGCAGATGTATAAATCGATGAGCGAAAAGCAGCTCGACGATTTCGCGTCCACCAAACGCAAGGGCAAACCCGACTACGTCGAAGACAGCCCAGTCCCGGCCCAGAAGGCCAAGCGTAAGAAGGCGGCGAAAAAGGCGGCGGCGATGCGCGCCAAGAATGCGAAGAAGAAAACCGTGAAGAAGCGTGCCGCGAAGAAGGCCCGCTAGACAACCGAAGGGCCGCATCGGTTTCCCGACACGGCCCTTCCATTGTCAGTCCGCGTTAGCGGGGAATCTCAGGTTAGACCCCAGAGCTGGCGCTCGAGATGGTCCAAGCCTGTGACAGTGCCCCGAACGAGTGACAATGAGACATGGATCACCTCCTTTTCTACAAAAAGCCGGCGCCAGTCGCCGGGATGAGGCGAAGATAGGGTGCGTCGCGCGATCTGAAAAGCGTGATGGCTAAAACGCACTGCTTCTGGCGTATTGGTGCGGCAGCGTCATCACAGGAGGCGAAAATGCGGCAGATAGTGCTGAGCGTGGTTCTACTCTGCGCACCGGTCGCGCCAGCTTGGGCGGACGTCGATACAATCGAGACCGCGCCACTCGCCGCTTGCGTCAGCGCTGCGGCGAGCGACGCAGCGGCGCTGCGTGCGTGCCCGGGCGTGATCGCGCAGCCGTGCCTCGACTCGGATGGCGGCTACACAACCCATGGCATGATGATGTGCTACAGCGCCGAGGCCGAAGCTTGGGAGCGCGTGATAAACGCCGCGCTCGAACGGCTCACCGCAACCGAGCCTGATCTCGCACCGTCGCTGGCGGCGTCACAAGACGCCTGGCGCGCCTATCGCGATGCCGAGTGCAACTACCGTGTCAATCGCTGGGGCGAGGGCTCGGGCGCACGCGTGGCGCGTGCGTCCTGCATCGCTGATCTGAGCGCCGAACGCGGCATCGCCCTCACGCTCCACGATCGCGAGCGCGAGGGAAACTAAGCTTACGGCCGCTCTGGCGTCCACGAGCCGAGCATCGTCGCGTTCGTGCCGGCCAGCGCCACGCACGCATTGCTCTCGCCGCCATCGGGATAGCAGAACACCGGCCCCTGATTGCCGCGCGCGCCTTCATAGACGTTGCGCGTCACGCCTTCCGCCGGCTGGAAGTAAGGCGGCTTCGGCGCGCCTGACGGCCAAGCCGGGAGCCAATCCGCTGTCGGCGTCTCGGCTGTGTTTTGCGTCCAGGCTTCCAGTTCGCTGCGCAGCGTCGATTGATCTGCATTCGGCGCGAAGGCGAGCGAGACTTGCGCGGTCGGATATGCGCGCTCGAACAACACCGTGCCGTCGCTGGTGGTGATGCGCAAAGTCGCCGTTGCTTCGCGGCAGGTCGCGCCAGAGGCTTCCGCCTCGATCACGTAATATTGGCCGCCGACAGCCGACCAATCGCGTGACGCTTCGGCAAAGCAGCCCGCGGGCGCTGCGCCCACTGGCATGCTCGAAGCGACGTCTTCGGTTTGCGTATCTTGCGCAGGTGGTGAGCACGCGGCCAGCGCGAGTGCGGCAAAACCCAGAGCAAATCGTTTCATGGTTCGGTCTCCACCGCTTCACGGTCGTACAATTGGCCAGCGCCCCCGGCGATTGGCTCCCAGAACACGCATGTCTGACGTGATGTTCCCGAATAATGGCACAACATCGGCAGATCGCGGGCGCGGATGTCGTCATAGGTGAGTTGATCGAGTGTGGTTTGGCCGGGGAACAGGTTTGCCCATTCCGGTGCGCTCTGCGTCGTCGCGATGTCAGGCGTCGCCCAGCGATCGAGGAAGGTTTGCAGATGTTCGTCCGGCTCGGCGGCGAAGACGTCGCCGAACGCGCGCTGCAACGGCGCCGTCCACGACCATAGCACATCGCCTTCGCCGCTGCGTATGGTGTAGAGCGCAACGGCTTGGTGGCAGTTCGGTCCGATCGTCTCGGCGCGGACACGGCTGGCCGCTTCCGTAAACGCGACCTCGCGCTCCACGTTCACGTCGCAGGTGCTTGCGCGCGGCGTACACGCGGTCGCGCCCGCCAGCGCCAAAGCGATCAGCAGAAACCTCAAGGTCCGTACGCCACGATCATCGTCGGCGCGCGCGAGACAGGATCGATGACCAGACACTGCGTCGCCTCAACCGCCGCCGCATAGCAGATCATCGCCAGATTGCGCGCGCGCAGCATCTCATAGGTTTCTCGTTCGAACGGCGTATCGTAGGTGAACGTCGTTGCGCTCTCCGTCAAAGTCGCAACACCCTCGCGCCATTCCGGCAGCTCGCCCGAGGAACTGACCGTCACGTCGGCCCAGCCGGCGAGGAACGCATCCATCTGCTCGTCGCTGACCGGCTCGTAGTCTTCCGGCAACAAGCCGCCGGCGCTCAGATCAAAGTAGGTAGATGCAAACGTCCACAGCGGATTGCCCGCGCTATCGCGGGCCACAAACGTCACTACAGCTTGCGCGCAACTGGGCCCTTCGGCGCGCGTGGTGATCACGTCCGGGGCCTCGGTACTCGTCCAGGTCACCTCTTGCGTCGCTTCGTGCGCGCAACCGGCGGACGCAGTTTCCGCGTCACGTTCGCCGCACGCGGCAAGCGAAAGCGCCGCCAAACTCAAAATCAAAAAGCGCATGAAGATGTCCCGATTCAACGGGAGCATAGGGCCTTATTCGGCGATTTCCAGCGGCGCACTGCCGGTGAGATCGGCAATCGCATCCGTGCTCGGCGCGTTGAACAGACCATGCGGACGCTGAAGCGCCGCAACTGCGGATTCGTAGCCTGCCGTCACAGCTTCATCGAAGCGCTTCCAATCGCGCATGTCGATGTCCGGCATTTCCGGCGCGATCAGCAAATCCGCGCCCGAGCGTCCCTCCCAAGGATCGACCGCCAAAGTCGCGGCGCGCATCAGCAACGACGCGATCGGCGGCGCGGCTTGGAACCCGTGTGCGGCGACCCAGCCGAAGAAGCCCGGCGGATTGCGGAAATCCTCAATGTCTATGCCATCGCGCCGCGCCACGTCGACGCCAATGATCGGGCCGCGATGCATATCCTTCAGCACATCGACCGGAAAATTTTTCAGCACCGCGCCATCGACCAGCAATTCGTGATCGCCTTCGACCACCGGCGGCAAAATGCCCGGCAGCGAGATCGAAGCGCGCAGCGCCCGCCGCAGCAAGCCCGCGCGATGCACACGCACCGCGCCTGCGACCAGATTGGTCGAGACCGTGAAGAACGGCATTTGCAAATCTTCGATCAGCGTCTCGCCGAAGTGTTCGTGCAGGCGATCGTCGACACGCTTGCCGCGCACGAAGCCAACCACGGGAAGCATATAATCGCCGAGCGGATTACTCTCCACAAACGCCTTGCGGATGCGGGTTTCGATCTCGTTGTCGTCCCAGCCCATTGCCGCGCAAGCCGCGATCACGCCGCCCATCGAGGTGCCGCCAATCACATCGAACGGAAGCCCGGCTTCGCGCAGTGCGCGCACCACGCCTATGTGCGCGTACGCACGCGCGCCGCCGCCCGAGAGCACTAAGCCAACCGAACGTCGCGCAATTACGCGCGCCAAGCGCGCCGCGTCTTCATCTTCCAGCCCGCGCCAGTGAAACAGCCGCGCCGCTTCGCAGGCCGTTCGCCATTCGTCGGTCGTCGCGGCTTTGCGATCCATGCCGTGATGCAGGAGCACCACATCGACCAAGCGGAACTGCCGCGCGGGCGAGGGCTCTTCCGGCGGCAGCAACGGCGTCGAGGGCCGCGCATCGGCGCGCGCGAAATACCAGATGCGATCCGCCTGCCGGATGCAGGTACGGAACCACGGCGTATCGGCGATCTTGGTCAGAAGGAAGACAGCGTCGTTCTTCTGCTCCAGCGCATCGAACCATGCGCTGTTCATGCCTTCGGTGAGCGCCGCTTCATCGTCTTCGGTGATGATCACGGCGCGCGCGCCGAGGCGCTTCAGCGCTGCTTGCAGCGTGCGCGCGCGCAGCTTGATGTCGATGGTGGGCGAGGTGGAGACGAAAGCGTAGACTTTCGGATCGGCGCGCGGGCTCGGCTTGTTGCCGGCGCGCGCACGCGTCAGCATGAGGCGCGCAATGTGCTCCATCATTGTCGGGTGTGCGTGCACCAACATGTCGAACGCGGCAGGTGAGAGCCGCAACACTTCGCTGTCGCGGATCGCATAGACGCTGGCCGAATGCGGCTCGCGCGCGATCATCGCCATTTCGCCCACAGGCTCGCCGGGGCGGATGTAGCCGAGCAACTGATGACCGCCGCGATCGACAGGGCGGAAGGCGGCGAGTGAACCTGATACCAAGAAGTAAACGCCGTCCGGCGGCTCGCCGGCATTGAGCAGCGCCCAGCCAGCCGGCAGCGAGTACCAGTCCGCCACCGCATCCATGGCGAGGATGAGATCGCGCGGCGCATCGTCCAGCAGTGGAAAGTCGGCGAGGCTCGGCTTCATAAACTTCCTGTAAATGCCGAGAATAGGGCGGCTTCGTTAAGGCGCAATGATGCTCCGCCCTCTGTCGCATTCCCAAGCCTCCGGGCCATGCTAAGAGGTCGCCCCATGACCGTTTTCATCGCGCATGCCCCCGCCGACCGGCAGACCGCCGAGGCGCTGGAGAAAGTTATTGAGCGGCGCGGCCAGTTTGCGGAGCTCGATGACGGCCAAACCGCGCTCCGCCCGATCCAGGCTAGCGATGTTCTGGTGCTGCTTGTCTCGCAAGCGCTCACCTTCGCCACCGCGCGTCTACGTCTGGAGCAACGCGCGCTCGATGCGTGGGCGGATGGGCGCTTGGTCGTGGTCAAACTCGATCACGGCTTTCCGCCGGTTGGCCTGCGCGACTTGCCGGCGATTGACGCGAGCTTTGAAGCGGAGCGCGAGTTCAAATGGCTCGAAGTCGCTGACGCCATCCGTGACAAGCTTCGCGCGCCGTCGCGCGACGGTGTGAGCGCGCCGGCGCCTGCGCAAGAGGGCGCGCCGCCAACGGATAAGCCGCCGTCAGGCGCGTTCGGCTGGATCGTGTTTCCGCTGCTGGCATTGCCCGGCTTGCTCGCGATCGCCGCCACCGCCTCGATCTGGCTCGCCAATCGCATCGGCCCAACACCGGGCACGTTCGTCGATCTGGTTGCCGGGATCGACGGCTTCGGCGTGCGTTATGGTGTGCCCAGCGGCGTGACGCCGTGGCTGTTCCTAATCTTCGGCGCACTTACGCTCGTCATCATCGTCGGTTTCATCCTAAGGCTCATCGGCGGGCTTACGAGCCGCGGGCCGAAAGCGGAAGCGCCGCAATCACGCAGTGAGGCGCCCGCGCCGAAAGCGAGCGACGCTGTGTTCGTCTCTTACGCGCGGGCAAACCAAGGCCTGGTGCTGCCCGTCATCGAAGCGGTGAAGAAGCAGGGCAGGCGCTTTTGGCTCGATCAGCAGGGCATTGTCGCGGGCGATGGTTGGGCTGGCGAAATCGTGCGCGCCATTCGCGCGGCGCCGCGCGTTGTCGTGATGTGCTCGAAGGCCGCTTTTGAGAGCGATCATGTCAAGCGCGAGATTTATCTGGCAGACCGCTACCAAAAGCGGCTTGTTCCCGTCTTTATCGAGCAAGCTGAGCCGCCGGAGGATTTCGAGTATTTCTTCGCCGGCGTACAAATGCTCAACCTGTTCGAAACGCCAGAAGCCGAACGTCCCGAAGCCCTCATGCGCGCGCTAGGAACCACATGACCCTCGCTCCCGATCCCGTCCTGCTCGAAGTCTCGCCCGAAGGCGTCGCTGTCATCACGCTCAACCGAGCCGACAAGCGCAACGCCTTCGACGAATTGATGATCGCCAATCTGGCCACACATTTCGAAACGCTGAAAGGCGCCGAGCACGTGCGCGTCGTCTTCATCCGCGGCGCTGGCGAAACCTTTTGCGCAGGCGCCGACATCGACTGGATGCGCCGCGGCGGCGAGCGCACCGAAAGCGATAACGAAAAAGACGCGCTCGGGCTCGCCCGCATGCTCCGTCATCTGCACGAACTGCCACAACTGACTGTCGCACTCGCGCACGGCGCCGCCATGGGCGGCGGCGCTGGGTTGCTTGCGGCGTGTGATGTCGCGGTCGCCGTGAAAGGCACGAAGATCCGCTTCTCAGAAGTGCGCTTGGGACTGATACCCGCCACCATCGCACCATTCGTTGTGGAGGCGGTCGGCCCGCGCCACGCCAAGGCGCTGTTTGCGTCGGGCGAAGGCTTTGACGCGGAGTACGCTGAGAAGATCGGGCTCGTTCAATACATTGTGGACAGCGAAGCCGCGCTTCGTCCGATGATGGAACATTTGTCCGATCTGGCGCTCGCTGCGGCGCCCGGCGCCGTCGCTGATGCAAAAGCGCTGGTGCGTTTCGTAACTGGCCATAAGATCGATGACAGCCTGTCCAAGGAGACCGCCAAGCGCATCGCGGCGCGGCGTGCTTCGGTGGAAGGCCAAGAGGGCCTCGCCGCGTTTCTCGAGAAGCGCAAGCCGGAGTGGAATAAGTGAAACTGAAGCGCGGCTTGAGCGGGTTTTGGGCCTTCCTCTATCGTTCCAAGCTCGCGCGCGCGCCGATGCCGTTTTGGCGGGTCGTTGTGGAAGCCAAACTGGATCGCCGCGTAAAAGCCTGGCCCAAGCGTCACGACGCGGCTGTTGTCGCGATTTACGTCTGGGCCCGCACCATCGAAGAGGCCGAGGGCCTGGCGGTGCTGGCGGTCGAGGATGACGGCCTGAAGGCCATGACCGCCGATGCCCTTAAATGCGCCCCCGCCGCGGCCCCGCGGCAGCAGCCCGCTGCCGTCGCCCGCTCCGCGTTCGGCTTTCTAACCAGCGCTGAAGACGAAACCCGGGCCGGCGGCGCCTCCCGGCGCGACGCGCGGGCTTGATCGGGAACCCGCCGCGCGGGACACTTGAGCCATGACTGGGGAAGCAGAAGCAGCCGGCGCGCTGGCCACGGCAGGCCTTGTAGCCGGCGCCATCGAACCGCGGGCCGGCGGGCTGCCGGTGGAGGGGCAATGCCTCAATTGCGGTGCGCCGGTCAGCGGCCATTATTGTTCGCAGTGCGGCCAACACGTTCAGCCGATCCGCAGCCTGCGCCACGTCGGCGCGGAATTCCTGCACAGCCTCTTTCACTTCGACACCAAGGCGTGGCGCACGCTGCCGATGGTGATCTTCCGCCCCGGCACGCTGACCCGCAATTACGTCTTCGGCAAACGCGCCCGCTACATCTCGCCACTGGCGACGTTCCTGCTGTGCGTCTTCCTGATGTTCTTTGTTTTCTCGTTCATCGGCGACGCCCAGATCGGCTCCGGTGTCGAGGCGAACATTGAGGTCACGCAAGATGATCTTGAGGAAGCGCGCGGCGAGCTAGCTGAAGCGCGCGCCGCACTCGCCGAAGCGCAGCGCGAGGCGCCGCCCGGCGAGCCCGAAGGCTTGGCCGCGGGTTTGGGCGAAGGCGCAGTCGCGATCGCAGAGGCCGAAGTCGCGCGCTTGGAAGCGCAACTCGCCCGACAGGAGCAGGAGGCCGCGCAGCGGGCCGCTGAAGACGCTGATGGCGCAGCGCCCGCGACGGAAGATGCCGAGACGCCCAGCGAAGCGGCGACCGCCGAAGCGCCGAGCGAGGCCGCCTCCGCCGAAACGCCAACCGACACGGCTGGCGCTGAAATCCCCTCGGAGGCGCGCGTTGGCGTCTTCATTGATGACGAAGCCACTGCCAGAGCGATCGAGTCCGGCGAACGCCGCTGGCAGGACGAACTTGGCGACGCCGCCGAACGTGGCGATATAAACGTCAATCTCGGCCATCCCTATTTGAACGAGCGCGCTCTCGCGACGTTGCGCAATCCCGATCTCGCGCTCTATCGGGTGCAGGAGGCGGCGTCGAAGTTCTCGTTCTTGTTGGCGCCGCTATCGCTGCCGTTCATTGCGCTCCTGTTCCTCTGGAAGCGCGGCGTGACCTTCTACGATCACGTCGTTTACGCGCTCTATGCGCTTTCGTTCGCGTCGCTTCTGTTCATCACGCTGCTGATCGGCGCCAGCCTGTTCGGCTCGAATATGGTTGCGATGATGATCCTTTCGAACACGCTGCTCTTGGTGGCGCTGCCGGTGCACATCTTCTTTCACTTGAAAGGCGCCTACGCACTCGGCTGGTGGTCGGCGCTGTGGCGAACGTTTTTCATGCTGATGTTCGCGATCCTGATCGCGACGATTTTCCTCGTCATCATCCTCATTCTGGGGCTGGCCGGGTGAATGAGTGGGTCGTGACCGCCGCTTCGGCCGGCGTTGTCGTGTTCATGGTCGCTGTCGCCTTCGTGCTGGGCTTCCGCGCCAAAACGCGCCTGGATGAAGAGGCACTGCGCCAGCTTGCCGCCAACGAGGGCGAGCGCAGCGACGAGGCGGTCATCGCCGCCAACGGCAAGGTCGCGCTGGCGCGCTTGGCTAGCGGCAAGCTCATGGTCGTCCGCGTCATGGGCGCCGATGTCAGCGCCCGGCTTGTCGCAGCGTCCGCCGCGCGGCTGCGCCTCAAGCGCGACAAACTCAGCGTGATATTTGCGGACACCGGCTATCCGCCGCTACATATGCGGCTCAGCGAAGCGCCGCCCTGGATCGCCGCGCTCACCGCAGGAGAGGCCGAGTGACCGCCCCCGTCATGCCCGTCGCCCCAGTTTACGGCGCCCACGAAGCGCCGTTCGACGTGTCGCTCATCATCACCTTCGCGGTGCCGGCCTTCGTGCTGCTAATCCTCATCGAAATGGTCATCACGAAAGTGACCAAGAAGGGCCGTTACGAAGTCACCGACAGCGCCACGTCTCTCTCCATGGGGCTTGGCAATCGCATCTTCGGCATCTTGTTCGGCGCCTTCGCGGTCGGCGCGTACTTCTGGGTGTACGAATATCGTCTGTTCGACCTCGGCTGGACGCCGCCGGTGCTCGTCGCCTGCTTCTTCGCCGAGGACTTGGCCTATTATTGGTTTCACCGCGTCGCGCATGAGCGGCGTTGGTTCTGGGCCAGCCACGTCGTCCATCATTCTTCGCAGCACTACAATCTGACCACGGCGCTGCGCCAAACCTGGACCGGTACGCTGGGCCTCAGCTTCATCTTCTGGCTGCCGCTGGTTTATATCGGCTTCCCGCCGCTCATGGTGCTGATGTTCTCGGCCTTCAGCCTCGTCTATCAATTCTGGATTCACACTGAACTGATCGATCGCATGGGTCCGTTCGAGTGGGTGATGAACACGCCCTCGCACCACCGCGTCCATCACGCCATCAACCCGAATTATCTGGATGCCAATTATGCCGGCGTGCTGATCATTTGGGACCGCATGTTTGGCACCTTCATTCCCGAACGCAAAGAAGAGCCGCCGCGTTATGGCATTGTCAGCCAGCTCGGCACCTTCAATCCGTTCCGCGTCGCGTTCCACGAATGGATCGGCATTTGGCGTGACGTCACGCACGCCAAGAGCGCGCGCGAAGTGCTGGGCTATATGTTCGGCCCGCCCGGCTGGAGCCCAGACGGCTCGCGCAAAACCAGCGCCAGCCTGAAAGCCGAATGGGCCGCGCGCCAGCAAAGCGCAGCTGTCCCCGCCGAGTAAAATGTACGTCCCCGAGCATTTCCACGCGGACGACGCCGATGCGTTGATCCAGCGTTTGGCGAAGCGCTGGGCCGGCGTGCTGATCACGGTGGACGAACACGGCGCGCCCGTCGGCACGCACATGCCGATCCTGTGGGACGCCGACAAACGCATCGCCACCGGCCACATCGCCCGCGCTAATCCGCAATGGCAGCAGGGCGACGGCAAAGGCCTGATCGTTCTCAACGGCCCAGAAGCTTACGTCACGCCGTCTTGGTATCCCTCGAAAGCCGAGCACGGCAAAACCGTGCCCACCTGGAATTACGAAGCCGTCCACATCACCGGCCGCGTCGAATGGTTCGACGATGCAGAGCGCTTGGAAGCGATGCTGGATCAACTCTCCGCCTTCTACGAACGCGATCGCGCCGAACCCTGGGCCATGAGCGATGCGCCGCGTCCTTACATAGACGCGCTCAAACGCGGCATCGTCGGCGTCACGCTCATAGCTGAGCGCATCGAAGCCAAGCGCAAGCTCTCACAGAATAAGAGCGAGGCGGATTTCGGTGGGGTGGTCAGCGGATTAGCCGGCAGCATTGATCCACTCGCGCAAGAAGTTGCGGCCCTTATGCGGGAGGAACGCGCTCTCAGTGACGACCCGGACGGAAACTAATATGGATGGCGGCGGCCGCCTGCAGGGGCCGGCGTTTGCCGGCGAGGGAGCGGGCGGTCCATAATGCGACTCATATGACCGTCCACATTCTCAAACTCTGCGTCGGCGCCGATAGCGTTGAAGATCTCGCCGAATGGCAGATCGGGCAGGTTAAGCGCGCGAAGAAGGAAAAGCGCCCGCACATCGCGCCGGTCTGCGGTACGCGCATGTGGCCGAAGCGCGTGGAAGACGTGCTGGCCGGCGGCTCGCTTTATTGGGTGATTAAGGGCGTCGTGTTGGTTCGACAGCGCATCATCGCCATCGACGATGTCACCGACGATCACGGCCAGCGCTGCGGCCTCTATCTCGACACGCAACTTGTGCGCACCAGCCCACAACCGCGCCGCGCCTTCCAAGGCTGGCGCTACCTCGATCCCAAAGACGCGCCCGCCGATCTAGGCGATCTCAAAGGCGGCGCTGACTTGCCGGAAGAGCTGCGGCGCAAGTTGGTGGAGTTGGGGGCGTGGTGATCTAGGCGAGCGCCCGCGCCGCCGCAGCGCAGAACGCCGGCACATCATCACCATCATGATAAAGACCCAACCCGATCCGCAGCACATCGTCGCGCGCGTCGGTTATGATATTCGCATCCATCAGTGCCTTCTTCCACGCCACAGCATTCGGATGCCGCAGCGCCACGAAGCGCGCGTTCGGGCCGCTAGCGTTCGGGCGTACGATCTCTGCTTCGCGCAACACGCCAGCTTCGCCGGAAGCAATCGCCGACTCCAGCGGTTCACGCAAAGCTGCCACGCGCGCTGTCACGTCCGCCGTCGTCACGCCCTCGCGGGCGAGCATCGCACACACCGCGTTGAAGCGATAAAGCCCGGTCGGATCGTACGTCGCGCCAAGAAAGCGCGAGCCATCGCGGCCGTAGGCGATTTCGCCTTGCTTGCCTTCCATGGCGCCGAAATCGGCGAACCATCCGGTGAAGCTTGGGCGTGTCGCGTAACCTGGCGGCGCATGGATGAAGCCTGCGCCTTCGCCGGCCATCGCATACTTGTAGCCGCCGCCGAGCAGGAACACGCGATCAGCGACGCTTGAGAAATCGCACGGCATCGCCATGAACGAGTGATAGAGATCGAGCGCTGTCCACATGCCGTCCGGCGAAGCTAGCGCCGCGACCTCCTCGATCGCATCGAAGCGCAAGCCGCTGCGAAACATGACGTGTGAAAGAAACACGATGTCCGGCGTCTTCTCGCGCAGCGCCGCGACGAAGCGTTCGCCAAACGTCGAAAATGGTTCGCACGGCACGACGCGGCGTTTGACGTACCCATCTTCTTCCCAGCGCGCGGCTTGCCGGCGGAAAGAGTGAAACTCGCCGTCGCTGGTCAGCACTTCAATCGGACCAGAGCCGCGCCGCGCTGAGAAGAGGCGCATCAGCAGGTCATGCGTGTTCGGCGCCAAGCCGATCGTGCTTGGATCGGGCAAGCCCAGTTCGTGCGCGATGTTGGCTTGCGCCTCCGGGATTACCTCGCCGAAGACGCGCTCCCATTTCTTATCCGCCAGCACCGCCGCATCGTCCCACGCCGCCATGTGCCCGTCATAGGAAGCATCAGGCCACAGATGATGCGAGTGCGCGGCGAAGTGGAGCCGCCCGGGCGAGGCGGCGAGGGCGCGGGAGAAGAGGTGTTTGTAGCTTTTCAAAGCCGCGTCCTGACCGTCCACAATTCCGGAAACGCGCGCCGCGCCAACGTACGCTGCAGATAGCCAACGCCCTCCGTGCCGCCCGTGCCGCGCTTGCCGCCGATGATGCGCTCTACCGTCAGCACATGCTTGTGACGCCAAGTGAGCATCGCATCGTCGAGATCGATGAGCTTTTCGGCCAGCTGGTAGAGCTGCCAGTATTTCTCCGTGTCGCGATAAACTTCGAGCCACGCATCTTCGACCGCGGCGCTTGGCGCATACGCCTGCGCGCCGCCGCGATAGGCGCTCTCGGGAACATCGAATCCAGCTTTGGCCAATTGCTCGATCGCGTCTTCATAAAGGCTGGGCTCGGCGAGCGCCGTCTCGAGCGCCTTACGGTCAGCGCTGCCTTCTGGATGATGGCGCAGGAACGCTGCGTCCTTCATGCCGAGCTTGTATTCGAGCACGCGAAACTGCGCCGATTGAAAGCCGGAGCTTGAGCCCAGTAGCGAACGGAATCGCAGATAATCCGCCGGCGTCATCGTCGCCAGGATATCCCAGGTCTGTGTCATCACAGCCTGAATGCGCGAGACGCGCGCCATATGTTTATACGCCGGGGATAAGTCTCCGGCGCGTATCTCGGCTTGCGCTGCACCGATCTCGTGGATCGCCTGCTTCATCCAGAGCTCCATGGTCTGGTGCAGGATCACGAACAGCAATTCGTCGTGCTGCTCGGTCTGCGGCTGCTGCGCCGCCAAAAGCTCATTGAGCCGCAGATAGCCGCCATATGTGACGCTGTCGCTCATCGCGCCCGTTCCTTGTCTCGAATCACGCGCTTAGAGCATGAGCGCACCGCCCGGAAAAGCGCCGTTCGGCCTTTGTGCGCGCAAGGTTCCCGTATTTGGGGGTTTGGGGCGGGGCGCGGGTTTGCTAGGGAGTGGCAAGCTTGGGGCAGAAGCTCAAGGAGGGTAGTTGCGATGGGTGGTGTCGTACGGATCGTTTTGATCGTTCTAATTTTGGTGCTGGTCGCAGCGGGCGCGAGTTATTTCCTCGTGCCGCCGGTCGCCAGCCGCAGCCAGACGCTGCAAGTTGAAGCGCCGTCGACGACGGTGCTGGCGCGCTTGGCATCGACGCCCGTCGGCGCCACCGTTGTCGAAGGCGTAACTGTCGCGGAAGCGGCGAGTGTCGAAGGCGACACCGTCACGGCGCCGGTTACCTACGCTGACGGCGCCACTGGCCGCGTCGTTTACACCGTCTCGCCCGATGGCGAAGGTTCGCGCGTGCAAGTGAAGCTCGAGCAAGACCTCGGGCCAAACCCGCTCGATCGTTTCGCCGTGCTCACCGGCGGCGACGTTGCGCCGCTGATCGAACCGGCCGCTGCCGCAATCACCGCCGATCTTGGCGCGCTGCCGAACGCCACGTTCGAAGGCCTGCAATATCAAGTCGTGGAAATTACCGCGCGTCCGTTCTTCTACGTCGAGAACTGTTCGGACGCCTCGGCTGACTCGATCACTTCGATTATCCAACAAGCCGTCGTCGCCATTCCGCCGGTCATGCGTCAGCGCAATCTGACGCCGAGCGGCCCGCTGATGGCTGTCGAGCCGCGCGTCGTGTCCGGCCAATATTGCTATCAGGTCGGCTATCCGTTCACCGGCCGCGCGCCGGGCGCGTTGTTGATCGGCAAAACCGGCCAAACCCCGGGCGGCCAAGCGCTGCGTGTCGTCTACACCGGCACCGAAGAGAACGTGCTTGCGGAAGTTTATGACCGCATGGACGCGCTGCTTGGCGCCGCGCACTTGGACAACCCGGCGACCACGGACGACGATTGGACCACTTACGAGGTCTATAACGACGATCCGGCGCAAGAAGGGGGCTCGCGCAATCGAGAGATCTTCTACGTCGTGCAAGGCGACATCTCGGCTCTGCAGCGCATTCTGCCGCCGAGCGAAGCTGTGGCGCCCGCGCCGGCGCAACCGGCTGAAGCGGCGCCTGCTGCTGAAACGCCGGCCACGCCAGCCGAACCGGCGCCCGCGACGCCGTAACAGCGCTGCGAGGCACAAAACAAAAGGGCCGCGGCGAAAGCTGCGGCCCTTTTTCTGTGCGGTGCGCGGGAGCTGCTACGCGCGCGCTTGCGTGCAGCAGCGCGTAATCATCATCACCGATTGCGCGTCACTGGCCAGACGCGTGACCAAAGCCGGCACGGAGCCTTCCGCGTTCAGCGCCTGTGCGATCTCGGCCCAGCTCTTATAGCGGCCGGTGTCGGCGAGATCGTAGGCGCGCGAGCGCAGAGCGAAGAAGGCGTCATCAGCCATGGCGTGGTTCCTAACGGCGCTCCAAGCGCATCGCCGCCGGATGGCGTGGCGCGCTCGCTTGATGAGGAGGCGTGAGGGTAACACGCTTCGCGCTATGCCTGCCGATATTCGGAGTCCGTGGCTGTGATTTCTCGTGGCGACGAAGTTCCCGCCGTGAAGCGGCGGACTAGGGACTTCAATTCCGAGGACAACTTTGCGCGCCTCTGCGTGACGGGCGCTGCACGTGCTGCGTGGCGGTTCGGGAATGCGGGGATAGATCGCCGGCAATCCGACCGCGCTCAATCGCGCTTACACTCCTCTCATCGTTCCGCGTGGAGAGCAGTCGGCAGCCCTGTTCGTACCGATGCGATGAGCGATGTGATTGAGCGTGAAGCGCTGATGTCTCCCGCAAGCCATCGCGGGAAGGCGAGGCCCGAGCTGGACAGACCCCTTGGACTGTCTCGTGTCGCGTATCGCATCAGACGCAGAAGCCTGCGGGGTTGTAACCGCGTGGGAGAAGCACCGGGGACCGCGTCGAACAGCGCGACCCGCACGTCATCGGCTGCGCCGCCTCCAGGAGTGAAACATCTCCCGCGACGGCGCCGATGAAATCCAGTCACGGGACGCGGAAGGCCCCGCGTCGTCAGCGGCTCTCACGAGCCGCAACTTACCAGGCGCGAGCCATCCGCGTCCCGCTCTCCGCGCTCGCGTAAGCGAGAGCGTCCCGCCGAAGCCTTGGCGAAGGCGGACTGTTTAGGCGCAAGCCAACAAGGATGACGCATGCGCGAAGCGCAGCGCTACACCTCCATATTATCGATCAGCCGCGTCTTGCCCAACCACGCCGCCGCCAGCACACGTGCGGGGTCGCGCAGCTCATCCAATCGCTCAAGTGTCTCCGCATCGCGGATGGCGACGTAATCGATGCTTGTGAAGCCCGCCGCGCTCAAATGCCGCGAAGCTTCGGCTTCCGCATCAACAATTGCAGCGCCGCCGCGCACGGCTTTGATAGCTTCATGCAGGACAAGATTAAGCCGACCCGCGACGCGGCGTTCGTCCGCATTCAAATACGCATTGCGCGACGACATCGCCAAACCATCGTGCTCGCGCACGGTCGGGCAGCCGACGATTTCGATCGGCATGTCGAGATCGTGCGCCAGCCGCTTGATGACGAGGAGTTGCTGATAATCTTTTTCGCCAAAGAACGCCGCGTCCGGCAGGCATTGCAGCAGGAGCTTCGTCACCACCGTGGCGACGCCGCCAAAGAAGTGCGGCCGCATTTCGCCTTCGAGCGGCGTAGACACGCTCGTCACGATGACATTGGTGGAGAAGCCTTCGGGGTACATCACCGTTCGTTCCGGCGCGAAGAGGAGATCGCAGCCGGCGCTGGCGAGCAAAGTGGAATCGCCGGCTTCGTCGCGCGGATAGCGCTCGAAATCCTCGTGCGGTGCGAACTGGCGCGGATTGACGAACAAGCTCGCAACGACGCGGTCGCAACGCGCCTTGGCTGTGCGCACCAGCGAGAGATGCCCCTCGTGCAGCGCCCCCATCGTCGGCACGAGGCCGACGCTCAAGCCGGCCTTGCGCCAGCCATTAACGGCGGCGCGCAGGCCCGCAACGTCGCGCGCGGCGGAAAGAGGAGAAGCGCTCATCCGTTTCGCATCCTTCGCGCGGGCGCCCGCGTCAAGCCGCTTAAGGCGGCCTTAACCTCAATGGACGACGCTTTAATCATGCGTCTCGGCGTTGCGTCTCTTCAGCAGATCGCAGCGTCCGCCATCGTGGGCGGGCGCCGATGAGCCTCGCGTACACCCCAGACACCGTTTACGCGCCTCGCCAGGCGCACGTGATTGTCGTCGGCAATCAGAAGGGCGGGGCCGGCAAATCGACCGTCGCCATGCACGTCATCGTTGCGCTGATGCGCATGGGCCGGCGCACTGGCGTCATCGATCTCGACGTCCGCCAGCGTTCGCTCACCCGCTATATCGAGAACCGCTCGCGCTTCATCTCAGGCCAAAGCGCCAAGCTCGCCTCGCCGCAGATCCTCGAACTGCATGAAAGCCGCGACCGCTCGCTCGACGCCGCTGAAGCCGCCGACGAGAGCGGATTTCACGCGGCTCTGCGGCGTTTGTCTGAAACCTGCGATTTCATTGTCATCGACTCGCCCGGCGGCGATTCCTATCTCGCCCGCACCGCTCATGCCTGGGCCGACACTCTGGTCACGCCGTTGAACGACAGCTTCGTCGACTTCGACCTCTTGGGCGATATCGATCCGAACTGCCCCGAAATCGTGCGCCCCTCGATCTATAGCGAGATGGTCTGGGAGAGCCGCAAGAAGAAGGCGCTTGCCGTCCGCACCCCGATCGACTGGGTCGTGCTGCGCAACCGGACCTCCGCTAGCCGGATCGAGGCCAAGAATAAGCAGCGGGTCGGCGAGGCGCTGAAGACGCTTTCCAGCCGGATCGGCTTCCGCTTGGCGCCGGGCCTTTCGGAGCGGGTAATCTACCGCGAACTCTTCCCGCAGGGGCTGACCATGCTGGACCTGGACACTGAGGGTGCGGCGGGGGAGATGAAGATGGGCCATCTGGCCGCCCGCCAGGAGCTGCGGGATCTCTTCATCACCTTGAAGCTGCCTGGGCTTGAGGGCGAACCGCTCAAGTTCTGAGGTCATTTGTTACCGGTATTGCTGATCCTCGGAGCGGTCTTCGCGCTGCTCTTTCTGACTCGCCTCGGCGGCGCGCAACGCGCCCTGATCAGGCCGCGCTGGCCGGCTGTTGTGTTAGCAGGTGCAGCATTGGCGCTGGCTTTGCGGGGCGCCATTTGGCCTGCGATTGCCTGTGCAGCACTGGCCGGTTTGGCCTCGACCTGGTGGCCGCAGATTGAGTCGAAGCTGCGCAATCGCGCGGCGCCGGCGACTGCAAATGATGCTGAAGATGGCGCCGCGCGCGCTGTTTTGGGTGTCAGCCAAACTGCAACAGCTGATGAAATTCGCGCCGCCTACCGCGCCAAGATGGCTCGCGCGCATCCCGATCGGGGCGGCACGCACGCCGAAGCCGCGCGCCTGGCGGCTGCGCGGGACCGGCTTTTGAAGAAGTTGAAGTGAGCTACTCGGTCTCTTCGGTCGTGTCGTCGAGATCGCCCTGGCCGTAATTGTCCAGCGGCGCACGCACCGGCGAAAGTGTCTCGACCACCATGCCCTGGTACGTCGCATAGGGCGAACCAGCGGCCGGCGGCGGGGGCCCGCTAGCTGTGAGCGTCCCGGGCGCCAGGCCGACATCGAGACGGCGGTTCGGCAGTCCGGCGAAGGTCGCGGCGTTCGGACCATCGCGGCGGGCATACTCTTGGTAAGCGCCCTCAACGAGGTAGGCGACCTGGGCGTCACGGGAAGCGGCGGTTTCGCCGCCGAGAACGACCACGATCACGCGGCGGCCGTTGCGCTCCGCCATGGTGGCGAGGTTGAAACCGGAGGCGCGGGTGTACCCGGTCTTGATGCCATCAACGCCTTCGACTTGCCCGATCAGGCGGTTGTGGCCGCGCACGGAGCGGCCGCGGAAGCTGAAGTTTTGATCCGAGAAAGTGCCGTAATGCTCTGGAAAGTCACGCCAAATTGCTTGCGCCAGCAGCGCCATGTCGCGCGCATTGGTGCGGTGGCGATTGTCCGGCAGGCCGCTGGCGTTGGCGAAGCGGGTATCGGTCAGGCCCAATTCGCGGGCCCGGGCCGTCATGTTTGCGGCGAAGCGGGCTTCCGAGCCGCCCAGGCGCTCGGCCACCACGGTGGCGACGTCGTTGGCGGACTGGACGACCAGGGCGCGGATGGCCTGTTCGACGGTGATGGTGTCGCCGCGGCGCAGGCCGAGGCGGGACGGCGGCTGGCGCGACGCGTTGCGCGAGGCGACCAGGCGCGTGTCCATTGCGACATCGCCGCGCTCGATCGCTTCGAACAGCATGTAGAGCGTCATCATCTTGGTCAGCGACGCCGGGAACCGGGGCTCGTCGGCCTGGTCTTCCAGCAGCACCTCATTGGTGCGCGCATCGATGACGACAGCCGCATAGCGGTCTTGTGCCGATGCCGGCGCGGCCAGGCCGAGCGCGAACATCGCCGCGAAGGCGCCGAGGACGACACGAATAGAAAACGATCCCGCAGAGCTCATCGGTGTCCAATCCCGCACAAACACGGACAATTTCAGGCAAATCGCGTGCCGCGCAGCTTACAGATTCATTAGACCGGGTTAAGCGACCGTAGCAGCCGTCCGGTTAATGAGGGTTCGAAGAGCGTTACCGACCGATTCACCGCCACCCCAGGCTGTGGACAACAAGGTTAATCACAGATGAACGCAAGCCCCTCCAGCTGCGTCAAGCTGCCATGCAAATTCATGGTGCAGTGCAACATAAATCCCGTTGACTTCGCAGGTGCAGCATAACATATATGGTTCCAGATTCGCCGCTCCCCGGCAGTCCGTGAACCATTCAGGGCCTCAAGGCCCACAAAAGGAGACCGCACCATGGCTACCGCCAAATCCGCGCCGCGCGCCGCCAAGTCGGCCACCGAGGCCTTCGAGCAAATGACCGGCGCTTCGAACGAAGCCGTCCGCGAGAACATCGACCGCAGCCTGGCTGCGATGTCGGAAGCGTCGTCTTTCGGCAAGCAGAACATCGAAGCTTGGGTCGCCTCGGCCGCCGCCGCTCAGAAGGGCTTTGAAGCTCTCTCGGCCCGCACCGTCGCTTTCCAAAAGGAAGCCATGGAAAAGCATGTCGCGGCCGCCAAGTCGCTCATGACCTCCAAGAGCGTCCAAGAGTTCGTCGAGAAGCAAAACGACTACGCGAAGTCCTCGTTCGAGGCCTATGTCGCGGAACTCACAACTGTTTCTGAGCTCGTTTCGGGTGTCGCCAAGGAAACGATCGCGCCGATCAACGATCGCGTGAACGCCGTTGGCCAATTCATCCAGACCGCTCAGCGCTAAGCAAACACCACTTCGGGCCTTGGCCCGAGAGGCTGAACAGGACGGGCCTGGCTCTCACGAGCCGGGCCCGTTTTGCGTGCACGCGCCCATGGGCTGCAACATCATTGCGCGCAAGGCCTTCCCACGGCGCAGTTGATCCATAAATTGTTCAGCAAGTGAGCGAAGGCTCATGGGTGGACGAGTCGGTCCAGGGTCAGTGAATGAGCGGCGACGATCAGTGGGACGATAACGAGGAAGGCGGCGGCGCTGATGGGCGCGCCGGCACCCAGACCGTTACCCGCACCAAGAAGCCGTCGCTCTATCGCGTGCTCCTGCTGAACGACGACTACACGCCCATGGAATTCGTGGTCTACGTGTTGGAGCGCTTTTTCAACAAGACCCGCGAGGAGGCCACGACGATCATGCTGCACGTCCATCAAAACGGCGTCGGCGTGTGTGGTATCTTCACCTACGAGGTGGCCGAGACGAAGGTTGCTCAGGTTCTGGATTTGGCGAAGCGGTCAGAGCATCCGCTGCAGTGCACGATGGAAAAGGAATAAGATGGCGACTTTCTCCCGCACGCTCGAACACACGCTGCGGCGCGCTCTCTCGCTGGCGAACGATCACCAGCACGAGTTCGTGACGCTTGAGCACTTGCTGCTGTCGCTCATCGATGATGACGATGCGGCCGGCGTGATGCACGCGTGCAAGGTCGATCTGGACAAGCTCCGCGCCAATCTCGACTCGTATCTGGAAACCGAACTCGACAGCCTCGTCGTGCCGAACCGCGATCATGAAGAGCCGCGACCGACCGCCGGCTTTCAGCGCGTGTTGCAGCGCGCGATGCTCCATGTCGATTCAAGCGGCGGCCGTGAAGTCACCGGCGCCAATGTGCTGGTGGCGCTGTTCAGCGAACGCGAGAGCCACGCCGCCTACTTCCTGCAAGAGCAGGACATGACCCGCTATGACGCGGTGAACTTCATCGCCCACGGTTTGCCGAAGCGCGCGGGCGCCGCCCAACCGCGCCCGGTTCGCGGCGCGCAAGAAGGTGAAGACGGCGAGCGCGTCGTGAAGCAGGGCAGCGAAGCGCTGGCCGCGTATTGCGTGAACCTCAACAAGAAGGCGCGCGAAGGCAAAATCGATCCGCTGATCGGCCGCGAAGCCGAAGTGATGCGGGCGATCCAGATTCTGTGCCGCCGTCAGAAGAACAATCCGCTGCTGGTCGGCGATCCGGGCGTTGGCAAAACGGCGATCGCCGAAGGCCTGGCGCGCAAGATCAACGAAAAGCAGGTGCCGGAAGTTCTGGCCGACGCGACGATCTTCTCGCTCGACATGGGCTCTTTGCTCGCCGGCACGCGCTATCGTGGCGATTTTGAAGAGCGCCTGAAGAGCGTGATGAAGGAATTGGAGAACCACCCGAAAGCGGTGCTGTTCATCGATGAAATCCACACTGTCATCGGCGCTGGCGCGACCAGCGGCGGCGCGATGGATGCGTCGAACCTGCTGAAGCCCGCCCTGCAATCGGGCCAGCTCCGCTGCATGGGCTCGACCACCTATAAAGAGTATCGCCAGCACTTCGAAAAGGATCGCGCTCTGGCGCGGCGCTTCCAGAAGATCGATGTCAACGAGCCGTCGATCCCGGACGCGATCAAAATCCTCAACGGCCTGAAGCCGTACTTCGAAGAATATCACAAGGTGAAGTACACCGACGAGGCGATCAAGGCCGCCGTCGAACTGTCCGCCCGGCACATGGGCGACCGCAAGCTGCCCGACAAAGCCATCGACGTGATCGACGAGAGCGGCGCCTCGATGATGCTGCTGAAGCCCGAGCAGCGCAAAAACGTGATCGACGTTACCGATGTCGAGGAAGTGGTGTCGCGCATGGCGCGCATCCCGGCCAAGTCGGTGTCGAAGGACGACAGCGAAATGCTGGCCTCGCTGCCGGCTGACCTGAAGCGCGTCGTGTTCGGGCAGGATAATGCGATCGATCAACTCTCGGCCGCCATCAGAATGGCTCGCGCGGGTTTGCGCGAACCGCAAAAGCCAATCGGCTGCTATCTGTTCGCGGGCCCCACCGGCGTCGGCAAAACCGAAGTCGCGCGGTCGCTCGCCAATATCATGGGCATCGAGCTGCTTCGCTTCGACATGTCGGAATACATGGAGCGCCACACGGTGAGCCGCCTCATCGGCGCGCCTCCCGGCTATGTCGGATTCGATCAGGGCGGTCTGCTCACGGACGGCGTCGATCAGCATCCGCACAGCGTGTTGCTGCTCGATGAAATCGAAAAGGCGCACCCGGATCTGTTCAACATCCTGTTGCAGGTGATGGACAACGGCACGCTGACGGACGCCAACGGCAAGAAGGTCGATTTCAGGAACGTGATCTTGATCATGACCACCAATGCCGGCGCGTCCGATGCGGCCAAGCAGGGCATCGGCTTCGGCGCGGGCAAGAAGGATCACGAGAACGAAGAGGCGATCAAGCGCCTGTTCACGCCCGAGTTCCGCAACCGCCTCGACGCCACCATCAGTTTCGGCGGCCTGCCGCCGGAAGTGGTGCGCAGCGTCGTGCAGAAGTTCATCATCCAGCTTGAAGGCCAACTGGCCGAGCGCAACGTCCAGATCGAGATCACCGACAAGGCCGCCGATTGGTTGGCGACGCGCGGCTACGATGAAAACTTCGGCGCTCGTCCGCTGTCGCGCTTGATCAGCGAGTACGTGAAAAAGCCGATGGCTGACGAATTGCTGTTCGGCAAATTGAAGACTGGCGGCATCGTCAAGATCGACATCGATCCCGCCGATAAGGACAAGCTCAAGTTCAGCTACAGCCAAGAATCGCGCGGGCTGTTGAACTTTGGCAAGAAACCCGAGAAGGCCTAACCGCCCGCTTCGGTTGACTCATCGAACGGCGGTCGCGCAAGCGGCCGCCGTTTCGCTTACAGCGCCGCCGCGATGTCCTTCGCGATCGCTTCCAGCTCGGCGATGTCTGCCTTCTTGCCGTGATCGTGGCCGGCGAGGCGCACGCCCTCGTAGCGCGGGATGATGTGGAAGTGCAGGTGGAAGATCGTCTGCCCCGCCGCCGCGCCGTTAAATTGGCTGACGGTGATCCCGTCCGGATTGAGCGCCTTCACCGTCGCCCGAGTCAGCTTGTGAACCGCCGCCATCAGCGGCGCGACCTTGTCGGCGGGCAGCTCTAGAAAATTTTGCGCACGCACATTTTTCGGTACGACCAGCACATGCCCTCGTGCTTGCGGGAAGATATCCATGAAGGCGAGCACGGCGTCGTCTTCATAGACTTTCACCGCCGGGATCTCGCCGCGCAGGATTTTGGCGAAGAGATTGGCGTCGTCATAGCTTCCGTGCAGGCTCATCTGATCCTCAAGTCGCAGGCGGCTTACGTCGCGCCATCTGCGTTTCCTTCGCTCCGGCGATGTTAGGCGTGTCCGAACCGGGTTCCAAGACGATAGGGCGGGGGGCTAGATTGCGCGCATGGCCGAGAACGAATTCAAGCTCAACGCGGACGAAAAGCCGTTCGATCCGCCGGGCGCCGATAAGCCCAAGGCGACGCGCCCGCGCGACGCGGCGACGCTGATCCTGGTCCGCGGCCGGCGTGAGGTGATGATGGGTCAGCGCGCCAAGGGCCACGTCTTCATGCCGGACAAATGGGTGTTTCCCGGCGGCCGGGTCGATCCCGGCGATGCGCGCCTGCCCGCCGCGTGTGAGCTCACGGCGGGCGCTGAGGCGCTGTTGCGTGCTGGCGGGCTGGTGCGGCGGCCGCCGCGCGCGTTCGCCCTGGCGGCGGTGCGGGAGACGCGGGAGGAGGCGGGGCTAGTGCTGGGCGACGACCAGGGCCCGGACCTCTCCAAGCTCCAGTTCGTGGCCCGCGCCATCACGCCGCCGTACCGCCCCCGCCGCTTCGACGCTCGCTTCTTCCTGGCCGACGCCGAGGCGGTTCTGGCCCACGACGAGCCAGCCGCCGGCGACGAAGAATTGCTGCATACACGGTGGTTTAGCCTCGACGAGGCCGAGGCCCTGGACCTGCCCTCGATTACCCGCTTCGTGCTGAAAGAGGTCCGTCTCCGGCTCGAAGGCCAGCCGGTCGACCCGCCTTTCCTGCGTTGGAGCCGGGGGGCGCACACCCTCGAGCGTCTGAGAAGTTGACTTTAGGGTGGCGATCCCTATTTTCGCGCGCTTTCCAGAACCCCAGAACTCTTTGAGCGCCCGTCATGGCTAAGCCAGCAACCATCAAGATCCGTCTGAACTCGACGGCCGACACTGGCTTCTTCTACGTGACGAAGAAGAACCCGCGCACGAAGACGGAAAAGCTCAAGTTCAAGAAGTACGACCCGATTGCGAAAAAGCACGTCGAGTTCGTCGAAGGCAAGATTAAGTAAGCACGCGCTTTCGCGCGAGGCAGTAGGCAATGGGCAGTAGGCATTAGCCGCTGCCCATTTTGTTTGCCCGGATTCCCACTGCCTCACTTCGGATAAAGCACCATTTGCGTGCAGCGGAAGAGCGCGGTGGTTTTGCCGCTGGTCTCGTTCTTCACAACGGCGTCCCAGACCTGCGTCGTGCGTCCGCCGTGGACGAGGCGCGCTTCGGTGCTGACGACTTCGCCGAGTTTGGCGGTGCCGAGGAAGTTGGCCTTCAGCTCCACCGTGGTGAACCCTGAGGCGCCTTCGGGCAGGGAGATGACGCAGCCATAGCCGCTGGCGGAGTCGGCCAGGGCGATGACGCTGGCGGCGTGCATGAAGCCGTTGGGCGCCATGTGATGTTCGCCCACCATAAAGCGCCCGCTGACGAAGCCCGGCCGCGCTTCGAGCCATACTAGGTTCAAATGATCTGGCAGTTTGCCGGCTTGCCGTTCCGTCAAACGGCCGACGGAGTCGATTTCTGTCATTGGGCGCCTCGCGGGAACGGCCTATCTTGAACCCATGAGCCAACGCCAAGTCAAAGCCGCCGTTCTGCTGATCGGTGACGAATTGCTCTCCGGCCGCACGCAGGACGTGAACCTGCAGACGATCGCGAAATTCCTGGCGCCGCTCGGCGTGCAGGTGGCGGAGGCGCGCGTGGTGGCGGACGTGCCGGACGAAATCGTCGCCGCTGTGAACGCACTGCGCGCCAAGTACGATTACGTCTTCACCACTGGCGGCATCGGCCCCACGCACGACGACAAGACCGCAGACGCCATGGCAGCGGCGTTCGGTGTCAACATCGATGTGCGCGACGACGCACGCGCGATCCTCGAAGCGCATTACAGAGGCGCGACCAATCTCAACGAAGCGCGGCTGCGCATGGCGCGCATTCCGGATGGCGCATCGCTGATCGCCAATCCGGTGTCACGCGCGCCCGGCTTTCAGATCGGCAACGTGTTCGTGATGGCCGGCGTGCCGTCGATTACGCGCGGCATGCTGCAGGATGTCGGCCATCGCTTGCAGGGTGGGGCCGTCGTGCAAGCGGTTGCGGTGCGCGGCAAGCGCTTGCGCGAGGGCGACATCGCGGCAGGGCTGCAAGCGCTGGAGGAGGCCGCGCCTGGCGTCTCGTTCGGCTCGTATCCGTGGTTCGCGCCCGGCGAGGACTATGGCGTAAACCTCGTCGCGCGCAGCGCAGATGCTGAGGCGCTGACGAAAGCGGGCGAGGATTTGCAGGCGCTGATCCGCAGTTGTGGCGTGGATCCGGAAGTTGTGGCTGACTTGTAAGGACCGCGGGCCTTCAGGCCCGCATGCGCGTCTAAAGATGCGCGGTCCAAGACTAAGCGCGCGTCCACATCGCGTGCGTGACGTTGCAGCGATGTTCGAAGCCAAGTTTCCGATACACCGAAATCGCGCCGGTGTTGCTGGCGTAAGCGTGGAGGAACGGTGTCTTGCCTTCCTCGAGAATTCGTGCCGCAATAATGCGTGTCAGCGCAGCGGCTAGACCGCGCCCGCGATAATCGGGATGCGTGCAGATGCCGCTGACTTCGACGAATTCATCCGTCTGCAAGCGCTCGCCCGCCATGGCGATCAGCTGTCCGTTCTCGCGCGCGCCGATGAAGCGGCCAAGTTTGTGCGTGCGCGCACGGAATGGGCCGGGGCGCGTGAGGGTGGCAAGCGCGAGCATGTCCCGCGCATCGGCGTCGCCGAGATTGTCGAAAGCGATGTCTGCGCCGGGCGTGAGCGTGGCGAGCACCATCTGCACGCCGGCGGCGTTGAGCTTGAGCAGAATGCCGGAGGGCGGCGACGGCGGGTCGCGCTCCAGCAGCGACATGTCATCATCATCGTGGGCAAGCCCCGCCAGCGCGGCGACCGCATCCGGTGAGCTATCGGCAGTTGCCGCAAATGGGCTGATATCTTCCGCGAAACGCCGCGCCAGTGAGCCGTCCGTGCCAAACGCAGCCTGCCGCGAACTCAGCGCGCTCCAGATCGGGCAATCGAGCGGGTGTGATCGCATGCGCCAGCCTAACGCGGGTGAAGATGGCTTGCCTAGGCTTGCCCAACGCCGCTATGCCGCAAGCGGCGCGAGCGTGGCGAAACTGGTAGACGCAGCGGACTTAAAATCCGTTCGCCGTAAGGCGGTGCGGGTTCAACTCCCGCCGCTCGCACCATCCTCTTGGCAAAACAGTGTAGAGACGGGCGATGGTGAGTCTCGTTCCAGAAGCCTTACCCGCGCTGCCGCCCGCGCTCGATTACGCGGGCGTGGCCGTGTTCGCGCTGACCGGCGCGCTCGCGGCGGCGCGCGATCGGCATGACATTGTCACGTTCTGGTTCTTCGCCGTGTTCACTGGGGTCGGCGGCGGCACGCTGCGCGATCTGCTGATCGGCGCGCCGGTGTTTTGGATCGGCGATCCGGCTTATCTCGGCATCGGCCTCGCGGCGGCGCTCGCGGTGTGGTTCCTCGCGCCGTATCTGGAGCGCGCGAAAACGCTGATCTGGCTCGATGCGGTCGGACTCGGCGGCTACGCCGTGATCGGCGCCGGCAAAGCGATGGCGCTCGGCGTCAATCCATTTGTCTCGATCGCCATGGGTGTGCTGACGGCGTGCTTCGGCGGCGTCATTCGCGATGTGCTCGCCGGCCAACCATCCGCGCTGCTGAAGCGCGAGATCACCATTTCCGCGGCGCTGCTGGCGGCGGCGAGCTATGTCGCGCTCGATTGGGCCGGTGTTCCGCCCGGCGTGGCGGGGATTGCCGGCGCCGTGGCGGGTTTCGGTTTGCGCGCCGGGGCCATACATTATGGCTGGGCGCTGCCGGCGTTTGGAGCGAAGCGTGGCCAGAGAGAAACTTGAGCTTGTCGAAGTGAGCCCGCGCGATGGGCTGCAAAACGAGCCGGATATCGTCTCCACCGAAAACAAGCTCGCGCTGATCGATCATATCGTGCGCGCGGGCTTCCGGCGATTGGAAGCGGGCAGCTTCGTCAATCCGAAAAAAGTGCCGCAAATGGCCGATGGCGATGCGGTGTTTGCAGGCGTGCTCAGGCGCGATGACGTGACTTACATCGCGCTCGCCTTGAATCTGCGCGGCGTCGAGCGTGCGCTGGCGGCAGGCGCGAAGGAGATCAACTACGTCTTCTGCGCCTCGGACGGTTTCTCCATCCGAAACAATGGCGGCACGGTCGAAGAAACATTCGCTGTCTGGCCGGACGTAGCTGCAACCGCAAAGGCCGGCGGCGCGCGTTTGTCGGCGACGATCTCAACTGCTTTCGGTTGTCCGTTCGATGGCGAAGTGGCGGTGTCGCGCGTCGTCGAAGTTGCCGAACGCTGTGTGGGGCAGGAGATTTTTGAACTGGCGCTCGCCGACACGATCGGCGTCGGCGCGCCGAGTGATGTGCATGAACGCTTCCGCGCCGTGAAAGCTGCGATCCCCGCCGGCATCCAGCTGCGCGCGCATTTCCACAACACGCGCAACACCGCGCTCGCCAACGCGGTGGCGGCGGTGGAAGAGGGCGTGCGCGTACTGGATGGATCGCTCGGCGGCATTGGCGGCTGCCCGTTCGCACCGGGCGCGGCGGGCAACGTGCCGACCGAAGATTTGCTCTACATGTTTGCGCGCATGGGCTTCGACACCGGCGTCGATCTCGACGGCGCCATTGCAGCGGCGCGCTTCATCGGCGGCGTATTGGGGCGCACGACGCCAGGCATGGTCAGCCGCGCGCCGAAATGGCCGGCTTAAGGGGACACGATGGGACGCTTGGCGATGATCTGCGCGCTTTTGGGCGCGTTCTGGCTTTTGGCCATGGTGGTGGTCGGAGGGTTCACGTTCCCCGGCTACGATCACCTCTCGCAATACATATCCGAGCTTGGCGCCAATGGTGCGCCGTTCGGTTATGAAGTGAGCTGGTACGGCTTTCTGCCGGTTGGGTTGCTTACGATTGCTTTCGCAGTGTTTGCGTGGCTGGCGACGCCACGATCCTTGCTCGGCACGCTCGGCTTCATCGGCATCGTGCTCTTCGCGATCGGTTATGTCGGCTCGGCATTCTTCCCCTGCGATTATGGCTGCCGTCCTGAGAGCCCGAGCTTTTCGCAACAGATGCATCTGCTGATCGGTCTTGCCGGGTACTTCTTAGCGCCGCTGACGTTGCTGTTACTCGCGCTCGCTGCGCGCGCTTTGCCGAGCGGCGGCGGTGTCGCGTTGGCGGGCTTCGTTGCCGCACCTGCCGCGCTCGCGGGGCTGCTCACCATGGCGCCGGAATCGCCCTTCGTCGGCCTTTCACAGCGTGTGCTTGAAGCGAGCGTGATGGGCTGGATCGTGATCTGCGGGCTTTATCTCGGCCATCAGCCGCGAGCGCGATAAGTCGCCACGCCTTGGTCCGGCAGCCATAGGCCGGCAGGCGCCTCGCCGGTTTGCCAGAACACGTCGATCGGCATGCCGCCGCGCGGGTTCCAGTAACCGCCGATGCGAAGCCATGCCGGAGCGATGGCTTCGGCGATGCGCTTGGCGACGCCGACGGTGCAGTCTTCGTGAAACGCGCCGTGATTGCGGAAGCTCTGCAGGAAGAGCTTCAGGCTCTTCGACTCCACGATCCAATCCTTCGGCGCATAGTCGATCACCAGCACGCCGAAATCCGGCTGGCCGGTGACAGGGCAGATCGAGGTGAACTCCGGCGCGGTGAAGCGCGCCAGATAGAGCGTACTCGCATGCGGATTGGGCACGCGCTCTAGCGTTGCCTGGTCGGGACTTTGCGGAATGGGCGCGGCATGGCCGAGCTGGCTCAAGCCTTTGGGATCGGTGCTCATGGCCGACCCTTGAAGCCACGGCGCGCTGCTGGCAAGCCGGTTCGTGGAGAAGGAGGCGCCCATGCGTGATTTCGACGGCAAGATCGTTCTCGTCACCGGCGCATCGACCGGGCTCGGCGCAGCGCTCGCGGTAGGGGCGGCAACGCGCGGCGCTAAAGCTGTCATCATCAATTACGCAAAGAGCGCCGCAGAAGCCGAAGCAACCGCCGCAGCCGTGCGCGCCGCGGGCGCCGAGGCCGTACTGGCGCAGGGCGATGTCTCTGACGACGGCGATTGCCGCGCCATCGCCGCGAAGGCCGAGCCCTATGGCCGCATCGACGCGCTCGCCAACAATGCCGGCGTCACCAAGTTCGCGCCGGCGCATGGCGATCTCGACGCTTTGGAGCGCGCCGATTTCGAGCGGCTCTATGCCGTCAACGTCATCGGCCCGTTCCAGATGCTGCGCGCGGCGCGGCCGCTGCTGGAGGCGTCCGAGCGCGCCAGCGTGCTGATGGTGTCGTCGATCGCGGGCGTCACCGGGATCGGCTCGTCCGTCGCGTATGCCGCCTCCAAGGGCGCGCTCAATACGATGACGCTGTCGCTGGCGCGCGTGCTCGGGCCGAAGATCAGGATCAACGCGCTTTGCCCAGGCTTCATCGACACACCCTGGCACGAAAAGGGCCTGCCGACTGAAATGGTCGACCGCATGCGCGAAGGCACCAAGCGGATGACGCCGTTACAAGCTGCGTCCACCGCGGAAGACATCGCGGATGCGGGGCTCTTCTTTCTCTCGGACGCGTCGCGGCACGTCACCGGCGAGACGCTTCTCGTCGACGCCGGGCTCCACCTTGGCTATAGCGCGCTTACGCAACGCTAGAGGCCGCCACAGCGCTGTGACGGCCTCCATGTCGCAAGACGTCGTCTTTAGAGTTCGCGGCTGATCGTGAACGATATTTCTTCGTCCGCGTCTTCGATATCGGTGTCCCAGTAGCGGAGGTCGAACCCGAAACCGTAGGCGGCGACGCTCGCACCCAGATTCCAGGTGTCGTAATCGTCGCCGTCGATGTCTTGGTTGCCGTAGGCGCCGCTCACAGAGAACGTTTCGTTGAACGTGTAGCCAAGCCCTAGTTCGAGATAGACGGATTCATTGCCGGTATTGCCGAAATCGTCCGAGAAATAGCCGGCTGCTGCGATCGAGAGCGCTTCGATCGGGCTGTAGCTGGCGCCGAGCTTGATTTCAGTGAAATCGATCTCGTCAGAGGCGCCCGGATAGAAATATCCGATCACACCAAGATCGAATTCGACCGGGCCTAGTGACGGCGTGATGCCGAAATAGGCGTCGAGTTCGCTGGAGGCGTCGACGCCGAAATCATCGACGGATGAGGCCCACACGCCGGCATAAAAGATGCCGTGCGTATAATCGACGCCGCCTTGCACGGCGAATTCGCCGTCAGACTGCGTAATGCCGCGCCACACATAGTTGGATGTCAGCGCGACATTGCCTGAGAATTCTTGCGCGCTGGCGGCGCCGGTCGTGGTGACCGTGGCGGCGCTGGCCAATAGGGCCAAGCCGATAAGCTTCTTTACGTTCTTCATGTGTCTTCCCCGCTTAGGAGCGCTGTGCGCCCACTCTTGTTCGAGCGGTGAAAGCGTCAGTGGTTCAGCGATGTTGGGTAGTGAGAGCGCTGCCAGAGCGGGCGACATTGCGCCGGACGCCGTCTTGTTGGGCGCTTGCCAGCGGAAATGCTGCAGAAACGTCCAAGGCATAGGCACCACGTTACTGTTGCCTCGGCGCCACGCCGCTCTAAGCAGGGCAGCCCGCAGGCGCCTGCGGGGCGTCTTGGCGCCTGGGTTAACGCATCGTTCACTTTAACAGTTGAGCGTTCAGGCCAGAGTTCGCCCAGTAGGCGTCCGATAGGGGTTTAGATCATGAAGAAGTTGGTTGGAGCGGCCGTTGTCGCCGGCATGTCGATTACTGGCGCGGGCACCGCGAATGCTGAAGTGTCGGCCAATATCAGCCTCACCACGGACTATGTCTTCCGCGGCGTATCGCTGAGCGACGGTGAGCCCGCCATCCAGGGCGGCTTCGATTGGTCGAACGACAAGTTCTATGCTGGCGTTTGGGGTTCGAGCATCCCGGACGGGATGGAGCTGGACGTTTATGCCGGTTTCACGCCCACGCTCGGCATGGCCGAGTTCGATCTCGGTGTGATCGGCTATTTCTATCCGGGCGCGGACGATGACGACGCCGAGTTCGATTATTATGAGTTGCTCGCTGCGGTCGAAATGCCGTTGACGGAGCGTTTCTCACTGGGCGGCGGCATTTATCACTCGCCGGAAAATTACGGCGAAACCGGTGAAGCCACGTATTTCGAAATCAACGGCACGTTCGCTGCGAGCGAAGCGCTCGAATTCACCGCCGCTTACGGCAATCAATCGATCGAAGACGCTGACGGCGAAGACGGCGTCGATGTGACCGACGACAGCGATTACAACACCTGGAACATCGGCGGCACCTACGCCTATCACGGCTTCTCGCTCGATCTCCGCTATCACGACACCGACATCGATGAGGGCTCGGACATCGAATACTACACGTACGGCCCGTCGAGCTATGACGAGCGTATCGTGTTCACGATCGGCCGCGAACTCTAAGTTCACGCCACAACGAAAAGCGGAGGCCGTCGCAGCAATGCGGCGGCCTTTTGCTTGGCTTAGAAGCGCGAAATGCGGCTGCTGACGTCGGCGCGCACGCGTTCGGTCGCGCCTTCCGTTGGCGTGCCGAGATAAACGATGCCGGCAATGCGCTCGTGTTCAGCGAGGCCAAGTGCTGCGCGTGCGCGTGCATCGTAAGCCGGCCATTCCGTGAGCCAACAACCGCCATAGCCCATCGCATGCGCTGCGAGCAGCAACGCAAAGCATGCGGCGCCCGACGAGAGCTGTTGCTCCCACTCCGGCACCTTCTTGTGCGGCGAGGCTGAGGAGACGACCATCACGCACGCTGGCGCGCGCTGCAGTAAGGCGCGTGTGTGCGCCAGCCTGCCCTCATCGACGCCTTCATCGCCTGCGATGACCTGCGCCAGCGCCTCGCCAGCCCGCACGCGCGCTTCGCCTTCAAACACAACGAAACGCCAGGGCCCGAGCTTGCCGTGATCGGGCACGCGCCCGGCGAGTTCGATCAGCGCGTCGAGTTCGGCGCTCGTCGGCGCGGGCTCGGCGAGGTGCATCACCTTGCTGGAGCGGCGCTGTGCGAGCAGCGCCAGCGTCTCGGCGCTTTGCTTGATGGCGTTGGCGGGTTCGCCTTCGCGGGGCGCGTGGGGGATGACGGAGAGCGGAAGAACCATGCGCCCCAGATGGCGCCAAGCGCGCGCCAGCGCTAGAGGTGGCTGCATGCAGGATACGTGGGACGACGCCGAAAACCCTTGGACGGTTACGGAGATAACGCGGCCGTTCGAGAATGCGTGGCTGGCGATCGAGAGCAATGCCGTCATCCATCCCGACGGCAAGCCAGGAAGCTACGGCGTCGTGCGCGTACACCGCTTGGCGGTGGGCGTGCTGCCGATCGATGACGAGGGCTGCGTGCATCTCGTTGGCCAATGGCGCTTTCCACTTGGACGCTATTCCTGGGAAATGCCGGAAGGCGGCGCCGAACCGGGGGAGGACGCGCTCGATTGTGCGCGCCGTGAACTGGAGGAAGAAACCGGGCTGTCGGCGCGCGCGTATCTGCCCATTCTGGAAATGGATCTCTCCAATTCGCTCACCGACGAGCAGGCCATTCTCTACCTTGCCACCGATCTCACGCCTGGCGAGCCCAAGCCCGAAGGCACTGAGGTGCTCAAGCGCCGCCGCGCGCCGTTTGCCGAGGTGCTGTCGCGGGTCGCCGATGGTCGCATTCGTGACGCGATGACGGTTGCCGCGGTGCTGCGCGCCCACCACATGGCGGTGACGGGGCAATTGCCGGCAGCGCTCGCAGCGGCGATGCTGGGGCCCAGCCAGGGAGAGGCGACGTGACCGAGGCCAACAACACCCGCGTGTTCGAAGCGTCAGGCGGCGTCTGGTCGCAATTGCGCGTGGAGGCTGCGCAGGCGGCGGCGGAAGAGCCGTTGCTCGCGTCCTACTTGCACGCCTCGATCCTGCATCACGATCGCGTGGAGGACGCGCTCTCGTATCATTTGGCGCAAAAGCTTGGGCACGGCGATCTGCCAGCGCTGCAATTGCGCGAAGTGATCCGCGAGGCTTACACAGCCGATCCGGAGATGGCGAAGACAGCGCTGCGTGACATGCGCGTGGTGCGTGAGCGCGATCCGGCGTGCCGCACGTATTTACAGCCGTTCCTCTATTTCAAAGGCTATGGCGGTTTGCAGGCCTATCGCATCGCGCATTGGCTGTGGGCGCAAGATCGCGAAATCCTCGCTTATCACTTGCAGAGCCGCGTTTCCGAGCTGTTTTCAGTCGACATTCATCCCGCCGCCACGATCGGCGCTGGCGTGTTTATCGATCACGCGCACGGCATCGTCATCGGCGAAACCGCGGTCGTGGAGGACGACGTGTCCATGCTGCATTCGGTGACGCTCGGCGGCACCGGCAAAGCCGGCGGCGATCGGCACCCGAAAATTCGCCGCGGCGTGCTGATCGGCGCTGGCGCGAAAGTGTTGGGCAATATCGAAGTCGGCGAAGATGCGCGCATCGCGGCGGGCTCGGTCGTGCTCGAAGACGTGCCGCCGCGTTGCACCGTTGCCGGCATCCCGGCGCGTCCGATCGGCGGCCCTTGCTGTGAAGGCACGACGCCTGCCGTGGAAATGGACCAGAAGTTCGACGACGACTGAGGCTTGGCGTTAGCCGCCTGGACCGCGCACTTGATAGGTCGCGGCGTTGCCAATGGCAGTTGCCGTGGCGCCCACCAAGCCCGCACGTGGCGCAATCACGGTCGCATCGGCGTGGACGCTGCCGTCATTGGTCTGATCGCTCGTCGCATTGAGCGTCGGCACGTTGTCGTCGCAATAGGCGCAGAGCGAGCCTGTGATGCTGTTGCCGTAGGCGGCGGAGGAGGCGAGCGCAGTTTGGCCGCCTTCGCCCGCAAGCGCTGCGCTGGCGGAGATGTCGCCGCCATTGGCCTGGCTGACATCCATCACGGTATCGGAGCCGATGTTCGAGACGATTGCCTGGTTGCCGACGCCGTACGCGCCAGCCGAACCGAAGCCGAGGAAATCGCCGCCGAGCGTGACGTAGCTTTCGGCAGTCACATCAGTGGTCGAGCCCTGATTGATGCGTGCGTTGACGTAGCCCCACTCGTTGTCGATCGTTGCGGCATTGCCGTTGGCCGTGGCGTTGCCTGACGCGTCGGTCGCGTAGCCGGCATAAAGATCGACGCGCGCGTTGACGGAGTCGCCGGTGGCGCTTTGCTGAACGTCGGCGAGGATGGTCGCGGTGTCGCCGCCTGCGCTCAGATTGTTGGCGCTGGCGATCGCGCCGGAAACCACTTGACCCGCGACGCAGCAATGATCCGCTTCGATGGTCGCGCTGACGTCGCCGGTGCTTTCCTGCGCCGCGATCACGCGCGTTTGGCCGTTTTCCTGCGAGGCCGCCAACACGTTGCCGCTTGCGGACGCAGACATTGATGCATCGCTGGCATCGCCGCCGACGAAACGTGTTTCGGCGCTGGCGTCGCCATGCGCGAGCTGCTGTGAGCGGATATCCTGGTCGCCATTGGTCATGACAGCCGTGCCGCCATTGGCGACGGCGGCTGAGGCGGCGGCGATCACGCCGTCAGCGTGCCAAACCGTGGCGTCAGTGGTGGCGTGCGTGTCCCCATCCATGTGCTGGGTGTTGTCGATCTCCACGTTGGTTTGATCGTAGGCGCCACTCACCGCGTTGCTGCTGGCCACAGACGTCGCGCCGACATCGCCGGCATGACCGACTTCAACCGTCGTTTCCGAGGTGACGCCGCGGAGCTGATATTGGTCGTTCACCACCGACTGCGCGTGCGCCAAGGGCGCAAGCAGCAGGGCGGCGGTGGCGAGAAGGGCGGCGCGCTTCATGGGCGTCTCCGGCGGCGCTCTTACGAGCGGCCGCGAATGTCGATGTTGTTGTCGCGGCGGTCGTGCCAGGCGTCAGTGCTGTCGCGCTGTGCTTGTTGCACCGCCACGGTGGCGGGGCTGACCGACGCAATGCCGGTTTGCGCCGGGCCCATCGGATCGCCTTGCGCCTGCAGTTCGGCTTGGCACACCGAGCTATCGGCGACGTTGTAGAAGCGGCTCATCACTTCGACGACAGCGCGTTCGACGCCAGCACGGACCGCCAGTTGCACCGGCTCCAGCGCGCGTTCGCCAGCAGCGATGTCGATGATCGTATCGTCGAAGAACGAGAACACGCCGGCGCGGACTTCGCGGCCAACGATCTGCTTTTGGTACGAGATCACATCGACAACTTCGAGCGTGCGCGTGTCGATGATGCGGAAATCGAGCGCGATGTTCATGACGTAGAGGCGGGCGCCCAGGTTGCCGACGCCGTCGCGTGCGTCGGTGTGGCCGCCTTGCACGTCGATGCCGGCCGAGCGGATGTTGTAGTTCAGCTCGGTGATGCCGCCGACGAAGTAGAAGTCGGAGCCTGGCATCTGGCCGGCATAGATGCGGCGGACGTTCTCGTCGCCTTCTTGGCCGATCAGGCGGTTGTTGGCGTAGCGCAGCTCGAGTTCGGTGACCGAGGTATCGAAGCGTTCGACCAAGCGGGCGCCGGCTTTGTTGAAAGCCGACATTGCCATCAGCGAGGCGCCTTGCGTGATGCGGCGACCGCCTTCTTCCGAAACGGCGCCGGTGTAATCGAGAATGCGGCCGACAGCGATGCGCGGCGCGGTGAGCTGATTGGAGCGCGCGTGCGCGGCCAAGCAATCGAGCGCTGGCGTATAGGCGGTCGGGTTCGGCGTCACCGGCGCGTCGCCGATCGGCAGCGCATACATGCCGTCATTGCCGGCATAAGGCGTGACGCACGCGGTGAGCGCGGTGGTCGCGGCAAGAACAAGGGCAATGTTTTTCAGCGCACGCATTGTATCAATCTCCTCGGCCGGCATCGGCGCTGATGTCGCCGTTGTTGATTTGGGTCGCGTCCACGATGACCGTGTTGTAGCTGCCCTGTGTAACCACGTTCAGTTGGTTGCCGATGGCTTGCGCGGAGAAGCCGCTGGCGTAGCCATCCATCAGCCCGCCCGAGAGCGAGCCTTCGATTTCCATGCGTCCGTTGACGATGGTGCGGTTGCCGCTTTCATCGCGTGTGGACGGGTTGATCGGTTGATCGAAATTGTCCCAGCCCATGCCGAACGCGCGCTCGACATCGCTCGTCCCCGGGATCGGGTCGGCGTAGGCGGCGGTGCTGAAGCTCAGCACTGCGCCGATAAGAATGAACGTGCGCACGTTGGGGTGCTCCGCAAAAATTCGTCTGCGAAGCGAGAAAGCAACGGCCGTGCCACCGCTCAGGAGTCAGCTTGTCGGGCGTCCGGTGTCAGATTGGAGCGGAACGTGCGCGTTAAGCTTAAGCGTCGATGAAGAGCCCCATGACACCTGGCATGCCGACACCCGACACCGAGCTTAGAGCCAAGTCAGCTCAAGCCGCTCGCCGTCGATGATCAGGCCCTTGAGCCGCGCGCGCCCGTCGCGGCCGATCGAGACAATGGCGAAGGCGCGCGTTGCTTCGTTTACGTTCTGCTCACGCAGCACGCGCTCGATGCGTTCGGCGTCGGTTTGGTTGATGTGAAAGCGATCGACACCGAGATCGAACATGATCCAGCCTGGCGCGCCTGGGCTGTCATTCAGCGGCGGCGTTGGCGGGTTGCAGATGTAGCTGCCGCGCACCGAAACGGCGTCGGGCAGCGTCGCGGTTTGATCGGCAAGGCCATAAATCGGCGCGTCGGCTACGGTTTGGCCCGTCGGCGCGAGCAGTACGCGGTCGCTTACTAATGCAGCGGCAGGGCAGGCGTCCGTTGGCTCGATCCGTTGTTGCGGAGCGACGATCACATAATGCCCGCTCAGCAAAGAACGCGGATCGACCGCCTCCATTGGCAACAGCGCTTCCGTCCCGCTTTCACGCGCCGCGCCTTCATTGATGACGAGCGCGATGAGGCCAACGATGCACAGAGCGGCGACGATGAGGATGCGTAAAGGCGCATTAAGCATGGGTTTTGCTCCGCCGAAGCACCAGCCCTGCGACCAGCGCCGCGATCGCGCACAGCAAAAAGACGCCAGCCGCCGCCATCAGATCGAGGCCGAGATCCATCAATGTCGCGCACACTCCGCCGATGAGGCTAAGCACCCCGACAGCCGTCACCAGCGCGTGGCGATCGAAGCGGCCGAGCGCGAGCACGCCGCCGGAAGCCAGCAGCCAAACCAGGCGATGGGCGAGGCCTGCATTGGCGCTGTTCTCGTCGCCGAACCACGGCAGATAACCGGCGATCGCGAAAAACAGCAGCGCGCCCGCGGTAAACCAACCGTAAAACACGCCAGAAAACGTGCGCTCCTGCGTGTAAAGCCAACGCGCGCCAGCAGCTGCGGCGCCGAGCAAAAGTGCGAGAAACAGGAAGACGCCAGCGTCGGCTTCCATGCGGCCAGCGAACCAGCCGAAGCAATAAATGATCGCCAGCGCCGCGACGTGCGCGAGCGGCGCCGAGCCCCAGCGCAGCGCGAGAAATGCGCCGAGCGGCGCCGCGAATAGCATCCACGGCGCTTCTGATTCAGCGCCGGAAAACCATTGCCTATCGGTGAAATCGCCAATGGCGATGAAGACGAGGCCGACTGTCGCCGCACCCGTCGAACGTCCCGCGAGCGCCAGCGCCAGTGCTGCGATCCCCGATGCATAAGCCGCCGCTTTTGGGTCGCCGGCGATGTCGAATATCTGTCCGGTGAGGCCGATTGCGGCGGCGAACACGACTGACGCAATCATCAACAAGATGTTGCTGGCTATGGGACGCGCCTTGTGCGCGGCCCACGCGCCAGCGCCGGCGCATGCAGCGAAAACCGCGATTAACACTGCAAACCGCGCGATTTTCGGCATGCCGTCCCAGTTAGCGCCGATGAACGCGATGATGGCGATGCCGAGCAGCAGGCCGCCGACCCAAGCGAGCGCGGTCGCCGCGTCTAACCTGCGCGCATCTGGGATCGAGCCTAAAATGTCCGCGCGCTTCTCAGCCGCGACATGGCCCGCCGCGATCCAGCGGTCGAGATCTTTGGTGACGCGTTCTTTGTAGCCGGCCATTCACCAAGCCTAACCGCCTTTAGGCGAGCGGCCAAACGGGTGTTCGCGCTTGAAGCGCAGGGCAGGGCGGCGCATCCTCCCCCAAAAGCAACGGGAGAACGGGTCTATGCTGATCGCTCACGTTCTGCGCGACAAAGGCGGCGTGGTGTACACGGTGCGCGCCGATGCAACGCTTGAAGAAGCTGCACGCGCGCTCAACGAAAAGAAGGTCGGCGCGCTTGTCGTTATCGCTGAAGATGGCGGCATCTCCGGCGTTTTTTCCGAGCGCGATATTGTGCGTGAAATCGCGAAAAACGGCGTGAAATGCTTGAATGAGAGCGTGAGCGCGGTGATGACGCGCGATGTCATAACAGCGGGCCCGTCGGAAACGGTTGATGAAGGACTTGGCCGTATGACGGATCGGCGCATTCGGCATTTGCCGGTGCTCGATGGCGGGCGATTGATCGGCGTCATCTCGATCGGCGACCTAGTGAAACATCGGATCGCCGCAGTGGAAGCGGAAGCGGCCGCGATGCAGGCCTATATCGCCACCCACTGACCGGCCTTGAAATGGCCGCTACACTAGCCACTTATCGTGGTCCCGCGGCGCAACGGTGCTGTGGAAAACTTAACCTTGGACCTCTCAGCCCGGCTTGATGCTTGGTTGGGGAATCGATAGGTTGAGATTGTTGCGACTCTCAAACGTCTGGCGCGGACAGCGCCTGCCTTGAGCAAGCAAAAATCACGCTGATTTTTCAGAGTTTTTTTGAACTACTGAGAAATGCGTCATTTGCGCGAAAAGGTCGTTGACATGACTAAGAGGCGCGCATAGAAACCGCGCCTTCCGCCGGGACCCAACGGTTTCGGCCCGCACGCGACGGGCTTCGGCTCTGCGTGGGCGGGCACAGAAAAACTCCCCCTAAAGGGAGCTATTTTGAGCGGCGCTCTTTGACATTGTGATTTTGGAGAAGGGAAACGCAGGCGGCGGCGTGCTGCGGGCGAGCGAGTAATCGCAAGCCAAAGCGACGCTGACGTTGTGTGTTTTCTGGAACTATAACTGACTTACAGATTGAGATCTGGGTTTCGGCCTAGGTTTCGAAATGTGCGTCGGTTCCCGTTACATTAAACGCATACGCTTTAACCGGCGCCTCGGAGCTTTCTGGCTCGCGAGGATGTCAGAAGTCAACTCAACCTGAGAGTTTGATTCTGGCTCAGAACGAACGCTGGCGGCAGGCTTAACACATGCAAGTCGAACGCCCCGCAAGGGGAGTGGCAGACGGGTGAGTAACACGTGGGAACGTACCCTAAGGTTCGGAATATTCTCGGGAAACTGGGAGCAATACCGAATGTGTCCGCAAGGAGAAAGATTTATCGCCTTAGGATCGGCCCGCGTCAGATTAGCTAGTTGGTGGGGTAAAAGCCTACCAAGGCGACGATCTGTAGCTGGTCTGAGAGGACGACCAGCCACACTGGGACTGAGACACGGCCCAGACTCCTACGGGAGGCAGCAGTGGGGAATCTTGGACAATGGGCGCAAGCCTGATCCAGCCATGCCGCG
>JALHQO010000010.1 GCA_022841905.1 Hyphomonadaceae bacterium | reverse complement strand
TTGACATCGTAGGGGTCACAGGTTCGATCCCTGTCGCGCCCACCATTTTACCCCTCGCGCGCATGCTCGCGCTTCAGATCGCTGGCCCTGCCGGAGCGATCGCTTTTCAATTTCGCACTCCCGCAGCGCGGCATTGTATTGGTGATTGCGCCGTGCGCGCAGTGTTGTGCGACCGCGAGTAACTACGCTGACCGCGGCTTGTGGCAATGTTCTAGTTCCTATTTCATCGAGCCCCGCCGATGGTGGACGCTTCCATCGGCACTCGTTATCTCTGGCCAAGATGCGGGTGGTGTTCCCTTTTTCGGCGATTGTCGGCCAGGACGACATGAAGCGTGCGTTGCTGATCGCCGCGGTCGATCCCGGCATTGGCGGCGTCATGGTGTTCGGCGATCGCGGCACCGGCAAGTCGACGGCGGTGCGCGCCTTGGCGGCTTTGTTGCCGCAGATGCGGGCGACGAAAGGCTGCGCTTATCATTGCGATCCGGAGGCCGACGCGGGCGCTTGCACTGAAGAATGCCCCTCACGTTCCGCCAAGGGTGCGGCCAAGACGGAGCTATTGCCGACGCCGGTGGTGGACTTGCCGCTGGGCGCCACCGAGGATCGCGTGGTCGGCGCGCTCGACCTCGAACAGGCGCTGACGCGCGGCGAAAAGCGCTTCGAGCCCGGCCTGCTGGCGAAGGCGCATCGCGGCTTTCTCTACATTGATGAAGTGAACCTGCTCGAGGATCATTTGGTTGATCTCCTGCTCGACGTCGCTGCATCCGGCGAGAACGTGGTCGAGCGTGAAGGCCTAAGCGTGCGCCATCCCGCGCGCTTCGTGTTGATCGGCAGCGGCAACCCGGAAGAGGGCGAGCTGCGCCCGCAATTGCTCGATCGCTTCGGGCTTTCCGTGGATGTGAAAACGCCGACAGTGCTGGCCGACCGCGTCGCCGTCGTCCGCCAGCGCGATGCGTTTGACCGCGATCCGAAGAGCTTTGTAGCGGCCTGGACTAAGAAGGACGCCGCAGTGCGCGAGCGCATCGTCAAGGCGCGCGCCAGCCGCGCCGATGTTGCGTTGCCAGACGAAATCGTCGAGCGTGCTTCGGCGCTATGCATGAAAATCGGCTCGGATGGTTTGCGTGGCGAACTAACGCTCATCCGCGCTGCGCGTGCCTATGCTGCGCTCGAGGGCGCGGAGAATGTCACAACGGCGCACCTGCGCGGGGTCGCCGTTCCATCATTACAGCATCGTCTGCGACGCAATCCGCTCGACGACGTCGGCTCCGCGCCGCGTATCGAGCGGGCCTTGGCCGAGATGTTCGACGCATGAGCGTAGCGGCCTCCGGACGCTACGATCCGTGGGCGGACGCGCTCAGCGCCGCAACGCTGTTGGCCATCGATCCTGACGGTTTAAAGGGCGTGGTTCTTTGCGCGCTGCCGGGTCCCGCGCGCGATGCGTGGCTTGCGGCGCTCAAGGCGATGCTTCCGTCGGATGCGCCGATGCGGCGGGTGCCGGCGCACATTGATGACGAGCGATTGCTCGGCGGGCTTGATCTGGCCGCTACGCTCGCAGCAGCGCGCCCAGTCGCAAGCCGTGGATTGCTCAGCGAAAGCGATGGCGGTGTTGTGGTGCTTGCGATGGCGGAGCGCTGCACGTCCGCGACGGGCGCGCGCATCGCCATGGCGCTCGACGCTGGCGTTGATCGCTTCATGCTGGTCGCCCTCGAAGAAGGCGTGGAGCCGGATGAGCGTGCGCCTGATGTGATCACTGAACGCTTGGCTTTCGCTCTCAATTTCAGCCTCGTTCGACCGCATTCGGCAGAGATTCCGACTAGAGCGCAGATCGCCGCCGCGCGCGAAGATCTGGCGCGCATGAAGCCAGCGGATGAGCGGACAATTGAATCGATTTGCTGGGCGGCTGGCGCCTTCGGCGTCGTTTCCGCGCGTGCAGCCTTGTTCACGCTGCGCGCCGCGCGCGCCGCCGCCGCGCTGGTTGGTCGTGCGGCGGTCGAGGACGAAGACTTGGCGCTGGCCGCGCGCTTGGTGCTGGCGCCCCGCGCTCACTTTGCCCCGCCCGAGCAGCCGCCCGAGCCGCCCCCGCCCGAAGAGGGTGCTGATGATGAGGCGGGTTCGAGCGAACAAACGGAGGCCAGTGCTGCAGCGGATCGCGTTATCGATGCGGTTCAATCGGCGCTGCCCGCGGAGTTTCTAGCGCAATTCTTGGAAGCGCGCGCGGAGCGTCGTGTCGAAGCGCGCTCGCGTGGCGCAGGCGCTGCTGCGAAGTCGGCGCGACGTGGCCGTCCGCTTGGCGCACGCGCGGGCACATTGCGCAGCGGCGAGCGGCTCGACCTGGTCGCCACCTTGCGCGCCGCCGCGCCTTGGCAACCGTTGCGTCGCCGTGATGCAGCGCCGATAGGTGCGCTCGTGCTCGTGCGCCGAGGCGATTTTCGCATCCGGCGCTTTGTTCAGCGCTTGGAGTCCACCATCATCGTCGTCGTTGATGCGTCTGGCTCCGCGGCGCTGCAGCGCTTGGCGGAGGCGAAAGGCGCGGTCGAGACGTTGTTGGCGGATGCGTACGTAACGCGTGCGCGCGTCGCATTGATCGCCTTCCGCGACGCCAACGCCGAAATGCTCCTGCCGCCAACGCGCTCGCTGTCACGCGCCAAGCGCGCGCTTGCTGAACTTCCTGGCGGCGGCACGACTCCGCTCGCAACTGCCATCGACGCGGCGTCGCTGCTGGCGCAAAGCGAGCGCGCCAAGGGGCGCACGCCTCTCATCGTTTTTCTCACCGACGGCCGCGGCAATGTCGGCCGTGACGGTGCAACGGGGCGCGCTCAAGCGGAGACGGATGCACTCGTATCAGCGCGGGGCTTGCGCGCTGCTAATCTCTCGGCGGTTTTCATCGATACCTCGCCTCGCACGCGCCCTGGCGCGGCAGCGCTCGCGGCCGAGATGGGCGCAGCCTACGCGCCGCTGCCCTTCGTGGAGGCGGGCGCCGTTGCGAGCGTTGTGCGTGCGCACGCACCGGCGCCGCGATGACGCGAAAGCCTGATTGGAGTGTCGAGGGCCGTGACTGGCCCAATCGCGACGCCAGCCAATTCGTCGAAGCGGGCGGATTGCGTTGGCATGTGCAGGTGATGGGTGAGGGGCCGGCGCTCGTGTTGTTGCACGGCACCGGCGCCGCCACGCACTCATGGCGCACGCTCGCGCCGATTCTCGCGCAGAACTACACGATTATCGCGCCTGATCTGCCTGGCCACGGCTTCACCGAGACGCCGCAACACGGTGCGGGATTCTCACTGCCACAGGTCGCGCAAGGCGTGGCCGTGTTGCTTCGCTCCCTTGATGCCACGCCGCATGCTCTGCTCGGCCACTCCGCGGGCGCCGCGATCGCTGTGCGCATGGCGCTCGATGGTGCAGCGCCGCCGGCCGGCATTGTGGGGGTGAATGCTGCGCTGTTGCCGTTCCCAGGGCCGCTTGGCCCGTGGGCGCCGATGCTGGCGCGAACATTGTTCTATAATCCGTTTTCGCTCAGCATGTTCGCGCATCGCGCCTCACGTCCTGGCGCCATCGCCGATCTCATGCGCAGTACTGGCTCGTCGCTCGACGAGGAGGGGCTCGACCTGTACGCGCGCCTGTTTCGCAATAGAGGACATCTCGAAGCGACGGTCGCGCTCATGTCGCACTGGGGTCTCTACGGTTTGAAAAAAGAGCTGTCGCATTTACGCGCGCCGCTCGCGCTCATCGTTGGCGACAAGGATCGCGCCGTGCCGCCTGATAGCGCCTACGACGTGCAACTGCTCGTGAAGCACGCCACCATCGCGCGCGCGCCCGGCCTCGGCCATTTGGCGCACGAGGAAGATGCCAAAACGATCGCCGGCTTGATTTTGGGTGCGCTGCAACAAGCTGCTTGAGCGCTTGCGCAGTCGAGATAGACGCGATTAAGTGTCAGGCAATGTTGACGGTCGCGCCAGAACAGCCACTCGTTCGGCTCGAACCGGACAAACGGCCCCATGCGGTTGTGATCGGCAGCGGCTTCGGTGGCCTTGCCGCCGCGGTGCGGCTCGGTGCGCGCGGGTATCGCGTCACCGTGCTGGAGCGGCTCGATGCGCCGGGCGGGCGCGCCTACGTGCACCGCCAGGACGGCTACACCTTCGACGCCGGCCCCACCATCATCACCGCGCCTTTTCTGTTCGAAGAACTCTGGGCCATGTGCGGCGCCAAGCTCAGCGACGACGTCGAGCTGCGCGCCATCGATCCGTTTTACGATCTCGCCTTCGCCGATGGCGAGCGCATGTCTTGCGGCAGCGCCATGCGCGATGAGATCGCGCGCATCGCGCCTGGCGATCTCGCGGGCTACGACCGCTTCATGCGCCGCAGCGAAGAAATCTATCGCGTCGGCTTCGAGCAACTGGGCGCGGCGCCCTTCCACTCTTGGACGGAGATGGTCCGCGTTGCGCCGGACTTGCTGCGTTTGGGCGGATTGGAGAGCGTTTACGGCTTGGTCTCGCGTTACGTGCGCGACCCGCGCGTGCGCATTGCGCTGAGTTTTCATCCCCTCTTCGTCGGCGGCAATCCGTTCAGCACCACCGCCGTTTACTGCTTGATCTCCTATCTGGAGCGCCGCCACGGCGTGCATTTCGCCATGGGCGGGACTGGCGCGCTGGTGCAGGGCCTGGTGAAGCTCATCCGCGGGCAGGGCGGCGTCGTCCGCTGTAACGCCGAGGTAGCGGAGATCACGCTGAACAATGGCGCCGCGAACGGCGTGCGCCTCACAAGTGGCGAAAAATTGCGGGCCGATATCGTCGTCTCCAATGCCGATTCCGCTCACACATATGGCCGCCTCGTTCCCGCCGCCGCACGCAAAACATGGACGGATCGACGCCTCGCCGCCGCGCGCTATTCCATGAGCTTGTTCGTTTGGTATTTCGGCACGCGCCGCCAATATCCGGACGTGCCGCACCACACCATTCTGCTCGGCCCCCGCTATCGCGAGCTGATCGAGGATATCTTCACCGCTAAGCGCCTCGCGCCCGACATGAGCCTCTATCTGCATCGGCCCACCGCGACGGATCCCTCGCTCGCGCCTGAGGGCTGCGACGGGTTCTACGTGCTATCGCCCGTCCCGCATCTCGATGCCGATATCGATTGGAGCGTTGAAGCCGAGCCTTATCGTCGCCGTGTTCAGCAGCGGCTGAGCGAAACGCTGTTGCCGGGCTTGGCCGATGGGATTGTCACGTCACGTGTGATGACGCCGCTCGATTTTCGCGATCAGCTCTGCGCGCCGAAGGGCGCTGCGTTTGGGCTCGAACCCATTCTCACTCAAAGCGCCTGGTTCCGCCCGCACAACAGAAGCGGCGACATTAAGGGGCTTTATCTCGTTGGCGCTGGCACACATCCCGGCGCCGGCGTTCCCGGCGTGCTCTCATCGGCGCGCGTTCTCGATTCAGTGGTGCCGCATGCGTCCGAACTTACGCCGGCCTGAGCGCGCCACGCCCGGCGATCTCGCGACCTGCCGCGAGATGATCCGCACCGGCTCGCGCTCGTTCTTCGCCGCTTCCTTGCTGTTGCCGGAGCATGTGCGCAACGGCGCCTATGCGCTCTACGCCTTTTGCCGTCTTTCGGACGATAGCGTCGACGTCGATCATGGCGGCGAAGCTGCAGTGACGCGCCTCGCCGCGCGTCTTGATGCGATTTATGCGGGCGCGCCAGTCGATGGCGCCGTCGATCGCGCGCTATCCGACGTGATTGAGTACTACGATATCCCGCGCGCGCCCTTTGATGCGTTGCTTGAAGGCTTGGCGTGGGATGCGGCGGGCCGATCCTGCGAAACGCTCTCGGACCTCTACGCTTATTCCGCCCGCGTCGCGGGCGCCGTCGGCGCGATGATGACCGTGCTGATGGGCGCGCGCGACCCGCACATGGCGGCGCGCGCGACTGATCTGGGCGTAGCTATGCAGCTCACCAATGTCGCGCGTGACGTGGGCGAAGACGCCCGCAATGGAAGGCTCTATCTGCCGCGTGAATGGATGCGTGAAGCGGGGATCGACCCCGATGCCTGGCTGGCGCGGCCAATGTTTACGCCGGAAATCGCGCAGATCGTGTCGCGGCTATTGCAGCACGCGGATGAGCTTTATCGTCGCGCGGATGCTGGCGTTGCAGCGCTGCCAGCGCCGTTCCGGCCAGCGATTTACGCCGCGCGCTTGCTCTACGCCGAGATCGGCGAGGGTGTGGCGCGGGCGGGATACGATTCGATGTCTGGCCGCAGCGTCGTGCTGGCGTCGCGCAAACTACAGTTGGTGGCGCGATCGCTGACGCGGTCGTGGCCGGCGCCCTCACACGCAGAGCTTTATGCTGCATCGTTGCCGCAGACAGAATTTTTGGTTGAAGCGATCAGCGTAGGTGGTGCGAACGCGTCGTCGGCGCCGGTGCGCGGTGTCCGGCACGACGTAAAATGGGTCATCGATCTGTTCGCGGCCTTGGATAAGCGGCCGCGCCGCTTGGCCTGAGAGGGCGCGAAGTCATGGACGTAAACCCGCTTTTCCTGCTGGAATTCGTGCTGTTTAGCGGCGTTGCGCTGGCGTGGGCGGGCTATGAGTTTTGGAGCGCGCGCCCGACCAAAGACGATGCGGCGTCACCGCCTGCGGACGATACGGGGCATCCGGAAGGGTAGCATTGCGCGGACGATCGGCGCGCGGAAGCGATCGAGCGACAAGCTCTCATGCATGATGTCCGCTTGCGCGCCGTCGATCTCACCGATCAGCTGCGAGCGTGCATAGAAGGGCGCATCTTCAAGGGTCCGAACCAAGCGTGGCTCGGCGCCGGCGTTGCCGCGGGTGACGCGCGGCACGCGCCAGAAGGTGCCGGGCAATGAGGAGTAGGGCGGCGCTTCAATCTCTGAAACTGCGCCGGACTTATCGAACACAAGCGCGAGCGATCGATTTGACCCCGCGCGCGGCTCCACATCGTAGTAAACTTGTGTCCCGCTCGGCGCATGCGCGCGTGACCAGTGCCAGCTGCGAAACCCGCGCTCTAACGGCTCATTGCCCCAATTGCTGTCGAGATAAGCATCGCCGGACCAAGCCAGCGCGCCGCCGTCAAAGCGCAGGTCAATACGCGCACGTGGTGCGATCGGCCGCCAGTAATGTTTGCCTTCAGCGTCGAGCGCAAAGGCGCGCTCATTAATCACCTCGGGCCGCAGCGTGACTGTGCCGCGCACGCGCGAGGGCAGTGGCGCTGTCCACTCATCGATATCGAGCCGTAGCGTGTCGCCATCCCACTCCACGCTGCTTGGGCCGATCTTTAGACTGCTCTGCGAACGTGAGAGATTGCTGCGCCCGCGCTCGGTCATCGCCCAGCGATCGTGGCCGGCGCGATAGAGCGCGACGTTCATGGCGCAGTGATTTTCCGCGTCGCCCCAGCCGGACCATGCGTAATACGGTGAGAAAACGCTGCCGATGAAGGCGATGATGGTCAGGCTGTGCTGTTTGTCATCGCTGATCGCGTCGATGTACCACCAGGCGTAGCCGCCGCTCGGAACGGCCGCGTCGAAGCGCGGTCCGCCACGATGCGCCGCGCCGCCAATTGGCCCGAGAGTGCGGCCATCGGCACGCCCGCGCCCGGATGCACGCCGCCCCCCGCCAGATAAAGCCCCGGTATCTTCGTGCGCGACCCTGGCCGCTGAAACGACGCCGCCCAGCCGTGCGTCGCGCGCCCGTAAAGCGCTCCCTGTGTCGCTGGGAAGAGCGCGTTGAAGTCTGCAGGCGTCGTCCGTGTCATCGCGCCCGGCGCCAACTCCATGCCGCAGCCGCGGAGCCGTTTGATCATGTTCGTCTCGCATGCGTCGAGCTCCGAGGATGTGAATTCGCGGTCGCGCGCGGGCGCGTTGGCGAGAATGAGCAGGCGTTCTGCGCCGTCGGGATTGCTTTCGTCCGTGCGATCCTGCGCGCAGACATAGATTGTGGGATCGGTGGGGAGGCCCTGTTTGCCAAGGGCTTCGAACTCGGCGGCGTAGTTGTCAGAGAAGAAGACGTTGTGGCGAACGAGCGGAAAACCGCTGGCTTCGACGTGCGCCGCCCACGTTACTGCGGAGAGCGAGCGTGTCGCGTGACCAACACTAGCGACGGCGCGGGCAGCATCCTTGCCAAACAGGCCTGCTGCCAAAGTAGACGGATCGGCGTTGCACACCACAGTGCTCGCTTCCATGCGCTCTCCGTTGTGCAGACGTACGCCGCCCACACGACCACCACGAACCGCGATCTCACTCACCTCTGATCCGAACTGGAAGGAAACACCGAGCCTCTCCGCGCACGCCGTCAGCGCTTCGGCCAAACGCTGCATGCCGCCTTCGACGATCCAGACGCTGTCTTGCTCGACGTGCGCGATCAGCATCAAAGTCGCCGGCGCTCTGAAGGGCGAGGAGCCGCAATAGGTGGCGTAGCGGCCAAAAAGCTGGCGCAGACGCGGATCGCCGAAGTGCGCACCGAGCGCACCCCACATCGTGTCGAACGGGCGGATCGCGAGCAGGTCGCCGATGCGGCCGAGCCCGACGCGATTGGTCAGCGAGATGGGATTAGGCTTCGACGCGGTGAGGAAAGGCTCGCGCAAAGTCTCGAACATGCGCCGCGCCTCGGCGCAGAAGTTGAGATAGCCGCGCGACTCGGCTGCCCCCGCAAAGTTGCCGATCGCGTCGGCGCTGGCGGCTTCGTCCGCGAAGAGATCGAGCCGCGCACCGCCGTTCCAAGCATGCCGCGCGAGAATGGAAAGCTTGTGCAGCGCAACATAATCGTCGAGCCGCACGCCGGCCTTTTCGAACAAATCGTCGAACACCCAGCGCATTGTCAGCACCGTCGGCCCCGCATCGATGCGGGCGCCGTCGGCCTCTACTTCGCGCATTTTGCCGCCAGCGCTTGCGGCGCGCTCCAGGACGGTCACCGCATAACCTTCGGTCGCCAGCGATATCGCCGCCGTTAGTCCGCCAATGCCGGAGCCAATAATGATGGCGCGCTCCGCGCTCATGCGCTCAAACTCCAAAGTCAATTGACTGGACGCTATCATATGTCCAGATTGGATGACAGTTCCGGGTGTGGCCTGGCTCAAAGCCTTCGGAGGCAGTCATGGTGCTGGCGTCACGGGTCGAGGCCGCCCTGCAGGCAGCGGTGGATCGGGCAGACACCCCCGCCGCGCCGCCGCTTTTAGCCAAGGCGCTGCGCTATGCGGTCTTTCCGGGCGGCGCGCGGGTGCGACCGATGCTCTGCCTCGCCGTTGCGCAAGCTTGCGGCGACGATCAGCCGGCCATTTCAGACGCCGCCGCCGCCGCAATCGAACTGATGCACTGCGCATCCCTGGTTCACGACGATCTGCCGTGCTTCGACAATGCCGCCACGCGGCGCGGCAAACCTTCGGTTCATTCGATGTATGGCGAGCCGATCGCTCTGCTCGCCGGCGATGCCCTGATTGTTATGGCGATTGAACGTCTGGCGCTGGCGGGCGCGGTTGCGCCCTTGCGGCTCGCGCCGTTGATTGGAACGATCGCGCGCGGTGTCGGCGCGCCGCACGGCATCGTTGCCGGGCAGGCCTGGGAAAGCGAGCCCAACCCAGAGCTGGAACTCTATCATCAAGCCAAAACGGGCGCGCTGTTCGTTGCCGCCACCATGTCCGGCGCGATCGCCGCCGGCGCGGATGCGGGCCCATGGCGTGCGCTCGGTGAAACGTTGGGCGCTGCGTATCAAGTCGCGGATGATCTGCTCGACGCCGTGCAGAGTGCGGAATGCGGCAAGCCGGTCGGGCAGGATGCGCTCTTGGAGCGTCCGAGCGCAGTTGCCACGCACGGGATCAAGGGCGCGCTAGCGCAGTTGAACGCACTGGTCGAGCAAGCCGTCGACTCGGTGCCGCCGTGTGAAGGCGCTCAAGACATGCGCGCTTTGGTGCGCCTCACCGCCATGCGCCTTGCGCCGAAGCAATTGGCGCGCAGCGCCGCGTGAGCGGCGATGCTTGGCCTCAGCGCGCAGTGGATCCAATGGCGCAATGCGCTGCTGTCGAACCCAAAATTCCAGCGTTTTGCCGCTGATTTCCCGCTAACGCGTGGGATTGCGCATCGTCGGACCGACGCACTTTTCGATCTCGTCGCGGGTTTTGTTTACTCGCAAGTTCTACACGCCTGCATCGCGCTTGACGTGTTCAAAACCCTTCAGCGCGGGCCGCTCGATGTTGCTGCGTTAGCGGCGGCTTCAAATGTCCCAGCGCCGGCAATGGCGCGTTTGCTATCCGCCGCGGCGGCCTTCGATCTAGTCGAGCCTGTCGGTGAGCGATTCGCTTTGGGGCCGCAGGGTGCGGCGCTGCTCGGCAATGCTGGCCTCGCCGACATGATCCGGCACCACGATCGACTCTATGCCGATCTCCTCGATCCGGTCGCGCTGCTGCGGCGCGGCCGCGGCGAGCATCTCTCGAACTATTGGCCCTATGCGACATCGGGCGAACCCAGCGCGACTGGAGAGAGTGACGTATCTGACTATTCGGCGCTGATGGCCGCGACTCAGCCTTCGGTGGCGGCCGACGTGCTCGACGCCTATTCGCTGCGCCGCCATCGCGTCGTTATGGATGTAGGCGGCGGCGAAGGCGGCTTCCTGGCAGCGGTTGGCCAACGCTGGCCGCATATCGCGTTGCGCCTCTTTGATCTGCCCGCTGTTGTCGCCCGCGCGCGTTCGAACGTACCGCAAGCAACCTTCGATGAGGGCGATTTCCTTTGGGACCCGCTGCCGCCCGGCGCCGATCTCATCACCCTCGTGCGCATCCTGCACGACCACGACGATGATGGCGTCGCGAAGATTTTGGCCTCGGCTCACAAGGCGTTGGCGCCCGGCGGAAAGCTTTTGATTGCGGAGCCAATGTCCGCAGCGCCGCGCAAGGATCGCGTCGCGGATGCCTATTTCGGGCTTTATTTGCTGGCGATGGGCCGCGGGCAGGCCCGCACGCCGCGTCTCCTCAAAACCTGGCTCGGCCGGGCCGGATTTCGCGGCGTTCGCATGCTGCGGGTGCGAACACCATCGCTGCTCCAGGTTCTCGTCGCTGAGCGCTGACCGGACCAAATATTCCCCCGTCAAGCGTCGAGATTGATTGACACATAAAAGCGTCAACGTAATCTGACACATGTTGAAGCGCCTCGGCGCCTCGCCGGAGAGTTTCGTTGGACACCGTCGCTGTCGTTCTTGAAGGCCCTGAGAAAATCGCGGTTCGCCACCTCGATCTCAATCCGGTGCGCGAAGACGACATTGTCGTCGAAGTGTCCTGGAGCGGCATCAGCACCGGCACTGAACGTCTGCTCTGGTCGGGCCGTATGCCGCAATTTCCCGGCATGGGTTATCCGCTCGTGCCCGGATACGAATCCGTTGGCCGCGTTATCGAAACGGGCGCGAACGCGCGTCATCGCCTTGGCGAATACGTTTTTCTGCCTGGCGCTACTTGCTACAAAGACGCGCGCGGATTGTTCGGCGGCGCTGCGCGTACATTGATCGCGCCAAGCGCGCGCGCGATTCAGATTCAAGAACGGCTCGGCGCGCGCGGCGTGTTGCTGGCGCTCGCTGCAACCGCGCATCACGCGATCGCAGGCGGTGCGCTGCCGGATCTCATCATCGGACACGGCGTCCTTGGCCGCTTGCTGGCCAGAATCACGGTCGCCATGGGCGCGCCGGCGCCAACGGTGTGGGATGTGAACCCGGTCCGTCGCGCCGGCTCGTTCGGCTATCCCGTGCTTGATCCCGACGAAGACGAGCGCAAGGACTACACCACCATCATGGATGCCAGCGGGGCAGGCGCCTTGCTCGACACGTTCGTGAAGCGCCTCGCAAAGGGCGGCGAAATCGTCCTCGCGGGCTTCTACGAAGAGCGGCTTTCCTTTGCTTTCGTGCCGACCTTCATGCGCGAAGCGCGCTTCCGCGTCGCCGCCGAATGGAAGCCCGAAGATTTGCAGGCCACGCAGGCGTTGATGCGCTTCGGCCGGCTCTCGCTCGACGAACTGATCACCCACGAGCATGTCCCGGAAGATGCGGAAGACGCTTACGCGACCGCGTTCACGGACAGCTCTTGCCTCAAAATGGTTCTGGACTGGAGACATTGCGCATGAGCGTGACGCTGCTCGACAATCGAGCCCTGCGCGCGGAAGCGGCGATCGAACCCGATCCCGTTCCGACCGGCGAGGTGACCAAAGAAACCCAGATCATCGCGATCTATGGCAAGGGCGGCAGCGGCAAGAGCTTCGCGCTCGCCAATCTCAGCTACATGATGGCCCAGCAAGGCAAGCGCGTCCTGCTCATCGGCTGCGATCCGAAGTCAGACACCACATCGTTGCTGTTCGGCGGCAAAGCCTGCCCGACGATCATCGAAACCTCGTCTCGCAAGAAAGCTGCCGGCGATGAAGTGCGCATCGAGGATGTGTGTTTCCAGCGCGACGGCGTGTTTGCGATGGAGCTCGGCGGCCCCGAGGTGGGGCGCGGCTGCGGCGGACGCGGCATCATTCACGGCTTCGAATTGCTGGAAAAGCTTGGCTTTCACGATTGGGGCTTCGATTACGTTTTGCTCGACTTCCTGGGCGACGTCGTCTGCGGCGGCTTCGGTCTGCCGATCGCGCGCGACATGTGCCAGAAGGTGATCGTCGTCGGCTCGAACGATCTGCAATCGCTCTACGTTGCCAACAATGTCTGCTCGGCGGTTGAGTATTTCCGCAAGCTCGGCGGCAATGTCGGCGTCGCCGGCATGCTCATCAATAAGGATGACGGGACCGGTGAAGCGGCAGCGTTTGCGGCAGCGGTTGGGATCCCGGTGCTCTGCGCCATTCCGGCTGACGAAGATATCCGCCGCAAATCGGCGAACTACCAGATCATCGGCACGCCCGGCGATCGCTGGGGCCCGATGTTTGAAGGCTTAAGCGCAAACGTCGCGACCGCGCCGCCCGTGCGTCCGACGCCGCTGACGCAAGATCAGCTGCTCGGGCTTTTCAAGTCGGACCAAGTCGGCGGCGGGGTCGTGCTCATGCCGGCGACGCAAGCCGACATGCGCGGCGCGACTCACGTCGAAAAGCCCACCCTCGAAGTCATCTACGATGCGGTGTAGGGGATGAGCGAACGCGTTTCCTCCGAAGCGATTTACGACAGCGCCGCTAGCGGCGCGGAGGAGACTGTTGTTGCGGACGTTGTGAGCGCAGGCGCGGGCTGTCACGCCGGCGCGGCGGAATTGCAGAAAGCCGCCGCGAGCGCGGGCAAGTCCGAAGTTCTTGACCGCTACGCGCAGGACTATCCTAAAGGCCCGCACGATCAGCCGCAAAGCATGTGCCCGGCGTTTGGGAGCTTACGCGTCGGCTTGCGCATGCGCCGAACGGCGACGATTCTTTCTGGCTCGGCCTGCTGCGTGTATGGCCTGACGTTCACTTCGCACTTCTATGGCGCGCGCCGTACCGTCGGCTACGTGCCCTTCAATTCGGAAACGCTCGTCACCGGCAAGTTGTTCGAGGATATCCGCGAGGCGGTGTTCAAGCTCGCCGATCCGGAACACTACGACACCATCATCATAACCAATCTCTGCGTCCCGACTGCATCGGGCGTGCCGTTGCAGCTGCTGCCGAAAGAGATCAACGGCGTCCGCATCATTGGCATCGACGTGCCGGGCTTCGGCATTCCGACGCACGCGGAAGCTAAGGATGTGCTTGCCGGCGCGATGCTGAAATACGCACGCAACGAAGCCGAGCAGGGGCCGGTCGCCGCCCCGCGCGAACGCTCGGCATTGCCGACGATCACGCTCTTGGGCGAAATGTTTCCGGCCGATCCCGTCGGCATCGGGATGATGCTTGAGCCGATGGGCTTGGCCGCCGGCCCAGTGGTGCCGACCCGCGAGTGGCGCGAGCTGTATTCAGGGCTCGATTGCGCCGCGGTTGCGGCGATCCATCCGTTTTACACCGCCTCGGTGCGTGAGTTCGAAGCCGCTGGCCGCAAGGTCGTGGGTTCCGCGCCTGTGGGCCGCGATGGAACGGCCGCGTGGCTCGACGCTATCGGCGCCGCCTGCGGCATTGCGCAGGACAAGATCGATGCGTCGAAGAACAAGTGGCTGCCTGCGATTGCGGGCGCGCTTGCGGGTTCGCCGATCAAGGGCCGTGTCACAGTTTCCGGCTATGAAGGTTCGGAGCTTTTGGTTGCGCGGCTGCTGATCGAAAGCGGCGCCGATGTGCCGTATGTCGGCACGGCTTGCCCGCGCACGCAATGGTCTGATCCCGATCGCGCTTGGCTCGAGTCCAAAGGCGTTCGCATTCAGTTTCGCGCATCGCTTGAGCAGGACGTCGCGGCGATCGAAGAGTTCGGGCCTGATTTGGCGATCGGTACAACGCCCGTCGTGCAGCACGCCAAGGAGCGCTCCATCCCGGCGCTCTATTTCACCAATCTCATTTCCGCGCGGCCGCTCATGGGGCCGGCGGGCGCTGGTTCGCTCGCGACCGTGATTAATTCGGCACTCGCCAACAAAGACCGCTTCGGTCGCATGACCGAATTCTTTGAAGGCGTGGGCTCGGGTCACACGGCCGGCGTCTGGGAAGAGACGCCGCAAGATCGTCCAGAGTTCAAGGCGCGTTACGCTGCAAAGATGCAAGCGGCGCGTGCGGCGGAAGAGGCGGTGGGCACATGACGCTCATCCTCGATCATGATCGCGCCGGCGGCTATTGGGGCGCTGTCTACGCCTTCACGGCCGTGAAGGGTCTCCAAGTCATTATCGACGGTCCCGTTGGTTGCGAAAATCTGCCCGTGACGTCCGTGCTTCACTACACGGACGGCCTGCCGCCGCACGAACTGCCGATCGTCGTCACTGGTCTCGGCGAGGATGAACTCGGCAAGACCGGCACTGAAGGCGCGATGAAGCGGGCGTGGAAGACGCTCGATCGCGATTTGCCCGCAGTCGTCGTCACTGGCTCGATCGCCGAGATGATCGGCGGCGGCGTGACGCCCGAAGGCACCAACATCCAGCGCTTTCTGCCGCGCACGATCGACGAAGATCAGTGGCAGAGCGCCAACCGCGCGCTGACTTGGCTCTGGACACAGTTCGGCACCAAGAAAGTGCCGAAACTGAAGGCGCGCAAAGAGGGCGAGAAGCCGAAGGTCAATATCATCGGCCCGATGTACGGCATGTTCAACATGCCGTCGGACCTCGCCGAAATCCGTCGTTTGATCGAAGGCGTCGGCGCTGAAGTGAATATGGTATTCCCGCTAGGGAGCCATCTCGCCGACGTGAAGAAGCTGGCGCTCGCCGAAGTGAACGTCTGCATGTACCGCGAGTTTGGTCGCCAATTGTGCGAGACGCTGGAGCGGCCTTACCTGCAAGCGCCGATCGGTCTCGACTCAACAACGAAATTCCTCCGCAAACTCGGTGAACTTACCGGCCTCGATCCGGAGCCTTTCATCGAGCGAGAGAAGCACACCACGATCAAACCGATCTGGGATTTGTGGCGCTCGGTCACGCAAGATTTCTTCGGCACTGCAAGCTTCGCCATTGTCGCCAACGAGACTTACGCGCGTGGCGTCCGTAATTTCCTCGAGAACGATCTCGGCTTGCCGTGCACCTTCGCATTCTCACGCACAGCCGGCCTGAAACCTGACAACGCCGCCGTCCGCGAAGCGATCCGCACCACGCCGCCGCTGGTGATGTTCGGCAGCGTCAACGAGCGCATGTACATGGCCGAAGTCGGCTCGCGCGCGTGCTACATTCCGGCGTCGTTTCCTGGCGCCGTTATCCGCCGCCATACCGGCACGCCGTTCATGGGCTATGCCGGCGCGACGTATCTGGTGCAGGAAGTCTGCAACGCGTTGTTCGACGCGCTCTTCCATATCATTCCGCTCGGCACGCAGCTCGACAAGATCGACGCGACGCCGGCGCGGACGCACACCGAGATCGCTTGGGACGATGCCGCCAAAGCCGCGTTCGACAAGATTATCGATGCGCAACCTGTTCTCGTCCGCATTTCCGCGGCCAAGCGTCTGCGTGACGCGGCCGAGCGCCTGGCGCGCACGGAAGGTGCGGATCGTGTGACGCCGACGCGGCTGACGCGCGCGCACGCCAGTGTTTTCGAAGGGCAATCCGCATGATGCGTGCACAGCCCAACGCAAGGAGACCATGCGCTCGCGCCCGCTTGAGGGCGTGACAACAGAATTGGGTTTGGGGTCGCCGCGCCAAGCCATCTGTCGTTCTGGAAACAGCGCGACCAATAAAGACCGTATCTCCACGGTCGCGGCTTTTCCGGCAAATGGAGAACCGGAGTAAGTAAATGTCAGAAAGAGACGCCCGAACAGGGTCACTATCAGGTCTGACAGAGGCGGAGGCGAAGGAGTTTCACCGTGTTTTCATGGGAAGCTTCATCCTTTTCACTCTGATCGCCATCGTCGCTCACATCCTCGTTTGGATGTGGCGTCCGTGGCTTCCAGGCCCCGGCGGTTACGCCGAACTGCAAGACGGCATCCAAATGGCCAGCCTCACGGCTTCGGCTTTCTTCGGATAGAGGGAGACTGAAACATGTGGCGAATTTGGCTGCTTTTTGATCCACGGCGCGTTCTGATCGGGTTGTTTGTCTTCCTGTTCACGCTCGCACTGTTGATCCACTTCATCTTGCTTAGCACCGACCGCTTCAACTGGATCGAAGGCCCAGGCGCGAATGCGCCGACGGCTCAGATCGAGCAAAGCCTAGGCTAACTGGCGAGACGCGACGGGCGCGATCGATCTGATCGGTCGCGCTCGTTGCACCACTCGAATTTTTCAAATGACGGCGACGACAATACGCCTGCCGAGCGGAGCATGAGGCAATGGCCCTCCTAAGCTTTGAGAGAAAATACCGCGTACGCGGCGGCACGCTGATCGGCGGGGATCTGTTCGACTTTTGGGTCGGGCCGTTCTACGTCGGCTTCTTCGGCGTCACGACGATCTTCTTTTCGGCGCTCGGTACAGCGCTGATCCTCTACGGCGCCGCGATGGGACCGACATGGAATGTCTGGCTCATCAGCATCAATCCGCCGAGCGCGGAGTATGGCTTAGGCCTTGCGCCGCTCAGGGAAGGCGGGCTCTGGCAGGTCGTGACGATCTGCGCGATTGGGGCGTTCTGTTCGTGGGCGCTGCGCGAAGTTGAAATCGCGCGCAAGCTCGGCATCGGCATTCATGTGCCCGTGGCGTTTGCATTCGCGATCGGCGCTTACGTTACGCTGACCGTGATCCGCCCCGTCATGCTGGGCGCTTGGGCCAACGGATTTCCGTACGGCATCTTCAGTCACTTGGACTGGGTGTCGAACACCGGCTACCAGTATCTGAACTTCCACTACAATCCCGCGCACATGATCGCGGTGTCGTTCTTCTTCGTCACCTGCTTTGCGCTCGCGCTGCACGGTTCGCTCGTGCTGTCGGCGACCAATCCGGGCAAGGGCGGAGAAGTGAAGTCGCCTGAGCACGAAGATACGTTCTTCCGCGATGTGCTCGGCTATTCGATCGGCACGCTCGGCATTCACCGCCTCGGCTTATTCTTGGCGCTGGCGGCGGTGTTCTTCAGCGCCGTGTGCATGATCATTAGCGGCCCGTTCTGGACGCTCGGCTGGCCCGAGTGGTGGAATTGGTGGCTCAACCTGCCGATTTGGGGCTCGGACGTGGGAGTGGCGCCATGACCGCCTATCAAAACATCTTCACGCAAGTTCAAGTGCGCGGACCATACGAAGCGGGCGTGCCACTTCCTGTGGGTGATCAACCGCGGTCGGGCGATCCGATGTTCGTTCGCCTGTTCGGTTGGATCGGCAACGCGCAGCTCGGCCCGATCTATCTGGGTTGGACCGGCGTTGCGTCGCTCTTCACCGGCTTCATCGCGATCGAAATCATTGGGCTCAATATGTGGGCTTCGGTGGGCTGGGATCCGATCGAGTTCGTGCGCCAGCTGCCGTGGCTCGCGCTTGAGCCGCCGCCGCCGGAGCAGGGGCTCAACATCATGCCGCCGCTCAACCAAGGCGGTTGGTGGCTCATGGCTGGCTTCTTCCTCACCACCTCCATCATCCTTTGGTGGATACGCACCTACAACCGCGCGCGCTCGCTCGGCCTCGGCACGCATGTGGCCTGGGCATTCGCTTCGGCGATCTGGCTTTATCTGGTGCTGGGCTTCATCCGCCCGATCCTGATGGGCAGCTGGAGCGAGGCGGTGCCATTCGGCATCTTCCCGCACTTGGATTGGACCGGTGCGTTCTCGATCACCTACGGCAATCTGTTCTACAACCCGTTCCACGCACTCTCGATCGCGTTCCTCTATGGTGCAGCGCTCCTATTTGCAATGCACGGCGCGACCATTCTCGCTGTCAGCCGCTACGGCGGCGAGCGCGAGATCGAGCAGATCACCGATCGCGGCACGGCTTCAGAGCGCGCTGCGTTGTTTTGGCGCTGGACCATGGGCTTCAACGCCTCGATGGAATCCATTCACCGCTGGGCGTGGTGGTTTGCAGTGTTGTGTACGCTCACCGGCGGCATCGGCATTCTGCTCACCGGCACGGCCGTCGATAACTGGTACCTCTGGGCTGTTGAGCACAACTTCGCGCCTGGTTACGACGTCAGCGCTGGCTATGTCGGGCCGCCGCTGCCGCTGCCGGATCAACCGATGGTCCCGATGGATGGCTCAGGCGCGCTAACGCCCGCGCCGGCAGATGGCTCGATCATCCCGACGCCGGAAGTGAGCGTGCCTGAAGGCGGCTTACCGATCGAAGGCACTGCGCCGACGACCTCGCCGGATCAGCTGCCGCCGCCGTCTGACCCGACGCCGAACAACTGAGCTGAACTACGGGCGGCCGGGGGTCATCCTCCGGCCGCTCCAACGAAATTCGAATAGTGAGCACGCGAATGAACTACGAAGCCTTCTTCCAGGACCAACTCGCCGCACTGCGCGAAGAGGGCCGCTACCGCGTGTTCGCGGACCTTGAGCGCAAGGCGGGCAACTTCCCGCGCGCGACGCGTTACACCAAGGATGGCGCGGCCGAGGTGACGGTCTGGTGCTCCAACGATTATCTCGGCATGGGCCAGCATCCCAAAGTGGTCTCGGCCATGCACGAAGCGCTCGATCGCTGCGGCGCCGGCGCCGGCGGCACACGCAACATTTCCGGCACCAATCACTATCACGTGCTGCTCGAGCACGAACTCGCCGACCTGCACCAAAAAGAATCCGCGCTGCTGTTCACGTCGGGCTACGTCTCGAACTGGGCAGCACTCAGCACGTTGGCGTCGAAGCTGCCGAATTGCGTCGTTCTGTCGGACGCCGGCAATCACGCCTCGATGATCGAAGGCATCCGCCATAGCCGCGCCGAATGCATCGTCTTCAAGCACAACGATCCCGAGGACCTGGATCGTAAGCTCGCTGCAATCGATCCGTCACGACCGAAGCTGGTCGCGTTCGAGTCGGTCTATTCTATGGATGGCGACATGGCGCCGATCGCCGCGATCTGCGACGTCGCCGAAAAACACAATGCCATGACCTATCTCGACGAAGTTCACGCCGTTGGCCTCTATGGCCCACGCGGCGGCGGCGTCGCAGAGCGCGAAGGCCTGATGCATCGCCTCACGGTGATCGAAGGTACGCTTGGCAAAGCCTTCGGCGTCTTCGGCGGCTACATCACAGCATCTGAAGCGCTCTGCGACTTCATCCGCAGCTTCGCCTCGGGCTTTATTTTCACAACGTCACTGCCGCCGGCGGTCGCCGCTGGCGCGCTGGCCAGCATCAAGCATCTGAAGGAAAGCCAGATCGAGAGGCTGCGCCATCAAGAGCGCGTCGCCAAAGTTCGCCGCAAGCTTGAAGGGCTCGGTATTCCCTGCATGGAAAACCCGAGCCACATCATCCCGGTGATGGTGAAGGATCCGGTGAAGTGCAAACAGATCAGCGATTGGCTGCTCGATCACTACGGCATCTATATTCAGCCGATCAATTATCCGACCGTGCCGCGCGGCACCGAGCGGCTACGCATCACGCCGTCACCGCTGCACTCCGATGAGGATATCGATCGCCTGGTCACGGCATTGTCCGAGCTCTGGGCGCAGTGCGCGCTGAGCCGCTCCGTCATCGCCGCATGAGGCAAACGCACGCCAGCTTGGCGCGCGCGCCGGATGCGGCGCTTGCGCCGCTGATCATCCCTGGCATTGCCGAAGACGGCTCGCTTTATCCGCTTGAGAAGATGGAAGCGCATCGCACCGGCGCGCTGCACCTAGCGGTGTCGGTGTTCATCATTTCGGGCGACGCGCTGCTTTTGCAGCAACGTGCGCCGGGCAAATATCATTGCGGCGGCCTATGGGCCAACACCTGCTGCTCGCATCCTGCCTGGGGCGAGACGCCGGCGGATAGCGCCCACCGCCGCTTGGAAGAAGAACTCGGCATTTGCGCGCGCCTGCGTGCTTGCAACGTGGTGGACTACGCCGCTGACGTCACCAATGGCCTGCGCGAGCATGAGCGCGTCCACGTTTTCCGCGGCGATGTCGAGCGCGAAGCGCTGCGCCTTGCGCCGGATCCGATTGAAGTCAGCGCCGTACGCTGGATGACACGCCTTGAGCTGCAACGCGCATTGCGCACTGAACCAGAAACGTTCGCGCCATGGTTTAGAATCTATCTCGATCGCTGGGACGAACTCGGTCTCTAGCTGAGCGGCGCGTTCCGTTCTGCCGCTTTCGCGCCGGCCCAGCCCCAGAGCAGGGCGTTCGGCGGCGGCACGAACAAGAACACGTGCTCGATCACGCCCAGCACGGTCAGGGTCAGCACCAGCGAAAAGCCCGTCTGCGTAAACGCCGTCGCGTCGGGCGCAAAAGCTAATCCGCCGAGCATCCAAGCGAGCGCCACACCGCTCGCCATCGAAAGCGGGAAGAGGGCGTTCATGCGCCGATTGCGGAAATAGCTCTTCAGGTGCGTCAGATGTGGCGGCAGCATTTCCTCTGCGCGATAGGGCGCGCCGAGAAAAAGATTGAACTTCGCGCTCAAACGCAGCGCCCACAGCACGAGGAATGTGATCGTGCCGATCTGATTGGGCTGCCCCCAAGTCAGCGCCACGAACGCCGCCGCAGTTAGCGCTAGCGCGAGTTCGTGATGGATGATGGTGGCGGTGGCGAGCGAAAAGCGCCGCCAGCCCGTTGTGCCGGCCGGCAGCGGCCGCCGGCGCGGGCCGGTGATGAACCCCATGAGGAAGCTCATCTCATGCCAGCCCCAGATAGCGATTGCAGCGCTGAAGGCGATGTAAGCGCCGGTCACGCTCTCAGAGCTGGCGCTCACAAACAGCGCGATCAGCGCGCCTACGGCGATGACGCTTGCCGCGGCAAAGCTCCATACGAACGTCTCGCGCGGCCGCCGATCCAGCCAGAGGATCGCGCCGGTGGAGAACCACCAGATGAAAGCCGCAAACAGGAGCGGCGCGGTGATCGCGAGAAACGTCACGAACGGCGGTCGCCCCTCACCACGCCGGCGCCATGCGCACGTCGCGCGGCATCTCGTGTTCGATCACCGGATGCAGAAAGAGGCTGATCGCCGTAACCGCAAGCTGCGCAGTCAGGCCGATCTTGCGCAAGCCCGCGAACATGCCGCCGCGCGCCGCGTTTTCACCCATCGCATCGGCCAGCTGACGCAAGCGTTCCAGCGTGGCTCGGAATTTCGGATTGTCAGTGTCGAGCGTGAACGGGAAGACTTGCTTGGTGATTTCCGAGCAGATGCGGAACACGCGATAGTCGTAATCGGTCGGATCGACGCCGAGCGCGCGGTGAAACGCGGGCCGCGCGTGATCGCGCACATACATGGTGGCGTAGACGGCGGTCAGGAAAAACCGAATCCAGAACCGATTGCCGCCGGTGAGCAGCTTCGGGTCATTGCGCATCAGCACGGCGAAGGCTTCGCCATGGCGGAACTCGTCGTTGCACCATTCCTTGAACCAATTGAAAATTGGATGAAAGCGGCGCTCGGGGTTGCGCTCCAGCTCACGGAAGATCGTGATGTAGCGCGCGTAACCGATCTTCTCGGAGAGGTAGGTCGCGTAGAAGATGAACTTCGGCTTGAAGAACGTGTACTTCTTGGTGCGCGTCAGGAAGCCCAGATCGACGCCGATGCCGTAATCCTTCAGCGCTTCATTTATGAAGCCGGCGTGGCGCGACTCGTCGCGGCTCATATATTTGAACAGCGCCCGGATGTCGGGGTTCTTCGCACGCTTGGCGATCTCGGCGTAGAGCACACAGCCGGAAAACTCCGCGGTGATCGAGCTGACCAGGAAGTCGATCCATTCCTTGCGCAGTTCCGGGTCAAGGTCTTCCAACGCGTCGGTGAACGCTTCGGTGCGCTTGAAGTGGTTCTTGTTCGGATCGGCGGCCAGTTCCGCGATCAGCGCATCCCATTCCCGGCGCACCGGCGTCACATCGATGCGGTCCATCGCTTCGAAGTCGGTCGTGTAGAAGCGCGGGCTCAAGACCGTGTCTTCTTGCGCGATGCGCGTCGTTTCGTTGATCGGCCGAGCGCTAGAAGCCGGCGCGTCGAGGGTCGCGGTGGTCACAATAGTCTCCGTGGCGTGAAGCTAACTTCATACAATTCGCTGAGTTCGAAGCGGCCCGTCAGGCGCGTCCATTGCCGCTCAAGCCAGCCGGCGCGCTCCACAGTGGCGGGGCGGCGCAGTGTTAGCCGCTGGCCGAAGCTGACGCGGATCGGCGCGCCATGCACCTTGACGCGGTCGCCAGGCCGCAGATCGGACTGGTCGTCCAGTTCGACGTGCGCGTGCAGATAGTCTTCGCTGTGCTCGATCTCAATCGTGCACTGCGTGTCATGCGCTTGGCGGGCGAAGGGACTCATCAGGTGACGCTCGCTGCTTGGGGGTAGAGCAGTTGTGCAAATGCCGCGCGATTGCTGCCGCCGAATGAGCTGAGCTCGATCTGTCGACCCGTCGCGAGATCTTCGAGCGAGAGGCGCCCGTCCGGCCATTGCGCGAGGCGAAACGCCGGCTCCTGGCCGATGCCGCGAGAGCGCCGGTCACGCGCCATGCCGCGCATGACGCCGCGAATGAAGCCGTTGGTGCCAGGCGCAGCGACGAACACAACTTGCGCGCCCGCCGCGTCGCGAACCTGAACCGATCCATCCTCCATATCGAAGAAGGTTAGATCACGCGCTGCCAGCGGTTGCACGCTTTCGGACGCCGCCGATTCAGCATTCTGCGTGTTCGAGAAGCGCGCCGCGGCGGCGGCCGTGATCGAACCGGCGATCAGAATGCCCGCGGCGATCAGCGCGAAGCGTGGAAATGGTTCGTTGTCGATATTGCTCATGACCTAATCCTCAAGCCGGGCTCAGTGCGCCGTGCGGCGCCTGTGCCGGTTCTGACGTGTGGATCGGCGCGATCACTGCGCCGCGTTCGCCGTGCGCCGCCTTCAGCGCTTCCGCGAGCCGCGCCGCCACCACTGAACCGTCCGCCACGGCGCGCAGCGTTGGCTCCGGACGGGCCAGCTTCCATGGGCGCGCGTGCGGCCAAAGCAGGAAGTAGGCGATCTTGTTCGACTCGGTCAGCGTGAGCGCGAGATCGCCGGTTTTGTCGCTGAAGCTCTTGAGCGCGGCGTTTTCGACAATCGTGTACGGAATGTTGATCGCCTTCGGCAAAGCAACGCCAAAGCGCAGCACCACGCGTTTTGTAGTGATCGTGTAAACAGTCGTCCGCGCCGTCAGCAGCGCCAAGCCGCAAAGCAGGGTCAGCGCCGCAATGGCGATCGGCGCCACGTGCAGCGCAGATTGAAGCGATGCGAGCAGGGTGGCGCCTTCAAGCGCCGTCGCCACGCCGCGCCAAGCCATCAGCACCCCGAAATAGGCCGTGACCGAGCGCACGTGAAATGCACGCTGCGCCAGCGGCCACCAATCCGGCGCGCCTTGCCAGACCAGCCGCTCGCCAGCCGGCAGTTCTGCTGGCAAACCGCGAACGGGCTCGAAATCGTGCTCGCTCATAGCCAGGGCTCCGCGCGGGCCGGTGTTGCGTAGAGGATGCCGCCGCCGACATAGGCGCTGACGCGTTCTTCTTCGTCGCGCGTGATTTGGTCGGGGCTTGCCAGTGTCGGCGCGCCCGAAAACTGTGACGCCAGCAGCGCGACGACCTTCACGCGTTTGCGGCCGCGTTGGATCACAGCCATCGGCATCGGCACCAGCATGCGCTTGCCCCCATCGGTGAGCGACACTTCCAAATAGCGGATCAGGTATTCCGAGCGATCCACCCACACGTCGGTCACCGTGCCGGCGATCGCGTTATCGGCGCCGATCACAGGCATGCCGCGCGGATCGGGGTCGCGCTTGTCGAGATAGAAGTCCTCGGCGACGCGAAGCGGCACGATCCGCGGCGCGCCGTGGAGCATGAGGTCAGGCGTCTTGGCGCGCTGCGCGTAAGCGCCGGGGCCGATGCCGGCCTGCAGCGGATCGCCGACTGGCTCCAACGGTGATCCGGCCCAAGGCGCGGTGCGGCGCGCTTTCAAGTCGCCGGAGTCGCGCGCCTTGATTGGCGTGGTGATCGTCCCGCCATTGTGCGGCAGGCGAAACACTTTCGGCTGCGCGGTGAAGAACAAGCCGCCTGAAGGTTCATGCCGGCCACTCACATCGTCTTCGAGCGGATAGCCCTCGCGCCGATCTTCGCGGCGCAGATACGCGATCAAGCCAAAGAAGAAGAGGAAGAAGGCATAGAGCACCCACTCCGCCACATCGAGGCCTCCGTTATAAACTTGGTCATCCATTGCCGTAACTCCTGGCGGGGATCAGGTGGGAAACTCGGCCATGCCGAATTTGGTCGTGGTGGTTTGAGGATGCGCCGAGGCGTGGCGCGCAAGCGGGCCAATCGCGATCAACGCGGCGAAGAGCAATCCGATTTCCAGATGATAGACGAAGCCGTACCCAGTCGCAGGTCCGGTGAGCGCGGGTCCAAGCGCACCGCTTTCTGCAAGCCCGCCGACGATGTCGCGCAAGGCGCCGCCGAGAGCGATTCCGATGCCTGCGGCCGTCGCCTGCACCGCGCCCCATGCGCCCAGAGCAAGCCCCGACTGTCCATCACGCGCGAGCGCCATCGCAGCGGTCAATGTGCCAACAGCAAACAATCCGCCGCCAAAGCCGATGCCCGCGACGCCAACACAAAAGAGCGCGGTCGCGTTGAGCGGCGCGGCGAAGATGACCAGTGAGAAGGCGACCACACCAAAGAGGGCGCCGTACGCCGCGAGGCGATGGCATTCATCGCCTTCACCCAGGCGGTGCGCCGAGAGTGCAAAGCCTGCGAGCGCGCCCCAGGCCCAGAGCGCGGTGAGCGCGGTCGTCGCGCCAACGGAAAGCCCAAGCACTTGCGCGCCATAGGGCTCGAGCAGAACATCCTGCATGCTGAAAGCGGCGGCGCCGAGCCCGACCGCCCACAAGAGGCGGCTGGTGCGGCCGCCCGCCATCAGTGCGCGCCAATGTTCAGCAAACGGCGCGTGGTCGCGGTCCGGTGCGGTGAGCGCGGTGTTGCGCGCTTCCTGCTTCCAGAGCGCGACGCAGTTTAGAACCATGGTCACCACCGCCGCGCCTTGGATCACTTGGATCAAACGCAGCGCGCTAAAGTCGGCGAGCAGCAGGCCAAAGAACAGCGCGCTGATCATCATGCCGGCAAGCAGCATGACATAAAGCAACGCCACAACGCGCGGCCGCGCTTCCGGCGGCGCGAGATCGGTGGCAAGCGCCAGGCCCGCCGTCTGCGTCGTGTGCATGCCGATGCCGACGAGCAGGAAGGCGAGGGCGGCGGCAATCTCGCCGACCACGATCGGTCCGTGCGTGTCGCCAGAGAGGATCAAAAGCGCGAACGGCATGATGGCGAAGCCGCCAAACTGCAGCATCGAGCCGAACCAGATGTACGGCCCGCGGCGCCAGCCAAGTACCGAGCGATGCGTGTCGGACTTAAAGCCGATCAGTGCGCGCAATGGCGCAAACACTAGCGGCAGCGACACCATCAGCGCCACGATCCAGCCGGAGATGCCGAGCTCGACAATCATCACGCGGTTCAGCGTTCCCGTCAGCAGCACAGCCGCCATGCCGACGGAAACTTGGAACAATGCGAGGCGCAACAGCTGCCCGAGCGGCAACTCCGTCGTCGCCGAGTCCGCGAACGGCAGCAGTGTCGCCAAGAACTGGCGCCACGTCATCGGTTGGGGGCGAGCGCTTTCGCTCATGCGCGCACCAACTCCATCGCATGCGACATGTAAAAGCCGCTGGAGATGCGTGCGCTGCGGCCGATTTTCCAGCCGGTGAATGACGACGAAGCGGCGATGCCGCGCCGGATCGCGGCTTCGCTCACCGGCTCGATCGCCGGTGCACGATCGGCGCGCGGGAAGAGTTTGCCGGCGGCGTGCATCAGCGACAGCGCCGGCGTTTGCGGCGCAAACGTAAACAAGATCGCCCGATCCGTGCGCGCGGCGAAGGCGCCAAGCACACGCAGAATCTCCACTGACGGATAATGGATAAGCGAATCCATCGCCACGACGTAATCGAAGCGGCCGAAGCGCCGATCGAACATGTCGCCGACGCCGAAATCGAGCGAGCCGGGGGCGACGTCCTTCGGCGCGCGTTCGTGTGCCAGTTCGATCAGGCTGGCTGACACATCGACGCCCGTCACGCGTGCGCCGCGACGAGCGGCTGCAACCGACAACGCGCCAGTGCCGCAGCCAGCATCGAACAGGGATGTTGTTCGCATATCCTGTGGCAACCACGACAACAGCGCGTCGCGCATGCTGTCGCGCCCCGCGCGGACGGTGGCGCGGATGCGGCTGACCGGCGCGTCAGAGGTCAGCTGCGTCCAGGCATTGAGCGCTGTGCGGTCGAAGTAAGTCTCAAGCCGGCCGCGACGTTCGACATAAGCGGCGGTTGGGCGCTGGGTGTCAGCAATGCTCATTTTATTCATAACCCAGGAAATCGAAAATGTCGCGGTCCTTCATCGGCACGCAATCGTATTGCTTGTCGCCAACCAGCAGCGACGCGGCGAGGCGCATATATTCGAGCTTCACCGCCTCAAGCGCCGGCGTGGACTCCATCTCAAACAGCACAGACTTCTTCAGTCGACTGCGGCGAATCTCGTCGAGGATCGGGAAGTGTGCGATGCGCTCCAGCCCCAGGGCGGCGTTATAGCGATCGACCTCATCGGTGCTGTCGCTGCGGTTCACGATCACGCCGCCGAGGCGCACGTCGTAGTTCTTGGACTTGGCCTTGATGGCCGCGATGATGCGGTTCATCGCGAAAATTGAGTCAAAATCGTTGGCCGTGACGATCAGCGCGCGTTCGGCATGCTGCAACGGCGCTGCAAAGCCGCCGCAGACCACATCGCCCAGCACGTCGAAGATGACGATGTCGGTATCTTCGAGCAGGTGATGCTCTTTCAGCAGCTTCACTGTCTGGCCGACGACATAGCCGCCGCAGCCTGTTCCCGCCGGCGGGCCGCCGGCTTCGACGCACATGACGCCATTGTAGCCCTCATAGACATAGTCTTCGGGCCGCAGTTCTTCGGAGTGGAACTCCACGCCTTCGAGCACATCGATCACCGTCGGCACCAAGCGCTTGGTGAGCGTAAAAGTGCTGTCGTGTTTGGGGTCGCAGCCGATCTGGAGCACGCGCTTGCCAAGATGCGAGAACGCGGCCGAAAGGTTCGACGACGTCGTGCTCTTGCCGATGCCGCCTTTGCCATAAACGGCGAATACTTTGGCGCGTTCGATTTTCATGGTGGGATCCATGAGAACCTGCACGCTGCCTTCGCCGTCTGGGCGTTTGGGAAGGCCTCTAGGTAGATCGAGCGTTGTCATACTTTTCCTCACGCCGCTGGTGCGGCGATGCCTTCCAATTGATCTTCAAGTTCATCGCTGGCGTTGCGCAGCGCATCGAGTGTCGCTGCATCCGGGCGCCAGTATTTGCGTTCGTGCGCCTCGAGCAGGCGGTTCGCCATGCGCGCCGAGGCTTTTGGGTTCAGCGCCGCAAGCCGGCGGCGCATTGCGTCATCCAGCACATATGTTTCGCTGATGCGCTGATAGACCCACGGCTCAACTTGGCCGGTGGTGGCGGACCAACCCATCGTGTTGGTCACCTGCGCTTCGATTTGGCGAACGCCTTCGTAGCCGTGCTTCAGCAAACCTTCGTACCAGCGCGGATTAAGCGTGCGCGTGTGGGTTTCGAGCGAGACTTGCTCGGAGAGGGTGCGGACCTTGCCTTCGCCTTGCGTTTCGTCGCCGATATAGACCGGCGTCGCGACGCCGCGCGCGCGCCGCACGGCGCGGCTGATACCGCCTAGTGTGTCGACATAATGATCGATGCTGGTGACGCCGAGTTCGACTGACTCGAGGTTCTGATACGTGAAGTCGACACCCTTCAGGATGCTGCGCAGCATCTTGGACTGGCGGACTGCTGCGCCCGTGCGGCCATAGGCAAAACACTTGCGGCTCTCGAACGCGTCGGCGAGTTCGTCCTCCTCGGACCAAACGCCGGAATCGATCAGTTGGTTGACGTTTGCGCCATAGGCGCCGTCAGCGTTGGAGAACACACGCAGCGCGGCGGTCTCCAAATCGCAGCCATGTAGGGCTTGCAGCTCAAGCGCGTGCTTGCGGATGTGGTTTTGCTCGATCGGCTCGTCAGCGACAGCAGCGAGATGCGCTGCTTCCGCCAGCATGCGCACTTGCAGCGCCAGGAGATCGCGGAAGATGCCGGAGAGCGTCATCACCACATCGATACGCGGGCGCTTCAGTTCGGCCAGCGGGATCAGTGCTGCGCCGCAGAGCCGGCCGTAACCATCAAAGCGCGGGCGGGCGCCCATGAGTGCCAGCGCCTGCGCGATCGGCCCGCCTTCGCTCTTCAAATTGTCGGAACCCCACAGAACCATCGCGATGGATTCGGGGTAGGCGCCGTTGCTGCGCTTGGCGTGCGCGGTCAGCAAGCGATTGGCTTGCAGCGCGCCGTCGTGCACGGCAAGCGCGCTCGGTAGGCGGAACGGATCAAAGCCGTGCATGTTGCGCCCGGTGGGCAGCACAGCTGGCGTACGCACGAGATCGCCGCCCGGCGCAGGGCGGATGTAGCGCGCATCGAGCGCCCGCAAGATCGCCTCAAGTTCGGTGTCGCACGCAAGCAGCGCATCAGTTGCCTGCAACTCGCGCATCGCTTCGAGCAAGGCGCGCGACTTCTTGCCGGCGCGGCCAAGGGCAGCTTCCGGCGACGCGCCGTCGACCATCGCTTCAATCGCTGCGTGCGGCGGTGCATTGCCTTTGCCTTCGGCAATCGCGATCAGGAGGTCGGTGCGCTCCGCCGCATCTGGCGGCACGCCAATTGTGTGCAGGCCGCTGGGGATCAGCGCGTCTTCGATTTCGGTGACGCGCACTGCGAGCGCGGCGACCTCGGCGCTGCTTTCGTTCGTCCAAGCGGGAGCAGCGGGGGCCATTTCCAAGCTTGCGGCGGCGTCTTGGATGCTGGCGGCGAGCGTGTCGCGCTCCAATCGTGCAGCGGCATCCCAACGGCTGATGAGCGCTTTCAGATCTTGCATGCTCTGATAGAGGCCGGATTTCGCGATCGGCGGTGTCAAATGGCTGATCAGCGTGGCGGATGAGCGCCGCTTGGCGATCATGCCTTCAGTCGGATTGTTTCCGGCATAGAGATAAAAGTTCGGCAAATCGCCAATCAGCCGGTCCGGCCAGTCCGAGCCGGTGAGGCCGACTTGCTTGCCCGGCATAAATTCGAGCGCGCCATGCGTGCCGAAGTGCAGCACGGCATTGGCGCCAAAATCTTCGCGCAGCCAGCGATAGAAAGCGGAGAAGGCGTGCGTCGGGGCGAAGCTCGCCTCGAACATCAACCGCATCGGGTCGCCTTCATAGCCGAAGCCCGGCTGCAGACCCACGAACACGTTGCCGAACTGCGCGCCCAATACGAAGATCGAGTGTCCATCGCTCAGCTGACGCCCAGGCGCTGGCCCCCATTGCGCTTCGATCTCGGCCAGATGCGGTTCGCGGCGCACATGATCGTCGGCGGGGATGCGTGTGTGAACGTTGGCGTCCGTGCCGTAGCGCTTGGCGTTGCCTTCGAGCAGGCGCGCGCGAACGTCTTCGACCGTAGCCGGCACTTCAACGTCATAGCCGCCGGACTTCAGCGCCTGCAGCGTGTTGTGCAGCGAGGCGAAGACAGAGAGGTAAGCGGCCGAGCCGACAGCGCCGGAGTTCGGCGGAAAGTTGAACAGCACGATCCCGATCTTGCGGTTGCGCGCCGTGCTGCGGCGGAGCGAGACGAGGCGCGCCACCCGCGACGCTAGCATCTCCGCGCGTTCCGGGCAGGCGCACATCTTGGATGCGACAGCTTGCGTCTCGAACCGGCAGCCGCGCGCGCAGCCTTTGCACGCTTCGCCCGAACCGTCGGACCGTCCGCCAAACACAATCGGCGAGGTGGCGCCGTCGAGTTCGGGGATTGCCACCATGATGGTCGACTCGACCGGAGAAAGCCCGGTCGTCGATGCGCCCCAGCGCTCCAGGCTCTGAAACTCAAGCGGCTGCGCGGAAATGTAAGGCACGTCGAGCCGCGCGAGAATCTCCTCCGCTGCGGCAGAGTCATTATAGGCGGGGCCGCCGACGAGGGAGAAGCCGGTGAGTGAGACGACCGCGTCAACGACAGGCGCGCCGTCCTCGATAAAATATTGCTCGATCGCGGGACGCGCGTCCAATCCCGAAGCGAAGGCCGGGATCACGCGCAGGCCGCGCGCCTCAAGCGCGTCGATCACGCCGTCATAATGCCCGGCATCGCTCGCGAGCACATAAGAGCGCAGCACCAGCACGCCGACAACGCCGGTCTTGCCGGTTGAAGGCGGCAGGCTTTCGATCAGTTCGACAATCTTCGTCGCCGCGCGCGGGTGGTAAAGCCCGATTTCGGGATAATCGCGCGGCGGGGCGGCGTTGATCTGTTCGCGCAGGGCGCGGCGCTCGCCCTCGGCGTAACGGCCGATCAGGAAACGCACCATGTCGGCGACGTTCTCCGGCGAACCGGAGAGCCAATATTGCATGGTGAGGAAGTAAGCGCGCAGATCCTGCGCCTTGCCCGGAATGTAGCGCAGAATTTTCGGCAGCCGGCGCAACATGGCCATTTGGCCGGCGCCTGATGAGTTCGTCTTCGAGCCGCGCAGCTTCTTCAGCCACGCCATCGGACCTGTCTGCGAGCCGTCCATGCGGAACAGACCGAGCTTGGTCAGCCGGATGATCTCACCGGCCGACATTACGCAGATCATCGCATCGCAAGCATCGCGCCGCGCTTCCAGCGCCGGCAGCACCGCTTGCACCTGATCTTCCATGAACAGCATGGTCGCGATGATGATGTCGGCGCGGCCGATATCGGCGATGCACTTATCCAAAGCGGCGCGATTGTCGCCCCAATCGGTCGATGCATGCAGCGTAAGCGAGAGCCCGGGAATCTCCGCCGCCAGCGCCTTTTCCGCACGACGCACGACTCCGGCGAGGTGATTGTCGAGCGTGACAATCACGACGCGGACGGGAGGCGTCTCAGCGTGCGTAATGGCTTTTAGCGTCATACAAAGTTTCGATCTGAATGATGGCGAGGCCCTGTTCGGTGGCGAAGCGTTCAGCGTTGCGGCGAGCTTTGCCGCGCACGAAGAACGGAATTTTCTCCAGTTCGGCTTCCGCTTCCTTGGACCAGGTGATGTCGCTTTCGGCTGGCGCTGCGATTGGAGTTGGCGCCGGCTGATGCGCAGCGAGGTGTGAAGGGCCCGCCGCGTCGTTGAACTCGAAGTCTTCGCGGAACATCGCGAGCAAATGTTCCTCGAGGCCCATCACCAGTGGATGCACCCAGGTGTCGAACAGCACGTTCGCGCCTTCGAAGCCCATCTGGGGAGAAAAGCGCGCGGGATAATCTTGCACGTGCGCCGGCGCCGAGATCACGGCGCAGCCAATGCCGAGTCGCTTGGCGATATGGCGCTCCATCTGCGTGCCCAGCACCAATTCGGGCTGCAGCTCAGCGATGGCTTTCTCGACTTCGAGGTAATCGTCCGTGATCAGCGCGGTCAGGCCGAGCTTTTCGGCGGCGGCGCGGACATCGCGTGCGAACTCGCGGGCGTAGGTGCCGAGCCCTACAACTTCGAAGCCAAGCTCTTCTGACGCAACGCGAGCGGCGGCGATGGCGTGGGTTGCGTCGCCGAAGATGAAGGCGCGCTTGCCGGTGAGATAATTGGAATCGACAGAGCGCGACCACCAGGGCAGGCGCGCATCCGCGTCGTTCAGTATTGGCGTTGGATCGATGCCTGTGAGTGCTGCAATCTCGTTGATGAAATCCTTGGTTGCATTCTGCCCGATCGGCACGGTGCGGACGATTTTCTGGCCGTGAATGCGCTCCAGCCAGCGCGCCGCGACATCGGCGATCTCGGGGTAGAGCACGACGTTAAAGTCAGCATCTGCGAGGCGCGCGAGGTCTGATGGCCTCGCTTCCAGCGGCGCGGTGACGTTCACATCTACACCGAGGCTGGCGAGCAGGCGCTTTACTTCGACAACATCATCGCGGTGACGAAAACCGAGCGCGGTCGGTCCCAAGATATTGCAGCGCGGACGCGGGCCTAGCGTGCGTACAGGTGCACCTTCGATCTTCGGCGCGAAGGTACGCACCAATTGGTAGAACGTCTCCGACGCGCCCCAGTTTTCTTTCTTTTGGTAAGAGGGAAGGTCGAGCGGGATCACTGGGATCGGCAGTTTCAGCGCGCGGGCGAGTCCGGCTGGATCGTCCTGAATGAGTTCAGCCGTACACGAGGCGCCGACAATCATCGCTTCGGGCTGAAAGCGTTCATACGCTTCACGCGCGGCATTCTTGAAGAGCTCTGCAGTATCACCGCCGAGATCGCGCGCCTGGAAGGTTGTGTAGGTCACCGGCGGGCGCGCATCACGACGCTCGATCATTGTAAACAGCAGATCGGCGTAGGTATCGCCCTGCGGCGCGTGCAGCACGAAGTGTAGGCCCTTCATCGCCGTCGCGATCCGCATCGCGCCAACGTGGGGCGGGCCTTCATAGGTCCAGACGGTCAATTGCATCGCGTCAGACCCTCAACACGGAGCGGCGCGCAAACGGGCGCGCGAACAGAGCGGCGAGATCGCCCGCTTGGTCGAAGCCGTGCACGGGCGAGAACACGAGTTCGATCGACCATTTCGTGGTCATGCCCTCCGCTTCGAGCGGATTGGCGAGGCCTAAGCCACACACAACCAGATCGGGCCGCGCATCGCGGCAGCGATCGAGCTGCTTATCGACGTGCTGGCCTTCGCTGAGCTGCGCGCCTTCCGGGATGCGTTTCATTTCTTCCGAGAGCAGATCGCGATTGAGATAAGGCGTGCCGATCTCGATCGGACGCATGCCGAGTTCTTCGGCGAGGAAGCGCGCCAGCGGCGGCTCCAGCTGTGAGTCCGGGAAGAAAAAGATGCTGCGCCCGTCGAGCACTTCCTTGGAGCGCGCGAGCGCGCGTTTGGCGCGTTCGCGGTGCGGGGCGACGACGCGGCGGAAATCCATTTCCGGCACGTCCCACGCATCGGCGGCCGCTTTCAGCCAGTGCGTCGTGCCCTCGGCGCCGAACGGAAACAGCGCCGGCAAGCGCTTTGCGCCGCGCGCTTCGAGTGCGCGCGCCGTGTCGCCCAGAAAGGGCTGCGCGATCAGCATGCGCGTGTTCGGCCCAACTGCCGGGATTTGGCCCGATCGCCGTGGCGGGAAAAACGCGACGGGCCCGATGCCCAGTTCCGCGAACAGGCGCGCGAACTGGTCCTCAACGACGTCCGGAAGCGCGCCGACGATGAGCAAAGAAGGGAGAGCATCTTCGCCGGCGCTCGGTGCTTCCGGAACAAGGGCGGCGAGGCACGCATCCTCGCCTTGTGTGAATGTGGTTTCGATGCCGCTGCCCGAATAGTTAAGCACGCGGACGTTCGGTTGGTGCTTGGTCGAAAGCCGTTGGGCGGCGCGCGACAGATCGAGCTTGATCACTTCGGAAGGGCACGAGCCCACCAGGAACAGCAATTTTATATCCGGCCGGCGCTCGAGCAGGCGATCGACAACGCGATCAAGCTCTTCATTCGCGTCTGCAAGACCCGCCAGATCCTTCTCTTCCATGATTGCAGTCGCGAATCGCGGTTCCGCGAACACCATGACGCCAGCGGCCGATTGGATCAGGTGCGCGCAGGTGCGCGAGCCGACGACGAGGAAGAACGCGTCCTGAATCTTGCGATGCAGCCAGACGATGCCCGTCAAACCGCAAAACACTTCGCGTTGACCACGTTCGCGAAGCACCGGCGCGGCGTCGCTGTCGCATCCGGTGTTTGGAGTAGCTGGAGTCATGCGGCTTGCCGGCCCGCTGTCAGGGGTCTCAGGCCAGTGCGCTCGGCCTCAAGCCGAGCTTCGCGGAGTTTCAGCAAGAACTGCGCGGCGTTGATCACGTAAGCCGCGTATGCGGCGATCGCGATCATCATCTGTTGTTGCGCCGAACCCCAACCCATCAACAGCGCCGCCAAATATGCGGTCTGCAGCGCCAGCACTAACATGCTGAACACGTCTTCCCAGAAGAAGGCGCGCGCGAAGAGGTATTTGCCGAACACCTCCTTTTCCCAGATCGAACCAGTGATCATGATGAGATAGAGGAGGAAGGTTTTCGCCAGGATCGACGCGGTCGCCAGCTCGTAACCGTGTCCCGTAATCAAAAAGCGGATCACCAGCCCAAGGCTGATGGCGAAGACGACGAACTGAAGCGGCGCAAGAATCGCCTGCACCAAAGTCCAGGGCGACGCATCGCGCCTGGCGCGCTCCTCAGGCGTGTAGAGCGCCGCTTTTCCAGCATCGCTCTTCTCACGTGATTCAATGTGCGAGCCGATGTGCGACGGCCAGGGGCATGGCGCGATTGAGTCGATCCAGTGATCGAAGAAATTCGCTGGCCGTTGGACGTTGTCGGCGCCCCGGCTGGAAATGCGAAGACTGCCGCCTCCGGAATGCGGTTGTTTTTCGTGCACCGCCGACCTCCCGATAATCGCGTCGCTTCAGAAGCGTATCCGTGCGATCGGAGTTGTCAAGGAAATGGAACGTCCAACAAAATGGACAGATGCGCGATTTTGACGAAATTAATGCTCGCCAGTCGTCGTTAAGTCTGCTTACCGTAAAGGACCGAGAACAAAGATCCTCGTCAGAGGGCGTGCTCTTGGGAGGGAAACGCCTGCCAACGAACCTCATCGAAGGGGTCCGGCGTGCGGGAGCAGCGTGGCGCGGAGCTGCGTGACTAGGGACACTCCGCAGGTAGAAGGGGCCCATGCATGGCCAGCCTTCCGCAGTCGCCGGCATTCGATCTATGCGGCGAAGAACCGGAACAGCTCGAGTCCGCGAGCGGGCGACGTCGAAGCAGTCGCGAACGGGCGCAATCTAAGCGCGAACAATCTGATCAGCTCGCCCGGCTCGTCGAGGGAGAGATTATCCCTCGCTTGATGCTGGTGCACAGCCAAGCAAACGTCGAAGAGCGGCGGCCTGCCGCCATCGCCCTTGGGCCGGAAACTACTGAAAAATTTGCACTTTATACGCTTTCATCGGGTCAGGAATCGCTTCTGGCCATCATTGGCGGGCTGCTTCAGCAGGGCGTCTCTATGGAGGCGATCTACCTCGATTTGCTCGGCCCCACCGCTCGCCGGTTAGGGGAATTCTGGAGCGACGACCAAGTTTCGTTCGCGGACGTCACGATCGCGCTCGGCAAGCTACAGCAGATCGTGCGCGAACTCAGCCTGCATGGGCCAGTCGATTCAGGCGCGGCAGCCAATGGCCGCGCGGCCTTGTTCGCACCGGCTCCAGGCGAGCAGCACACCTTTGGGCTTGTCATTATAGAAGAATTCTTCCGCCGCTCAGGCTGGCGCACCTGGACGGAATTGTCTGGCGCGATCGAGGAAATCCTCGCCGCCGTGCAAGCTCACAGGTTCGATCTGTTCGGCATGACAGCCAGCTCAGATGAGCGGCTTGATCAAATCGCGCCAATGATTATGTCCATTCGGCGAGCGTCAAGGAACCGAGACATTACCGTCATGGTCGGAGGACGACTCTTCCTGGAGCAGCCAGGCCTCGTAGCAACAATCGGCGCCGACGCTATGGCGACCGACGCGAAAGAGGCTGTGCTCAAGGCTGAGGTGGCAGTGAGGCAACTCGCACGCCACTGATCCGTGGCGGCGCCGGAAGTAGAGGCGAGTGCGAGTTCCGATGACGATCCATATGTCTCCTGCTGAGCGCATCGAACCGAGGTTCGCTCGCAATTTGTTGGGCGCGCTCGACGGCAAGGTAGCAGCGAAGGTTGTCGCCGCTGGCGGTGATGTCGCCATGATCATCGATCGCGGCGGCTTCATTAGAGATCTCGCCGTCAACAATCGTGACATGGTCAATGACGGCTTCGAAGGCTGGCTCGATCGCCGCTGGGCCGACACCGTCACCAGCGATAGCCGCCAAAAGATCGAAGAAATGCTCCGCGACGCCGCAAACGATAGCGGTGCACGCTGGCGCGAAATCAATCACCCCACAGCCGGCGGCGCATCGGTAGCGGTGCGCTACATCGCCGTGAATGCGGGCGATGATGGCCGCGTCATTGCGATCGGGCGCGATCATCGCGCCACCGCCGAACTGCAACAGCGCCTCATCCAAGCGCAGCAAACCATGGAGCGCGACTACACGCGTCTGCGCGAAGCTGAGTCGCGCTATCGGCTCTTGTTTCAACTCGCGTCGGAAGCCGTCATCGTCGTCGATGCGGCGTCGCGCAAGATCATTGAAGCTAATCCGGCCGCTGAGCGGCTGATCGGCGGCGTCTCGACGCCGCTGATTGGACGCACGTTTTCAACAGCTTTTGACAATACTTCGCGCGACGCTGCGGTGTCGTTGCTGGCGATGGCGCACGGTGGCGGAAATCTCACGGCGCAATCGACGCTGCAGGCGGAGGGACGTTCGTTCAATGTGGCGGCATCGCTCTTCCGGCAAGACCGCGCCTCGCTATTTCTGATTCGGTTGAGCGCGCGCGATGGGGATGCTGGCCAAGTGCCTGAGTCGGCGCAGCGCTTGATCGATGTTCTGGAACGCATTCCTGATGCCTTCGTGGTGACGGACGAAAGTCTCCGCATCATCGCCGAAAACAGCGCGTTCCTCGATCTCACGCGTCTCGCCAGCAAAGAGCAGGCGCAGGGCCAATCGCTGGATAGCTTTCTTGGCCGCCCGGAGATCGACCGGAACATCCTGGTGTCCAGCCTGCGCCAGCACGGCTCGCTCAAGAACTTCGCCACCATCCTCCGCACCCGCCTTGGCGAGCAGGAGGACGTGGAAGTCTCAGCCGTACACGTCGCCGATGGCGAGCCGCCGTGTTTTGGCTTCACCATTCGCAGCGTGGTGCGCACACCGGCGCCGCGGCCGAGCGTGGCCGGTGAGCTGCCGCGCTCAGTCGAGCAACTTTCTCATCTCGTTGGCCGTGTGACACTCAAGGAATTGGTGCGCGAAACGACCGATTTGGTGGAGCGCCTCTGCATAGAAGCGGCGCTCGAGCTGACCGGCAACAATCGCGCGTCGGCCGCCGAAATCCTCGGCCTCAGCCGCCAGAGCCTCTATTCGAAGCTGCATAGATACGGCCTCGGCGATTTCAACACGAGCGAGTGACGCCGACCGTCAACTTTAATTGACAGTCTGAAGTGTCATTTGTAGCGTTCGGCATGGCTCCCACCACAGCCGCCGTGACGCTTCGAAGCTTCCCCGCGCCCAACGCGGTGCTGGAGCTCTTCAAACCGATCACCTGGTTTCCGCCAATGTGGGCGTTCGGCTGTGGCGTCATTTCCTCTGGCGCAGATTTGAGCGCGCGCTGGCCGATGGCCTTGGCCGGCATCGTTCTCGCCGGCCCGCTCATTTGCGCCACCAGCCAAGCCGTCAACGATTGGTACGACCGCCACGTCGACGCGATCAACGAACCGAACCGTCCAATCCCTTCGGGGCGCATCCCTGGGCGCTGGGGGCTCTGGATCGCGATTGGCTGGACCATCGTGTCGATGCTTTGGGCGCTGGCGCTTGGCCCTTGGGTCTTCGGCGCCGCTGTTGTTGGTATGGCGCTCGCGTGGATTTATAGCGCGCCGCCTTTGCGCCTGAAGCAAAGCGGATGGTGGGGCCCAGCCGCGTGCGCGCTCTCTTATGAAGGCATCACCTGGTTCACAGGCGCGGCCGTCATGCTGGCGGCGCTGCCCAATCCGCAAATTCTGATCATCGCCGCGCTCTACAGTTTCGGCGCGCACGGCATCATGGTGCTCAACGACTTCAAGGCGATCGAAGGCGATCGTCAGACTGGCGTGCGCTCGCTGCCTGTTCAATTGGGTGTCGAGAAGGCCGCGAAACTTGCGTGCGTCGTGATGCTGGCGCCGCAGGCCGTCGTGATCGCGCTTCTGCTCGCCTGGGGCCAGCCGCTGCACGCCATCGCCGTGACGGTTTCGTTTGGCATCCAGATTTACCTCATGGCGCGGCTCATCACCGATCCGCGCAAACTCGCGCCGTGGTTCAACGGCACGGGCGTTCTTCTTTATGTCTTGGGCATGCTGGTGAGCGCGTTCGCTCTCGGCGGCCTCGCCGGAGCCGGCTCATGAATAATCCGCACTTGAGCTGGCTTGGCATCGTTCGCCTCGGCCTCGTGCAAAGCGCACTAGGCGCCATCGTCGTGCTCACGACCTCCACGCTAAACCGCGTCATGGTGGTGGAATACGCTCTGCCTGCCATGTTGCCCGCCGCACTGGTGGCTTGGCACTACGCCATCCAGCTTTCGCGCCCGCGTTGGGGCTACGGCTCTGACATGGGCCATCGCCGCACGCCGTGGATCATCGGCGGCATGGGCGTGCTCTGCCTCGGCGGCGTGTTGGCGACGGATGCTACGCTGCTGATGGCGTCTTCGCCGGTGCTCGGCATTCTGCTTGGCATTCTCGCTTTCACGATGATCGGCGCAGGCGTTGGCGCGAGCGGCACGTCATTGCTGGCCTTGCTCGCCACGCGCACAGCGCCGCAGCGCCGTCCAGCTGCTGCGGCGACGACTTGGATCATGATGATCGTCGGTATTGTCATCACAGCAGCCGTCGCCGGCTCGCTCCTCGATCCGTTTTCGCCGCAGCGCTTGGCCTTCGTCGCAACCGGCGTCGCGGGCGTAGCGTTCCTGGTCACGTTGTTTGCCGTCTGGGGCGTTGAGCGGGAGCCCGAGCGCCAGCCCGAGACGCAAGAGCAGAAGCCGCCATTCGCGCAAGTCTTGCGCGAAATCTGGGCTGAGCCGCTCGCGCGGCGCTTTACGATTTTCGTCTTCGTGTCGATGCTGGCCTACAGCGCGCAAGACCTCATCCTCGAACCGTTCGCCGGTCTCGTCTTCGGCATGACGCCCGGCCAATCGACGCAAATGGCCGGCATCCAGCATGGCGGCGTTTTGCTCGGCATGATTCTCGTCGGCGCTTTCGGCGCGCGTCTCGGGGACAAGAAGCGCGCGTGGATGCGGCAATGGACGATCGCCGGCTGCGTAGGCTCGGCGCTGGCGCTCGGTGCACTCGCTTGCGCGGCACTCGTTGGTCCGGCGTGGCCGCTGCAGCCGACAGTGTTCGTGCTTGGCTTCGCCAACGGTGTGTTCGCCGTCTCCGCCATCGGCTCGATGATGGGCTTGGCCGGGGAGGGACGCAGTTCGCGCGAAGGCGTACGCATGGGCGTGTGGGGCGCGGCGCAAGCCATTGCCTTCGCATGCGGCGGCTTTGCCGGCGCTGCCGGCGTGGACGCGCTGCGTGTCCTGCTGCCCGAAACCTCAAGCGCATTCGGAATAGTCTTTTCGCTTGAAGCTGGATTGTTTGTATGCGCCGCCGTGCTTGCGGCGCGCCTTGATTTGATGGGCGCCGCGGCGCCGCGCGTAGAGAGCACGCCGAGCGTGCTTGAAGGAGTGCGCTCATGACACCCAAGCTGACCTATGACGCTGTGGTTGTTGGCGGCGGCCCCGCTGGCGCAACCGCCGCCACCGATCTCGCGACCGCGGGCTATTCCGTGCTGCTGCTCGACCGCGCCGGGCGCATTAAGCCGTGCGGCGGCGCAATCCCGCCGCGGCTCATTCGCGACTTTGAAATTCCAGATCATCTTTTGGTCGCGCGCGCGACCTCGGCGCGCATGGTGGCGCCGTCTGACCGCGAAGTGGACATGCCCATCGAAGGCGGCTTCGTCGGCATGGTCGACCGCGAACATTTCGACGAATGGCTGCGCGAGCGCGCCGCCGGCGCCGGCGCCGAGCGGCTCGCCGGCTCGTTCCTGCGCATCGAGCATGACGGTGATGGCGTTGCAGTCGTTTGCTACCACGACAAGGACACCGACAAAGACGCAGTCCGCCGCGTGCGCGCCCGCGTCATCATCGGCGCCGACGGCGCGCGCTCGAAAGTGGCGCAGCAAACCGTGAAAGGCGCCGACCGCATGCCATGCGTGTTCGCCTATCACGAAATCATTCGCTCACCGCCGCAAGGCGTAGCCGGCTTCGACGGCCGCCGCTGCGACGTCTATTATCAAGGCAAGCTCTCGCCTGATTTCTACGCCTGGATTTTCCCGCACGGCGATACAGCCAGCATTGGCGTCGGCTCCGCCAATAAAGGCTTCTCGCTCCGCGGCGCTGTCACCGCCCTGCGCGAAAGCTCCGGGCTCTCGGGTTGCGAGACCGTTCGCACGGAAGGCGCGCCGATTCCGCTGAAGCCACTGGCGCGTTGGGACAATGGTCGCGACGTCGTGCTTGCCGGCGACGCCTCCGGCGTCGTTGCGCCGGCATCGGGCGAGGGGATCTATTACGCCATGATTGGCGGACGCGTTGCGGCCGAAGCGGCGGACGCGTTTCTCAGCACTGGCAAGCCGCAAAGCCTCGCCAGCGCGCGCAAGACGTTCATGCGCGACCACGGCCAAGTTTTCTGGATCTTGGGCATCATGCAGCACTTCTGGTACCGCAGCGACAAGCGCCGCGAACGCTTCGTCTCCATGTGCGACGATCCCGACGTGCAGCGCCTCACGTGGCAGGCCTACATGAACAAGGAACTCGTCCGCGCCGATCCGGCCGCGCACATGCGCATCTTCATGAAGGACATGGGACACTTGCTCGGCATGTCGCCGACGTGAACTGGAAGCGGCTGCGCCCGATTGCGGTGGCGGCGGCCGCGGCGGTGTTTGTCGGCGCGCTCGGCAGCACGGTCACTGATCTTGGCGCTTGGTATCAAGGCTTGCAGAAGCCGGACTGGCAACCGCCCGGTCCCGCCTTCGGCGCGATTTGGACAGCCATCTATGCGCTGACAGCAGCAGCAGCCGTCATCACATGGCGGCGCGCACCGAAGGGCGCTGAGCGCGAATGGTTGATTGGCCTCTTTGCGTTGAACGGTTTTCTGAACGTGCTGTGGAGCTTGCTGTTCTTCCGCTTGCAGCGACCCGACTGGTCGCTGATCGAAGTCGTCGCGCTTTGGCTTTCGATCGTCGCGTTGATCATCTTCACCGCGCGGCACTCGCGTCTCGCCGGTGTTTTGCTGACGCCGTATTTGATCTGGGTGTCGTTGGCCGCCGTACTCAATTACGAGGTGGTGCGACTGAACGGGCCGTTCGGCTGATCGTAATCGGAGCAGCGCGCCGTGCAGGACTTCGTACTCAGTGGCCGCGCCGTGGATGTCGTTCTGCTGGTGATCGCGATTGAGTTCATCGTGCTCGTCAGCCTCGCGCGCGAACAGCGCACGCGCGCGGCGGTGACTTGGTTCTTTGCGTTAATGCCCGGCGTCATGCTGCTGTTGGCGCTCAGGGCGGCTTTGGTTGGAGCGGGTTGGCCATGGGTAGCGTTGTTGATCGCCGCGTCGTTTCCGTTTCACCTGATCGATCTCATGCGCCGGCGGTAAATCCACTGCCTGCGGGGGACCCGCGGATCGAGCGCTTTCTGCTCGGGCGCTCGCGCGCCGAGGGCGTGTTCCAGGATTTCACCGGCCGCATCCGCCGCCGCTTCGCCATCCAGCTCGATGGCCGCCTGGATGGTGGCGCGCTGGTATTGAGCGAGCATTTCCTGTTCGACGATGGCGCTACCGAACAACGCGTTTGGCGCATCACGCCGATCGGCGCCGGCGGCTACAGCGCCAACGCAGACGACATGATTGGCGACGCCCGCGGCGCCGTTCGCGGCGGCGTGCTGCGCTGGTCGTATTTGTTTTCCCTGAAACTCGGTGCGCGGCGGATGCGGGTGCGCTTCCACGACACCTTCGTGCAGACGGCGGAAGATACGCTGCTGAACGTCGCCCGCGTCACCAAGTTCGGGTTCGAATTGGGCCGCAGCACCCTCATCTTCCGCCGCCAGCCCTGAATACAACAAGGCCGCCGAAGCAGGGCTTCGACGGCCTTGAGGCTATGCTTTACGAGGGTTCTTATTCGGCGTTCGCCTTCAAGTAGGCGATGACGTCGGCGCGTTGCTGCGGATTGCGCAGGCCAACGAACGCCATGGTCGTGCCCGGAATTCTCGCACGCGGATTTTCCAGGTACGTGAAGAGCTCTTGCTCGGTCCAGACGATGTCAGAGGCCTGGTTCGCCGCCGAGTAACGGAAGCCCGGGATCGTTCCCGATCCACGGCCGATAATGCCATAGAGCGACGGGCCGACGCGGTTCACACCTTGCTCGGGCGAGTGGCAGGTTGCGCATTGTGCGAAGATGCGCTGACCACGCGCCGTGTCGCCGGTGAGCTGTGCGCCGCTTGCGTCGGTGATGCTCAGTGCGATCTGTGTCGCGGCCGGCGGGCCGGCGGGCGTTTCAGCAGCGGGCGGCGCCTCAGCTGGCGCTTCAGCGGTCGTCGTCGGCGGCGCTTCGGCTGAATTGTCCGCGGCCGGCGAACATGCCGCTGCAGCCAGCACCAAGCCAAGCGCGGCCGCACCAATCAATGAACGCATTCAAGCTCCTCCCGAAGAGTCTAATTCGCGCTACTCCGACGCCCGGGGCGCGCGACTGTCAAGATATTTCGACAACCAATACCGTCCAGCGCCAAAAACTGCGAGTGGGGCCACCTACGATTATACGTCCCGCTATTCGCTCCGGTTCATGCCGCCGAACCCTTCTGGAAAGTGCGTGTTCTTGTGCGCTGCGGCAAAGCTCTGAAAGTGCTGCGCCGCCACGGACAATTCATGGTCGGCGCGATGGATGATGTACCATTGGCGCACGATCGGCGTACCGCGCGCATCAAGTGCAACGAGCTTCCCCTCCGCCAGTTCCGCAGCGCATGTGTGGGCGGAGATAATGGCGATGCCGAGCCCCGCCATCACCGCCTGCTTGATGGTTTCATTGGTGCCCATATCGACCAATTGAACCGGCCGTTCTGCGCCAACGCGGTCCAAAAACCGGTTCATCAGCATGCGCGTGCCCGATCCTTCCTCGCGCGCCAGGAAGGTCTCCTGCTGCAATTCGGCGTGCGCGATATCGCGGCGGCCAGCGAGCCGGTGGTCGGGCGGGGCGATCAGCACGTGCGGATGGTCGCCCAGTTCTTCGCGGATTACAGGCACGTCTTCGGGCGGGCGGCCCATGATGCAGAGATCGAAATTGCGTTGCCTAAGCCCGGTAAGAATCTCGCCGCGATTGCCAATGACGAGCTTCACGACGATGCCTGGGTGCGCCCGCTGAAAGCCGGCGACGATGCGCGGCGCGAAGTATTTTCCGGTGCTGACGACGCCGAGCCGCAACAACCCAGCCGCGCCGCTGTGAAGAGCGTTGATGCGATCGCTCAGGCGGTCGAGCAGCCCGTCCATCTCGTGCGCGGCTTCGAGGATTTCCGCGCCCAGCGCCGTCGGCTCAAACCAGCTAGCGGTACGTTCGAGCACATCGCCGCCAGCCTGTTTCGAGAGCAATTTCAGTTGGATGGAGATTGCGGGCGGGGTCACGTGCAGGGCCTTGGCCGCCGCTGTGATCGAGCCCAGCCGCACCGTTGCGGAGAACGCCCGAAGTTGGCGAATGGAGAGCCCACGGAGATCCGACATTTAGTTTTTCTTTCGGTAGCGTCGTTCTTTTAACATTTTCTTTTTCGTTCCTCCGCGCAAGGCTTTCCCTTGAACGGGTGTTCGGCCCGACCTCGAAGGGCGCGGACATGGTCGTGAAAAAGGGGAAAACCCCGCCGCCCTTGGACCATCTCGGCGACGTCCTGATCGCGTGGGCCGGCGCCAATCGTCAGCGCAGCGACATTGCCGAAGTGGTGGTGGGGCTCGCCTCGGGCGCGCGGAATCTGGCGGCCATTTTGGCGCGCGGTGCGCTAGCGGGCGATATCTCCGCCGCAACCGGCGCGACGAATTCCGATGGCGACGTCCAAAAGACCGTCGATGTCGTCGCCAACGATATCTTCATTGCGGCGCTGAAGCACACACCGACAGCCTTTCTAGCATCCGAGGAAAGCAACGCGCCGATCGCGTTGCGCGAAGGCGCAGCGTTGGCCGTCGCGATTGATCCGCTCGACGGCTCTGGCAATGTCAGTGTCAATCTCACTGTCGGCGCGATTTTTTCGATTTTGCCCGCTGCGCAAACGGCGGAGGCTTCTTTCCTTCGTCCGTGCGCCGATCAACTTGCCGCCGGTTACTTCCTTTTCGGGAGCAGCACGCTTCTGGTGCTGACGGTTGGCGCGGGCGTCGATCTCTTCGTGCTCGATCCTGACGATCAAACTTTCAAGCGCGCCGAAGCGAGCTTGCGCGTTCCCGGCAGCGCAGCGGATATCGCCATCAACATGTCGAACCGCCGCTTCTGGCCGGCGCCGACGCGCACTTTCGTCGACGATTGCATCGAAGGCGCAGGGGGCCCGCGCGGCGTCGATTGTTACGCGCGCTGGCTCGCGGTGATGGTGGCGGAAGCGCACCGTATTTTGCTGCGCGGCGGCGTCTATCTCTATCCGGCGGATGCGCGCCAGGGGTTCGAGCAGGGCAGGCTGCGTCTTCTCTATGAAGCAGCGCCCGTCGCCATGCTGATGGAGCAAGCCGGCGGCGCCGCCACTGATGGTCACGCGCGGATTCTGGAGAAGACGCCGCTGAGCTTGCACGAGCGCACGCCGCTGGTGTTCGGCTCGGCCAAGGACGTCGAGTCCGTCCGCCACTATCACGTCGATCCGGCTTACGCCCAAGACGCTGCGCCGCTGTTTCATCAGCGCGGCCTGTTTAAATCGTGAGGCGGCGATGTCTGTGAGTCATCCCGTCATCTCGGTCGTCGGCTCTTCCGGCGCAGGCACGAGCACGGTCAAGCACACGTTCGATCAGATCTTTCGGCGTGAAGGCATCAAGGACGCCGCGGCGCTCTCAACCCTCGACAGCGAAGACTTCCGCGCCAGCCGCGTCTTCAGCGGCGGCCTCTCCAGTGACAAGAAGCGAGCCGATCCGTGATCAAGGCCATCATCTTCGACCTCGACGGCACGCTGATCGACGGCGGCGAAGATTTGCATGCCGCCGTCAATCTGCTGTTCGCGGAAGAAGGGATCGCGCCCATCACTCTGCGCGCGGTGGAGAGCTTTATCGGCGATGGCATCGGCGCGCTCGTGGCGCGGAGCTATCTTCACGCCGGCGTCGCGCCCGAAGATCTTGCCGAGCGGATCGAACAATTCAAACGTATCTATGCCGCGCAAGGTTATCCGCTCACGCGTCTCTTTCCCGGCGTGTTCGCTGCTCTGCGCGACCTCGCCAGCCGCTATCAATTGGGCCTGTGCACCAACAAGGACCAGGCCCACGCGCGCGCCATCCTGCAAAAACTCGGCATCGCCGAGTTCTTCAGCATGCTGGTCGGCGGCGACACGCTCTCCGTGCGCAAGCCCGATCCGCGCGTGCTGGTCAGCGCCGCCCATGGTTGCGGCGCTGGCATCGATGAGATCATCTATGTCGGCGATGGTTCGGTCGATGCGGCCCTAAGTAAAGCGACAGGCGCGATGTTCTTTCTCTACGCGGAAGGCTATCGCGCCGAGCCGCTCGATGCTCTCGCTCCCGCAGCGTCATTCTCGGACTATGCGCAACTGCCCGCCCTGGTGCGGCTGGCGGAAGAGGGGAATCTGCCCGGGCGTGTAAACCAAGAGTAGCGCCCGCGCCGTCCTTGCCGCACACTTTAGCGAACAGATAAGGATGGCCGATGCGCCGCTTGTGGGTCTTGGGCGTGATGGTCGCGGTGATGGGCTTGATGTCGTGCGCGCCGTTCAGCCGCGACATCCCGTACGCGACGCTCGAGAGCCGCTACGCCAACGGCGCATCGCTGTACATGGACTTATCCGACGGCGTGCGCATGCATTATCGCGTGCACGGCCCCGAAGCGGCGCCGGTGCTCGTGCTGGTGCATGGCTTTGGCGCCTCGGTGCACACGTGGGAGCCGTGGGTCGAACGGCTGCAGAGCCACTACCGCATCATCAGCGTGGACTTGCCGGGCCATGGCCTCACGCGCGCGCCGTCCGGCTACAGTTTCTCCGCCGGCTCTAACGCGCAGCTGATCGAAGAACTCACGCAGCGGCTTAACGTGCAACGCTTCACGTTCGTCGGGCACTCCATGGGCGGCGCCGTCGCGGTGCGTTACGCGTTGGCGCATCCGGAAAAGCTCGACGCACTCGTGCTCGTCGCCGCCGCTGCTTGGCCGCGTGAGCAGCAGAGCAGCGGCCGCACGCCGCTCGCTTTTCAGTTGCTGCGCAATCCGATCGGCCGCGGGATCCTGCGCTACGTCAATCCGCGTCTCTTCGCGGAGCGCGGCCTCGTTTCCGCCTATCACGACCGGTCGATGGTGCGCGACGAAGTGGTGAAGCGTTATGTCGATCTCGCCCGCGCGCCGGGTCATCGCGCGCTGCTTTCCTCCGACCGCAACAATCGAGGCGATCCGCCGCTCACGCCCGAGGACTTCGCGGGCATCGGCATCGCCACATTGGTGATCCATGGCGAGAACGATCGCATCATCTCGGTGGAGGATAGCCGCGCACTCGCCGCCGCGATCCCGCGGGCGCGCCTCGTGATCTACCCAGACACCGGACACATGCCGATGGAGGAGGCGCCCGATCGGTCCGCCGCCGACCTCCGTGCTTTCATGGAATCGCTCCGCTGAGAACAGTTGAAGCGCGTGCTCAACGGCTGGCCGCCGCAATCTCTCGAATCCGACGCCCGCCGAAAGGTGGGCGTCGCTCGTCGCACAGTTGCTGGACTTGGGCGCCGCGCCCGTGTGCAATGGCGGGTCAACGGGGAGCGGGTTATGCGGACATTTCTTATGGCGGCGGCGGCTTTGGGACTCGCGGCGTGCGCCACGGCCAGCGGCGGCGCGCCGGCGGCGGGCAATGGCCAACCGGCTTCGGTCGAAGAGCTCATGGCCGGCGTCGATGTTCCCTATGAACGCTTCACTCTCGACAATGGCCTCACCGTTCTCGTTCACGAAGATCGCAAGGCGCCGATCGTCGCCATCGCGGCATGGTACAATATCGGCTCCAAGGATGAGCCGCCGGGCCAGACCGGCTTTGCGCACCTGTTCGAACACATCATGCTGTTCAACGGCACCGAGCATATTCCGAATCTGATCGAGCCGCTGCGCGACATGGGCGCCACCAATTGGAACGGCACCACTTGGTTCGATCGCACCAACTATTTTCAAACCGTGCCCGCGCCGGCGCTTGAGCGCGGCCTCTATATCGAGAGCGAGCGCATGGGCTATTTGCTCGGCGCGCTGACGCAGCAATCGCTCGATGCGCAGCGCGGCATCGTCCAAAACGAAAAGCGTCAGGGCGACAACCAGCCGTACGGCTTGGCGTTCTATCGCATCCTCGAAGGCCTCTTCCCCGAGGGCCACCCGTATCGCCACTCCACCATCGGCTCGATGGCCGATCTCGACGGCGCGTCGCTTGAGCAAGTGCGCCAGTGGTTCCGCGATAGTTACGGGCCGAACAATGCGGTGCTCGTGCTGACCGGCGACATCAACGCCGCCGAAGCGCGGCCGTTGGTTGAGCGCTATTTCGGCCAGATCGCGCGCGGGCGCCAAAACGTGCCGGCCGCCGCTGATGTGCCGACTTTGGCAGCGCCCATATCTGAAGTGATGACGGACCGCGTCGCCAACTCGCGTCTCTATCGCGTTTGGGCCGTGCCGGGCCTTGCCGACGAAGACCAGCAGGACTTGAACGCTGCGGCGCAAGTGCTCGGCGGCCTCGCCACTTCGCGGCTCGATCGCGAATTGGTGCGCGCCGATCAGACGGCTGTCTCCGTGACCGCGTCCGTGCTGCCGTTCCAGCGCTTGAGCCTCTTCTTCGTCACCGCCGACGTGGCGCCCGGCCAAGACGTGCAAGCGGTCTCCGATCGTCTCGACGGCATTATCCGCGACTTCGTCGCTTCCGGCCCGACCGAGGATGAAATCCAACGTGTTGCGACAGGGCAGGTTGCTGCTGGGTTGTTTGCGATCGAGCAAATTGGCGGCTTTAACGGTCAAACCGTGGCGCTCGCCAACGGCGCCGTGATCGCGGGCGATCCCGGCTTCTTCCGCCGCAATCTGCTCGCGTATGGTGACATCACGCCCGCTAGCGTGCGCGACGCCATGGGCCGTTGGCTCACGCGTCCGGTCTATTCACTACGCGTCGATCCCGGCGTGCGTGAGCCTTATCCGGAAGCCACCGCCACCAATCGCCCGGCGCCGGACAACAGCCCGCCAACCGTGACGCCGCGTGATCCGATGCCGCCACTCGGCGAAATCGCCGATCTCGATTTCCCGGACGTCGAGCGCGCGCGTCTCTCCAATGGCATCGAGGTTGTCTATGCGCGCCGCGCCGCCATCCCGGCGACGCTCGTGGCGATCGATTTCGACGCCGGCATCGCCGCCGATCCGCAAGGCGCGTTCGGCCTGCAGACGCTCACCATGTCGCTGATGTCTGATGGCGCTGATGGCATGGACGCGATGCAGATCGCCGAACAGCAAGAACGCCTCGGCGCAACCATCTCGACCGGCGGCAGTCTCGATCGCTCTGCCGTCACGCTGACGGCTCTGTCAGCCAACCTCGCGCTCTCGCTCGACCTTATGGCCGACATCTTGCAGCGGCCAGATTTCGCCGAGTCCGAGTTCACGCGCCAGCGTGCTCAACAGCTCGCGGCGATCTCCTCCGAAGCGACATCGCCAAACGGTTTGGCGGGCCGCGCCTTGCCGCCCTTGCTCTATGGCGCCAGCCATCCCTACGGGCGGCCAGCTTCCGGTCTCGGGAGCGCAGCATCTGTTGGCGGGCTCGATCGCGACGATCTGGTCACGTTCCACCGAACCTGGATCAGACCGGAAACCGCCCGCATCTTCGTTGTGTCGGATCGTCCGCTCTCGGAAGTCCGACGCCTGCTCGACGCGCGCTTCGGCACGTGGCGGGGTGCTGCGGACGTGGCGGTTGGGCGCAAGGATTTTTCCGCGCCGATCCCCGCGCCGCAATCGCGCATCGTCATTGTCGACCGCCCGCAATCGCCGCAATCGGTGATCTCCGCCGGCGCCGTTCTGCCGATCACCGGCCGCGACGACACGGTGACGCTCAATGCCGGCAACGAAGTGTTGGGCAACAATTTCCTCTCGCGCATCAACACGGAAATCCGTGAGCGGCGCGGCTGGTCTTATGGCCTCTCCGGCGTCGTGCAATTGCGTGAAGGCCGCGTGCCGTACGTGATCAACGCGCCGGTGCAAGCCGACCGCACGGGCGACTCCATCCGCGTGCTGATGGAGCAGATCAACAGCTTCCGGAGCGACAATGGCGTCACCGACGCTGAGCATCTGCGCGTCATCAACGGCAACATCCGCCAGCTGCCGGGCCTATACGAAACTGCGGGCTCGGTACTCGGCGCGCTGCGCGGCAACGCGCTCTACAATCGCCCCGACGATTATTGGGAGCGTATCGCCAGCCGCTATCGCGGCATGACGGCAGGCCAGATGGACGATGCAGTACGCAGCGTCGTCGATCCGGCGCAGTTCGTTTGGGTGGTTGTCGGAGATGCATCCGTGGTGCGCCCACAGCTGGAAGCCTTGGGTCTGCCGATCGAGGTGGTGCAGCCGAACTAAGCGGCGTGCACTAAAGCAAGAAGACGCTCACACATCGCACTGCTGGCATCCGTCAGCGGCGCGATGACCGTGAAATGGTTCGTGCCGGCGATCGCCTCGTAGCGTGTCGCAACGCCCTCGGCGCCCCAGGCTTCCACGATCGCCGCGCTCTGGCGCAAATACTCGCTCGACTCATCGGCGCCGACGACGGCGTCCAGGATCTTGCCCTCTGGCCCGGGCCAGGTGAGGGGACTCAACGCCTCCGCCTCGGCATCATCCAAACGCAGCGCGGTGTTGAGGCTCGTCGGCACGAGCGGGGCCAATTCGAACAGGCCGGAGATCGCGTACGCCGCCGGCACGTGCGCTTCGCTCGCCAGTAAGCACGCGGCAAGATGCCCGCCGGCTGAATGGCCGCTGACGATGACCGGTGCATTGGTTTCTCGATGCAATAGCGCGCACGCCATGCGCATCTGCTCGACGATATCGCCAACGCGCACGTTCGGGCAAAGATCATAGCTCGGCACGGCAACGCTGACGCCCAGCGCGTTCAATCCCGCCGCCATGTGCGAGAAGAAGCTCTTGTCTAGCGCTTGCCAGTAGCCGCCGTGAATGAACATCACCGCAGGGCCGGCGCCCGCCTCGAACAAATCAAACGTGTGCCGCTCGCCATCGCCATAGCGCACTACGCGCGGCGGTCGCGCTTCACGATAGGCCGCCGCATCCTTTGCCCAGCCCGCAATGATCGCCGGATGCTCGGGCACGCGGGCGCGGTTGTTGTACTCGGCTTCGAGATCGAGGCTCATTCCTCGTCAGGAAAGTCGAAGCCCGGCCATTTCGAGCCGTAGAGCTGATAGCCGAGGATCGTGTAAGTTTGCGCCACGTTCGGGTGCGCGCGGATCGTCTCGGTGACGACGTTTTGAATCGTGTTCAGATCCGGGTGCTCGATGCGCACGAGCAAATCCCATTCGCCCATGATCGAGTAGATATCCATGATCTTGTCACTGCCGTCGCGCAGCGCATTGCCGACCGCTTCCGGCGTCGCGCCTTGCACGCGCACAAAGATAAAGAGGCTATGGTCCGCCATTGGGTGCTCCTGTGTGTCGTTTAGCGCGGGACGACCGCCGTTGTCTCGATTTCAATGAGGGCCGCATCCTCGATCAGCGCCTTGACCTCGACTACGGCCATCGCCGGATAATTTTTCCCCATCTTCTCCCGCCAGATCGCGCCAATCTCCGCCAGTGCACCGAGATAGGCGCGCTTATCGGTGATATACCAGGTCATCCGCGCGACGTGCTCCGGCCCTGCGCCTGCTTCGCGCAGAACAGCCAGCGTGTTGTCGAGCGTCTGCACGAATTGCGCCGGCAGTGTCGTTGCTTCGAATGCGCCCTCTGGCGTCCAGCCGATTTGGCCAGCGACGAACACGATACGCCCGTCCGCTTCGATGCCGTTTGAATAACCCTTGGGGCGCGGCCAGCCGGCGGGGAGGAGCGTCCTCATGCGATTTCCGCGAACTTGGCGATCGCCGCGCGCAGATTGGCCGGCCAAGGCTCGGCCTTCATGCTCGCAAGATCCGTGAACACGATCGTTTGGTCGAAGCGCGCCACCGCGCGATCTCCGACCGCCGCTAGATGCCGCAACTCCAATGACGATGTTCCCAACGCCTGCACGCCTAAGCTCTGGCGCAGCACATCGCCCATGCGCACCGGCGCGACAAATTCGCTCTCGAACCGCACGGTTGGCACGGCCTTGCGCTGATCGATATGCAGCGCCTTGAACGAAAAGCCCAAGCTCGCGAACCAATCTTCGATCGCTTCGTTCACCAGCGCAAAGAAACGCGGATAGAACATGATGCCGGCCGCGTCGCAGTGCTCGAAGCGAACGATAACGTCACGTGTGAACGGGTTCATGGGGTCTCGCGGAGTTTAAAGCGTTGCAGCTTGCCGGTGTGCGTCTTTGGCAGCTCGGCGACGAATTCGACGGCGCGCGGATATTTGTACGGCGCGATCGTTTGCTTGACGTGATCCTGCAGCGCTTCTGCGCTGACGTCAGCCCCGGCTCTGAGCACGATGAACGCCTTCACGATCTGCCCGCGCTGTTCGTCGGGGACACCGATCACCGCCGCCTCGGCCACGGCATCATGCGTGAGCAAAGCGTTCTCTACTTCCGGCGCGCCAATATTATAGCCAGACGAAATGATCATGTCGTCAGCGCGCGAGACGTACCAGAAATAGCCGTCCGCATCGCGCCGATAGAGATCGCCGGTGACGTTCCAGCCATTGACGACGTAGGCCTTCTGCCGTTCGTCCGCGAGGTAGCGGCAACCGGTTGGCCCGCGAATGGCGAGACGCCCTTCGCCTTCGCCCTCGAACGGCCGATCGTTCTTGTCGAGCAAGATCGCCTCGTAGCCCGGCACCGCTTTGCCTGTGGCGCCCGGCCGGATCTCGTCGCCGCGCGCCGAGATGAAGATGTGGATCATCTCGGTCGCGCCGATGCCGTCGATGATGCGAACGCCTGTGCGCTCGAACCATTGGTCCGATGTCGCTTGCGGCAAGTGTTCGCCGGCTGAGACGCAGGTGTGCAGCGATGCGAGCTTGCTCAGGTCCTGCTTCATCAGCGCGCGATAGCCGGTCGGGGAGGTGAAGAGCGTGGTCCCTTTGTGCTGCGCGATGGTGTCGGCCAGCACCTCGAAGCCGGGCTTGTCGCAGATCACCGTCGCCGCGCCGACGCTTGCTGGGAAAATCACGCCGGCGCCAAGCCCAAACGTAAATGCCAATGGCGGCGTGCCGACGAAGACGTCTGTTGCTTTAGGCTGAAGCACGTGGCGCGAAAACGTCTCAGCCATGGCGGCGATGTCGCGGTGGAAGTGAACGCAGCCCTTCGGCGTGCCTGTCGTGCCGGAGGTGAAGGCGATCAGCGCCGGATCGTCGGCGGCGGTGGGCACGGCGGCAAACGCGACAGGTGCGGCGGCCATACGTCGATCGAGGTCGTCGGTCGAGATGATGTGCTTCAATACCGGCGCGTCGGCGCGCGCTTGCTCCAACTCGGCCGTGCGGTGCGCATCAACGATAGCGTGGCTGATCTGCGCCTTGTTGAGGATCACAGCAAGCTCATGCGCGCGCAGCATCGGCATCGTGCCCACGGCCACGCCGCCGGCGCGCAGCACGCCCCACCAAACGGCAATCGAGTGGCGCGTGTTCGAAGCGTGAATGAGCACCCGATTGCCGGGAACGAGGCCGAAGTCATGCGTCAGCACATGCGCGATGCGCGATGCTTCCTGTAGAAGGTTTTCGTAAGTGAGCGTCGCCGAAGAGAATAGCACTGCGTTGCGACCGCCGTGGTCGCCGGCGATTGCGGCGTCGAGCATGGCGCTAGCATTGTATGCTTGAGGAAGCTGCAGCTCCGGCAGTGTGAAGCGCAGCTCCGGCCATTGATCGCGCGGGGGGAGATTGTCGCGCACGAAGGTGTCGGCATGGCCGCTCATCTCAATCGCCTTCGAACACCGGCTTCTGCTTGCCCGCGAAGGCAACGTAAGCGCGCTCGAAATCCTTCGTCTGCATGCAAATCGCCTGCGCTTGTGCTTCTGCTTCGAGCGCCTGCTCGAGGCTCATGTTCCATTCCATGTTGAGCTGGTTCTTGGTCATGGAATGCGCGAACGCGGGTCCGTGCGCGAGATCGCGCGCGAACGCCTGGGCTTCGGCAAGCGGCGCGTCCACGACGCGGTTGTAAAAGCCCCAAGCCGCACCTTCTTCGGCGCTCATGCTGCGACCGGTGTAGAGCAATTCGCTCGCACGGCCGTGACCGATGATGCGCGGCAGGATCGCGCACGCGCCCATGTCACAACCGGCGAGGCCAACGCGCGTGAACAGGAATGCGGTCTTCGCGGTGGGCGCTGCGAAGCGAATATCGCTCGCCATCGCCAGGATCGCGCCCGCGCCAGCGCAGACGCCTTCGACCGAAGCCACAATCGGCTGCGGGCAGGCGCGCATGGCTTTGACGAGATCGCCAGTCATGCGCGTGAAGCGCATGAGCTCCGGCATCGTCATTTTGGTGAGCGGCGCGATGATGTCGTGCACGTCGCCGCCGGAGCAGAAGTTGCCGCCGGCGCCGGTGAGGACGATCGCGCGGCAATCGTCGGCATACACGAGTTGGCGAAAGAGATCGCGCAGCTCGGCATAGCTCTCGAACGTCAGCGGGTTTTTCCGCTCCGGCCGGTTCAGCGTGACGGTGGCGACGCGATCTTCGACGCGCCACAAGAAATGCTCCGCCGCGTAATCCGCGCTCTTCCACGCATCGCCGATCATGCCGCGGCTCCTCCCTTCGACAGCGAGCGCCTGAGCGACGCCTTCGCGGCGTCGAGCAGGCGCATCAGCGCGTTCTTGTCGGCTGGGCCGAGATCGCGCAACAGCGCGTCGACGCAAGCCGCGTGCGCCTTGGCCATGCGCTTGAATACGCTTTCACCGGCGCGCGTCAATCGCACGCGTTGCACACGCCGGTCGTTGGCGTCCTGTTCCGATGCGATCAGCCCGTCCGTTTCGAGCCGCGTTCGCAACTGCGTGACGTTGCCGTTGGACACAAGCAGGTATTGCGACACCTCGCCGAGCGTCAGCGGCCCGTGTCGATCGAGCGCGGAAAGAAAATCGAATCGGGCGATGGTCGAATCAAATCGCGCACGCATCAAGGCGTCGACCTCACGCTCGATCAGGCGGCCGGCGGCGAGCAGGCGGAGCGAGAGGCGAACCGCGTCGCTCAAATCTCGCCGCCCGACATCGGGATTGCCGCGCCGTTTGTCGCCGCAGCGCCATCGCTGCAGAGCCAAGCGATGGCGCTGGCGACTTCCTCCGGCTTGATCAGCCGCCCCATCGGATTGCCGGCATAGAGCGAAGCACGCGCTTCTTCTTCGCTAAGCTTGGTCTTGGCGGCGATGGTCTCGGCTGCGCGCGCGACAATGTCGGTTTCGACGTAGCCGGGGCAGATGGCGTTGACGGTGACACCGTTTTTCGCCGCTTCCTTCGCGAGCGCACGCGTCATGCCGATCATGCCGTGCTTGGAAGCGCAGTACGCAGCGATATAGGCGCCGCCCATCAGGCCTGCGATCGACGCCACGTTGACGATGCGGCCCCACTTCGCATCGTACATGTCGGGCAAGGCGGCGCGGGTGCAAAGAAATGCGCCGGTCAGATTGATCGCCAGCGTCTGATTCCACATCGCCAGCGTCGTTTTGTGCAGCGGCGATGACGGCGTGATGCCGGCATTGTTGATGAGGATGTCGATGGCGCCATAGCGATCGCGCGCCGTAGCAAACGCAGTAGCGACGGAATCTTCGTCCGCGACATCGCAGGAGAAACCCTGTGCATGCTCGAACTCCGCCGCGGCGCTCTCAACGCGCGCGCCATCGCGGCCCACCAGCGTGAAACGTGCGCCCGTCGGCGCCAGCGCGCGTGCGGTGGCAAGGCCGATGCCGGTGCCGCCGCCAGTGATGAAAACGTGGTGGCTCATGGCTCTCCCTTGCGCGCGAGGTTGCGTTGCATCTGCTGTTGTCCGGGGCGGTACTGCTTGGGGCCGGCGAGCCCGCCATAGCCGAGCTCCGCGGCGGCGCGAAGCGACCAGTTCGGGTCCATCAAGTGCGGCCGCGCCAGCGCGCAGAGATCGGCACGGCCGGCGGCGAGGATCGAGTTGACATGATCCGGCTCGAAAATGTTGCCGACCGCCATCGTCTTCACGCGCGCCTCGTTGCGGATGCGATCGCAGAACGGCGTTTGAAACATGCGGCCATAGACGGGGTGGGCATCCGGCGTGGTCTGGCCGGCGGAGACATCGATCAAATCGGCGCCGGCATTGGCGAAGGCTTGCGCGACGGCGATCGAATCTTCCGCGCTCAATCCATCCTCGTGCCAGTCGGTCGCCGAGATACGCACGCTCATCGGCTTGTGCTGCGGCCATGCCGCGCGCATCGCTTCGAACACTTCGAGCGGAAAGCGCAACCGGTTCTCGACACTGCCGCCATATTCGTCATCGCGCCGATTGCTGATCGGCGTAAGGAAGGAAGAGAGCAGATAGCCGTGGCCGCAATGGAGTTCGATCATATCGAAGTCGGCGTCCTCGGCCATCAGCGTGGCGCGGACGAAGTCAGCTTTGACGTGGTCCATGTCGGCGCGCGTCATCGCGCGCGGCGTGGCGTTGCGCTCGGACCAAGCAAGCGGCGAGGGGGCGATGATCTCCCAATTTCCGCTCGCGAGCGGCTGGTCGGCGTGATCCTCATCCCACGGCGCCCGCGTTGACCCTTTGCGGCCCGCATGCGCCAGCTGCAGCGCGAACTTTGCGCCGGTGTGCGTATGGACGTAGTCCACGATGCGCTTCCAAGCCGCGACGTGCTCGGGCTTATACATGCCCGCACAACCGGGCGTGATGCGCGCATCGGCGCTTACATCTGTCATTTCAGAGAAGACGAGCCCCGCGCCGCCCATCGCGCGCGCGCCATAGTGGACGAGGTGAAAATCGCCGACTGTGCCGTCTTCGGCGGAATACATGCACATGGGCGAGACGACGACGCGATTGGCGACCTGCATGTCGCAGAGGTTCAGCGGTGCAAACATGGGTGGCACGGGACCGAGGGTCTTCAGACCCGCACTTGGCGGCGGGGCTTGAAGATGCGGGTCTGAAGACCCGCGGTCCTTGCCCGCGAACCACGTTTCGACGCGCTCAAGAAAGGCGCGATCGCGGACACGCAAGTTCTCGTGGCTCACGCGCTGGCTGCGGGTGAGCAGAGAATATGTGAACTGCAGTGGCTCTAGCGTCGCGTAGCGATCGATGTGCTCGAACCATTCGGTCGAGTTGCGCGCGGCGTTCTGCAGCTTCAACACTTCAACCTGCCGCTCGGCGTGATACTCGGACAGGGCCGCTTCGATCGGCTTGCCGCCATGCAGCACCTGCGCGAGCTTGATCGCATCTTCGATGGCGAGCTTGGTGCCCGAGCCGATGGAGAAGTGCGCCGTGTGCGCGGCGTCGCCCATCAGGATGAGATTGCCCTTGTGCCACGTGTCGCAGACGATGCGCGGAAAATTGAGCCAGGCTGAGCCGCGCAAATGCTTGGCGTTGGTCGAGAGTGTGGCGCCGTCGAGATATTTGGCGAACAACGCCTCGGCCGCGCGGCAGGTGTCGTCTTGGCTCATCGCATCGAAGCCGAGCCCGCGCCATGTCGCTTCACTGCATTCGACGATGAAGGTGGAGGCGCCGTCGTCGAACTTGTAGGCGTGCGCCCAGACCCAGCCATTCTCGGTCTGCTCGAAGGCGAAGGTGAAGGCGTCGAACGCTTTATTGGCGCCGAGCCAGATGTACTTGTTCGGGCGCAGATCGATATCGACGCCGAAGTGATCGGCGTAGAGCGTGCGCCACTTTGATTTGGCGCCATCGCAGGCGACGACGAGATCGTATTGCGTGAGCAAAGCCGGGTCGGCTTCGATTTCGGTGCGGAATTCGAGCCGTACGCCCAGTTCGCGCGCGCGATCCTGGAGGATGTTCAGCAGCCGCTTGCGGCCGATGCCGACGAAGCCGTGACCGGAGGAGGTGATGGTTTGGCCGTGGATGTGGACGTCGATGTCGTCCCAGTGCGCGAAGCCGGCCTCGATCTCGTCGGCGCTCTTGGGATCGTTGGCGCGAAGGTTTTCCATGGTCTGGTCGGAGAAGACGACGCCCCAGCCGAACGTGTCGCCCGGATCGTTGCGCTCGAACACGACGATATCGTGCCGCGGATCGCGCAGCTTCATCGAAATGGCGAAGACTAAACCGGCAGGCCCGCCGCCAGCGCAGGCGATACGCATGGAAGCTTTATATATGAAATATCGTCGCAGGCAAGCGAGACCACTGGGGTCCCGCTTGAAATGATGATTACTCCGCCGGCGTCCGCACCGGATCGCCAGCGTCGGGCACGTGCGGCTTGGGCAGGAAGCCTTGCACCCAGCGTTCGAGCCGGTCGATCAGCACGAACATGGCGGGCACGAACACCAAGCTGAGCAGCGTCGAGAGCATCAGCCCGCCGATCACCGCCGCGCCCATGCCTTGCCGCAGCGTGCCGTCTACGCCCCAGCCGAGCGCTGCCGGCAACATGCCGCCGGACATGGCGAACGTCGTCATGATGATCGGCCGCGCCCGTTGCATGCCGGCTTCCATGAGCGCTGCATTACGCGTCATGCCGGCATGCATGCGCTCGACCGCGAAATCGACCAGCAGGATCGAGTTCTTGGTGACGAGGCCCATCAGCATCAGCAAGCCGATGAAGGCGAAGAGCGAGAGCGGTTGTGCGGCGACGACGAGGCCGATGAACGCGCCGCCGATCGAGAGCGGTAGCGCCGTCATGATCGTGATCGGCTGAAAGAAGTCCTTAAACAGCAGCACCAGCACGATGTAGATCAGGATCACGCCCCATAGCATGGCGCTGCCGAAGCTTGCCGTCATTTCCGCGAAGTCTTCGGTTTGACCGCCGGCCGCGAGTCGCGCGCCAGGTTGGTTCTGCGCTTCCGGCAGCGCGAACACCGCTTCCTGCGCGACGCTCAACTCGGTGCCGGGCACGACGTTTGCGCCCACCGTCACTGCGCGCTCGCGATCACGCCGCTCGATGGTCGATTCACCGAGCGCGAAGGTCACGTCGGCGACGGCGTCGAGGCGCACAGGGTCGCCATTGGTGGATTGCACCGGCAGCGAGCGGATGGCGTCGAGATCGGAGCGGCGATCGGGGCGCAGCGTCACGCGGATCGGGATTTGCCGATCGGCGAGATCGAACTTGGGCAGGAATTGTTCGGCGTCGCCGCTTGTCGCGATGCGGATCGCTGAGGCGAGGCTGGACGCGCTGACGCCCAACCGCGCCAGATCGCCTTGCCGTGGGCGGATTTGCAGCTCCGGCCGGCGCAGCGCGGAGGTGGAGCGCACGTCGGCCAGCATGTCGAGTTGGCCCATGGCGGCGGCGAGCCGGTCGGCCGCCGCGTTCACCGCAACCGGATCGGAGCCGACGAACTGCACCGTAATGTCCGAGCCTTGCGAGCCGCCTTGATCCTGCACGAACGAGGCGCGGTAATCCGGATAGTCCGAAATCACTGGGCGCAGCAATTGCTGGATCGCGTAGGCCGAAATATCGCGCTCGTCGCGCGGCACGAGCGAAACGAACAAGTCGGCGCTCGACGCGGAGCCGGCGGCGCCGTTCATCGCCGTGAACACGCCCTCGACTTCCGGCCGTTCGCGAATGCTGAGCGCCATGCGTTGTAGCACGCGGTCTGACTCAAGCACTGGCGTGCCGGGTGGAATTTCGACGCGCGCTTGAATGACGCCGTTGTCGAAGCGCGGAATAACGACGGCGGCGATAGCGCCGGAGAATAAGAGGCCGAGCGGAATGATGAAGACGAGCAGGCCGCCAAGAATGGTCTTCCACGGATTGCGGATCGACCAGCTCAACGTGTCGCGATAGGCGAGGGTGAGCGTGCCGGGCTTGGCTTCTTCGCCATGGCCTTTGTCGCTCAGGAAGAACGCCGCCATCATCGGCGTGATCAGACGCGCGACGACGAGCGAGAAGAACGCCGCGAACGCGACGGTTAGCCCGAACTCCTTGAAGAAGACGCCCATCCCGCCTTCCATGAAGCTCACCGGCACGAACACGGCGATGATGGCGCCGGTCGTTGCAACGACGGCGAGGCCGATTTCGTCGGCGGCTTCAAGTGCTGCGGGGTAGGCGGCTTTGCCCATCCGCATGTGCCTGACTATGTTTTCGATCTCGACGATGGCGTCATCGACCAAGACGCCGGTCACCAGCGCCAGCGCGATCAAGGTCACCATGTTGAGCGTAAAGCCCAACACTTCGATCGCCGCGAAAGTCGGGAAGATCGAGAGCGGGATGGCGGCGGCGGCGATCAAGGTGGCGCGCCAGTCGCGCAGGATCAGGAACACGACCAAGCAGGCCAGCAGCGCGCCTTCGATCAGCGCGTGGATCGAGCTTTCGTGCATGCCGCGGATGAATTCGACGGTGGAGAAGATTTCGCGGACTTCGATCTCAGGGCGCGCGGCTTCGATTTCCGCCAGGCGCTCGTCCATCAGGTCGAACACCTGCACTTCGCTGGCGCCGCGCGAGCGTAGCACGGCGAAGCCCACAACCGGCTGGCCGTTATAACGCGAGATTGCGTTCATATCGCTGGACGCATCAGTGACGGTGCCGAGATCGGCGAGACGCACGATGCGGCCCTCCGAGCCGGTAATGCGCAGGTTTTCCAGCTGCGCCAGCGTCTCGGCCCCGCCGAGCGCGCGGATGGATTGTGCTTGGCCGCTGATCTGCGCCTGGCCGCCGGGCAAATCGACATTGAGCGCGCGCAACTGGTTGTTCACCGCGTCGGCCGAGACGCCGAACGCCAACATGCGCGCCGGATCGAGCTCGATGCGGATTTCGCGGTCAACGCCGCCCGTTCGCGTTACGCCCGCGACGCCTGGGACCGCGAGCAATTCGCGCTGCAATTCGTTATCGATGAACCAGGAAACATCCTGGGGCGACATGCCTTGGCCTTCGACCGCGTAATAGCCGATTGGCTGGCTGGCCGCGTCGATGCGCGTGATCACCGGCTCGCTGACGTCGGCTGGCAATTCCGATCGAATGCGGTTGATTGCGTCGCGCGCGTCTTCGACGGCGCGGCCGAGGTCGCCGCCGCTCTCCATCTCGACCACGGTGGTCGAAACGCCGGGCGAAATGGTGGAATTGATCCGGTCAACGCCTTCGACAGACGTCAGCGCGCTTTCGATGCGCTGCGTGATCTGCGTTTCCATTTCCGCAGGCGCTGCGCCGCCTTGCGCGACTGTGACGGTGAAACCGCCGAAGTCCACGTTTGGCAATTGGTTGATCGGCAGCCGCCCGTAGGCGGTCCAGCCTGCGAACACGAGCGTCAAGATCAGCAGGATCGGCGGGATCGGGTTGCGGATCGCGCCGGCGGAAATATTCCAGGCCATGTCTTAGCCTTCCCGGCCGCGAAGCTCGCCGCCGCTGTGTTCGGTCTCGGGCGCAGCCGGCGCTTGCGGCGCCAGCACGCGCACTTCGTCGCCGTCTTGCAAGAACGCCGCGCCGGAACCGACGATGCGCTGATTGAGATCGATGCCTGAGGTGATTTCCACCTGATCGCCGCTGCGTGCGCCGAGCGCGATGTTCACGCGCCGCACATGGCTCGTGTCATCGACCACCAGCACATAAGCTTGGCCGTCATCGTAGAGGATTGAGCTTTGCGGCACCGCGATCACGTCGCGCGGCGCGAGCTGCGCTTGCCCGCGCAGATACATGCCGGCGCGAACGCGGCTGCCGGAGGGGAGGGCGAACAAGGCTTCGCCGGTGCGCGTGCGGCTGTCGATCGAAGCCGGCCCGCGGCGCAGGCGGCCTTCGACCGTGCTGCCGTCGATCAACGTGAACGTCGCCGTTTGGCCCACTTCGAGCGACAGCGCATCCGCTTCCGCCACTTGCGCGGCGACTTCGAGATCGTTGCCGGCGGCAATGCGGAACAGCACTTGCCCATCCACGGAGCGGCCGACTTCCGCCGTGCGATCGATGACGAGACCCGCAACCGGCGCGCGCACATAGCCGCCGCCCAAACGCGCGTTCACTTCCTGCAATTGCGCGCGCGCAGCCGCGAGGCGCGCATCAGCGGCCGTCGCGGCGGCGCGGCGCTGTTCGATGGCTTCAGTCGAAAGCGCGCCGGAGTCGCGGATGGACTCAGCGCGCTCATATTCGCCGCGCGCACGGATAGCGGCGGATTCCGCTTCCGCGACGCTGGCTTCCGCGGCGCGTGTTTGCGCTTGGGCCAAGTTCGTATCGAGCCGCGCCATTGGCTGCCCGACGCGCACATATTCGCCTTCGTCCACCAAAAGCTGCAGCACGCGTACGCCAGATGCCGGCGCGGCGACTTGAATGTCGCGCACCGGGCGCGCTTCGCCATCGAGCGAGATCGTTGGATTGAAGGTCTGCGTCGCGGTGGTGATGACGGACACCGTCTGCGCCGTCGGCGTTTCGGTGCGCACCGCGCCGTCGCCGCCCAAGCGGCTCAGCACCGACATTACGATGATCGCTGCGACAATGCCGAGGCCGAGCAGGATCAGAACGCGCCGGCGCCGGCCGGCTTCGTCTTGGCCTTCATTGGCTTTGTCCCATGCGCCTTGGCCAGCGTCGCGCGCGCCTTGGACTGCGCGTCCGCCAGCATCGGCGGCGCGCTTAAAGAAGCCTCCGGCGCGATTGAAGAGTTCGGGACGCTCGGGCTTATTCATGGGGAGGGCTCAGATAACGTTGTGCGAGTTCACGGAAATCGGCGAGCGCGGCGTCGGGGTCGCTTTCGCGCAAGAACGCGCGCCTCAGACCTATGCCTTCGATCGCTGCAAACAAGACGTTGGCGGCCTGTTTAGGATCAAGGTTGCGATCAACGTCGCCGCGCGCTTGGCCGGTTTTGATTGCTTCGATGCAATAGGCCGTGCTGCGGGCATTGATCTTGTGCAACGCTTCCGCGATGGCGTCGTCACGAATGCTCTCGGCGAAGATGTCCGCGATCAGCGCGCCATCGCCATCAGCGAACTTCTGAAAGAAGTCGCGCGCGACCAGTGAGAGCGCATCCACCGCCGATCCCTTGCGGGCGGCGTCGAGGAACATCACGTCCGTCTCGGCGTGTTTGTCTTCGGCGATGGCGCCAATGATCTCGGCCTTTGACGCGTAATAACGGTAGAGGGCGCCGGCGCTCATGCTCGCTTCGGCGCAGATCTCCTGCATCGTCGCCTGGTGGAACCCGCGGCGGCGAAAGCATGCGATCGCAGCGTCCAGGATCTGCCGGCGCCGGCGGTCAGCCAGTTCGGGATCGGCGAGACGGGCCAAAGGGGGTCCTCAGAACAATCAGGGCTTGCGGCCCTACGCTGCATTGCATATAAAACGAATGTTCGTTCTATAAATGTTAAGAGTGGACGGCGTCAAGCTGCAATCCCAAGTCCTGACCCACGCAACGAATCCTCAGTCGAATCGGCTGAAGGATTGGCTAAGACCCTGAGGAGTCTTCGGAATATGGCAGCTTTCCCGTCCGCATCGGGCGCTTGGGCGCGCGGTGCCGCCTTGGCGGCGGCCCTGGCTGCCGCCGGCTGCGCGACCATGCCGAGCCAGCGCGCCGAAGCGCCGCCGCTGCCCTCCACTTGGCGCGACGCCCCGGTCGGCGCGACCATTCCGGTCACCGATTGGTGGCGCGGCTTTAACGACCCCACGTTGAACCAACTGGTCGATGAAGCCCTCCGTGACGGCCCCACAATCCAGATCGCCGCCTCGCGCGTCCGCGAAGCCCGCGCGCTCTCCTGGGCGACCGTGACCCAATTCCTTCCGCAATTGCTCGCCACCGGCAGCGGCCAATATTCGCGTGTCGTCGAAAGCGATGCGCCCATCGTCGGCGATCGCGAGGAAATGACCGGCGCCTACGGTGTACAAGGTTCGTGGGAATTGCCGCTGTTCGGCATCGGCCCCGCCGCCGCTGGCGCCGGCGCCAGCAATCGCGGCGCACTGGCCGATTGGCGCGGTGCGCAAGTCGCGCTCGCTGCCGACGTTGCGCAAGCTTATGTCGATCTGCGCGCAGCCAATGCGAGCCATGCCGCGCTCACGCGCTCGATCGAAGTCTCCGACGAACTCGCGCGCATTCTCGGTATCAGCGTCCGCGCCGGTTTTGCATCGGAAGCAGACGCCGCCGATGCACGCCGTCTCGCTGAAAGCTCACGCACGCGTTTGCCGGGCCTCGTCATCGAACAGCGCCGCGCGGAAAACGTGCTCGCCGTATTGCGTGGCCGCGCACCGGGCACGGACGATCCTGGGCTGCAGGCCGCATTTGCTGACGCATCCGCATCCGTCCCGCATTTGGAATTGGCGTCGGCGCCCGCCGCGCCAGCTGACCTTCTGCGCTTGCGACCCGACGTCGCCCGCGCCGAAGCGAACACGCTCGCCGCCGCCGCCACGCTCGGCGCGGCGCGCGCCGAGCTGCTGCCGCGCCTCAACCTAACCGGCTCGATCAACGTCACCGACGCATTGATCGGCAGCCCTGCCGGGGCAGGGACGACGCTGGCGACAGGCACGCCCTTCATCTCGATCCCTCTGTTCGATTGGGGCCGGCGTTTCGCCGTCTCGCGTCAGCGCGATGCGCAATTCGATCAATCCCTGATCCAGTATCGCCTCACCGTAATCCAAGCCATCGCGGAGGCCTCCAACGCGCTCGTGGCGCTCGACCAGGGCCGCTTGCGTCTCGTCTCGGCGCGCGCCGCGCAGGATGCGGCCGGCGTCACCGCACGCGGCTCGCGCGCCGCCTTCGACGCCGGCATCCAAAGCCTCTCGGACAGGCTGCGCGCCGAGCAGCAATTGATCGACGCCGAACTCACGCGCATCGACGCCGAGGCCCAAGCCGCGCGCGCCGCCATCGCCACTTACCGCGCCTTCGGCGGCGGCCCGGCGGTCACGGAATAGGGCGAACCAGGATGCGCGGCGCGCGGTCTGATGCTATGCGCCTCGCATGGCTGGGTTTCGTTCGCTTCTGATTTACGCGCTGCTGGCGCTTCTCTTTGTAAGCTTCATGGGCGCTGGCATCGCCGTCGCGCCGCCGCCGTTGCGCGCCACGAACAGCGCTGATGCGTTTGACGCAAACGCCGCTCATGCGCGCCTCGTCCGGATTCTTGGAGACGAAACTCCGCACCCCGTCGATAGCGCCGCGCAAGACGCCGTGCGCGAACGCCTGCTGATCGAGATCCGCGCGCTCGGCTTCACGCCCGACCTGCGCGATGAATTCGCCTGCCGCCCCAATCAGAGCCGCCCGCAGATCGATTGCGCGCGTGTGCGCAACATTATCTTCCAAGCCGGCCCGCAAGACGGCCCCGCCGTGCTCGCCGCCGCTCACTATGATAGCGTGCCGGCCGCGCCCGGCGCGGCAGACGATGGCCTGGGCACAAGCGTGCTGCTCGAAATCGCCCGCTTGGTGCGCGATCAGCCGCTTCAGCGCCGCATCATTTTTCTGATCAGCGACGGCGAAGAGCCCGGCCTGCTCGGCGCGCACGTGTTCGCCAGCGACCCGCTCATGCAATCGGTCGAAGCGCTGGTGAATGTCGAAGCGCGCGGCACGCGCGGCCCTGCCGTGTTCTTCGAAACCAATCGGCCCAATGCCGATGCGATCGCCGCATTCGCTGGCGCGCCGCACGGCATCGCTAACTCAGTGATGGCCGCCGTCTATGCGCTGTTGCCCAATTCGACCGATGTCAGCGCGCTGACTCGCCCCGATCTCGACATCGTGAATCTCGCGCTCCTCGACGGCCTCGAAGATTATCACACGCCGCAAGACTCGCTCGCCTCGCTCGATCCCGCCAGCCTGCAACACGCGGGCGACATCGCTCTCCACACCGTGCGCGCTTTCGCCAGCAGCGCCGATCGCGACGACGCCGCCGATTACGTTTACACCGACATCGCCGCGCGCGCCTTTGTCAGCGCGCCGCAACTCTCCGCCCAAATCGCGCTTGGCGTCGCGCTGCTGATCGCCGCCGCCGCCTTCTGGCGCGCTGGCAGGGAAGGGCGTTGGCTCGCCTTTGCCGCGCCGCCACTCGCTTTGATCCTTGCTGGCGTTCTCGCTGCTGGCGCAGGCTTTGCGCTTTCGCTCCTGCGCCCTGGTGAGGCCTACGCCTTCGCGCATCCCGAACCGACGCGCGCCTGGTGCATCCTCATCGCGCTCGTCGCAGCACTGCTCGCACTGATTCTCGCCCGCGCTTCGCGCGCGCCAGCGCTCGCGGAAGCGTCTGCTATGCTCTGGTTCACGCTGCTGGGCTTTGCGACAACTTTCCTGCTCGGCGGCATCACCATTCTCTACGCGCTGCCCGCAGTGGCTTACGCGCTCGGTTGCCTCGTCGCTTTGGTTTGGAAAGCGGCGCAAGCGATCGGCGCCGCCATCGCTGCGCTGGTCGCACTCGTCGTCTGGGCCCCGGCGCTTTATCTCACCGAACTCGGCCTCGGCTTCGAGTATCCGTTCGCCACCGCCGCGCTATACGCCATCGTCATACTGACGTGGTTCGGTCTGCTCGCACGCGCCAATGGCGGCGCGACTTGGCGCATCCCCGCCGCCGTCACCGGCGCGGCCGCGCTCGCTGCGATCGGCGCCGCCTATCTCGCGCCAAGCTCCAGCGCCGCGCGTCCGCTGCCGCTCAACATCAGCTACTTCCTCGATGCCGACGCCAACACTGCGCACGTCATCGCCGGCACAGCCGAGCGCGCTCTGCCGCCGGGCTTCGACGGTTTCACCGCTGCGTTCTTGCTGCCCGGCGACACCAGCGAAACCTGGATGGCGCCGGCCGCCGTCCACCCGGCGCCAACGCCGCGCCTGACTGAACTCACACCGACCGAAGGCGTCGACGAACGCACGCTCAACGCTCGCATCGCCGCCAACGGCGCCGCGCGCATCATCCTGCGCATTCCACGCGCCGCTCAAGCTGTGCGCGCCAGCCTCAACGGCGTCGCCGTGGCGTTCACTGAACCGGGGGAGGGCGACGATTTCGCCACCCTCGTCTGCAACGGCCGCAGCTGCGATGGCGCCAGCCTAGAACTTACGTTCGCCATCGCAGGCGAACCGGGCGACATTCTGATCGCCGGCCAAACCCCGGGATTCACGTCGCCGGAAAGCATCGCCCTCATCGCGCGCCGCCCAGCCGATCGCACCGCCATCCAGCAGGGCGACGCCGCGTTCGTGGTCTCGACCGTCCGCCCGTGACAGCAAATCCCGGCGCCAGGCTTGCAACTGGGCTTGCCAGCCGGCTCGTGCCTCGCCATTAAGCGGGCCTCCGGAGAGGTGGCCGAGTGGCTGAAGGCGTCAGTCTCGAAAACTGGAGTACTCGCAAGGGTATCGAGGGTTCGAATCCCTCCCTCTCCGCCAGTTCCCTTCGGCCAACGCCCCTGTCTCCACGACTGCACCTCGCACCCCCGCGACCGGAGGCGGGGCGGTGATCCTTTCCCGCGCTTCGATCGAAGCGGCAGTTCGATCCGGAGAGATCTTGATTGATCCGTTTGACGCTGCGCGCGTGAATGCCGCGAGTTACACGTTTTCGATTGCGGACGAGTTGTTCGAGGTTGTTTGGACTCAGGCCGAGGATCGGTTTCTGTTTGACTGGCGGCGCGTTGAGCTGGTGGACGGGTCGTGGCTGCTTGAGCCGAAGAAGCTCTATCTGGCGACGACCACCGAGCGCATTGGCAGCGACGCATTCGCCGTCCGGCTCACCGGCCGACCCGCTCTGGGCTATCCGGGCTTGTTCGTGCAGGTGACCGCCGATCTTGGACATCAAGGCGCGAAGCATCGCTGGACGCTCGAACTGATCGCGGCCGTGCCAACGCGGGTGTTTCCGCATCGTCCGATCGGGCAGGCGTCGTTCTGGAAGACAACCGGCAAGCCGTCGCTTTATCGCGGCGCCTTTGGCTTTAGCGATGCGCCGATGCGATCGACTTTGCACATGGGGTACAAGAAGTGATCCTCACCGGCGACGCCATCAAGCAGGCCATCCTCGATCGCACGATCGAGTTCGATCCGTTCGCGGAAGACAAGCTCAATCCCAACAGCATTGATCTGCACCTTGGCGACGCATTATGCGAGATCACCGATGGTAGCGCTTCGACGCAGCTGCCCCCGTATGAAGCGCTGGCGCCGGAAGGGCGTTTGCTGAAGCCGGGCTCGCTTTATTTGGCGCCGAGCCGCGAACGCTTTGGCAGCAGCGTCTATGCGCCCATCGTTCATGGCAAATCGAACATCGCGCGCGCGGGTATGTTCGTGCACATTAATGGCGAACTGGTCGACGTGGGCGTCGTCGATCACTTTCAGTTTCAGTTGCTCCCAATGTTGCCGATACGGGTGACGCCCGGCATGGCGATCGCGCAAGTGACGTTCTGGTCGGTCGCGGCTTAGGAGCGCTCGCTGCCGAAGCGGCTGGCGGTGGCGCCGGTTTGGCCGGCGTATTTCGCGTCCTGCCTCGCGCCGTAATGGCGCGTCGCGGCGGAGGAGAGCGGCTCGAACGCAATCGCACACACCGACATGCCGGGGCGCATGCCCAAGGGCAGGCGGCCGCAATTGTAGAATTCGAGCACTAGCTGGCCGCGCCAGCCCGGATCGACGAAATGCGCGGTCGAGTGCACCATCAGACCCAGGCGCGCCAGGCTTGAGCGGCCGTTGATCGAACCGCAAATGTCTGGCGCGAGTTCGACGCGTTCCAGCGTCGCGCCGAGCGCGAGTTCGCCGGGGTGGAGGTAAAACACTTCGTCTTCGGAGAGCGTGATCTCGTCCGACATGGTCCGCTCGATCGCTTCATTGATCTCGGCGCGCGAAGTGCCCAGATCGATGTGCGAGCCGGTGTGCATTGAGAAGACGCGGAATTTCGGCCCGAGGCGGAGATCCACCGAGGCGCCATTGATCGCGGTCTCGGCCGGGCTCGGCGTGATGCTGATGCGCCCGTCGCGTAGGCAGGCGATGATCTCATTGTCCGCGAGCTTCATGACAGGTCCGCCGGTCTGGTCGGGGCTGACCCAGCGAAGACCTGGGCCCGATTCGAGAAAGTTTAACGGCTCCGGGGCGCCTGCGCCAATTGCCCGGCCCGCCGGAGGGCGCAGGGGTGAAGAAGACGGCAAAACGGCGGCCAAAACATCCCGGACCCGCATTGACGGCCCCCCGGGCGTTCCCTTATATCCCCGCTCCCCGCCCGGGCGAGCTTCGTCCGGGCGTGACTAGTTTATTGGAAGCAGTCCGATGTTCGCGGTTATCAAGACGGGCGGTAAGCAATACCGGGTGGCTAAGGACGACGTCATCGTCGTCGAAAAGCTGGACGGCAAGGCTGGCGGCAAGATCACGTTCGACAACGTCCTGATGGCCGGCGACGGCAAGAGCCTGAAGCTCGGCAAGGACCTGGACGGCGTCACCGTCACCGGCACGCTGGTCGAGACCAAAAAGGGCGACAAGGTCACGGTGTTCAAGAAGCGCCGCCGCAACACCTATCGCCGCAAGATCGGTCATCGTCAGGCCGAGAGCCACATCAAGATCACCGCCATCGGCGGCAAGTCCGACAAGGAATAAGAGGGCGTCATGGCTCACAAAAAAGCTGGTGGTAGCTCTCGCAACGGTCGCGACTCGCCGGGTCAGCGCCTTGGCGTGAAGCGTTTTGGCGGCCAGACCGTCAATGGCGGCGAGATCCTCGTGCGCCAGCGCGGCACCAAATTCCATCCCGGTTCCAACGTCGGCCTTGGCCGCGATCACACGCTCTTTGCCCTTTGTGAAGGCAAAGTTGCGTTCGCGACCAAACGCGATGGCCGCACTTACGTGTCGATTATGCCGGCACAGGTAGCAGCCGAGTAGGCGAGCCGGAAAACGTTCCCGGATCGCCGCAACAGGGCGATCCGGTTCACGAAATAGCGTGGGGCGCCCGGATCAAGGCGCCCCATTTTCTTTGCCCCACGCGCAACGAGCTAGGAGCTCGCCATGCGTGACGTGAACGAGATCAAGACGAAGCGGTTGAAGCTGCGCCGGGTGCGCATGAGCGATGCCGCGCGCATCGCGCGCTTCTGCGACGATCCGGCCGTCGGCCGCAATCTGGCGATGACGCCGCTGCCGTATCTCGAAACCGCCGCCGAAGGCTGGCTCATGACACTCAAGGCCAGAGAGCCGCTGGCGCGCGAGTTCGTCTTCGCCATCGATCTGCCGGGCGAAGGCATGATCGGCTGCATGGGCGCGCACCAAAAGCAAAGCGGCGTGTTCGAGCTTGGCTACTGGTTCGGCCGCCCGTTCTGGGGGAAGGGCTTCGCCACCGAGGCGCTGACGAACTTCGTCGCGGAGGCGCACGCGCTGGGCGCACTGCAAGCGGGCCACTTCGTCGATAACCCCGCCTCGGGGCGCGTGCTGGAGAAGAGCGGTTTTGCTTATACGGGCGAGACCGCCAAGCTTTTCTCGCTGGCGCGCGGCGAAAGCGTCCCGTGCAAACGCATGAGCTTTGCGCCCGACTTGGCGCGTGCCCAGACGCGCGCCACTGCGATCTTGCACTAAACTCAGCGCCATTCCGCTCCGCCTCGCCTGTGGCGGAGTGGGGTCCGGCGCGCTACATACGGCCTGAATTGGAGCTTCACATGGGATTGCGCGTAGCCGTCGTCGGCGCCACGGGGAACGTGGGCCGGGAAATGTTGACCATCCTCGAGGAGCGGCTCTTTCCCGCTGATGAAGTGTACGCGCTTGCCTCGCGCCGTTCGATGGGCATGGAGGTCAGCTACGGCGACCGGACGCTGAAGATCAAAGATCTCGATACGTTTGATTTCACTGGCGTCGATCTGGTGTTGATGAGCGCCGGCGGCGCTGTGTCGAAGGAATGGTCGCAGAAGATTGGCGCGACCGGCGCCGTGGTCATCGATAACTCGAGCGCCTGGCGCATGGATCCGCGTGTGCCGCTGATCGTGCCGGAAGTGAACCCCGACGCTGTTCACGGCTACGACAAACTCAACATCATCGCCAATCCGAACTGCTCGACCGCTCAGCTCGTCGTCGCGCTGAAGCCGCTGCACGACCGCGCCAAGATCAAGCGCGTTGTGGTCGCGACCTATCAATCCGTCTCCGGCGCCGGCAAAGAGGCAATGGACGAGCTTTGGATGCAAACCAAGAAGCTCTACGTCAATGATGAGATCGTGCCCGAGCACTTTCCGAAGCAGATCGCCTTCAACGTCATCCCGCACGGCGGCGATTTCATGGATGACGGCTACACCACTGAAGAGTGGAAGATCGAAGTCGAGACCAAGAAGATTCTCGATCCGAAGATCAAGCTGACCGCAACTTGCGTACGCGTGCCGGTGTTCGTCGGCCACTCGGAAGCGGTGAACATCGAATTCGAAAATGAAATCACTGCCGATGACGCGCGCGACCTGCTGCGCGAGTCACCGGGCCTGATGGTGATCGACAGCCGCGAAGATGGCGGCTACGCGACGCCGATCGACTGCGTCGGCGAATTCGCCACCTTCGTGTCACGCATCCGCGAGGATCACACCGTCGAACACGGCCTCTCGCTTTGGGTCGTCAGCGACAATCTCCGCAAAGGTGCGGCGCTCAACGCCGTGCAAATCGCAGAAGTGATGTTAAACAAGGGTTTGTTCAAACGCCTACGGGCGGCGTGAGGTAGGGCTTGGCCGCATCGATCCTGTGCGCGGTCTTTATCGGAAGCAATTCATGACAAATAGTGGATCCACCGCTGAAACTCGGCCGGCTCTCGAAATCATGAAAGAGCGCGCGACGGAAAGTCACGCGCTCGTTATGGCTGCCGCGAACGGCCGGGAGCTTGATGTCCGGGGGCCGCATTGGAAGCTCGGTGGCGAAGCGACATCGCCGCTCACCTTGTATGAGCGCGGTCACGTGATCCGATGGCAGTTTCTCGGTAGCGGCGTGGACTCGATAACGCGGGCTCAATCGCACGTCCATCCGGCCGCCACCGAAACCCTCGCGCGGGCCTACCTGCGCGTCGATGATGAGATCGGTCCCGTGTTTGTTGTGATTGCTGAAGATGCGATCAACGTTGTGTTCAGGGATGGCGCGACGCGAGCCTTACTTCCGCCTGAGCGGGAGTCCGTGGATCGCTTTCTCACGGCTGTGGACGCTTATCGCGCGCACCGTCGCGAGTGGGAGCAAATGAACAAACGCTGATCTCTGCAGAGTGTGGGCAATTTAGCTCCGAAGCGTGGCGCTCGTACGCGCGCGTCCCTATCTGGTGCGAAAAGGGACACATGCAGCACATCGCCATCGAACAACCGTCGGAAACGGACATAGACGCCATTCACGCGGTGCTGCGCCACACCTATTGGTCGCCCGGCATTCCGCGCGACGTTGTCGCGCGTGCGTGCGCAAATTCGATGTGCGCCATCGGCCGTGACGATGCTGGCAAGCTGATCGGCTTTGCCCGTCTCGTCACCGACAAGGCGACGTTTGCCTGGTTGTGCGACGTGATTGTTCTGCCGGGCAAAGAGGGCAGAGGGCTTGGCCGCGCTTTGGTGCGCACCTTCCGCGAACACCCCGAACTCCAAGGCCTGCGCCGCTGGCTGCTCGGCACCAAAGACGCGCACGGCGTCTATGAGCCGCTTGGCTTCACCGCCCTCGATGCGCCCGAGCGCTTCATGCACATCCGCAACTCAAACCCGTACGGCGCGCCGACGTCATGAGCGAAGTCGCGCCGATCACGACAAGCCCGTCAGAAGCGGAGCGCCGCGCCGGCTTCATTGCCGCGGCTTCTGCGTATGTCATGTGGGGCTTCTTGCCGCTCTATTTGAAATTGCTGGGCAGCGTCGATGTGCGTGAAGTGCTGGCGCAGCGCATTGTTTGGTGCGCGCCGGCGGCATTGATCGCTGTTTTTCTGATGAGCGGTTGGCGCCCCGGCTGGCGCGAGATCGCGACGGCGTTCAAGCGGCGCATGCTGGCGACGCTCGTCGCCTCGGCCGGCTTCATCTTCATCAATTGGGGGCTTTACGTTTATCTCGTGCTCAGCGAGCGCGTGATCGAATCGGCGCTGGCGTACTTTCTAGCGCCGCTCGTCAGCGTCGCCGTCGGCGTATTATTCTTTCGTGAACGCATCACCACGCCGCGCGTCATCGCTTTGGCGCTCGCTCTGCTTGGCGTCATCGTGCAGGGCTTTGCGCTCGGCGCGCCGCCTTGGATGGCGCTGGCGCTCTGCGCCACCTGGTCTGTGTACGCCGTGATACGCAAGCGCGCCGCGGTGCCGGCGGCGACGGGGCTTTTGATCGAAAGCTTGGCCCTGATGCCGCTGGCGATTGGCTTGCTCCTCTGGGCGTCCAGCCAAGCGCCGCTCAGTTTTGGAAGCGATGCCGGTCTTTCCGTGCTATTGGCGATTGCTGGCCCGATCACGGCGATCCCGCTGATGGCATTCGCCTTCGGCGCGCGGCGTGTGTCGTTCACGACACTTGGACTGTTGCAATTTCTCGCGCCGACCCTGCAATTCATAACCGGCATCGCGTTCGGCGAGCCGTTCACGCTGCTGCGTGGCGTGAGTTTCGTGTTGATCTGGGTGGGCCTCGCCTTCTTTTCGTGGGATACGTTGCGCTCTGCAAAGAGCGCATGACCGAACGCACTTATTACGCCATCGGCGACGTCCACGGCGAAATCGAAAAGCTCGAAGCGCTGCTGACATCGATCCGCGATGACGCGCGCCGCATCGGCGCCGCGCCCACCGCCGTTTTCCTCGGCGACCTGATCGATCGCGGCCCCGATAGCCGCGCCGTCGTCGAGCGCGCGCTGCGTCTGTGTCAGGCTGGCGAGGCCCTGGCGGTCAGAGGCAATCACGAAGAACTCATGCTGCACGCGTTCGGCAATCACGAGTCCATCGGCATCTATTGGTGGGCCGAGAATGGCGGCGACGAAACCATGATGTCGTACATGCTCGCTAACGGCCCAAACGACGATTGGCGCGAAACCATCGATGAACATCATCTCAAATGGCTCGACTCCTTGCCGGTCATGATCCGAGACGAGCCGCGCGGTCTCGTATTCGTGCATGGCGGCATTGACCCCAAGACATTTCCTGAGTGCAGCGACGAAATCCGAATGTGGACGCGCTCCAATAAGTTCTTCGATCCTGGTCGCTGGCCAAAGCGGCCTGAGCTTGACGGCATTCTCGTCGTCCACGGTCACACGCCGACTTCAGATTTCCAGCCGCACGTGAATCCGCGTCGGATCAATGTCGATACCGGCGCCTGCTTCGGCGGCCCGCTTACAGCAGTGGTGCTGGCGCCGGCTGCGCCGCCTCGCTTCTTGCACGCATGCTAGCGGCGATCAGCACAAGCCACGCCGCGACCGCGCAATAGGGCAGTGGCGCAACGTAGCTCAGCGCCAAAGAAAGCCCCGCCCCCCAGGCGCCAACAGCCGCCGCGAGTTCAAGCCGCGTCCGTGGCGCGCCCATGAGCGCCGCGCCAACGGCGAGCAGTGTGAAATCATAAAAGAAAGAATAGGGCAGCGCGATTAGCGTCACGGCGCAAAGTGCTGCGCCGCTGGCGACGCGATCCTTTGTCCAAAACACGCGCAGCACCAGGCCGATTGCGACTACGGCGAAGACGGCATGCGCCCCAATCGCCACGCTCTGTGGTGCGCCGAGTTGCAGCAGGTTTGCATAGAGGCTCGCATAGGCGGGCGTCGCGATCAGCTGACTTGTGACGAGGTTCTGCGTCGCGCCGAGCGTGTGGAAGAAACGCACGTACGACTCGAATCCGAATACGACCCCCGCCAGCAAAACAAACGCCAGCGTACTCACACTCGCCGCCGCGAATGCGCGCCAGCGTCCCGACACCGCCAGCATGATTGGCCAGAAGATCGCTAGGTGCGGCTTCACCGCCAGCAAGCCCACCAGCGCGCCAGCCGCCAACGGCCGCCGATCGAGCCAAGCCAGCGCCAAACCGGAAACGCCGGCAACGAGCAGCCCGGTCTGGGCCGAGCCCAGATGATAAAGCGCTGCCGGCAGCGTCAGTGCAAAGATCATTGCGCGTGCATCGGGCAAGAGTTTGCGCGCCGCATAAAGATAAAGCGCGCCGCTCGCCGCGATGAACGCGAGCGCCGCGACGGGGTAGGGCAGAAGCGCCAGCGCGCTCGCGATCAGTAGAAATGTCGGCGGCGAATTCCACGGCGCAATGTAGGCTACGCCAGGCGCTGCTTGTTGGTGATAGCCTTCAATCAGCGCGCGCGTGTGCACGTCGGCGACGTGTCCCTCCAACGCCGCGCGCCCGCCGCTCCAGAACGCAATGAAATCTCCGAACACAGGCTGCCCATTGGCGAGCACCATGCCGTCAGCGTGCGACAGCAAGAACGCGAACGTCGCCAGCAGCGCGAGCGCCACGCAGACCGCGCCAATTTCGAACGCTTTACGCGTCACAAGCACGCGTAAACTGCTTCGATCAGCGCCAGCGATCGCGGATCGCCCATGACGTGATGCGATTGCTTGTTCATGACGTAGCCGGCTGAAACACCCGCCACCGGATCGCCAAAGCCAACCGAACCACCGGCGCCTGAATGGCCAAACGCCTCGATGTTGGGGCCGTAGATCAAATTCGAATTGCCGATGATCCCGCGCCGCCAATCGATATTGAACGGCAACACCAGATCGTCGCCCTTCCACACGCGCCGTGTTAGCGCATCGAAGCCTTCCTGGCTCAGCACGCGCGCGCCGTTGATGACGCCGCCGGTCGCGTACGCCTCATACAAGCGCGCAACGCCCAGCGCCGTGCCGTGACCATTCGCCGATGGGATCTCGATCTTGCGCCATTGCGTCGAGCCGCGCACCGGCGCCGCCCACTTGCTGAAGAACGCGGCCTTGCGGGGCGGCGTGATCTCGCCGAACTCGCCGCCGCGCGTTGGTTTCTTCATCTCCGAACAACGCGCGTGCTCGCTCTCGGGCGTGCCGATCTGGAAATCGATGCCGAGCGGCATGCAAATGTCTTCGCGGAGGATCGTGCCGAGTGAACGTCCCGCCGCGCGCTGCACGATCTCGCCAGCAATGTAGCCCCAGGTGAGCGGATGATAGCCGCTGGCGCTCCCAGGCGGCCATAAAGGCGCAAGTGCGGCGATCGCCTCTGCACATGCCGGCGGATCGAGCCACAAATCCGGATCGATCGGTTCGAGAAAGCCCGGCACGCCTGCTTGATGTGCCAGCGTTTGCGCAATCGTGACGCGATCTTTGCCGTGCGCGCCGAACGCCGGCCACAGTGCCGCCGTCGCTGCATCGTAATCGAGCAAGCCTTGCTCGGCGACCATCGCCACGATCAGCGCGCTCACGCCTTTCGTGGTCGAGTACACCGGAACGATGGTGTCTTTCGCCCAAGGCCGCGTTTGTTCGCGATTGGCCCAGCCGCCCCAGATATCGACCACGACTGCGCCATCGCGCACGACAGCAAAACCCGCGCCCATCTCCCCCGCGAGCCCCGCCTCGAACGCCTCGCGCACGCGCTCGAAGCCCGGCGCCACGTAGCCGTCCGTCATGAGGTCAACTCCAGCGAACGCGCGCGCGGCCATGTCACCGGATCGTCCAGCACGTCTTGCGCGGCGGGCAGCAGCAAGTCTTCGCTCTCCGCCGCCAGCGACCGCACGATCACATCGTACACAGCGCCTGTTGCGCCTTCGAGCGCGATGGCCAGCGCATCGCCCCGCACGCGACGGCCGACATACAGCGCGGACAGCAAGTCGCCCGTACCCTTCGGCGCGCGCGGCAGCCGCGCGGTTTCGCAGAACCACTCGCTGTGCGGCGTGCACAATAAATTCCCAAGCCCGATCGCCGTGCGAATTGAGGAGACCAACACCGGCTTGCCGATCCGCCGCGCCGCTTTCCGCGCCACGTCGAGGCCATCGACTGTCATGCCGGTGAGCAGCCCAAGCTCATACGCATTCGGCACGAGCCAATCGGCGCGCGTCGCCAAGCCGTTCAGCACGGCGTCGGCGATGCCATCGCTCACGAACAACTTGCCCTCATCGCCCAACACCGGATCGCATACATATATCGCCTTCGGGTTCGCCGCCTTGATCCGCTCCACCGCATTGAGGATCACCGGCGCCTGATCGGCTTGGCCGAGATAGCCGCTCAGCACCGCGTCGATTTCGCCAAACAAGCCATCGGCGCCTAGCCCATCAATCATCGACGCCAAAGTTGCCGCTGGGAGAGCGCCGCCGCCGGGTGCCCCGTGATCGGGTCGCCGGCCTAGCATCGTCGTTGGCAGCTGAAACACGCGCACGCCGAGGCGCTCCATCGCGAACGCTGCGACAGAATTGCCGACACGCGCGCCGGCGACCTGGCTTTGGATCGACAGAACAGTCTTCACGCGTCTAGAAACCTCGAACTCCTGCAGGCGAATCTCGCCTGCGTCGCAGCTCCGAGCAAGTGATGACCGCACGCCCGCGCCGCTCCTGTCTTTATATGCCAGGCGCTAATGCAAAAGCGCTCGAAAAAGCCAAGACGCTTGCCGCCGACGTGCTGCTGCTCGACTTGGAAGATTCGGTCGCGCCCGAAGCCAAGGCCGAAGCGCGCGCGCAAGTCGCCGCCGCGGTGAAGGCGGGCGGCTATGGCAAGCGCGAGGTCATCGTCCGCTGCAACGCGCTCGCCACGCCTTGGGGCAGGGACGACATCGCCGCCGCCGGTCCAGCGGGGCCGGATGGTCTGCTCGCGCCGAAAGTCGAAAGCGGCGCCGAAGTGCGCGCGCTCGACGCAGCGATGACCGCTGCCGGTTTCCCGGCACACGCCACGCTCTGGGTGATGATCGAAACGCCGCGCGCGATCCTGAACTTGGCCGACATCGCCGCTGCCGCGAAAGACACGCGCCTCGCCGTGTTCGTACTCGGCCTCAACGATCTAGCGAAAGAGACCCGCGCCCGCGCCGGCGCCAATCGCGCCGCCTTCTTCGCGCCGCTCTCCCTCGCCGTCACCGCCGCGCGCGCCGAAGGCCTCACCGCCATCGACGGGGTCTATAACGACATAGCCGATAGCGCCGGCTTCGAAGCCGAATGCCGCCAAGGCCTAGAGTTCGGCTTCGACGGCAAAACGCTGATCCACCCCAGCCAGATCGAGACCTGCAACGCCGTATTTGCGCCGACTGCGGACGAAGTTGGTCGCGCCCGCGCCGTAATCGAAGCCTTCGCGCTGCCGGAGAATGCCGGGAAGGGCGTGATCAAGGTCGATGGGAAAATGACGGAGTTGCTGCACCTGGAAGAAGCGCGGCGGGTGGTAGCTGTGGCTGAGGCGATCAGCCAGCAATAGCGGTTGCTTATAGTAACGTATATGGTACTATAAATGGAGATTGTCGAGTATCTTGATGCGGCTGGCCGTTCGCCATTTGGCGCATGGTTCAACGATCTGGCGGCTCAACCGGCGGCACGAATCGCCGCCACCTTAGCGAAGGTCGAACAGGGAAATTTGTCGGCCGCAAAGAGCGTCGGTTCTGGTGTGCAGGAGCTCCGCATTGATACGGGCCCAGGCTATCGCATCTATTTCGGCCGCGACGGCGACAAGCTGATCATATTGCTGGCTGGCGGGACGAAGCGCCGTCAACAGAAGGATATCGAGGCCGCGCTCGCGCGCTGGGCGGACTACAAAGCGCGGAAGAAGGGATGATGACGATGGCGCTCACGCGCTCTTTCAAGGAAACGGTGCAAGCGCGGGCCAAGAAGGATCGCGCCTTTAGAGCAGCGCTGCTGTCGGAAGGCGTGGAAGCGCTTTTGCAGGGCGACGTGGATACGGGGAAGTCCGTTCTGCGCGACTATATAAATGCGACGATCGGCTTCGAAACGCTGGCTGAGCGCAGCGGCATATCCGCGAAAAGCCTGATGCGCATGTTCAGCCCGAGTGGGAATCCGCAGGCCGCCAACCTCTTCACAGTTATCGCATTGTTACAAGAATCAGAGCGCGTCGCCCTCGAAGTACGCGTGGAGCGCGCATGACCAAATCAAACCCTGGCAACTTCCTTGAAGATTTCCGCCAAGGCGACGTGATCAATCACGCGACGCCGCGGACGCTTTCGGAGGCGGACGCAGCTCTCAACATCGCGCTCACCGGCGCGCGCCATGCGCTCTTTTCCGCCGACAGTTTCGCCCAGGCGTGTGGGTTTCCGGGGGCGTCGCTCGATCCGTTGCTGGTGTTTCACACTGTGTTCGGCAAAACCGTGCCGGATATTTCGCTGAACGCCGTCGCCAATCTTGGTTACGCCGAGGGTCGTTTCCTCGCGCCGGTGTATCCGGGCGACACGCTGAACGCCGTTTCCGAAGTGCTCGGCGTCAAGCAGAACTCCAACGGCAAGACCGGCGTCGTCACCGTGCGCACCACCGGCTTCAACCAAGTTGGCGAGCCGGTGCTGACCTATGTGCGCTGGGTGATGGTCAACAAGCGCGACGAAAGCGCGGCGATCACCGACGCGCCGCCGAAAACGCCCGCGCCGCTCGTCAACGCCAACGAACTCGTGCTGCCGCCGGGTCTCGATTTCAGCACGTACGACAATACGCTCGCCGGCAGCCCGTATCGTTTCGAAGACTACGAGATCGGCGAGAAGATCGATCACGTCGATGGCATGACGGTGGAGGAGGCCGAGCATCAGATCGCCACGCGCCTCTATCAAAACGCCGCGAAAGTGCACTTCGACGCGCACGGCCAGCAGAACACGCGCTTCGGCAGGCGCCTGATCTATGGCGGCGTCACCATCTCGATCGCGCGCGCGCTGTCGTTCAACGGCCTCGCCAACGCGCAACTCATGCTCGCCATTAATGGCGGCCGCCACGTCAACCCGCTGTTCGCGGGCGACACGCTCTATGCGTGGTCGCAAGTGCTGGGCAAGGAAGATTTAGGCGACGCCGGCGCGCTCCGCCTCCGCCTCGTCGCGCTGAAAAACCAGCCCGCGCACGCCTTCACCGACAAAACCGACGACGGCGCCTACGCCGAACACGTCGTGCTGGACTTCGACTACTGGGCGGCCATCCCGAAACGGTGATGATCGTCATCCTGGGGGCTCAGCGAAGCTGAGAGCCCGGGACCCAGGGCAAACACACAGCTCGTGGCGGGCTCGCGCTACGCGCGGCCCAGGATGACGGTTTTAAGCAGCTGGCGCGTCGTCAGGCCTACGCACCGCCATACCGCCAACGCCAGCCAACACCAGCAAGCACAATATCCCGCCAACACCCATCCCGCCGACCGTCACCCAGAACCCTTCTTCCTCCTCGATCCGGATGGCGCTCGCAGCCGCCCGCGCGAACTCGCGCTGCTGATCGCCGGAGAAGAGGGGGTTGTCTTCGACGGGGGCGTCGCTCGATTGTTCGTTCATCTCGCGCGTCAGTTCGGTGCGCATGTTCTCGATGCTGTAGAATGAGAGCCCGATGCAGAGCACGGCGCCCGCGAGCATTGCGCCCGCCGCTTGCTTGCCCTTGAGCAAAAACCCTACGACCAGTCCGATCGCCGCGACGGCGAACGCCAGGATAACCCCGACCGCCGGTTCGGCGTCGTCAGTCTGATTTTGCTCGGCGCCGGCGAGCGCGCCCGCCGGTTGCGGATCGCCCGTCATCAGCTGCAGCCCGGTCGCCTCTAGGATCACATTGCCCGAGCACGACACCGTCACCCACGGCAGCAGGAAGCCCAATAGCCCCACCAGCTTGGCTATCCGCGCCAGCAGCAAATAATCCATGATCCATCTCCCTCGACGTCAGGGTAGGCGAGGGTCGCTGCGGCGCCAAATGCGGCGTTTGCTTCAATTGACTAGAGCGGCGACGGCGACCATGTTCCGCCCCGTCAGATTCCGCACCATATCAAGCACAAAGAGGCCACCATGGCCGGCGCCCGCCCGGATCAAAGACCCATTTCGCCGCATGTTTCGATCTGGCGATGGCATGTCACGATGGCGAGCTCGATCCTTCATCGCGCCACCGGCTTTGGGCTCTACGTCGCCGCACTCGGCTTGGCGCTTTGGCTGATGGCCGCGGCGGCTGGGCCGCAAATGTATGAGCCGCTGATGGCGTTTCTGATGGGGCCGCTCGGTCAGATCGCGCTGTACCTCATCGTCGCCGCCATCGCCTACCACCTCGCCAACGGCATTCGTCACCTTGTGTTCGACACTGGCGCGGGTCTCGCCCCCAGCGAAGCCGACACGACGGCGTGGTTCGTCATTCTGTTCGCCATCGCCGTGCCGATTGGCCTTTGGGCGCTGCTTACGTTTGGAGGCTTACGATGAGCGGCCCTGAACGCAGCATGCGCACGCCGCTCGGCCGCGTGCGCCATCACGGCGCGGCAGGCGAAGGCACTGGCCATTTCATCGCGCAGCGCTGGACGGCCATCGCGCTGGCGCTTCTGGCGCCGTGGTTTGTCGTCAATGCCGCGCTCTCGATCGGCGGCGGCTCCTACACGGCGGCGATCGATTTTCTGACTGACCCGGTCAACGCCGTCGGCGTCATCCTGCTGGTCGCCGTGAGCTTTTATCACATGGCGCTCGGCATGCAGGAAATCATCGCTGACTACATCCATAAGCCGTTCAGCAAGATATCGCTTCTGTTGCTCAACGCCTTTGTACCGTTCGTGCTCGCCGCCGGCGCCGTGTTCGCTGTGCTGCTCGTGAATTTCGGAGCTTAACGCCTTGGCCGCTTATACGTGGATCGATCACACGTTTGACGTCGTCGTTGTCGGCGCCGGCGGATCAGGCTTGCGCGCCGCCCTCGGCAGCGCCCAAGCGGGGCTGAAGACAGCCTGCGTCAGCAAGGTCTTCCCAACCCGCTCGCACACGGTCGCCGCGCAAGGCGGCATCTCTGCCGCGCTCGGCAATATGGGCGAAGACAAATGGCAGTGGCACATGTTCGACACCGTGAAAGGGTCGGACTGGCTGGGCGATCAGGACGCCATCGAATATCTCACGCGCAACGCGCCGGCCGCCGTCTATGAACTCGAGCACTGGGGCGTGCCGTTTTCGCGCACCGAAGAAGGCAAGATCTATCAGCGCGCCTTCGGCGGCATGACCAAGAATTTCGGCGAGGCGCCGATCCAGCGCACCTGCGCCGCCGCTGACCGCACCGGCCATGCCATGCTGCACACCATGTATGGCCAGTCGCTGCGCCACAGCGTCGATTTCTTCATCGAGTACTTCGCACTCGATCTCATCATGGAAGACGGCGCCTGCCGCGGCGTGACGGCGTGGAAGCTCGATGACGGCACGCTGCATCGCTTCCGCGCGCAAACCGTCGTGCTCGCCACTGGCGGCTACGGCCGCGCTTATCTTTCCTGCACCAGCGCCCATACTTGCACCGGCGACGGCGGCGCCATGGTGCTGCGTGCGGGCTTGCCGCTGCAGGACATGGAGTTCGTGCAATTCCACCCGACCGGCATTTTCCCGGCCGGCTGCCTCATCACTGAAGGCGCGCGCGGCGAGGGCGGCTATCTGACCAACTCAAACGGCGAGCGCTTCATGGAGCGCTACGCGCCGACCGTGAAGGATCTCGCGCCGCGCGACATGGTCAGCCGCGCCATGACGCTGGAGATCCGCGAAGGTCGCGGCGTCGGCCCGAACAAGGATCACATCAACCTCCACCTCGATCACCTCGATCCGAAAATTTTGCACGAGCGGCTGCCGGGCATTTCGGAGAGCGCGAAAGTGTTTGCGGGCGTCGATGTTACGCGCCAACCGATCCCGGTGCTGCCGACGGTCCACTACAATATGGGCGGCATCCCAACGAACTATCACGGCGAAGTGCTGACCAAAGTCGGCGGCGATCCTGATAGCGTCGTGCCGGGCTTGATGGCCGTCGGCGAAGCCGCGTGCGTGAGCGTCCACGGCGCCAATCGTTTGGGCTCGAATTCGCTAATCGATCTTGTCGTCTTCGGCCGCGCCGTCGGGCTTCGTGTCGGCGAAAAGCTGCAAGCGAATGCGAGCCAAGCGTCACTGCCGAAGGATGCGGGCGACTCGCACCTCGCGCGCTTCGATCGCTTCCGCAACGCCAACGGCCAAACCTCGACCGCCAAGCTGCGCGATAAGATGCAGCGCACGATGCAAGATACCTGCGCCGTCTATCGCACCGGTCCGGTGCTGGAAGAGGGCGTCCAGCGCATGTCGAAGCTCTGGGACGAAGCGCCGGATGTGCGCGTCACCGATCGCTCGATGATCTGGAACACCGATCTGGTCGAGACGCTCGAGTTCGACAATCTGCTCGGCCAAGCCATCGTCACCGTCACCGGCGGTTTGAACCGCACCGAGTCACGCGGCGCCCACGCCCGCGAAGACTTCCCCGATCGCGACGACGAGCATTGGATGAAGCACACGCTCGCTTGGCTCGATATGCAAACCGGCAAAGCCCGCATCGACTATCGCCCGGTCCACACCAACACGATGACCAATGAAGTCGAGTACATCCCGCCGAAGAAGCGGGTGTATTGAGGCGGCGCACCGCAGCGCCTTACGGCGTTGGCGGCGGCTCGGCTTGCTTGGACTGGCCCTCGATCGCGCGGCGGAAAATATCTTCCAGCGGATTGCGCGGGCGTTCTTCGGGGGGCGGTGTTTCGGCGGGCGTTTCGCCGTCCGTTGGCGCGGGCGTCTCGGCCGGCGTTTCAGTTTCGGTTGGCGCAACCGCCGGCGTGCGTCCGAACAACGCTTCGCCCAAACGCCCCAGCGGATTATCCGTCGCGCCGCCGCGTTGGCTTAAGATATCGCGCAGCTGGTTTTGCACCACATCTTCAAGCGCCGGCCGGAAGCTGACGCGCGACCATGGGCCCGTTACGCGAAAGGGGATGCCGAGGCCGGCAATATTGAGATCGCCGCCTTGGCCTTGCGCATTGTTCACCGCGCGCGGCGTCAGACGCATATCGATCGTCTGCGCGCCGACATTGACGAGCCCGCGCCCTTCCAGGCGAACGTAGGGATTGAGCAGTCGCAGATTATCCGTCGCCATCACGCCGTCGGAGACGGTGAAAGTCGAAGCGAGTTCGGCGAAATCGGTCGCGCCGCCTTCGCCGGCGGCGGCTTGCCCGCTCGCCATCGCCTGCAATGTGCGCGCCATTTGCGCGAGGTTGACACCTTTCCATTGGCCGTCATTGAACGTGAACGAGGCCGAGCCGTCCAAGCTGCGCATGATCGCGGACTGCGATGCGCCGACGCCGATCAGCGACGCCGTCAGCCGCCCGCGTCCGACGATTTTGTCGAACCCGATCGCATCGCGCAGCAGCGTTTCGGCTTGGATATTTTGCGCGTCGAGTTCGATGGCGACACGCGGCACCGCGCCGGAGCCATCCGCGATCAGCCGCGCTGTGCCGCCGCCATCATAAAGCGAAATCCGCGTCAGCCGCGCATCGAGCGCGCCGCGCGCGACGCGCAAGCCGAGCGCCACGTTGGAGAAGGTCATGCGCTGGAATTGCAGGCCGCCCAGCGTCAGGTTCAAATCCGCATCGAGCGCGCGGAGACCGGAGAGATCGATCGGCGCATTGCTCCATCCCGATTCCACTTGCACGCCGCCTTCGCCTTGCGCCGGGGCGGGGAGATACGGATTGAGATCAAGCGTTCCCGCCGCCAGCGCGCCGGTGACGCGCAGACGGCCGCTCTCTTGATTGATCAGATTGAGATTGCCGCGCGCTTCGATCGCATCAAGCCGCATCACGGTCTCGGTCAGCGCCGTCGTCTCGCCCTCGCGCGCCATCTGGCCGGTGACGCCGAAATTGCCGAAGCCGCGATCGCCTTCCATCGGCGTGCCCATCCACGCCAACAGCCGCCGCAAGCTCGATCCGTTCGCATCGATCGAGCCCGCCAGCGCGCCCGTTTCGGCGTTGAAAGAGCCGTCATAGGTCGCGTTCACCGGGGCCGAACGCAGCCGCGCCGTCATCGGTGTCACGCCTTTTTCCAGCACCGCGCGCGGCGCCGCGATCTCGCTTTCGATGTTGAGCCGCTCGCCGCGATAATTCAGCGCTGCCTCGAGGTTTGCCGGCGAATCGAGCGAGTCGAGTTGCAGCCGCGCATCGACGTCTTCAAACGTCAGCGGCTCGCCGCCTTCGGCGCCTTCGAACGTGATCATGCTGTCGATCAGCTGCACGTTTTCTAGGCGCAGATCTTCGAGCGTCGGCTCTTCCGACTCTTCGTCGGTCGGGAAGGTCCAGTTCGCCGTGCCGTCTTCCTTGGCCCGCAGCCGCAGCTCGGCGCCTTCGAAGATCAAATCCTTCACTTGGATATCGCCGCTCAAGAGCGGCAGCAGCGCCACCGCGAAGACGATGCGGTCAGCGGCGATGAACGGCGCCTCTGCGTCCTCAGCGCCGCCGCGACGCGCCGGGCTATCGAAGTCGCGCGGGTTGGAGAGCGAGGCTTGCTCGACCGAAAAGCCAAGCGCGGGATAAAAGGTGAGTTCGATATTGCCGCCCAGCACTAGGTCGCGATCGGTGGCCTCCTCGATGCGCCGCTCGGCTTCGCGCGCGGCAAGCTCCTTCGGGAAGAAGGCGAAGAACAGCACGACCGCCAGCACCAGCACGCCCAAAATCGCGGCGGCGCCGATGCCAATCCATTTCCAGTTCAGCTTCATCAGGGCTCTCCGGCGCCAAATTTAGAGGTCCCGGCGCGCGAAAGCGAGCCGCCGAAGCGACTTTGCGGGCGCGGCGGCGTGGGCTATGCCCCGGCCATGGGTGGATTCCTGGCTTCCATGTTCAGCGAAATGGGCGCACGCCGCGCGCGCCTGCGCTCCGCCCTGGGCGACCGGGCGCAAGGCTTCTTTGAATTCCTGATTATGAGCGGCTTGGCGCTCGGCTCACTTGGCCTTTTGTTGCGCGACTGGATGCCGGCAGCCGCGCCCTGGGGCTTTGCGCTGCCGTTCGTTTTCCTGATCGGCTATTTTCTGATCGAGTTTCGCCGCCAAGCCGCGCTCGCACGCGGCGACGATCCGGCTAAAACGTCTTCCGGCTATGATTGGGTGACGTTGCTGTGGTCGCTCGGCTGCGCGCTTGCCGGCGCGGCGGCGTTCGTTATCGCCTGGACATCGGCGCCGCCCGCACCCCCCGAAGAAGAGGTATGGACGCCACCGCAAAGTTCCGTCCCTGTCGACATTGCGCCTTGATCGCGTTGACAATGGCGAGTGCGCGGGCGTGAGCCAATGCCCGCCGGGGAGGGACGTCTCGTGGCTGCGACACCGATCTCAGGCCTGATCCCACGCGGATCGTTGGGCCTGAAGCTTTTGCTCGTTTGCTTGCTGGTTTTGGTGATGGGCGTGCCGCTGCTCATCGTCGGCGGCCTGGTCGCTGAACGGCAAGCGCGCGCTGCGAGCGTGACCATGCAAATCGGCGCGCAAGCCGGCGGGCCACAAACCGTCGGCGGGCCGATGCTGCTGGTGCCGTACGCCCGCACGGTCGAAGTAACGGACGATCAGAACCGCACCCAGCGCCGCACCGATCGCGGCACGTATGTGATCTTTCCTGAAACCGGCGCGGCGGACACTGCGCTCAGCGTCACCGAACGCCCGCTCGGCATCTATCGCGCCGCCATCTACAACGCGAGCACCGAATTTGACGCGAGTTTTGCGCCGGCTGAAGCGGTCGAAAGCGTGGATGACTCCTATCGTTTTGATTGGGCCAATGCGCGCATTGTGATGTTCGTCTCTGATAGCCGCGCCATCCGCAACGCTGCCGAATTGCGCTTTCCCGACGGCAGCACCACGACGCTGGAGCCGATCTCGGACTTGAGCCTCGCCGCACCCGCGCCAGAATATTCGCGCCCCGGCCTTTTCTCGACTCCGGCCGCCCCTCTGCCGACGACGCTGCAAGCCTTCGCCGCGCCGGCCCGCTTTGGCGCGACGCCGGTGGATTTCACGGTCGAGACGCGGCTCGAACTCACTGGCGCGCAGCGTTTCGCCGTCGCTGCGTTTGCGCAGGACACGACCGCCATCATTCGCGGTGATCGCCAGGACGTCCGCGCCGAGGGCTTCTTCCAAACCAGTGAAATCGTTATCGCCGGCCGCGAAGCCGAAGGCGCGGTGCAAGCCGCGCCCGAGAATGGCTTCTCCGCCTCCTGGCGCGTGCCGTTCGTGGCGCGCGGCATCGAGAAAGCGGCCGATCTTGCCAGCTTCAATCTGGGCCAAGCCGCCGGTCGCGACATGGCGGTGACGTTCGTGGCCTCTGACGACATCTACCAAGGCGTCGCCCGCGCTGTGCGCTACGGCATCATGTTCATCGGCATCGTCTTCCTATCGACGTTAATCTTCGAAGCGGTAAGCGGACGCAAGGCGCACCCGGCGCAATACGTTCTCGTCGGCCTCGCGCAGTGCGTGTTCTACCTGCTGCTCTTGTCGCTAACGGAGATCATCGGCTTCACCACCGCGTTCGTCATCGCCGCCGCCGCCACGGTCGCGCTGTTGAGCTACTATGCCGGCGCCTCGTTCCAATCTTCAGCGGTGGGGATGCGCGCGTTGGTTGGTCTGGGGGCGCTCTATCTGGCCATGTATGTGCTGATGACGCTGGAGGATTTCGCGCTGCTGGCGGGCTCCGTGGTCGCCTTCGCGGTCATCGCCGCCACCATGATCGCCACCCGCCGGATCGACTGGTACGGCGGAGGAGTGACGACCCGAAAGGACCCCTAAGGGTAGGGCAATCGGCGCGCTTGACGGGCGCGCCGACCCTCGCCAATCAAAGCCCATGGTCGAACTTACGCTGCCGAAGAACTCCAAGGTCAAGACAGGCCGCCGCCATGCCGCGCCGAAAGGCGCCAAACGCGTGCGCGAGTTCAAAATCTACCGCTATGACCCCGACACCGGCGAAAACCCGCATTGGGACATCTTCCAGGTCGACCTCGACACTTGCGGCCCGATGGTTCTCGACGCGCTGATCGCGATCAAGAACGAGACCGACTCGACGCTCGCTTTCCGCCGCTCTTGCCGTGAGGGCGTCTGCGGATCGTGCTCGATGAACATTTCCGGGCGCAACACGCTCGCCTGCACCAAGGGCATCGACGAACTGCCCAATGGCCCGATCACCATCGCGCCGCTGCCGCATCAGCCGGTGCTGAAGGATTTGGTGCCGGACCTTACCAACTTCGCTGCGCAGTACGCGGCCATTCAGCCTTTCCTGCAAACCGTGACGCCCGAGCCCGACGCTGAATGGCGCCAAAGCCCGGAAGAGCGCGCCAAGCTCGATGGTCTTTATGAGTGCATCCTCTGCGCCTGCTGCTCGACCGCGTGCCCGTCCTATTGGTGGAATTCCGATCGCTTCTATGGTCCCGCCGCGCTGCTCCAGGCCTATCGCTGGATCGCCGACAGTCGGGACGAAAAGCAGGGCGAGCGCCTCGATGCGCTCGAAGACCCGTTCAAGCTCTATCGCTGCCACACCATCATGAATTGCGCCCAGGTCTGCCCCAAGGGCCTGAACCCGGCCAAGGCGATCGCCGAGATAAAAAAGGCGATGGTCGAGCGCCGCCTTTAAGCTCATCGTCCGCGCACCCCGCCAGGGAACCTAACCACGTCGTCGGCGTTCTTTTCAGTTGGCGGACGGGAAATGGTGATCCACGTGGCAGAGCCCCAAGAAGGGCAAAGCGGAGAGCACGCGCACGCTGGAGGGCACCGGGCCCAGCCAGCCGATAGCTCACGATCCGAACTCAACACCCTCTACACGTTTACCGACCGGCTTTTGCGCGCCGTCTCCGAGCAGGAGGTTTACGACGCAGCACTCGACGCCATCATCGAAGGCCTCAATTGCACGCGCGCCTCGATCCTGTTGTTTGATGCGGCTGGCGTCATGCGCTTCGTCGCCTCGCACGGCCTTTCCCCAGCTTACCGCGCCGCCGTCGATGGACATACGCCGTGGACGCTTGGCCAGCGCGACGCCGTGCCGATCGCAGAAAACAACATTGCACACGCCGAAATGGATGAAGCGCTGCGATCGACGATCAGCGGCGAGGGCATACGTGCGCTCGCCTTCATTCCGCTCGTCGCCAATGGCGGCGTCATCGGCAAGTTTATGGCTTACGACGATGCGCCCCATGTCTTCAGCAAGCCGGAGATCGATCTCGGCCTCGTCATCGCCCGTCAGCTTGGCTTCGCTATCGAGCGCCAGCAGGCGCGCGTTTATCGCAAAGAGTCCGAAGAAGCGCGCCGCCGCAACGACGCCGAATTCCGCGCTATCGTCGAAAATTCCGACGACGCGATCATCTCGAAGAACCTCGACGGCGTCATCGTCAGCTGGAACCAGGGCGCCGAGCATCTCTTCGGCTATGCGCCGCAGGAGATCATCGGCCGCTCAGTGCTCACTTTGATTCCGCAGGAATTGCAGCACGAAGAGCCAAGCATCATTAGCCGCATCCGCCGCGGCGAGCGTATCGAGCACTATGATACTGTGCGCCTGAAGAAGGACGGCACGCGGATCGACATCTCGCTCACGGTCTCGCCCGTGAAGGACGCTGAGGGCCGCATTATTGGCGCCTCCAAGATCGCGCGCGATATTTCAGAACGTATCCGCGCTGAAGGCCAGCGCACGCTGTTGATCAATGAGCTCAATCATCGCGTTAAAAACACGCTCGCTACCGTGCAGTCGCTCGTCATGCAAACGCTGCGTAACACCGAGCGCAGCGAAGAGGCCCGAGAATTATTGGATTCGCGTTTAGCTGCGCTATCTCGCGCGCACGATTTGCTCACGGCCGAGAACTGGGAAGGCGCCAGTCTCGGCGAAGTCGTCGATCGCGCGCTCAGCCCGTTCCGCACCGATGCGCAGCGCATCCGTGCCGAAGGGCCATCCGTTCGGCTCTCGCCCAAGCAAGCCTTGGCGCTCTCGATCGCCCTGCATGAGCTGGCCACCAACGCGTCCAAGTACGGCGCGTTGTCCGGCGATGCAGGACACATCGAGGTGCGCTGGTCGCTCGCCGATGGGATGATCCATTGCGGGTGGTGCGAGAAGGGCGGGCCGCCGGTTGAGCAGCCGCATCATTCGGGCTTTGGCACGCGCTTGATTCAGCGAAATCTGGCGACAGAACTCGGGGGCTCGGCTTTGATCGAGTATCGTCCTGATGGCGTCGTCGCGACGATTACGGCGCCGGTGGAACCGGCTGCGCATAAACTGATTTGAGTATATTGAGGCGGCGATGACGACTGGGGGGAAATTGAAAGTTCTAATCGTGGAGGACGAGTCGCTCGTCGCGATGTTGATCGAGGATATGCTGCTCGACATGGGCTATGAAGTCGCCGCGATCGCAGCGCGCCTTGATCAGGCCTTGACCGTTGCGCGCACGATCGACGCCCATCTCGCCGTGCTCGATCTCAATCTCAACGGCCAGCGCACCGATACGATCGCGGAAATCCTGCGCGCACGCGGCATCCCGTTTATCCTCGCCACTGGCTATGGCGGCGCTGGCGTCACCGCAGAGTGGCGCGATGTGCCGGTCGTGCAAAAGCCCTTCCAGCAATCCGATCTCGCCGCAGCGCTCTCGCGCCTGCAACTGCCTCAGGATGTCGGCGTCGCGCCAAGCCCGGGCGTCCAATCGTAAAGCGGGCGCGTGCGGCCGTTGTCAAAGCGCACGCCATCCGGGGCGGTGAGCAAGCCCGGCCGCGTCGCCTGACCACGCACGCTGAGCGCTACGATGCCATGCACGTTGGCCGGCAGAACCTCGCCCGCATCGCTGACGCCGTTGCCGTTCTCGTCGCGCCACAGCGCCAAGCCGCCGAGTTCAGCGCCCGTCAGTTCGCCATCGCGATTGTCGTCGAGCGCACGCAGCGCCTCGAAGCCGTCATTCCAAAATACGCTCCACGTCCGCGCGCCGATCATGTCGAAGCCCGAGCGCACATCGCCGCGCCATTCGGGATCCCAGACTAGCCACGCAGCATCCGCCGTTAGCCAGCCTTGCGCGCGTGCATCGCCGGTGCCGGCAAAATCAAACGCGACGTTGGAATTGTGATCCACCATCGTGTCGAACGGCGCATCGGTCAGCGGCACCACCACGGGCGTCACGTAAACGACGGGCTGGCTCGCGCCCAAGCGCGCTTGCAGCAGTGCAATCCGGCCTCGGTCGGTGTCGGCTGTCGCCAGATGTGAGAGGTGTGCCGCGGTTTCCGTCAGCACGGCGTGGTCTTCCCACTCGGCTTGCGGGCCGTCGAGGCGCGGCAAGCCTTGCTTGATGATGCGGCGCAATTGACGTCGCGCATCTTCGGTGCGGCCCATCCGGTCGAGAACATAAGCAAAGCCCAATCGCGCGCGCAGATTGGCGCCGTGCACCTCAAGTGCGCGCGCGTAATGATCGTGCGCCGCCTGTAGCCGCGCTTCTGCGCCCTCATTTTGGATTGCGTCCGGCAGTTCGTCTTGCGGGCCGAGGCGGAAATCGAGTGCGGCGCAACGATCGTTCGGGCCAAAATTGTAGGCGTCGTCCGGCGGCGGATAGCGGGCCGATTGCACTTCGCTGCACAGCACGCTGCCGGCTTCGACGAATTCATCGCCGTCGCGCCGATAGGTGAAAGCGCCGTCGTTGCGCGCGTAGGCGAGGAGGTTGAGGCGCGCCAGCAGCAATTCGCGCTGCAAAGGCTCAAGCCCGTCCATCGCCACAACATTGGCGAGCGCGCGATCAATCGGTGCGTCGTAAACAGGTTGCGGCGGCGGAATATAAGGGATCGCAGCCGTGCTCGCGGCCAAACCGGCCCAGAACGCAATCGCCAACACTCGGGCGCGCATGGGAAGTCTCCCTGCCATACCCGCCCCTCGCACAATCACTCTGCGCTGCGTTGTGACTTCCGTCTATGGCCAAAAATTCACAATCACGCGGGCGTGAAAGTTAAGGCCCAATTTTCGGAGGATCGCGCCATTGGCATTCGGGTCCGTTTGGATCGAACGCTTGGTCAGGCGAAGCCGGCAACACGCGCTCGATGTAGTGCTTGAGCTTGCGGATGACCGAATTGGGCTCGCCCGCTGCGTGTTGCCACGGAATGAGGGGGCCTGCCGTTAGCCGATAGGTCTTACCGCGCTTGTTCAGGAGTTCATGGAAGAGCGTGATGTCGCGCAGCTCGGCAGAGAATTTCGAGAAGGTGTGAAACCAGTACGAATAAGGCCCGCTCATGTGAACGGGGAGAATCGGCAGTTCGTACTTGCGAGCCAGGGACGCCGCCGTCGGCATCCACTCCGGATCGGTGAGCACGGCGTCGCGCTCGCGCGCCAAACGCCCGGCCGGGAAGATGCCGAGCGGTCGGTTCTGCGCGAAGGCTTCGTCGGTCATCTTCAGCGTGACGCGCGTACGTTCGCGCGTGCGCTTGGCCAGCACCCATTCCACAGGGATTAGCGCTTCGTCGAAACGCCGGCACACGCGCAGCGCATCCGAGTTAGCGTAGAACAGCATGTCGGGCCGCGCGCTCTTCACGGCGTCATACGCAGCCAAACCATCGGTGATCCCGGTCGGGTGGTTCGAGAGCAGCAGGAACGAGCCTTGCGCCGGCATCCGCTCTAGCCCGCGCGTTTCGAGCTTCACCTCAAGCAGCTGCGAAATGTATTCCAGCGCCTCCGCTCCGCCCATTGGCGCGATGGCGTCGGCCATCGAGACGGCCTTGCGGTAGTTCAGCACTGAATAGAGAATTGGACGCAGCACCGGCCACGCCGCGCTGGACGAAAGCTTCGGCGCCCGCTCTTCTATCAGTTCATCGACGATATGTTTCTGCGCCGCCGCGGGCGCATTGCGCGCGGAAGAGGGGGCGACAGCGTCCATCGGCGTCATTGGTTCGGTTCTCACGACTCGATAGCTCAGCTAGGGAAGCACGGGCGCGGGTTCCCGGGAAGCGGGGGCTGCGCTTGCCTTCACCCGTCTAAAGCGTCGGGCCTTAAATGCGACCCGGAGCCGGGATCGAGTGCTTGTCGCCTTTAAGGCCCCAAAAGACGCTTTAGAATCAAGAAGTCCTAAAGCAACTTTTGGACTTTAAATTCGCTCGGAGATCGCCATCAAACTGAGGCGAATTTAAAGTCCGTTGCTTTGAGCGGGCTTTTTTGCGGCGGAGTGAATATGGCGTCCCCCCTTGCCGCATACCACGCGCGCCTCGCGGCCGGCGATCTCGACGCCGATCCGGCCCAGGCCGCCGCCGCCGAACGGCTCGAAGCGCTTGCGGAAAAGCTGGCCGCCTGGCGGCCCGACGCTTGGCTGGGCAAGTCAGAGCCGCCGCGCGGGCTCTACATGTACGGCCCGGTCGGGCGCGGCAAATCCATGCTGCTCGATCTCTTTTTCGAAGCGGCGCCGATCAAGAAGAAGCGTCGTGTCCACTTTCACGAATTCATGCTCGCCCGCCACGCCTTCCTGCGCGACGCGCGCGCCCGCGACGTCGGGCAAGAGCAGCTCATTATCCAAGCCGCCAAGCAGGTGGCCGACGAGGCGCGTTTGCTCTGCTTCGACGAAATCCAAGTCACTGATATCGCCGATGCGATGATTTTGGGCCGCTTGTTCGAGCGGCTGTTTGATGAAGGCGTCGTGATCGTCGCCACCTCGAACCGCCCGCCGGACGATCTCTATAAGAACGGCCTCAACCGCCAGCTCTTCTTGCCGTTCATCGCGCTGCTAAAAGAGAGGCTCGACGTGCTCGAACTTAGCGGACCGCACGATTATCGTTTGCGCCAGTTGATGGCCGCGCCTGTTTGGTACGCGCCGCTTGGTCCCGCTGCCGATGAATCCATGGAGCGCGCCTGGAGGCGGCTTACTGCGGGCGCCGCGCCGCAAGCGGTCACACTCGATGTTGGCGGCCGCGCGCTTCGGGTGGAGCGTGAAGCGGCGGGTGTCGCGCGCTTCACCTTCGAAGAACTCTGCGCGCGTCCGCTGGGCGCGGCGGACTATCTCGAAATCGCCGAACGCTTCCACACCGTGCTTCTGGAAGACATTCCCAAGCTCTCGCCGTCGAAGCGCGAGGAGGCGGCGCGCTTCCGAACCCTGATCGATGCGCTCTACGAAGCCAAAGTGAAATTGGTCGCCACAGCGGAAGCCGAGCCGCAGCGGCTCTATCCCGAAGGCGATCAAAGCTTCGAGTTCGAGCGCACAGCGTCGCGTCTCATGGAAATGCGCAGCGAAGGTTATCTCGCGCTGCCGAGACGCGACGCGGAGTGGAAGAGCGGGATCGTGGATTAGGCCCGGCCTAACTCAACCCCAACACTGCGCGCAGCGCCAGGCGGTCGATCTTGCCCATATGGTTACGCGGTAATTGTGCGACGACGCGGACGTGTACACGGCGGAAGGTTGGAAACATGGCCGATACGGCCGGCGCCTGCTGGACGAGTGTTTGATCCAATGACTCAAGCGCGACGTGAACCTCGTCTTCTCCACGTTCGTTAGGAGCGCTGAGAATGGCAGCGCCCGTCACAGCGAACTTTCGCTCCAACGCTTGTTCGTAGGGCAAGGTGGAGTGTTTGTCGCCATTGATGCTGATCACGTCAGTGATGCGTCCGAGCAGCTCTAAGCGGCCAGAGCCGTTCAGGCGTCCGAGATCGCCTGACAAGAACCAGTCCCCCTGGAAAAAGCGCGCGGTTTCCTCAGGCGCTTCGAAATAGGATCGCACGTCGTTGTCGCGCAGACGAATTTTGACCAAGCCGGCGATGCCGGTTGGCGTTTGGTTTCCGGCTTCATCGACGATGATGACTGAGCGTTCCGGAACGATGCGGTGAAACCGCAAATCGTCGGGGGTTCTAACTACACTGGAAGCGATCGTGCCGGCTTCTGTTGAGCCCAGCTCGATATTGATGTCCCGACTGAGTTGCGCTTGTGCGCGTTCGACGAGCGCCCAGGGTGGCGAGCTTCCGACTAGGCCCACGCGGATGCTGTCATCGCGCCGGAAGCTTGATGGCAATTGATCGAGGATCGTCGCCAAGAAAGGGACTGTGGTTTGCAGCTGGTTCACGCCTTCGCGCAGGAGGGATTGAGCGAGGTTGTTTGAATCTTCGAGCACCACACGCCCGCCGCGATACCACGTCGCCAGCGGCCGATTGTGCCCGGCTGAGGTCCAAAGACCCATGGGCCCCATGAAGAGCACGCTGTTTTCGTCGGCTTTGAATAGCGCGCCAAGCGCTTCCGCGCGCGCCGCTTCGGCGGCGCAGTCGACCAGAATCTTTTTGTAGCGACCAGTTGTGCCGGAGGTGAGCAGGACATGCCCGCCGCACGCGTCGTCTTTAGGCAAGCGCGCTTTGTCGAGAACAGGAGGCGCGGCGAAGGCGCTGGGTGGGACAGCGATAATCGGAGAGCCGCTCCGGGCTGCTGCTGCGGCAAATGCAGGCGCTGGGGCTGCGCCCATCGTCAGCACGACGGCGCGTGCACCCAAGTTCAAATCCAAGATTTGCTTGGGTCCGCTCAACACGATCGAGTGCAGCCCGACGGCGCGTGCGGCTATGGTGAGCAACCAGCCGTCAAGCGATGACGCGCCGATAAGCGCGAATGTGGCGCCCGCGGGCTTGGCGCTGTTGAGATAGAGCCGCGTTGCTTCGATCAACATCGCAAAGGCGCGATAATTCAGTCTTTGGCCGCCAACGTTCAAGGCGGGGGAGTCGCCATGCGAAAGGGCTCGATCATAGAGTCGGTGGATCAGCATCGAACCTGTCCCGGAAGCCTAGCGCCGCCGCCGCGGTGTCCCCAAGATGCCGCGCATCAACTCGCGCACGATCGTGTTGAACACGCCGGACGCCACGCGGCCGCCTTGGCGTTCGATCGCCGTGGTGCGGGTGCTGGTGCGACGCGGCGCTGCGCCGCCTGAACGCGTGCCGCCAGATCGCGCCCGCGTCGCGCGCGCAGCTTCTTTTTCACGCGCCGCGCGCTCTTCTTCTTTTGCTTCCGCCCGCGCCAGCTGATCGGCGCGGCGGCCAAGAATCTCGTGCGCGCTCTCGCGATCGATGGCTTTTTCGTACACGCGGCCCGCCGTGTTCGCTCGCATCAGCGTTTGCCGCTCGGCCAGCAGGATCGGCCCGACATGGGAATTGGGCGGGCGTATTTTCGTGCGCGCCACGGGCGTCGGCGCGCCTTTCTCGTCCAGTGTCGAGACCAACGCCTCGCCGACGTTCAGCTCTTGGATTTCCTTCGCCACATCGACATTCGCGTTGGCGCGGAAGCTTTGCGCAGCCGCGCGTACGGCCTTCTGATCCGTTGGCGTGTAGGCGCGTAAAGCGTGCTGGAAGCGATTGCCGAGCTGCGCCAGCACTGGCTCGGGAATATCGGTCGGCGACTGCGTGACGAAATAGATGCCAACACCCTTGGAGCGGATCAGTCGCACCACTTGCTCGACTTTGTTGATCAGCTCCTTCGGCGCGTCGCGGAAGAGGAGGTGGGCTTCATCGAAGAAGAAGACGAGCTTCGGCTTATCCTGATCCCCGACTTCCGGCAGCTCTTCCCAAAGCTCGCTCATCAGCCAGAGCAGAAACGCCGAATACAGCCGCGGGCTTTGTACCAGCCGCTCCGACGCCAGCACATGGATCGTGCCTTTGCCGTCCTCGCGCGTTTTCAGCAACTCATCGAGATTGAAGGCCGGCTCGCCGAAGAAGCGGTCGGCGCCCTCCATCTCCAGCTGCAACACTTTCCGCTGCAGGGCGGCGATCGATTGCGGCGTGACGAGCCCGTATTTCTTGCCGATGTCCTCGGCGTTTTCGGAGAGATAGGTGAGCAGCGCGCGCAGATCGTTGAGATCGAGCAGCAGGCCTTCGTTCTTGCCTTCCTTGATCCAGTCGTCAGCGAGGCGGAAGGCGATGGTCAGCGCGCCTTCCTGAGCGTCCGTCGCTTCCAAAACGCGGCCGATCAGAACCGGACCCATTTCGGTGATGGTCGTGCGCACCGGGTGGCCGAGTTCGCCGTACACATCCCAGAACACGGCCGGCGCCGCTTGCGGTTCGATCGGCATGTTGATTTCGGCGGCGCGCGCGGTCGCCCAGGCTGGCGATTCAGCGTCGGTTGCGGCGCAGCCCGAGAAGTCGCCTTTAATGTCGGCGGCGAAGACATTGACGCCGGCGGCGGCGAAACGTTCGGCCAGCACTTGCAGCGTCACCGTCTTGCCGGTTCCCGTTGCGCCCGCGATCAGGCCGTGCCGGTTGGCGCGCTTCAGCGCTAGGCTCTGAACCCCTTCGGGGCTCGCGCCGAATTCGATCGTGGACGCCATTCTTTGCGACTCCTTGTGCGTCGCCAGCTTGGCGCATTGGGGCTTGGGGGCCAAGCCGGGCCTTGCGCCGCAGCCCGGCGCGCCGCAAAGCAGGGGCTCATGCCAAGCCTTGATATATCGCAGCGCGGCGCGCTTTGGATCGTTGCGACCGGGGTCATCGCCGCGGGGCTCTTCTTCCTGCGCGAGCCGCTGACGCAGTTCTCGATGGCGCTCATCCTCTGGCTCGCGATTGACGGCCTGACAGCGACCCTCGATGAGCGCATTCCGTTTATGCCACGCTGGCTGGCGCTGCCGGTGGCTCTGGTTGTGGTGCTCTCGATCGTCGCCTTGATCAGCTTTGTCGTGATCAACAATATCGCCGCCATCATTGGCGATCTCACGCGCTACGAGTTCCGCCTGAACCAGGTCCTCTCCCAGCTCCATCAGGCTGTAGGCAGCCCCGGCCGCTCACCAACGATCGGCGACCTGGTGGCCCAGTTCGATCCGGCCCGGCTAACTGCCGAAATTGGCGAAAGCCTTCAGAACGCCGCCTCCGCTGCGATGTTCACGCTGATCTATCTGGCCTTCATTTTCCCGGCCGCGAGCGTGATGTCGGATAAGCTCGACTACATCTTCCGCGGCAAAGGCCAGCGTCAAGCGACGCGCGAGGTCTTGGCGCGCATCCGCCAGTCGATGGAGCGCTATTTGTGGGTGCAGACTGTGATGAGCCTCATCATCACAGCCCTTACTTTCATTACGCTCCGCATCATCGGGCTCGAGAACGCGCTGTTCTGGTCGTTCCTGATTTTCTTTCTCAACTACATTCCAACCATCGGCTCGATCGCCGCCGTCGTGCTGACGACAGCCGTTGCGCTTGTGCAATTTTCGACATTGGACCCGGTCTTGTGGGTGTTCGCCGGCGTCGGCGCTTGGCAATTCATCATCGGCAACTTCGTTCAGCCGCGCATGACAGGAGATTCATTGAACCTCTCCGCGCTTGTCGTGCTGCTCGCTTTGGCGATTTGGGGAACGGTGTGGGGCATCGTCGGCGCGTTCCTCGCCGCGCCGATTACAGTGATGTTGATGATTGTATTGGCGCAATTTCAATCGACGCGGTGGATCGCGATTTTGCTCTCCGCCGACGGCAAGCCAACACCGGATACGCTAGGTCTGAGTAAGTCCGAATCCGGATCAAATTGAGTGTTGCGAATCGGCGACGAACATGTATCGCTGATGTGAAGAACGTCGCCGGGGCTAGGGGCGTTTCGCAAAAAACGAAACCGAACTTCGCTACCAATCTCGGCGCGCTCGAAACGTCAGTTTGACGTTTCGTACCGCACTCGTGGGCTCAATGGGGGGCTTCATCGCGCGGCGCGAACGTCCTCATCGGACCAGGCCTCCGCGTGCGTCCCCCACCCAGCCTGCTGCGAGGCCTGCAGGCGCCGCCGGGCAGCTTGTCCCCGCTCGGCGGCGCCGCCATTTCTGGTGACGCGATCTAGCACAATGATAAACGCGCGCTGTTCGCGCCGTGATCTGCCTCCATGCGCCACCGCATGGCGCCGCTCCGTCATCGGGGCATTCCGACGGTTGATCCTTACGCTGGGGCGAGTAGGTTCCGCGCAAAATAAGGAAACGCCGCATGGACGCCGTCGCGCGCCAGGAACTGCCTGAAACCGCTGACCAATTCGTCGACACCGCCGTCAAAGGCCCGTGGCCGGCCTTCCGCGCCAACGGCGCGCTCGACGCAGCCGCCGAAGCCTTCCTGCGCGGTCTCTACGAGGACGCCTCCGACGACGAACTAGGCGATCTTTGCGTCAACGACTTCGCCGCCATCGCGCACGATTTCTGGATCTGGCGTTCCGAGCGCGACAGCGACGAGCAGAGCATCCGCATCCGCCGCGGCGTCGGCAAAGGCGGACGCCAACTCGACCGCGACATTCTCGAAATCGCCGGCCCGGATATGCCGTTCCTGGTCGACTCGGTGATGGGCGAACTGGCCGACGAAGGCATTTCCGCGCTCGCCATGTTTCACCCGCTGGCGCCGTCGAAATCCGGCAAGGGCAGGGACTCGCTGATCCAAGTCCACCTGCCGCGCCTCTCCGTGCAGCGCGCCAAGACGCTGCTCGATAACATCCGCGCGACCTTGTCGGATGTGCGCGAAGCCGTCGCCGACTTCCAGGCCATGCGTCAACGCATGCTCGACGCGGCGGAAGAACTGGAAAAAGCCAAGTCCAATGCTTCACCGAGCGACGTCGCCGAAGCGGTGGCGCTGTTGCGTTGGCTGGCGGCGGAGAAGTTCACCTTCCTCGGCGCGCGCGATTACAAATACGTCCGCAATGACAAAGGCGCGCTGACGCCGCACGAGCCGGACATTCTCGAAGACACCTGCCTCGGCATTCTGCGCGATGTCGAACGTTACGTGCTCCGCACCACTGCCGAGCCAATGGTGCTGACGCCGGAGTTGAAACGCCTCGTCACCGAACCGACGCCGCTCATCGTCGCCAAATCGACGTTGCGCGCGCGCGTCCACCGCCGCACGGCTGCGGATTATATCAGCGTCAAGCGCTATAATGATCAAGGCGAGGCGATCGGCGAAATCCGCTTCGTGGGTCTGTTCACCAGCGAGAGCTTCACCGAAGCCACGCGTAACATCCCGATGCTGCGTCGTAAGGCCGAATGGGTGCTGCACCAGACCGGCTTTGCGCCCGGCGGCCACAACGCCAAGACGCTGCGCAAGATCATCGAATATTATCCGCGCGAAGAGCTCTGGCAGATGACGCGCGAGGAGCTGCTGGCGACATCGCGCGGCATCCTGCACTTGCTCGACCGCCCGCGCGCTCGCGTGTTCACCCGCCGCGACCGCTTCAACCGCTTCGTCACCGCGCTGGTTTACGTTCCGAAGGACCGCTACGACACCAAACTGCGCGAAGCGTTGGGCAGCGCCATCGCGCGTCTCTATGGCGGCGAGGTCGAGAGCTTTCAGCCGCAACTGGGCGAAGCCCAACTCGCGCGCGTGCTGTTCGTAATCGGCGATATCGACAAGACCCGTCCCGATCCCGATCCGCGCGTGCTCGACACGACGGTCGCAACGCTCACGCGCACCTGGGAGGATAGCTTCGAACAAGCGCTGATGCGCTCGGATATGTTCGACTCGGCTGCCCGCGAAGAAGCCGCCAACCGCTTCATCAACACCTTCACCGCCGCCTACCGCGAACGCTACCCAGTCCAAGAAGCGCTGATCGACACGGCGGAAATCCTGCGCGCGAAGGACGACGAGATCATCCGCGCGCGCGTCTATCGGCTCGCGAACGACGCCGAAAACATCATGCGCTGCAAATTCTATGCGCGCGGCGATGTGCTGGCGCTGTCGGCCACGGTGCCGATCCTCGAAAACATGGGGCTGTTCGTCGATTCCGAGCTGAACTACGAATTGCACCTCAAAGCTGGCGCGCTTTATCCGGCGCAGCGCATCTTTATCCATGAAATCGAGACGCGCTCAGCCGATGGCAAGCCGATCGATCTCGAACGCGCCGGACGCGCTTTCGAAGACGGCTTCGCCGCGATCTGGACCGGCAAAGCCGAGAGCGATGGCTTCAATCGTTTGATCTTGGCGCTCTCCTGTTCTTGGCGCGAAGCCGCGCTCGTGCGCGCGCTGGCGCGCTATCGCCAGCAAACCGGCCTCGATCCGAGTCAGCCGATCCAGGAGCAGGCGCTCGCCAACAATCCGAAGATCGCAGCACTTATCCTGGCGTTCTTCAAAGCGCGTTTCGATCCGAACCTGCCGGAGACGATGGAGACGCGCGAAATCCGGTCCACCAAGCTCGAATTTATGATCGAAGCGGCTTTGAACGATGTCGTAAGCCTCGACGAGGATCGGGCGCTGCGCCGCATCGCGCGGCTGGTGAAAGCTATCCGCCGCACCAATTATTATCAGTCGGGCGCTGATGGGCAGCCGAAGGCGTACATGTCGTTCAAGATCGACAGCCACGCCGTCGCTGAACTCCCCGCGCCGAAGCCGTATCGCGAAATCTGGGTTGCCTCGCCGCAAGTCGAGGGCGTCCACTTGCGCTTCGGCGCCGTCGCGCGCGGCGGCTTGCGCTGGTCCGATCGGCGCGACGATTTCCGCACCGAAGTGCTCGATCTCGTCAAAGCGCAGCAAGTGAAGAACGCCATCATCGTGCCGGTCGGGGCCAAGGGCGGCTTCTTTCCGAAACGCTTGCCCGCACGCGGCACGCCCGGTTTCCAGGAAGCCGGCGTCGAGGCCTACAAGACTTTCCTGCGCGGCCTCCTAGACATTACCGACAACATCAAGCCTGAAGGCATCGCCGCGCCGAAGCATGTCGTGCGCTGGGATGGCGACGATGCTTACCTCGTCGTCGCCGCCGATAAAGGCACCGCAACCTTTTCCGATATCGCCAATGGCATCAGCGCCGAATATGGCCACTGGCTCGGCGATGCGTTCGCGTCGGGCGGCTCGGTCGGTTACGACCATAAAGCCATGGGCATCACCGCCAAGGGCGCGTGGGAAGCGGTAAAGCGCCACTTCCGCGAAATCGGCAAGAACATTCAGGAAGAAGAATTCAGCGTCATCGGCGTTGGCGACATGTCGGGCGATGTGTTCGGCAACGGCATGCTGCTGTCGCGCAAAATCCGCCTGCTGGCCGCCTTCGATCACCGCGACATCTTCATTGATCCCAATCCCGGTGACAGCGAAGCGAACTGGATCGAACGCAAGCGCCTGTTCGATACGCCGCGCACATCTTGGGCCGATTACGACAAGAAGCTCATTTCCAAAGGCGGCGGCGTGTTTTCGCGCGCCGCCAAGTCGATCGACGTGACGCCGGAGATCAAGGCGTTGACGGGCTTGGAAAAAGACTCGGTCACGCCGGTGGAGCTCATGTCGGCGCTGCTGAAGGCGCCGTGCGAACTCATGTGGTTCGGCGGCATCGGAAATTACATCAAAGCGCGTAGCGAGAGCCACGGCGACGTCGGCGACAAAGCCAATGACGGCATCCGCGTCGATGCCGAGGACGTGCGCGCGCAAGTGGTCGGCGAGGGCGCCAATCTTGGCGTCACGCAAGCCGGGCGCATCGCCTTCGCGCGCCACGGCGGCCGCATCAACACCGACGCCATCGATAACTCGGCCGGCGTCGACACCTCCGACCACGAGGTCAACATAAAGATCCTGCTGGGCGACGCCATCAGCGCCGGCGCGCTCAAGGCCGATAAGCGCGACAAGCTGTTGGAGTCGATGACGGACGAAGTTGGCGCGCTGGTGCTGACCAACAACTACGATCAGACCGGCGCCATCTCGGTGGCGCAGGCGAGTGCCGCCAACGATCTCGACAGCCACGAGCGCTTCATTCAGCGGCTGGAAGCTGAGGGCAAGCTTAGCCGCGAGGTTGAGGGCTTGCCGTCAACTGTCGAAATCGCGGCGCTGCGCGGGGCCAAGCAAGGGCTCACGCGGCCGGAACTGGCCAAGATCGTTGCGTATTCAAAGATCAATCTGTTCGACGCGCTGGTGGATTCCACCGTGCCAGACGATCCGGCGTTCGAAGAACCTTTGCGCGATTATTTTCCACATGAGCTGCATAAGTTCGGCGCGCAGATGAAAACGCACCGCCTGCGCCGCGAGATCGTCGCCACGGAACTGGCCAATGATGTCGTCAATCGCTGCGGGCCGTCTTTTGTCGATCGCATCAAGGAAATCTCCCGCGCACGCACCGTGACCGTCGCATGCGCCTTCGAAGCCGCGCGCCGCATTTTCGATCTCGAAGCCATGGTCGATCGCATTAACGCGCTCGATAACCAGACGACGGCGGCCGCCCAGATCGCCATGCACCAGCGTGTCGGCGGCGCGCTGCGTCGATCAACAACCTACCTCGCCCGCAACGCTGGCTTCGAGAGCGATAACCCGCCCACCATTCTCGACGTCGTAAAGCGCTACAAAGCCTTAGTCGACGCGCAACGCGCGAACATTGAATCGGATTTGAGCGCCATCGAACGCGAACGCGTCTCGACCCGCCTGCAATCGCTCGTCGATCTCGGCGCGCCGGCGGATTTGGCCCGCGAAACCGCGCTGTTGTCGCCGCTTACGCTCTCGCTCGACGTGGCGGACATGGCGATCGTCACCAAATGGCCGGTCAATGAAGCCTCCATGCTCCATTGCGTCCTCGGTGCTCAGTTTGGCCTCGACGCGCTGCGCGATGCGGCGACGAACATGAAGCTCGAGCAGCATTGGGATCGCCTGGTCGTGCGCCGCGTGGCGCAGGACTTTGGCGACATCCAACTGAAGCTTGCCGAAGCGGCCGCCAACGCCATCGGTCAGCCGCCGAAGAACGCGGATTATGCTTGGGCCAACGAAGCGGCGCAGGCGTGGATCGCCTCGCTCGGCAAACCGGCTGCCCGCGCGCGCACCGCGTTCGCTGACCTCGACGGGCAGGGCGCCTGGACGTTCGCGAAACTGATGCTGATCTCGGCCGAGTTCAACGCGCTCGCCGCGGCGGTGCGCTAGAGCGCTTCGATCAGTTCGCGCAGCAAGGCGTGCTCGCGCGCCGTGGCGGAGGGATTGTAACGCACGCGCGGGTCTGCGGCGAATTCGTCCTCGAAGGCGTGCGTGGCGTTTTCGAACACGTGGATATCAAGCGGCGCGCCGCGGGCGCGTTGCCGCTCCAACGCGCCGCGCGTGGGGCCGACGATGTAATCGCGCTCCGCCACGATCGCGACCGAACGCAACGCAAAGCGCCAATCGCGCCGGCCGACGGATGAACCGACGCCCGCATACGGGTAAACCAGCATGGCGCCGGTCAGCCCCGCGAGCGGCTCGTCGCTCAGATCTTCGATGCCCGTGGCGCGCTTCATTTCTTCGCCCGGCCTGAGCGCGAGCGCATCCATAATCGTCCAGCCGCCATGGCTCCAGCCGACAGCGATGATGCGCTCCGGATCGGCCCAATCTTGCCGCTGCGCCCAGGCGAACGCGGCGTAGAGATCGCCGGCGCGCTCGCGGCCGTGCATACGCATCCCGGTGCAGATGGTGGCGATGGCGGCGGCGCGGCTGATGCGGCGCGGCGCGTAGGAATCGATCTGCACCACCGCCGCGCCAGCTTGCACCGCGGCGTCCGCGAAATCATTCTGAAACGGGCGATGACCGCCGCAGCCGTGCAGCATCAGCACGACTGGTGCACGGCCCGCCGCGTCCGGACGCGCGACCATAAAGTGCGGTTCAAGCCGCGCGATCCGCTGCTCGAGAGTTTCTGCGAACGCCTGCGCCGGCATGCTCAATCCCAAGACGATAACCACCGCCAGGATGGCGATGGACCGGAGCGTTACGCAACGATGGCGTATCATCCGCCGATCCTGGCTTGTGATCTCGGCGCTGGAAAGGCACGTATGTGCTCTGGGAGGCGCCATCGCCATGAAAGCTCGTTCACTCGTCCTGGTCGCCGCACTCGCGCTCGCCGCCTGCAACCAAGCGCCCGCGCCGCCGCCGCCCGAAGTCGCGGCCGAGCGCAGCGCCGCTGTCGCCGCCGCTGTGGAAGCGCAGCGCACGCGCTTTGCCGCCGCACCCCCGGTCAGCAGCGCCGACGCCAGCACGGCCTACCAGTTCGAATTCCCGGGCCTGTGGACCGATCGCGTGCCGATGACGGCGTTTCAAGGCGAAGTGGTTCTGGTGGTCAACACCGCCTCGGAATGCGGGTTCACGCCGCAATATGAAGGGTTGCAAACGATCTATGACGAATACAACGCGCAAGGCTTCGAGGTTGTTGGTGTGCCGGCCAACAATTTCATGAACCAAGAGTCTGGCACAGCCGAAGAGATCCAAGAATTCTGCACGCTCAATTTCGGCGTCACCTTCCCGATGGCGGGCAAGACCGACGTCATCGGCGATGCGCGCCACCCATTCTACGCCTGGGCGCAATCGCAACTCGGTGACGCCGCCGTGCCGGGCTGGAATTTCCACAAACTGCTGATCGGCCGCGACGGCCGCCTGATCGCCGCTTTCCCGTCAGCGACTGAGCCGACGAGCGAAGAGATTCGCGCCGCGATCACAGGCGCGCTCGCAGCGCCAGCAAGCGCGACGCCCATATCGCTGCAATAGCGCTTAGTGCCGGAAGTGGCGCATCCCAGTCAGCGCCATGGCGATTTCGGCTTCGTCGGCGGCTTTGATCACTTCTTCGTCGCGGATCGAGCCGCCCGGCTGGATCACGCAGTTCGCGCCCGCTTGCACGGCTTGCAGCAAGCCGTCGGGGAAGGGGAAGAAGGCGTCGGAGGCGCAGACGCTGCCGATCGTCTTGGGCTCGCGCCAGCCATTGGCGTGCGCCACGTCTTCGGCCTTCAGCCGCGCCACGCGGGCTGAATCCACGCGGCTCATCTGACCCGCGCCGATGCCGACCGTTGCGCCATCCTTCACGTAAACGATGGCGTTCGATTTCACGTGCTTGGCGACCTTGAACGCGAAGATCATGTCGGCGATTTGCGCTGGCGTTGGCTTCTTCTTGGTGACGAACTTCAGGTCCGACGCAGTCACGCGTCCGTTGTCCCGGTTTTGCGCCAGAAATCCGCCCGCGACGGTCTTCACATAAAGCCCAGGCGCAGCGGGATCAGGCAGCCCGCCCGTCACCAGCAGGCGCAAATTCTTCTTCTTCGCAAACACCGCCACCGCATCTTCATCCGCCTTCGGCGCGATGACGACTTCGGTGAAAATCTCTGCGATCGCCTCGGCTGAGGCTTTATCCAAGCGCCGGTTCAGCGCAACGATGCCGCCGAAGGCTGAGGTGGAATCGCATTCGAGCGCGCGCTTGTAAGCTTCGAGCAGATCGCCCCCGGTCGCCACGCCGCACGGATTGGCGTGCTTGATGATGGCGACGGCAGCGCTGTCCTTCGGGTCAAACTCCGCGACCAATTCGAACGCCGCGTCCGTATCGTTCAGATTATTGTAGCTGAGCTCTTTGCCTTGCAGTTGCTTTGCCGTCGAAACGCCAAAGCGATGTTCGCCGGTGACATAGAACGCAGCACTCTGGTGCGGGTTTTCGCCGTAGCGCAGCGATTGCCGCAACTTGCCGCCGAGCGCGCGGTAGGCCGGCGCTTTGTCCTCAAGCTGGTTGGCGTACCATTCCGAAATCGCCGCATCGTATGCGCCCGTCCGCGCGAACGCTTTGGCGGAGAGTCTCTTGCGGAGCGCCAATGTCGTGCCGCCATGCTCTTTCGCCTCGGCGAGGATCGCTTCCATGTCTTCGACATCGGTCGCGACCGCGATGAAGCCGTAATTTTTCGCCGCCGCCCGGATCATGGCGGGGCCGCCAATGTCGATGTTTTCGATGCAGGTTTCGAAATCGGCGCCGCGCGCGACCGTCGCTTCGAACGGGTAGAGGTTCACATAGAGTACGTCGAAGCCCTCGATGCCGTGCTCCTTCATTGCCTTGGCGTGCTCGGCATTGTCGCGCAACGCCAGTAAGCCGCCGTGCACTTTCGGGTGCAGCGTCTTCACGCGCCCGTCCATCATCTCCGGAAACCCGGTGACGGCGCTGACGTCCGCCACTTTCAGTCCCGCATCCGCGATCGCCTTATGCGTGCCGCCGGTGGAGACGAGCGCCGCGCCCAGCCCGGAGAGCGCCTTCGCGTGCTCAATCAGCCCTGTCTTGTCGGATACCGAAATGAGCGCGCGTTTGATGGGGAGAATGTCTGTCATGACGGCTTCTTAGAGGATTCGTGACAGCCTGCGCAGGTGAACTCTGTCCGTCGGCTGCCAATTCTATAGAGAAATCGCCAGTCTTTGCTTAAGTGCCGCTCCCCGGGGGAATCCATGCCGACATCCAACGATGCCCGTTTCTGGGATCGCGCCGCACGCAAGTACGCCGCAAGCCCTATCTCCGACATGGAAGGCTATGAGCGCACCCTCGAAAACACCCGCCGCCATCTAAAGAGAACCGATACCGTCTTCGAGTTCGGCTGCGGCACCGGCACGACGGCTTTGAAACTCGCACCCGCGGTGGCGCGCCTGGTCGCCACGGATATTGCGAGTGAGATGATCGCCATCGCCCGTGAGAAAGCGGTGGCGGAGGGCGTCACAAACGTCGAGTTCGCAGTCGCGACTGCCGACACTGCGCCGTATCCGGATGCGAGCTTCGATGCGGCGCTGAGCTTTAACGTGCTGCATTTGGTCGAAGATCGGGCAGCGGCGCTGCGGGGCCTCCATCGCATGCTGAAGCCCGGTGGTCTCTTCATCTCTAAGACGCCGGCGCTCTCCGAGATGAATTTTCTAATCCGCCTGGCCGTCCCGGTTATGCAGGCGTTTGGCCAAGCGCCCTACGTCGCCTGTTTTTCCAAGAACGAACTCGAACGCGAGATCGCAGCGGCCGGGTTTGAAATCGTGGAGCGCGCGCTCCACGGATCAGGCAAGAAAGACATGCGCATATTCTTCGTCGCGCGCAAAGTTTAAGCCCGCGTCAGCGCCCAGCGGATGCGGTTGGGCGGCGCGAGCCCATGCCCCATCGGATCGGCTTCGCCGGAGAGCACGATCTGCAAGCATTCGCGCGGCGCGGCGCCACCCCAATAGATCGAGCTTTCGATCGCGATATCCGGCGCGTCGGTGCGCAGCCGCCATTTCTGGCCGCCGGGCGTTTCCAGGAGCGCCACGCGCAGTTCGATCAGCCGCGCGCGGACGTCGGGATGCAGATGGAAGCGCGCGACGAACGGGATTGGGTGCTTCAGCATCGGGCTTTTCAACTTCATTGGCCGGATCAGTTCATCGATGCCGCGCACATTGGTGCCTTCGGCGTCCACGAACAAATAGCGCCGGTGCAGCAAGCCAAACTGCGCTTTGTAGCCGTCGTGGCGGCCCTGCACGGTGATGCCGCTATCGTCTTCCGACCGGCGCACGTCATCCAGATTTGGTCCCGAGAGCCGCGGACCTCCGCGCGCCCGGCCTTCCACGGCCGAGGACAGTGCGTCGCCAAGGATCAGCGTCGAGTGCCCGTTGGTGGCGCGCGCCGCCATGCGGCCAGCCGGCTCCAATTCACGCGCCGCGCCGACATTGACGATCAGCCGCTCCGCGCCGCTCGACAGTTCGAACGCCAACGCGCCCGCATGCGCGCGCTCGGCGTATGAGAGGGGAGGCGCGCCACCCACGTCGAGCAGCACGCGCAGCGGCCCCGCCTCGATGCGCTGATAGCTCGTATGCTGCGCGAATTGAAAGCCGCGCACGGCGCCGCCGACGCGGGCCAACACCGCGTCAATCGATGGGCTCGATCCTTCCGAGCCGCCTTGGAAGCAGCCCAGCCCGCCGTCGCCCATGCGCAGCATGCGCACCATGTTGGCGAGCTTCGGCAGCGTCTCAGCGATGATCGGCGCTGGATCATCGAGCGCTTCAAGCGCGGCGACGATATCGCACAACGCCTCAGCCAAGCTCTCGGGCGAACGCGAGAGGTGGCCGCCATCCGGAAAGAATTGCTTGGCGCACGCTTCGATCAGCAATTCTTCGCCTTGTTCGGCGAAGCGGTCCGCATCGGGAAACCCGGCCGCGCCAGCAAGGATAAGCGCCGCGCCTGCTTTGATGGAGCCGAGGTGTCGCTCCGCCAGTTCGCTCTGCGCCACCATCAGCAAGCGTGCCTGCCGCGCCGCCGAACGCAATAGCGCCGCGCGCTTCTCCGGCGCGCCAAACTCGAACGCCGGCCGGCCCCAGCACAGCCAAGCAAATAAGCGCTCCGCCGTCAGCTCCGGATCCCAGGCGAGATCGTCCCACTCGCCATGCTCTTCGACCCAAGCATCAATCAACTCGGCAATGCGGCGATGCGCTGATGGGCCTACCGCCGCAAGGTCGATCAGCCAGCTGAACGCGTGCAGCCGCGCGCTGAAATGGCGCGAGGGATGCGCCGGGAGCCAGGGGATCGCGTGCTCGCCCTGCATGCGCTCGGCGGCGATGCGCCAAAGTCCGCGTCCGATCTCACGTCCGCGCTCGGCATCGCCGACGCGCGGATCGTTTCCCCAGGCGATGATGCGATCAGGCGCGGCGTCGCCCAGCCGCATGCGGTGAAACGGGTTGGCGCGCCACTGATCGTTCATCGCCCTCGTCGGCCGCGGCAAGTCGCGGGGCGGGGATGCGGGCGCGCTCACTGGGTCAGCCAGGCTGTCTCAGGCGCTTGATGTTGTCGGCGTAAGCGCTCGCATCGCCGCCATAGACGGCTGTGCCCGCTACAAGCGCTGTCGCGCCGGCGGCGATTACGCGCGGCGCGGTCTTCGCATTCACGCCGCCATCGACTTCGAGAATGATGTCGCGCCCGGTTGCGTCGATCTTCTTCCGCAGTGCTTCGATCTTCGGCAGCACGCTCTCGATAAAGCTCTGCCCGCCGAAGCCGGGATTGACGCTCATCACCAAAATCAGATCGACCAGATCGATGATCGGATCGACCGCCTCGGCTGGCGTGCCCGGATTGAGCGAGACGCCCGCCTTCGCCCCCGTCGCGCGGATCGCCTGCAGCGTGCGGTGCACATGCGGACCAGCTTCGGGATGGACGGTGATGATATCGGCGCCAGCGTCGCGGAACTGCTGAATGTAAGGATCGACCGGCGCGATCATTAGATGCACGTCGAACGGCAACTTCGAATGCGGGCGGATCGCCTTCACCACGCTCGGCCCGATCGAAATGTTCGGCACGAAATGGCCGTCCATGACATCGACATGGATCATGTCGGCGCCGGCGGCCTCAACCGCGCGCACCTCGTCGCCCAATTTCGAGAAATCGGCGGCCAGGATCGAAGGTGCAATGAGCGTGTGCGCCATGCCTTCGTGACTACCTGTCACTGGGCGCTGAAGCAAGGCGAGGGGGCCTCAGCTGTGCACCAGCCGCGCTGCAAAAAACCCGTCCAGCCCGCCGATTTCCGGCCAATAGGCTGGCAGCGTGCGCAAATCGCCTTCGGCGGTAATGAATTCATCCGCGCCGGCAATCTCGCCAGCCCGCAGCGGCGCGCGCCGCCAGCCATGCTTCAGCGCTTCGGCGATCACGCCTTGCCCTTCCTCGGGCTCCAGCGAGCACACCGCATACGCAAGCGGCGCGCCCGGTTTCAGCAGCGCACTCGCCGCCGCGATCAGCTTGCTCTGCAGTTCCGATAGCGAGCGCACATCCGTAGGTCGTCGAAGCCACGCCACGTCGGGATGGCGTCGCAGCGTACCGGTGGAGCTGCATGGCGCGTCGAGCAACACCGCATCGAACGGCTCGGCGCGGAATTCCAGAGCGTCAGCGCAAACGACTTCGGCGCTCAGTTTTGTACGCGACAGATTTTCCCGCAGCCGCTTCAGCCGCGCCTCCGATTTGTCGACCGCCGTCACATGCGCGCCCGCAGCGGCGAGTTGCAGCGTCTTGCCGCCCGGCGCGGCGCAGAGATCGAGCACGCGTAGCCCGCGTACATCGCCCAGCAGCTTGGCAGGCAACGCAGCGGCTGCGTCCTGCACCCACCACGCGCCGTCGTTGAAGCCAGGCAGCGCCTCGATCGCGCCGTGTTCGGCCAGTCGCACGCTTCCAGTCGGTGTGACGGCGCCGCCCAGCTTTTCAGCCCAACCTTGCGCATCATCCTTCACGCTGAGATCGAGCGGCGGCTCTTCGGCCAGCGCTTGCGCAATCGCTGGCGCGACGTCGCTATAAGCCGCGCGCCAGCGTGTGTAGAGCCAGGCCGGCAAGTCCGCGCCGGGTGGCAGCGTTGCGATGATGTCCAAACCTTTGCGCGAAACACGCCGGAGCACGGCATTGATCAGCTTCGCGAAGCCACGCGCTTCCCGTACCGAATTGGCGGCCTCTACGGTTTCACCCACCGCTGCGTGTGCGGGCGTTCCCAGCACAAGCAATTGCGTCGCGCCGATATGCAGCAAGGCCCGCGCGTGGCTGGCCGTATCGGGCAGGGGGCGCTCCAACATGCGCGATAGCACGGCGTTGATGCTGCCAAGCCGGCGCAAGCTGGCGGTCACCAGCGCGCGCGCGAAAGCACGATCGCGGCCTTCGAGCTGGCTGAAGCTTTTTGTGCTCTCGAGCGCATCCTCAAGCGGCCGCCCCATTTCGAGCACCGCGATCAACAAGTCCGCTGCGGCGATGCGGGCGTTCAAGGCGCGTCCGCTGACGTGAGTTCGATATCCACGCGCGCGCGGTTGAAACGCGAGAGCCGAATGGTGGCGCCGCCGGCGGAGAGCGGCGTCGATATGCGCAACACGGGCGCGAAATTGGTATCAGGCATCAACGCGAACACGACGCGACCTTCCGGAATCCGACGCCGTCCTGCGTCGCGCGCCTCATAGCCCGCAACCGCGATATACGCCATGCGGCATTCGATGGACTCGCCATCATAGCCGCCGCCGCGATAGCGCTCGATATCGCCGCCGCTGAGTTCCATCACATAGTGAAAGCGCCCATCGAATGTCGGGTAAAGCCCGCTACAGCGCCGCGTCTGGCCGACATCGATCGACATTGCGACGATTGTCGCCAGTGGATCGCGCGAGCGGCGGCGCTGTTCGTCGCTGGTCGGCGGCTCGCCCCAGAGACGATAGTTCGGCGTGATCTGCGCGTTGATTGCGCCATCGGCGCCGGCCGTCATGGCGATGACGCGATGCTTGCGGCTGTAGCGGTGATCGAGGTCGTAGCGCAGCCAGCGAACCGACCCATTGTGAATGGCGCCGGACGAGCGCGCGACGAGATAAGTGCGCTCGAACAGATTGAGCAGGCCGCGTGACTCGAGTGTCGCCGTGATCTCGTAATCGCTCTCATCCACCAGTGCATCGACGGTTATGCCGCCCAGCGGAACAAAGCCGATGCCGACGCCGTCATAGGTCAGCGAAAACCGATCCGCCGCGGCGGGCGCGGTGGTTAGGAACAGGGCGACGAAGGCGAGGACAAGCGCACGCATCGGTCGCGAGCTTAGAGGCGTGCGGTCCGGAATCCAATAAAGCGCTGTGTATTACGCCCGCAGCAAACCTTGCGCCGCGCGCACTGAAGCGCTGTCCGGGAAAGCGTCGCGCTCAAGCGCTGCATTGGAGACGTTGAGGTGATCCGCCAGCACGCCCTTGAACACGGCGCGCAGATCGGTCGTCGGCCGCAAATCGCGCCCCTCATGGAGCGAGCCAGGCGTCAGCCCCGGCCAATCCGCCAGCACGCGCCCGCCGCGCACCGCGCCGCCAGCGAGGAACGCCGCCGCCCCTGTGCCGTGATCGGTGCCGTTCGCGCCATTGGGCGCAGCGGTGCGGCCGAACTCGGTGGCGATGATGACGACGGTGTTGGCCCAAGCGGGGCCCATCTCGCTCTTGAACGCGTCGAGCCCGTCATCGAGCGCCGTCAAAGCACGCGCCAGTGGGCCTTGTTCAAGCCCTTGGTTTGCGTGCGTGTCCCAGCCGCCCATGTCGAGCACCGTTGCGATCGGGCCGTTGTCATTCTTCAAAAAGCGCGCCGCGGTTTGCGCGATTGGCGTGATCGTCCGCGGCCCCGCGCGCATGTCGCCTGCGCCCGCGTCCATCGCGATCGCATTGGCGCTCATCGCAGACTCCAGCGCATGCGCGAGCGCCGGATCACGCGCTTCATAAAGCGATAGTAGACGCGCCATCGTGTCGCTCTCGACGTCCGGCAGCGTAGACGGTGACCACGTCGCCACGGCCGCCGGGCCGCGCAGGATGAGCGGCGCTTGTGACGAGAGCGCCATGCCCATTTCTGGACGCGATTGCGGCAGCGCGCCGAGCGCTTTGTTCAACCAGCCTTCGCCCCGCTCGAACGGCGCTGCAGCGCCAGTTTCAAGTACATTTTGCGCATCGAAGTGCGAGCGCTCGCGATAGGCCGTGGCGCAGGCATGGATCGGCAACAGCTCGCCGGCGCGATAAAGCGCGTGCATCTTCGTCAGGTTCTTGTGCAGTCCGAACGTGCCATCGAGCGGCAGCGCTGCGTCGGCGCCAGCGCGCGCAATCGCCAAGCGCCCGCGCAAGCTCGCGTACGCGCCGTCGCCAACCGGCGGCATAGCGGAAAGCCCGTCCATGCCGCCGCGCAGGATGACGACGAGCAAGCGCTTGTCCGTCGTCTGCGCTTGGCCGAACGCGAACAGGGGGAAGGAGAGGGCGGCGGCGCCGGTTGCGCCGGCGAGGAGATGGCGGCGGTTCAGCATGGCTCTATCTCCGTTGCATTTCAGGCGCGCCGAACAGCAGCGCAAAGCCCTGCACGGGGCTTTCGGCGCGGCGAATGGCGGTCTCGGTTTCATCGCTCATCAGCCCGCCTAGGCACGCTTGGCCGAGCTGCACCGGATCAACATCGGCGCGCGCGATGCGCTCGGCATAAGCTTGTGCGAACTCGATGCGCTTGAACACGAGATCGGCGGTGAGCCAGGCGCCCGCCGTGTCAGCCCAACCATCTGGTCCCGGCGCCGAGTAGGGGCGCTGTCCCATGGCCGCGAGCGCCGCGATGCCCGCGCCTGGCGGGAGATCGCGCACGTTTGCCGCTCGCAACACCGAGATCGCATATTCCTCCGGCCGCTTGAACTTGGCGAACGCCGTCTCCCAGGCTTCCGGGCTATCGACCAGCGCCTCCATCGTCTCGCGCAGATCGCCCTCGCTATCGCGAAAGGCGCGCTCCACACGCGCAACCGCCGCAGGCAGGGGATCGTCGGCGATGTAGTGGCGGCAGAGTTTCGTGGCGATAAAGCGCGCGGTGGAGGCGTGGCGGGCCAGATCGTCTAAAGCCGCTTCGCCTTGCGCGACGCCGGTCTGCGCATAGGTGCGATTGAGCAACGTCTTCGGGCCCGGCTCGTGTGCGTCGGCGTCGAACTCGAACAGCTGCCCGCCTGTCCGCGTGGCGAGGTTGTCGTTCACGAGATCGCGCAGTCGCGGGCGCTCGTACGTCCAGCCGGTGATGATCGCGGCCAGCGCTTGCACGTCGGCTTGTGTGTAGCCGCCATTGACGCCGAGCGTTTGCAGTTCGAGCACTTCGCGGGCGAGGTTTTCATTGATGCCAGTCGGCCTGCCGCCGCCGGGCAGGCGCCGTCCGCGGTTCGGGTTCTGGCCGACGCGGCTATTGGGGCCGACCGAGAGCCAATTGTCCAAATAGACGATCATGCCGGGATGCTTGGTCGAAGCCAGCAGCATGTCGGCGAAACGGCCGCCTACGTTTGGGCGGATGGCTTCTTTCTCGAACGAGGGCGGCAGCGCCACCGCGCCGGGCTTAGTCGCCGAGACGGTGAAATGGTTGGACCAGAAATGCACCAGCCGCTCGTGCACTGGCGTTGGCGAGGTCAGCGCCGCTTCCACGCGCGCCGCCACAGCGCGCGTCACGCGAGCCCGGAAGTTCTCGATGAAGTCTTCCTCGACTGAGAGCCGTTGCAACTCTTCCTGGGTGATGCCTTGCCGCTCGGCGCGCTCTTCGATGCGCGCGCCATTGCCGTTGTTGAGCCGCCGCCGCACCAGCCAGCGCCCGAACGCCAGCAGATCGTCCTCCGCCGGCGGCAGCGCCGCGATAGGGGCTGGCAGTGTGGTTTGTGGGCCAAGCTGGCTCTTCACCCAACCGCGCGGATCGCCAGAAATAGCGCGCAGCTCACCCGGGCGCGGGCCAAAGCCGAAGCGCTGAGCAGCAAGCGCGGCGAGATCGATGTCAGGCATGGGCGTCGCTCCGATGCCAGTCTAACGCGTCTTTGGCGAGAGTCCGTCGCGCAACGAAAAAGGGACGCCCGGAGGCGCCCCTTTTGCCGTCTCATGGCTGCGAACCTAGAGCGGCCGAACGTTGATCTCGGAATTGTCGAGCGGCAGCTCGACCAGCATGCCGAGGCGACCGGCGATGACATCGTCAAAGCCCGCGGCGCGCGCTTCGCTCACTTGAATCTGCGCCGACATTTGATTGTCCGCACCGGTGAGCACCACCAAGCCGGTGTTGGACGCTGCCGCCTGCGCGCCGACTTCCGCCGCCGTGGCTGCGCCATTGTCATGCAGACGCGCGAGCGCTTCGGTTTGCGCGCCTTGCAGCACCACATCGGCGTCACGCGCCGCAGCCGCGCCAACCACACGGCCGTCGCCGCCGACCACGATCGAACGGCCGCGATAATCGAAGCGATAGCCGACACGGCCAGTGAAGGCGTCTTCCTGTGTCGTGAACGCCGAGACGACGAGGCCGTCAGCTTCGAACACGATCACCGAACGGCCCGGCTCAGGCGAGGGGCCCCAGGCTTGCAGGCCGCGATCCAAACCATCGAAGCCCGCGGCCTGGTTGAGGCCATCGACCATGCGTTGCGTGTCGGCCGGGCCGTACACCGCCAGCAGCGGACGATCCGCGCGCGACGCCGCGCCGAACATCTCGTCGAGATCGGCGGTTTGCGTGAAGCCGGCATTGGTGAGCAGCACCGCATCGAGCCGGCTCATGGGGATGTTGCGGTCGCTGAGCGCCGCTGCAGCGCCGGAGCCGGCGTCGACAACGAACAAGCGGCCCGCCGCGATCACCGCGAGGCAGGGCTGTGCGCCTTGCGCGCCGCCGCAGACGACTGCGCGTAGCGCCGTTGTGTTGAAGAGATCTTCGTTGGCCGCGGCGCGCTGGTCTGCGTACGCTTCATAAGCGCGCGCGATGGCTTCCTGGCCTTCTGGTGTCTGCGAGCCGAGAGCCCAGCCGCCCCAGAACAGCCCAGACAGCGTCACGAAGACGACTGAGGTTTTTCCGATGGCATTCATATTCCGACCCCGATTCCGAACGCGCTCCACGGCGCGTTGACGTAAACCCCGACCTAGCGTCACTAACCCAAACTATGATTCTGGCAAACTCGGTTAAGGATTGGTTTCCACAGGTGCGCGCCGTTGCTCCACCGCTATCGAAAACCGAGGCTGAATCAGAGATTTGGTTGAAACGCTTGCGCAACGATGATTGCCCAAATGGTTAACGCCGCACCGCGCGTTTTGGTGTTCGATTCCGGCGTCGGCGGGCTCTCCGTGTTCGACGCAATCGCCGCTTCGGGCCACGCGCTCGACCTCGATTACGCCGCCGACAATGCCTGGCTGCCGTACGGCCTGAAGAGCGACGAGCAACTGCGCGCGCGCGTGCCGGCCTTAGTCACAAGCCTCGTTGCGCAATGGGCGCCCGACATCGTCGTCGTCGCCTGCAACACCGCCTCCACCATCGCGCTCGAACAGGTGAGGGCGGCGTTGAGCGTGCCTGTGGTCGGCGTGGTGCCGCCGATCAAGCCGGCGGCGGCGCTGACGCGCACCGGCGTCATCGGCTTGCTTGCGACGCCCGCTACCGTGCGGCGCACCTACACGACCGATCTCATCACGCAGTTCGCGATGGATAAGCGTGTCGTGCGCTTCGGCTCGGCTGCTTTGGTGCAAGCGGCGGAACAAAAGTTGCGGGGCGAGGCGCCCGACCCAGCTGCGATCACAGAAGCGATCGAGGGCCTGTTCGGCGCGCCGGGCGGGGCCGAGATCGATGTGGTGGCGCTCGCTTGCACGCATTTTCCACTGCTCACGCAGGAGCTTGCCGCTGCTTCGCCACGGCCAGCTGTGTGGCTCGATAGCGGCGAAGCGATCGCACGTCGTGTCGCACACGTGCTCATTGCTGAAGCAGGGCAGGCGCGCATCAACCGTGCGGCGTTCACGGATGCCGAAGCGGCGCGCGATCTGTATCCGGCGTTTCGTGCGCGCGGCTTTGAAAGCTTCCTCGCCATCAATGCCGCGCCAGAGTTTTCCACAACACCCGCGCCATAAGCATCCGTGTTGTTTCGGAAACGCTTGCCGTCCGAGCGCTCGTTCCCCGCTCGCGGCGCATTGCGTGTCCGTGACGCTCGCGTAACGATCATGTGAAAGAACACATGGGAGGGATCATGGCCGGTGCTTTCGGCGACACGCCGCTTGGTCTGAGTTCCACGATCGTGAACTTGGCCGGCGTCCTTACGCGCAGAGGCGGCCTCAAGGTTCCGCGCTACCAGCGTCCCTACACCTGGACCGAGCGCGAAGTGCGCCAACTGATCGAGGATTTGCGGCGTGCGGCTGCGCGCGGCGCCACGTTCTACTTCATCGGCCAGATCGTGCTGGTGAAGAACCACGGCAAACTTGAAATCTCCGATGGTCAACAGCGTCTCGCCACGCTCACCATGATCATGGCTTACACGCGCGACCGGCTGCCTGGGCGCGCCAAGCAATTCCAAAGCTTGATCATGGACGGCGACAATCCGCGCCTGCTGTTGCGCGAAGAGGACGCCAATTTTTATCGCGGCTTTGTGCAAGAGCCCGGCCGCATGCAGGAGATGGCGCACCACGCCGAAATCGGCATCGAAAGCAAAGATCTTCTCTGCAACGCCGCGCGCACGATCGCGACCGAACTCGGTGAAATGAGCGATCGCGATCTCGATGCGTTCATGTCCTACGTCGCCCGCGCTTGCACCCTGAACGTCGTCGATGCTGATGAGCGCGGCTGCGCGCAAACGGTGTTCAACACCACCAATATGCGCGGCTCGCCGCTTTCCGGCGCCGATTTGTTGAAAAGCGACCTGATCGAAAATTCGAAGCTCAGCAATGTTGAAGCCGACGCCGCGGCGCGGAAGTGGGAGCAGATCGAGGACATGTTCGCGCGCGAACACTTCGCGCACTTGCTCTCGCAGATGCCGTTTCTGTTGACCGGTGAGCGTTTGTTGTCGCCGGGCGATTTGGCTGCTTTCCGCAGCGCGGTGGATCGCGCCGGCGGCGTGCGGACCTTTCTGTTCGATCAGTTGCCCCGCTACGCCGAAGCCTTGCGCGCCATCTTCGCGGGGTCGATCGATGTCGGCGCCGCCAGCGCCGACGTCAATCGCCGCGTGCGCATGCTGAAGCAAACTGAGCGCTGGGATTGGGCCCCGGCCGCGATCGCCTTCCTCGCCGAACACTCGGGCGAACACGAACGCGTGCGCCGCTTCTTTCAAGCGCTCGATCGCTTCGCCTTCGCCTGCGAACTCTCCGTCGTCGACGATCGCTTGCAGGAAGGGCGCTATTCCCGCGTTGTGAAGAACACTGGCGACGACAAGACGCTCTACGGGCCGAAGGGTGCGCTCGTGCTGACCGAGAGCGAGCAGATGAAGTTCATCGACACGCTGAACAAATCGCGCAAGCGCGACCGCCAGCGGCGCTTGCTGCTGATCCGTCTCGAAGCGGCGATGCCCGGCGGCAGCCTGTTGGAAATGACCAGCGATGTTACGGTCGAGCACATTCTGCCGAAGGCGAGCGGGCCGTGGGATTCGCTCTTCCCGGACAAAGCCATGCGCACCGACGCGGCCAATCTGCTCGGCAATCTGACGCTGATCACCAACGCCCAGAACACGGCGTGCGGCAGCAAGTCGTATCACGACAAGCGCAAGATTTTCTTCAATACACCCAATGCGCAAATCCACGCGCTGACGCGCGACATTGCGAGCATCGAGGATTGGACTATGCGCTCGATCGAGGAGCGTCATGAGCGCCTGGTGCGCATCCTCTGCGAGGATTGGGGCCTGATCCGCGACAGTTCGAGCCAGGCGGCCTAACGAGAGCGGAATTAACCGTGCGCTAACGAATCCCGCGCCATTCCTTAACCCCGCGTTCACGCTTGGGGCAAAGAGGGCGCTTATGTCGTTGCTGTATGCGGTGGTTTTCGCCAGCCGCTGCCGTTCCAACCATCACCGCATCGCCGTCGATGCGCTGCGCCACCTGCGCGCGCCCGAGGCGGTGCGTTGGCGCGATCTCATGCTGCATCATCACGTCGAGTATCTCGGCGGCGCCAAGGCGCCGGACGAGGTGTTCAAGGATTTCAAGAACCACGTCCTGCATGTGCGCGACAAGGATTGGGGCGGCGCTGTTGAAGCCGCGGAAGAATGGTATCGCCGCACAGTGCGCGCGCTGGCCGATAAGGATTGGAAGCAAGCGGCATGGTCGGCCGGCGTGCTCTCGCACTATTACGCCGATCCGATTCAGCCGTTCCACACTCACCAGACCGAGGAAGAAGGCATCATCCACCGCGCCGTCGAGTGGAGCTTCTCCAAATCGTACAAGACGTTCCAGCACATCCTCGAAAACGATCTCGGCGGCTATCCCGATGTGAAGGCCGGGGACGGGGAGAAATGGCTCGCTGACATGGTCAAGGCCGGCGCCAAAGCGTCGAACCCGCACTACGAGACCGTGATCGATCACTACAATTTCGCTGTCGGCGTGAAGGATCCGCCAGCCGGCCTGGATCAAGAGCTGAAGGACACGATCGCCAAACTCGTCGGCCACGCCGTCATCGGTTTCGCGCGCATCTTGGATCGCGCCTTCGAAGAAGCCGCCGTCGCGCCGCCGAGCGTGCCTGCCACGTTGGACGCGGTTTTCCTTACAATGGAAATGCCGATCCAAGCCGTGCTGAAGGCGATGGACGACAACGCCGCGCGTAAAGAAGTGGCGGCGCAGTATGAAGAATTCCGCCGCACCGGCAAAGTGCGCGGCACGCTCGGCGAAGACGATAAAGTCGTGCGCGCGCTCTACGCCGCTGAAGTGATGAAGACGCCGCTCTCGTCGCTCGACGCCAAATGGCCGCGCGAAATCGGCGCCAAAGCGGGCGAGGGCGCGCCAGCCCGCACGACCGCCACAAAAGCAGTCGGCACGCCGAAACCTGCGCCAAAGCCTGCTCCGAAACCCACGCCGAAGCCTGCGCCCAGGCCCGTCATCGCCGCAGCGCCCGAACCGCAGCCAATCGCGGAAGAGATCGAACCAGTCGCGGTCGCCGGGCCGCCCAAGCCTGTGCGCGACTTGAAAGTCCCGCGCGAGCTGCCTGAAGGCGCGCCGTTGGCGAAGAAGGAAAAAGTGCTGCCGAAATTCACGCTGAGCGGCGATGCGCCAGTGGTGCAAGCGCCGTCAATCGGCCCGAAGACGGCCAAGCGCCTCGAAGCTGTCGGCGTGCGCACCGTCGCCGACTTGTTGCAGCTCAACGCCGATCAAGGCGAGGAGCGCATCGATGCGCGCCACATCTCGGCGCAAGTGATCCGTGATTGGCAGTCGCAGGCGCTGCTCGCCTGCACCGTGCCCGGCCTTAAATCACGCGAAGCGCAAGCGCTGGTCGCGAGCGGCATCTCTACCGCCGAGACGCTCGCATCGAAGGACGCGGTGGAGCTCTGCGAAGTCGTGGCGCAATGGGGCTTGTCGGACGAAGGTCAGCGCGCCTGGGGATCCGCGCCGGCGCCGAGCGTCGACGATGTCGCCACCTGGATCGAACGCGCTAAACGCGCCACGCAAGCTGGCGCTACGAGCGTCGCTGCTTAGATACCCATCAACGTCAGCACGATCGCGGCGATCAGAACCGGCGCGATGAACGCTGTCAGCCCCGACGCGACGATGCGCGCCGTCTTGATCACCCGATGGCCTTTGATCGGCTTGTCGTCGCGCGGCGCCAGGGCGAACCGGCACATGAACGCGAATGCGCCCGCCACCGCGGCAACCGCTGCGCCCGCAACCGCGCCCGCCATCAATGCCGCAATCGCCGACGCGAATGCGATCAACCCCAAAATGCCGTGGCCGGCATTCATCACGTGCTTCACCAGCCGTTCAGCGCGGCCTGCGTCGAATTGCTTGAACGCGACGGGGGAGAGCACGAACGAGAACAGCATGATCCAGCCGAGCGAGGCGCCGGCGAGAACGATGGCGGTGGCTTGAGAAATCTCTTGCATGGGCAAGCTTTAGCATGAGTCGGCGCGCAGGCTGCCGTACGGACCCGGAATGATTAGCGGCGCCATAGCATCCCAAACCGACGGTCTGTTGGTGACGCGCGCCTCCAGGCTTGCTAGCGATGCGGAAGCAGAACAAAGGGCTTCAAACCCATGACCTACGCAGCGATCACAGGCTGGGGCAAATGCATGCCGTCCGCCGTGCTCTCCAATGCCGATCTCTCCACCTTCATCGACACCAACGACGAATGGATCACCAGCCGCACCGGCATGAAGGAGCGGCGCATCAGTCACGTCAGCGCGAGCGAGATGGCCGTCGTCGCCGCCAAGCGGGCGCTCGCCTGCGCCGGGCTCGACGCCAAGGACGTTGATCTCATCGTCTATGGCAGCTGCTCGAATGACGAACAGGTGCCGAACTCGGCCTCCGGCGTGCAAGCGGCGATCGGCGCCACCAAGGCCGCGTCGATGGACGTGAATACGGCGTGCACCAGCTTTCTCTATTCGCTCTCCATCGCCACCGCGATGATCCGCACCGGCGTCGTGAAAAACGCCATCGTCATCGGCGTCGAGTGGATTTCGCCGTTCATGGATTGGGACAACCGCAACGTCGCCGTGCTGTTCGGCGATGGCTGCGCCGCCGTCGTCGTGCAGGCGACCGAGAAGCAAGAAGGCGTACTGGGCGAACAACTCGGCTGCATCGCCGATGCGCGCCAGACGCTGCGCGTGCGCGGCATGGGCACGCTTTACACCAATCGCAACGTCACCTCGGGCGTCACCGAATGGGATTTCGACGGCCAGGAAATCTTCAAGCGCGCCGTGCAAGGCATGGTGCAGGCCAGCCAAGCGGTGATGCAAAAATGTGGCGTCACGCCCGACGACATCGATCTCGTCGTTCCGCATCAAGCCAATATGCGCATCATCGACGCCGTCGTCAGCCGCAGCGGCATCCCGATGGAGAAGGTGATGCTCACGGTCGAGCGCTACGGCAATATGAGCGCCGCCACCGTGCCGGTCGCGCTCGCCGAAGCGCTGGAAGAGGGGCGCGTGAAGCCGGGGGCGTTGGTGCTGATGCCAGCCTTCGGCGCCGGCCTCACCGTCTGCGCGCACTTGGTGCGTTGGGGCGATCGCGTAACGCCGCTCGCCGAAAGCGATGCCGCCTTGCCGCCGGTGACGAAATCCGCGCTGCAAATGGTGCAAGACATTCGCGCCACGAAAACTGCAGGGCGCGAGCAATCGACAAAGGGCCTGCACGAGCCGGTGTTCATCGAGCAGCGCTAATCCCGCAGCTTCGCCATGATCACGCTGTCGCGCACCCCCAGGTGCGTCTTCCAATTGCCGCGGAGCAGACCTTCGCGCTGAAAGCCTGCGCGTAGGAAGAGTGAGATCGAGGCGTTGTTGTCGGGGTCGATGTCGGCGCCGATGCGATGCAGCGCGAGCGCACCGAAGCCGTGCTCCATCACGAGTGCGAGCGCCTTCGACGCAAGGCCCCGCCCGGTCGCTTCCGGCCGCATGATGATGCCGATCTCGCCGACGCCTTCGCGCTCGACGAAAAGCCCGATGCGCCCGAGCGCTTCGCCGCCGTCTTCCGTGATCGCCCATACATGCGCGCCGGGCAGATCGAGGGTCGCCCGGATGTAATCGATGGTTTCCGAAACGCTTTTGTGCGCCGGGCTCGACCAATATTTGTGCGTGTGCGCATCGCCGTGCGCGCTGAACAACGCCTCGCCGTCGTCGACGCTCAGCGGGCGCAGCACAATGCCGGTTGCGGAAAGCGTAGGGCGCTCAGCCATCGGCGCGGGCTTGGCGGAGATCTGCGGCGTTGTAGATTTGTTCGCGGAGGTCGCGCGCGAAAGCGCGATCGCTGGCGCCGCGGCGTTCCGGATAGTGCACGACGTGAATGTGTTCGCGCCCAAGCGCTGCGCGCACAGCGGCCTTCGCCGCGTCCGAGAGGTCGGCGCCGTCGCGGCAAATGAACACGAGGCCGGACGTCGTGCACGCCTTCGCCGCCTCGGCGATCTCCCACGCGACATGATCGCTGACATTGGTAAGATCGATGATCGCAACATCCACCGCCGCAAGCGACGAGGTCACGGCGTCGCGCCAATGCGCGTCGGAAATACGCACGATTGAGGCCCCGCGTGGTCCGCGCCCTTTGCCGATCCGCTCCAACAAACGCGGCAGCCCGCCAAAATCGTCGCGGTTGCGGGAGAGGGCGGCGCCAATCGGCCCTGAAATCGCGGCGACCGCCATGATCAGCAGCGTAGAAGCCATGAAGGCGATCAACGCGACGACGATAACGAGCAACAGGCCGATAAACGTGGCGAGAACATTTCCGATCGCTTGCCCAATCGCGCCGGCGAGACTGTCGGCGGTGGGGCGGAAGGCTTCACCGCTCGCCTGAATCTCATTGAACGAGGCATAGGCGAAATAAGCGAGCACGGCGACGACCGGGATGAAGAAGAGCCAGAACAACGGCGCCATTCGGTTGCGCCGTTGCTCGAACGAAAGCTGCACATCACGATCCTGCAGCGTCAGCGCACTGACGCCATCGCGCGCCAGCTGATCGATCACGCGCGAGGTGCGGAACGTGTCGCCGCTCTCGGCCTGGAAGCGCCTGAGCCACATCGCCTTCACACGCTGCGGCGTCAGCGCCGCGCGCACGCCGGAAAACGTCCAGCGCGCGATAATCGAGACGAAGAACGCAAACACAAGCGCGACGCCGGCGATGATCCACGCGCTCGCCTGATCCTCGTCGCCACGCGACTCGATGACCGAATAACCCGCGGCCGCGATCACCGCGGTCATGAACAGCCAAACGGGTAGGGAGGCCAGAAACGCCCAGAATTGCGCATTGCTGCGATCACCGGCGATGCGGCGGCTGATGCTCTGCTGTTTGGCCATGGGCGTCCCCTCCCAAGCCGCGAGCTTAGCCCTTCGCCCGCTCGCTTGCACGCACCTTCACGCTCTCGCTGCGCAACTGTCCACACGCGGCCAGAATATCGCGCCCGCGCGGCGTGCGGATGGGGGAAGAGTAGCCGGCGCGGTTCAGCACTTCGGCGAATGTCTCGATCGTCTCCCAGTCCGAGCACTCATAAGGGCTGCCCGGCCACGGATTGAACGGGATCAGATTGATCTTTGCCGGCACGCCCGCGAGCAGCTTCACCAGCGCCTTCGCCTCGGGGATCGAGTCGTTCACGCCCTTCAGCATCACGTACTCGAACGTGACGCGCTTGGCGTTGCCGAGCGACGGATAGGTGCGGATCGCCGCGAACAGTTCTTCGAGATTGTATTTCTTGTTCAGCGGCACGAGTTGGTTGCGCAGCTCATCATTGGTCGCGTGCAGTGAGATCGCCAGCATCGCGCCGGTGCGCTCGCCTAATTCCTTGATCTTCGGCGCCACGCCTGCGGTCGACACCGTCATGCGGCGGCGCCCGATTGAAATGCCGTCGCCGTCGGCGATGATGCCAATCGCGGTGTCGACATTGTCCAAATTGTAGAGCGGCTCGCCCATGCCCATGAACACGATGTTGGTCAGCTGGCGGTCGCCGTCATTGAGCGGACGCTCCGCCGTTGGCCATTCGCCCAGCGCATCGCGCGCGATCATCACTTGCGCGACGACCTCGGCGGCGGAAAGATTGCGCACCAGTTTCTGCGTGCCGGTGTGGCAGAACGTGCAGTTCAGCGTGCAGCCGACTTGCGAGCTCACACACAGCGCGCCGGCCTTGCCGACATCGGGGATGAACACGGCTTCCGCTTCTGTGCCCGGGCCCAAACGGATCAGCCATTTGCGTGTGCCGTCGGTCGAAATCTGTTGCGTGACGATTTCGGGGCGCGCCAGCGTGTAGTGCTCCGCCAACGTCGCGCGCAATTCCTTGGCGACATTGGTCATCGCCGCGAAATCGGTCACGCCATAATGATAGATCCAGCGCCACAGCTGCTCAGCGCGCATGCGCGCCTTCTTCGGCTCAACGCCAACCGCGACAAGCTTCTCAGCCAGCTCAGCCTTGGAAAGGCCGGCCAGCGAAGGTTTCGCGGGAACAGGGGCTGCGGGGACGCTCACGAGCCGGGTTATGGGGGGCCGATGCGGCGCCCGCAAGGCGTTACGCCTTGCGTTTCGGCGCCTCTGTCATCTCCAGCTTCGGCCCGCCGGGCATGATTGGCCGCGCCGGGTAGCCGCCGTGCGCGAGCAGCCGGTCGTACATGACGAGCGCGCCAGCCAGGCCGACATTGATGCAGAACTTGGTTGGGATCTTCACCACGTGCTTGCAGCGCGCCAAAATCTCCGGCGACAGCGACCCGCGCTCGCGCCCCAGCACATAAGCCGCCGCCTGCGGATGCTGAAACCGCGGCAGCTCCACCGCTTCGTCGGTCAGCTCGATGCCCACCAGCGCGCAGCCGCGCGGCAGCCGCAGATCGTCCAGCGTGTCCCACGCATAGTACGGCATGTGATCGAAGCTGCGCGAGGTGTCGCTATTATAGGCTTCGCGTACTTTCGGATGTGCGTTGATGGTGAAGAAGAAGCTCGCGCCGAACGCATGCGACGTGCGCATCAGCGCGCCGAGATTCATCGGCTTCGACATCTCCTCAGCGCCAATGCCGAAAAACCCGCGCATTACCAGAAGCGCAAACCGCCTCGCTGGCGGCAATTCTCGAACGGGCCGTTGTGGACGCCGGTCAGCGTGGCGCGGCCGCCGTCGCGGGCGAGCGTCACCGTGCCGTTCGAAAACGCGCCTTCGCCGGAGGGCGTCAGCCGGTGCGTCGCGCCGGAGGCATAGAGTTCGATCGCGCCTGGCACTTGGCGCAAGCTGAACTCTTTGTCCCCCGCGCAGGTCCAGTTCTCGCGCCGGCCTTCGGCGAAATTGTGCGAGACGCAACCGGCCAGCGCGAAAAGCGCGGCCGAGAGCAGAATTGATTTCTTCATGCCACCCTCGTGTTGGCGCTTAGCCGCGCCGGCAATTCGTGTACGGCCCGCCTCGTGCGCCGCCAAGGGCGCCGTCGTCGGAATAGCTCACCGCGCCATTGCTATAGCGCCCGGCGCTGGTGGCGGGCAGCGTATACACCTGACCGCCCGCGAACACTTCGGCGGCGCCGTTCGAATTGATGCGCGCGCTATAGGCCGCGCCGCCATCGCAGCTCCAATCGGTGCGTGGGCCGCCCGGCGTCGCGGTCGCGCACGCAGCGAGAGAAACGAGAGCGGCGGCAAGCAGAAGCTTCTTCATCGGTTCACCTGAAAGTTTTGACATCGCGGAGGCCGGAGGATGAGGCGATTCCCCGCTTCATGCCCTGTGAGTTGAACGGTGCGGCGATATTGCCCGCGGCGTCAACGGCGATCAGCCCGCCTTGCCCGCCAAGGTTCCGGACATCGTCGATCACGGCTTGCGCCGCGTCAGCCAAATTTGCGCCGGCATAGGCGATCCGCGCCGATACATCGGCCGCCGCGTTCACGCGCATGAAGTATTCGCCGAGCCCAGTGCACGACACCGCCGCGCGCCCATCGGCCCAGCAGCCGGCGCCGATGATTGGCGTATCACCGACGCGGCCGGGCATCTTGCCCTGAATACCGCCAGTGGATGTGGCCGCGGCGAGGCGTCCTTGAGTATCGCGCGCCACCGCGCCGATCGTGCCGGCGCCGGCAAGACCGCTGGCGGCTGTGCGGTAATAGCTTTTCGGATCTTCGACGCGGGCAAAGCCGTTGGCTGCCGCGAAGGCGTCGGCGCCTTCGCTTGTCAGCAGAACGTGGTTGGTTTTCTCCATCACCCCGCGCGCAACGCGGATAGGGGAGAGAAACCCGCGCAGCGCCGCCACGGCGCCCGCCGCGCGCGTCGCGCCATCCATAACCGAGGCATCGAGCTCGACATCGCCATCGCTGTTTGGCGCCGAGCCTTTGCCGGCTTGATGCAGGCCGCTCGCTTCCAGCGCCTCCGCCATCGCGGTGACGACATCGAGCGCGCTTTCGCCGCGCGCCAACATGGCCGCGCCCTCTTCGAGCAGGCCGGCCATGTGCTCTTCTTCTTGGCGATAGACGCGCTCAGCAATCGCGCCGGCGCCGCCATGGAGGGCGAGGGCCCAAATCGTGCTCATAGGGGCGGCTTATAGCTGCTTCGTTACGGCGCGTCTTGGCTGGTTGGCGTTACGTCCCGGGAACCGCCGCCAAACATCCCCTGCCGCCAGCCGACATAAAGCGCAATGAACGTCGCCGTCGGGATGAAACCGTCCGCCTGATCGGTGACGTCGATCAGCTCCCACGCATTCACCAGCCCCGCCGGCCCCCACAGCGCGAACAGAACGATGGTGCCCACGCCATCGGTCACCGTGCCGAACACCGGAATGCGGCCGAGCGTGAAATCCCCGATGTCGATCACGATCGAAAGCGCCAAGCGCCAGAAATAGCCGGAGCGGGTCATGGGCCTTCCATCGCGGCACGTTGCCGTCGCGGGTAGAATGCCCGAAAGAAGACGCTAAAGCCAAGCCGAGGACACTCATGAAAGCGCTGCTCTCAACCAAGATCGGACCGCCGGAAGCTCTCGAATATGCCGACGCGCCCGACCCGGTCGCCGGGGAGGGCGAGGTCGTCATCGCCGTGAAGGCAGCGGGCGTGAACTTCCCCGACGCGCTCATCATCGAGGACAAATACCAATTCAAACCCGAGCGCCCATTCTCGCCGGGCGGCGAAGTCGCGGGCGTGGTCGAAAGCATCGGCCCTGGCGTCACCGGCGTGAAAGTCGGCCAGCGCGTCATCGGCTCGTCTGGCTGGGGCGGCTACGCCGAGAAGATCAAACTCCCAGCCCAGCGCATCATGCCGATCCCAGACGCCATGCCGTTCGACGAGGCCAGCGCCTTCATCCTCACCTATGGCACCTCCTACTACGCGCTCAAAGATCGCGGCCTGCTGAAGGAAGGCGAGACCGTGCTTATCCTCGGCGCAGCGGGCGGTGTTGGCGTCGCGGCGATCGAACTTGCGAAAGCCATGGGCGCGCGCGTCATTGGCGCCGTGTCCAGCGAAGAGAAAGCCGCGTTCGCGAAAGAGGCCGGCGCTGACGGCACGGTGATTTATCCGCCCGGCGCATTCGCCAAGGAGCAAAGCAAGGCTGTCGCGGAATCGTTCAAGACCGCAACTGGCGGCGGCGCCGATGTGATCTATGACGCTGTCGGTGGTGATTATTGCGAGCCGGCGCTGCGCACCATGAACTGGAACGGCCGCTACCTCGTCGTCGGCTTTCCCGCCGGCATCCCGACGCCGCCACTCAATCTGACGCTGCTAAAGAGCTCATCCATCGTCGGCGTGTTCTGGGGCGCGTCGGTGGCGCGCGAGCCGAAGCTGCATGAAGGCAACGTCCGCGATCTCTTCCGGCTTTACAGCGAAGGCAAGATCAAGCCGCGCATCTCCGCCCGCTACCCGCTCGCCGAGGGCGGCAAAGCCATCCGCGCGCTGATGGACCGCAAGGCCACCGGTAAGCTCGTCGTGACGATGGACTGAGCAGGGCCCGAACTCAAAAAATCAATCTGGCCCGCATCCGCGGAGCGGTGCGGCGGCGATTGAGTAGCGAACAATAGCGGCGCACGGCGCCAGAGAGGGAATAGTCCATGCAAAGACGAGGCTTCATCGCGCTCATCGCCGCCGCTGCACTTGCCGCGTGCGCCAGCACGGGCGGCGCGCCGCCACCGAGTTTCAGCTCCGATCGCATCAGCGTCGTCACGCGCGGCGCAGGCCCCGACGTGATTCTGATCCCGGGCTTGAGTTCTTCGCGCGATGTCTGGAACACGACCGCTGACGGGCTCGACGACAACTACCGCGTCCACCTCGTGCAGCTGAACGGCTTTGCCGGCGCGCCGGTCGGCGGTGCAGGCGAGGGGCCGGTCTCAGCGCCTGCCGCCGAAGAGATTGCGCGCTATATCCGCGAAACTGGCCTCGAACGCCCAGCCGTCATCGGCCATTCGATGGGCGGGTCGATCGGCATGATGCTGGCGGCGCGCCATCCTAACGCCGTTGGCAAGCTCATGGTCGTCGACATGTTTCCGTTCATGGGCGCCATGTTTGGCGGCCCCAACGCGACCCGCGAAACGCTCACGCCCGTCGCCGATCAAATCCGCGAGGCGATGCGCGCCGCGCCCCAGGGCGTTGTCTCGCCGCAAACCGAAGCGACGATCAATTCCATGGTCCGCACCGAAAGCGCCCGCGCCGCGATCATCGAGCATTCGCGCTTGAGCGATAACGGCGTCAGCGCCAATGCCTTTCACGAACTGATCGTCACCGATCTGCGCCCGGAACTGGCCAACATCAGTGTCCCGTTCACGACACTCTACGTCATCCCGCCGCAAGCGCCGATCACGCCCGAGCAATACGACATGTTCATGCGCGCCAGCTACGCCAACATCCCACAAGCCCGCATCGTCAAGATCGAAGACAGCTACCACTTCATCATGATCGACCAGTTCGATCGCTTCATGAGCGAAGTGCGGACGTTCTTGGCGGACTAACGCTTCTGAAATCCCGCCAGCACCTCACACACCCAACGCGCCGCCGTCAGGGCACTGACGGCGGCGACGTCTAGTGAGGGATCGAACTCGGTCAAATCCACGCTCCGCACCTTCGGGTGCGCACAGATCAGTCGCGTTGCGTCGAAGAAATCCTGCACGCTGACGCCGCCTGGTCGTGCGCCCGGCGCGCCGGGCATGGCGCTGCGCTCGACGACATCAATGTCGAAATCGACATGGATCACGTCACACCGCGCCGCCAAGCGCTCCAGCGCGTTTGCAGCAATCGCGGCCAGTCCTTGCGCTTTACACGCCGCCGCCGTCGCCACGTAGATGCCCGCGTCTTTCGCCTTCTGATGCGCTTTCTTGGTGTTAGCGAAGGGCAGGAGCCCGATCTGCGCGACGTGTGCGCCGGGTAGACCATCATCCAGCAGCGCTTGGATCGGATTGCCGTTGGTCAGCCCGCAATCGGTGTCGCGGAGATCGAAGTGGGCATCGAGTGTCAACACGCCAACGCGCTGAAGCGTGGATTCGAGCGCATGCACGCATGGCCGCGTGATCGCATTGTTGCCGCCGAGCACGATGGTGAGGTCGTGCTCGCGCATCAACGGCGCGAGCCGCTCTTGCATCGGCGTCAACGCTTCCGACGGCTGCAGCCTTTCCAGGCCCATGTCGCCGTCATCGAACACGCGCAGCGTGGAGAGATCAGTCTCCGTCTCCAGATCATAAACGCTCATCCGCTTGCATGCCGCGCGCACCGTCTCCGGCGCCAGATCGCAGCGCCCCGGCGTGATCGAGCCCAAGCCCAAAGGCGCGCCGATCAGCGCGACAGGCGCGGACGCATCCTGCGTCAGCAGATCAGCGGCGGAGAACCAGGAGCGACAATCTGAATCGGTCATGGCGCGTTGCTACCATTCCGCTTTTCGCAAGGGGAGGGGCCGTGTAGAGCAAAGCCATGTGGGACACGCTTTGGGTTGACGCGAACCTCGCCACCATGCGCGAAGGGGCTGCGCCGTATGGCGAGATCAAGCGCGGCGCGGTCGCGGCCAAGGACGGCAGAATCGCCTGGGCTGGCTACGCCGCCGATCTGCCCGGCCACGCCGTCGATCTCGCCCGCGAGGTGCGCCGCTGCGAGAATGCCTGGATCACGCCGGGCTTGGTCGATTGCCACACTCATCTCGTGTTCGGCGGCAACCGCGCGCGCGAGTTCGAGATGCGCTCGCAAGGCGCGAGTTACGAAGAGATCGCCCGCGACGGAGGCGGCATCGTCTCCACAGTCGCCGCCACACGCGCCGCGTCGAAAGAAGAACTCGTTGAAAGCGCCGCGAAGCGCTTGGCCGGCCTCACGCGTGAAGGCGTCACCACGGTCGAGATCAAATCCGGTTACGGCCTCGATCTCGAAACCGAGATCAAGATGCTGGAGGCCGCGGGCGATCTGGCGGCGCTCGGTGAGGTCCGCGTGAAGCGTACCTTCCTCGGACTCCACGCGCTGCCGCCCGAGTTCAAGGACGATCGCGCCGCTTACGTGCAACTCGTCGCCGACGTCATGATCCCAGTCATAGCCTCCGAAGGCCTGGCTGATGCGGTGGATGCGTTCTGCGAAAATATCGGCTTCACCGCGGAGGAGGTGGACTACGTCTTCTCCGCCGCCCGCGACAATGGCCTCGCGATCAAACTCCACGCCGAACAACTCAGCAATCAACACGGCGCCGAACTCGCCGCGCGCTACGGCGCGCTCAGCGCTGATCATCTCGAACATCTCGATGAATCCGGCATCGCCGCCATGGCGGCGAACTGCACTGTCGCCGTGCTGCTGCCGGGCGCGTTCCACTTTCTGCGCGAAACCAAACTTCCGCCCATCGAGGCGATGCGCGCGGCTGGCGTGCGCATGGCCGTCGCCAGCGACTGCAATCCCGGCACTTCGCCGATGACCAGCCCGCTCGCCGCGCTCAACATGGCCTGCACGCTCTTTCGTCTCACACCGGAGGAAGCGCTCGCCGGCATCACCCGCGAAGGCGCACGCGCGCTTGGCATTCTTGATGACGTCGGCGCGCTCGAAGTCGGCAAAGCCTGCGATCTTGCCGTGTGGGATATCGGCGCGCCGGCGGAGCTGAGCTACTGGCTCGGCGCCCCGTTGCTGAAAGAACGCGTGTTTGCAGGCCGCGTCGTCTGAGCTAGAACGCGCCGAAATTCCGGAGCTGCCCATGAATCCCCGCCACGACGCTTCGCGCGTGATCCGCGCGCCGCGTGGAAATGAGATCAGCTGCAAGTCGTGGCTCACGGAAGCCGCGCTGCGCATGCTGATGAACAATCTTGATCCCGACGTGGCTGAGCATCCGGAAGAGCTTGTCGTGTACGGCGGCATTGGCCGCGCCGCGCGTGATTGGGTTGCCTACGACAAGGTCGTCGAAACTCTGCGCCGCCTCGAGGAAGACGAAACACTGCTCATTCAATCCGGCAAACCGGTGGGCGTGTTCAAGACGCATGCGGATGCGCCGCGCGTACTGCTCGCGAACTCAAACCTCGTGCCGAAATGGGCGACGTGGGAGCATTTTGACGAGCTCGATCGCAAGGGCCTCATGATGTACGGCCAGATGACGGCCGGCTCGTGGATTTATATCGGCACGCAGGGCATCGTGCAGGGCACGTACGAAACCTTCGCCGAAATGGGCCGCAAGCATTACGGTGGCGACTGGACAGGCAAATGGATTCTCACCGCTGGCCTCGGCGGCATGGGCGGCGCGCAGCCGCTCGCGGCAGTGATGGCCGGCGCGTGCTGCTTGGCCATCGAATGCCAAAGCGATCGCATCGATAAGCGCCTGCAAACGCGCTATCTCGATAAACGCGCGGAAACTTTGGATCAGGCGCTCGCCATGATCAACGAAGCCTGCGCGAAAGGGGAGGCGATCTCCGTCGGCCTGCTTGGCAACGCCGCAGAGATTCTGCCCGAGATGGTCAAGCGCGGCATCCGCCCTGACGCGGTGACAGATCAAACCTCAGCCCACGACACCGTGAACGGCTATCTGCCCGCCGGCTGGAGCGTCGAACGCTGGGTGCAGACGAGGGCACAGAATCCGGAAGTGGTGCGCGAAGCGGCGTGCGCGTCGATCGCTGTGCATGTGCAAGCGATGCTCGACTTTCACAAGCAAGGCATCCCCACGGTCGATTACGGCAACAACATCCGCCAAGTGGCGAAGGATAACGGCGTCGAAGACGCGTTCTCCTATCCCGGCTTCGTGCCCGCGTACGTGCGTCCGCTGTTCTGCCGCGGCATCGGCCCGTTCCGCTGGGCGTCGTTGCGCGGCGACCCGGAAGACATCGCCAAGACCGACGCCAAGGTTAAAGAGCTCATCCCAAACGACGCACATCTGCATCGCTGGCTCGACATGGCGAAGGAGCGGATCGCGTTTCAAGGTTTGCCCGCGCGCATCTGCTGGGTGGGTCTCGGCCAGCGCGATAAGCTTGGCCTGGCCTTCAACGAGATGGTGGCGCGCGGCGAGATCGGGCCCTTGGTGATCGGCCGCGATCACTTGGATTCCGGCTCAGTCGCATCTCCCAATCGCGAAACCGAGCGCATGAAGGATGGCAGCGACGCCGTCAGCGATTGGCCGTTGCTCAACGCTTTGCTCAACACCGCAGGCGGCGCGACTTGGGTATCGCTCCACCACGGCGGCGGCGTCGGTATGGGCTATTCGCAACACTCCGGCGTCGTCATTGTTTGCGACGGCACTGAGGCCGCATCGAGGCGTATCGCGCGCGTGCTCTGGAACGACCCCGGCACCGGCGTCATGCGCCACGCCGACGCGGGCTACGAAGAAGCCATTGCGTGCGCGAAAGAGCAGGGGCTGGATTTGCCGTCGATCGACTAGCAGCCCATAGGATCCATCATCCAGCCGAGCAGCGCGCCATCCGCGCCGCGCACCTCAGGCGCGTCGTAGCATAGACCGCCCGGATTATCGCCCGGACCGCGTACGAATAGCGCGGCGTGATCTGTCGCGACCGCGAGCGTCTCACTGCGAGGGCCGAAGCTGATGACTTCGGGCATGTTGCCAGGTGTCACGGTGCAGTCGAACGCATCGCCGCCGCTGAGCCGAACGAGCATGTTTCCGTCGCCTTGCCGCCCCGCATAGGTGACCCAACGCACCTCCGGCGAACGCGCGATGCAGGCATCGATTTGCGGCATCAGCGCGATGAGCTGATAATCCCACCGCACCGCCGCGCAGCCAGGATAGGCTTGGCCGCCATAACTCACTGTCGCGCGCATCGGATAGGGAATGCCGTCGGTCGTGCAGGCTTCCTCGATCAGATCGAGCGTGATCTCGCCGGTTGTCAGGCGATAACCGCCCTCTGTTGTCTGTGGCGGCGTCCACACATCGGCGGCTTCAACGGGTTCGGCGCCGTCATCGACGATGAACGACACAGCCTGTGCGCCGGGATCTGCGTTGAGCGTCCAATTCTCGCCAGCGGCGATGATCGCGCCATAGGGCAGCGCGCGTTCGTTCGGATCCGGCACATCGTCGGAGCTTTCCGTGCTCGCCCCGCATGCCGCAAGCAGACACGCCGCCGCTAAGATCATCGCCCGCATCGCAATCTCCTCAGCTTGCAAACACCACCAGCACCACGCCCCAAACGATCAGCACTTGCGCGGCAGCGTAGGTCCACCATACCACCGGCGCCGTGATCCTTCGCGCGGGTGACTCCGCCGACAGTCGAAACAGCTCCGCCGCCAGCACGAAATCGCTCACCAGAAAACTCACCGCCCCCAGCATCGCTGGCCAGCCAACCCAAGGCAGCCACATCGCCGCCGAGGCCATGCCTGCAATCGCGATCGCATAAGGCACGACGCCGAATGCCATCATGCCGAGTTTCGGCCCCATCCATATTAGAAACCCGAGCGCGGTCGCCACGATCAACGCCATCGCGGCGTAGCGCGGCCAAAGTGGTGAATTGTCGCCGGAGAAAAACCAGAGCGCGAAGAAGATCAGCAGATAGAGCAGCTGCGCGATCAGGAAGGAGAGGATGCCGAACGGCAGCAGCCACTTCTTGTCGAACGCCAGAAAGAAATCCCCAAACGCCGACGCCGCCAAAGCCAACACGAGCGGGAAGGGCGCCCCCGCGACAATGAACGCTGCCGTCAGCGCGCCCATGAAAGACGTCTTCATCGCCGCGCGCGCGAGCGTCATCGGCCGGCTTAGAAAGTACGTCCCGTAGGCAATCGCGCCTGCGAGCCCGATCGCGGCCAAGGCCCAAAACACCGGTCCGAACGTCATGCCCATTTTTGGTCTTTCGATTCTGCCGCCGTTCAGGTCAGAATGTTACAGCAGAGCAAGGGTCTAAGGGGAAGTAGGATGGCGGGCAGATTCTGGCGTTTGAGAATGCTGACGGCGGCGTCGATCGCTGCATTGTTAGCCGCGTGCGCAACGCCGCCGCCGCTCACGCCTGAAGAATTAGAGATGCGCGCCTGGGCCACGGCCCAGCAACAGGACAACCCGCTCGCGTACGAAGCGTATCTGCGCTCGTACGGCGATTGGCCCAACGCCGATGGCGCGCGTCTGCGCATTGAAAGCTTGATGCGCGAGGAGCGCTCGGCTTGGTCGCGTGCGCGTCAGCTCGATACCGAGGAAGGTTACGTCCACTATCTCTCGCTCTATCCGTGGGGCGCCGAAGCGCAGCGTGCCGATGAGCGCCGCGCGCAACTTGCGGCGCCGCGTCTCGCCGCCGAAGAGCGCGATGCGTGGCGCGAAGCCTCGCGCATCGATCGTATCGAAGCCTACGAATCTTTCCTGGCTTCATGGCCCGGCGGCGCCAATTCCGAAGAAGCGCGCGCGCGGCTCGATTACCTTTGGAACACCGACGAAGGCGCCTGGATTCGCGCGCAGCGTTTGAATTCGCCGGGCGGCTACTCGGATTTCCTGCGCGCTTATCCGCGTTCGCCATTCGCGATCGAGGCGCGCGCAGCACTCGACGATTTCCAGCGCCAAGATGATTACGCCTGGGATCGCGCCCGCCGCCGCGACACCATTCGCGACTTCGAAGATTATCTGCGCCAGTACCCAGATGGATATCACCGTCGCGACGCCGAACGCCGCATCAACCAGCTGCGCGGCGAAGATCGCAGCGCCTGGGATCGCGCCGTGCGCTCCGACTCCATCCTGGCTTACGAAGACTATCGCCGCACTTGGCCGAACGGCGCTTATCGCGATGACGCCTCGCGCCGCATCCAGCAATTGCGCAATCTACAAACTACGCCGCCGCCACGCCCGCCGGCGCCGCCGGTGACGCAACCGCCTCCACCACCGCCGCCGGTAACGCCATCGCGTCCGCCGCGACCAACGCCGCCTCCGGTCTCGCCGCCATCGCCGCCGGCGCCACCGCCCGTGGTTCAACCGCCGCCAGCGCCGCCCCCTGTGGTGCAACCGCCGCCGCGCAATCCGCTAGGCGGGCGCCCGCGCGACGGCGTTGCGCCGCCAC
>JALHQO010000009.1 GCA_022841905.1 Hyphomonadaceae bacterium | reverse complement strand
CCGCCAAGTCGAAGGTGCGCGCACAGCACTGCAACATAATCTCGGCCTTGGCGGCGCCTGCGTCGTCAGCTTGTACCGGCCGGCGTAGAGGCAATGCGCAAGCTGCAAGCTCTTATCCTCGTCGCGTCGCTGGCACTCGCGGCCTGCGCATCAGCCAATCACCCCGACACGATCGAAAGTGCGTACGGCAACACCATGGTGGTGACGCTCGCGAACGGGGTCGAGGCGCGCTACTATTTCAATCGTGATGGAACATACTCGCTCATCAATCGCGACGGCGTCGTGGTGAGCGGCGTGTTCGAGGTCGATGGCGATCAGATCTGCAGGACGCCAGCGGGCGGCACGCGCGCCTGTGCACATTACGTCGATGGAAAATCGGTTGGAGACACCTGGACGCAGACCACATCTGACGGATCGACCTATTCAGTCACACTGAGAGCGGGGAGAGAGCCTTGATCAGCCGTGACTTGATCGGCCGAACTCAGTCTCGATCGATATTGGTCGAACGCGGGCCACTTAGCGCCTTTGCCCGCTCGATTGGCGAAACCAATTCCCTCTATTTTGACGTCGAAGCGGCGCGCCAGCACGGGCATCCGGATCTTGTTGTGCCGCCGAGCTATCTCTTCTCTTTATTGCTCTTCGCTGAGGCCGATCATCCTTGGGTCGTCGACCTTGGCGTTGATCTCAGTAAGATCCTGCATGGTGAGCAGCGCTTCGAGCATGATGGATTAGTCTTTGCCGGTGAGACGCTGACGCTTAAATCGGCGATCACCGAGATTTACGAAAAGCGCGGCGGTGCGCTGGAATTCGTCGAGCGGGCGACCGACGCCTTTGTGGGCGAACAACGACGTGGGCGGCTGTTGACGACATTGGTGGTGCGCCATGGTTGAAATCGGCCAAGAACTTCCCGCCCTTCAGTGCGGTCCGATTACGCGGACGACGTTGGCGCTTTTCGCAGGCGCATCCGGCGATCCCAATCCGATCCACATCGATAGCGATTTTGCGCGCGCCGCCGGCCTCGAAGATGTGTTTGCGCATGGCATGCTTTCGGTTGGCTACCTCGGACGCCTGCTGACCCGGTGGGCTCCGCAGGAGAGGTTGCGCACTTGGTCCGTCCGTTTTCTCGCGATCACTCCGGTGAATGCGAAGCTGACGCTGACCGGCCGTGTAGAAGAAATATTCGATCAGGGCGGTGAACGTGTAGCGCGCATCAAGCTGGCTGTGACGACACAGTCGGGCGTGCAGACGATCGCCGGGGAAGCGCTCGTCCAGCTTTAGAGGTGACATTCGTACAACGGGCGACATCTCTCGTTTTTTAAGCATTGACCAAGCGGTCGGTCAATGATGACCTCATAAAGGCAACGGCCAAGCGGTGTGGCGGTCGCGCAGGGGAGGCGGACATGAAGTGGAAGCTCTTATCGACCGGCGTTCTTTCGGCGAACGCGTTAATGCTCGCATTGGCGCCGACGCCAAGCTTTGCTCAGGATGGCGCAAGCTCAGAAGAAATCATCGTGACTGCGAGGCGGCGCGAAGAGTCTGCGCAGGACGTGCCGGTGAGCGTCACCACCTTCGGAGCGGCCGAGATTGAGCGAAGCGGTTTCAACGATTTCCAGGATTACGCGACGCAAGTGCCAAACTTGTCATTCGCTTATACGAACAGCGTCGGCCCTCGAGCGCAGTCGATTGCTATTCGCGGCGTCTTTGGATCCGATACAACAGGCCTCTATCTCGATGAGACGCCCTTGCCTGGAAGTGTGGACCCCCGCGTCGTCGATCTGGAACGCATTGAAGTGTTGCGCGGGCCTCAGGGCACGCTCTACGGCGCGCGATCGATGGGCGGAACGGTACGCCTGCTGACGAGGCAGCCCGATCTCGAGCAACGGGAGACAAGCCTTCACGGCGTGGTTTCCGCCACAGAGGAAGGCGGCTGGAACACGTCGGCGGCTGTGGGCTTTAATCTCCCGTTGATTGACGATCGCTTGGCTCTTCGGGCGTTCTTATTTTCGGAAGTAGAGTCGGGTGTCCTGGATCGCGTGGCGGGGCCATCAGCGCCGGCGCCGTTCACGACACGCGAGGACGTTGATGAGGTCGAGCGCCAGGGTGGACAAATCGCAATGAGCGCGCGTCTCCTGGATGGCGCTCTCACGGTGACCCCGCGGTTTCTTTTCCAGCGAATGCATGGGGATAGCCGTAATCTCAGGGACGTCGAACCCTCCAACTTTGTCATGGAGCGGCCGTTCGACATCCAGGAACCGACCGAAGACAATTGGGAACTCTATACCCTCACGGCGAACTATGAGACGGGGTTTGGCGACTTCACGAGCGCAACGTCGCTGTTTCAGCGCCGCTTCTTTGACACCGAAGATACGTCAGAAATTGCTGCGTTATTCGTTGGGACGCCGCTCACACCAGCGACCATTTTTGCCGAAGGCGAATTTGAAGGCCTGTCCCAGGAACTGCGCTTCACCTCAGACTTTTCGGGTCCGTTGCAGCTCACCGCCGGGCTATTCTATCAAGATGCGACCACCGAGGTGTTCTTTCCACCCGTGGTCATTGGCGTCTTCATCAGCAATCTCTTCACCCAGCTCACCGAGACCCAGGTTCGAGAGCAAGCGGCGTTCGGCGAAGCAACCTACCAGCTGACGGACCGGCTGTCGGTCGTGGCTGGGGTCAGGTTCTTCGATAATGAAGTGAGCGTCGGCGGCTATCAGGATGGCCTCATTGTCGTGCCAACGATATTTGACGGCGTCCAGAGCGAGAGCGGGGCAAATCCCAAGTTTGGCTTGCAGTACGACATCAACGACGACGCCATGGTGTTCCTAAGCGCCTCAAGGGGGTTCCGGACTGGCGGCGTGAACACGATTGCTGAGGCCGTCTGCGCGGCTGATCTCGCCGGTCTGGGCCTAAATGCTGATGAGGCGCGGAGCTATGATTCAGACGCTCTGTGGAGCTACGAGGCGGGCGCTAAGACGGAGTGGTTTGACGGACGTCTGCTCGTCAATGTCACGGCGAGTCATATTGATTGGGACGATGTCCAGCAGGCCGTGGGTTTAGGCGGTTGCGGCTTTGTCATTCGGCAGAACGCGGGCTCTGCGGGAATCGACTCGCTCGAACTGGAGCTTCGCGCCAATGTAACCGACCAGCTCACGTTCGGGTTGGGGATAGGTTACACTGACGCAGTCATCACCGACGGGGGACCTTTGGCGTTCGTTCAACCCGGGACTCGTCTTCAGCAAGTCCCCGATTGGACGGTGTCCGCCTCGGTAGACTATGATTTCACTCTTGCCGACATGCCTTGGTTTGCGCGAGCGAGCTACGCCTTCGTCGGCGAGAGCACGAGTGCGCTCAACAACAGCGCAACACCGCGCGTGAGACCTTCTTATAGCCTCGTCAATGGCCGGATTGGAACACGCATTGGGCGGGCTGAGATCGCGTTGTTCGTCGATAACCTGACCGATGAAAATGCAAACTTCGCCGATACCCCCTCACTCGGTGCAGAGCTGCCGGGGCGGCCACGCATCGCGTCCAATCGGCCGCGAACGGTGGGTGTTGATCTGCGCGCGCGGTTCTAGGGACCCGAGGGTGAGCGGCGGATCGTTCCATGATGGGTGAGCCGGCGCCAGATCACCAGGTGGCGGAGCCGTTCTCACCCCCGAGACTGGCCGCTTACGCCTCAGGCTCGCTGGCGACTGGGATCTTCTCGGCGGTGCCGACGGTCCTGCTCTTGTACTTCTGCACGCAAGTCCTGGGGATTGCGCCGGCGCTGGCCGGCGCAATCACGGTCATCCCCAAAGTCTGGGGCATGTTTTGGGATCCGTTCGTCGGGGTCTGGTCTGACCAGAGCTCATCGTCTTCTGGCCGGCGCAAACCGTTCGTGGCCTGGGGCGGGGCGCTGATGTGCATGAGCTTTGTGGCGTTGTTCGCGTTCCCGTACGCTGTCACGGGTGCGCCGGCGCTTTGGGTCGGCGTCCTCTATTTCCTGCTCACGACAGCTTACTCTCTCTTCTCGGTCCCCTATGTGGCGTTCCCGGCTGAGGCGACGACCGACAGTCTGGAGCGCAATCGGCTCGTAACTTGGCGGCTCATGTTCGGAATGCTGGGCGTTATCGTCGGTTCAGCGGGCGCGCCGGCGCTCATTGCCATGGGCGGTGGTGGCGCTGCCAGTTATGCGGTCATGAGCCCCTTGATTGCCGGCGTGTGTGGGCTGGGCGTCGTCCTTGCCTATAGGGCGATGCCGAACACAGACGGAGGACCTCCTGTTCGAAAAGTGGTGCTCAACGACCTCTTCGCGGCGGTTGCCGCCGCACGTGCATTTCGAGCTTTGTTGGCGGCCTATGTGGTGCTCGTTGCAGCCAGCGGCTTCTTACTCGCTGCGGCGGCGTATTGGGTCGTGTTTGTCCTGAACCGTGACGAGAGCGCAGCCGGCCAAGCCTTGGCGGTTTCGTTGTTGGCGACCATCGTAGCGATGCCCGTCTGGTCCTGGGCCCTGGCTCGGACGGGGACGCGCTTCGTTATAGGCGTGGCGGCCGTCCTGTACGGGGTATCGGCGGCATTGTTGATCATGGTCGAGCCCGGCACCTTCTCGGGACACGGCCTGGGGGTGTTTGCAGCGATAGGCGTTGCCGGCGCGGGCCTGCAGGTGGGCCCGTTCAAGCTAGCCGCCGATCTCCTACACATGCAGGGCCGTGAACTCGGCCAGCGCTTCGAGGGGCTTATGACCGGCCTTTGGGTTGCGGGGGAAAAGCTCGGCCTCGCCATCGGCGCTGGCACCCTCGGCTTGGCGCTGTCGCTGATAGGTTTTCAGTCCGGCTCCGCTTCGCAGACGCAAGAAGTGGTTCACGCGCTTCGACTTCTTGTCGGGTTGGGGCCGCTTGCGTTTGCGGTTGCAGGGCTCGGACTGTTGCTCGCCCTCGCGCGGCGTTCGTCTCGCCCAGTGTGACTTCTAAGCCAACCTCGGTTTGGTGTTCCAAAGCGACGAAGGTATCTATTGACCGAACGGATAGTCAATGATCGTATGCTGGCGAGGACCCGCTCAGGGGCGAAGGTGAAGCCGAAACTGCTTTGGTCGACGCTCTTGCAAGCGAATGCGCTGTTCTTAGCGCTGGCGCATGGCGTTGCGTCTGGGCTGACACTCTTGCGACGGGCGACATCTCTCAGTTTTAAGTATTGACCAAGCGGTCGGTCAATGATGGTATCGTGAAAACAACGACTAGGCGGCGTGGCGGTCGCGCAGGGGAGGCGGACATGAAGTGGAAGCTGTTATCGACAGGCGTGCTGTCGGCGAACGCGTTAATGCTCGCATTGGCGCCGACGCCAAGTTTCGCCCAAGACGGCGCGAGTTCAGAAGAGATCATCGTGACCGCGAGGCGGCGCGCAGAGTCGGCTCAGGACGTGCCAGCGTCGCTTTCAGTTGTGGGTGCCGATGAAGCGCAAGCGCGGGGCGCCACTCGCGTCCGGGACCTCGAGGCCGCGACCCCCAACGTGCTTTTTACTGGAAGCGAGACCAACTCACTGACGCGGGTGACTGTTCGCGGTCTTGAATCGCAGGCTCGGCAGAACGTTGGCACCGAGTCTGGATTGGGTGTTTACGTCGATGGCGTGATCCAAGGCCGGCTCACGTCATTCAATCAAGAGCTTCCTGATCTTGATCGGGTCGAGTTTCTTCGTGGGCCACAAGGGACACTGTACGGGCGAAACAGCATTATGGGCGCGATCAATGTGATCACGCGCCAGCCTGATTTAGACGAAGCTCACTTCGAACTTAACGGACGCATCGCGGAGCTGGGTGAGCGGACGGGCTCTTTCTATGGTTCGACCCCGCTTGGTGACTCTGCCGCTGCCAGCCTTTCACTCTTTAGCATCCAGCGAGATGGCTACATTCGTAACGTCGCTACCGGCAACGATGTCGGCAGCGACGACACCCAAGGCGGCCGTCTAAAATTCCTTATAGAGCCTGGCGGCTCATGGCGCATCACGCTCGCTGCTGACGCGCTGCAAGACGACAGCGTCGGGACCAGTTCGCGGCGGACCGTTGGCCCATTCTCGACGCCCGATCCGTACACGACGAACGTAGATGTCGAACCCTTATCAAGACGCGATGTCGGCGGATTCTCTGGAACGGTAGAGGTTGACGTGCTCGGTGGGCATCGTCTGACTTCGATCAGCGCCTTTCGCTGGGCCAACAATGACCGTTTGAGCGACAGCGACGCAACGCCCACGGTCTCACAGATCACCAGCCAATTGAGCGAGCAAGAGCAGTTCAGCCAAGAATTACGTTTGGCTTCGCCCACCGGCGGGCGTTGGGACTACGTCCTTGGTGCTTACTTCTATAATCAGACCATCTTCGGTGCCACCACTGGCACCATTATTGGGCTGGGTGCGGCGTCCATCTTCGGCGACATCGAAACGACTTCGCTTGCTGCCTATGGAAACCTCGACTTCCATATCACTGACCGGCTGACACTCAACGCTGGCGTTCGATTCACTGATGAAGACAAGGATTTGTCTTATCAGCAGAATGGCATCGTAGGGTTCGTGCCGTTCATTGCGCCAGGTCGCGATACGCTATCCGACAACGATGTCTCGCCGACCATCGGTCTGCGCTATGAGCTTAATGACGACTTGATGTTCTACATCACGGCTGCGCGTGGCTATCGCAGCGGCGGTTGGAATGTCGAGCCACAGACGTCCGCAGCTATTACCAATTTTGGACAGCTACGTTTTGACTCTGAAACTCTGCTCAGCACCGAAATCGGAGCCAAGTCACAATGGTTTGACGGTCGTCTGCAAGTAAACGGCGCGATCTTTCAAATCGAGTACGACGATCTACAAGTGGCAACGCGCGTGCCATTGCCACCGCCGTTCGCACCGGGTCTGTTTGCTAGCGTTGTGACAAACGCGGCGACGGCCGAGGCACGGGGCGCCGAACTCGAGTTCCGCGCGACTCCAACTGACAACTTTAGTTTTGGTGGCGTGTTCGGCTGGGTCGACACCGAGTACACAGACTACGTCCAGCCAGGTGCTCCGCCACTCGTGTTCACCGGCAGGGAACTCAATGGCGCGCCTGATTTCACGGCGGGCGCTTTCGCGGAGTATACGTTTGCTCTGGGCAATCTGGGTTCGCTGACGGCGCGTGGCGACTACAGACACGTCTCGACGTACTTCACGGAGAGAACGAATGACTCGCGCATGGAAATTCCAGCTACGGACGTCTTCAACGCAAGGCTGACCTACCTCAGCGCAGATGGGCACATCCGTGCTGCGTTGTTTGCGAACAATGTGACAGATGAAGAGATCCTGGTGAGCCGGGTTACTAACGCAGCAGGTACGATCCAATCGGTCGACTATGCACGTCCACGCGTGGCTGGCATTGAGCTCGGCTACAGGTACTAGGGGCTATGGGGAAGGCGCGGCAGGACCTGTCCAGCTGCCGCGCCGGCCCCATCAAGCAGAATCAGAGATAATGGCTAAGCCACGGATCGGAATATCCCCCGATAATGAATGGCGTGAAGGTAATCCCTCCCGCGCTTTCTATTTCTTGGATGCTCAGAATTTCGTGGCGCTCAAAAAGGCGCACGCTCTCTCGTTTATGCTCGTCCATGACCTTAGTGCGGTTGAGGACTATCTTGATGCGCTCGACGGGATAGTGATTTCGGGCGGGGGCTATCAGTTTCAAGATTCTGTTACGTTGATTGGTTCGGACGATACACACGCGCCGGCCGAGAAGCGCGCGCGCCTCGACTTTGAATGGGCGCTGATTGAAGCGGCGCTCCGGCGGGATATGCCCGTATTGGCAGTATGTGGGGGCGTACAGACTCTAAACGCAGTCCTCGGCGGTAAGCTTGTCGTTAGTTTAGCCGAGGCTAACCCTGCCTGGTCGCGACATCGCGATCCTCCGTTCAACAAGTTGAGCCATGATGTGACGGTTTCGGAACACACGCTGCTCCATCGTCTCACCGGCTCGAACGTGTTCGCCGTTAACAGTCTTCATCGCCAGGGCATCATCGAAATCGGACCAGATATCGTTGCGAGCGCTTCAGCCGATGACGGCGTCATCGAGGCAATCGAGGCGCCCCAATATCGGTTTTGCCTGGGTGTCCAATGGCACCCCGAGTTTGATTTGACGCCCGCCGACCAACTTATCTTCGACGGATTTGTGCGCGCCTGCCAATCATGAGCCGTAGTATCGACGCCCAACCACGTATCGGCGTCACTGCGGGCGTTGAACTACGCGAGAGCGCCATTCCGCCTCGCCACGGCTACATATCGGACAGCCAGATTCATCGCGCGCTCGCCGAGGCGGGCGCTGTGCCCATTATCCTGCCGCACTATATCGATGCGATCGACACGTTTCTTGATATGGTCGATGGGGTGCTTATTGCTGGCGGCGGCTATCAGTTTCCCGATCCGTTGACCCTGATCTCGGCCGAAGCGTCAAACGAACTGGGCGAAAGCGCATTTCGAACGCGAGCGTCGTTTGAGCTTGCGCTCGCGCGTGCCTGTCTCCACCGCGATATGCCTACGCTTGGCATTTGCGGCGGCTTTCAGGTGATGAACTCCATTCTGGGCGGCAAGCTTGTCGTGAACCTTGCTGCCGAGCGACCGGCCTGGGGCGCGCATCTCGCCCCGCCAGCAAATTTCCTCGCGCACGATTTGGAGATTCGTCCCAACACAATGTTGCGCGCACTGGTGAAGGACGCGCGTATCGTCGTGAATAGTCTGCACCGGCAGGGGGTCGTCGAAACTGGCGCGGAGGCTGTCGCGGCCGCGGTTTCCGATGACGGCCTGATAGAAGCACTTGAAGTTCAGCGACATCCATTTTTCTTGGGCGTGCAATGGCATCCCGAGTTTCTGCTCAGTGCTGCCGATCATGATCTTATGCAAGGATTCGTGGCAGCCAGCACGACGCAACGATCGAGGTCGAGATGAAGTTGTTTTTTGGCGGCCTGGCGACGGAAACGAATTCGTTTTCCCCGATCCCGATCGGGCTCGAATCCTTTGAGGCGCTGCGGGGGCCCGCGGTAGCGGCCGAGGCGATCCCTGTACGTGCGCGCGAACTGGGCCTTGATGTCGTGTGCGGTCTTTATGCGCATGCGGCGCCCGGCGGGTTGGTGCGCCGCGACGTGTATGAATCTCTTCGCGATGAATTGCTCGACCAATTGCGTGCGGCGGGCCCGGTCGACATCGTCGCGCTATCCATGCACGGCGCCATGATGGCGTTCGGGTACGACGATTGTGAGGGCGATATCCTCGCGCGCGTCCGTGAGATTGTTGGGCCGAGCGTTACAGTCGGCGCCGTATTCGATCCGCACAGTCATTTGTCGCCTGAAATGCAACGCCACGCCGACGCGCTGCTGTTCTACCGCGAAAATCCACACACCGACATCGACGAACGTTCCCGCGAACTTGTCGACCTGCTTGTACGTATAGCTCGGCGCGAGGTGCGGGCTGAAACCTCAGTGTTCGATTGCCGGATGGCGGATGTGTTTCAGACTAATCGCGAGCCGATGCGTAGCTTCGTCGATCGCATGCGGGCGCTGGAGCAGGGCAATGTGCTTAGTATTTCGGTCTGCCACAGCTGGAGACGCGGCGATGTGCCGTTTATGGGCGCCAAGATCGTAGTCATCACCGACAATGCTCGTGAAGAGGGCGATGTGCTCGCCGAGCGCTTGGGCATGGAATTATTCAGCATGCGCGGCATTGCGCACGCGCGCGCTGTTCCGCTGCAGGAAGCAGTTGAGCGGGTGTTGGCCGCCAAACACGCCCCGATTCTGTTAGCGGACATCTCCGACAATCCTGATTGCGGCGCGCCTGGCGACGCAACCTACGCGGTGCGCGCCTTGCTGGACGCGGGCGTCCGCAACATAGCGTGGGGCGCTCTGTGGGATCCGCTCGCGACGCGCTTTGCCGTAGAGGCGGGCGTCGGCGCACGCCTGTCGATGCGCATCGGAGGAAAAGCCTGCGCGCTATCGGGCGAACCGCTCGATCTCGATGTCGTCGTCAAAGCGGTGAACCCGCATGCTAAGCAAACCACGAGCGGCGGGGAAATCCCGATGGGTACGACGGCCGCGCTCGTCGCCGACGGCCTCGAGATTGTTGTCACGGATCATAAGCGTCAAACTTTCGGGCCAGACCTATTCACCGATCTTGGTGTGGATCTCGCGACGAAGCGCGTGATCGTGGTGAAGTCCGCGCAGCACTATCGCATTATGTTCGAGAAGCATTTCGCGGAGGATATCCCGATCGATTCACCGGGCGTGTGCATTTCCGACATCCGCAAACTACCATTGAAGCGTATTCCGAGACCGATGTGGCCTTTTGACGAGAATCCGTTTGGTGAGAGCAAGGCGACACAATCATGAGCGCCGACCTTGATATCGGCGCTTTGATCAATGCCCAGGTGGCCGCGTATAACGACCATGACCTCGATCGCTTCCTCAGTTTCTTCACTGAAGACTGGCAGTTCTTTGACTTCCCCAATGCTTTGCGGTTCGAGGGCCGCGAGGCCGCGCGTGCACGCTACGGGGCGCTGTTTGAAGCAAACCCACGCCTAAACGCGCGCATCACTGCGCGTATCGTCGCTCCACCTTTCGTGGTCGATCATGAATCTCTCTATGGTCACGAGCGACGCGCCGACGGGGTTAGCGGAGTGGTCACGTATGAATTCGCCGGACCGCTTATTGCGCGGGTTTGGTCAGGAGCGTGGTCGGACAGCCAAGTCCAGCAGGAGCGGCCGATGACATCAGGGACGGTGAGTATGCAGCGTTTCGAGACAACGGAGCGGATGAGTCAAGCGGTCGTACATGGCGACCTAATCTTTCTGTCTGGGCAAGTCGATAAGACGAAAAGTGCTACAGTAGCGGGGCAAACCGCAGCTGTCCTTTCTCGGATCGATGCGCTGCTCGAGACCGCCGGCAGCGACAAGGCCCACATTGTTTCGGCCAACATCTGGCTCGCAGATATCGGAAGCTTCGCAGAGATGAATTCGGTTTGGGACAAATGGGTCGCGCCCGGCGCAACGCCTACCCGCGCCACTGTTGAGGCAAGACTCGCCGATCCCAAATACCATGTGGAGATTGCTGTCATAGCGGCGCGGAAGGCCCCGTAGCCGTGGTGCGCGAGCAGACGGTTGCACCACCCGCTCGCGCGCTTACATGCTTAGTCGTCCTCGGTTTCGGGTGGCCTACGCTCTCGCGCATAAGGCTTATCGAAGATGCCTTCGGTGCCGGGGATGCCTTCGAGTGGATCGATCGAAAGTAGCTGGCCCTCGGTCGCCGCTTCCCATTCGGCTAATTGCATCGGCGAATAAATCACCAAAACGCCACCGCCGGCCGGTGCTTGCACTGTTGGCTTCAGCATGCCCACCTTGTCGAGCAGCGCGATGCATCGGCGCAGGTCTTTGTCGTCGGCGTCTTCTCTCATGGCGCGCTGGAAGATTTTGCGAACCACAATTTCCTTGTTCGCCATTTTGACGGGCCCGCGTTTGGTGCGCACCACTTGGTCTTCAGACGCGACCTGCTGGACGATATCCTCAAGCGCCTTTTGTCTCTCTTTGAGTTTTTCAGCCTCTTTTTCCTTGCGCTCGAGTTTGTTCAGGCGGCGCTTTCTGTGGCCGCCACTGGGGCAGCCCGATTGGCCCTTTTTGAATTGGTGCTTCTTCGGCGGCTTGCAGTAGCCCCCGCCGCCATCGTCGTCGTCGTCGTTTTGGCCGGTCATGATTGCGCCCCCGCCAATGACGCGACTTTACCAGTGTAGGCCTCGTAGCGTTTCACGATGACGTCGCAGTAGAGCGGGTCGATTTCGATTAGGCGCGCACTGCGGCCACAGCGCTCGGCGGCTATTAAAGTCGAGCCCGAACCACCGAACGGGTCGAGCACGACGTCGCCGCGGCGGCTGACGTCTTTGATCGCATCTTCGACAAGCGCCACCGGTTTAACAGTGGGGTGCATGGCCAGCTCGGCGTCGCGCTGCTGGCCGAACGCATTCACCCCGGCATAGGACCACACGTTGGTGCGGTTGCGCCCAAACCTGCCGAGTTCGACAGTGTTGCAATGGGCGCCCTTGCCACGCTTAAACACGAACACAAGTTCGTGCTGGCTTCGATACAACGAACCCATGCCGCCATTGGTTTTGGCCCAAACGCAGACGTTTTTCAGTTCGTCGAACACAACAAGGCCAGCGCTTAACAACTCGCGCATGTGGCGCCAGTCCATGCACACGAACAAGATAGCCCCGTCGCGCGTAACACTTGCCGCTGCGCCTAACGTCGTTTCGAGGAAAGCCTCGAACTGGGCTTCCGACATCTCACCCGACGCCATCGCAAACTCGCGGCGTTCGGCTTTGCCGTTGCCGCCAACGAACCCGTCGATCGGCACATTGTAAGGTGGATCGGTGAACACGACATCAGCCGCTTCGCCGGCCATCAAGGTCGCATAGGCGCTGGGGTCGCGAGCATCGCCGCACAGCAAGCTGTGACGACCAAGCCGCCATACATCGCCTGGCTGCGTCACCGCTTCGTTTGGCGGGGCAGGGACCTCGTCAACAGGGTCGCGGTTAGAGCTTGGGTTGGCATCGGCCGCTTCGTCGAGGATGAGGTCGATTTCAGCGGTGGCGAAGCCTGTGAGCTCGACCTCGAAATTCAAGTCGATCAGGCCTTGCAGCTCGATCGCCAAAATTTCCTTATTCCAGCCAGCCAACTCGGCGAGCCGGTTGTCGGCCACTATGTAGGCGCGTTTGTCGGCCTCGCTCAGGTGCGAAAGCCGAAGTATCGGCACGTTGTCGAGGCCAAGCAGTTTGGCGGCTTCGACCCGGCCATGGCCGGCGATGATTATCAGATCGTCATCGACCAGCACCGGGTTGGTAAAGCCGAAGCGTTCGATCGACCGAGCGATTTGCTCGATTTGGCGCTTGGAGTGAGTGCGCGCGTTGCGCGCATAGGGTTTCAGCGCGCGCACGGGCGCGTGTTCGATAGCGTAGGCCACAGTGGGCTCCTTCGTTTCAAAACGCGACGCAGCCCGCATGGGCGGGTCGCTTGGGGTTGGATTTGAAAACGAGGGAGCGGCCAGGCCCCATCGCGGGCGCCTTCGGATCAAACGAGGCAATCGCTGCGCTCGTCCACCCGGGGTACTCAACTCGGCTAGCGACGCGAAGGCCGCCCTGGCGCCCGCGGCGGCATCGCGCCAACCGCGCCTGCGGGAGGGCATCGCGCCCACCGCATAGCACTCATCACGCGCGCACCACAGAGCTGCAGGCCATTCGGCCCTGCCGGAGATTGCGACCAGGGCATCGCGCCGCCAGCCTATGCATCCGGCGCCACAGAGGCGCTTGACCCTACCGAGTTGGCTATCACGACGCGCCGCATCAAGCCCCACGCGGCTGAGGCGCGGGAAAGAAAATTGAGGTGCGTATCTGCGTTCAGCCGCACTGTTCTACGCAAACAGCGATCTCAGTGCGCGCGACGCGCCCCAGCTTCGCGTCACTCATTTCCCTGCAGGGCCATTTCAATTTCCCTGCATGAAATTCGGTCTTTTTGGACCAACGTCCAAGGAAAGCCGGGAAACAACGGGGTTTGGCGGCGCCGTCGGTGGATTTCGGAGCCCTGCGGCGAAAAAAGTCCCTGCATGGATAAACGTTTGCAGGGAATACCAGGGAATTTCCCGCAGAGACCGGTCCGCTCGCGACTGTCACCACCACCATCCATTTCATATGCGCCGCCGGCGCAGGTCGCCGCCGCAGCAAACGCCGGACTTCGCGGCACTAATCCTGGCAACGGGTGGTCAGAGAACGCGAACTGCTGGCCTGAAAGCGCGCCCTATGGCGCCGCGACGCGCCGGTCTCTCTCGCCGTATCGAAAAAGTTAGCTCTTCGCCGTCGCCTGCATCATGCGAAGGCGGCAAACCGAGCGCGTTGATGCGCCCAGTCGAGGGGCAGGGGCTCAGATATCAGCGCCGTCAGAGTAAGCGTCCGCGGCTGCCGCCCTTCCAAAATCTGGGCCACTAGGTCGGGCGCCAGAAAGGCGAGGGGCAAGAGCTTTGCTGTGTGAAGCACGCAAATGCCCTCCTCGCGAGCCAATCCTTTGATGGACTGCGGCTCGCCTGCCTCCAGTCTTTTCACCCATGCGCGAGCCATCAACAGCCCGGAGCAAAGAACGATCGACCTTCGTGACCGCCGGCGCTCCGCTTCGGATGAGCGTTGTCGAATTGCGCGGCCGTTCGAAGGACACGTCGCATTTCAGAATGACGGGCTCCGCATCGGTATCTCCACCGAGAGCGCCTGCAGCGATGTCGATCAACAACTCGGTCGGAAAGATCCGAACGCGGAGGACCGCGTCCATGGAGCGTTGTGCGGAATCGTGGACGTCGGCTCGCCAGCTCGGCGCCAGCTGCGGCGTGACTTCTGCAACGACAGCATCTTCCAATCCGGTCATCGGAACGCGATGGATTGAACCCTTAGGCCCTTCCAGCCCGTGCTCGCGAGTCATGTAGTAGCGATAGCGCACCGACCGCTTCTTGGTGATGGTCGGGCTCATCGGATTGCCGAGCGAGTCGAACACCTTACCGATCAGCCTCGCGCCGGACCGCAGTTGAGTGGTGCGGCCTTTGCCGCGGGTCTTGCTTCTCAATTCCTGGACAGCGCCCCAAAGCTCACTCTGTGCGCACGATAGCGGGAACTGGCAGACAGTTTGGTCGCCCTCCGTGTGGGCGAATCGGGAAACAGAATTGTCGCCCGAGTCTAAACGGATGTTTATTGCGCACAGGACTTCCATCCCGAATTTCAATTCCCCGCGCCGCGCTCTCTCAACTCTCCCGGTCGCGGGCGAAGGTTCGGCCGGCGAGCAGGAAGTGGATGGCGGCCCACACCAAGAAGCCCAGCATCGCGATAAGCGCGTAGCGAATGCCGGTGGCGTCGGCAGCGCCGCAGACCGCCGCGTAGGCTTCATCGGCGCATGCGGTCACGCGGTCGAGCCCTTGGCCTGCGAGAATTTGGCTCGCAAAGAAATCGTTGGCAAGGCCGACCAGCGGCGGGCCGACGCCGTAGCCGATAATGGTGCCCACAAAGACGAGGATAGCCGTCGCAGTCGCACGCGCGCGCGGCGGCGACACACTTTGGGCGACGGCGAAATAAGGGCCGGCATAGAGGAAGTGCGCCAGCGGCGCGATCAGCAGGAATGCCAGCGCCGGCAACAACGAGGTTTGCAGGAAAGAGGCAATATAAAGTGGAATTGCGAGCGCAAGTCCGAGCGCGGGCAACCATGTGAGCGCGTTTTTGTGACGTTTCGTCAGACGATCGGCGAGGAAGCCGCCGAGGAACGTCCCGATGGCCATCGAGATGCCGGCGTAAGCGCCGTACACGTAACTTGCGTGCGCGATTTCATCCTGCAGCGTCGCGCCCATGTCGTAGTTGCGCACGAGGTGTGAGACGAGGAATTGCAGGCTGCCATAACCGCACGCCGCCACCATCGCGCCGCCGAGGGCGTTGTGCCAGAAGGACGGCTTGCGCGAGAGCGCCTTCAGCGTTTCGACAAACGTTGGCGCTTGTTCCGCCGCTTTCATACGCGGCGGCTCGCGCACTGTGAGCTTCAAGAGCAGCGCCGCAAGTAAGCCTGGCGCGCCTAAGAGCCAGAATGCACTGCGCCAGTCGAAATTCTGTGTGAGCCAACCGCCGCCAATCGCGGCGATGCCTGAGCCGATCGGAATGCCCAGCGCATAGATGCTGAGCGCCGAGGCGCGGCGGTCTGCTGGGAAGTAGTCGGAGATCACCGAGTGCGACGGCGGCACGCACGCCGCTTCACCGATGCCGACGCCAATGCGCGCGAGCAAGAGTTGGAGGTACGATTGCGTGAAGCCGCAAAGCGTCGTGAACAGGCTCCACACCGCCGCGCCCGTAGCAATGATGGTGATACGGTTGGTCTTCTCGGCTAAACGCGCAATTGGAATGCCCGCGATCGTGAAGAGGAGGGCGAAGGCGGGCCCGCCGAGGATGCCCAATTGGAAATTGGTCAGCCCGAAGTCTTCCTTGATCGACTCCTGCACGATCCCGAGCAGGATGCGGTCGATGAAGTTGAACATGTAGATGACCACAAGCGCGCCGAGCACATAGGCCCGATAGGGCCTGGTCCCATGCCCCTGAAAACTCGTGGCGGTGGTTTCGCTCATCCTTGTCCTCCCGTCCCGAACAATGGCGCGGCCCGTGGGCGGCGTCAAACGGTCGTTCGATTAGTAGCGCGGAGGCGGAAAAAGCGTTCGCCCGCCGCTTGCCAGAACACCAAACGATTGGCAGAATTTGGGCAGGTGCCCCTGGAGCACGAATGTCACTCAAGCTTATTCAGATCGGGATGAACACCGCCGATCTGCCGGCGACATTGGAACTGTTCACCGAGGCGTTAGGCTTTCAGAATGCCGGCAGTCAGGTCATTCTCGGCAGCCTCATTCAGATCCAGGGTCTCGATACCAGCTCGCATGCTTTGATGTGGTGGCTGGTGGGGGCACAGCCGCGCTTGCAGCTGGAGTTCTTCTATCACACCAAGCCTGCTCAGCGGCCGCTGCGGGCTGATTGGACGCCTGCGGATCACGGCTGGACGCGCTTCGGCATCGCAGTGGAGCGCTTTGATCGCGCGCTGGAGGAAATGGCGAAACGTAGGATTGCGCCGATTGCCGGTGTCGCGTCGGTTGATGGCTTGCGGCGCTGCGCTTTTCGCGATCCTGGCATTGGTGCGATCGTTGAGGTCATGGAGGACGGTGACGCTCTGCGTACGCTTTGCGGCCGAAATGCTGGTCCAGCGCTGGTTTATGCGTCTGCTTCCGTGTCCGACCTTGGCGCTGCGCGTGCTTTCTACACAGAGGTGTTGCAGCTCCCGCTTGCGCCCAAGGCGGAGCTTCACTCGTCGCAAGCGGATGCATTGTGGGGCTTGGAGAATGCGCGCTCAGAATCTTTCCTAGTCGATGCTGGCGGCGTGTTTTTGGAGATCGTTCAATACGCGGCGCCTCAAGGTAGGCCGCGGCCCGCGGACTACCGAACATCGGATCAGGGCATTGTCAACGTTGCGCTCGGCGCGCTCGATAAGCCGCCGATCGAGGCTGCGTTCAAGCGCCTGGCCGCTGCTGGACACAAGCCGCCTTACCTTGTTGATGTCGGCGATCTGCTCGCGGGTTACATCATCGATGCCGAGCGCGAGATCGAACTCGCGGTGATCCCGGAATCGTTAGAGGCGGCGCTCGGGTTTGCGCCGATCAGTCCGTTTCTAGGGGCAAGCGAGGGCTGAAGCGCGCCCCCTTGACGGGCTGCGCGTGCATCTAGAAGCTGCCAAACGATTGATAGGCGCTGAGAAACGCGTTGGATTTTGCCGGGAGGCCGTGTTGGATTTCGTCACCATGGGTCGGTCGGGCCTACGCGTCTCCGCGGTAGGTCTTGGCTGCAACAATTTCGGCTGGTCGATCAGCCCTGAAGCCTCCCAGCCGGTCGTGCATAAGGCGCTCGACCTCGGCATCACGCTCTTCGACACCGCCGACATTTACGGCAACCCGCCTGGGAACGCAGAGTCAGTTCTTGGGCAGCTGATCAAGGGCAAGCGCCGGGATATCGTGCTGACGACGAAGTTTGGCTACGATTTTAACGGCGGACCACCGAACAACTCGCGCGCTTTCATCATGAGCGCTCTTGAGGGAAGCTTGAAGCGGCTTGGCACTGATTTCGTCGATATTTACATGGTGCACATCCCCGATCTCACCACGCCGATCGAGGAGACACTGCGCACGCTCAATGACATCGTAACGTCAGGCAAGGCGCGGCATATCGCGGTGTCCAATATGGACGCTTGGCGCGTTGTCGATGCGTTGTGGCTGGCGAAGGAACTTGGCGCGAAGAGTTTCATCTGCGCTCAGAACGAATTTAGCCTGCTGGAGCGCTCGCCGGAGAAGGATTTGATTCCTGCGCTGCTGCATCACGGATTGACGCTCAATCCGTATTTTCCGCTGGCGTCGGGCATGCTCACCGGAAAATACATTAGCGGCGACACGGGGCGGCTGAAGGACAATTTCCTCGGCCTTGGTGGAAAATTCCTAACAGAGCGCAACCACGCGATCGTTAGTAAGCTAAACGACTACGCGCGGAGCCGCGGCCGCACGATCACCGAACTCGCGATGAGCTGGCTTGTCTGTCAATCGGTGGTGGCTGGCGTCATCGCCGGCGCGACGCGGCCGGAGCAGGTTGAACAGAACGTCAAAGCGGCCAACTGGAAATTGACGGTGGATGAGCTGGCTGAGATCAACGTGATAACCGCCTGAGGAAGCATTATGATCAACGGCGTCCATCACATTTCGCTCGCGACGACAGATATGGAGCGCATGCTGGGCTTTTATCGCGACCTTCTGGGTCTCGAAGTGCGCGAAGCGTGGAAGGTCGAAAAGACTGACGAGACGTTCCAAACCATCGTAGGCTTGAAAGAAGCGGCGTTTCACGCCGCCTGGCTCCGTGCCGGCAACGTCGAGATCGAAATCTTCCACTATCTCCACCCGAAGGGGCGGCCGGTCACGCCAAGCCCAGCATGCGACGGCGGCATTCGTCACATCTGTTTCGATATCACGGATCTCGCCAGCGAGTACGCGCGCCTGAAGGCGGCCGGAGTTGAATTCTTCTCAGAGCCGCAGCATGTGCCGGAGGCGCGCGTCACCACTGTGTACGCACGCGATCCGGATGGAAATATCGTGGAATTGCAGGAAGTACACGCTGGCAGCGAAATTCCAGCGATCTCGACTTACGCGCCGCTGTCGTAACAGCGCGCGTCGTCTATTCGATGACAACAGGGAAGGCCGGGTGGTCGAATGGCTTATCGATTTGCAGGCCGCGACCGTCGGTGCGGTGGTTGGGTGCGCCATTATAGCAGATGCGCGCATCCATGCGGCGCGAACCCCAAGCCCAGCGATCGAACTTCGTCGATTGGTTTTCTTGCGAATAGTGCATGGTCAGGCTGTGGTGTGCGAGCGCGTCGCCCGGCTGCATGTGGAATGCCGGTGATACCTCGAATTTTTCGAGGAGCCACGGATAAACTTCGACCGCGCCTTTCGGAAACATCTTTCCGTTGGCGTCGCGATAGGCGGTAGCCTTGCCCATTGGCGGAAGCCGGTGGCTGCCGCTGAGATATTGGAGGCACCCCATGTCCGGTGTGATTTCGCAGGCGGCGACCCAGATTTGCAGGTCATTAGCGCGGTCAAGCGGGGTTGCGGGATAATCCTGGTGCCACGGCGTTTGGCCGGAAAACCAAGCTTCGCCATCACCGCGCTTAGGCTTGTGAAAGACACTGTCCGCAAAGAGGCGCAGCGGCCGTGTCTTGATGAGGCGCGCGCTAGCTTCCGCTAATTCGTGGCACACAGCGAGATCTTCCAGCCAGCTGTCGCTTTCGCGCAAATTCGTCGACGCGACATACTCGACCATTAGGGCGCCTTGCGCGTCCGGTGCCCGTTCAGCGACGTAGCCGTCCTCGCCCTTGATGCGTGTATCCATGACTTTTTGGATGTGTTGTAGCAGTTCGCTCGCGAGCGGCGGCGCAAGCAACCGCTCGAGTTTCACCCAGCCGTTCTCCTCAAAGAACTCGACCTCCGCTTCAGTGACTTCGCGGATTTGATCGAACTTCCTTGTAGCCAGAGACTGCTTCTGCAACTGAACCTCCATCACGCCCTCTGCCACCAATCATACGTATGGTAGAACTTGTTGTCGAGAGGGGCTGGCGCCAGGATAACGCCATGGACTTGGATGCGGAAATTGCGCGTGTCGTGCGCCAACTGGGCGAAGGGCCATCTCTCGATCTGGCGGCTTTGCCGGCGGACCAGGCGCTGGCGATCGCTAGGCCAGCGCTGCCGCCGTTCGGGCCGGTTTCGCCGGGCTTAGACATACGCGACGTGCGCCTTTCCGTGTTGCGCGGGACGATCGATGTGCGCTGCTACATTCCGGCCGCCAGCCGACCGTTGCCAATCTTGGTGCATCTTCACGGCGGCGGCTGGGTCAGCGGTTCGCTCCAGCAAGAAGACTGGCGCTGCCAGTATATGGCGTTGAACGCCCGCTGCGTCGTCGTTTCAGTCGGCTACCGGTTAAGCCCGGAAGTGCGCTTTCCGGCGCCAATCTTCGATTGCTACGCGGCATGGGCTTGGGCGTGTGAGAACGCAGCGTCGCTCAACGGCGATCCCACGCGCATGGCGATAAGCGGCTCCAGCGCCGGCGGGCAACTAGCTGTGGGGCTGATGCTGCTGTTGCGCCGTGAGGACGCCCCGTTGCCCGCGTTCCAGCTTCAAACCTATCCCGCGCTCGATCCCGTACTCGCCTCGCAATCCTACCGCGACTACGCGGATGGACCGTTCATGACGCGTGCGCGGATGGCCTGGTATTGGGACCAGTATCTCGGCGCCGCCGATCGTGCGGATCCGCTGCTCGACTTTCTGAGCGATGTCTCCGGATTTCCGCCTGCGCTAGTGCAAATCGCGGAGTTCGATGTGCTGCGCGACGAAGCCAGCGCTTATGCCGAACGGCTTTTGACGTCCGGTATTCCGGTGGTGGTCAGCCTCCACAAAGGCATGATCCATGGCTTCATTGCGATTGCTCCCAATCACCCACAATCCACTTTGGCGCTCGCGGAGGGTTGTGAGGCGCTGCGAGCGGCGCTGCAATGACGATGTTCGATGTCGTTGTCGTTGGCGCGGGATTTGGCGGTCTTTATGCGATCGAGCGGTTGCGGCGCGACGGTCTTTCGGTTGTCGCGCTGGAGAGCGCCAGCGATGTCGGCGGGGTGTGGTTTCACAATCGGTACCCGGGCGCGCGCGTCGACATTGAGAGCTTGGATTATTGTTATCAGTTCTCCTCAGAGCTGACGCACGAATGGCGCTGGAGCGAGCGCTACGCGGCGCAAGACGAGCTGCTCCGCTATCTCAACTTCGTAGCCGACAAGTTCGAGTTGCGGCGGCATATCCGCTTCAATACAACGCTCGCGGGCGCGCGCTGGCGCCCGGATCAAGCACGCTACGCGCTGACAACTCACACGGGTGAGGCGTTATCGTGCCGTTTCCTGATGCTTGCGACGGGCAATCTCTCCGCGGCGCGCATCCCGAATTTCGCGGGGCTGGCGTCTTTTGAAGGCGAGTGGGTGCAGACTTCGGACTGGCCTGAGCGAGACGTTCAAATTGAAGGACGGCGCGTCGCCGTGATCGGCACCGGCTCCTCTGGCGTGCAGGCGATCACTGCCATCGCGCCGCGCGCGCAGCAGCTTTATGTGTTCCAACGCACGCCGAACTTCTCAGTGCCAGCGCGCAATGCGCCGCTTTCGGACGAGGCGTACGCGGCGGCGGTGAACATGCCCGATCGGCGTGAAATGCTGTTGGGGACGCCAGTCGGCAGCGTGTTCGGCTTGCCTGCGCCGGCGTTGAATTACGCTGAATATAGCGAAGCGGCGCGCGCTGAGCGGCTTCAAGCGCAATGGGCGCTCGGCGGGCAAGGCATGAACCGCGTGTTCGCCGATCAGGGTCTCGATCTGGCCGTCAACGCCGTGGTCTCGGAGTTTGTGCGCGAGAAGATCCGCGAGCTCGTAAAGGATCCCGCAGTCGCAGAGCAGTTGTGTCCACAGGATCATCCGATCGGCACGCGCCGCCTTTGCCTCGACACCGGCTATTACGAGACTTTCAACCGCGACAACGTCGCGCTCGTAAACGTAGCCGGCGATCCTATCGAGGAAATCACGCCAACTGGCATCCAACTCCGCGGCGGCGCCAAGTACGAGGTCGAACTGATCGTATTTGCGCTTGGATTTCACGCTTTCCGCGGCGCCATGGATCGCATCGATATCCGAAATGCTGCAGGGGCTTCGATTTCCGACGCGTGGCGGCGCGGTCCGCGCACGCTGCTGGGGCTCATGACGGCGGGCTTTCCGAACTTGTTTCACCTCACCGGTCCAGGCAGTCCATCTGTGCTCACCAACATGGCGCTGATGAACGAACAGCACGTGGACTTTGCCGCCGACTTGATCGCGTACATGCGCGCTGTTGACGCCGAGACGATAGAGCCAGAGCTGGCGGCTCAGGACGTGTGGACAGATGAGGTTACGCGCGCCGCCAGCACGCTGCTGCGGTTGAACGTCGACAATTACATGGTCCACGTGAATGCGGACGACGGCTCGCGCGTGTTCATGCCGTACACCGGCGGTCTCGCGCGGTTCAATGCAACGTGCCGCGCAATTGCTGCGGATGGGTTCAAAGGCTTCGTGTTCGGCGGCAAAGGGGAGATGCGATCGTGAGTTGCACGCTTGAGAACAAAGCGATTATCGTCACCGGCGCTGGACAAGGCATTGGAGAAGCGACTGCGCAGCTGGCCGCGTCACTCGGCGCCAGCGTCTTGATCAACGACATCGACGCCGAAGCGGCTGCGCGTGTGGCGACGGCGATCAACGAACGAGGCAGCGGCCGCGCTCACGCGCACGCCGCTGATATCTCGCTGTGGTCGAGCGGGCAGGCGCTAGTGGATGCGTGCCTGAAGCGCTTCGGGCGAATGGACGGGCTGGTCAACAATGCGGGCCTCTTCAGGATCGCGCCGCTGCTAGAGTCTAGCGAGGCGGATTTCACCACAACCATGGCCGTCAACCTAATTGGCGCAGCGTCGTGTGCGCAGGCGGCTGCGGCGCATATGCTGGAGCGCAAGAGCGGCGCGATCGTCAACATTGTGTCGGGCGCGCAGTGCGGCATGACCGGCCTCGGCGCTTACGGCGCCAGCAAGGGCGCGCTCGCCTCGCTCACCTATTCGTGGGCGCTTGAGTTGGCAAATACCGGGGTACGCCTCAATGCGGTGTCGCCGATGGCCAACACCCAGATGGCGCACAAGACGCGCGAGTACTTGTCCGCGCTTTCGATCCCACTGCCAGACACAGTGCCGCCCGCAAGCGCCAATGCACCGGTAATTTGTTACTTTTTGTCAGACGCGTCCGCAGCGATTCATGGGCAAGTAGTGCGGATCGATGGCGGCGTGCTCGCGCTGATGACACATCCCGCGATCATTGCGCCGGTTCTCCAACGCGAGAGTTGGACTGTTGACGCGGTGGCTAAGGCTTTTGCGAGCAATCTAGCCGAGCGACAGCAGAAGCTCGGCGTTGTGCAAGTCGAACTGGCGCGATGAACCCTCAGACGGCGCCGAAGTTCGGCTTGCGCTTCTCGCGCATCGCCTTCAGCGCCTCGTTGTGGTCGGCGGTCATCACCGTCAGTGCTTCGTAAGCGGCTGCGGTTTCGAGTTGCGCGATCGCAGTAGCGCGCAGGCCGTTATTCAGGATCGCCTTGGTGTAGCGGATCGCTTGCTGCGCGCCGCGCGCCAATTTGTTTGCGATCTGGCCGACTTTGGCGTCGAGTTCCGCGGCGGGCACGACGTGATTAATGATGCCGTATTCGCGCGCTTCGTTCGCTGAGATGAGGTCGCCGAGCAGGAGCAGCTCCTTTGCACGCGTATGCCCAATGAGGTGCGGCAAGATGAGGGCGCAGCCGTCCCCGGCGGTCAGGCCAATCCGCACATGGGGATCGCCGAAACGTGCATCTTCCGCCGCGATGATGATGTCGCAGCAGACAGCCAATGTTGCGCCGAGGCCGACGGCGTCGCCGTTCATGCGGCAGACAAGCGGTTTCGGAAACTCGAGCATCGACAGCACCATGTGCTTGATCTCTTCGATGATGGGTAGGAAACGCCGCGGATCGGCAGCGGTCTCTTCCATCCATTCGAGATTGCCGCCGGCGCAGAAGGCGCGACCGGCGCCCGTGAAGATCACAACATCGACGTCGGCGCGGTCAGCGAGTGCGCGGAACACCCAGGTGAGCTCGGTGTGCGATTCCGGCCCCACCGCGTTCAACTTTTCGGGATTGTTCAACGTCAGCGTCGCAATGCGATCTTGCACGGAAAGCGTCATCGTCTTGAGTGCGGCGAGATCCATTATGCACTCCGTTGGGTGAGGTCGATATAACGGCGGCGAAGATAAGCCAGATCGCCATAAGTTCGGCCGATGGCGCGGATGCGCTTGTAGTAATGCCCGACGACATACTCCTCAGTCATCCCGATGCCGCCGTGTAGTTGGATGGCTTGGCCGCAGACAAACTCACCCGCTTCGATTGCAGTGATCAGCGCCGCTGATGCCGGGGCGCCGCGCGCGCGGGGTTCTGCGTCGATCAGGGACAACGCGCGAAAGAGGGCAGAGCGCAACTGCTCGCACTTCACGTAGCAATCGGCGACGCGGTGCGTCAGCGTTTGGAAGCTCGATAGCGTCCGGCCGAATTGCGTGCGGGTCTTTATGTACTCGGCGGTGATGCTCAGCGCCGCCTCCATGCACCCTAGCGCCTCAGCGGCGAGGAGAACGCGCGCTTGGTCGATGGCGCGCTCAAGCGGCGCGGCGGCGTCTGCGAGGACGAGCGTGGCCGGCGTGTCCGCGAAAGAGAGATCGCAGGCGGGCGCGCGATCAATCGTGCGATAGGCGCGACGCGTGAGGCCAGCTGCATCTTTGTCAACGACCCACAGCGTTGTTTTGCCCTCGAGCAACGCCGAGACCAAAAAGTGGCCCGCGATGGCGCCATCCTGCACGACGATCTTCTCGCCGCTCAGTGTGAAACCGCCCGCGGCTCTCTTTGCGGCGGTTGTGATGCGGTTGAGATCGTATCGCGATGATGACTCTTCGGTGGCCAGCGCCACAAGCGCTTGGCCGGTGCCGATGGACTCCAGCAGAGCGCTATGGGTCGAAAAATCGTCGGCGCGTGCAAGCAAGCCAGCGGCGACCACAGCCGTTGAAATGTAGGGCGTGATCAGGCGTCCGCGCCCGAAGCTTTCCGTCAGCAGCGCCGCGTCGATCGCGCCGCCGCCGAGCCCGCCGCTCTCTTCAGGGATCATGAGCAAAAGCCAGCCCAAATCCGCCATTGTCTTCCAGTTCGCAGGCGAAAACCTAATGCCTTCGCGCGTATGCTGAAAGCCCGCTTCGCCGGAGACGAAGCGCTCGGCGCTCTCCTTCAACATCGTCTGTTCGTCGCTTAGTCGAAAGTCCAAAATGATCCCCGATCACAGACCGAATTGCTGTTTCGCGATGATGCCGCGCTGAATTTCGTTGCTGCCCGCGTAGATCGTAGTCGCGCGCAGGAAGAGCTGACGCGCCGCAAGCCCCGGTACGTACTCCGGAGGGGATGCGGCCAAGTCGTTGCGCTCGAGATCGGCCTCGTCGTAATACACGCGTCCGCGCGCACCGATCAGATCGACGGCGAGTTCCGCCATGTGCTGCTGCAGTTCGCTAGCCACGATCTTGAGGGCGGACGCGATCGCCGGGCTGCGGCTGCCGCCGATCACCTCGCGCAACACCGCCCATTCCAAGCCATCCAGATCAATCTCGATCTTGGCGATGCGCCGCCGGACGTCATCTTCATCCAGTGTGCCGTTCGCGTTGCGCAGCTCCGTCTCCGCCATCTGCTTCAGCAGAACGAGATCGCGCTTTGCGCGTGGGACATGCGCGTTGGTGACGCGCTCATTGCCGAGCAAGAACTTAGCATAATCCCAGCCACGGCCTTCTTCGCCTATGATGTTCGTGACGGGCACGCGCACATTTTCGAAGAACACTTCGTTGACGCTATGGCCTTCATCGATCGTGATGATTGGCCGCACCTGGATGCCGGGGTCGTCCATCGGCAACATCAGAAAGGAGAGACCGCCCTTTTGTGGAGGCACTTCGGTGTTTGTGCGCGCGAGGCAGAACATCTTGTCGGCGTAGTGCGCTTCCGTGGTCCAGATCTTCTGACCGTTGAGCACGTATTCGTCGCCTTCGCGCACCGCCGTTGTGCGCAGCGACGCCAAGTCTGACCCAGAGGAGGGCTCTGAGAACCCCTGACACCAGAATGTATCACCGGTGAGGATGTCTGGAATGTACTGCTTTTTTTGCTTCTCGGTGCCGAACGTGAAAATGAGGGGACCGACCAAGCGCAAACCGAAATAGCTCAGGAAGGGCGCGTCGACAGCGGCCAGCTCCTCTTCGAAGATGTGAACGTGCAGCGGCGACCAACCTGTCCCGCCATACTCTTTCGGCCAGTGCGCCGCCGCCCAGCCGCGTTCATACATGATGCGGTTCCAGGCTTTGAGATCGGCTTTGGTAGGATGCACGCCTTGGCGGGTGCGGCGCGCCATATCCGGCGGCACTAGATCTTTGAGTGCGTCGCGGATCGAGTGCCGAAAGCGCTCGTCCTCGTCGGAAAACTGCAGGTTCATTCTAGCTCCAAACTGTCAACGCGCCGCCGCGATGGCGCGCGCGCGTTCGCGGAGAACATCCTTGCGGACTTTGCCGATGGCGGTGCGCGGAAGATCGTCGACCAGCTCGACATGCTCCGGGATTTTTTGCTTGGCGACACCGGCTGCGATCAGGAAGTCCGCCAGTTGCGAGAGCGTCACAATGCGTCCAAGCGTCGGGACAATAAAGGCGCACGCCATTTCGCCGGTACGCGGGTTGGGCATCGCGACGATGGCGATCTCCGCGATGTCGGGATGTCCCGCGAGCGTATCCTCGATTTCCTTAGGACTGATGTTCTCGCCAGCGCGGATGATGATGTCCTTCTTGCGCCCGGTAATGACGATGAAGTCATTTTCCACGATGCGGCCTAAATCGCCCATATGGAAGAAACCTTCCGCGTCGATGGCTTCATCCGTGTCCTCTGGTCGCGTGTACCCAATCAGCATTTGCGGGCCGCGGGCGATGATTTCACCTTCGGCGCCGGCCGGCAGCGGCGCGCCGGTGACAGGATCCACCACGCGCGCTTCGCAGCCGATGATCTGGCCGTCCGTCGTCGCGCCAAGCTCGGCGTTGGCGCGGCTGTTGATGCCTCCGGTGATGTTGGGGACTTCGGTCGCGCCGTAGATGCGGGAGAATGCGCAATTGGGGAAAAACGCGGTCGCTTCGCGGATGAGCTCGGGCCGCACCTGGGCGCCGCCGCAGAGATAAAAACGCATGTCTGGCAGATGATCGTCCTGCCGCTTTGCTTCGGCGAGCAGGCCCTCCAGAAAGATCGTCGAGGCGATCATGGCCGTCGCGCGGTGTTTGCGCATCGTGTTGACTGCGGCGGCGGGATCCCAGGTGTCGGCGAGTATAGTTGTAATGCCGAGCGTGAAGGGCATGCAGAGCGAATAGAGCGCGCCGGTGACGTGGGTGACGGTCGAGGGATTGTAGAGAATGTCGTGCGGGCCGACGCCAAGATGCTGCCGGCGCATCCAGTTCTCGGATTGCAGACTGTTGTGGCTATGGAGCACGCCTTTTGCGCGGCCAGTAGTGCCAGACGTGTACATCACCAGCTTGACGGCGTTCGGATCGGCGCCGGGCAGCGCTGCTTCGTGATGGCCCTCATCCAGCAGGGCGGCGTAGCTCACGCAATCATCGCCGCCGCCGCGGACGACCACGATTTCCAGTTCGCGTCCAATTGCAGCGCGCACGCGCTTGGCCATGGCCAGATAGTCGACGTTTCGAAACTCATCAGGCACGAACAGCATGCGGCTGCGGCTGTCGCCCAGCATGAACGTCAGCTCGGCGTCCCGATAAATTGGCGTAATCGGTCCGAGCACCAAGCCAGCCTTGGCGGCAGCCAATCCAATGACGACCGCCTCCCTCCAGTTTGGCAGCTGAAAAGAAATGGTCTCGCCCGGCTGGTACTCACGCCGCACCAGCGCGCGCGCGAGCAGCGTGGACTCGGTGTCGAGATCGCGGAGCGTGAAGGCCTGGTCGCCCTCGATAACGGACACGTGGTGGGGATCGGCGGCAAGGCGCTCGGCGAGATGATCGGCGACGGTCTTGTTGACCCAGACGCCGGCGCGCACAAATGCGTCGGCTCTGCGAGCGTCCCAGCGCACCTGCCAGCCGCCAACGTCCCGCATTGCATCAATCTCCCGTTTGGTTGATGATGCAATCACCGCCGCGACGGTGTCAAACGCCCGAGGCTTTTTTCTCTTTTAGGATCGCGTTCTCAAGGCCGCCGTCGCTGATGCTTTGGAAGGCCGTCGCGACGTGTGAGAGTTGGTGCGTGTCGAAGTGCGCGGCGATCGCGGTGCCGAAGCCTTGCATGTCCAACGTGCGATTGAGCGAGCGCTTCAGCAGCCGTAGCGCGAACGGTGAGGCCAGCGCGATTTTCTGCGCCATCTCCATCGTGCGGTCTTCCAGATCGGCGCGTGGCACAACGTGATTGACCATGCCGATGTCCTTGGCCTCGGCGGCGGTAAACTTGCCGCCAGTAAACAGCATTTCGCGCGCCTTGCGTTGCCCGAGCACCCAAGGATGCACCAGCACCTCGACCGCCGCCGCACCAAGGGAGTGCGCCACCGGGTCTGAGAAGAACGCGTCTTCAGAAGCAATGATTATGTCGCACATATTGGCAACCATGAAGCCCGCGGCGATGCACGCGCCTTGTACCTGTGCGATCACCGGCTTCGGCGTGTGCAGGATGTGGAGGCTGTATTCCAGATAGCGTTTAACCTCGAAGTCCCAACGCTCCTCCACCGTGAAGTTGCCGCGCTCGCGCTGCGCCTGCTTCAAATCGTGCCCGGCCGAAAAGTGATCGCCCTTGCCGCCGAGGATGATGACACGAACGTTGTCATCATCAGCCGCTTCGGTAAACGCGCGGTGGAGTTCGTCGAGCAGCTCTTTGCTCTCGGCGTTGCGCGCTTCGGGACGGTTGTGCGAGATGCGGCGCACCGCGCCGAAATCTTCGATCGCAAGCGTTGTATAGGTCACGTGGTCTCCGTCGCGCTTTATTTTGCGAGCGCCGGCTGACGCGAAGCCTTCGCGGCGACGGGTCTGCGGGCGATGTCGCCCAGTCGCGAGCCGTAGAGCTTTCCACCCTTGCCGACCGCCAGGAAGTTCCCGGGATCGGCCAGCAGGCCTATGTCGGCCACCGGGTCGCCGTCGACGACGATAAAGTCCGCAAGCTTGCCTTTGGCGATGGTGCCGAGGTCTTCTTTGTTGCCCGTCACCATCTCGCCACCGAATTTGGTGGCCCAACGGATCACGTCGAGCGGCGGAATGCCGGCGACCCGGACGTAGAACTCAAGTTCTTCGCCATAGGTGCCATGATCGAGCGGCTGCGCCCCGTAATCGTCGCCCAATGTCATCTTTAGGCCGGCTTTGTTCGCGATCGGGAGCCATTTGATCATGTGCTCCATGCCGCTGCGCATTTCGTCGATGAGAGCGCCCGACCAAATCTTGCAGGCTTCGTACGGATAACGAATGGAGGGAACCAGGAAGACATCTTTCTCGATCATAAAGTCGATGCATTCTTGGTCCATGCCGTCGCCGTGGTCGACGATGTCGATGCCCAGGCGCACGCTTTCCATTATGCCTTTCTTGTTGGCGATATGGGCGCGGATGCGGGCGTCACGCGAGTGGGCGGTGTCGATCGCCGCTTTCAACTCTTCGACGCTCATTTCAAGATCTTTGTAGAAGCCGACCACGCCGTGTCCGGGCGTCGCGAAGATTTTGATCATCTCCGCGCCGCGCTTCAGCTCTTCGCGAACCGCGCGGCGGAAGGAATCGACGCCGTCGGCGATGTTGGTCTGGGCGGTCATGCCCGAACCCCAGTGCCATTCGAAGCCGTCCTGCGAGTGGCCGGTGGTGCTGACATCGCGGCTGCCGGCAACAATGCGCGGGCCTTCGATCAAGCCTTGTTCGACCGCGATCTTGCACGCAGCGTCGATTGCGTAGGGCGCACCCGCGCTGACGACACCGGTGAAGCCGGAATAGAGCGCTTTACGCAGGTGATCGGCGGCGCGCAGCGTTTGCAGCGCCGGCGGTGCCTCCATGCCGACCGGCAGTTTTTCGGCGGCGCTGAAGCGGGTATAGGTGGCGTGATAGTGGCCGTGCACCATGCCCGGCATGAGCGTGCGGCCGCTGAGATCAAAGACCTCCGTGTCGCCTTCGCTGTTGGCATATTCGCCGCGGCCGACCGACTCGAAGCGGTCGCCGTTGACGACGATCGTCATCGCGTCTTGCGGAGCGTTATCGCCATCGACCAAACGTGCATTGGTGAAAACCATACGTCCCATGACGCAACCTCCCGAGTTTACATTTTGACGGTCCGCCGTGACGGAGTCCAAAGGCCATCACGACCCTAAAACAGCCAAACGGTCGTTGCAATCGTTATCAACCGAAAGGTTGGTATGTCTTGACCTCCCGCGGCCCTGCGTTGACAACCATGTCAGTTCAAATTGCGAAGGGGGACGAGATGTCCAAGGTTTGGGTGAAGGGGCGCGCGCGCGCCAAGGACGTGGCGAGCTTCGAGGCGTGGGCTGCGGAGCTGGTTGAAAAGATCCGCACGACCGACAAGGGCACGCTCGCGTTCGGCGTCTATCCGGCCGGCGGCGGCGAATACATTTTCCTTGAGCTGTATCAGGATTCAGAGGCTGCACTAGGCCATCTCAGCAATGTCGGATCGCTGTTGGAGCGGATGGGCGATGTCGCTGAAATTACCGCGCCGCTTGAGGTCTATGGCGATATCAACGACACGCTGCGCGAGACGTATGCCGGCTGGAACGCCCATGTGATGCCGCCTCTCGGCGCTATTTAATGTCAGGCGCGCCGACATCTGGTGCGGCGCGCCCTGACACTCATCCGAGGTGTGAACAAACGATAGTTTGAATACGGCGTCGTGGCAGCGTGCCTTAGCGTAACCCATTGAGAATCTGCGCAGTTTCGCGGGCCAGCTGGTATCGATCCCCGGCCATGAAGGGGGTGAAGAAGTTACGTGCGCCGGCGTCGATCAGTGCCTGAGTGCGCTCGGCGATATGCGCGGGGGGGCCGCTGATGAAGAAGTAACGGCCTGCGAAATCACGCAACTTTAGCTCATTCATAAGCTCAACGTGGTGCTTTGAGCCAAATGCACGGCTCTCATCCCACCGTGCATTAAAATCGCAGACGCGGTTGGCGACGTCTGGATCGATACGGTAGCCGCGCTGGTTCAGCAGGATCCCCGCCAGGTCGTCATCACGGGTGGGCGAGCCGGCGGTGCGCCACATGAAGCGCAGCGCACGGGTCGCGTACTCGTCGAAACCATCCAAGTAGATGGCGCCATCTACGCGTTCGGTCGGCACCACACGCAGCATGAACCAGATATCGAGATCATCGATTGAGCGTCCCGCATCTGTCGCCGCCGAAGCTGCGCGTTCGATGACCGTGGAGATGACGTCAGCGCTACCCGCTTGCGCCACGACGACGCCGTCGGCGACGCGTCCTGCTTCAGCGATGCCACGCGGGCCGTCCGCGCCGAACCAAAGTGGAACCGGCTTTACAGGTTCGGTGCGCATACGCAGCGGTCGGCCATTCCACTCAATCTCGCGGCCTGCAGTCAAATCTCTCACGGCTGTGGCGTAGGTAACGAAATCGACCATTCTATATGGCTTTTCGCCCATCTCGATCAGCGCAAGATCGCCGGTGCCGATGCCGCAAAAGATACGGCCGCCAGAGAGACGTTGCAGTTCTTGCAGCGTGTTGGCATGCACCGCGGGGTGGCGGAGGCCAGGGCAGGTCACAACCGTGCCGAGTAGAGCCGTCCTCGTGTGTTGCGCCGCTTGCAACATACAGAGATATGGGTCGGGGAATTGCACTGGCGACTCGCCCCAAGCGAGCGCATCGACGCCGAGGCCCTCCGCCATCTTGCAGAACTCGTAGTCATTGTGCGGCCCACCAAAAAAACCGAAGCGAATCCGTTTTGTCATGGGTGACTCACTTTCCATGGCTTGAGCGTGTGTGCGCAGTTCGGGTCTGGGTGTGGCGCGGGGACCAAACTGGCGGACAATGTCCATACCTTGGACAGACGGCAGAGTGGTATTGACCACCAACCGTTCGTTTAATACTGTCTGAGAGTTGTCACAAGAGCCCAGAAAAACTGGCGCCTGCGCTTCAAGGGGAGGGTCACATGAGTAAACGAGACTGGGTACAGGCGCTTTGTGCCGGGACAATTCTGGCGGGGATAGCGCTGCCTGCATCCGCCCAAACCGCAGGCCTCACGCCAGCGCCTACAGCGGAGGCTACAGAGGACGAAATCATCGTCACCGCTCAGCGTCGCGCTGAACGACTGGTTGACGTTCCGATCTCGATCACGGCCGTCGATGGTGAAGCGTTGGCGGACGCTGGCGTCATCCGCATGAGCGATCTTGATCGCTTGGCGCCGGGCTTGGTGTTTTACGTAACGGCGAGCCACGCCTCGCCAACGATCCGCGGTGTCGGCAGCACGCTGACCGGTCCTGGCGCCGACAACCCCGTCGCGGTCTATGTCGACGGGGTCTATCAGTCGGCAGCTTCGGCGCTGCTCTTCGAGTTCGATAATATCGATCAAATCGAAGTCTTGAGGGGGCCTCAGGGCACGCTGTTCGGCCGCAACGCAACTGGCGGGGCCATCCGTGTGACCACCCAAATGCCGGACTATGATCCCGCGCTCCGTACGACACTCAGCTACGGCCGTTTCAACGACTTCACCGCGCGTGTTTTTGGCAATACGCCGATCACCGACACGCTGTCGGGCAATATCGCGATCATGTTCCGCGAAGCTGACAGCTACATTGAAAATCTCTATCCTGGTAACGAAGTGCACGGCCCGAGCATCCTCGCGATAAACCCGCGTCTGCGCTGGGAGCCGAACAACGATCTGTCGATCACGCTCTCAGCTCTTTACGCTGACCACCGCGACGACCGGTACGAGGCCTTTGCACCGTATCTTCGTCCGTCTCCGGCGTATGTAAGTAACCCGGGATTCGATCTACCCGGCCCGTATGAGATGAACACGGACATCCCGGGGATCTGGGATACGCATAATGAAGGTCTGACGCTGCAAGTCGATTACGACACCGGTGCGGGTTCTATCTCGGCGATTACCGGCTGGACGAGCTATGATGGCATTTTGAACTACGACGCCGACTTCGCGCCGAGTACGTTCGGGTACATCGAAGGCCACGACCGCGCCGACACTTTGAGCCAGGAAATCAACTTTGCTTCCGAGCAGATGGGGCAGTTCAGCTTTGTCACCGGCCTTTACTTCTTTCACGATCTCGCACGGCGCTCGCAGCCGTTCTATTTCGGTCCGGCCGGCCAGACCATCCCAGGCGCTGGTTACGCCGCCGAGATCACGACTGATTCGTGGGCCGCTTACGCGGAAGGTACATACGACCTCACTCCGGACCTGCATCTCACCTTGGGCCTTCGCTACTCTCACGAAGAGAAGGAGTTTGAATTCCTAAACCTTGCCTCGCTGGCGACGGGCAATAGATCGGACAGCTGGGAAGAGCTCACGCCGCGCGCGGTGGTTCGTTATGAGCTTGACGACCGCTCAAACATCTATGCGTCCTACAGCCAGGGTTTTAAGTCGGGCACCTACAATCCCAGCGTCAATCCGTCACCATCTGGCTTGGCGAACCAGCCAGTCGATCCAGAATACGTGGATTCCTATGAGATCGGCTACAAGGCGAGCCATAGCAATTGGCGCTTCTCGGCGGCTGCGTTCTTCAGCGAGTACACTGATATCCAGGTCAATATTCAGTTGGCGCCGAGCATCCTAGCCTACCAAAACGCAGGTTCCGCCGAAATCTATGGTCTCGAACTTGAATGGGCGGCGGACCTTACAGACAACTTCAGCGTCAGCGCTGGTGCGGCCTGGACTCAAGGTGAGTACACTGACTTTGCGAATGCGCCGATTTCTGACGGCACAAACGCGCCTGTGGTGTTCGGTGACGTGTCGGGTAACACTACGACGCGGACACCCGAGTTCACGGCCAATCTTGGTGGCACCTACACGATCCCTACAAGTGTGGGCTCGTTCGCCGCGACTGGTAATGTGGCTTATAATAGCGGCTACTTCCCGGCGCCGGATAACCGTCTTGAGCAACCGTCCTACACGATGGTCAATGGTGAGCTTTCGTGGACAACTCCGGACGATCGCTATCGCTTCGCGCTATGGGGCCGCAATCTCCTTGATGAGGAGAAGCTGCTTTATCTCGCGGCGGCACGATTCGATCTTGCAATTTATGATGAGCCGCGCACCTACGGCGTATCGTTCACAGCAAACTTCAACTAATCTCCCGTAGTATTCACGCCGGGCGCCAAAACGCCCGGCGTGCTTTTTTGCTGACGTGCTGCACTGTGCTGTCAGCGGAGGTGTCCTCAGTCAAATGCGTGCGCTCGTTACCGGTTCCGCAAGTGGCATCGGCCTCGCGGTCGCGCACAGGCTCAACGCGGACTCGAATGCGCGCACCGGACGCGGCGCTCAACTAACGCTTGTCGACATCGCTCCAGAAAAGCTCGAAGAAGCTGCGGGTGGGCTGCGCAAAGAAGGCGCCGAGGTCATAGCGATTGTCTCTGATATGACCGATCCCGCTGCGCCCGCGAAGGTCGTGGCTCGATCGGTCCAGGAGTTTGGCGGGCTCGACGTGCTGATCAGCAACGCCGGCGCCATTGCCCAGGCGACGCTGCTTGATCTTACGCTCGAGCAATACGAGCGCACATTTCAACTCAATACGCGTGCGACTTGGCTCCTGGCCAAGGCGGCTCATCCGCATCTCAAGGTGTCGCGTGGGTGCATTGTGGCGACGGCGTCTGTTGCGGCGCATCATCCTATCCCGACACTGGGCGTCTATTCACCGAGCAAGGCCGCACTTCTGATGTTGGCGCGCCAAATGGCGGCCGATTGGGGGCCCGATGGCATCCGCGTGAATACGGTGTCGCCGGGCTCGACGTTGACCGGAATCTCCGGCGCCGATCCTGCCTCGTTCGATCCGGCTTTAATGGAGCCGGGCGGCGCACCGGATCGCAATCCGCTTGGATTCTTTTCGCGGCCTGACGATCAGGCTGCGGCGATAGTCTTTCTTGCCAGCCCCGAAGCGCGCTTCATCACCGGCGCGGATATAAACGTCGACGGCGGGGTGCAAACTCAGCTCATGGTCAAGTCCGGTCACCCGCGAAAGAATTGAAGCGCGGCGTGCCGTAAGAACGAACGTGGAGAAGCGATGTCGACCTGGGATTATGAGACAGACGTCGTTGTCGTCGGCTCAGGATCAGCGGGGCTCACGACGGCTTGGACGGCCGCAAAGTGCGGACTCGATGCGCTCGTGATCGAAAAGACTGAGTATTACGGCGGCAACAGCGCGATGTCTGGCGGCGGCGCGTGGATGCCGAATGCGCCTGAGCTGCTACGCCAGGGCCAGCGCGACGATCCGAAGAATGTGCTCCAGTACCTCCGCAACATCGCGCCTGAGGTCGATCAAGCGCGCCATCAACGCTTCGTCGAAGAAGTGCCGAAGATATCCGCGGCGCTAGAGACGACACCGCACTTCCGGGGCGGTTATTATTGGGGCAAGGGGTACTCGGACTATCATCCGAGTAAGGGCGGCAATCCGTTGGGCCGTGGCCTATGGCCAAAACCAATGGACCTTAGAACGTTGAAGCAGGAAGCGCGGGACCTGCGCGGCAGCGCGCTCATGGTCGGCGCCCCGAAGGGCGTTTGGATGACAAGCGCTGAAGTCAGCGATCTTATTCGCGTGCGATGGGGCGCTTCGCTTCGCCGCTACAAAATGATGATGAAGATGGGCTGGCGCAAAGTGCACGCTCATCTCACAGGCGCGGAGATGATCACGTCGGGCCGTTCTCTGGTTGCGCGCCTGCGCCTTGCCGTGCGCGACGCTGGCGTTCCCCTTTGGCTGAAGACGCCGATGAAATCGCTGATCGTCGAACAGGGCGCCGTTATCGGTGTTAATGCGGAGAAGGACGGCAAGCCGATCCGCATCTGCGCGCGCCGGGGCGTCATGATTGCCGCGGGCGGTTTCGAATTCAGCCCGGAGCTGCGCGCCAAGTTTCAGCCACTGTTAGGCGGTGTCGGGCATAGCCACGGCTCGCCCGGCAACACGGGCGACGGCATTATGGCCGGCGCCGACATCGGCGCAGCGATCGATCTGATGGACGACGCGTGGTGGATGCCGGCGATCGACACGCCTGGTAGTGCACGCCCTACCGTGATGGAACGCCAGGCGCCCAATCAGTTCATCGTCAATGTCGAGGGCAAGCGCTTCGTCAACGAGTCCGGCCCTTACACTGACTTCGGTCACGCCGTGCTCGCCGGCCAGGCGCGCGGCGTCGATCACAACAAGTTCTACATGATCACCGATCATGAGGCCTGGACGCACAACTTGATCGCTAGCCACGTGCCCGGCATGCCGATGCCGCAGGCTTGGTTGGACCACGGCACTGTCGTCGTCGCCGATACAATGGAAGAGCTGGCGAAGAAGATCGGCGTGCCGAGCGCCGCGCTCGTGGAAACCGCCGCTCGCTTCAACAGGTTCGCTGCGGCTGGCCGCGACGACGACTTCCATCGCGGTGAAAGCGCTTATGACAATTTCTATGGCGACCACCGCCAGAATAATCCCAATCTCCGCGAAGTGAATAAGCCGCCATATTACGCGTTTCGCATGGTGCTTGGCGATCTCGGCACCAAGGGCGGACTTGTCACCAACGAAAATGCGCAAGTGCTCGATAAGCAAGGTCGCACGATCCCGGGCCTATACGCAGCCGGCAACAGCAGCGCCTCCGTGATGGGCCATAGTTACGCAGGGCCTGGCGCCACGATCGGCCCGGCCATGACCTTCGGCTGGATCGCGGCGCATGTCATGGCCGGCCGCAATACGACTATGACGCAAGAGCTGGCGGCTGTGAGCGCCTAAGCACGAGGAGAGCGCCATGCCAGTGCCAAAAGACCTGCTGATCCAACCGGACCGCAGTACGGTTCGTCTCGATGAGCTCAAAGCGTATGATCGCGTTGTCGGACGCCAAACGTTTTACGGCTATTCCAAAGGTACGCCCGGCTATGATGTGCGGCCGAAAGGGCAGGAGGCGGGGCCATACTTCGGCGTTTTGCTCAACGCGCCGCTGATCGCCGATCATCTCAGTGAACTGGGCGTGTACTATCGCACCCGCGGCGAGGTCGCCGGCAGCTACTCTCACGCTGATCGTGAATGGACTGACATTGTTCTTGGCGAGCATCTTGGCTTCAACATGTGGGGTCACATTCTCGACGGCCTCGCCGTCGGGGTGCGACCCGAGGCGGTTTATGCCGTGCTCGAACATCGCGAGAGCGATCTCACCGAGGATGAACGCCTGCTCGCGCAATATATCCGCCGCCTAGCGGATGGCGCGCTCGAAGCTTCAGACTGGGCTTACGTGCAACAAAAGTACGGGACGCGCGGCGCAGTAGAGTTTTCCGCTTGGATCGCACACTTGATTACGACGATCCGGCTCATCCAGGCATTCCTGGCAAATCACTCCGATTCCAACGAAGCGCTCGCCGCACGGCTGCGCACATTCATCGCTGATGGTGAGCCATTGCCAGACCCAAAGGCGCGCGTGCCGAAGCTGGAATACGAAGAGCAGACGAGCTGAGCCCTTAAAGCGGCCCGAGGCTCATGCCGCCGCACACGGTGATAACTTGGCCCGTGATGTAGCTCGCGTCTTCGGAAGCGAGAAAGCGCACGCAAGCGGCGACTTCACGCGGCTCGCCAGGGCGGCGCATCGGAATGGCTTGCACCCCTTTCTCTTGATACTCCTTCGGCACGGTCCGAAACATGCCGGCGTCGATCAGGGCCGGCGCTACGCAGTTCACGGTTACGCCGTACCGGGCCATCTCGATCGCAGCCGTCCGCGTCAGGCCCTCAATGCCGGACTTGGCGGCAGCATAGCTTGCGCCGGCAATTGAGCCGCGCCCGGCAAGCGAACTCATTGTCACAACGCGTCCGTAGGCGCGCGTTCGCATGCCCGGGAGGAAAGTGCGCATCGCGTTCAACGTGCTTTTCACGTGGGTAGCCATGACGAGATCGAAGTCCTCGTCCTTCACCTTGACCAAGAGGTCGTTGCGGATGACGCCGGCCATCGTAACCAGAATGTCAACCGGCCCTCGCGCGTCTTCGATGCGCGCCCTGAGCGCCTCCACTTCTGTAGTCGATGTTGCGTCGCACCCTTCGCCATGCGCTGCATGACCCTTCGCCGTAAGCGCTGTCGCCAGCGTTTCGGCGGCCTCCGCGTTGCGATCGGCGATCGAGACCCGATAGCCTTCGCCGGCCAGCGCCTCGCATACGGCGGCGCCAATTCCGCCGGCCCCTCCGACGACCAAGCTATGGCGCATTTCAATTCTCTCCTCACCAGATCGCAGCGTTGACGGCACCGTAGAAACCAATAATCTATCGATCGTTTGGTGGCCAGCAAGGGCCTGATTTGGGAGCGCGTTGTGTCGGAGTGGGTGAGCACGCGGACGGAAGGGGACGTCTGTGTGGTGACCATCGACAACCCGCCCGTAAACGCGTTCCACCCGCGTGTCGCGGAGGCTTTGATCGAGACGTTCGACGAACTCGATCGCCGTAAACCCAAGCCGCGCGCGGTGGTGCTCACTGGCGCGGGCCGCTACTTCATGGCTGGCGGTGACATTCGCTTTTTCCAGACACTCGATGACATCTCGGCCGAGCGCTACGCGCGCCGGATTCAGATCTGCCAGGAAATTCTGCTCCACTTCGAAGCGCCTGTGATTGTAGCACTCAACGGCAGCGCCCTGGGCGGCGGATGCGAGCTGATGATGGCCTGCGATATTCGCGTTGCGTCTGAGGACGCTGTGTTCGGCCAACCTGAGGTGACTTTGGGTGTCATTCCCGGGGCCGGCGGCACGCAGAATCTGCCGCGCCTTGTCCCGATCGGCACGGCAAAGAAGCTGCTGTTCACGGGAGACCGCATCTCCGCTGCCGAGGCGCTGAGGATTGGCCTTGTCGACCAAGTCGTGCCGGCAACCGCCGTTATGGACGAAGCGATGGCTCTGGCCCAGCGCATTGCCAAGAACGCGCCGCTCGCCGTCGCCGCCGCCAAGCGCGCGGTGAACCTTGGCGTCGAACTCAACCTCTCCGAAGCGTTGCGCCTCGAGGCGCGGCTTTTGGGTGAACTCTTCCGCTCGCATGACGTTAAGGAAGGCATCGCCGCTTTCATCGAAAAGCGGACTGCTGACTTTCGGGGAAAATAGCTAGGACTAGCCGATGAAGATCTGTGTCATTCACGTCAATTGCGAGGAGCTTTCGCGTGACTACACCAAGCTGGTGGAGAAGAATCTCGATCGCGTGAAGCGCAAGGATACCGAGGTCGTCCACAAATACGTCGCGCATCTGCGCCGCGCTTCAGACACCGTGCTGGCGTTCCCAATCCTCCTGAACAAGATTGATGTTGTGCAGCGCGCGGTGGAAGCAGAGGCGGAGGGTTGCGACGCCGTTCTGGTGGCATGTTCCGGCGATCCCGGCGTTATTGAAGCGCGGACGCTGCTTGACATCCCGATGGTCGGGCCTATGGAAGCGGCGCTGCACCTCGCTGCGCAATACGGCCGCAAGATCGGCATTGTCACAGCGCTCGATCCGTCCTGGGTCGAGGCATGTGAGACGATGGCGGATACGGCCGGTCTCTCATCGCGCCTTGCTGGCGTTGAGAGCATCGATATCCCATCGCCGGTTGCCTTCACAGAAGGCTTTGCCAATCCTGCGCCTGTCCGCGAGGCGATCATCCGCGCTGCGAAGAAACTCGTTGCACGCGGTGCCAATGTGATCGTGCTTGGCAGCGCTGGCTTAAGTGTAATGGCGTCGAACACTGAGCTTTCGGAAGTGCCCGAGATGGGCGTGCCAATCCTTGATACGATTTCCGTCGGCCTGAAGTTCGCCGAGGTTCGTGTAGATCTCACCAAATGCTTCAACGTCCCTGTGGCCAGCCGTGTTGGGATGTTCGAGAAGATGGATGAGAAGAATCGCCGAAGGCTCGTGAAACTGTTCGATCTCGGCTGGGATGCCGCGAGTCAGGTGTCTTAATATGAATGACCTTCTCACCGACGAAGAACGCAGCCTTCAAGATAGCGTTCGCCGCTTCATGCTTCAGGAAGTTGAGCCACTCGTCCCGAAAATGGAAGCGGACGGAGAGCCGCCAAGGAGCCTGTTCAAGCGCTTCGCCGAATTCGGCTTCCTCGGTACATTCTTTAGCGAAGAGGACGGTGGCAGCGGCGGGTCCTTAGCGACGCGCGCCATCGTCAGCGAAGAGACGGCGCGTGTGTGTGCGGGCCTCGACCTTGTCCTGTTCGCCGATGTTGTTCTGTTTGGGCGAGCGCTGATGCGTTGCGGCACCCCGGCGCAGAAAGAGAAATATTTGCGCCCTGTGCTCGCCGGCGAGAAAATCGGCGCCATGGCGATCACAGAGCCAGGCGGCGGCTCAGATGCGCTCAGCCCATCGACGACAGCCAAGGCGGACGGCTCGGGCTTTGTCCTAAAGGGTCAAAAGACGTGGATCACCAACGCGCCGATCGCTGACTTTGTACTGGTCATTGCGCGCACTGGAGAGGGCCGAAGCCGCCTTGATGGCGGCACTTGGTTCATCGTCGAGCGCGGCATGCCCGGTTTCACAACTGGTAAGCCATTCGATAAACTTGGCATGCGCTCGTCGCCGACGGGCGAAGTCTTTCTCGATGATGTGCAGCTGCGCAAGGAGCATGTCCTTGGCGAGGTAGGGCAAGGCTTCCGCAGTTTGGTGGATTCGCTAGACACGGAGCGCGTGTTGGTTGGCGCATCGACTGTGGGCCAAGCACAAGGCTGTCTCGACGAAGCCGTTCGTTACGCCAATGAGCGGGAAGTATTTGGCGAGATGATCCGCGACTACCAATTAATTCAGGAAAAGATCGCCAACATGGCGACCGGGATCGAGATGTCGCGCTCGATGCTTTATCGCTTGCTGCGCGCTATCGATCGCGGCGAGCGCGTGACGCGTGAGGCGGCGATTCTAAAATTCTTTTCGTCGCAGATGTTGACGCAGTCTTCGTCAGACATGGTGCAGATCTGGGGCGGAGCCGGGCAGTTGGAAGCCAACAAAACCGCGCGTTTCTACCGCGATGGAAAGCACCACGAGATCGGTGCTGGCACCAACGAGATTATGAAAGTGCTGATCGCACGAGAGACCTACAAGGAGATGGGCTATCGTCGCTAAGCCGCACGCGGTAGGTAGAGGCGGCGAAATATTTCGCGCCGTTGTTCAGGCGTCGGCGCTGGCGACATCGTCATAAATGCCCGGATCGCTGCGTCGCGCAGGTCAGGCAATCTTTCGCGTTCCGCTAACGGAAGTAGGCGGCGCAACTCGTCGGCGCTGAGATCGGTGCAGTAAACTGGTGAGCCTGGCTGCTGACGCCACGAGGAGTCCAGGTCTCCGACCACCACAACGTCAAAGCCCGCAGCTTCGATAAGCGCGGCTGCGGTTTGCAGCGCGCGTTCATCGTCGCCAGAAAGCGGCAATGCGATCCGGTCCACGGCGCCAGCCGGCCGGCCATAGTGCGCCAAGCTATTCGACTGGATGCTGTTGAGTGCTTTCACCACGGGTCGCCGCACGTGCTGGGCAACCCAGACGCTGTCGGCGAGGCCGTTGTCGAGTGCTGGAATTCGGCCGTCGCGGAAGGGATAATAGTTGTTGGCGTCAATTATGACCGGCGCCCGGGCGAACACCTCGGGCGGTAGAGAAGGCGTCGCGCGCTGCGGGATCGAAAGAACGAGCGCATCAACGCCGGCGCCGACGTCCTCGATCGAGACGGCGTGCGCGCCCGTTGATCTCGCGACATCGCCCAGCGTCTCTGGCCCGCGCGAGTTCGCAATCACCACTTCGCAGCCAGCCGCGACCAGCTGTTGCGCAAGTGTTGCGCCGATATTGCCCGCGCCCATGATGCCAACGCGCATTTCGCTTTTTCCGTTAGTATAGTGTGTCGAGCACGTCTTTGCTGAACGGAATGAGTTCGTTGAAGCGGCCGTCTTTGACCTTGCGCACCCACATTGGGTCCGCGAGCAGGGCGCGGCCGACGGCGACGATGTCGAATTCGCCTGCGGCAAGGCGTTTGGCGATCGGCGCCAGGTCGACCGAAACGCCGGCGGCTTCGCCAATTTCGGTTACAGACATCGGTCCGGAAAGCCCGACACTGCCAACAGTAATGGTCGGGCGGCCGGTGAGCTTCTTGATCCAGCCAGCACCGTTCAGGTCAGAGCCGGGAAACTCCGGCTCCCACAATTTGCGTTGCGAGACATGGAAGATGTCAACGCCGGCGTCGGCGATCGGTCGAAAGATCGCTTTCAGCTTCTCCGGCGTGTCAGCAAGCTTGGCTTTGTAATCTTGCTGCTTCCATTGCGAGATGCGCAGGATGATCGGAAAGTCAGGTCCGACCTCGGTGCGGACGCGCTCAATCAGCTCCACGGCGAAACGTGTGCGCTCTGTATCATCGCCGCCGTATTCGTCATTGCGGCGATTGAGCGGCCCCCACAAGAACTGATCGAGGATGTAGCCGTGCGCGCCGTGGATTTCACAGCCATCGAAACCGATCTCTCGCGCCGCGACTGCCGCGCGCGCGAAGCTATCCTTGATCGCTTCGATCTCGCTCTTGCTGGCCGGATTGAACACGCTCTTGCCGCCCGGCTTGAAGATACCTGAAGGGCTGACGCTCGGCAGATCGCGATTGGGATAATCGTCGGTGCGCGGATCGCGCATGATGCCGACGTGCCAAAGCTGCGGCACGATCTTCCCGCCTGCTTCGTGCACTTCGTCCGCAATGCGGCGCCAGGCTTCCAGCGCGCGTCCGTGAAAAGCGGGGACGCGCTCAGAATAAGACGAGACCGGGTGATCGACCGTGGTGCCCTCGGTAATAATGAGGCCGACCTCGTTCTCCGCACGCCGCCGATAGTATGCCGCGACATCGGGGCCCGGAAATTGGTCGGGCGATTTCCAGCGCGTCATGGGCGACATGGCGATGCGGTTCTTGAGCGTCAGCCCGCCGCCTTCGAAGGGCTCAAACAGGGGCGCGAGCACATCGTTGGCCGTGGCGCTGTTCCGATGGGCCTGAGTGTCCGCCCGTTGCGTCGTCGATTGTGTCATTGAAGGCGTCCCAGTTATCGGCAACCGGCCATGCCGCCGTCGACCACCAGCTCCGCGCCGGTGACGTAGGCGCCAGCTCGTGACGACAGAAAGATGCACGCCCCTGCGATATCTTGCGGCGTGCCCATGCGTCCTAGAGGAACGCGTGAAATCAGATCGGTCATCACTTCAGGGTCGTCACGCATATGGTCGGTCATATGCGTGGGAAAGTACCCCGGCACGATGGCGTTGACCGTGATGTTGTGCATTGAGAGATCGGCCGCGAGCGCGCGGCTCAGATGGTGGATCGCCGCTTTGCTGGCGACATAGGAATAAGCGCGCAGCGGCTCGATTGCTTTGCCGGAAATCGAGCCGATATTGATCACGCGCGCCGGATCGCCCTCGCGTGCGGCGGCCTTCAGTTGCGGAAGCAAATCGCGGACGAGCCGGAATGGCGTTTGCACATTGATCGGCCAGACCGAGTCCCAGCCCTTGTCGGGAAAGGTCTCGAGTGCGTTGCCCCACGTGCGACCGGCATTGTTGACCAAGATTTCCAGCGTGTCGCATTCCTGGCGCACGTGCTCGACGAGCGCAGCACAGCCATCGGCGCTGGTCAGGTCGGCTGCGATGCCGATCGCGCCGCTCAATGCTTTCGCGGCGCCCTCCGCATCAGCTGCTTTGCGCGACGTTAGCAGGACGCGCGCGCCTGCTGAGGTGAGGCCCTCCGCGATCATTCGGCCCATGCCGTTGGCGCCGCCAGTGACTAACGCGGTTTTGCCTTCGAGATTGAAAAGGTGTTGGAACATTAGAGAGCCACAGACCCTGATTTGAGCTAAACCACGGCCGCACGCTACTAATCGAACAAACGTTTGGCAACCGAGAGCATAGGGACTGCTGAGCGTGCGCTGCGATGCAGATAGTCGTGACTAAGAGGCCACTGCGCTAAGCTTGCGCGATCCTAGTCCACGAGCCGTTGCCAGGCGGGGCAGCAAGATCAGCAGAGCAAGCGGTGCCCCTATTGGCGACGCCCGAGAGGCATCGTAACTGTGATTACACGGACAAACGCTGCGCGACGCGCGATGATTGCTCAGGCTGGACGCCGCGCCTTGCTCGAGACTTTCGCGCGCGGTCGGCCTTTTTTGGCGACTGACTTAACCACAGCCTCCGACGGAATTCGAATCGAATTTGTGAGAACCTCTGCGATGTCGCCAGCTGCCTGATCCAGCGGGCGCGGCCCGTCCGGGTGGAGCCATTCGTGCACGCCGGCGACGGCGCCGGAGATCAGCGTTGCCGCGAGTGAGATGTCGAGATGCGGCGGCGTTAGCCCCAATTCCTTGGCTTCCTTGACGAGCGTCGCAACAGTTCGCTGATACATCTTCCGTTCGGAAATGATCTCGCCCTGACGTTCCGGCGGAACGTAATGGAAATCGCGCAGGAAGATCGCAAGGCGGTCAGCGTGGAGCGCGCCGAAGACGGCGCATTGCTTCAAATAGGTGCGCAATTCGGTCAGCGGGTCGCCGGAATCGAAATTCACCTGAGCGATGATGCGTTCGCCATCCTTGTGCAGATCGCGCAGGATTTCGAACAGCAAATCTTCTTTTGAGTCGATGTAATAGTAGAGGCTGCCTTTGAGCAGACCCACCGCATCGCTAATGTCCTGCATCGATGTGCTGGAGAAGCCTTTGCGGCGAAACAGGTCGGTTGCGACGCGCGTGATCTGCTGCCAGCGCTCGGCCGCATCCGCGCGCATGTTCTGAGGCTCCGGCTTTGCGCGTCGGGTCTTGCGTTCGGGAACGGCCATGTCGGAAACCTTCAAAATCTAGACACCTGTTCTGATGCATCAATCGTTTGTTTTCAATGCATTTCTAACGTAACGTCAAACCGCATCCGAGGCTGGCGCGATATTGCCCTGCCTGCCTCGATTTCGTGCGCACTGTGGCGGCAATTTATGCGCCGTTGCGCCACTCGCCTCCCGCGTTTCATGGAGTATCGATCTTCGCCAGAAGGTGGGTGTCGAAGTAGTGCGGGGCGATGCTGATCACCTTGCCATCACGAAACGTCCACAACTCCAGAACCGACATGCTGAAATGCCGGCCGGTCTTCCGTGAGCGTCCGGACAAACGCAGATTCACAACCAGCGAATCCGCTGATTCGCCTGGAAACGAGATCGGCTCGACCTTGAACTCGTCCCACGCTTCGATCACCGCCCGGGCCAGCTTGCGCCAACCATCCAAACCCCGGAACGTGCCCTCATAGGGGACGCCCGTTGGCTCTATGAGTTCAAATTCTGGATGAACCAGTTCGGCCAGCGTGGCCTTATCGCCGGTGCGGGTAGCGGCCATGAAGCGCTCGAAAACCGGCTTGAAACTCATGGCTGCTCCCCGCGCCCCAGCAGGCGACAGATTAGCAATCTACCGTTCGATTGACAACTGACGTTCGCTGGAGTGTAACATAGTGGCGTCGGCGCGCACGGTCCTGAAAAGGGGCGTAAAAGACGCGCCTACGATGGGGTAGGAAAGCGCGCGTGGCCCAGCAACGAGAGATGACCTTGGCAGGCGTCCTAAAGGCCAGCGCCTCGGCGCAGGGCGACCGCCCGGCCATGCTTCTCGACCAAACCGAAGTGAGTTTCCGCACGCTCGCCCAGGCCGCTGAGCGCCGCGCGCGTCAAATGCTCGGCGCAGGCGTGCGCAGCGGCGACCGTGTCGGCGTGCTGCTGCCGAATTGCATCGAATACGTTGAAATCATGCTCGGGGCGGCCCTGATCGGCGCCGTCACCGTGCCGATGAATGTGCGATACAAAGCGCGCGAGCTTAAGCATCTCATTGTCGATTCCGGCATGTCCGCGCTCTACACCCGCGCCGCGATCGAAGGCGTGGTCGAATTCGGCCCCTTGCTGGAAGAGGCGCTGCCTGGCTTCGCCAATGTCAAAGATCCGGCGAGCCTGGATTTAGAAGCGGCGCCGAAATTGCGCACAATTATTGCGCTCGACGCTTCTTACCCTCGCTTCCTGCCCGAGTCCGATGTCGCGCTCTTTCAGGGCGATCTGTCGAAGCCGCCGACGCCCGATCAAACGCTGCTGTTGATGTACACCTCTGGCACGACAGCAAACCCGAAGGGCTGCATGATCGCTAACCGCGCGATCCTCTCCAATGCTTGGTCCATCGTCGATCGCTTCTCACTTGGAGAAGAGGATGTGTGGTGGTGCCCGCTGCCCATGTTCCACATCGGCGGCATTCTCTTCGTTATGACCATGCTGGCCGCGCGCGGAATCTACGCCGGCATGAGCCATTTCGACGCCGACAAAGCGATCGACATGTTGGAGCGCCACCCGCCCACCGTGTTCTATCCGCTTTTTCCCACCATCACTTTGCCAGTGATCGATCATCCGCGCTTCAAGACGCTGGATCACAGCAAAATGCGCTTGATGTTCAATCTCGCGCCTACCGACTTGCAGCGCAAAGTGCAGGCGAGCGTGCCGCATGCGCCTCTCTGCGCCGCGTTCGGCATGACGGAAACCGCCGGCACCGTCGCCTACGGTATCCCGTCCGATAACGCCGAAGCGCGATTTCAAACCTGCGGTCATCCGCTGCCGGGTTGGGAGGTTCGCATTGTCGATCCGCAGACTCGTCAGGACCTGCCGATTGGCGCGCGCGGAGAAATCGCCGTGCGCGGCGTCGGCTTATTCGACGGCTATTTCAACGAGCCCGAGCTCACGAAACGTCAGCATACAGAAGGCGGCTTCTTTCTCACCGGTGATACCGGTTCATTGGACGAAGAAGGGCGGCTCAGTTTCCACGGCCGCTTCAAGGATCAACTCAAAGTCGGCGGAGAGAACGTCTCCGCGCTTGAGGTGGAATCCTTCCTGATGACTCACCCGGCCGTCAGCCTCGCGCAAGTCGTAGGCCTTCCCGATGAGAAATATGGCGAGGTGCCGGCCGCCTTCGTAGAGCTGAGGGCTGGAGCGGTCGCGACCGAACGCGAAATCATCGACTTCTGCGCCAGCAAGATCGCGCGCTTCAAAATTCCGCGTCACGTGCGGTTCGTAAACGAGTGGCCGATGTCGGCGACGAAGATCGTCAAATACCGGCTGCGCGAGCGCCTTGAGGCCGAACTGAGCGGCAAGAGCGACAGCGGCGTCCAATCCTGATGACCAAGCATTCCAGCGAGACGATATGAGCGACGTTTTCATTTACGATCACGCCCGCACGCCGCGAGGCAAGGGCCGCCCCGATGGGGCGTTACACGAAATCCCGGCGGTTCAACTTGTCACCCAAGTGCTTGAAGCGCTGCGAGATCGCAGCGGCCTCGATACGGCACTGCTCGATGATGTTGTGATCGGCTGTGCGCAGCCGGTAGCGGAGCAGGGCGGCGTTCTGGCGCGCGCGGCTGTGCTCAATGCGGGCTACGAGAAAACCGTCGCGGCGCAGCAGATTCACCGTTTCTGCGCGTCCGGGCTGGAAGCCATCAACAATGTCGCGGGCCAAATCAAAGCCGGCATGAGCTCCGCTGGCATTGGCGGCGGCGTTGAGTCCATGAGCCGCGTGCAAATGGGTTATGATAGCGGCGCCTGGACCTCTGACCCGCGCGTGGCGTTTCACAACTACTTCGCACCGCAGGGCATCGGCGCGGATATGATCGCGACGATCGAAGGTTACACGCGCGAAGACGTTGACGCCTATGCGCTCGAAAGCCAGCGGCGTGCGGCGAAGGCATGGGACGAGGGCCGTTTCAGCCGTTCGGTCGTGCCGGTCAAAGATGCGATGGGTGAAGTCATCCTCGATCACGATGAACATCGCCGGCCTAGCACCACGATGGAAGGCCTCGGCAATCTCAAGGCAGCGTTTCCGGCGTTAGCGGCGTCCGGCTATGGCAAAGTTGCACGCGAGCGCTATCCGGAAATCGAAGAGCTTGTGCATGTTCACACTGGCGGCAATTCAAGCGGCATCGTCGATGGCGCGGCGGGCTTTCTGGTTGGCGACGAGCGTTTCGGCAAAGCCTCCGGCCTGAAGCCGCGCGCACGCATCCGCGCCTGGGCTTCCATCGGCTCGGACCCCACCATCATGCTCACAGCGCCTGTCGATGTCGCCAGAAAGGCGCTCCGCAATGCCGGAATGCAGAAGGAAGACATCGACATTTTCGAGCTGAACGAAGCTTTCGCGAGCGTCGTGATGCGCTTCATGGACAAGCTCGAAATCGATCACAGCAGAATGAACGTTAATGGCGGCGCAATCGCGCTGGGCCATCCCTTGGGCGCGACTGGCGCGATGATCCTGGGGACCGCGCTCGACGAACTTGAACGCAGCGACAAGAGCACTGCGATGGCGCTGCTGTGCGCTGGCAACGGTCTCGGCACCGCCACGATCATCGAACGGATTTAATGACCGCCATGCGTCACATCACACTGCAAAAGAAGAGTGGCGTAGCCACCCTCACGCTTAACAGCGTTGACGCGAGCATGAACGTCGTCTCGCCCGAATGGCTCGATGAAATGTCGGCCGCCGTCGCCGACGTGAAGGATGACGCTAGTGTCTCCGGTCTCATCATCATGTCGGCCAAGAAGTCCTTCATGGCTGGCGCCGATCTCAAAGTGCTGGTCGACGCTTATCGCAATTTCACGCCGAGGGACGCTTTCGCGTTCAGCCAGAAGGCGACGAAGATGCACCGTGAGCTGGAAACGATGGGCAAGCCCGTCGTGGCGGCGCTCAACGGGTTGGCGCTCGGCGGCGGCTACGAACTTGCGCTCGCCTGTCACCGGCGCATTGTCGTGGATGATCCGAAGGCAGTTGTTGGGTTGCCGGAAGTCGGCGTTGGTTTGTTGCCAGGGTCCGGCGGCACGCAACGTTTACCGCGCATGATCGGCGCCAAAGCTGCGCTTGACGTGTTGCTTGGCGGTAAATCGTACAGGCCGGCTGATGCGCTGAAGCTCGGCCTCGTCGATGAGGTCGTGCCCGCCGACAAGCTTCTCGACGCAGCCACCGCGTGGCTGAACACCAATCCCGATTCGGTTCGGCCTTGGGACAAGAAGGGGTTCGCGACGCCGGAATCGCGCGGCATGGTCAACCCCGAGGCGGCGGGTCTTTTCTCCGCAACCACGGCGAGCGTGGTGGAGCGGTTCGGATTCAATCTTCCGGCGCCGCCGGCGATCGTCTCCTGCGTCTTTGAAGGGCTGCAGCTGCCGATCGACCGCGCGCTCGCGGTTGAGGGCAAGTATTTCGCTCGACTGCTCACCGATCCGGTCGCGCGCAACATTATCCGCACGACATTCATCTCGAAGCAGGCCGCCGTGAAAGGCGCGCGCCGTCCGAAAGATTTGCCCACGTCGACCTTCAGCAAGATCGGCATACTTGGCGCGGGGATGATGGGCGCAGGCCTTGCGCTTGTGTCCGCGCAAGCGGGACTCGACGTCGTTCTGCTGGATCGCGACGTCGCAACGGCGCAGAAGGGCAAAGATTACGCCGCCAAGGCGCTCGCTAAGCAGGTGGACAAGGGCGCGCTCGATCGCGCCGCCGCCGATGCAACTCTCGCCCGCATCCATCCGACCGAAGATTACATCCAACTCGCCGGCGCCCAGTTCTGCATCGAAGCTGTTTTCGAAGATGCGCAAGTCAAAGCCGATGTGACGCAGAAGGCGGAGAAGGCGCTCGGCGCCTCTGCGATCTTCGCCACCAATACGTCGACCCTGCCGATCAGCACTCTCGCCAACGCCTCGAAGCGCCCGGATCAGTTTATCGGCATGCATTTCTTTTCGCCGGTCGAACGGATGGAATTGGTGGAGATCATCGTCGGCAAGAAGACATCGCCAGCGGCGCTCGCGGCTGCGCTCGATCTTGCCGCCAAGCTCCGCAAAACGCCGATTGTCGTCAATGATAGCCGCGGATTCTACACGAGTCGGGTGTTTCAAATCTTGATCAACGAAGGCGCGGCGATGTTGTCCGAGGGCGTCGCGCCCGCGCGGATCGAGAACGCCGCAAAGTCGGCGGGCTTCCCAGTCGGCCCGCTTGCGCTGCTCGACGAGGTGACGATCGATCTGCCGATAAAGATCGTCGAAACGTCGCGCGCCGAGGAGGGAGGCGATTACGCCCCCGCGGTCGGATTGCCAGCGATGTACAAAATGCGCGAGCTCGGCCGCACCAGCCGCAAGTCGGGCGCAGGGTTCTACGAGTATCCGGCGGACGGCAAGAAGCGCCTCTGGGCGGGTCTCGGCGATGCGTTTCCTGTGAAAGCCGACCAGCCGGAGCAGGATGAACTCAAGAAGCGCATCCTTTTCTCGCAAGCCATCGAGACGGCGCGTTGCCTAGAAGAACGCGTGCTTGAAACACCGCAAGACGCCGATCTTGGCGCGGTTTATGGTTGGGGCTTTCCGGCCTGGACCGGCGGCACGATCAGTTACATCGACACGATTGGTCTCAAGCAATTCGTGCGCGAAGCCGATCGCTTGGCGCAAGATTATGGCCCCCGCTTTGCGCCATCGGCCTGGCTTCGCGCCATGGCCGATAAAGGCGACAGCATCTACGAACAGCTCGATCACGAAGGAGATAGAGATCGCTCACGTTGATGCATATGCCGGGCCCGCGGTGACGAAGGCGCGCGCGGATCGCTCTAAGCGCGAGGCCGATGAAACCGTACGCCACGGCACTCAAACGGTTCAGCGCGCGATCATGATCTTGCGCCTGATGACGCGGCGCGGTGCGCCGGGCTGGCGGCTCAGCGAAATCACCAAGGCCTCCAACCTGCCGCATCCGACGACGAGCCGTCTGCTGAAATGCCTTGTCGAAGAAGGACTGGTCGTGCGCGACGCGGCCACCAAGCGCTATCGCCTGGGGCCGCTCAATTTCGAACTCGGTCTCGCCTCCGGGGTGAAGCTCGAGTTTCGCGACCATCTGCGTCCCGCACTGGAGCGGATTGCCTCGGAGAGTGGCGATACGGTCTATCTCCATCAGTACTCCGGGTTGGAATCGGTCTGTATCGATCGTGTCGATGGCCTAAAGCCGTTGCGGGCCGCGGCGCTCGACATCGGCGGCCGTCGGCCGCTTGGCTTCAGCGCGGCGGGCATAGCGATGCTGGCGATGATGGACGAAGATCGCGTGCAGAAGGTGCTGACATCCCTTGATCGCGAGATCGCCAATCACCCGCGCGTGACCCGTAATGGCATTCTTCGTGCTGTCGCCGCCGCCCGCGGCAACCATTATGCCGTGTCGCGTGATACGACCGTGCTGGGCGTCGGCGCGGTTGGCATTGTGCTGCCCGCGAAGGCGGGTCGGCCAATGCTGGGCCTGAGCATCTCGGCGCCGAGCGAGCGTCTATCCGCCACCCGTGTCCACCAACTCGCTCTCATCTTGAAGGAAGCGCGGCTCAGTTTTTAGAACGAGCGCGGCAGCCCCAATTGCTCGGCGATCAGATTGCGCGCCATTTCGTCTGTGATCGGTCCGATCCGCTGCAGGCGGCTATCGCGCCAATAGCGTTGCATGTCGGTGTCCGCTGAATAGCCCATGCCGCCTAGGATTTGGATGCCGAGGTCGGCGCAGCGATTGCTTTCTTCGGCCGAAATTACTTTCAGGATGGTGCTCTCGAGCAGCGTCTCTTGCCCCGATGCACTCTTGCTTGCGCAGTCCATCAACATGCACTCGACGGAATACTGCGCCATCTTGATGTTCGCGATGAAGTGCTGAATGGCCTGGAATTGACCAATGACCTTTCCGAACGCCTTGCGTTGTTTGGCGTAGTCGAGCGCGTCTTCCAGCACTCCGTCGATATAGCCGAGGCAGAACGCGCTCATGAGCAATCGCTCATTGTTGAGCATCGGCAGTATCATTTGCCATCCAGTGCCCGGCGTGCCGAGCACGGCGTCGTGGCCGACTTCAACTTCATTGAAGTGAATCGAGCAGCTGCCCATTGCCCGCATGCCAAGCTTCTTCAACGGCGTAATGGTGATGCCTGGCGATTTGGCAGGCACCCAAAAGAGCGTGAGGCCATGATGGTTTTTCGCCACGCTCTTGTCGCTGCGCGCCAGGACTAAGAGATAATCCGCGACATGGCTTTGTGAGCTCCAGATTTTCTCGCCCTGTATCATCCAGCCGTTCGCAGTCGGGGTCGCCATCGTGCGCATGGCGCCCAGAACGTCGGTGCCGCCGCCTGGCTCCGTCAGTGAGATCGAAGCGCGCAGCTTGCCCGAGGCGATGTCTGGCAAAAAGCGGCGCTTCTGCTCCTCGGTGCCGTGTAACGTCAGTGACTTGGCGCCGGCGAATTGCGTGATGCCCCAAAGCCAAGCGAGCCCGGACAGCGTGCGAGAGAGCGCGCGCGCCGCGATGACTTGCATCATCACGTCGCCGCCGATGCCGCCGTATTCTTCTGGAATACCTAAGCCGTGAAAGCCGCCCTCGGTGAACTTGTCCCAAAGCTCGAAGGGGTACTCATCCTCCTTGCGCTCCAATTCGCGCGCCCAATCCTTCGGCATTTCCGCCGCAACGAAGCGCTGCACCATGTCGCGAAACGCGCGGTGCTCCTCAGAAAGCGCAAACTGCATCTTAGTCCCCTTCAGTGCGTATTCGGCGCTTTCAAGCGGACGGCGTCAGGACGACGGCGTCGCCGTCGAGCACTAGACGGCCCTCTGCATGAAGCGCGATCGTGAGTGAAATGCGCCGCCCCTCGGCGGTATCTTCGACGCCTTGGACGACGGCGCTGGGCGTGACCCGCTCGTCGCCGAACACATTGTCCAGAAAGCGCATCTTGATGCCTGCCAAACGTCCCTGCGGAAACGTGGCCAGCAGCATGTTCATGATGTAGGAAACATTGCCGGGGCCCTGATTGATGACCCGGTCTCCCAACCCGCGCGCGCGAACGGCCTTGACATCGGTGTGAATCGGATTGGGGTCGCGCAGCACTTGGGCCCAGACATGCATCATCTCAGGCCGGACGATCTGCTCAGGCGTTGTCAGTTTTTGACCAAGGGCGAGCGTCATGACAATTCAGGCCTTGGCAGCACCCAGACGTTGGACGTTTCGAGCACTGTCTCGCCGTTGCGGTCGATGAGGTTCAAGCGGTAATCCAGCAGATCCATCACGCCGAGTTTGCGGCTGCGCTTGCGGACCAAGCTCTCGACATGGCCGCGCACGCGGTACGGCGTCTCGGTCATCAGCGGCGCCAGGTAGCGGGCTTCACTGGTCGCCATCATCGGTGCGTTCTCAACGTCAAAATCGCAGTGTTCGCAGAGTTGGCGAACGCTGAGCCGCATGCCGATCTGGGTGGCGGTGTAATAGTAGGAGGGATGGGCTTGGCCGTCTGACGCGGGCTTTATGCCCATGCCTTCGCAGAGCATCCGATTCTCCTCGGCCGTGATGATGACGGTCGCCGTCCCGTCGAGCGAGAGGCCGGCCACATCCGGCGGGGAGCCAATGCCGCTCACGCGCCCTCGCAGCGGCGCCTGATGCCGTGGCCGTGTCTTGGCGTCCGATCGTCCATTGTTTCAGCCTTGAGCCGGTCGTGCCGGACCGTAGAACAACTATCATACGTATGGTAGAACGACGTCAGGCGGCTGCGCAAGCGGCGGCGTCCGAAGCCAATGGGCTGCGATCATTCGGCGAGGCAAAATGGACCAGGCGATAGAGCGCGCCCTGAGGGCGTTGCTGGACAAGGAAGCGATCCGCGACTGCTTTCTGCGCTATTTGAGGGGCATCGATCGCGTTGACGTCGATCTGATCAAATCCGCCTTTCATGATGACGCCCTCGATAACCACACGCGCGATGTCCGCGGGTCGGTCGAGGGCTTGTTGGCGTGGTGGCTGCCGCAGCAGGCCGGGCGAGAGGCGACCCAGCATTTCGTCACCAACCAGACCATAGATCTCGATGGCGATATTGCCCATGTGGAGAGCTATTTCTTCGTTTTCATAAAGCAAACGGCGCAAGACCAGGGTGCGCTGATTGGTGGCCGCTACGCCGACCGGTTCGAGCGCCGTGACGGCGTCTGGAAGATCGCGTTGCGCGTCGTCCTGCCCGAATGGCAAGCCGACGCCGATGCGCGCAACACGGCGATGGTGAAGCAGGCGGGGGCCGTCTCTGGCGCACGCGATCGAAGCGACCCAACCTACCAGCGGCCGCTCATGAACCCGCCGGCTTAGGCGCTGCTGGCGTCTGATCCCGGCCGGATCGCTGCCAGCGTGGGTCACGCCGGGGTGATGCGGGTGCAGCGCGGCGACCTAGCGTCTTGACAATCAACCGTATGGTAGGGTGGGATGAATGCTCGACGGCCAGCCTATGGCCGCGTGGGAGAGAGATGTCCGAAATCGAGCGTTACCGCGCCCGCGGCCGGCCTCTGGTGCGCGCTTTAAGGGACGACGAGATCGCCTTCTACCGCGCCCACGGCTGGGTGAAGGCTGAAGCGCTGATTGCGCCCGAGATCGCGGCTGAGATGCTGAAAATCGTCCGCCCGCTCGTCGAAACGCCGGACGTCGCCGATCAGGATCGCAAGGCGCCAAAGCTCGAGGACTGGGGCTCGCGCGTCGTCGATTCAGGCTATTGGCGAGACTATCATTTCATCGCCCGCGACGATCGCCGCGAACCATTTCACGCAGTGGCGTTCGGTGAGGACATCGGCCGCAACTCGCAACGGCTGCTCGGACGCGACATCGGCGTTCGCTTCAACACCGATTTCGTGGCGGTCAAAGTGCCCGGCCCGACCGACAGCCCAGCCAATCGCCCCACTGCGCCGCATCAGGACTTCGTCAACGTGCCATTCGATCGCGTCGGCAATCACAATTACTGGATTGCGCTCGATGACGTGGAAGCCGAACAGGGCGCGCTGCGCTTCTACTCCGGATCGCATCGGTTAGGCCCGCTGGGCCTCCATGACGACGACCACGAAAGCGTGCTCGCGTCTTATCAGGCGCTGATGGAAGCGGAGGGCGTGCGCCTCTCGGAGCCCGTGACGCTCAAGCCCGGTGATGCCACCATCCACAGCTCTCTAACGATTCATTGCGCCCCGTCGAACACAACCGATAAGTGGCGCATCGGCTATGTTATGGCCTACATGCCTGCCGATTCCCGCTACACCGGCGCGCCCTATTACAACGTCGCCGACACTGGCATTCAGATGGGCGACGAGTTCAAGCACGCCCGCTTCCCGATCATTTATCCAACGCCAATAGCAGGCGCGCACTAGCGCGCGCGGAGAATTGCCCATGTCGATTGCGGAATTAGGCCGGGTCGCGCTCGTCGTCGAGGACATGACGACGGTCGCGAGATCGCTCAAAGACATTTTCGAGATTGATCTGCGCGTCGTCCACGCCGAGCAACTGGGCATCCGCGCCGCCGTTGGCAACAAAGGCGTCGAGCTGGTCGAGAAAGCCGTCGAGCAACCGCGCTTAGCCAAGCATTGGCGCGGGCCGGTCGCCGCCATCTGCATCCGCGTCGATGACGCCGAAGAGATCAATCGCCGTATGGAAGCGGCGGGCTTCGATTTCGTGCAATCGGTGACCACGGCGGGCGGCCTGCGCGAATTCTATTACGGCGCAAATTTCCACGGCTTGCCGCTCGTTATTTACGAGTCGAGCGGCGACTTCGACCACGAGGTCGGCGCCGAGGGTAACCTGCAAGTGGAGTGGCGAGATTGAGATATACGCTCACCATTCCAGGCCTCACGACGTTTCCCGGCTTAGGCGGACAACCTGGTTGGGCCAATGATCTGACGCCAGATCATATCCGCATCATTGCTGAGCGTGCGGAAAAGCTGGGCTTTTCACATCTCGTGATTCCGTGGCACATGGCGATGCCGCCTGACGAGTTCGCCCTGAACATGGGCGCGCGCTGGCCGCACTCCATCGCCGCCGCAGGCATGCTGCTTGGCGCGACGCGCACCATTCAAGTGGCGCCGCTCGTCGTGGCGCCGTGTCACCAGCCGATCGAGTTGGCGAAGGCGCTTGTGACGTTGGACTGGATGTCGGGCGGGCGCTGCCTGCCGGTGATTTTGTCCGGCTACGTGCAATGGGAGTTCGGTCTTCTTGGCGCCGATTACGAAAACCGCGACGCCGTGACGGATGATTACGTCGAAGCCATGCTGAGGCTCTGGGGCGAGGCCAAGCCGAGCTATGACGGCCGGTTCGTGAAGGTGCCGGAACTTGTGTTCGAGCCAAAGCCGCGCCGCGGGCGCATCCCGCTTTGGTTCGGCGGCCGCGCCAAACGTGCGCTGCGCCGCATGGCGAAGTATGGCGACGGCTGGATGTCCTACGCGACTGCCGCCGCCGACATTCCGGCCGCCGTCGACTATATCCGCGCGCAGCCGGGCGCCGAGACGCGTCCGCTTGATATCTTCTGCTATTTCGTCGATCCGACGCACGATCCGGTGTCGCACAAGGAGACGGTGGCGCCCGAGTTCCCAATTGGCGACGCCGCGATCATCGAGCGCGCGCGCTTTCTTGGCGACTGCAAGATCAACGTGACGACGACGCCGCTCAATTCCTACGCTGAGCGTGGCAAGCTTATGCCATCGCGGTCGTTCGAGGAGTACCTCGCGCGCCTCGATTGGTTTGGCCAAGAGATCATTCCCGTGACGCGTGCGTTTGGCGAAACGCCGGGCGTTGCGAACGCAGCCGTGCAACAGAACACATAAATTAGGATCTAAGGAGAAGCCTGGATGAGCCGTCCGCCGAAGCAACCGCGCCGGGAAACGATCCCCGCCGATGAGCAACCGGCCTACGATACCGTCGTAAAGCGCTTCCGCGCCTGGTATCAGGCCGGTGATGCGCCGCCGGAAGAACACTTCGAAGTCGGCACGTACTTCGGGGCGCTGCTCAACAGCCCACCCATGTGCGCGCTGGCGTCGCAAATGGGCGCGATGTTCCGAGAGGTCGGCAACACGCCCGGCTCTTACTCTCACGCGGACCGTGAGTTTGTCGATCAGGTGCTGGCGGCGGAATACAAATCCAACGTCGTTCAGAACGTCCACATTATCGACGCCGTGAAATCGGGCGTGCGCATTGAAGCAGTGGATGCGCTCCGCGCCCGCCGTGACGATCTGCTCACCGAGGATGAGTTGTTGTTGGCGAAGTACATCCGCCAAGTCATCAAAGGCAAAGTCACGGATGCGATCTACAAGCGCATGGAAAAGCGTCTGGGGACGCGCGGCTTAGTGGAATATACTGGTTTCATCATGTGGCTGACCTGGATCATGCGCATGATGGAAACGTTCAAGACCGGGACGCTGACTGAAGAAGAGGTCGATGAGCTCATCGCCCAAGCGCGCACGCTCTCGACTGAGAGTGAGTGGCACGGCGGCGGCGGCGACTGGAAACCGGAAATGACCGCAAAGCAAACGCTGCCCGGCGCTAAGCGCTAGCGCGATGCAAGAGGGCGCGATCCTGGTCGTGGGTGGGAGCGGCGGGCTCGGCCAGAGCATCTGCCGCCGCTTGCTCGACGACTGGAGCGCGCTGATCCTTACCTATCACAGCAACGCTGGCGCCGCCTCGCAATTGCGCGACGAACTTTCCAAACGCGGCGAGGTGCGCGCCCTGCGTGCAGACATCCGCGAGGACGAGGATGTTGAAGCTGCGATCGCTGGCGCGGAAGCGCTCGGTGGTCTGAAGGGTCTTGTCTTCACTGCCGGAGCGAACATCCTTCAGCCATTCGTTTCCCGGATGTCGCAAGCGACATGGGACAACTCGATCGACATTGAGCTGCGTGGTTTCACGCGACTTGTGCGCCTTGCATTGCCGGTGTTTCGCACCCGCGGCGGCGGTGCGCTCGTGAGCGTTGTATCCTTTGCCAATTATTGGTTCCCGCCGGGCGATGCGATTTCTGGCGTGCCGAAAGCCGCCATCGAGATGCTAACGCGCGCCGTCGCCAAAGAGGAGGGACGCTTTGGGCTGCGCGCCAATTCGGTGGCGCCCGGCGTGATCGACGCCGGCCTGGGCCGCGCGGTCATGGAGCAAACGCAACCAGCAGAGTTTTGGCAGGAACAAAAAAAGCGCGTACCGCTCCGCCGCTACGGCGACGCTGAGGACGTGGCAGAAGCGGTGGCCTTCCTCGCGTCATCACGCGCGGCGTACGTGACGGGCCAAACGCTGATCGTCGATGGAGGCATGAGCTTGTAGCCACCATGTGGATATCGAAGAATGGCGGCGATGTTTGTGGGACGCGCCATCGGCATAGAGTGACGGACAACAACAACCGGCGCCTCGGCGGCCGGAGCAAACACCATCAGGAGGTTGTCGTGAGCGCAGCTGAAAAACTGGAACGGGTTTACGAGGACCTCTCGCAATACATCGGCGATGTAACTGCAGAGCATGTTCGGCAATTCTGGCGCGATGGCTTCGTCCAGATCAATGATTTCGTTGCGCCCGAACTTTGCGACCGGGTCGTCGATCACTTCACCAACTGGACCGGCCTGCGCTGGAAGGAATGGCCGTCCGATCCCGCTGAGCAGGAAGCTTTCCGCAAGGCGATCGACGAAGCGTCGAAGAAGCCGAAATGGTTCTTCGCCATTCGCCAAGAAGACCCCTGGATGTTCAACTACGTGACGCAACGCAAATTTGGCGAAGCGGTCGCTAAGTTGCTCAAGGTCAAGGAGGTGAAGATCCTCACCGAAACGCTGCACGCGAAAATGCCCGGCGCCTCAGGCCGTGGCCGTAGCTTTCCTTGGCACCAAGATTTTCCCTGGCTGCCGATCGATCGCGCGCAAGCCGCGCAAACCTGGATCGCACTTGTTGATGTGACCGAGGACATGGGGCCGATGCAACACCTGATCGGCTCGCACCGCTCGATGCCTGGCATCCGCGATGGCTTCGGCGAAGACGCCACCAAGCTCTTCCCGGAGCTGTTTGAAGAGTATCATGTGAGCCAGTTGCACGCCGTGCCCAAAGGCGGCGTTGTCTTCCACCATGCCATGACGTGGCACTATTCCGGCGAAAACGTCACCGATCGCGTGCGTTGGGCCATGTCGAGCTATCGCATGTCGGCGACTTGCCGCTACACAGGCGCGATGAACTTCAACACCGATGGCCTTGGCCTCGTGCCGAACGAGCTGTTCAACCATCCAAACTTTCCGACGGTGTATTCGGCCAACTAACGCCGCGTCGCGTCAACGGCCTTTGCGTCGAGGCTAAGTTCGGTATCAACAAGTTGGCGGGCGTTGGTGAGCACATCGACGTACGCCAAAGCGTCGAAAGCGTTGAGCGCGGGATACTCCATGTAAGGCAGTGGCCCGATGCCAACGCCCTGCAGGCGCAGCGGTTGGGCTTGGCTGGCTTCTCGCAGATCGACCAACGCGGCGTGACAACCTAGCGCGGCGATGGCCTGATCCGCTGAATTCGGTTCGCCATCAAGCGCGCCCACGCCGTAGATCGGCGGATCAAACATCGCCCGCCCGAACGCGGCGCCCAGCACAAAATAGTTGTCGCCATACCGCGCACGAAGAAACGCGCCCATGGGCAGGTGCGTCGGCGAGGTGGAGGACGCGCGCGCCGCGATGTGTGTGTTGTGCGATAGGACGATGACCTTGGCGTCGGTGCGGTCGATGAAGCGGATGGCCGCTTCGGCCATAGCGCGATCACGCAGAGCAAAGCCTTTCGTCCATCCACTGGCGCCGGCCTGGAGCATTTTCAGCGCATTGCGCACCGTCAACGCGGCTTCATACAGGGCATCGCTCTCCGTCAGAGTCTCGAGCGCTTCGTCATAAACTCTATGCAGCGCCGCCCGCTCATGCTCGGCGAGCTGGTTGTAGGATGCCTGATCCGACCGCCCGTCCACGTCGAAGCCGTAACTCCACGCCTCGATGCGCTCCATGTCCGCCGGCCGCGTTTGCGCCGACACGGCCCGCATCAAGGGTCCGACCGCCAGCACATCCAGGCCCCGTACCGACACCGTTGCATTTGCGTTCGCATCGTTGTGCGTCCGCACCCATCGTACGAGCGAAGCGGCTTCTTGATTGCGCCACATCCGCGCCCCGGCCGCGATCAGCGCGCTCTCGGCGTCGCCCGCGCCCCCGCGCACGAACGCCTCGATCGGATTTGGCCCGGGGGTCAGCACCTCAAGCAGAATGGCATTGAAACCAACCTGCGTGATGAGATGGCGGAGCAAATGCTCTCGCAGCGCCAGTTGCTCGTGCGTGTGATGAAAACTCTCGCCGATGGCGACGATCCGTGCCTCGCCCACCATATTCGAAAGCGCAACGAGCGGACCCGGCGTCTCGCCAAGTTCCGCTACTCCCGGCAGTTTAATGGCGGCTTGCGCTATATAGCCGGACAGTGTCTCAGCGTCCGTCATGCGCTAGAGCGTCCGCGCGATCAGCAGCTTCATGATTTCGCTGGTGCCGCCATAGATGCGGTTCACACGCGCGTCGCGATAGGCGGTCGCGATCGGGTATTCGTTCATGTAGCCGTAGCCGCCGTGCAGCTGCAGGCACTCATCGACGATCTTGCACAGAAGCTCGGATACCCAGTACTTCGCCATCGAAGCCGTCGCACTGTCGAGCTTCCCCTCGAGCAATTGCTTGGAGCAGTGATCGACGAACACTTGCGCGATCGTCGCCTCGGTCTTGGCCTCCGCCAGCTTGAATTGCGTGTTTTGGAAGTCCAGCAGCGTCTTGCCGAACGCCTTGCGACCCTTCACGTGCTCGATCGTTACGGCCAGCGCGTATTCGATCGCCGCCATGCATTGGACAGCGATGATCTGCCGCTCCTGCGGCAGCTTTTCCATCAGCTGGTAAAAGCCGCGCCCTTCGGCGCCGCCGAGCAGGTTTTCTGCTGGTACGCATACCTCATTGAAGAAAAGCTCGGAGGTGTCGGCCATGTCGCGGCCGATTTTGTCGAGGTTGCGGCCGCGGGCGAAGCCATCGACCTTATCCGTCTCAACGACAAGCAGCGAAAGGCCCTTGGCTCCAAGCGTCGGGTCGGTCTTGCAGGCGACGATGATGATATTGGCGTTCTGGCCGTTGGTGATGAACGTCTTGGCGCCGTTAATCACGTAGCCGCCATCTATCTTGGCGGCTCGCGTCGCGATGGCTTGCAGGTCCGAGCCGGTGCCAGGCTCCGTCATCGCGATAGCGGAGATCAGCTCTCCACTCGCCATTTTGGGGAGCCAGCTCTGTTTTTGCTCTTCGGAGCCGAACGTCTCGATGTACGGCGCGACAATGGCGTTGTGGAGCGGCGCGTCCCAACCTTCAATGCCGCGGCGTCCGAGCGCGCGCATGAACACGACCTCGTGCCGAAAGTCGCCGCTGATCCCGCCATAGTCAGCTGACGTGGAGAGGCATAAGAGGCCAGCGCGCCCGGCCGCCTCCCATGCTTCCCGCGGCACCATGCCTGCTTCGCGCCAAGCCGCCAATTTCGCCGCCGGGGCGTGTTCGTCGAGAAAACGCTCCACGCTGTCTTCGAACATGCGTAGCTCGTCGTCTTGCATGAAGTCGGGAATGGGGAGGTTCAGAACATTCATCGTGGCGGGATCCTTCAACGGTCATTAGTCGGTGCAGCGCAGCGCTTGTAAAGGCTGCCGCAGTCGCAAGCGGGCCGGTGAGACATCACGTCAGGAGGTGCAGATTTTTATCCGCATTTCGGGCAATTGGGGGTGCATCGAAGTGGTGTGAGTACTTCAGCCGAGTGATATCATTCTCAGCATCTGGACTTGACGCGAAGGACTCATGTGACGATCGCTGCAAACGAGAAGCCCTCATTGGCCGTACTGGGTGGAACTGGCGCGCTCGGGTCCGGTCTCGCGCTGCGCTGGTCGAGGGCAGGCTACCAGGTCCTCCTCGGTTCGCGTGACGTTGAACGTGCAGCGGCGCGGGCAATCGAATTGAGCGCGCTGAGCGGCGCCGCGATCAGGGCGATGTCCTATGCCGACGCCGCCAGCGCCGCCGCGCTGAGCGTGCTGGCCGTTCCATTCAAGTCTCAGGATGAGGTGCTGTCGCAAGTGAAAGACGCACTCGCTGGCAAGGTGTTGGTGGATTGCACGGCGCCGCTGGTTCCGCCGAAAGTGTCGCGCGTGCAAATGCCGGCGGAGGGCTCTGCCGGGCTTCGGGCGCAGGGGCTCTTGGGCGAGCAGGTGCGGGTGGTCTCCGCATTTCAGAATGTGGGAGCGAAGCACCTCTACGATCTCGAACACGCTATCGACTGCGACGTGCTCATCTGCGGCGACGATGCGGAGGCGCGCGAAGCCGTCGTTCCTCTCGTCGAGGCCGCTGGAATGCGCGGCGTGATTGCCGGCCCTCTCGCAAACTCCGTCGCCGCCGAAGCGATGACCTCACTGCTGATCTTCATCAATCGCCACTATGGCTGCAACGAAGCCGGCGTACGCGTCACCGGCCTCGGCGCCACTGCCGGAAAGATATGAGCCCATGCAGCAGACGGGCCCTTCGTTTGAGTTGAACGATGACGAGCGGGCGCAGGTCGACGCGATCTGCGCCGAAGACGCAGTCGGATTAATCGAGCGCGCGCGCCAAGCGACACTCGCGGCGCATGGCCAACTCGTCACTTATTCGCGTAAAGTCTTTCTACCAATCACGCATCTGTGCCGCAACACGTGTCGGTACTGTGTCTTTGCGGAGTCTCCCCAAGCCGGCGCACCCGCCTTCATGACGCCGGATGAAGTGCTCGACGTCGCGCGCAAGGGGCGCGCGCTCGCGTGCGACGAAGCGCTGTTCACGCTCGGCGACAAGCCGGAGGATCGCTGGCCGCAAGCTGCCAAGGCCCTGCGCGACATGGGCTTTCCCTCGACGCTTGATTATGTCGGCCATCTGGCGCGCCTTGTGTTCAAGGAAGCCGGCCTGCTGCCGCATCTCAATGCGGGCGTCATGACGGAGGGCGAGCTTCACAGCTTGCGCACCGCCTCTATCTCAATGGGCATGATGTTGGAGTCGGTGTCCGAACGCCTGTGCGAGCGCGGCGGCCCGCATTTTGGCTGTCCCGACAAACGTCCTAGCGTCCGCCTTGAAACGCTCGACGCAGCCGGACGGCTACGCATTCCCTATACGACCGGCATCCTCATCGGCATCGGCGAAACCCGTCGCGAACGTTTGGAAGCACTCGTCGCCATCAAGCGTAGCCACGAGACGTGGGGCCACATTCAAGAAGTCATCGTACAGCCCTTCCGCGCCAAGGCCGGTACGCGCATGGCCGATGCGCCCGAGCCCGATCTCGCAGACTTGCGCTGGACGATAGCCGCTGCGCGCATGATCCTTGGTCCGGCGATGAATATCCAATCGCCGCCCAATTTGAGCCGCGACGCGATCGCGCAGGTGCTCAGCGCCGGCGCGAATGATCTGGGCGGCATCTCGCCGCTGACGCCCGACTTCGTGAACCCCGAGGCGCCATGGCCGCATGTCGCCGAACTTAAAGCGCAACTAGCGCAGGATGGCTGGCGCCTCACGGAGCGGCTCGCGCTCTACCCAGCATATGTGCGCACCTTGGAACAGTGGGTCGATCCGGGCTTGCAGCGCGCTGTGCTCGAACGCGTCGATGGTCACGGCCTCGTGCGCGACGACGAATGGCGCGCCGGTGTCTCCAAGACCGCGCCGACCTTCAAGCGCCGGCCGGCGCTCGGGATCAACGCTGACATCGCCACGCTGCTGTGCAAGGCGCGCGACAATCCGAGTGAAGCTCGCGGCGAGATCGCTACGCTGTTTAACGCCCGGGGCGGGGACGCCGCCGCAATCTGCGCAACTGCCGATGCGATGCGTCGCGAAATGTGTGGCGACGTGGTCAGCTACGTTGTCAACCGCAACATCAACTACACGAATGTCTGCACCTACAAATGTGGCTTCTGCGCATTCTCGAAGAGCCCTGTCGCCGATGGCCGCCGTGAGACGCCGTATAATATCGAATTCGACGAAATCACGCGCCGTACGGCGGAGGCGTGGCGCCGCGGCGCCACTGAAGTCTGCCTGCAAGGCGGAATCCATCCCGATTTCACCGGCGAGACCTATATCGAGATCGTCCGCGCCGCCAAACGCGGCGCACCCGGCATCCATGTGCACGCCTTCTCGCCGCTCGAGATCACTCACGGCGCTCAAACGCTCGGTGTTTCGCTGTGCGAGTATCTTTCGGCGCTCAAATCAGAAGGTCTCGGCAGTCTTCCCGGCACGGCCGCGGAGATTCTTTGCGACGACGTTCGCGCCCGCATCTGTCCCGACAAGCTTAGCGCCAACGAGTGGCTAAACGTCATGCGCCAAGCACACGTCACAGGTCTGCCGACGACCTCCACGATCATGTTCGGCCATGTGGACGGCTACGATCACTGGGCGGCGCACTTGTTGGCGCTGCGCGCACTGCAAAGCGAGACGGGCGGCTTCACTGAATTCGTGCCACTCCCGTTCGTCGCTGCTGAAGCGCCGATCTATCATCGCGGCAAAAGTCGCCCGGGCCCGACCTTTCGCGAAGCGCTTCTGATGCACGCGGTCGCGCGTATCGTGCTCCACCCGCTTATCCCGAACATTCAGACATCGTGGGTGAAGATGGGCCCAGAAGGGGCCAGGGCGGCGCTTTCGGCGGGCGCCAATGATCTGGGCGGCTCGCTGATGAATGAAAGCATCACCCGCGCTGCCGGCAGCACGCACGGCCAAGAGCTGAATCCACAGTCGCTGGAATCGCTTATTCGTGATGCGGGCCGTTCTCCCCGCATGCGCACCACCCTTTATCAATCCGCACTACAAGAACGTTACGACACGGCGTCGATTGCGCCCGACCTCGCAGAGATCGTGCTAACCCCTGTCTCGCAGCAGCGACGCCGGGCAAGGACACCCCTGTGACCGCCGGCTTCATCATCCCATTCCGTGGCCAACGTTTCGGCAAGACACGCCTGCGCGCCGCCATGCCCGCCGCGGCGGTCGATGTGCTGAGCGAACGCATGTTGGCAAATGTTCTACGTGCTGTGCGCGGCGCGGCGCTTGGGCTGCCGGTCGTCGTAATCACGCGCGCGCGCGCAGCGTTGCGTGCGCCAGCGGGCGTCACGATCTTGGAGCAGCCGCTAGATCACAACGACGCCATAGAGTTCGCGCGCGCAACCTTGGTTGAGCGCGGCGTCTCGCGGGTCGTGGTTGTCGCGTCCGACCTGCCCTTGATCCAGCCCGCCGATATCCGCGCGCTCTTAAACGCGAAAGCTGAGGTCGTGATCGCTGCTGATGCACCAGGGCAGGGCACCAACGCCTTGATCTTTCCAGCGACGGAGGCGGAGTTCAACCATTTCGGCATAGGCAGCGCTCAGCGCCACGCCTGGGAGGCCGAGAAGCGCCATCTCACCGTCGCGCATGTGCACACAGCGGCTCTCGCTCATGACGTTGATACCGTGGATCAGATTGACGACGCCGTGCGCGCCGCGTGCATGCCCGCGTGGAGCCGCGATTGATCGCGCTCATTCCCGTCGAAGGCATGCCGCTGATCAAAGCGGGCGATGACGTGTGTGCACTGATCGCCGACGCAATGAAAGTTGCTGGCTGCGAACTCCAGAACGGCGACGTGCTCGTCGTGACACAGAAGATCGTGTCCAAGGCGGCAGGCCTCGTCATCGATCTGGCGGATGTAAAGCCTAGCGCGCGCGCTTTCGAGATCGCCGAAATCCATGGCGGCGATCCGCGCCACATTGAAGTCGTGCTGCGGCAGAGTCGCGACATCGTTGTCGTGCGTCCGAACTTGCTGATCGCTGAGCATCTTTGCGGCGCGATCATGGCCAATGCCGGGGTCGATCGGTCGAACGTCGATACAGCCGGGGGCCGCGACCTCGTCATTATCCTGCCACCTGATCCAGACGCCGCCGCGCGGACCTTACGTGACACGCTGCAGGCCCGCCACGCCGTCGGCATCGCTGTGATCCTGAGTGATTCCTGGGGGCGGCCTTGGCGTCTCGGCACCACCGGCGCGGCGCTTGGTGTCGCCGGCCTCGCGCCGCTGCGCGATCTGCGCGGCACGCCGGATTTGTTTGGCGCGCCATTGCGCCATTCGCTGCAGGCGGTGGGCGATGAACTGGCTGCGGCGGCGAACCTCGTCATGGGCCAAGCGGCCGAAAGCGTGCCCGTCGTGCTGATCCGCGGCTTCGCCCACGAAAGCGAGGACGGCGCCGCCCGCAATCTGTTGCGTCCACGCGACCAGGATGTGTTTCGATGATCCTCTGTCTCAGCGGCGGCATTGGCGGCGCGAAGCTCGTACTTGGCTTAAGTTGCGTTTTGGAACCGAACGCGCTCGTCGTTGCCGTCAACACTGGAGACGATTTTGTTCACCTCGGTCTCGAAGTCTGGCCGGACTTCGACACAACGCTCTACACACTCGCCGGCGTCGCCAACGCGCAACAAGGATGGGGCCGGGAGGGGGAATCTTGGCGCGCGATGGATGCGCTACGCGCGCTCGGCGGCGAGGATTGGTTCAATCTCGGTGATAAAGACATCGCGCTTCATCTCTTCCGCGCACAGCTCCGCGCCGAAGGGCTGACGGCCAACGCTTGCGCGAGCGTGATACGCGAGCGTTTCGGCGTGGCGCCCATAATAACGCCGGCGACCGACCAAGCCGTCCGTACAACCGTGCATACCGATAAAGGCGCGCTGTCCTTCCAGCACTACTTCGTCCGCCATCGCGCTGAGCCAGCCATTTTCCGGCTGGACTACGAAGGCGCAGCGACCGCCCGGCTATCGCCTGTCATCCATGCCGCGCTTCGCGATCCATCGTTGGAAGCAATCATTATCGCCCCGTCTAATCCTTTTCTGAGCGTCGATCCCATTCTCGCCATCCATGGCTGCCGGGCTGCGCTGCGTGGGGCAGGCGTCCCCATTGTCGCGGTGACGCCAATTATCGCGGCCGCGGCCGTAAAGGGGCCGACCGCCAAGATCATGCGCGAGTTCGGGTTGCCCGTATCGGGCGCCGCTGTTGCAGCTCACTACAACGATCTGATCGACGGCTTCGTGCTGGATCGCACTGAAGCCAATGATCGCGACGCGATTGAAGCTTCGGGCGTCACCTGTGCGGTTGAACAAACATTAATGCACGACGACGCCGAAAAGACGGAGCTCGCGGCCCGCGTTTTAGCCTTCGCGAAAATCTGCGTGAAGCGCCAAGGATTAAAGCAATGACTGAATTACCCGCACTGCCTCAACTCACGTTGGGCCTTCGCTCATTCGCCGCCGAAGATCCCGGTAGTTGGACCAAAATGCTGGACTTCGCGCGCGCGGCGGACGTTGCCGGCGTCGATCGTTTGGTGGTCTCCGACCACGTCGTGTTTGGCGAGCACCTGGAAGAGTATGCGAAGCCCGAAACCGGCGGCATCGCCGGCGGCAAGCAGCCGACGGGGCCGGACGGCCACTGGCTCGAACCGTTGACGACGCTGTCCGTGGTCGCGGGCATGACGAGTAGAATTCGTCTGCGTACGCAAATTATCATCGCAGCGCTGCGCCGGCCGGTCGTGCTCGCCAAGTCCGCGGCGACCCTCGACGTTCTCTCCGGCGGCCGTCTCGAACTTGGTGTCGGCGTCGGTTGGCAGCGCGCCGAGTATGAAGCCGCAGGCCTTCCGTTCGACGGGCGCGGCCGCTTGCTCGATCATACACTCGACGTTTGCCAAACATTGTGGCGCGACATGCGCGCCAAGTACGTGTCTCCTGAGCTTGAGTTCGACGCGATCCACCAAATGCCAAAGCCGCTTCAGCCCGGCGGCGTTCCGATTTGGACGAGCGGCACCGTCCGCAACACCACCGCGCGGCGCATCGCGCGCTATGGCGCACGCTGGATTCCGTGGGGACCGGATGCGGCAAATCTCGCGGAGTCTATTCCGCGCATGAAGGAAGCTGTGATCCAAGAGGGTGGCAGCGTTGAGGGATTCCAAGTCGTTGGCGCGTTGCCCGTTGCGCGCACCGACGCGGGCGCTCTGGACGTGCCGACCACCATGGAGCGGCTGCCGCAACTCATTGCATGCGGTGTCACTGACTTTATCGACTTCTCGATTCTACCGAAGTCGTACGACGAGAACCTTGCTGAGCTTTCAAATTTCGTCGTTGCCTTCCGGCAGGCCGTTGGCCGCTGAGGTTTTCGCGTTAAACGTTTCCAATTTCCGCTGAGGTGATTGATGTCAGGTGGTCCGCTGAAGGGTTTTCGCGTGTTGGAGTTCGCCGGGCTTGGACCTGTCCCGCATTGCTGCATGCTTCTGGCGGACATGGGCGCTGACGTCGTCCGCATCGATCGCGCCGGCCCAAAGCCAACCTCACGCGAAGTCGTTTGGCGGGGCCGCGAACATCTCACGCTCGATCTCAAGAACGCAGAACACGTCGCCGCCGCGCTCGACCTTGCGGCGTCGGCCGATGTTCTGGTTGAAGGTTTCCGCCCCGGCGTGATGGAGCGCCTCGGGCTTGGGCCGGAAGTCGCGCTCAGCCGCAATCCCCGTCTCGTTTACGGCCGCATGACCGGCTGGGGCCAGCATGGTCCGCTTGCAGCGGCTGCGGGTCACGACATCAACTACATTGCTATTTCCGGCGCGCTGCACGCCATGGGCCGAGAAGGCGCGGCGCCTTCGCCGCCTCTCAATCTGGTCGGCGATTATGGCGGCGGTTCGCTCTACCTTGCGTTAGGCATTTGCGCCGCCCTTTTGGAAACGCAGCGCTCAGGGCAGGGCCAAGTCATCGATTGCGCGATGTCCGACGGCGTCGCTTCCCTCATGGCATTGTTCTACGGCTTGCGCGGCATTGGCGTGTGGGGCGAGGCGCGTGACGCAAATCTCCTCGATGGCGGCGCGCCTTTCTATGACGTCTACACCTGCGCTGACGGCAAGTTTGTCGCCATCGGCGCGCTCGAACCGCAATTTTATCGTTTGCTGCTGAAAGCGCTCGATGTGGAGGGCGATCCGTTGTTCGCTGAGCAGATGAACCAGGCCGCGTGGCCCGCTATGAGCGCGCGTATTGCCGAGATCATCACCTCGAAGCCGCAGGCCGCGTGGACGAGTCTGATGGAAGGCACAGACGCTTGCTTCGCGCCGGTCCTATCCATGACCGATGCGCCCAATCATCCTCACAACCGCGCCCGTGAGGCCTTCATCGACCTCGATGGCGTCACCCAACCCGCGCCGGCCCCGCGCTTTTCGCGCACGCCAGGAGCCGCCAAAAGTGCGAACCCCAACGTTACCGAGCCAGCCACCGTGAAAGCCAGATGGGCGCGCTGAGCCTCAGCCAGGCCCGAATTCGGACATTTATTTCGGGCGCAAGCTATCGTGAGCGTTTTCAGAACAAACACTCGATCGTACGTTCGGACTGTCGCATAAATGAGCGGAAGGTAGCCGTAACTTGGATCCCCTGAGCAAATTGCTGCAACGGTATTGCTTCGCCTATACTGCGACGCACGACTTCTCTGTGGCCGACCAGATCATGACGGACGACTACACCTTCTACATGGGTGAGCACGCCTTCACCGGACGGGAAGAGGCATACAAGCCAGCCGCCGATCGCCAATTCAAAGCCTATCCTGGGCTCGGATTCGCCGTTCACGACTTTTTTTCAAATGGCGACCGATGCGCAATGTACTTCAGCGAGTACGGCCATTCAATTCAGTACGGCGCGAACACGGCCTGGCACGGTGTTAGCCTCTATCGCTGGAACGGCGACCGCCTCACCGAATGTCGCATTGAGCAGGACTATTACGGACGCCGCCGTCAATTGCTGACGAAGCTGCCAGACCCCGTGGACCAGCCCGCCTATGCGCCGTGGACCGCGCCGGTCGAGAAGGCCGATCCGGCGAGCGAGGCCTTGGTGTCCTCATGGCTTAAGGATGGAGGTCTGCTCAAGAGCAAGCTCGGTAGTCTCGATGACGAGCGCGTGGCACCTTCCATTTCGCGCGTGCTTCTTTTGAATGCCCAAACGGAGATCATTGACATCATGTCGGCGGGCAAGCGTGTGGCGTTTCAGGTTGCTGTGGCCGGCCAGTATGCGGGTGGCCTGCAGGAGCTAAGTGGACATGAAGGCGGCGACGCTGCGCTTTACGCAACGGGGTTTGCGGATGTTGAGAATGGGGTAGTTTGCAGTGTGAAGGCCGTCACCGACCGGTACACGATGGAGCGCCGCATACTGATGGCTGCGAAAATAGGATAGGATCTCGACGAAATCGATCGCATTTGCTCGTATGTCCTATTTTTCGACTTTTCATGGCGCTGAGCGAGGCTCTGGTCGCAGTCAAGTTGGCTGTGCTTTAGATCCTTTTCTCCGGTATTGAGTGCGGAGGCGCTGAGCGTCAGACTCAGCAACGTCGTTGCAATCATGATGTGATCTGGACGATTAACGATTCAGGCGCCTTGTTTAATCTAGTTGAAGCGCGCGTCGGATAAGGGCGCGCTCCGGCGAACTTCGAAAACGTCCGTGGCTCCGACTAAGCGCCTTGCTTCGCGGCTTGCCCGCTCGCCATGTTCCCGCTCAGCGCTGCGGTGTGCCCGCTCACTCGGCCGTGTCGATGTTCTCAAGGCGGATGCGCTCGCCCGTGGCCAAGTTTTCGATCGTGTCGCCATCAATCTTGCGCGGACGCTTGAGCGCGCCATGGACATCGTCGCCGCCTTGCGCGAAACCTCGCCCGAATGCGGATCGCGCGCGGCTGGTAGCAAGAAAACTTGGCGGAGGAGGCGGGGCTTCACCGCACCTATGTGTCGGGTGTGGAGCGCGGGGTACGCAACGTGGTCGGCGCCGCCCTCAGCTAGCTCCAGCATCGCTTGCCAGACGGCGCCAAGTGCGCGCTTGGCGACCTTGCGCGCGATCATTTCCCAGCTCCGATGCGGTAGATGCGTTCGTCATCAAATTTGGAAGAAGTAACGTTGAGCCCGCGCTTCTTCTTGATGGCGCCGGCGATCGCACCACGCACCGAGTGTTGCTGCCAGCCGGTCAACTTCATCAGCGCTGGGATCGACGCGCCCTTGGGCGCGCGTAACGCCGCGATCATTGCATCGATCTTGGAGGCGCTATTCGGCGAAGAAGATGCTGGCTTGCGGGCTTTCGCCGGGCGTGCGGATGTGCGGGCTTTCTTGGGTGCTGCTTTCGCGGCCATTGCTTTGCTCCTGATGCCGGCAAAGCGCCGGCACGAGGGCAAGCCCCGAAAAATCGGGGCGGATAGGGCTAGTTCGGCGTGAAGCGTAGCGACGTTCCGCTGGCGTTCCCTTGCTCTGGTTGCAGCAACACACACGCTCTCTTCAGGCTCGAAGTCCAGTCGAACTTACGCTTTGACTGGCGCTGAGCGTTGAGGAAACGAGGGCTCGGTAAATCCGACAAGGGCGTGGCGCTGACCATGGGCGCGAACGTCCGTCCCGGGGCAAATTGAGACGTCCTGGCGGTCGGTTGGTGCTCCGGAAGCGGACGTTGGACTCGCCTGGTTGCGACGGGCGTTGGATGCGGGTGTCTTCGCTTGAAATGGCTGCGTGACAAGCGCCGCCATTCCAGTTCTCCAATGAAGGAGAAATGTCATGGAGACGCATCTAAACGACCTAACGCAGAAACCGTTCGTGCCTTGGAACAAGGGGAGAGCAACCGGCCAAAAGCCGCCGCTTAAACCGCGAGAAGTCTGGGCTATCCGAGTGCGGTTGCAGATATCCGATCGGGTTCGCGACCTGGCGCTATTCAATGTCGCCATCGACAGCAAATTGCGTGGCTGTGATTTGGTTCACTTGCCCGTCGAAGACGTCATGCAAGGCGATCAGGTGCGAACGCGCGCCCTAGTTTCGCAGCGCAAGACTGGTGCGCCCGTACAATTCGAGATCACCGAGCAAGCGCGCGCCGCCGTCGCAGCTTGGGTAAGAGGTAAGGCACTGCAGGGATCGGATTGGTTATTCCCGAGTAGGGTGGACAAGACCAAGCCGATGACGACGCGTCAGTACGGCCGCCTGGTTGATGAGTGGATCGCCGCGATTGGCCTAGCGCCATCGGCATATGGAACGCATTCGTTACGTCGCACTTAAAGCAGCGCTCATCTATCGAAAGACCGGCAACATTCGCGCAGTGCAGCTACTGCTTGGGCATACAAAGCTCGACAGCACGGTTCGGTATCTGGGCGTCTAAGTCGAGGACGCTCTGGCGATAGCCGAGAGCATTGACGTCTAAGCGCTGCTCCAGATTAGAGATCTACGCCGCGTCCGGCGCGACTCCGTTATGCCCGGCGCGGCGCCACCCGCGCCTCAGGTCAGGTCAATTGCGCCAGAGTCGCGGTAGCTTGGCGTTCAACGGCGCCGTAGCCATGCGTCGCCGCCGTTGCCTTGGCACGCGCCAACAAGTGCCGCGCGGCTTCAATGTGGCTGTCCTCGCCGCGCCGAAGCATGAGTTGAGCGAGGCGCAAGTCCGTTAGAGCGCCGAAGAATTTGATTTTGTGCCGCGTGCAAAGGTCGGCGGCGTGGGTGAGGTGGCGTTCAGCGTCATCGTAACGCTCGAGCACCGTTGCAAGTCCGCCAAGGTGCATAGACACTGGACCTTCCGCGGTTAGTCCGCCAGCGGCGGAGAAATGCGTTTCCCATGGCGATAAGAGATCATAGAGCGCCTGGGCGGCGACCCGGTCGTTGCAATTGACAGCAGCATCGGCGTACTCGGTCATGCCGTTCAGCCACGCTGCGTCCTCGGGAAGCGCATAGCCGGTGGCGGCAAACTCGCCGAGAATGCGCGACGCATCGTCGAGCCGCTCGGCTTGCGCCAAGGCCATCGCGAGCGAGGCGCGGATGGTGGGCAGGCCCGGATTGGCGTGCATCATCATCTCAAGCAAAGGCGCCAAGTCGCCCATGGCGCCGCGCATCCAACTTATGGCGGCAAGCTGCACGCCGAAGAAGGTCTGTGCATCAGGCTGGCCGCAGTCGGCGCCAATTGAAGCCGCCTCACCGGCGAGCCGTTCGGCTTCGGCCAAGTCTCCGGCCAGCTGCGCGCGTTTTGACATGTGGAAGCCAAACTCCCAGCGCAGCGGCGGAAGATCGAGTCGACGCACGAGATCGCCTGCAATGGCGTAGCAGCGATCCGCCTCAGCGATGTCGATCGCGCGTACGGCCGCGGTCGCACGGTACATGGCGGCGAAATAGAGCTGCATTGGATCGCCCAAACGTTCGGCCCGCGTGAGCGCTTCGGCTGTCCACTTCAGCGAAGACTCGAGCAACGATGGCAGCGTCAGCGAGAAGGCCATGTGGTTCAACGTGCGAACCATGATCGCATCGTCTCCGGTGGCTTCGGCTATGGCTAGAGCTTCGTCCGCAAGGGCGCGTCGGCGTTCTAGCGTGCTGCCGAAGGCAAGTTCTGCGCAGAGTGTGCCCAGCACGAGCGCACGATCAGGCACGCCGGCGGGCAAGCGCTCTAGCGCCAGTTCCAGCAACGCGATCTTCTCTGCGTCTACGGCGCCCGTGGTGCTGTGCCAACCGCGGTCATTGGCGAGTGCAGCGCGGACCAACCGTCCGGTGTCGTTGAGCGCAGCGGCGCGGGCGCCGGCGGCGAGCAAGGTCTCGCGGGACGCCGGATCGCCGGTCTGGCGCTGCGCCGCGCCGAGGCCAATGGCGAGGTCAAGCTCCATCGCATCATCGGAGACGTCGTACTCGGCGATCAACTTCTTGGCGGTGGCGAAGTAGTCGATCGCGTCGGCGGGAGCGAGGGCGCTCAGCGCCGCATTGCCGGCCTGGTAGGCATAGGCGACGGCCTTGGGCGCGTCTTCGCGGAGCGGGGCGTGGCACCAGTGACGCGCCAACTCACCGATACGCGGACCAAGTCGCGCGCCGCAGAGTTCATCGAGCGCAATTGCTATGGTGCGATGCGCCTTGGCGCGGCGCGTGGCGCTGAGCTCCTGATAGAGCGCGTGCTGAATGAGGCCGTGCGCAAAGTGATAGCGGCCGACGCCCTCGGACAGTTCCTGGATGAGCGCCGCATCTATTGCGCCGTCCAGCGTATCTAAAAGCGCGTCCTCCTTCATTTCGGTCGCACGGGCGAGGAGGTCGAAGTCGAAATCCCGCCCTATGACAGCAGCGAAGCCGAGCACGCGGCCGCAATCGCTGCCAAGCCGGGCGACGCGCGCGCCGATAACTTCGCGGAGGCTGTCGGGAAGGCTTAGCTTGTCGATGCCGCCACCGGACGTCCACTGGCCATCCTGGGAAACAGCGCCGGTCTCGGTCAGGTGGCGCAACAACTCCGTCACGAAGAACGGATTGCCGTCGGTTTCGTTGTGCACGGCGCGTGCGAGCCCGCGCGCAACCTCAGCTTTGGCGCGCCCCACGATAGAGGCCACGCATTGCAGAACCTCACTGTCGTCGAGGCCCTTGAGATCGATGCGCGTGACGCCAGTCTGGCGATGGAGAGCAGCGAGCGTGTCGAGAAGGGCGCTGAGTTCGTTGTCGCGATAGGTCGCCACCACGAGGAGGCGCATCGGTCGGTCCACGATGCTGAGGTGGCGCAGCAAAAGCAGACTGCCTTTGTCGGCCCATTGCACGTCATCGAGCACCAGCACGAGCGGGCGTTCGGCGGACGCCGAGGCCAGCATGCCGACGACAGCCGCGAACAGCAGTGAGCGCTCGGAATCGGCGTCGGTGGCCTTGGTCGGCGGCAGGTCTGGGATGCGGCCCGCCAGTGCCGGGACGAGACGCGCGAGTTCTGAGCCGTGTTCGGCCACATGCGCGCGCAAGTCTTCCTCTGGCGCATGCGTGACGTAGTGGCGCAACGTTTCGGCGAAGAGCTGGTAGGGTGTTACAAGGTCTTCTTCGCAATGGCCGAACAGGACGTTCGCGCCTTTGTCGAACGCGGCGCGGGCTGCGTAAGCGGCCATCGTCGTTTTGCCTAGCCCCGCCTCGCCCCCAACCAGGACAATCTCTCGTGCGCCAGCCGCGGACACTCTTGAGAACGCAGCGTCGAGCGACCTGAGTTCTTCAGAACGGCCGACAAAGTTTGCGGCCGGTCGTTCGATCCTGGCGGGAAGCGGGATGCGTGAGGCTGCGCCGACATGCTCAAGGCGCGGCCAGACCACTTCGATGACATCAACGGGTGTGTTTAGACCTTTTAGCGTAACCGAACCCATCGAGCGGCATTCGTGTGCGTTCCGGCGTCCGGCAAGCAGACGAACCACTTCGGCCAGCAACACCTGGCCGCCTTCGCAGTGTCCGCAAAGGCGCGCCGCTTCCACCACAGCGTCGCCAAAATAGTCGTCCTGCTCGCGCACGACTTCACCGGCGCTGATGCCAACCCGCAGGCCGTTCAGACGCTGTTCGCGGCGATTGTCGAGATCGACGCGTTGCTGCATGGCGACAGCGCATGTCAGCGCAGCAGAAGCAGATCCAAACGCAACCATCACGCCGTCACCGAGATTCTTGACCTCCGTGCCGCCGTGCTCAGTGATGGCTTGGCGCAAAAGGGCGGTGTGCTGCCGGCGAATTTCATCGGCCTTGTCGGGCGCGTGCGCCTGCGACAATTCCGTGGAGCCGACAAGATCGGTGAACAGGATGGTCAGTTGTTCGGTCGGCATGACCCCAAGATCCTATCGGATGGCGGCCGCGCTTTAGAGCGAAGCGAGGTGACGGATGGCGCTCATGCTTGGTTGGAAGAAGTAAGCGCCGCCCTTCGTATGCACGAAACTAGAGAAGCCCCGGAACGTAACGGCATTGTCTCCCACCGGAAAGGAGAAGCGGCTGAACAGGGGATCATTGTTGCCGAGGATTGGATCGTTCGAGCCGGTGATGCGGGGATCTTGCAGCCCGAGATTGGTCCAGTCGTACTGAATCGCTTCGAACTGCCCTGTGAGGCTTGCGCACATGAATGACCCGAGCAGCCCGCGCTCTGCTTTTACTGGATGAGCTGGATCGTAGTGCGGGCCGTAGGGCATCCCGCGGCGAACCAGGCGGCGGGTATGATTGGTGTTGCGCTGCACAGTCCGGGCGTCGCGTGGGTTGCTGCGCCGCATATGACTGCCAATCGGGCAGCGCTGACCATCCGGATCGGTCGAGTAGCCATAATTGTTGAGACCCGCATTGCCGATCGGCGGCGTGGGTGACGGCGATGTCGGCGACAGAGCGAGCGGCACGCCGTTGCGCCACCGGCCAAGCATCTTCGCGGCGACCATCTCGCGCAGCGCCGCGTGGCGCGTCATGGGCGGCGCCCATTGTGCCTCGTCGCCGGGCGGCAACAGCTGTTCGCCGAGAGGATCTTTCATCAGTTTGTCGGCGCACGCGGTGAGAAAACTCTCGAATTCCTCCACCTGTTGTTCAAGCACGCGGAACGCGTTGAAGCTGCCGTTGAAACCAAGCACATGCGGCTCCGGCACTTGCCAGCGCAGATTCTCGATCGGCGTCGCATGCCCAAGCAACATGGCGCCAACTTGGACGAACGGTTGGTCGTCACGGCGGTCGTCGGGATCGTGAACGCCGTAGAATTGCGGTTGGGCGATGCTGTCGCGATAGCCGAAATGCACGAGGTCGCCCTTGAAAGCCTCGCCATCAAGTGCCGCGCGCAAACGGAAGGCGCCGCGCGCGCTGAGGATACGATCGGCGATCGTCGTTCGGTCGTTGGCGTCGTCGGCATAGACCGAGATCATCAGATGCACGTCTTCGGGGCGCCGCCACGCCTCGTGCCATTGAGAGGGATCGCTGGGGCCTGTGTCGCCGATCATCACATTGCGCGCGGCCATGCCGGCGACGAATTCATGCGGAAAGCTGTTGAGCGAAGCGCGCGCGACGCCGAGCGCCGCGAGCCCGGCGTGCGTAATGCCGATGTTGACGCAGAAAGGCGGTCGTTCATCCCACGGTTCGGCGTTGGTGATCTGCGGCGCTTTGCTCGCGTCGCCGCTCGTGGCGTCGGCCAGCCAGCGGCGAGCGGCGGCTGGCGCATCAACACTCAACACGAGATGGCGCACGAACGGCTTGTGATAGCCACGCAGGATGTTGCCTTGCAGGTCCGCGAGGTTGAGCCCGCTCGTCACGCTCACCACCCCAGCCCCGAGCTGTGGCGGATTTGCGCCACCGATACGCCCGGGTAGCCGCTAAAGCGGCCAAGCTGCACGTTCGGGTTTTCGTCGAGCAGCAACACCAGATCGCGCGACAGATTGTTGATGTTTTTCTCTTCCGGAAACAGCGACGTGAGATCACGTGGAATTTGGAAAGAATCGTGGCGATGGATCCAATCGATGAACGCCTCGGGATTTTGCGCCGACGGCGAGGGCGGAGGATCTGCTACGAGGCCGAGGAGTGAATCGAACACCGATCCGAATGCGCAGATAAAGTCGCGAATGTAAGCGCGGAAATCGCCGTCGAACACCGAGTACATGCAAAGGTTGCCGCCGATCAGATCGAAGCGCGCGAAATGCACGGTGCCGACATTGCTGAGGCCGGTGAAGAGTTCGTCGATATTGGCGGCGATCGCCGCCGCCGCCCGAGCGCGCCCGACCGGCGTCTGGTCGGCCAGCGGCATCACCAGGTTCATGTGCATTTGCAGATTGTCCGCAAGCGCCGTGGAATAGCCGGGTTGCGGCGTCTTCACCGGTGCGACGCGGCGCCAGAACGCAATCAAGATGCGCTCGAAGAGGTGGCGCAGCATCATCCAGATGTTCGAGAAGAACTTCACCACGTGTCACCTCCCACTGGACAGCCGCTGCCGCCGCGGAGCCGGCACGAATATTCGTAGGCCCCGCGGCGCGCTGCGAGCACCGGGTCGTCTGAACATTCGATGCCGGGCGCCAATCGCGTCGGATTGAAGCTGAGCCGCTCGCACCCGGCGCCATTGTCGTCAGCAAGCCCCGTGATCCACAATTCGCCAAGCACCACACGCACGCGTGTCGTGTCCCAAACCTTAGTGGGGTCGCCGAGATCATCGCCTTGGCCGGCGATGTTCATGCGCAACACGAAGCGGATCGGCCCACGCTTGATGCGTTCGCGAAGCTCCTGGTGCAGGAATTGATTGTGCACGCCCTTCTCGAGGAAGGGCTCGACGCCGGCTACCGGCTCCCAATCGAAACGGCCGAACGTAACCCCGCCATCTGCTGCGATGAGCTTGAAGGTGTGCAGCGCGTGATAAGCGGCGCGCCCGTAACTGGCTGGCGTGACCAACATGGTCGCCGCCACTGTGCCCGGCCGCGCGGCCATGTGCGTGTTGGCATAGCGAATGACGCCGGCTGTCCCGTCCTCTGGCAGGTCCGGCGGACGCGCGGGCGTGCGTAGCTGCAGCATATCCCAAAAACGCTGCAGCCAGTTCTCCGGTTTGTCGGGGACCGGCACGCCTGCTGCGGCGAATTGGAGAAATTCTTCCGGGTTCTGCGCAAAGAAGATCGGCAGCGTGATTGCGATGAGGTCGGATTCGCCGCCATCCTTGAGATGAAACTTGACCGCCATGCCGCGCACATCGAGGGCGCTGTCATGCTCCACTGGCGATCCGGAGCCATTGGAGAAGCGCAGCGTCACCGGGACTTGCCCGCCCTGAAACTGTTCGGCGTGGGTGAAGTTGCGCGCCGCGTTCGAGGGGACAAAATAGCCCGTAGCGCCGATGCCAACCGCGTGCACCGGTCGCATGTCGGCGCGGTGGTCCGGATAGTCGCTTTCCAGCGCCCGATAGAGACGCTCGCTCATGCTCTGCTTTTGCATCGCGCCACCTGTGAGAGAGGGGATGTCGTCCCGCGCTCGCTCGCTGAGCACGTTGTCGAAGCGCGGCGCGTTGGCCACGCGGGCGCCGAGACGCCAATGACGCTCGTCTACCCCCATCAAGTGCAGCACCGTCGCGAGGACAGAAGTGTGATCGAACGGCGTGTCGGTGTCGGAGCGGAAGACTGTGCTTTCGCGCACGAACGGGGAGACAAGAATGAGCGGCACGCGTACGCCGAAGCGGTCAAAGCCAAAGTCCTGCTCGCAAAGTGCGGGCTTCGGCGTGTCCGCGTTTTCGTGCCACGGTGGCTTGGCGCCACTGGGCGGTGCAACGTGATCATATGTGCCGCCGTGCTCATCGAAGTTGATGATGAAGAGCAGCGAGTTCCAGATTTCGGGATCGCCCGAAAGCGCGTCGTACAAATGTTGGAGAAAGCGCTCGCCCTTACGGATGTCGCCTGGCGGGTGATAGTCCGTGCCATTGGGACCGAGGCCAGGGCCGAAGGGCAGCGTCCATGATGGCTCGATGAAACTGAATCGCGGCAGCGTGCCGTTCGCGATCATGTCGAACAGTGCGGCGACTGGTGCAAAGTTTCCGTCGAAGCGGCGGTCCTGCAGTTTCTCCATGATGCGCCGCGTGTAGGGGTAGCCTTCGGCGCCGAGCGCATTCTCCAGCCAATTGCCTTTGCTGTGAAAGATCATCCAATCGCTCGGTGAGCCTTGCCCTTGCTCGTCGAGCACATTCCACATCGTGCGCTCGCTGAACTGAACGCCGCCTGGGCGCGCCAGCCAACTCGAATGGCGGTTGTTGACCCAGCCCTTTAGTTCGCCCTTCTTGTCGAGGCCGAGAGAATTACCGGCGGCTGCGAAAGCGCGGTTACAGTTGGTCTGCGTCGGAACGGACGAGAAGTACTGATCGGAAACTGCGAAGCGTCGGGCGAGGGTGTTCAACACCGGAAGCTCTTCCGGTGTGTAGCTCATCATGATTTCGTCGTTGTTTCGGTACCACTTGGCGTAGTCGCGATAGAAGCCGTCCATTTTGGGTGGGGTGTCGCCGGGCGGCGTGCCCTCGGCGCCGAAGAGCTGATAGTTGACGTGTTCGTATGTTTCATGCGGGTCGTAGCGAGGGACGGCGTGGCGGCCGCCCGTGCCGCGAATGACACGGTGCTCCTTGCCTTTAGCGTCTCGTTGAAAGAGGTCCGGGTTTAGGCCGTCAAAATCTGGCGAAGAGCCAGGCGGCAGCACTTGAGCGGGCTTGTCGTGCTCGTACAGCCAGCCAAGCACGTTATCGAGCGACCTGTTTTCGAGCATTAGGTAGACAATGTTCCGAATGCCGGCGTGCTTACCCCGTCCCATCTCGCAGCCCTACAATCGCATCGACCAGCTGCACTTGCGTACAGGAAGGTTGTCCCGCTGTCGAACGAGATGGGTCCAGCGCTGGGACGCCGAAGTCATGGTCTGCTTCAGCACGGACGAGGAGCGTAGGGCGCTAAGACCGAGGTTGGAGCGCCTGAGAGGGAGGCAAGAGCGGGCAGTTAAGCAGCGTGCCCACGTCGCGCCAAAGTCCGCTTTGCGACGACAAAGCTGGAAGGGCCGTTGTTGGGATGAAACGATTGGTCAGTTCTTGTTCTCAATTGACCAGCCGCTACCTTGTCTTGGGTCCGTGCTGAAAACGAAGTACGCGAGCATCAGTGACAGGGTGATCAGGCCGGGCAGACTAGCCTCTAAGCCAAACGCTCCCCCAGTGAGCCAGGGCGCTTCAATCGTGAACTGCGGGGAGAGCAAACTCGCTGTGTCATTGCCGCTGACACCGAAGCCGAGCACGACGCCCTGAGTGACGTTCGCCATGAAGTGCAAGCCGATGGGGAGCGCCAAACCCTTTGAGCGCAAGAATGCCTTCCCAAAAAGAATGGATGCGAGAAAGATGTTTGCGCCTGCCCACGCCTTGGTAGCGCCATCCATTCCCGGATTTCCGAGGTGGGTTAGCACAAAGAGTAGCCCGATGACGATCTGTGCCGGCCATTCACCCACAGCAGCGACCAACCTCTGAAATATCACGCCGCGAAAGAGCAGTTCTTCGGCGATCGCTACAGCGGCCATCAGTACCACGGCGGCCAAGATGCGTTCCGTCTGTAACGGCGTGAGTGAGAAGTGGACGAAGCCTCCACACCACAGCATTGCGGCGGGTGCAGCCATCAGCAAGAAACCAAATGCGATGCCCACTCCCAGATCCCTTAGCGCGAGGGCGTTGGGCTCACCGGTGACTTCGGAAATCGATCTCTTTCGCAAGAATTGAACGATCAGCGTAGCGATCAAGATGATGCCAGCCTGTTCCCACACCGAAAGCTCATGATGCATTTGAATCGATACCAGCAGCGCCGGCAGTAGAAGCGTGGCTAGCAACGCGAAGAAAATAACGATCCACCACCCATTGTGGAGCCGCTTTTTGCTGTTGAGGAATATTCCCGTCAAAGTCGGCATGGCCTGTTTTCCTGAGAAGCGTTTATTGGAAGTGGGCATTCATCGCGTGTTCGGTCGAAACACGCTGACGACGCTCGCCGACAAGGCGAACACGGCTGCCACCCCCATCGCGAGATTGGGCGCTGCATCCATCGGAACGAAAACGAAGAGCTGCGCGACAAGGGCGGCGCCGCCTGCCTGTCCGAGCAAACGAGCGGTCCCCTGCATTCCGCCGGCAGCGCCGCTGCGGGCTATCGGCGCTGCGAGAAACATGTTGCGGTTGTTGGCGATCTGAAAGAGGCCGAAGCCGATCCCCGATGTCATCGTGAAAGGTACGAGAAGGCCGGGACTGCTCGATGGCCAACACGCTACTCCGAACATCCCCAGAGCAAGCAATGCTCCACCCAATGCGCAAAGGGCGCTGGTGCTTGCCCAGCGTGGGAAGCGTCCAGCAAAGAGTGCTGTGCCTGCGACGCTGAGCGGCCACACGGTCATGTACAGGCCAGCAACCAGAGGCGACAGACCTAGGCCCTCTTGGAGGTAAAAGGGCAGGGCTATCAACCCAGCCGTCTGGCCGATAAAGCAAAGCACCGACGCCAGGATTGAGTTGCGAAACGAGGCGCCGCGCAAAAGGTCTAGCGGCAACAGCGGCCGAGCATGATTGGCTTCACGAGCGACAAGAGTCGCGAAGACTAAGGCGCTGGCTAGGATCACGCATACAGCCGTTGTTGGACGGAGTGCGGCTAAGTTGATCCCGAAAATCAGCAGTCCGAATGCTGCGAAGTTGAGAGCTATGCTGGCAAAATCCAAACGCTGACTGTTGGGCGCGACTCGCGGCAAGGCGCGTGCGGCGATAAGAACCAATAGGCCCAGCGGCACTTCGAACACGAAGAGCCAGTTCCAATTTAAGTTTCCCAGAACGAGCGCGCCTATGGCGGGACCAGCGGCAGCTGCAAGCGCAACAGTCATCGCGTTCCAGCCGATGGCTGCGCCGAGCGAGCGGTCGGAAACCGTTGATCTGAGCAATGCGACGCCCAGTGCTAGGATCGCGCTCGCGCCCAGCCCCTGAGCAAAGCGGGCAAGAAGAAGCCAAGGCAACGACGCCGATGCCGCGGCCATCAAGGCTGCAGCGGTGAACGCGATAACGCCCGCCGCGAAAACGCGCCGCAAGCCAAACTGCTCGCCCAACGCTGCGCTGGGCAAGAGGGCCATGACAACTGCGAGCTGATAGGTGGTTACGACGAGAATGGCCGTCGAAGGATCTGTGCTCAAGGACGAGGCGATAGACGGCAGGCTTAGGTTTAAACCCCCAGCGTCGATGACAACGAGCGCCATCGCGGACAAAACGGCGCCAATCGCGACAGCGCGCCGCGGATCAAAAGATGTTGTAGCGCGGTCGCTGCCGCCGCTGCGCTCGCTCCGCGCGGTCATGGCGTGCTTGGAACCCAAATGCCGTCGCGCTGCACATATCGGGTCACCTTCTTATCGACAGCGTCTTCTTTCTTCAGGTCACGCTCCGTGAAACGAAAGAGAAGCGCCGGACCTGACACGCAAAGCGTGTCGTGGATGTCGCCGGGCAAGTACACCTGAGCTTGGCCGGGTCTCACCAGCGTCGCATTGCGCTTGACCAGCCTTGTCTTGCCAGCTTCGTCTTCGACACGTGCATACGTGCCCATCTCGCTTTCGCCCTGTTGGACGGCGTAGATCACCCAGCTTCGGCCGTGATCGTGCGGCGGGCGATAAAGCGCTGCGTTTTCGAAGTGCGCGAGCAGCACGAAGCCGCTTTCCGCGTCGCGATAGAGTTCACGGCTCGCCGGTTGGTCTCGGTGCAGCTCAGTTAGCCATGGCTCTTCGGGGGAGGCTTGCGCCAATGCTTCGATCAGAGCGCGAGCGGCGGTGACAAGTTCGGATGTCAGCGGCCCCCAGATGGCGCTCATGCGCGCCATAGTCGTTTCCAGCGTGTTTGATGACATCTCGGGTCTCCTCTGCGGGTGGTGAGGAGGATGAGGGCCCTCAAGATGAGGCGGAAGACGCATTGATTGCACATTATTCGTGCGTTTGACGCCATATCATCGTAGGAAGGGCCATGGCGACCCCTGACCTGAATTTGCTCGTGGCGCTAGACGTGCTCCTCGAAGAGGGCAGCGTGGCGGGCGCGGCAGACCGTTTGCGGCTTAGCCCTTCGGCTATGAGCCGCACCCTGGCGCGACTGCGCGAAGCGACGGGCGATCCGCTCCTGGTGCGGGCAGGGCGTGGGCTTGTCCCGACACCGCGCGCTCTTGAGCTTCAGGAACGTGTCGGATCGTTGGTCGACGAGGGGCAAACGCTCTTGCGGCCGTCGAAGGTTTTGAAACTCGCAGCAGTGGAGCGTACGTTTACGATGCGAGCCAGCGACGGCTTCGTAGAAAACTTCGGGCCACGCTTGTTGGGGCGCCTTGGTGCAGACGCGCCTGGTATTCGCCTGAACTTTCTACAAAAGCCGGACAAAGACAGCGCACCGCTTCGCGAGGGACGTATTGATCTTGAGACCGCTGTGGTGGAGCCAACGATGGGCCCTGAACTACGCACTCAAGCGCTCTTTCGGGATCGTCTAATCGGCGTCATTGGTGCGACTCATCCGCTAGCGCGAAAGAAGATTAGCGCTAAACACTACGCCGAGGCGCGTCACGTCATCGTCTCGCGCAGTGGCCTTGACGAAGACTCGATGGAAGGAAAGTTGCTGCCCGAACACTTCAAGCGGCATGTCGCGTGTTCGGTAGGGGGATTTGCGACTGCACTAGCGGTAGCGAGACATTCAGACTTGATCGCGACCGTGCCTGAATTACACACGGCCTCGCTACGTGACGGCACCTACAGTTTTGCGCTGCCTGTGAGCGCCACCGGATTCACGGTTTCGCTTGTATGGCATCCGAGACTGGATGCTGACCCCGTTCATCGGTGGCTTCGAGCCTGCATTCGCGCTGTCTGCGCTCCTGGATAAATTGGATCCTAGTCGACTGCCGTAGTGTCTGCTTTGGAGAAGTAGCGGCGGGGACGTCTGTTCGTGGGATAAAGCGACATCGGTGATGCGCCGATAACTACCGATTATCGACCCGCGATGGAGACGAACCGTTCCGCGCATATTTGATGTTGATTGGCACGGGGCGTTATCGCTCGCCAGCAACGGAGATCGTGACATGCGAGGATTGGGCGATTTTCAGCACGCGCAGATGAAACATCGCGACCAGCGAGTCTTTCTGCTGTGCCAACACCTGCGCGCCGCGATCGGAGTTTTCGAGGAGATCGCCAGCGCGCCTCATGTGGAGGAGAAGACCGTTGAGGTCGCACCGCCGCCGCCATCCTTGGGCGTTGGCAAGACAACGCTCTATCAGGCGATGAAAGCGGGCGCATTCAAGGTGGTGAAGCTGGGCAATCGAACGCTCATTTCGGCAGACGGTCTGCGCGCTTGGTTCGAGTCGTTGCCGGCTCGGTGAGCAACGTGCGGTGCCGGCTAACGATGCCCCTCGGTGTAAATCTGGAGCCAACCCGTCTCGTTACTCATGTGGGCACCCGGATCATTGTTTCGAATCCGATCTGATGGCGCGATGGTTAACAAATGCTTACTGATGCGGGAATATCGAACGTGACTCTCCAGAGAGCCAATCGCAGGGAGTGGGGCCAATGCCCGGCGCAACCACAACAGGCCAGCATGTCATAGTGTGGGACCTTGAAACGATCCCGGACGCCGCTGCCGCAGCTCGGATCGCGGGCGCGCCGAATGGCGAAGTTGAAGAACCAGCGGAGGGCGAGAAACCCAAGTTTCCCAAGCTTCCGCTCCATCAGATTGCGTGCATCGGTGCGTTGATAGCGGAGAAGGAAGAGGCGGGATGGTCGGTGCGCGCCCTAGGCGCACCGCACATGGGCGAGCGAGCGGAGCGAGAGCTCATCACCGCGTTCGTCGAGCGCATCGCGTCGCTGCGGCCCAAGCTGGTCACGTTCAACGGGCAGGGGTTCGACCTACCAGTGCTGCGCTACCGTGCGATGCTGCACTGTGTGCCGGCGCCTGGACTCGCGACACGATCTTATTTCAATCGCTACACCGAGGACGCCGTTGACCTTTGCGACGTGCTCTCGTCTTTCGACGGGCGCGGGAAGGTGAGCCTCGACATGCTGTGTCGAACATTGAACCTTCCGGGAAAGCCCGACGGTATCGAGGGCTCGCAGGTCGCGCAGTTCGTTCGCGATGGCCGAATTCAAGAAGTCGCCGAGTATTGCGAAACCGACGTTGTGAACACCTATCGTGTCTGGCTGCGCTACGAATTGTTCAGGGGCGCGTTGACGGCTGCTGAGTTCGAGGCGAGTGAGGCAGCTCTGCGGGAGTTTCTGGTAGCGAAGCTCGAGGACAGGCCGCACCTCCGGCACTTCATTGATTGAACTGCTAGCCGTGGAGAGTTTTAGACGAAGGGCTATGCGAAGTTGCCGTTGTCTTTCCTATCAAGTCGCTTCGTCTGCTTTGCGGCCCTGAGTAAAGAACTTCTGTTCTTGGGATCAAACGGCAGGTTTGGTGGTTATTCGCCCCTTGATTCCGTCGCTACGAGGGCTGGGCAGCTGAGCGCGCCATGCTACTGATCGCTCATGATGAACCCAACTACGCGTTACGCGTACAGTGGCGATGTATGCATCGCTTATCAGATGACCGGCGAGGGTCCGCCCGATGTGATATGGGCGCCCGGCACCATGTCGCATCTCGACATGGATTGGGAGCATCCCCGCCGGGCGATGTTCTTCGAAAAGTTCTCGAGATTCTGCCGCCTTGTGCGCTTCGACAAGCGCGGGACCGGCCTGTCCGACCGTCCCACCAGAATGGCGACGCTTGAAGAGCGCACCGAAGATATTCGCGCGGTGATGGACGCGGCAGGCATCGAGCGCGCGCATCTATTCGGCGGTTCGGAAGGCGGCTCGATGGCCTCGATGTTCGCCGCGATGCATCCCGAGCGCGTGCAATCCTTGATCATCTGGGGGGCGCAGGCAAAATGGCTCAATACACCAGATCATCCGTGGGGCCAGACGCGCGAAGAGCACGACGCCATGCTTGCCATGATCCACGATGGCTGGCCGACAATTGAGTACGTCGTGGGTCCGGGCGCTGGGTTGGGCAAGGACGCCGACCCCGCCCTCGTCGACACCATGCTCCGCTACATGCGCGCCGCGGCCAGCCCCTCAGCCGTGCGTGCGTATGAGGAAATGAACGCCGACATCGATACGCGCTCCATCCTGCCGGCGATCAAGGCGCCGACCATGGTGATGAACCGCACCGGCGATCCGGTGGCGCTCATCGACGCCGCGCGCGACATGGCCTCGCGCATCCCCGGCGCGATCTTCAAGGAATATGCAGGCGACAGCCATTCCATCGCGCTCGACGACATGGATGTGATCCTCTCCGACATCCAGGAATTTATCACCGGCGAGCGTCCAATAGAATCGGCCGACCGCGTACTCGCGACGGTAATGTTCGTCGACATTGCGGGCTCGACCGAACGCGCGGTGCAGCATCGGCGATGCGGCGTGGCGCGGCCTGCTAAATTCCTACTACGCGCTGGTGCGCAAGGCGCTGGCGCGCCATCGCGGCAAAGAAGCGAACACGGCGGGCGACGGCTTCCTGGCGACATTCGACGGGCCGGCGCGCGCGGTGCGTTGCGCTTTGGAGATTGCGCAAGCGGTGAAGCAGCTCGGCGTCGACGTGCGCGCGGGCGTCCACATCGGCGAGTGCGAGATCATGGGGGACAATATTGGCGGCGTCGCCGTTCATACAGGCGCACGGATCATGGCGAAGGGATCGCCAGGCGAAGTGCTGGCGTCCAGCACGGTGAAAGACCTCGTCGCCGGTTCGGGCTTGCAATTTGCGCCCCGTGGCGTCGAAACCCTCAAGGGCGTGCCGGGGGAGTGGGCGCTCTTCGCGGCGCATTAGGCGCGGCGCCTCCCAACGTCCGCTCACGGACGCGGCAGGTCCAGAGTCCGAAATTGGGGATGATGTTGCGAACGCAAGTCGCGTCATCACCTCGTCAGGCGCATTGGGGCATAGGCGTTCGCCACACGTTCATAGGGCTGCTGGTCGCTACAGCATCACTCTGTCTCGGTGGTTTCGCCAAACGCATCGATTGCGTGGCCGCGGACGCCGCTAACCGGCTCATCGTGTCGATGCACACGCTGATCAATGCTGATCAACGCGTCGCGTTCTTCAATCGAGGCAAGCGTCGGCCCAACATCTCGCAATAGGCCGTCATGTATGCCGTAAATCCAGCCATGCAGATGGAGGCTTTGGCCTCGCGCCCAGGCGTTTTCGACAATTGGAATTGAGGCGACGCGGCGGATCTGCATCTCGATATTCAATTCGCACACTCTGTTTGCGCGCGCATCCATGTCTTCAATGGCGTCGAAGACCGCTCGGTGCTTTCGATAGAGCATCACGATTGGCTGGAGCCAATGGTCGACCAAGGCGGAGCGTTCGCGTCCGAGTGCGCGCTGGACGCCGCCACAACCGTAGTGGCCGCAAACAATGACGTGCTCGACCTTTAGTATCTCAATCGCGTACTCCAGCACCGCAAGTAGATTCATGTCGCTCGTGTGCACGATATTTGCGATGTTTCTCTGGACAAAGACTTCGCCGGGATCGAGTCCGAGCACATCGTTGGCGGTGACGCGGCTGTCTGAGCAACCGATCCAAAGATACTTTGGGGACTGTTGCTCCGCCATGCGCAAAAAGAACGTTGGATCTTCACAGGTCTTACGCTGTGCCCAAGCGACATTCCGGTCGAAGAGTTTGTGGAGTGCCATCAGACTACCGAGAAGTGCGACCGTCAGCGATCGAGTCAGAGTCTAAGTCCCAAGGCGCTCGAAGAAAAGCCGTTCCGCGCGCGGGGAGCGACGGAGGGGCGAAGCAATCGAACTTTACGCACTCATCATGCGGGCCAGCGCGCTAGCGCTGACGAAAAAATTAAGCACCCCAAAAGCCGAAAGCATCGTCAGCTTCGATTTCTTCGGCTTCAATTCCGGGCCGGGCGCGGAAGCTTCTTACGTTAGCGCGGCCGCCAAGTGCGCCCGCCATCTCAGCCGCTCTCGACGGCGAACAATATCTCAGACTGCTAGACGGCGCCGCTCTCCTCCAGATGCTTGCGCATTTCATCAACACTCATGTGGACCTCGGAGAGCACGCGGCCATCGGCGAGCGAAATGTGCGTACCCGAGTGACCGGGGTCATAAACCGCAACAACCTGCGCGGGGTTCACAAATGTCTTTTGGCGTGTTTCCGGGCGATCGCCCCGGTGCTCAATCTCAAGAAGTCTCATGTTCAATCTCCAGGAGTGGCCGAACTTCGCGCGTACTAAGCCTTCGCGTGGAATTGGTCGAAAGCGCGCAACGCGTCGGCCGCATAATTCACGCTCGGGCCGCCGCCCATTTGAATGGCGACGCCAAGCGCTTCGGCGATCTCTTGGCGGCTCGCGCCGGTGCGATGGGCGCCGCGTGCATGATAGCCGATGCAGCCGTCGCACCGGATCGCCACTGCGATGGCGAGCGCCAGCAGCTCCTTGGTTTTCTTGTCGAGCGCTCCGATGGTTTGGGCCGCCTTCGACAAGCCTCCGAAGGCATTCAGCGTGTCGGGAATGAGAGCTTTCAGTTCGACCGCATATTCATCGATCTCGGCGATGCGGGCTTGGAAGTCGCTTGTCATGTACGGGTCCCGTGAGGCGGCGTCTGACAGACAGGCCGCTCCGTGCTGAGACGGAGCGGCGTGCCCGGGCCTAGCTTTCCGCGCCCTGTTGGGTGCTGGCGGCCGGCCAACGGCGCCCGAGCGCCATGGAGAGCTAAGCACGGCGCACGCGCGGACGGATTGACCAACGTCAAACGGCGCCGCGGTCGAATGCCGCAAGCGTGCGGGTGGCCTTTGAGTAGGCGCAAGGGACTGATGGCGTCCTCTGCGCCGGGATTGCGTGTTGGACGTTGCTTCAGCCGAAGACTTACTGCGCCGCTGTCGAGAGGCGCGGGAGTCCGGCTGCTGTTTTCCAACGATCTGGAGATCACTCCTCGAGACTCATCCACTCGTGACAGGGCTGCCAAGTCAGGAAATGCTTGGTGGCGCTCCTCTCATAGTCGTCCAACTCTGGACGGGTCAGAAACTCGTTTCTTCCGCCGGCGGCTTTGAGTTGATCTAGCGGCTCACGCCGCTTCGGGTCTGCCCTAAACTCTAGGTGCAAAAATCTTCTCTGGGTTCATGATCGCGTGTGGGTCGAGCGCGTGCTTGATGTCAGCCATGAGATCAACGGCGCCGGCGAGTTCGTGACGCAGCGAGTCGCGTTTACCGAGACCAATGCCATGTTCGCCAGTGCAGGTGCCGTCCATCTCAATCGCGCGTGAGATCAGGGTGTCATTGAATCGCTTGGCAGCGTCTATCTCTGTTAAATTGGCGGGGTCCAGCAACAAGATCACATGGAAGTTGCCGTCGCCGATGTGCCCGAGCACTACCGCAGGAAACGGGAGGAGGGCGATGTCGCGTCTGGTCTCGTCGATGCAGGCGGAGAGTTGGCTGATCGGCACGCACACATCCGTGGACCATGGCCGTGCCCCGGGGCGCAAACTCAGCGCTGCGAGTCCCGCTTGGTGACGTGCTTTCCACAACTGGTTCCGCGCCTCGCTTTCGATCGCCCAGCGGAATTCGCCGCCGCCATTCTCGGTGGCGATGGCGCTCGCGCGTTCAGTATGCGCTGCTACTTCCTGAGGCGAGCCATGGAACTCAAGAAACAGCGTGTCGCTCTCGGTATAGTCAGTCGAGAAGGCGCGATTGACCGCGTTGATGGCAGCCGCGTCGAGATACTCCGCGCGCGCTAAAGGGAGTCCACATTGCACGGCTTCAATCACCGTTCGCGTCGCGCCGCTCGATGACTCGAACGCACACACCGCGGCGCTCGTGGCTTCGGGCGCGGGATGCAGTCTCAAGGTGACGTCGGCGATCACGCCGAGAGTACCTTCGCTCCCTACGAAGAGGTGGGTCAGGTCATAGCCGGCTGCCGATTTGCGGGCGCGCCTGGCCGTCTTGATGACGCGGCCGTCGGCCGTAACGACCGTGAGCGCCATGACGTTCTCGCGCATGCCTCCGTAGCGCAGTGTTGTTGTCCCCGATGCGCGCGTCGCGGCCATGCCGCCGATTGTGGCGTCCGCCCCGGGATCGACCGGGAAGAAGAGGCCCGTGTGGCGAAGTTCATCGTTCAGCGCCACGCGTGTTAGCCCTGCCTCGACTGTGCAATCCTGATCGTCTGCGCTCACACGCAGCACGCGCTTCATCCCCGAGACATCGACTGACACGCCGCCGCGCGGCGCACCCACATGACATTCGAGTGAAGTGCCCGCGCCATAAGGGATGATCGGAACGCCGTGATCCGCGCACGCGTGCACAACCGCGATGATCTCCTCAACATTGTTCACTGATGCTACGGCCTGGGGCGGCAGCGCCGGCAGATGCATGCCGCCACCGGCATGTTGATCGCGGATCGCGGCGGCGCGGCTGAATCGGGCGCCCAACAAGGTCTGGAGCTGGGCCGTGAGTGCGTTGGGCAGGTCCATCATCGGATCATCACTTCGATGAGAGCAGGCCCCGGCGCCGCATAAGAGCGCTCAAGCGCGGCGACGAGCTTCGCGGGCGTTTCAACCCGCTCAGCAGGCACACCGAACCCGCGCGCGATGGCGCAGAAGTCGATGGCGGGGCGTTTCAAGTCGAAGAGCGCGCTTGCTGCTTCCGAGAGTTCGTTGATGCCGGCGCGCATCATCTCCAGCCGCAGAATGGCGTATGCCCCATTGTTGAGGATAACATTGGTGACGTTGAGACCCTCACGCGCCTGGGTCCACAACGCTTGGATGGTGTAGAGCGCGCTGCCGTCGGCTTCGAGCGCGAGGACGCGGCGATCGGGGCAAGCGACAGCGGCGCCTGTCGCCAACGGCAAGCCTTGGCCGATTGAGCCGCCCGTTAGCGTCAGCCAGTCGTGCGGCGCAGCGCCTGCTGCGGCATCATAACAGAACAATCCGGCTGTGTTGGATTCGTCGCAAACAATGGCGTGCTCGGGCAACGTTGCGGCGATAATCTGGGCGAGCGCAACAGGATCGATCGCGCCTCCATTCTCTGGCCTCGCTGGTCGTTCCACGATCGAGGGCTCGATTGCCGGCGCCTGCAATATCGACGCGAGCGTGTTGAGCGTGCGCTCCATATTGGCGCCTCGCGCCGCGAGATCCAGGACGCGCGCATGGTCCGGCGCAAGCTTGGTTGGCCGTCCTGGCAAGGCAAAGAACGCGACCGGGTATGCCGCGCCGGCGAGGATAATTGTGTCGATGTTGGAGAGCGTACTTGCCGCCATCTCGCTGAGGTAGGGCAATCGCCTGAGCGCCGCCGCCGGCCCTTCCCGCCGGACGCGAGCCGGGAAGGTCTCTATAAGAACAAGCGCGCCAGTCTTGGCGCCAATCCGGTGTGCAGCGGAACAAGCACTTGCCGAGAGAAAGCGGCCGCCCAGCAAAAGCACGGTGCGCGGCCCAAGCAGACTCGCAGCTTCTTCCAGGTAGGTTGTATCGAGTGTTTCTTCTGGGCGCGCTCGCGACCTTGGCGCCGCAAGCTCTTCATCGCTCCAGGCGACATCAGCTGGAAGGATAAGCGTTGCTGGGCCTGCGTTGCGGGCGGCTTCGATTGCTTCCAGAGCTAGACCAAGTAGCTGATCGGGCGCTTCCACTGTCTTCAGCCATGATGAGACGGGTCGGGCAATTGAGACTATGTCGCTCGCGAGCGGGGGATTGTTGGCGCGGTGATAAGTGGCATGCTCGCCAACCAGTGAAACGATCGGCGTCTTCGCGCGATAGGCGTTGTGCAAATTGGCGAGGCCGTTGCTGAGGCCTGGGCCGAGGTGCAAGAGCGTGAGTGCAGGCGCTTCAGCCATACGGCCATAGCCATCAGCGGCGCCGGTGGCGACCCCTTCAAACAGGCAGAGCACGGGGCGAATGGCCGGCGCTGAATCGAGCGCCGCCACCAAATGCATTTCTGACGTACCTGGATTGGCGAAGCAGGCGCGAACGCCTTCGCGCGACGCGAGCGCCAGGAGGCTTTGAGCGGCCTTCATGCTTTAGCTCCGCGCAGGCTAGCTTCTACTCGCGCCCGCAAGAGAAGCGGCGCGTAGACGATCACGAACAACGCAAACGCACCGCCCCAGAGAAGTGCGGAAACGATGAGGAGGGGCGTGTACATCTCCGGGGCCAGCGGGGAGATGACGCGCACGAGCGCTCCGAGGTTCACCAGCACATAGATCGCTGAAATACGAGGCGTCGCTGTGAGCGGTTGCCCAACGTGGCCGAGGCTCGCGCGCGTCATAACGGCGAGTGTCATGACGCCAAAGGCGCCTGCCGTGAGTGCGTGCAGCCCCGAGGCAGCGGGAACTACGCCAACAGAAATGATGGCGAGGCCCATCAAGGTGAGGCCGAACGCCAGCCATGCATACCCGAGGTGAAGGATGAGCACCAAGAGCTCGGCGCGCGTGCGCCAGCCTCGCCAGCGCGCCAGCCGCACCCAGTGGAGCGCGCCTGCCAAAGCGAGCGCGAAGCCCGTCGCGAAAAAGTGGGGCGCCGCGGCCCAAAGCCCCAAAGCGAGCGCGCTTGTGGCCAAGACAACCGCGTCGAACCATCCTGCAGGCGCCGGTTCTGGTTTGAGCTTTTGCTTTGCCATCCAATTGCGCGTGAAGCTCGGCACTATCCGGCCGCCGATGAGTGAAACCAGCATCGCGGCGACCGCTAGGCCGATGCGTTCTCCGAGGAGCGCCAGTTCAGGCTCAAACGTATGGAGATGAGACAGGACGTTGGCGCTCCCCAACACGGTCAATAGAATCAAGACAGGCAGGTTTTTTGCGTTGCGGCCGGCGATAATCTCGCGACCGACCACCATCGCGAAAACGAAGATGAACGCGCTGTCGATGAAGGGCGCTGCTGCAAAGGACGGGATGAGCATGGCCGCGCGCCCGGCGCACCAGAGCAACACGAGAGCGACAAGCGGGCCGCCCGTGACGGGCAGGCGACCTGTCCAGTTGGGCACGGCCGTCAGCAGAAAGCCCGCAATCACGCCGCTCAGATAGCCGAACAGCATTTCGTGAGCATGCCAGTCGCGCGTGAAATGTTGCGCCGGCAGCCAGCCTGCGTTCGCGCCGATCCATATCGGAACGGCAAAGGCGGCCCAAAGAGCCGCAAGCAAAAAGAAAGGGCGAAACCCCATACTAAAAAGCGGGAGGCCTCGATAGGCGCGATAGCGCTCTGCAGTCGTCGTTGTCATTCGTCCTCTGTGGTCAAATGGCGCGAGAGTGCGCTGCGCTGGAAGGCGAGGAATAGGCGTCGAACGTCATGGCCACGAGACGAGAAAATTGGCGCATCGAGGGAGGGATTTTGAGGGAATTGCCACGCAGTTCGACGATGCCGTCTGCGGCCAGCTGCGCCAGCGCTGGGTAGGCGTCTGGAAACATGTCCCAACCACCCCATGGCGCCAGATCAATCTCAAGGTCGCACATGAGCGTCTGGATAATCGCCGCTCTGCGCCAATCTTCGGCCGATTGCACATGCCCGCGCGCTGTGGGCAGCGTGTTTGACTCAATTGCCTGCCGCCAGGCGCCGATGGTCGAGATGTTTTGTGCGTATCCGCAGCGCAGATGTGAGATTGCCGAGGGGCCGAAACCGATCAGCGCGTCGCTTTCACTTGCCACATAACCCTGGAAGTTGCGCCGCATCGATTTGGTGCGTGCGGCGATCACCAGTGGGTCGTCGGAGCGCGCAAAATGATCGAGGCCAACGCTCTCATATCCGAGATCCGCCAGCATGCGCCGGGCGAGTTCAGCCTGTTCGTAGCGCTCGCTCTGTCCAGGCAGCGCATCAGCGTTGATCAATCTCTGCCGGCGTTTGAACCAAGGGACGTGTGCATATCCGAAAAGGGCGATGCGACTTGGCTCTAAATCGGCGGCCAACCTGATCGTTTTCGCGAGGTCGGCGCACGATTGCTGTGGGAGGCCGTACATGAGGTCAAAGCTAAGTTCGCGTAGCCCCGCGTCCCGCAATGTGTGGACGGCGTCGCGCACCTGCTGGAAAGGCTGAACACGGCCGATCGCCTCCTGGACGTGCGGGTTAAGGTCCTGGACGCCAAGCGAAACGCGAGTGACGCCTACATCAGTATAGGTAGTGGCGAGCTCCGCCGTGACGTAACGCGGATCAAGTTCAACTGCGTGCCGAATCTGGGGTGATAGGTCGAACCAGAAATCGATGTGATGCAAAAGACGGCGAAACTCCGCCGGTGATAGGACGTTCGGTGTTCCGCCGCCCCAATGAATCTCGTCGACATTCCGCGAGCCAAGCGCTGATGCAACGAGATCTACTTCCATCATGAGAGTAGTGACGAAGTCGGCGATATCGCCACCGCGCGTCAGGAACGTATTGCAGCCGCAGTACCAGCATATCTGCCGACAATAGGGGATATGTAAGTAAAGCGAGAGCGTCGCACTCTGCCCAAGCGCTCTTAGCCAGCCTTCGTAGGTTTTCGCATCGACCGAAGCGTCGAAGTGGTTGGCGCTCGGATACGATGTGTACCTGGGCGCTTGGCGTTCCGCGTATGGAAGGAGTTGCGGATCCATGGGCCATCGTCAGCCTACGAGCCTCGGGCGCGATTGATGTTGATCAACTCAGGATGCGGCCCAAGCGCGCAGCTTCAGCTTGCGAGTACATCCACGATGGCGCCGGCAGGCGCTTCAGCTGCATCCGCCGTGCGTAGAATTAGCGCTTGAGCACCAGCGAAAACAGACAGCAGCGAGGAATCTTGTCGGGCCGGCGCTAACGCCCAAGTCTGACCGGTTTCATCGGTTTCGAGTGCAGCGCGCATGTACGTCTCGCGCGCGCCGTTGGCGCTTAGTGGCGTGCGAGTTCTGGCCTTTACAGTGCGTATCGACGCGGCGGAATCGCGGCCGCACATCTGGTCAAGCAGAGGGCGCAGGAAGAGACGGGCGCACACGAATGCTGACGCGGGGTTTCCCGGCAGTCCAAGAATGAGGTGTTTGCCGACGCGTGCAAGCCAGGTGGGTTTGCCGGGACGCAACGCCACTTTCTCGAAAAAAAGCTCACCGCCGAGTTCGCGCACAGCGGGACGCGCGTGATCGTGGTCGCCAACTGAAGCGCCGCCCACGACAATCGTGAGATCGTTTCCTGACATCGTAGCGGTGATGCCTTCGGCGATTTCTCGCGCATCGTCTGCAAGGGGCCCAACGCGCGTTGCATGCGCCCCCCATTGTTCTGCGAGCGCTGCGATTCCGACACCCATCGAGTCGAAGATTTGATCGTCGCCCGGCTGTAGCCCCGGCGCCACCAACTCGTTTCCACCGCTCACAATGGCGACGCGGGGCTTTCGTGAGACAACAAGTGATGGCTTACCGGCAGCAGCGGCAAGCGCGATGGCGGGCGCATCGAGGACGGTGCCGGCGCGAAGCAGGACTTCGCCGGCCGCAAAGTCCACGCCGGCGCTGCGCACGTGGCGGCCAAGCTCGACGGCAGGCGCTGTCACGAGTTCACCGTCGCGAACGGCGTCCTCTTGGATCAAAACAGAGTCTGCGCCCGCCGGGAGCGGCGCGCCAGTGAAGATCCGCGCGCATTGTCCGTCACGGAGCTGCCCACTAAGCGCACGGCCGGCTCCGGCTTCGCCGATTATTTGGAGTACGCCGGGCGTGTCGATGGCGCGCAGCGCGTATCCATCCATGGCCGAAGCGCGGAAAGGCGGCTGGGCACGGAATGATCGAACATCCTGGCAAAGTGTACGGCCCAGAGCTATCCGTATTTCGACTGTTTCGAACTCGCACGGCGCAGCGTTGGCAAGAACGATCATGCGGGCCTCGGAGACGCTAATCATGCTTCGACCCGGGTATAAGAGCCGCTCGCGCCGCCGTGCTTCTCCTCCAATGTGATCGCCTCGATAATCATGCTGCGGTCGACCGCCTTCAACATGTCATAGAGTGTGAGGCAGGCGACCGAAACGGCGGTGAGCGCCTCCATTTCGACGCCTGTCTGACCAGTCACACGCGCGCGCGCGGTGACAACAAATCCGGGAAGGCTTTCATCCGGTGACACGTCCACCTGCAAGCTGCTCAGGGCGAGTGGATGACAAAGCGGAATCAACTCCCAAGTACGCTTGCCCGCCATGACGCCCGCAATCTCAGCGACTGCTCGCACGTCTCCTTTTGGCAAATCGCCGCTCTGGGCGCGCCGGAATGTGTCGGGCTGCATGCGAATGCGGCCACTGGCGACGGCCTCGCGGTGCGTGATGCTCTTGTCGCCGACATCGACCATCCGCGCGCGCCCGTTTTCGTCGAGGTGCGTCAAACAATTGTCCATACTCAACGCTCCGTCAGCCGCGGCATGATTTCCACCAGGTTGCAGGGCATGTGGCGGCTATCGAGTTGCCAGCGGATGATTTTTTCCCAGCCATCCTTGCAGGCGCCATTCGAGCCCGGCAGCGCGAAGACGAACTTGCCGCGCACGACGCCGGCGCAGGCGCGCGACTGGAGTGTGGAGAGGCCAACGCTCTGATAGCTCAGCATATGCCAAACGACGGCAAAGCCTTCGATCTCTTTCTCGAACAGCGGCCTCAACGCTTCTGGCGTGACGTCGCGACCTGTGAGACCGGTGCCGCCCGTGCTGATGATCACATCGATTTGTGGATCGGCGATCCAGTCGTTCACTTGCGCGCGAATGGCGCGGGTATCATCCCGTACCAACGCGCGCGCGGCGACGATGTGGCCGTCGCGGGCGGCGCGCTCGGCGAGCAGGGCGCCAGATGTGTCGGTTTCCTGATCACGCGTATCGGAAACGGTAAGGATGGTGATGCGCACTGGCTTAAATGGCAGCGTCTCGTCGATGCGGCAGATTTGGGAAGTGTCTGTCATTTGCTGTGCTCCGCGCGGCGCGCATAATCCGCCGCAGTGGGTTCAATCCAGCGAGCGCCATGCGGACCCGTTTCACGCTTCCAAAAGGGCGCATCGGTCTTGAGGTAATCCATCATCTCGGTGACTGCGGCGAAGGCTTCGGCGCGGTGGCTGCTTAGGGCAGCGACGAGTACGATCGGATCATTGGCTAGGATGACGCCGATCCGATGTATGACGATCAGGTCGAGCAGGTGATGGCGCGCAGCGACGCTATGAGCGAGACGGGAGACTTCCCTCTCGGTGAAGCCGGGGTAGTGATCCAGTTCGAGTTGGTTCACGACGCCGTTGGGTGATGCTGTCCGGCAATAACCAACGAAGCTCGCCAGCGCACCAGCTTCACCATCGCGCTCGCTCGAGAGCGCTTGCATCGCTGCTTCCGGAGAAAACGGGTCGGGGGTGATTAGCGTTCTAATCATGTGGCTAGCGCCGCAGCCGCCAGACCGAGCACAACACCGAGCACGCGCAGGACACCGGTCTTGTCGAGGCCCCTAAGGCTCCACGTCGTTCCGATCACGGCGCCGATGCTGGCGGCCAGCACAAGCCAGGGAAGGTAGCTCGGCAAAAGCGTCAGCGAAGAGGCGCGTCCCGCAAGACCAGCCACCGAGTTGACGACGATGAAGCAAGCGGCGATGCCCGTGGCGCGCTGAGGATCGCTCCAGCCGGCGAAGACAAGGAGCGGCGAGAGATAGACGCCGCCGCCTATGCCAGTCAGACCCGCCAAACCTCCGAGCGCGATGCCAACCGGCAGCGCGATCAATTTGGAAGGTGCTGCGTGCGGCTTGATCGCGTCGATCTGCGGCCAGACAAGATAGCGAAGTGCTGCGGCTGCAAGTGCTACGGCAAGGAGCGGCCGGTACAGCGCTTCCGGCACGTCGATGCGTCCCGCGAGAAACGCGGCAGGGATTGCGGTCACAGCGAACGGCCAAAACACGGTCCAGTCGAAGCGACCGGCGCGCAGGAAGCGATAGGCGCCAAGACTGGCGACCACGATGTTGAGCACCAGTGCTGCCGGGCGCACTTCCTCAGGCGCGAGGCCGGCAAGCGCCATCAGCGCGATATAGCCTGAGGCGCCGCCGTGCCCAACGGAGGAGTAAAGCGCCGCCGCAGCGGCAATCGCGAGTGCAAGGAGGAGGATCGTCTCGCTCATCTCAACCCCCGCTCAGCGGTGGCATGAAGGCGATTTCCGAAGCGCCGCGAATGGAGGCGCCTTCATTCGCGCAAATGCACTGGTCAGCCGCAACGCGAATATCTCTCGCCGCAATGACGGCGCCGAGTTCAGGATCACGTGAAGCGATCCACGCCCGGAGGTCCGCCACGCTTTCGATCGCCGCCGGTATTTCGCAATCCATCTCGCCGCAGCCTGCCGCATCACGCGTGCGTCCGAAGAAGAGGATTCGGGTCATCCGCCGGTCACCGACATATGCCGCGGCGTCGCGGGCGTTGAGAGCCGTTCAATTTGGAAATCATGCCCTTTGGGCCTCAACGCGATGCCATTATCGATTGCGTCGTGGAGTGTCTGGGCGTCTGCGCCCGCGCGCAGCGGTGTTCGCAGATCGACCGACGTCTCGTGACCTAGGCATAAATAGAGTCGGCCAGTGCAGGTGAGCCGAACGCGCGAACAGCCTTCACAGAAATTGTGCGTGAGCGGCGTTATGAAGCCTAGGCGTCCGCCGGTTTCCTCGACGCGCACATACCGAGCTGGGCCACCCGTGCGATCCGGCAAATCGGAAAGACGCCAATAGCTTTGCATGTCCTCGCGGATTCGGGTGAGCGAAAGGAACTGGTTGGTGCGATCCTCGTCTACCTCGCCGAGCGGCATGGTTTCGATCAGAGTAATGTCGTGGCCGCGGCCGTGCGCCCATTTGATAAGATCAGGAATCTCGTGGGCGTTGTCGTGCTTTAGCGCCACCGTGTTGATCTTGACTGTAAGTCCGGCCGCGACAGCGGCATCAATGCCGGCTAGAACCTTAGGCAAGCAATCGCGTCTCGCAATGCGGGCGAAGGTGTCGCGGTCGAGTGAATCCACCGACACGTTGACGCGCCGGACACCGGCTTCGAAGAGCCCTTGTGCAAACTCCTCAAGCTGCACGCCATTGGTCGTTAGCGTTATTTCATCGAGACCCTCGCCAAGATGGCGGCGTACACTGCGCAGTAGATCAAGGAAGCCCTTGCGCACCAGCGGCTCGCCGCCGGTGAACCGTAGCCGCCGTACGCCGCGGTCGATGAATGCCGTGCACAATCGATCCAGCTCTTCGAGGGTCAATAGCTCTGTGCGCGGCAAGAAGCGCATGCGCTCGCTCATGCAATAGATGCAGCGTAAGTCACAACGATCGGTAACCGAGACACGCAGATACGTGATTGCACGACCGAAGGGATCCACGAGGGGGGTCATGCTGACCGCTCTAATGCGAGAAGGGCGTCAGCGGTGTTAGCGTTGGCGAAAGCGCGTGCATCGTCAAACCAAACGCGCTGTGCCTGCTGCTCGGCCAGAAAAGATCGGACCGATGGATGGACGCCGCTTCTCAGTGCACTTTCGAGTGGGGTCTGAAGCGAAACCTGCCAGACCGCGCAGAGCGGATGCTCGCCTTCGGAAGTGACGGCGAACGCCGCGGGCGCGGCGCCGATCGCGTCCAGTAGGCGCGCGAACAAATCTGTTGGCAGCAGGGGCGCGTCGCACGGGGCGGTTACGAGGAAATCTAGGTTGCAGCCTTGCGCCCACTTCAGCCCTTCCAGCACGCCCGCAAGCGGCCCCGGTGGCAGGCTTGGATCATCATTCAGGAGTGTGGCGCGCAAGCGCGCAGCTCGCGCCGCGGCAGCGGAACCTGGCCGCGCGCTAATTGCAAAATGCGCAAATGGCGCAAATCGCTCAGAAACCGCATCCATCATTAATCGTTCGCGAAAACGCGCCACCGCCTTCTCGGCGCCGAAGCGTCGAGATTGGCCGCCCGCCAGCAGCATTCCGCCCACGCGCGCGGTCGTCGGAGGCGATTCAATCATTGCGCTTGCCCGCGCTGGCGGTGCGAGGGCCGGTCACACCGCCGGCGCGGTTCCATTCGGACGACCAGACTTCCGCATCAGCCTCGGCAACAATGTCGCCACCGCGCGGCGCGTGGTTATCGATGAGAGGATCTGGTTTCGCTAACGCTTCCAGCGCTACGACATTCGATAGAGTAACGACGGCTCCTTGGACGTTCACGCCAACGGCCTGCAACGCTGAGAATGCACGAGAGAGATTCTCAGGCGTCATACCCAGCAACGAGGCGAGAACGCGCTTCTCATGATGAAGGCGCACGACGTTGCCTGAATTGTCTGCTGCACGCAGAGTGAGAAGATAGTTGGCTAAACGTTCAACGCTATTGCGGAGCTTGTGATTCTTGACCGTGCGAACGAGACCCCGATAGCAGCCCGCCAAGTCGCGGGAAACTGCCATCGCAAATCTCGGATCGAGCCGCATGGCAGTGCGAATTGCATCGCCGGGGATCATCAGAATCTCACAACGCTCTAGTGTGCGCGCCGACATAAGGGCGTCGGCGTCCAGGACGACGGCGGCGAGAATAAAGGTTGAGACGGGGCGTAAAATCGCCAGCACAGTCTCGTGATCGTTCCACGTCCCGTGCAGTTCGACTTGGCCGTCGAGCAGGACGTAGAGAAAGTCTACAGGATCACCCTCAAGCAATAGCATTGTCCCAGCAGGGAAGCGCTGCAGATGAGCGCCAGCCGTGGCGACGCGAAAGGTGTCAGCCGCTATCTCCGCAAAAAGCGGCAGGCCCTTGACCCGATCCATGTCACACGCACGCACGGCGCTCTCCCGGTGGCAGCGGGAGTCTTGTGGCGCCGTCACGGCCGCAGTGAATTGATACAAGTCAATTGAAGGCGGAGGCAGTCGCAGAAAACGCCCACTGCTTGATATTCCGCAAATCATGAGGCGGACAAAGATCAATCCTGGCGGCGTGCGCACGCCGAACGCGCAATTTTTCTGGTGATCGCGCTGCTCGCTTGATCTTCATCAAACGCTCCAACGCCGACTTGACGCTCTTAGAAGTCTGCGAGGCCGTCTCAGTCTTGCGAGTGTTCGGGGGTCGATATGTCTCTACAGACGGGAGCAACGAAGCGACGCGGCGCTGATGCGGCGCTTTGGCTGAGCACAATCGCCTTCACTGCGAGCTTTGCCGTTTGGACAATCTTTTCGATCATCGGAGTGCAGATCCAACAAGACTTGGGCTTGTCGGATACTCAATTCGGCTTGCTGATTGGCACCCCGATATTAACCGGCTCGCTGATCCGCCTCGTGCTGGGCGTGTGGACTGACCAGTTTGGCGGCCGCGTCATTTATCCCCTTGTGATGCTGGCCGCCGCCAGCGCGACCTTTCTGCTGTCATACGCGGAGACCTATCCGCAGTTTCTTGTCGCGGCGCTTGGTGTGGGCATCGCCGGCGGCACGTTTGCAGTCGGCGTGACCTACGTGTCGAAGTTTTTTGGCGCAGAAAAGCAGGGGACGGCTCTTGGAATTTTCGGTGCGGGCAATGTGGGCGCCGCCGTCACTAAGTTCGTGGCGCCCTTTGTCCTGATCGCCATGGGTTGGCAGGCGGTGGCGCAGATCTGGGCCGTCGGGCTCGTCGCGATCGCGGTGTTGTTCTTTCTGTTCACGAAGGACGATTCAGAACTCGTGGAGCGGCGCGCCAAGGGGCTGAAGCCGCGACCGATGCTCGAGCAGTTCGCGCCGCTGAAGAACATCCAGGTGTGGCGGTTCGCGCTCTATTACTTCTTCGTGTTCGGCGCGTTTGTCGCGCTGGCATTGTGGTTGCCGCGCTACTTAGTCGGCGTCTACGGCCTCGACCTAAAGACGGCCGGTATGGTGGCCGCTGCGTTCTCGGTTCCCGCGTCGCTCTTCCGTGTCTATGGTGGATATCTCTCCGATCGCGTCGGCGCGCGCCAGGTGATGTACTGGACATTCCTTATAAGCGTCGCCGCCGCGTTCATCCTGTCGTATCCGCCGACATCCTACGTCGTGGATGGGATTCACGGACCAATCGCTTTTCGACTTGAGACCGGGCTTGTCGCCTTCACGGTGATCCTATTCGTGCTCGGCTTCTTCATGAGTTTAGGCAAGGCCGCGGTCTATAAGCACATTCCAGTCTACTATCCGAAGGACGTCGGCGCCGTTGGCGGCCTGGTGGGCATGATTGGCGGTCTCGGCGGATTCGTGTTGCCGATCGCGTTCGGCGTGCTCAATGACCTCACCGGCATCTGGACCAGCTGTTTCATGCTGTTGTTTGTTGTCGCCGGGGCAGCGTTGCTTTGGATGCATTTCGCGATCCAGCGCATGGAGAGCCGTGCGGCGGAGGCCATCCTAGAGACGCTGCCGCAATTTCCGGAGATGGAGCCAATTCACAAGCCCGGCCAGCATGGCGCGCGTGGGGCTGGCCCCATCGCAGATTGGCGCCCGGAAGAGCCGATGTTTTGGAATGAGACCGGAAAGAAGATCGCTTCACGTAATCTATGGCTGTCGGTCCCGTCCTTGTTCCTTTCGTTTGCCGTCTGGATGGTTTGGTCGGTCGTCGTGGCCAAGCTCCCGCTCATCGGCTTCAATTACACCACAGACCAACTTTTCTGGCTCGCCGCGTTGCCCGGACTTTCCGGCGCGACATTGCGCATATTCTATTCGTTCATGGTGCCGATCTTCGGCGGACGCTTCTGGACGACGTTGACCACGTGGTCGCTGTTGGCGCCTGCACTCGGCATTGGGTTCGCAGTGCAGAGCCCTGAAACGCCATACTGGATGATGCTGGGGCTGGCGCTTCTGTGTGGTCTAGGCGGCGGCAACTTTGCGTCGTCAATGTCAAACATCGGTTTCTTCTACCCGCGCTCAGAGAAGGGTAACGCTCTCGCACTCAATGCGGGTCTCGGCAACCTCGGCGTAAGCGCGATGCAGTTCCTGGTTCCGCTCGCCATCACAGCCGCCGTCTTTGGATCGTTTGGCGGTGGGGGCCAGACCACCACGACAGGCGACACGTTGTTCATGCAGAACGCCGGCTTCATCTGGGTGCCGTTCATCGTCGCCTCAGCGTTCATGGCTTGGTTCGGGATGAATGATCTGTCGACGGCAAAGGCGTCTTTCACCGAACAATCGGTCATCTTTACCCGCACCCACAATTGGATCATGTGCTGGCTCTACATCGGCACGTTCGGTTCTTTCATTGGCTTTTCTGCTGCGTTTCCGCTGCTCACCAGCACGCAATTCCCAGATGTGAACGTTCTGCAAATCGCGTTTCTTGGCCCGCTGGTCGGCGCGCTGTCGCGCTCTTTAACAGGCTGGGTTTCAGATCGCTTTGGCGGTGCGCGCGTGACCCTCGTGGTGTTCGTCGGCATGATGCTCGGCACCATCGGCGTCATGTACTTCCTCGCCAACAAAGACGCGCCTGGCGCGTTCACGGGCTTCTTCGCTTGCTTCATTCTGCTCTTCTTTGCGAGCGGAGTGGGCAACGCATCCACCTTCCAAATGATACCGGCCATCATGCGGAAGGAGATTGCGCGGCTCTCTCCGGGTGCGTCTCCCGCTGAGCAGTTGAAGCAGGCGGAGAAGGAATCCGCCGCCATTACGGGCTTTACCTCAGCAATCGCCGCCTACGGCGCGTTCTTTATTCCTAAGAGCTTCGGCATGTCGCTCGCGGCTTCCGGAAACGCCAACGCGGCGTTGGTCGGGTTTCTCGTCTTCTATGTGTCGTGCCTTGCCATCACCTGGTTCGTCTATGCGCGACCCGGCGGGGTGTTGTTCGACGTTGAGAACAAGCGCGCATCAGCTGTTTCAGCTGTCAAAGCGTCTGCGAATTGAGGGGCAATTGACATGAGCCATACACTCGATCGCCTCGCCTTCTTCACGCGGAAGACCGAGCTCTATTCAGAAGGGCACGGCGTCATGAACGACGAGGATCGCTCTTGGGAGGAAGCCTATCGGCGCCGGTGGCAGCACGACAAAATCGTTCGTTCAACGCATGGTGTGAACTGCACGGGCTCTTGTTCGTGGAAGATCTACGTCAAGGGTGGCATCGTCACCTGGGAGACGCAGCAGACAGATTATCCGCGGACGCGACCGGATTTGCCAAATCATGAACCGCGTGGCTGCGCACGCGGTGCGAGTTATTCCTGGTATCTCTATTCCGGCAATCGCGTGAAATATCCGCTCGTGCGCGGTCGCCTTATGAAGATGTGGCGCGAAGCGCGTAAAACAATGTCGCCCGTCCAGGCTTGGGCGTCGATCGTCGAGGACCCAACCAAACGCAAATCCTACACCTCCATTCGCGGCGGCGGTGGCTTGGTGCGCGCTGCCTGGGACGAGGTCACTGAGCTAATCGGCGCCGCCAACGCCTACACCGTAAGGAAGCACGGCCCGGATCGGGTGTTTGGTTTCTCGCCGATCCCGGCCATGTCGATGATCTCCTACGCGGCGGGCGCTCGTTATCTGCAATTGATTGGCGGCGCCTGCGGCTCGTTTTACGATTGGTACTGCGACCTGCCGCCGGCTTCGCCGCAGACTTGGGGCGAGCAAACCGACGTGCCGGAATCCGCGGACTGGTACAATTCTGGTTTCATTTTAGTCTGGGGCTCCAACGTGCCGCAGACGCGTACGCCCGACGCGCATTTCTACACGGAGGTGCGCTACAAAGGCGCGAAGTCTGTCGTCATCTGTCCGGACTATTCCGAAGCCTCGAAGTTCGCCGACCTGTGGATCTCGGTGAAGCAGGGCACAGACGCCGCACTCGCAATGGCGATGGGGCACGTGGTGCTGAGCGAGTACCATCGCGACCGTCAGGTGCCTTACTTTCAGGATTACGTCCGTCGTTACACCGACATGCCGCTGCTCGTGCGTCTTGTGAAAAAGGATGGTCGGTACGTGCCCGATCGTCTGGTGCGCGCTTCCGACTTCGTCGATGGCTTGGGCGAAGGCAACAATCCCGACTGGAAGACAATCGGCATTGATGAGGCGACCGGCAATCCGGTTGTGCCGACGGGTTCGATCGGGTTCCGGTGGGGTGAACAGGGCAAGTGGAATTTGGAAGAGAAGAAGGCGGATGGCGCGCCGGTGAAATTACGCGTTGGACTCAAGGGCGCGCATGACGAAGTCGCCGAGGTGCTGTTTCCCTACTTTGCCAACACCGCATCGAACGGGTTTGCCTCCACCGACCACCCAGACACGCTGATGCGCCGCATTCCGGCAAAGCGCATGATGTTGAAGGACGGCGAGGCGCTGGTTGCCTCCGTCTACGATCTGATGCTCGCCAACTATGGTGTCGACCAGGGCTTCGGCGGCGAGCACATGCCGTCGAGTTATGACGACATCGAGCCCTATACGCCAGCTTGGGCGGAAGCGGTGACGACTGTCCCGCGCAATCAGATCATTGCCGTGGCGCGTGGTTTTGCGACTAATGCGGAAAAGACCAACGGCAAGTCCATGGTGATCATCGGTGCGGCGATGAACCATTGGTATCACATGGACATGAACTATCGCGGGGTCATCAACCTCCTCGCGATGTGCGGCTGCATCGGTCAATCTGGCGGTGGCTGGTCGCACTATGTTGGACAGGAAAAGTTGCGGCCGCAGACCGGCTGGGCGCCGCTGGCTTTTGCGACTGACTGGGCGCGTCCGCCGCGCCAACAGAACTCCACCAGCTTCTTCTACGCGCATTCCGATCAATGGCGTTACGAAACGCTGGATGTGAAGGAAATTCTCTCGCCCACCGCGCCGGATGGCGATTGGGGCGCGACTTTCATCGACTATAACGCCAAGGCCGAGCGGATGGGGTGGTTGCCGTCAGCGCCAGCGCTCAAGACCAATCCGCTGGAAGTGGCGAAAGCCGCCGAGCGCGAGGGTATCGATCCGCGCGATTATGCTGTGCGCGAATTGAAGGCCAAGCGGCTCGAGATGAGTTGCATGGACCCGGATCACCCAGACAATTGGCCGCGCAACATGTTTGTGTGGCGCTCGAATTTGCTGGGTTCATCAGGCAAGGGCCACGAATATTTTCTGAAGCATCTGCTTGGGACGACAAACGGCGTGCTCGGCAAAGATCTGGGCTCTACCGGCCGACGCAAGCCTGTGGACGTGAAATGGCGCGACGAGGCGCCGGAAGGAAAGCTCGACCTGCTTGTCACGATCGACTTCCGCATGTCGACGACGGCTGTGTATTCCGACGTCATCCTGCCCACAGCAACCTGGTATGAGAAGAACGATCTCAACACTTCCGACATGCACCCGTTCATCCATCCGCTAACTGCGGCGATCGATCCGGTCTGGGAGTGCAAATCGGACTGGGAAATCTTCAAGGCCATCGCCAAGGCGTTCTCAGAAGTTTGCCCTGAAATTCTTGGCGTTGAGAAGGACGTTGTTCTGACGCCGATCCAGCACGATACCGCCGGCGAAATGGCGCAGCCCTTCGACGTAGAGGATTGGTGGAAGGGTGATTGCGAGCTGATCCCCGGCAAGACGGGACCGCAGATTACAGTGATTGAGCGCGACTACCCGAACGTCTATCGCCGCTTTACTTCGCTTGGTCCGCTAATGGGAAAAGCCGGCAATGGCGGCAAGGGCCTGGGGTGGAACACCGACCACGAAATCGAGCATTTGAAAGCGCTCAATGGCGTGGTGCACGACGGGCCAACGAAGGGCTCGGCGAAGATTGAAACCGACATCGACGCTTGTGAGACCATTCTCATGCTTGCGCCAGAAACGAACGGCGAAGTTGCCGTGAAGGCGTGGCAGTCCTTGGAAAAGCAGACCGGGCGCGAGCACGCACACCTGGCGCTGCCGAAGGAAGACGAGAAGATCCGCTTCCGCGATGTGGTGGCGCAGCCGCGTAAGATCATCTCTTCGCCGATCTGGTCCGGCATCGAGAGCGAGAAGGTTTGCTACAATGCTGGCTATACCAACGTACATGAGCTGATCCCATGGCGTACGCTGACAGGGCGCCAGCAGCTTTACCAAGATCACCTCTGGATGCGTGCCTTCGGCGAGGGTCTGTGCGTCTACAAGCCGCCGATTGATCTCAAGACCACAGGGTTGGCGCACAAGTTCCGCTCGAACGGCGAAAAAGAGATCACGCTTAACTTCATCACCCCGCACCAGAAGTGGGGCATCCACTCTACCTATTCGGACAATCTGCTGATGCTGACGCTCAATCGCGGCGGGCCAGTGGTGTGGCTTTCAGAGAAGGACGCTGGCCGCGCGGGGATCAAGGACAATGATTGGATCGAGGCGTTCAACTCAAACGGCGCGCTGACCGCGCGTGCTGTCGTTTCTCAGCGTATCCGTGAAGGCACGGTCTTCATGTACCACGCGCAAGAGAAGATCGTGAACACACCCGGTTCGGAGATGACCGGGCATCGCGGCGGCATCCACAACTCAGTGACACGCACGGTGTTGAAGCCAACGCACATGATCGGTGGTTACGCCCAGCTGGCCTATGGGTTCAATTATTACGGAACGGTCGGTTCAAACCGCGATGAGTTTGTCATCGTGCGAAAGATGGACAAAGTGGATTGGCTGGACAAGCCGCTCGCCGAAGTGGGGGCGGGCCAATGAAGGTTCGCGCTCAAATCGGCATGGTGCTCAACCTCGACAAGTGCATCGGTTGCCATACGTGCTCAGTCACCTGCAAGAATGTTTGGACCAGCCGCGAAGGCGTTGAATACGCCTGGTTCAACAACGTCGAGACGAAGCCCGGCGTTGGCTATCCGCGCGAATGGGAAAACCAAAAGCGGTGGAATGGTGGCTGGGAGCGGTCGCGGGGCGGAAAGATCCAACCTCTTATGGGCCCGAAGTGGCGGATCCTGGCGAAGATCTTCGCCAACCCAGATTTGCCTGAGATCGACGATTATTACGAGCCGTTCGACTTCGATTACGCGCACTTGCAGACCGCGCCGGAGATGCAGGCGTTTCCAACCGCGCGGCCGCGCTCGCAGATCACTGGTCAGCGCATGGAAAAGATCGAGTGGGGCCCGAACTGGGAGGAGATTCTCGGCGGCGAGTTCTCAAAGCGATCCAAGGATGTGAACTTCGACAAAGTGCAGAAGGACATCTACGGGCAATTTGAAAACACCTTCATGATGTATCTGCCGCGCCTGTGCGAGCACTGTCTCAACCCGACTTGCGTCGCGGCCTGCCCATCGGGCGCCATCTACAAGCGCGAAGAGGATGGCATTGTCCTGATCGATCAGGACAAATGCCGCGGCTGGCGCATGTGCGTGTCCGCATGTCCCTACAAAAAAATCTACTACAATTGGTCGAGTGGGAAATCCGAGAAGTGCACGTTCTGCTATCCACGCATCGAGGTGGGACAGCCTACGGTTTGCTCTGAAACCTGTGTCGGGCGCATCCGCTATCTGGGAGTAATCCTCTACGACGCGGATCGCATCGAGGAAGCCGCCAGCGTCGATGAAAAGGATCTCTACGAAGCACAGCTCAAGGTTTTCTTGGATCCGAACGATCCGGTAGTGATCGCGCAAGCACGTGCTGACGGGGTGCCGGAAGCATGGATTGAAGCGGCGCGGAAGAGCCCGGTCTACAAAATGGCGATGGAGTGGAAGGTCGCGTTTCCGCTGCATCCTGAATATCGCACGCTGCCAATGGTCTGGTACGTGCCGCCGCTGTCGCCGATTCAATCGGCGGCGTCGATGGGTGCGATCGAGCACGACGGCGTCATGCCGGATGTGCGCTCGTTGCGGATCCCGGTGAAATATTTGGCCAATATGCTCACCGCGGGTGAGGAGCCTCCGATCATTGAAGCGCTCGAGCGCATGCTAGCGATGCGTTCGTTCATGCGCTCGAAGTCGATTGACGGCGTGATCGATCATGCGGTTGCGGAGCGCGTGGGTTTAGTCGCGGCGCAGATCGAGGACATGTACCAGATCATGGCGATCGCGAATTACGAAGATCGTTTCGTGATCCCGACATCGCATCGCGAAGGCGCCGAGGACGCTTTGGGCATCCGTGGCGCCTGCGGTTTCAGTTTCGGCAATGAAGCGTCGGGCGGCCGCACCGAGCTCGGCTTGTTTGGCAAGACCAAGAACAGCCGGGCCAAGAACCCCATGGAGATTTGAGCATGGCGCAAACCTATCGCGCGCTCTCGGTGCTGCTGAGCTACCCCACCGCCGAAACCGCGGCGCTGATGCCGGCGGCCATCGAGGCGCTCGACGGCGAGCGGCTGGCGCCCGCGGGCCTGGTGCGCCGGCTGACTTCGCTGGCCTTCGAGCTCTCGCAGCAAGACCTCTATGAGGCGCAAGCGCGTTACGTCGATCTGTTTGATCGCACGCGCTCCTTGTCACTCCAACTTTACGAGCACGTCCACGGCGAAAGTCGCGACCGCGGCCAGGCCATGGTGGAGCTGCTGAGGCTCTATTCCTCGCGCGGTCTTGAGCTGACCGCGAAAGAGTTGCCGGATCATCTCCCGGTATTTCTCGAGTTTCTGTCGATGCTGCCGACCGATGAAGCAGCGGCGCTGCTCGGTGAAGCCGCGCATGTCCTGGAGGCATTGCGAGAGCGTTTGAAAAAGCGCCGGTCCCCGTACGCGCGCGTGTTCGACATCTTGGTGGCGCTGGTCGAAACGAAGCGGAACGCCGCAGCGGTCACCGCTTTGCTACAGGAACCGGACGATGATCCCGATGATCTCGAGGCGCTCGATCGAGCTTGGGCGGAAGAGCAGGTGACGTTTGGACCAGATCAAGTTGGCTGCCCCAAGGCTACCGCGGCAGTCGCGCGCATGGGGGAGGCTAGTCAATGAGCGCAGTACAACAGCCGTTGCGTGTTCTTACGATTGCGCTTGGCGCCTTCGGCGCTTGTTGGGCGGCGCCCTTGTCGGCCTCAGCCCAGGCGCAGGCGGCGGGTGATTGGATCGTTGATGCCCGTCTGCGCTACGAGAGCGTTTCGCAGGATGGGCTAAATGATGCCGACGCGCTGACCCTCCGCACGCGCTTTGGTTACGAAACGCGGGCGTTCAACGGTTTCAAGTTCCTCGGCGAGGTCGAGGGCGTGGCCCAGCTGACGGATGATTTCAACGATACGGTGAACGGCAACTCGGGGTTCGCCACCGTGCCAGATCCTGAAACGTTCGAGCTCAATCGGCTGCAAGTAACATGGGCGGGTGAGCACGGCCGGCGTGTCGTGGCGGGGCGCCAGCGCGTCGTCCTCAACAATGCGCGCTTCGTTGGCAATGCGGGCTTCCGTCAAAACGAGCAGACGTTCGACGCACTTCGAGTTGAAGCGCGGCCGTTTGAGCATGCCGCCTTCACCTACGTCTACATCGACAACATTCGCCGAATCTTTGGTGACGACAGCGCTCAGGGTGAGTGGGATAGCGACTCTCACATAGTGCAGGCTGATCTCGATCTGCCGGTCGGACGCCTCAGTGCGTATGGCCTATTGCTCGACTTCCAGAATGCCCCAGCGCAATCGAGCCAAACTTACGGTCTGCGGTGGTCCAATGAATGGCAGGCGGGCGCCTTTCGTCCTCGCGTGACTTTGGAAGCCGCGACGCAGAGCGACTACCGCGGTAACAGTGCGGGTTTTGACCTCGGCTATCAGCATGGCGAACTTGCTGTTCGTCGCGACCGATGGACCGTGAGTCTTGGCGGCGAGCGTCTCGAAGGCGATGACGTTCGCGGCTTCTCCACGCCGTTGGCGACGTTGCACGCCTTTCAAGGCTGGGCGGATGTCTTTCTAGCGACGCCGCCTGACGGCGTCCGCGACCTCTACGCAGGCGTCTCATACGCGACACTGCCTTGGCCGGCGCAGCAGCCTGTTGTGTTCACCGTCGTCGCGCATGACTTCACCGACGATAGCGGCGGTGCCGATTTTGGTTCCGAATTTGATGCGTCTGCTCGTTTCACCCTCAACGAGCGTGTTTCGCTTGAGGCCAGGGCGGCAATGTTCGAGGGCGAGGATCCGCGTTTTGCAGACCGTACCAAGATTTGGTTCGCGGTCGAATATCGACTCTGAGGGGCGCGCCATGGATTGGCTCAATCAGGCACTATTCGGGTTCTACCCGTACATAGCGCTAGCGGTTTTGGTGATCGGCTCAGTGCTGCGCTTTGACCGCGAACAGTACACGTGGCGCACGGGATCGTCGCAATTGCTGCGCCGAAAGCAGCTCGTTCTTGGCTCAATCCTCTTCCATCTAGGCATCCTCGCGATCTTTGCTGGGCACTTCGTCGGTTTGCTGACACCGATCGCAGTGTGGGACGCTCTTGGGGTGTCGCACAGCGCCAAGCAGATGCTTGCGATCGTGGCAGGCGGCCTCGCCGGCGCAATGTGCCTCGTTGGTGGTGTGTTGCTCCTGCATAGGCGCGTCTTTGATGCGCGCATTCGCGCGACGTCCAGCTTTGGCGACACCGCGATACTCGCGCTGTTGTTGGCGCAACTCTGTCTCGGTCTCGCCACCATCCCGATCTCGTTGGAGCACCGTGACGGCGGCGAGATGATCAAGTTCATGTACTGGGCGCAAGGCATCTTCACGTTCCGAGCCGGCGCGGCGGAGTACGTGGCCGATGCGCACTGGATCTTCAAGGCGCACCTCACATTGGGCCTAACGATCCTCTTGGTCTTTCCCTTTACGCGGCTGGTCCACATGCTGTCCGCACCAATTTGGTATCTCAACCGCCGTGGGTGGCAGATCGTGCGTTCGAAGCGCCTGGCGGCAGGGCAGGGCGGGCGATGAAACATAACCTCATACAGACCGCACAGGATGAACCCTCAACTGAGGCGTTTTCTGGTTGCAGTCATGGGCCGGTTCCTGCGGCTCGTCGTCCAGCCAACGCCCCGCCGGTGTTCGTGAACGGAGTTGCAATACCGGAGACGGCGATTGCACGAGAGGCGCAGAACCATGACGCCGCGTCCGGCCCTGAGGCTCGCGCGGCAGCCGCGCGCGCGTTGGTCATTCGTGAGCTGCTCTTGATGCGGGCTCGCGCGCTGGCATTGCAGCCGGCGCCTCTGCGAGATGCGCACGGGCGCGAAGAAACCGATGAGGAGGCGCTTGTCCGGCAAGTCCTCGAGCTTGAAGTTGCTCCGGTCGAGCCAAGCGACGCTGAGTGCAGACGCGTCTACGAAGGCGCTGCGTCGCAGTTCGCCGCGCCCGAACTCTACGAAGCATCCCACATCCTGTTTGCCGCCGAACATGAGGGAGAGGCGGCCTGGGTCGCCGCTTATGAAAGCGCTGCCGCCGCCATCAAAGCCATCGGCGCGGGAGAGCCGTTCGCCGAGTGGGCGCGCGCATGCTCGGCTTGTCCAACTGCAGAGCAGGGCGGTGCGCTCGGTCAGCTCCAGCGCGGCGACTTGGCCGATGATCTTGAGCGCGCCTTGATGGATCTTAGTCCCGGTGAGATCGGTGCGAAGCCAGTTCGCACCTGCCATGGCTGGCACGTCATTCGTCTCGATCAGCACAGCGCGGCGAAGGAACTCCCGTTCGAAGTCGTCAAGGCTTTCATCAAGGGATCATTGCGCACACGTGCGTGGGCGGCTTCCTCGGCTCGCTATGTGGCGGCGCTTGCGGCGTCGGCTCAGATCGAGGGGCTCTCGCTTTCTTTGGGATCAAAGGCATGAGCCGCGCGATGCAGCTTGGCGAGCTCTTGTCGCTCGGCCAAACCTCTAGCGCCGAGTTGCAGTCTTGGCTGAGCACCGAAGACGCGCGGCTTGAGCAAGAGCTTCAACGCGAGGCCAATCTCCGTGGCGAGACCTTGGCTCAATTCGTTCGCATCGCGGTTTCTGATTTCATGTCGGAAGCCGATGAAGAGACTTGGGCTGACCTGGTTTCGGCGCTGCGCGACGCCAAGGATCCAGGGGCTGCCTGCGTATCGAAGGTCACTACCTTTCGTCTCCAAATGGAGAGTGCGCTATGACCCCCAGCCTGCGTGACGACGGCGCGCGCCGTCCCACGCCGCACGATCCGATTGAATTTATCTTGGCCGAGCATCTCAACCATCGGCGCATGTGCAGGGCCCTTGAGCGCCTTTCTGACGCAACGGAGTTTGACGCGGCTGTCATCACAGCGTTGCTCGATTTCATACGCTTCGATCTCACGTTGCATGTGATCGACGAAGAGGAAGATTTTTTCCCGATGCTCCGGCAGCGATGCCTGCCGGAAGATCTTGTGGAGGACGTGCTCGACCGCCTGACCTCTGAGCATGCCGAGGACAAGGCGCTGTCCGTTCGGGTGCGCGACGTGCTCAACGCCTGCCTCATTATAAGGAAGCCGCCGCACTCCATTGAAGGTGGTGCGGAAGCGTTAGCCGCCTTCGCCAAGCACGAGATGCGTCATCTGACATTGGAGAATGCGGTTGTCGTGCCGTTGGCGCGTCGTCGCTTCGATGCCGAAGATCTCCGGGCGCTGAGCCAGCGCCTAATTGCCCGGCGCCGTCGCGTGACGGCGCCGGACAATTAGCATTACGAACACTTCGAATAGCCGCAATCCAGGCATTTGTCGCATCCCTCGGCGCGGATCAGCGCGGCTGCGCCGCACTTTGGGCAACCTCGCGGTTTCGTCTGCGGCCTAGGCTCATGGGCGACAACGGTCTTGATCGTATCGCTGTCGAGGTGGCGCTGGATGACGTCGCCTATGGCGGCGAGCAGAGAAGGCACATAGCGCCCGCCAAGCCAGGCGCCGCCGCGCGGATCAAACACAGCTTTCAGCTCTTCAGCGACGAACGAGACATCGCCGCCGCGCCGGAACACAGCTGAGATCATGCGGGTCAGCGCTAGTGTCCAAGCATAGTGCTCCATGTTTTTCGAGTTGATGAAAATCTCGAAAGGCCGGCGCTTGCCGTCTTCCTCGATGTCATTGATCGTAACGTAGAGTGCGTGCTCGCTCTCGGGCCATTTGATCTTGTAGGTAGAGCCAATCAACGCGTCGGGCCGTGGGGTGAGATTCATCAGCCTTGTGTCGGTGCCTGTGGTTTCCGCGTCGCTAGGTTTCGCGACAGAGAGAATTGAGCCGGTCACCGCGTTCGGCCGATAGGTCGTGCAGCCCTTGCAGCCGAGGTTGTACGCTTTGCTGTAGACGTCGGCAAAATCCTCGAACGAAATGTCTTCTGGGCAATTAACCGTCTTGGAGATGGAGCTGTCGATGTATTCCTGTGCCACGGCCTGCATTGCCAGGTGATCCGCAGGCGTCAGTGTTTGGGCGCTGACGAAGCTATGATCTGGAGGAAGGGCATCCCCCTTAAGTTTCTTCCAGAGCGTCAGCGCGTAGTCTTGAACCGGTTCTTCAACGAAGGAATTGTCGGGTTGGCGCACACGGCGTTGGTACGAGAAGGCAAAGACGGGCTCGATGCCGGATGAAGTATTGCCGGCCAAGAGCGAAATAGTGCCGGTCGGCGCGATTGTGGTGAGGCAGCCGTTGCGCAAGCCGTGTTCTGCGATCATCGCTCGCGTCTCGGCGTCGAGCGACGCTGGGGTAGGACGATCAAGAATGGCCTGTTCATAGGCGGGGAAAGAGCCTTTCTCCGCGGCAAGTTCAGCAGAGGCGCGGTAGGCGGCTGTCCGGATCGTGTCGAGCCATCGGCGCGTGAGCGCCACACCGTCGGCTGCTCCATAACGCGCGTTGCAGAAGATCAGCGCATCGGCCAGCCCTGTGATGCCGAGGCCAATGCGCCGTTTGGCCTTGGCCTCTTCCTCCTGCTCGCGCAGTGGGTAGCGCGAGACGTCGATCACGTTGTCCAAGAAACGAACGGCTGTGGTTGTGAGATCAGCCAGTCGCGCTTCATCTATCCGCGCGTTGGGTTCAAATGGAGTCTCAACCAATCGAGAGAGGTTGATTGAACCGAGCAGACACGCGCCATAGGGCGGCAATGGTTGCTCCCCGCAAGGATTGGTGGCCGAGACGGTTTCACAATAAGCTAGGTTGTTAGAGGCGTTCACGCGGTCGATGAAAATGACGCCTGGTTCTGCAACGTCATAGGTCGCTCGCATCAGTCGCGCCCAGAGATCGCGCGCTCGCACAGTGCGATAAATCTCGCCGTTGAACTGCAATGGCCAATCCTGGTCTGCCGTGAGCGCGGCCATAAAGGAATCGGTCACCAACGCGGATACATTGAAATTGCGCAGTCGTGTCGCGTCGCGCTTGGCGTCAATAAAGTCTTCGATGTCCGGATGATCGATGCGTAGGCAGGCCATCATAGCGCCGCGACGCTGGCCTGCAGACATAACCGTCCGGCACATGGCGTCCCAGGCATCCATGAAGGAAAGTGGACCGGAGGCCTTTGCGCCGACGCCCCGCACTGGCGCGCCTGCCGGTCGAATGGTTGAGAAGTCCATGCCGACGCCGCCGCCTTGCTGCATCGTCAGCGCCGCTTCCCGCAGATGCTCGAAGATGCCGTCGAGATTGTCCGGGATCGTGCCCATGACAAAGCAGTTGAACAGGGTCACCGCTCGGCCGGTGCCGGCGCCCGCGATAATCCTGCCCGCGGGCAAGAACTGGAAATCTATCAGCGCCTCATGAAACTTCTCGCGCCAGCGCTGTCGTCCAGGCCCAAGCTCAGCGTCGGCGATAGCAGAGGCGACGCGCGACCATGTAGCCTCAACATCCGCATCACCTTCACGGCCCTCGTTGAGGAAGCGGTATTTGGCGTTCCAAATTTCCGCGGAGATGGTGGCGTCGAACGGCATTGCATTCTCCATACGTGCATTCGCTGCATCGACGACTACTCTCGGTGAGTCTCTCGTAATGGAGAGGTAAATTGCGGGGTCACGCGACAACGCAGCGCAGATGTTGGCATTTGTCGGTTCGCGACTTGATAGTCGTCAATCGAGGCGACGCAGATAGCGTGCCGAGCGCTGGTGTTTCTATGACTCGCAACAGCGTCGAAAGCGTTGCGATCTCTCTTGATGATGATCAAATGGATCGTCGGCACAGCTCGATCACAGCTTTGTCTTGCCGGGCGGCGTGCTGCACCCACGATCGCATGCCAGATCCCCACTCGACATAAAGTAGTCCCGAGAGTGCGGCGAGCGCGGGTTGAAGCTCAAGCGCGTAGATGTCGTCGACGCGATCTGAGGGCTCGCCAAAGCGCTGAAGCTGGCGCCCCACACATTGCTTGAGCCTTAGCCAACCTTTGTAGAGGCCGTCGGATTTGTCGCTTACTATTGCAGATGAGCCCGCGAGCGGGCCGTTAGGCCGCCCGCCCGCGCGCTTGCATGCTTAGTCGAGATCGTCGTCAGGCGGCCTGCGCTCGCGCGCATAAGGCTTGTCGAAGATGCCTTCGGTGCCGGGGATGCCTTCGAGCGGATCGATCGAAAGTAGCTGGCCCTCGGTCGCCGCTTCCCATTCGGCTAATTGCATCGGCGAATAAATCACCAAAACGCCACCGCCGGCCGGTGCTTGCACTGTTGGCTTCAGCATGCCCACCTTGTCGAGCAGCGCGATGCATCGGCGCAGGTCTTTGTCGTCGGCGTCTTCTCTCATGGCGCGCTGGAAGATTTTGCGAACCACAATTTCCTTGTTCGCCATTTTGACGGGCCCGCGTTTGGTGCGCACCACTTGGTCTTCAGACGCGACCTGCTGGACGATATCCTCAAGCGCCTTTTGTCTCTCTTTGAGTTTTTCAGCCTCTTTTTCCTTGCGCTCGAGTTTGTTCAGGCGGCGCTTTCTGTGGCCGCCACTGGGGCAGCCCGATTGGCCCTTTTTGAATTGGTGCTTCTTCGGCGGCTTGCAGTAGCCCCCGCCGCCATCGTCGTCGTCGTCGTTTTGGCCGGTCATGATTGCGCCCCCGCCAATGACGCGACTTTACCAGTGTAGGCCTCGTAGCGTTTCACGATGACGTCGCAGTAGAGCGGGTCGATTTCGATTAGGCGCGCACTGCGGCCACAGCGCTCGGCGGCTATTAAAGTCGAGCCCGAACCACCGAACGGGTCGAGCACGACGTCGCCGCGGCGGCTGACGTCTTTGATCGCATCTTCGACAAGCGCCACCGGTTTAACAGTGGGGTGCATGGCCAGCTCGGCGTCGCGCTGCTGGCCGAACGCATTCACCCCGGCATAGGACCACACGTTGGTGCGGTTGCGCCCAAACCTGCCGAGTTCGACAGTGTTGCAATGGGCGCCCTTGCCACGCTTAAACACGAACACAAGTTCGTGCTGGCTTCGATACAACGAACCCATGCCGCCATTGGTTTTGGCCCAAACGCAGACGTTTTTCAGTTCGTCGAACACAACAAGGCCAGCGCTTAACAACTCGCGCATGTGGCGCCAGTCCATGCACACGAACAAGATAGCCCCGTCGCGCGTAACACTTGCCGCTGCGCCTAACGTCGTTTCGAGGAAAGCCTCGAACTGGGCTTCCGACATCTCACCCGACGCCATCGCAAACTCGCGGCGTTCGGCTTTGCCGTTGCCGCCAACGAACCCGTCGATCGGCACATTGTAAGGTGGATCGGTGAACACGACATCAGCCGCTTCGCCGGCCATCAAGGTCGCATAGGCGCTGGGGTCGCGAGCATCGCCGCACAGCAAGCTGTGACGACCAAGCCGCCATACATCGCCTGGCTGCGTCACCGCTTCGTTTGGCGGGGCAGGGACCTCGTCAACAGGGTCGCGGTTAGAGCTTGGGTTGGCATCGGCCGCTTCGTCGAGGATGAGGTCGATTTCAGCGGTGGCGAAGCCTGTGAGCTCGACCTCGAAATTCAAGTCGATCAGGCCTTGCAGCTCGATCGCCAAAATTTCCTTATTCCAGCCAGCCAACTCGGCGAGCCGGTTGTCGGCCACTATGTAGGCGCGTTTGTCGGCCTCGCTCAGGTGCGAAAGCCGAAGTATCGGCACGTTGTCGAGGCCAAGCAGTTTGGCGGCTTCGACCCGGCCATGGCCGGCGATGATTATCAGATCGTCATCGACCAGCACCGGGTTGGTAAAGCCGAAGCGTTCGATCGACCGAGCGATTTGCTCGATTTGGCGCTTGGAGTGAGTGCGCGCGTTGCGCGCATAGGGTTTCAGCGCGCGCACGGGCGCGTGTTCGATAGCGTAGGCCACAGTGGGCTCCTTCGTTTCAAAACGCGACGCAGCCCGCATGGGCGGGTCGCTTGGGGTTGGATTTGAAAACGAGGGAGCGGCCAGGCCCCATCGCGGGCGCCTTCGGATCAAACGAGGCAATCGCTGCGCTCGTCCACCCGGGGTACTCAACTCGGCTAGCGACGCGAAGGCCGCCCTGGCGCCCGCGGCGGCATCGCGCCAACCGCGCCTGCGGGAGGGCATCGCGCCCACCGCATAGCACTCATCACGCGCGCACCACAGAGCTGCAGGCCATTCGGCCCTGCCGGAGATTGCGACCAGGGCATCGCGCCGCCAGCCTATGCATCCGGCGCCACAGAGGCGCTTGACCCTACCGAGTTGGCTATCACGACGCGCCGCATCAAGCCCCACGCGGCTGAGGCGCGGGAAAGAAAATTGAGGTGCGTATCTGCGTTCAGCCGCACTGTTCTACGCAAACAGCGATCTCAGTGCGCGCGACGCGCCCCAGCTTCGCGTCACTCATTTCCCTGCAGGGCCATTTCAATTTCCCTGCATGAAATTCGGTCTTTTTGGACCAACGTCCAAGGAAAGCCGGGAAACAACGGGGTTTGGCGGCGCCGTCGGTGGATTTCGGAGCCCTGCGGCGAAAAAAGTCCCTGCATGGATAAACGTTTGCAGGGAATACCAGGGAATTTCCCGCAGAGACCGGTCCGCTCGCGACTGTCACCACCACCATTCTCGCGTCCCTGGTGATAGGCGTTTCCTCCAATCGTCGGACAGCCGCGGACTGCTTGGACTATCGCTACAGCCAAGTCGTCGGCTATCGCTTCGCCGCGCAGGAGCAGGGGCCCCCTAAGCCGTCGTTACGACTTCGATGTCGCCTGAGCGCTTGATGACTTGTACGAGCACGTCGGCGCCGGAGCGCATGAGCGAGACGTCTACCCTCTCGCTCCCAACCGAAAGGCCGCGCAGGACGACGTCGTCGAGGAAGGCTGGCAGGGTTGGCCGGTCGAAGCTGATGCGTTTGCCGCGTGGATCGATTCCTAAGCCCAGGCACGATTGCAACATCAGGATCGGCGCCGCCGTCGCCCATGCCTGCGGCGAGCACGCGACGGGATAGAATACGGGGCCGGCGCCGCGCTGACGGGGGAAGCCGCAAAACAGCTCGGGCAGGCGGCGGAGATCCATGTGGGTTGAAGCGTCGAACAAGCCCTCAAAAATGCGCGCTGCATGTTGCCGGAGTCCGTACCGGTTGAAACCAGCGGCGATGAGCGCGTTGTCGTGCGGCCAGATTGATCCGTTGTGATAACTCATCGGATTATAGCGCGCTTCCGAGGTTGCGAGCGTGCGTATGCCAAATCCGGAGAAGGAGGCCATCAGCGTCGCCGCCACCGTCTCCGCGCGCTCGGGCAGTGCGATGCCGGCGAACAAGGCGTGGCCCGCATTGGAGGTGCGCACGCGGCAGGGGCGCTTGTCGCCATCGAGAGCCAGCACGTAAGTGCCGAGGGCCTCGTCGTAGAATTCTTGATCGAAGCGTTTCTGTAATGCCTCGGCGCGATAATCGAAATCACGTGCGCGCTCGTCATCGTCCAGTCGGCGGGCGATCTCTGCCGCGGCGCGCCAGGCGGCATAGACATAAGCCTGCACCTCCACCAATGCGATCGGGCCAGCCGCTAGCGCCCCATCGGCGTGCGAGATCGAGTCGTGGCTATCCTTCCAGCCCTGATTGGCAAGGCCTTGATCGGTTTGGCGGTAGTACTCGACGAAGCCGTCGCGATCGCGATCGCCATACACTTCGATCCAGATGAGCGCCGCCTGAATGTTGGGCCACAGCCGGCGCAGCGTCTCGATGTCGTCGGTGCGCTCCAGATAGGCGCCGGCGAGCGTCACAAAGAGTGGCGTGGAATCGACGCTGCCATAATAGCGGCGGAACGGCACTTCTCCCAACTCCGCCATCTCGCCGCGGCGCAATTCGTGGAGAATTTTGCCGGGCTCGGCGTCGGCGCGTTCATCGATCTCGGTCGCTTGATTGGCGGCCAAGTGGCCTAACACGCCGCGCGCGATCTCCGGGTCGAACCACAAGGTCTGAAGCGCGGTGATGATGGCGTCGCGGCCGAACGCGGTGCTGAACCAGGGTATGCCGGCGTAGGGATAAAGCCCCTCCGGCGTTTGCGTGCACAGCATATAAAGGTCGGCGACGCTGCGCCGCACCGCTTCGTTGTGAATCTGGTTGGAGGTGGTGATGGAGGCCGCTTGCGATGACGAGGCGCGCAGCGCGCGGCGTGCGCTCAGAAATGCGCGGAAGAAGGCGCGCCGTGCCCCTTGTGTGGTTGGCGGCGTATCGCAGCCCACATTTAGGAACACCGCCGTCGTCTGCCCGGGCGCCAGGTCGATGACGTACTCGGCCAAGCGCGCTGTGAGCGACGAGGGCGTGGGCTCAAACTGTAAGTGCGTTTCGCGCAGGCGCTCATCGAGACCGGTGTAACACAGCGTGACGGTATCTGCGCCTACTTTCTCAAGCTCGTTGCGCCCGCGGCGCTCACGCGTTGCGCCGCGCACCTCGAAGATGTCGGCGAAGTCCGCTGCAAACGCGATAGAGAGGCGTATGCGGAGCGCGGTCGCGGCGAAATTCTTGACGGCGATGCGTTCGAACGCCGTCGCTTCCCAGAGCACGCGCACGCGGCGGATGTGAAGCTGATCGTGCTTCAGCAAGCAATGACCGGCGGCATCATACAGATCGGGATTGGAGAGGTCGCAGATCAAGGCCGCGTTATCGTCGCGCAGGCCGGAGCTGAGCAGCATCGGCCGCACGCCATTCAAGGAGAGTTGCAGCAGCGATAAATAGCGGGTGTCAGCGTGGAACAGGCCTTCGGCGCTTCCGGGGCCGGCGAGGATGTCTCCGTTGGGGTCATAAACCGCGAATGTGTCGCCATGCTTGAGCGCGCGCGGCCGCTTTTCCTGGAGCGATGTCTGGGCCGGAATCATGATGGGGCCGCCGTCAGCGACGACTTCCTCCTGCGCGTGTGCTGTGGCGGTCAATCGCGTCTCCGGACTAGATGGCGAGCTGTTCCGGCGCGCGCCCGGCACAGGAGATGAAGTCCGGCGTGGCTGCGGCGGTGCTCAGTCGCGCATAAATCTCGACATAGTCGCGCGCCATGCGTTCCACCGTAAAGCGCTCTTCGAACCGAGCGCGTACGCGTGTGCGATCCAGATGATCGAGCTTCTTGATAGCCTCGATCGCCTCATCGACGCTGCTGACGACGAAACCGGTCACTCCGTCATCGATGACTTCCGGCACTGAGCCTCTGCCGAAGGCGATCACTGGCGTCCCACACGCCATCGCCTCGATCATGACGAGGCCAAAGGGCTCTTCCCAATCGATGGGGAAGAGAAGTGCACGAGCAGCGCCGAGGAATGCGGATTTCTGCTGCTCGCCGATCTCACCCACATACTCGATATTAGGGTGCGCGTGAACGAGCGGCGCGATTTGCTCATCCCAATAGGCTTGATCGACTCTGTCGATCTTGGCGGCAATCTTGAGCGGCAATCCCGCGCCCGCCGCGATCTCGATGGCGCGATCGGGCCGCTTCTCGGGCGAAATGCGTCCGAGGAAGGCAAGGTAATCGCCCGCCGGGGCGGCGCTAAAGTTCAGCAAGTCGCGCGGCAGGCCGTGATAAACGTTGCCCACCCAATTCACCGGCGGCATCGGCAGCCGTTGAGCGTGGGAAATCGAGACTAGCGGCAAATTCGGAAACGCCGCGTAAAAGGGCTGCAGGTCGGGCAAGTCGAGCCGCCCATGCAGCGTTGTCAGAGTACGATGCGCGAAGTCACGAACGACCGGTGCGTGCATGAGGTCGATGTGAAAATGCAGGACATCGAACTCGTGCGCACGGCGTGCCACCTTCTCCAACATGATCATGTGATGCGGAAGGGCGTCCACCACGTTCGGGCTGAGCCGAAGCGCGAGGGCCGAGCACGGATCGAGTTCCGCTGCAGTGATGGAATCGCCGCTGGCGAACAAGGTGACGTCGTGGCCCTGATCGACCAGTTCCTCGGTGAGATAGGAGACAACACGCTCCGTTCCGCCATAAAGCAGCGGCGGGCAGCGCTCGGCCAGCGGCGCGATCTGAGCGATTTTCATGTGCGATCACGCGGCGCGATCGAGAGATATGCCGATTCCACTATAGCGCCGTGCTCACCCATATCGACCGCTCCTGACGCTTGTGAACGCGGAGTGGGGGCCGAGGTTGCATGCCGTGAACAGCGCCCTGGAGAAGCGTACATCCGCTAAATCCGTAGCTGTCAGTACGCTCTACCGTCGCGCTGTTTTTCCGATCAGCCGCGCTTGCACGGTATCAAACTGCCGCTTTTGAGCCAAAAAGTTCCATATCCACTAAACGCTAATCACGCTGCTTTACGCGGATTAAGCGAAGCGTGTCGTAAACCAAACTCGGGCTTGGAGCTGGGTTTGGTATGGGTGCGTTGGCAAGCAGCCTGCAAACGATGACGCGGCTACTGCCGCGCGGCGTCTGCGCGCGCGCGCTCACCTACGCCGTTCTGGCCTCGCTCTTTCCGCTCTTGGCGTTGCTCTATGTGAGCGCGACCCTAGAAGGGCCGCGTCCGCTGGCGGCGCTGGCGCTCGGCGTGACGCTGCTCAGTTTTATCGGCCTGGTGCGTTCGCTGCGGCCGATCGCTGCGATCGCAAGCATGCTTGATCGTCAAGTCCGAGAACAAGATTCCGGTCGTAGCGCGACGTCTGATGATCATCGCCAGATCATCGCCAACTTCCAGATCATCACAGCTCGGCTAGAGGCGCTCGACAAACAGGCGCAGCGCCACCCGGTCTCCGGGTTGCCAAGGCGGGAAGTTTTCTTTGAGACGGTTTCACAGGATCTGGCTTTCTGCGCGACGCCGGCTCTGCTGGGCCTAGTCCGTCTGGCGAACTACGATCAGATCGTCGCCTTCGATGTCGATGCCGCCGATCGTATTCTGGCGGCGACTGCCGCGCGCTTTACTGGTTCTGTCGGTGCAGGCCGTCCGCTCGCGCATGTCGACCGCGACTGCTTTGCTGTTTGGTTTGGCGCGGGGACGGACACGAAAGCAGCGCAGGCCGAACTGGAAGCGATCGGCTACGCGCTGATGCGCGATATCGAAGATAATGAGGCGACGGTCACGCCCGACATTCAGCTGGGCGCTGCACTCTATCCGGCCGATGCCGATGAGCCCGCCAATCTCTTGAACCGCGCCTTCGTCTCGCTGGCGCGGCCGCAGCGCACGGCCGAGGGCGCGATCGCCTTCTTCGCCAGGCCTTCACCACAAGTCGCGCGGCGGCGCTTTTCGCTCGAGCAGGATCTCCGTCACGCAATCCGGCGCAACGAACTAACACTCCAATATCAGCCCATCGTCGATCTCGCGATGGGGCGCGTCGTCGGGGCCGAGGCGCTGCTGCGCTGGCGCAACGCCAGCAACGTGATGATCTCGCCGACCCAAATCGTGCCGATCCTTGAGGACAGCGGACTGGTGCATGAGATCGGTCTTTGGACCGTCAACGCCGCCTGCCGCCAGCTGCGCGAGTGGGGCGACGCCGGCCACAATGATCTCAAGGTGGCGGTGAACATTTCGGCGCACCAGCTTCGCGATAGCTCGCTGGTCAGCGCGCTGAAACGGATGGTGGCCTCGCATGGCCTGAAGCCCTCGCAACTCGAACTCGAATTGACCGAAACCGCCGCCATGGAAGACGCGGCGCGCACGCACGCCATGTTCGAACAATTGCGCGCGGCTGGTTTTAGTCTGGCGATAGACGATTTCGGTAGCGGTTATTCGAGCTTGGCCTATCTGCGTCGCTTGCCGTTCCAGAAGCTGAAGATCGATCGCGAGTTTGTTTCTTATGTCGATCAGCGCGCCGATAGCCGCACCATCTGCAAAGCGCTCATCGATCTGACGGCGGGGCTCGAACTCGCCGTGCTTGCCGAAGGGGTTGAGCGCTTCGAAGAGGTGGAGACCTTGCACGCGCTCGGTTGCTCGACCTTCCAGGGCTACTTTTTCTCGCGCCCGCTTGTCGCGGGCGACTTTCTGAAAGCGATTTCCGACCCGGAGTGGACGGCGCGTCTTGGTTCGCCCGTGCGCCGTCAACAAGAAGAATTAAGGAGACGTCTCTCGTGATACGGCCATTCCGCGTTATGGCGGCCGCGCTTGCGGCCATGCTCGCCAGCGCATGCTCGCACATGCCCGACATCGGCAATGTGTTGCCCAACTCGTCGTCAGTGACCCCCGATCTCGCGCCGCGCGAGCGGGTGCGTGTCGCCATCGAGTTGCTCGGCGAGGGCGACGCGCGCCGCGCCGAAGCTGAACTCGAGGCGGCGCTCGAGGAGCAGCCCAATCTGCGCTCCGCTTCACGCTTGCTGGAGCAGATCAATGGCGATCCGGCTGAAGTGTTGGGCGGAGGAACGGCGCGCGCTTACACCGTTCGCCAGGGTGAGACGATGTCGGAGATCGCCCAGCGCTTTCTCGGCGACTCGCTGCTCTTTTACGCTCTCGCTCGCTACAACGATCTCGATGCGCCGAACCAACTCTCGGCTGGGCAGACGCTGATGATCCCGCGGCGCCAGGGCGTCTCCGTAGCGTCCGCGCCATCGGCAGGCGCCGAGTCTCCGGCAACGCCCAGACCAACACAGCCGCTGGCGTCCACGCCCAGCGCCAACGCCAGCCGCGCCAATGAGCTGCGCCTACAAGGGTTGCAGCACTTGAACGGCGGCAACGTCGATCGCGCGGTGGCTTTGCTGCGCCAAGCCCGGGCCCTCGACGCCAGCAATCCGGCCATACAGCGCGACCTTGATCGGGCGGTGCGGCTGCAAGCTTCGTTGGGCGGAGCCAACTAGATGAAGCTCGTCGGCAGATACCAGATCCAGGCGCGGATCGGACAGGGCGCAATGGCCAATGTCTATCGCGCCTATGATCCCGGCATCAATCGCGTGCTCGCGATCAAGGTGCTGAAGCGCGAGTATTGCCGAAATGCACAGTTTGCCTCGCGCTTTTTGCGGGAGGCGCGCGCCGCCGGCGCGCTGTCGCATCCCAACATTGTCACCATTTATGACGTCGGCGAGATCGAGGGCTTCCCCTACATCGCCATGGAATTGCTCGATGGCGCTCCGCTCGATCAGATCGCGGAGCAAAAGGGTCAGTTCCCGATCGGCGAGGTGATCGACATTGGCTGCCAGCTGGCGGAAGCGCTGCGTTACGCGCACGCCCAGGGCATCGTTCACCGCGATATAAAGCCGTCCAACATCATGCTCGGCAAGGATGGCCGCACGCTCAAGATTCTCGACTTCGGCATAGCGCGCATCGAGCAGTGCACCGAAACGCAAGCGGCCGAAATGGTGCGCACGCAAATCGGCCAGGTTGTTGGCACGCCGCGTTACATGAGCCCCGAACAGGCGCTCGGCCGCGAACTCGATGGGCGATCTGATTTGTTTTCCGTCGGCGCGCTGCTCTACGAATTGATCACTGGCGGTCCGGCTTTTAACGGCGCAAGCGCTGCGACGCTGGCGCTGCAGATCACGCAACAGGACCCCGCGCCGATCCAGGTCTCGCCGGAATGCCCGGCCGGTCTCCGTTTCATCATCGAAAAGCTTCTGTCGAAGCGTTCGGAGAAGCGCTTCGCCAGTGGCGCGGCGTTGTTGGAAGCGCTGCAGCGCGAGAAGGCGGCGTTCGAGAACACTCAGGCCGATGGCGGCAAGCGTCGGTTGCCGCTGCCGGCGCGTGCAGCGCTGCTCACCACCGCAATCACCGCCGCCGTGCTGGCGCTCGGAATCGGCTTCGTTCTGGACCGCCAATATGCGGCGATGGAGCAGGTGGCGCTCACCTCCGGCGCCTCGATCGCCTCATTCGTCGCCAGCAATGCGGCGTTGACCGCAGCGGAAAACATCGGCCTGCCGCCTGAACAGCGCGACTGGTTGCCCACGCGCGCCTTCGTCATGGCCGCTGCCGAAGATCCAAACGTCACGCAAATGCTGATCGTGGACCATGAAGGCGTCATCCAGGCCGCCAGCACACCCGATCTCGTCGGCGCGCGCTATTTGGAGCCAACCGGCCGGCGCATCGAAAGCGGGTCGACCGAAGTGACCGTAACGACGATGCGCACCTCGGACGGTGCGCAGAGTTTCCGCTTCACCCGCCCCATCGAGTACGCCGGCCATCACGTCGGCGCAGTGGAAGTCAGCGTTCTGCGCACCGCGCTCGACCAAGCCGCTTTGATCTCGCGCATCATGATGATCGGGCTTGGCCTGCTCACGCTTGTCCTGGTCGCTGGCCTCACCATCGCCGCAACCAAATGGATATTGGGGCCGGTGCGTCAGCTTCGCCTCGCGCTCCGCGATGCGGCAGGCGGCGATCTCGACTTCCGCATCTCACACCAACGACGCGACGAGTTCGGCGATCTTTTTGAGGCGTTCAACGCCTTGATGGTCGCCATGCACAAACGGATGGAAGCGGGCGGCTTCGTGCGGCCGGCGAACTTGAACGTAACCACCATTCTCGCGCCGGCCAATGAAAGTGCGGCGCCGCAAGACGAGCAACGGGGACAAGAATGGTCACTCTAAGACTGTTTCACGCCGCCGATCCGTTCCGGCCCATCGAGACGCGGGCCCTTGCCGCCGGCGTTGTGGAGATCGGGCGCGATCCTGGCGTTGATTGGCTGATCGAGGACGTTGCTTGCGAACTCTCGCGCCGTCATTGCGCGCTACGCGTCAGCGATGCCGGCGTTCACGTGCGTGACTTGAGCGCTAACGGTGTCTTCGTCGGCCAAGAACGGCGGCGCCTGCCGCGCGACGTGGAGACATTGCTGGAGGCCGATGACGCCATTCATCTCGGCCAGTTCATGATCACCGTCGATTTCGCGATGGCGCCTGCGAACGATCGCGTCGAATCGCAAGGCGGCTCCATCGATGCGCCGTTCCATTCGCCGATGTTACGCGAACCTGTACTTTCCGCGGCGGACTTCGTGGTCATCGACAATTGGGAGCGGCCGTCCCCGGCTACGCCGACGCGCGCGCCGCTACCGGACGCGGCGCTGTTGGAAGCCTTCTGCGAAGGCGCCGGACTCGATCCTTCAGTGTTTGCAGGCGAGGACCCGGCCGACGTGATGCGTCGCGCCGGCCAGGTTTATCGCCAAGCCGTGCTGGGGCTTGCCGATCTCATGGGCGAGCGCACTTCGCTCAAATCAGAGTACGAAATGAATCGCACACGTGTGTCGGCGACCGAAAACAATCCATTCAAATGGGCCGACCCCCATCGCGTCGCGGTCGATCTGCTGCGCTCGGGCAATGCGCCGTTTTTGTCTGGCGGCGCGGCTGTGAACGCCTCATTCCAGGACTTGAAGAAGCATCTCTTGTGTCTGATGGCCGGTTCACGTGCCGCGGTCGCCGCTGCCTTCGAGGGGCTGAGCCCCTCTGGCGTTGAGGAAGAAGCAAAGGGCCATACCGTTCTGCTGAAAGGCGAGGCGTGCTGGCGCGCATTCCAGAAGCGCCACGCCAGTCTGGTGGCTGACGCCCGCGAGAACGCGCAAAGCGTCATCAACCGCGCGTTCAAAACCGGTTATGAGCGCCACGTTCGCAAGCTCGATGGATTGAGCACCCTATCGTGAGCGCATCTCTTCTTGCAGCTGATGGGCCTGGCCGCGTCGAGCACCTTGCCGGCCTGAAATTTCTGTCTGTCGCGCGAAGCCATGTTGGCCACGTGCGCACGCTGAACGAAGATGCCTGTCTCAATCGTCCCGATGCCGGTCTGTGGGCGGTTGCTGATGGCATGGGCGGGCACGAACGCGGCGATGTCGCCAGCACGCGAATTGTCGATGCGCTCGCGACCGTCAAGTCCTTCGGCTCTGCCTACGCGTTTCGTGACAACGTCAACCGCACCATGGGCGAGGTGAGTGCTGCGCTGTTCGCTGAATCCGAAAACGGGACCATGGGCTCAACCGTTGTTGCGCTTCTGGCGCACCGCGGCCACTTCGCTTGCCTCTGGGCCGGCGACAGCCGCGCTTATCTCTACAGAAATGGCGTGCTCCGGCGCCTCACGCGCGATCACAGCATGGTGCAAGAGATGGTCGATGCGGGCGCGCTTTCGCCGGCCGAAGCCGCTGTGCACCCGAAGGCCAACATCATTACGCGCGCTGTGGGCGTTCAGCCGACGATCAGTCTCGATGCTGAATGCGGCGCCATCCTGCCGGGAGATCGCTTTCTTCTGTGCTCCGATGGCTTGTCCGGCTCGGTTGGCGATCGAAGCATCAGCGAAATCGTCCGCCGCGCGCCCTTAGAGTGGGCGGCGCAAAGTCTCGTCGATCAGGCCCTAGCAGCTGGCGGCCGCGACAATATCTCGGTCGTACTGATCGCCGCCGAAGCGTCGGGCTAAACGACTATCCGAGCCCTGCACGTTTTGTCGGCTCTTACTCACTTCGCTCAGAGTAAGCGGCTCTCCGAGCGTCAACGGAACCGAAGCGGCCTCCGGGCATTGGCGTGCGCACCATTTGGCGCGAAGCGCGCCTTTAGAGGACCGCTATGCCGACGCAAAAGACCTTTGGAACCGACCGCGGCGCGGGCGACGAACTCCACCAAAACGCCCCGGCGAAAGCCGATGCCGACGCGCGCTTGACCACCAATCAGGGCATTCCGGTCAGCGACAATCAAAACCAACTCAAATCTGGCGACCGCGGCCCGGTGTTGTTGGAAGACTTTGTTCTCCGCGAGAAAATCTTTCACTTCGATCACGAGCGCATTCCCGAGCGTATCGTCCACGCGCGCGGCTCGGCGGCGCACGGCTATTTCGAACTCTATGAGTCTTTGGCCGACATCACCAAAGCGGACCTGTTTCAACGCGCCGGTGAGAAGACGCCGCTGTTCACGCGTTTCTCAACCGTGGCGGGTGGCGCCGGTTCGATCGATACACCCCGCGACGTGCGCGGCTTTGCCGTGAAGTTCTACACGCAAGAGGGCAATTGGGATCTCGTCGGCAACAACATCCCGGTCTTTTTTATCCAGGACGCCATCAAATTTCCCGATCTGGTTCACGCTGTGAAGATGGAAGCCGATCGCGGTTATCCGCAAGCTGCAAGCGCGCACGACACGTTTTGGGACTTTATATCCCTGATGCCGGAATCGACTCACATGATCATGTGGGCGATGTCAGACCGCACGATCCCGCGCTCGTTCGCGACGATGGAAGGCTTCGGCGTTCACACGTTCCGCATGGTCAATGCGAAGGGCAAATCGAGCTTCGTCAAATTCCATTGGAAGCCCAAGCTCGGCTTGCAATCGACCATTTGGGATGAAGCGGTGAAGATCGCCGGCGCCGATCAAGACTATCAGCGCCGCGATTTGTTCGAGCGGATCGAGCGGGGCGACTTCCCGGAATGGGAGTTGGGCCTGCAAGTGTTTGACGAAGAGTTCGCGGAATCCTTCGAGTTCGACGTGCTCGATCCGACAAAGATCATTCCCGAAGAGGTCGTGCCGTTACGCATGGTTGGGCGGATGGTGCTCGATCGCTGGCCGGACAACTTTTTCGCGGAAACCGAACAGGCCGCCTATTGCCCCGCGAACATCGTCCCGGGCATCGACTTCACAAATGACCCGCTGCTGCAAGGCAGACTGTTTTCCTATCTCGACACCCAAAAGAGCCGTCTCGGCACGTCGAATTTCCATCAGCTCCCGATCAACGCGCCGAAGTGTCCGATGATGAACTTTCAGCGCGACGGCATGATGCAGATGGGCCTTCCCAAAGGGCGAGCCAATTACGAGCCGAACAGCTTGAATGAGGCTGGCGAACTCACGGGCCCGAGAGAATCGACCGCGCGCGGATTTCGAACGTTTGAGACGCAGGACATAGCCAACCAATCTGGCGACAAACTGCGCTTGCGGGCCGAAAGCTTCGCCGATCACTACAGCCAGGCGCGGCTCTTCTTCCGATCGCTCCACGAAGCCGAACAAGCGCACTTGGCGTCAGCTCTCGTTTTCGAGCTGTCTAGAGTGAGCTTGGTTCATGTGCGAAAGCGCGTGCTCGCAAATCTGGTGAACGTTGATCCGGACCTGGCCGCGCGCGTCGCCGATGGTTTGGCGATGGCCGTGCCCGCCGCATCGGCTGCGGCAGTGCAGCCGCAGGACCTTGATCTGTCGCCGGCGCTACGGATCATTCATGGGCCTCGCCAACACGACTCGCTCGAAGGCCGCTGCGTCGGCATTGTGATCGCGGACGGAACGGATGGCGTCGACCTCGATGCCGTCGTCGATGCCGTCACCGCCGCCAAGGCCAAGCCATTCGTGATCGCGCCCAAGGTGGGCGGCGCCAAGCTCAAGGGTGGCAAGATGCGGGTAGCTGACGGTCAGTTGGCGGGCTCGCCCTCCGTGCTTTTCGATGCCGTTGCGATCGTGCTGTCGGCTGAAGCTGCTGACCTGATGACGAAAGAAGCGGCAGCGGTTCAGTTTGTCATGGACGCGTTCGGGCATCTCAAGGCGATTGGCGCGAGCGAGGGCGCACAAGCGTTGCTCGACAAGGCCGGTGTGGAGCCTGATGAGGGTGTGACGGGACTGGATGACGCGTTCATTGAGGCGGCGAGCCAGCGGTTCTTTGAGCGTGAGCCGAACCTCCGTACGCTGGCTTAGGCATGAACCTCGCGGAGCGACTTGATCTACGCGGCGGGCGCAATTGTTGGCGCGAGGCGCCAAGCCAATACGAGCCGGATCAGCTGCCGCAGTCGTGCGATGTCGTCATCATCGGCGCCGGTGTCATGGGTGCGTTGGTATCTCAACGCCTCGCGGCGGAGGGGTTTGACGTCACGCTGCTGGATCGGCGCGCGTCGTCAACTGGCGCGACCGCGGCTTCGACCGCGCTCGTCATGTGGGGCGCCGACGTTCCGTTGACACACTTGGCGCGCGCGATTGGTGTGGAAGAAGCGATGCGGCGTTGGCGGCGCGTGTTCAGTGCTGTCGAGTTGTTGAATCATCGGATCGCGACACTCACGCTTGACTGCGGCTGGCGGGCTCGTCCGGAGCTTTATCTCGCCGGCGACGTGCTCGACCCCGATTCACTGAAGCAAGAAGCGGCAGCGCGTGTCTCCGCGGGATTGCCTTCTGAGTTTATGGAGGCGGCTACGCTTGGTGAGCGGTTCGACATTGCGCCTCGTGATGGACTGCTCTCGAGCGGCAGCTTCGAGGTCGATCCGGTCGCTTTAACCTTGGGCATGATCAAAGCAGCGCGCAGCGCGGGCGCGAAGCTGTGCTATCCGTATGAAGTTGAGCGTCTTGAGCTGGCGCCAGAAGGTGTCCGCGTCCACTGCGAGAACGGCGCCGACATCAGGGCAAAGCATGTGGTGCTGGCCACCGGTTATGAGGCGGCTAGGTTGTTTTTGCCCGAAGCCTTTTCGCTTTCATCGAGCTACGCCATTGCGAGCAAGCCGGGCGAAGCGCCGGCATGGTGCGAAAACGCGTTGATCTGGGAATCATCGGACCCGTACCTTTATGCGCGCGCAACCACGGACGGCCGCATCATCGTCGGCGGCGAGGACGAGGATTTCGTCGATGCGATGAAGCGTGACGCCTTGATACCGGAGAAGCAGGCCGTTCTCGCGGCGAAGGCGGCATTGATGCTGCAACGTGACGACATCCAATTCGATTGCGCATGGGCGGCCACATTCGGCGGTTCGCCGGATGGGCTGCCGGCCATTGGCCGCGCCCAGACTATGGCTCGCGTTTTGCTGGCTTATGGTTATGGCGGCAATGGCGTGACTTTCGCAGCGCTAGGCTCGGAGATGGTCAGAGCTCTGATACGTGGCGAAGATGATCCTGATGTATCGTGCTTCGATCCATATCGAGCGTTCGGACAACAAGACGAACGCTAGACCTCGTCCGTTACCACCTTAAAGCCCGTCAGATTGGCCGTGCCATAGGTGGTGGCGATCGCCGTATCTGTGGCATCGCGTCCGCGGGCGATGAGGATGCGGCCGATACGGGGCGTGTTGTGGCGCGCGTCGAAGGTGTGCCACTCGCCATCGAGATAGGCTTCGAACCATGCGCTGAAATCCATCGGCGCATCGACGGGCGGGATTCCGATGTCGCCCAGATAGCCGGTGCAATAGCGCGCTGGCACGCTCATGCAGCGGCACAAGGTGACCGCGAGATGTGCGAAATCGCGGCAGACGCCCAAGCCTTCTTCGTGCGCTTCCCAGGCAGTGCGTGTGGCGCGCGCGTGCGGATAGCCGAACTTGATGCGATCGTGCGTGTAGTCGACGATGCGCTGAACCCGCGCCCATCCCGGCGGCGTGCTGCCGAACATCGACCACGCGAATTCACTCATGCGATCGGTCTCGCAATAGCGGCTGCCCAACAGATAGAGCATCACATCATCCGGCAGAGCCTCAACTGTTGTGAGTTTGGCGTCCGGGAGAACCCGGTCGGGCAGGCCCGTATCCTTGATGAGAAAGTCGCTGGAAAAAGTGGTCGAACCCGCCGGCAACAACACGCGGATGCAGATGTTTCCGAAGGAGTCGAGATACTGCCCCATCGCCGCGCCGCGATCGTTGCTCAGCGTGTCGGGCGTCAGCAGATCGTCGCGGCGGCTTGGATGGACGTTTAGCGTGAGGACAGCCGATGCCGGCGCGGGGCATTCGTAGGTGATGTCAAAGCCGGCTCGAATGCGCATTGTGCCTCCAGAACATGGACACTGGGCAACGCGCGAACCTAACGCCAGTTGCTTTTGTGCCTACGGTTTATTCTGAGTGCTGCGGCGGCTCCGCCGACGTCTTCGCCGGTCATGGCGCCTCACAAACTGGCGCCGAAGCGCTGTTGGGTTGATGCCGCCGCAGCTCCATTCCCGCAGCGTATGAAAATTCACCACGTTTTGCCCGTTCGGCACGCCGTCGCGGCGTGTTGGATTGCTCCTTGCACGGCGCGTCGATACTGAGAAGGCTCGGCGAAAGGGTGAGAAGCGATGTCAGGGCTTGGAGCAGTGCGCGCGCGCGACGCCGGGCTTCCGCTCGCCGTCGACCTCGACGGCACGCTGATCCGCGGCGATCTCTTTGTCGAAGCGATGTTGCGCTACGTGGCTGCGTCGCCGCTCCGGGTGTTTACCCTGTTGGGTTGGCTGATGCGCGGGCGTGCTTACGCCAAGGCGCAACTGGCCCAAGCGGCGCCGTGCGATCCGGGTCTGTTGCCATATGAGCCGGCTTTCCTGGAATGGCTCGCCGCCGAACGCGCCGCCGGGCGCACGATCGTGCTAGCCACCGCCTCGAATCAGCGCGACGCCGAGCGGGTCGCCCAGCATGTCGGCCTGTTCGACCGCGTCTTCGCTTCGGATGAAACCATCAATCTCAAATCCCGCCGCAAAGCCGAGGCGCTGCGCGCGGCGTTTCCAGACGGCTTCGTCTATGCAGGCAATGAGAGCGCTGACCTGAGAGTTTGGCGCGCTGCCAAGGCGGCCGTGGTCGTCAACGCCAGCGCCGGGCTTGCGCGTCGCGCTGGGCGTGAGTTCGAGGTTGAGCACACGGTGCCGCCGCAGGGCGGCATGGTGAAGGCGCTCATCAAAGCCATTCGCCCGCAGCAATGGGCGAAGAACGTGCTCGTCTTCGTGCCGATGCTGGTGGGGCAAGGCTGGTTCGACCAGAGCGCTTGGATCAACGCCTTCATCGCCTTCTTCGCCATGAGCTTTGCGGCGTCGAGCATCTATCTGATCAACGACGCCAGCGACATCGACGCCGATCGTCGTCACCATCGCAAACGCACGCGGCCATTTGCGAGCGGTGCTCTGTCGCCGATGGTCGGTTTGCCGATCTCTGCGCTGCTTGCAGCTGGCGGCCTGTTACTCGGCGCGCTCGTCGGCGCGCTGTGGCTCGTCGCGGCCTATATGATCGCGAATGCGTTCTACACCTTCTGGCTGAAGACCAAGCAGATCGCCGACGTCTTCACGCTGGCGGGCCTTTATATCATTCGCGTTGTGCTCGGCGGCGTGGCGACTGGTTTTCTGGCGTCGTCTTGGCTGCTCGCCTTCTGCGGCTTTTTCTTCTTCAGCTTGGCGCTCTGCAAGCGCGTGACGGAAGTGGATACGGCCGCAGTCGGCGGCGGCGTTGGCTTGAGCCGGCGCGGCTATCGCGCCACCGATGGCTCGATCCTGAAGATGATGGGCGTCGCTTCGGGCTTTCTTTCTTGCCTCGTGCTCGCGCTCTACATCCAGAGCGATATCGCGACGGCCTCGCACTATCGCTGGCCGCTTTTGCTGTGGCTGTTGCCGGCGAGCGTTATGTATTGGTTCTGCCGTGTCTGGTTGTTGACCGAGCGCGGCAAGGTGCACGACGACCCGCTGGTCTGGGCGTTCCGAGACCGCGTGTCGTGGATTCTCGGCGCCATCGCAGCCGCCGGCCTTGCGGGCGCAGTGTTGCTGGAGCCGCTGGCGATCGCGCAGTAGTTAGCGCCAGATTGCTGGCAGCGTCAGCGACAGCGCCGGGATGAACGTCACCAGCAAGAGCACGGTGATCGCGGCCAGATAGAACGGCCAGATCGACTTCATCGCCTCCGCCACGGTGATCCGCCCGATCGCCGAGCCGACGAACAGCACCGATCCTACCGGCGGTGTGATAAGCCCGATGCCCGCAGCCAGCACTAGGATCACGCCGAAATGCAGTGGCGCGACCTCATAAGCGCGCGCGACCGGCAGGAAGATCGGCGTGCAAATGATGATCATCGGGGCGAGATCCATGAACGTGCCCAGCACCAGCAGCACGCCCAGGATCATCAGCAGCACCAGCACCTTTTCGTCGGTGACGGCCTGCAGCGCCTCAACCGCCATGGCCGGGATTTCGAGATAGGCCATCAGCCAACCGAACGCGCCAGCCGCGCCGATCACGAACAGCACCGCGCCCGAAGAGCGCGCCGCGTGCGCGACGGCGCCAAAGAAGGCGTTCATCCCCATGCCGCGATAGACCAGGAAGGTGACAGCGAGCGCATAGAGCACCGCGACCGACGCGCTTTCCACCGCTGTGAAGATGCCGGCGCGGATGCCGCCGAAGATCACGAAAATAAGCAGAAGGCCTGGAATGGCCGCGATCAGGCGGACGCCGATCGCGCCGAAGCCGGGGAAGGGCTCGGTCGGGTACTTGCGCGCGCGCGCCAAAAAGTAGGCCGCGAGCATGATTGAAAGCGCGAGCAGGAGCGCTGGCACTATGCCCGCTGCGAATAGGTCCGCAATCGAAACGCCGCCGCCTGCGATGGCGGAATAGAGAATGAGATTGTGCGACGGCGGCAAAAGCAGCGCCACCAATGCCGCCGAAACCGTGACGTCGACGGCGTAATCCTTGGAGAAGCCGCGCTTTTCCATTTGCGGGATCATAGTCGAGCCGATGGCGGAGACGTCGGCCAACGCCGAACCGGAAACGCCGCCGAATAAGGTCGAGGCGACGACGCTGACTTGCCCCAAGCCGCCACGCAAATGGCCGACGAGCGAGGAGGCAAGCGAGATCAGCCGCTCCGATATGCCGCCACGCAGCATCAATTCGCCGGCGAAGATGAAGAGCGGAATCGCTAGCAGCGAGACTTTGTTGAAGCCCGAGCCGACTTGCTGGACCACGACGATTGGCGGAATGCCAAGATAGACGAGCGTTGCGACAGTTGCGGCAGCGATCGCGAACGCCACCGGTACGCCAAGGATAAGAAGCAGCGCGAAAGCGCCGAAGAGGACCGCGATTTCCATCAGGCGTGCTCCTCGGCCAGATAGTCACCTGCGATGAGACGCTCGAGCGCGAAGAGTGCGATCAGGCCGCCGCCGAGGCAGAGGCCGATATAGGAAATGCCCTCAGGCAGCGGCGCGCCAGCCATTGGCACATTCCAGCTGTCGAGCATGAGCAGGCCGCCATACCAAGCGAGCGCCGCGCCAAAGACGAGCGCGATCAGGCGCGCCAAGAGTTTTAAAAAGGCGCGTACCGGCGGCGGCGACATCTCGACCAAAGTCGGAAAGTTGAAATGGCTTTCGCGCCGGACCGCGACCGCGGCGCCGAAGAGGGCGGCGACGCTCATCAGCGTCAGCGCGACTGGCTCGGTCCAGCCCGGTGAATCGTTCAGCGCATAGCGGCCGATAACTTGCCAGGCCAACACCAGCACGAGCACGCATAGGCACGTGCCCGCGACGATGATGGTGAGCCTGGCGAGCGCGCCGAAGGCGGCGCCCAAAGCGCTGGATTGAGCCATGTCCTCCCCACGTTCTTCGTGCCGCCGTTCGGCGATCGTTATGCGTGCGCGTCGATGCGCCGGATGGTGTTCGCGATGTTTTCGTTGGCCAGCCAGCGGCGCTTCATCGGCTCGACGGCGCGGCGGAAGGCGTCCTTGTCTGCCTCGTTGTAGTTCACGCCCGCGTCGAGCACCGTTTGGCGCGCAGCGGCCTGCTTCGTATCCCAGAGACCCCGCATGATGGCGACGGATTCCGCTGCCTTGGCGCGGAAGAGATCTTGGTCGATGCGCGCGAGCGCATCGTAGCGCGCTTTCGACATCAGCAGCGCTTCAGGAGCGCAGCAATGGTCGGTCTGCGACCAGTAGCGCGCCACCTCGTATTGCCGCGTCGATTGGAACGTCGCCCAATTGTTCTCCGCCGCATCAATCAGATGCGTTTGCAGGCCGGTGAACACTTCCCCGAAGGGGATCGGCGTTGAGTTGGCGCCCATTGCGTCGAGCATTTCCATGAAGATGTCGGCGCGCGGCACGCGGACTTTGAGACCGCGCATGTCATCGGGCGTATGGATGGGGCCTCGCGCATTGTAGATTGAGCGCATGCCGGAATCGTAGAAGGCGAGACCAATCAAGCCGCGCCGTTCGAAGGCCGCCAAGATCTCGCGCCCGATCGCGCCGTCGCAGACGCTGCGCATATGCGCTTCATCGCGAAAGACGTAAGGCAGCGCCAAGGGCTGCGTCGCCGGGAACATGTTGTTGACGGCGCCGAGATAGACGCGGGCGATATCGAGCACTTGAAAGCGCGCGAGATTGACAGTGTCTGTCTCGGAGCCAAGTTGGCCTGATGGATAGAGCCGGAAGTTGATCCGCCCATCGGTCTCGCGCGAAATTTCATTCCCCATCCAGCGCACGGCTTCAACGGTGGGATAATCGCTCGGGTGCACATCGACGGCGGTGATGGCGGCGCCCGCGCTGTGCTGCTGTGCGAACGCTACGCCAGCGCCGGCAAGAGCAAGGCCGCCTGTCGCCGCCAGCGCCCGCCGCGTAATCATGAGAAGCCTCGCCCGCTCGCCGCCGCTTTCACGGCCGTGCAGAGGATATCGCCCGAGCCGTTGAAGCTCACGCGCGAATGCTGGCCGATGCGGATGTCGTGCACGCCGGTGACGGCGCCGGTGGAGACCAATTGCCCGGCGCGCAGCGGTTTTCCCCGCTCGGCAAGGTGGCGAACTAGGAAGAGCAGCGCATCGAGCGGGCCGTCAGGCGCGTCGCTTGCGCCGCCAGCGCCGACGGATTTGTCTTCGATGAAGGTCTCGCAGGTCACGCCTTGCGCCAGTTTCGCGCGCCAGTTCGGCACTTCCGGCCCGAGGATGAGGCCATGGTTGTTGCCGAAATCGGCGACGACGACGGTGGCGCCAAGATCGTTGATGTTGGCGAGCGGGCTGCCTGCGGTCTCCACGCCGACATGCATCGTCTCGATCAACGCCGATGCTTCATCGACGGTCCAGTCGAGCTTGTCGGCCGGCGCGTCCTTGCCGATGCGGAAAACGTACTCGGCTTCCACCGCTGCAAAGCCGCGGTCGAACACCGGAAAATCCACCGCCACACCATTGGCGACCCAGACATTGCGCCGAAAGATCGGCCCGGCGAGGCGATCAGCGCCCAGGCTTGCGACCTGCGGCGGCTGCACGCGGCCGATTTTCCAGCCGGCCACTTCGTCAGGCCAAAGCGCAATGGCCTCGTCCTGGATTTTGTAGCTGGTGGCGAGGTCGTGGGGCTGCTCGCCTGGAAAGCGGTCGAGCGGTCGCGCCTCCTGGCGCGCGGCCACGAAGGCGTCAGCGATGGCACGCGTAGAGCTGATTACGCCGGACACCTCTGCCTCCCGCCGGCTTCGGGCCGGTCTGCGTGATGCCTAACAGACACCGGTGTCATTAGCAATCGGGAGCCGCTGTGAGGCGTGTCAGGCGGCCCAGAACACCTCAACCGGGGGCATGCCGGGCGCAAAGAGTGCGGCTGCCGGGGCGTCTTGCTGGGTCAGCGCCTGCTCAAGCCGGGCGAGTTTGTCGGTACCAGTAATGAGTAGCAAAAGCCGCCCGGCGCGCGCGACCGCCTTGCGCGTCAACGTCAGGCGCTCGGCGCTGCCTTGCGCCTGCGGCGCGTGCACGGCGATCACCGAACGTGTGGTTGCTGGATCAAGCGCTGCGTCCGCCGACCCGGCAAACCAGGACGCCGTGTGTCCATCCGCGCCCATTCCCATCAGGGCGATGTCGATGTGGAGGTGTTCGTAGAGCACGTCGGCGAAGTCCGCCGCTCGCTCGACGGTGTCCGCGGCGAAGTACATCGGTTTAAGCTGTGCTCCTGCCGCAAACGCCGGCGCCAGCGTGGTCGCGATCATGCTTTCGTTCGATGCGGGGTTGGAGAGCGGCACGAAACGCTCGTCCACCAGTCCGAACGTGATTTTCGGCCATTCCAACGGCAGCGCGGCCAGCGCGCGATAAGCGGGCGCCGGAGTGCCGCCGCCGGAGAGCACGGCGCATGCAGCGCCACGGCGCCCAATCGCGTCGGTCAACGCATCGGCCAGATGCTGGGCGGCGCCCTGCATCAGCGCCTCGCGCGTGTCGAACTTGGTGAGTTTGAGCATCAGCCCTTATCGGCCAGCAGCGCTCTCAGCGTTTCCGCCGCTTGCTCGCCGTATTGATCGTGCGCCAGCGCGTATGCCGCGAAGGCCTGTAAATAGCCGATTTTGTCGCCACAATCGTAGGTGCGGCCTTCGTATTCGTAGGCGTGGAAGGTTTGCGATTGCATCAGCCGCGCCATCGAGTCGGTCAGCTGAATCTCGTTGCCCGCGCCGGGGCCCTGGCTTTCGAGCAGCGCGAAAATCTCCGGCTGCAGGATGTAGCGGCCGCTGATAAACAGGTTCGACGGCGCTTCCTCGCGCTTGGGCTTTTCGACCATGCCCTTCATCTTGATCAGCCGCCCATCGCGGCTCTCGGGCGTGATCACGCCATAGCGCTCCGGCGTACCGGTCGGCTCCACCGCGATCAGATTGCCGCCAACGCGATTGTAGGCGTCCACCATCTGCTTCAAGCAACCAGGCTCAGCCATCATCAGCATGTCAGGCAGCATCACCGCGAACGGCTCGTCTCCGACAATGTCGCGCGCGCACCAGACCGCGTGTCCAAGCCCGAGCGCTGCTTGCTGGCGCACGAAGCTCATCGACCCTGCTGCGCGGATCGGGCTTCGCACCTCGTTAAGCTCGGTTTCCTTTTTCTTCGCTTCGAGTGTTACTTCGAGTTCATACGCGCGATCGAAATAGTCCTCGATCGCGCCCTTATTACGCCCCGTGACGAAGACTATGTGCTCGATGCCGGCGGCGATTGCTTCGTCGACGACGTACTGAAGCGCCGGCTTGTCGAAGACGGGGAGCAGCTCTTTTGGGATAACTTTGGTCGCTGGCAGCACTCGGGTACCGAATCCGGCGACCGGGAGTACCGCTTTCCGTAGCGGTCGGTGAGAGCCTGGAACGCTAGCCATTGTGTTCCTTTTTGCCGCGCCGCAGCACGAGCGTGCCGGGCACTGGTTAGAGCCGATGCAGGGCGCCCTCGCAACAGGCAGTGAACGTCAGATTCGGCTTGAATTCAGGATTATCGGTTACGATCTGGGTCAAGCCGCGAAAGTCGGTGTGTGGGGTGTTCGGAGACGTGACGGTTGTCACGGACGAATTCTCTTCGGCGCCGCAAAGTAGGGTTTGCCATCCTGGCAACCTTTTGTTAACAGACCGCGCTTCCGGTCCGGGAGATTTTCCGAAATGTCGTCGTCTCAAACGCAAGCCATCCGTCGCATGGTCGTGGGCAGCTTTGCTGCCGGCGTCAGCGCGATGCTGCTTGTCGGTCTCGTCGCGCCGATCGCGATGAAGGGCGGCCTTTCGGTGCGCGACGCCTTCGCCGCAACGATCGAGCAGCGCCAGCCCGCCATCGAGCCGCTCGATGTCGCCGCCATTGAAGCGCAATTGGCTGAGGCTGACCGCCTGATGTCAGACATGCGCGCCTCCACCAGCGACGAAGTGGTCATGCTGCAGCGCCTCGCGCGCTAAGCACTCAACACCAGTTTTCGAAGGGCGCGCTCTGCGGAGCGCGCTCTTTTCGTTTGGGCCTAGAGGATCGACTGCCCCGTCGATTTCCAGTCCTTCGTGAACGCCTCCAATCCAGCGTCCGTGAGGATGTGCTTGTAGAGGCTCTTGAACACAGCCGGGGGGATTGTCGCGCAATCGGCGCCCGCGATGGCGGCGTCTTTCACATGATTGGCTGAGCGGATCGAGGCGGCGAGGATCTGCGTCGGATACTCGTAATTGTCATAGATGGCGCGGATTTCGCGGATCAGCTGCATGCCGTCTTGGCCGTTATCGTCGAGCCGGCCGAGGAAGGGCGAGATGAACGTCGCGCCGGCCTTGGCCGCGAGCAGCGCCTGAACGGCGGAGAAGCATAAAGTCACGTTGCAGGGATGGCCTTCCTCCTCGAGTGTCTTGCACGCCTTCAAGCCCTCGACGGTCAGCGGCAGCTTCACGACGATGTTGTCGGCCAGTCCACGCAACTTGCGTCCTTCTTTCAGCATCGTCGCAGCGTCCTGCGCCACCACCTCAGCGCTGACCGGACCCGGCACAGCGGCGCAAATCGCCTTCAGCGTCTCGAAGAAGTCGCCGCCAGATTTGGCGATCAGCGAGGGGTTGGTGGTGACGCCGTCGACCAGGCCGGTCTCAGCGAGCGCGGCCAGCTCCTTGGCGTCCGCGGTATCGATGAAAATCTGCATCAAATGCTCCCTGCCGCATTCCCGCAGGCGGTCTGCGCTGATAGCGAAATGGTCAGTCCAGGCAAAGCGCCCGAATCGGCGCTACACACCCTGGACAAGGATACCTCATGAGCAACAGCGAACAGATCGAAGGCGTTCCCGCGCAAGACCTCGCCAACGCCATCAGGGCCCTGGCGATGGACGCGGTGGAGCAGGCCAAGTCCGGTCACCCCGGCATGCCGATGGGCATGGCCGACGCTGCGACCGTGCTGTTCTCGAAATTTCTGAAATACGACCCCAGCGAACCGAACTGGGCCGACCGCGACCGCTTCGTGCTCTCCGCCGGTCACGGCTCGATGCTGCTCTACGCGCTGCTCTATCTCACCGGCTATGCCGATATGACGCTCGATGAGATCAAGCGCTTCCGTCAGCTTGGCTCGAAGACGGCCGGTCACCCGGAAAACTTCCTCGCCTCCGGCATCGAGACGACCACTGGCCCGCTCGGGCAGGGCCTCGCTAACGCTGTCGGCATGGCGATGGCGGAGGCGCATCTCAATGCGCGGTTCGGCGATGATCTCGTCGATCACCGCACTTGGGTCATCGCCGGCGACGGCTGCCTCATGGAAGGCATCAGCCAGGAGGCCATCGCGCTCGCGGGACGCCAGAAGCTCAACAAGCTGATCGTGATCTGGGACGACAACTCGATCTCGATTGATGGCGCGGTCTCGCTCTCGGATAACACGGACCAAAAAGCGCGCTTCGCCGCGAGCCAATGGAACGTGCTCTCGTGCGACGGGCACGACATGACCTCCGTCGAAAAAGCCTTCGCCGCGGCGATAGCGTCCGACAAGCCAGTGCTGATTGCTTGCAGGACGACCATCGGTTTCGGCTCGCCGAAAAAAGCCGGCACGTCCAAGGCGCATGGCGAACCGCTTGGTGCGGAAGAAATCGTTGTCACGAAAGCCAAGCTCGGCTGGGCGCATGGGCCATTTGAAATCCCAGACAACATCCTGAACGCCTGGCGCAAAATCGGCGCGCGCGGCGCGGCCAAACGCGAAGCGTGGGCCAGCGGCTTGAAGCGTCACGCCCAGCGCGACGCTTTCGCCGCCGCGATGAGCGGCGCTAATGTGGACGCGGCGATTGCAGCGCTTGGCATGCATGCGGCGAAAATGGCGAGCGAGAAACCATCGCTCGCGACGCGCGCCGCATCGGGCCACGCCATCGACGCGATGTTCGAAGCGTGCCCCGAATTGCTCGGCGGCTCGGCCGATCTCACCGGTTCGAACAACACGCTGGCGAAAGGCTCGACGGATTTCACCCCGGAGAACCGCGCTGGCCGTTATGTGCGCTATGGCATCCGCGAACATGGCATGGCGGCGGCGATGAACGGCATGGCGCTGCATGGCGGCGTCATCCCGTATGGCGGCACGTTTCTGAGCTTCGCCGACTATTCGCGCCCCGCCATCCGCCTCGGCGCGCTCATGGGCATCCGCGTCATCCACGTGATGACGCACGATTCCATCGGCCTCGGCGAAGACGGCCCGACGCACCAGCCGGTGGAACAGATCGCCGCCTTGCGCGCGATCCCCAACCTGATGGTCTTCCGCCCCGCCGATGCGGTCGAAGCCGCCGAGTGCTGGCAAGCGGCGCTGCTCACTGAAGACGCTCCAAGCATCCTGGCGCTCTCGCGCCAAGCCACGCCGGCGCTACGCACTGACGCCAGCGAAAACATGAGCGTGCGCGGCGCTTACGAATTGCTGCCGGCCGAAGGCGGCGAAAGCCGCGTCGCGATCTTCGCTACCGGCTCGGAAGTCGGGCTCGCGGTCAAGGCGCGCGAGCTGCTGCAAGCCGAAGGCATCCCCACGCGCGTTGTCTCCGCGCCGTGCTTCGAGCTTTTCGAACTGCAAGACGACGCCTACCAAGACGCCGTCTGCGGCGACGACGACGAAGTCAAAATCGGCTGCGAAGCCGCCATCGGGCAGGGCTGGTTCGAAGCGTTCGGGCTCGATGCGTTCGTGGGCATGAGCACGTTCGGAACTTCAGCGCCAGCGAAGGATGCGTACGCGCATTTTGGCATTACGGCTGAAGCGATCGCTGAGGCGGTTAAGGATTTGCTGTAGGGGGCCGCCGCATTTCGCCACCAGCGGACAACCACTCCTTGCGGCGCGCGTCGATCAGAATAACAATCAGCGGCATGAAAAGCCGCACCGTCCCATTTCTCACTCTCGCTTTAGGCGCTTTCGCTTTGGGCTGGTCGTTGCGAGGCGTGGACGGCACTGACGCCTTCTGGCCACTGGTTGTGGTTGCTGTGGTCGCGGCGCTCGTGGGTTGGTTGGTCCACTGGAAATCAAAAAGGACAACTTCCTAGTTGGCGTCTTCTTCAGCTTGGGCGGCGAGCAGACATCCGTCATTCCGGGGCATCGGGTAGCGATGAACCCGGAACGGCGAGAGTTGCGTGATCAGCGGGGAGCTGCGCTAATCACAGCCACGATCTTCTCAGCCGCATCCGCCGGCGACATCGCGGCGGCATCAATGCGGATCTCCGGCTTCTCCGGCGGCTCGTATGGAGAGTCTATCCCGGTGAAGTTCTTCAGCTCGCCAGCGCGCGCTTTCTTGTAGAGGCCCTTCACATCGCGCGCTTCCGCGACCGCTAGCGGCGCGTCGATGAAAATCTCGAAGAACTCGCCCTCATGCGCGAGTTTGCGCGCCATTTCACGTTCGGCGCGGAAGGGGGAGATGAACGAGACGAGCACGATCAGGCCCGCGTCCGCCATTAGCTTCGCCACCTCGGCGACGCGGCGAATGTTTTCGACGCGGTCGGCTTGCGTGAAGCCGAGATCGCGGTTGAGGCCGTGGCGTAAATTGTCGCCGTCGAGCATCACGGTGTGGCGGCCCATGGCGTGGAGTTTCTTCTCCACCATGTTGGCGATGGTCGATTTGCCGGCGCCGGAAAGGCCGGTGAACCAGAGGATGGCCGGGCGCTGACCTTTGATTGCGGCGTGTGCGTCGCGATCGATCTCAAGCGCTTGCCAGTGCACGTTCTGTGAACGCCGCAGCGCGAAATGGATGAGCCCGGCGCCGGCCGTCTCGTTCGTCTCCGGATCGATCAGAATGAAGCCGCCCGTCTCTCGGTTCTGCTCGAACGCGTCGAACGGGATGGCGCGGTCGAGGCTGACATTGCAAACCGCAATGCCATTGCTCTCAATCTGACGCGCCGGCGTCGGCTCGAAGGTCTCGATATCGATGCCGTGGCGAATGTCGGTGATCGTGGCGTTTGCGGTCGCGGCGCCGATCTTCAAAGCGTAGCGACGACCGGGATAGAGCGGCGTGTCGCTCATCCAGATGATCGTCGCCTGGAACTGATCGGCGATTTCGCAAGGCGCATCCGCCGCCGCGATCACATCGCCGCGCGAGCAGTCGATCTCGGCATCCAGCGTCAGCGTCACCGATTGGCCCGCCACCGCGCGTTTCAGCTCGCCATCCGCCGTAACGATCCGCGCTACATTCGCGGTGCGCCCTGACGGCAGCACGCGCACCGTGTCGCCCGGCTTCACGCTGCCCGCGCTCAAGCGCCCAGCGAAGCCGCGAAAATCCTGGTTCGGCCGCGCCACGCTCTGCACCGCCATGCGCAAAGGTTGATCGCGTCGAAACGCATCGCGCGGCTCGGCGCCTTCGAGTAACTCGATCAAAGTCGGCCCGTCGTACCAAGAGGTCGCCGCGCTCCGCGACGCGATGTTGTCGCCGCTGACGCCGGAGACGGGGATCGCAGCAAGGCGCGGCAGATCGAGTCCGCCAGCGATCGCCACGAAATCGGCAACGATCTTGTCGTAAGCGGCCCGTTCGTAGCCGATCAGATCCATCTTGGTGATGGCCAGCACAACCTGCTTCACGCCCATCAGCGAAAGCACAAAGCCATGCCGTCGCGTCTGCGTCAGCATCCCCTTGCGCGCGTCGATCAGCAAGATGGCGACATCCGCGTTCGACGCCGCCGTCACCATGTTGCGTGTGTACTGCGCATGGCCCGGCGCGTCGGCGACAATGAATTTGCATGTGTCGGTGGCGAAGTAGCGATAGGCGACGTCGATGGTGATGCCTTGCTCGCGCTCAGCCATTAGGCCGTCCACGAGCAGCGCGTAGTCCAGCTCACCGCCACGGGTGCCCACGTTCTTGGAGTCGCGCGCTAAAGCTTCCAGCTGATCATCCGGGATCGTGCCGAGATCGTGCAGCAGCCGGCCGATCAAGGTCGACTTGCCGTCATCGACGGAGCCGCACGCCACCAGGCGCAGAAGCGTCTTCTCGCGGGCCATCAGAAATAGCCCTCTTGCTTCTTCTTCTCCATGGAGGAGGGCGTATCGGCGTCGATCAAGCGGCCTTGCCGCTCGCTCGCGCGCGAACTTTCGATCTCGCGGATGATGTCGCTGACATTCGCCGCTTCGCTCTCTACGGCGCCGGACAGCGGGTAACAGCCGAGCGTGCGAAAACGCACGCGCCGCGTTTCGATTTTCTCGCCCTTCTCCAGCCGCATGCGCTCGTCATCGGCCATCAACCACGTGCCGCTGCGTGCGACGACTTTTCGCTCCGCCGAGAAATAGAGCGGCACGACCTCGATCTTCTCCGCCTCGATGTAGTGCCAGACATCAAGCTCGGTCCAATTCGAAAGCGGGAAGACGCGGAAGCTTTCGCCGGCGCGCTTGCGCGTATTGTAGAGGCTCCACAACTCAGGCCGCTGGGTTTTTGGATCCCACCGTTGATGTTCCGAGCGCAGGGAGAAAATGCGCTCCTTGGCGCGGCTCTTCTCCTCATCGCGCCGCGCGCCGCCGATGGCGGCGTCGAACCCGTTCTCGCTCAGCGCGCGCCGTAAGCCTTCGGTTTTCCAAGCGTTCGTGTGCGCTTCCGAGCCATGGTCGAACGGATTGACGCCCTTCGCCACCGCATCCGGATTGCGATAGACGATCATCTCATGCGCCGCTGCCACCTTGTCGCGCATCGCGTACATGTCGCGGAACTTCCAGGTCGTATCGACATGCAGCAGCGGAAACGGCAGTGCGCCCGGGAAGAACGCCTTCTTCGCCAGGTGCAGCAGCACGTTACTGTCTTTGCCCATGGAATAGAGCATCACCGGCCGCTGCGTTTCAGCCGCCGCTTCGCGCAGGATGTGGATGCTCTCGGCTTCGAGCGTTTGTAAGTGCGTGAGGCGCGCCTCAGACGCCATGATAGCTCCGGTACCAATCGACGAAGCGGCCAATGCCAACCTCGATTGGTGTCTTAGGCGCAAATCCGACGTCGCGCACGAGGTCGTCTACATCGGCATAGGTTGCCGGCACATCGCCGGGCTGGATCGGCATGAAATTCTTGATCGCGGTCTTGCCGGTCGCTTGTTCGATCACTTCGATCAGCCGCATCAGCTTCACCGGCGCGTTGTTGCCGATATTGTAGATGCGGTACGGTGCGTTCGATGTGGCGGAATCCGGATTTTGGCTGTCCCAATCCGGATTGACTGCAGCTGGTTGCTCGCCCACGCGCGCGACGGCCTCGACGATATCGTCGACATAAGTAAAATCGCGCTGCATCTCGCCATTGTTGTAAACGTCGATCGGCTGGCCAGCGAGGATGGCCTTGGTGAAGAGATAGACTGCCATGTCCGGCCGGCCCCAAGGTCCATAGACCGTAAAGAAACGCAGCCCCGTCACCGGCAGCCGGTAGAGGTGCGCATATGAATGCGCCAGCAGCTCGTTGGCTTTCTTGGTCGCCGCATAGAGGCTGACCGGGTGATCGACGTTCTGGTGCACCGAGAACGGCATCTTCGTCACCGCGCCATAGACGGAGCTGGACGACGCAAACACCAGATGCTTCACGCCGCCATGGCGGCAGCATTCGAGAATGTTGACGAAGCCATCGAGGTTCGAGCGCACGTAAGCGTGTGGGTTCTGTAGCGAGTATCGCACGCCGGCTTGCGCCGCGAGATTGTGCACTAGGTCGAACTTATGCGTGTCGAACAGCGCCTTGAGCGCCGCCATGTCTGCTAAATCAATCTCGGCGAAGCTGAAGGCTGGATAAGCGCTGAGCGCTTCAAGTCGCGCGCGCTTCAGGTTCACATCGTAATAGTCGTTCAAATTGTCGATGCCGACCACGGTGCGGCCTTGGCGGAGCAGGCGCTCAGCCAAGTGGAAGCCGATGAAGCCAGCGGCGCCGGTAACGAGGATGGGGGCGGTCATATGTGCGTTCGATATGCGCCGAAGCCGCCAAAATCAACTGAACGCGCGTTTCGCGGGCTTTTCCTGCGCGCCAATCGCGCCGACAACGCCCGCCGCGACAAATAGGGTCACCACCCACCACTCCGCCCAAGCGCTGAAGCTTACATTGGCGATCACGCCGGCTGCCGCGAGCGTGCCGCACGCCGCCGCCGCTGCGATGCGCCGTTCACCATAAGCGCGCGTCAGCCAGCGCCCGCCGACAAGCAGCAAAGCCACGCCGATTAGCGCCCCGACGGCGCCGAGTTCGAACCAGATCTGCAGGCTGGCGTTATGCGGATGGTTGGTCATCGCATCGGCCTCCATGCCGCGCACATAGATGATCTCATGCACGGTGCGGGAGGCTTCGAGGCCGTGGCCGAAGAGCGGCTGCTCCCAGATGCGGTCGATCGTGTAGGCCCACATGCCCTCGCGCATGGCCCAGGAGAGCGGCAGCGCATCGACAAGGGCAGGGTTCGATAGGAGCAGCGGGGTCAGAACAGGTGCGGCCAGCAGCCAGAGCGCCAAGCCGCCGGTCGCCGCCCAAAGCGCCAAACGGGGCGCGGCGTACCCGGCGGCGAAGGCGATCAACCCGGCGGCGAAGGCGACGGCATTGGCGTTTTGCCCGAACTGCGCCGAGAGCACCGCCACCGCGCCGCCCATGACCACAGCGGCGGCAACCCAAATCCGCCCGCCCAGCAGCAGCAACGCCCCGGTCGCCCCCGAGACCATGGTGACCAAAAACGAGTTGGCCCGCATCAGGTTGCGGAGCAGTTCGCCGGCCGGCTCGTGCGGTTGGGCCGCCTGGTTGAGCAGTAGGGGTGTCGTCGCCTCAATCGTGAGCAGGATGACCAAAACGGCGACGGTCGCGATAGAGCCTGCGAGGGCGATACGGGCGCCAACGCCGCTGGCAATTGTGGCGACGACCACGCCTGTGACGATGAGGCTCGCAAGCATGAGCGATTGGCGCAGCGCCGGGCCAGGCGACCACAAGCTGGTAATGGCAAGCCATGCGACGAATATGGCCAGTAACCCGATGAAGATGAGGCGTTTTTCCGTGAGCGCTCGAAACAGCGAGAGCCGCAGCCCAGCCCAGCCCGCCAACGTCACCAGCACAGGCAGGCCCATCACGCCGCCCACGGCAAAAGCCGGCATGAGTGCAAAGAGTACCGCCAGCGCCATGACGCCGGGGTCTGGTCGAGCCAATTTCATCTGCGGCGCTTTATTGCAGAGGCCGCCCGTTGCGTAAGCAACATTTCAGCATCGTTACCGGGTAAGGTTGATAAGCGCTTGGCGCCAAGCGAGTTTTAGGGTTTGTTACCCTTCTGGCGCGTATAGGGGACCCTTACGGGTGGCGCGCCTGGGGCGTGGGAGCGATTAATGTCCGACAAGCCAGCTGATTACGGTCGTGAGATCCGGGACACGGTGGTGAAATCCGGTCTGACCGGCGTCGCTGCGACGGTGCTCGCCGTGACCATTTTCTCGCCGGCCGGTTTTGGCGGCATGATCGGGACCAGCTTGGCCTCTGGTTTCGGCAGCGATGCGAATGCGTCGTCGGCTGAAGATCCGTATGCGCGTCTGCCGGCGTTCCCGGCGCCGCTCTCGACAGTCGAACTCGAAACCATCCGCAGCCAGCTCGCGCGCACGACAGCGTCGCTTGAGATCACGCGCGCTGCGACCGAAGACAGAATTGAACACATCCGCTCGATCGCGCTGACCAACGGCGCGGTGACGTTCTCGCCGATGCCCGGCGTGTCGCAGGTCGGCGCGGGCCTGCGCCCGACGACGAGCATGGATGTCGCGTTCGCTGCGCCGATCGAAGTGAGCACCACCGCTGTCAGCTATATCAGCGCCGACTCCGAGCCGTTGAATTACGTCGACTCGCACCTCGAACTCGCAGAGCTGCTGCTCTCGCGCTAAAGCGCGTTGAAACTGCATCGAGTTGATCGAGCGTCGCGCAAGCGGCGCTCGACGCATTTTGGGGCCGCGGTTCGGCGGAGCTAGGATTCAGGTTTGCGCGCCTGCGCCATCATCGTCAGCTTTCGCACCGGGCCTGCACTTGCGGCGTGCCTTGCCTCGGTCGCTGAGGCGCATGGGCTCGATGAAGTCATCATCGTCGATAACGGCAACGCAGCCGCCGAGTCCGCTGCGCTCGATGCTTTCACCGCCGCGCACGCGAACGCACGTATTCTGCGCGGGCAGGGCAATATCGGCTTCGCCGCCGCCTGCAATCTAGGCGCACGCGCTGCCGCCAGCGAGGCGCTGATCTTCCTAAATCCGGACGTCGCGTTCGCCGCCGACGCCGCACCCAGCTTGCTTGCCGCCCTAGCGGGTGCGCCGCCGCCGGCCATCGTTGGCGGTGACCTGCGCGACGCTAAGGGCCGCCCCGAACGCGGCGCGCGGCGCGAACGCCTCACACTCTGGCGGGCGCTGGTGAGCTTCACTGGCTTGTCGAGCCTGGAGGGGCTCTCGCCGGTGTTCCGCGACTTCAACCGCCACCGCGATCCGTTGCCGTCTGCGCCTATCCGAGTCAGCGCCGTCAGCGGCGCGCTCATGTGCATCCGCCGCGCCGACTTTTTTGCGCTCGGTGGCTTTGACGAAAGCTATTTTGTGCATGTCGAAGATGTCGATCTCTGCCGGCGCGCGGAGGACGCTGGCTGGCCGGTTCTGTTCGCGCCTGGCCCTCACGGTGTGCACGTACGCTCAACTGCCGATGTGCCGGCCGTTGAGGTCGAGCGCCACAAGGCGCGCGGCTTTGCCCGCTACTTCGCCAAATTCGCACGCTCGCCAATCGATCGCGTGCTGGCGTCAGTCGCCGGTGGGCTTCTGCAGCTGATCTTGCCGATGCGAGCGCGACGCTAGCTGTCGAATGACTGGACGACGGCCGAAGAAGATGAGCGGGCTCCACGCGAGCGCGCGTGCGATGTCGGCAGTGCTTGCAACGCGTGCGCTCTGGATCGCACGCCGCGACGGCCACATCGCGCCCATACTCGAAAATCCTGTGAACGTTCCGCGCCACGCGGCTAGGCCGCGCCCCGCGAAAAGGGAAACCGTCGCCGCCGCCGCACACGCCAGCGCGTGAAATGGCAAAAGCGGCCAGAATAGCAGCGCCGGCATGCACTTCACGAACGTCCAAACCCGGTTGCGCGCGCCCAGAAAATGCGCCTGCGCCGTCCCGCCGCCTGCGCCGCCGCCGACATGCGTCACGATCGCGTCCGGCGATTGCAGAATGCGCTCACCCGCCAGCCGCAACCGAAAGCCGAGGTCCACGTCTTCGAAGTAGGACGAATATCGTTCATCGAAGCCGCCCACGCGCTCGAAGGCTTCGCGGCGTATCAACATCGCGGCGGCGCACGCTGAAAATGTTTCTCCCAGCGCAGGCACTGCGGCACGCTTGCGATGGTTGGAACGATAAGCGAGGCCGCTGGCGTGCAACACATCGCCTGTGCCGTCGAGCACGCCTGGGACGTCAGCGCGCTGTGTCGATCCAATTGCGGCGACGTCAGGATAGCGCTCTGCAAAGGCGAGCAGCTGCGCCATCCAATCGGGCTCGGGGAAGGCGTCGGGATTGAGCAAGACGAGAAACGGTGTGTCCGCCTCGTGCGCAGCCATATTATTGGCCGCAGCGAAACCAAGATTGACTTCGCTTTGAACAATTTCAGCGCTCGGAAAATCGCCAGGCTTGGGCCGCTGATCCAGCGCCGACGCGTTGTCGACGATGACGAGCCGCCAGTCGTTGTTCGTTTGCGCCTCTAACGCGGCGCGTTGGCGTGCGAACCAGCGAGCGCTGTTGTAGGTGACCACGATGATGGTGGCGGCGGTCACGCGCGTTTAGCCCGCACCGCATTGCGCATCGATCGCCGCTGAAAAGCGGCGGCACAGGTCGCGTTGCTGGCTTGCGAGATTGGTCCATTCGTAAGGATCGGCGGCGTGATCGTAGAGTTCCTCGCCGCCGTCGGAATAGCGTGTGTAGCGATAGCGCATATCGCGCAGCGAATGGTTGCCTTTCAGCCAAGTCGTGATCACTGGCTGTGCACGCTTGGCGTCGGCGTTAGAGACAAACGGCATCAGGTTCGATGCTTCGCCATCCGGCGCGGCAATGCCCGCGAGATCGAGCACGGTCGGGCAGATATCAATCAAGCTAACCGGCTCGCGTACGCGCACGCCGCTTGCGCCGCCGGGCGGCACGACGATCAACGGCACGCGTGTGGCTTCTTCCCACAGCGCGAACTTGCGCCAGTGCAGCTTCTCGCCGAGGTGAAAGCCGTTGTCGCCGCAGAGGATGATGGCGGTGTTATCGCGCGCTGGCGAAGCGTCGAGTGCGGCGACGATCTGGCCGACAATGTGATCGGCGTAGCTCACACACGCCAGATACCCACGCACCGCGTCGCGCCAGACGCCGCGTGATGTCACCAATTCATGGTCCGGAGGATCGAGCGCCCATTGCCGCCCGATCGGCGGCACGTCGTCGAGATCGTCGTCGCGCACTTCCGGCAAGATGATTGTGTCGCGGTCGTAGAGATCGAAAAATCGTTGCGGCGCGTGCCAGGGCAGATGCGGCTTGTAGATGCCTGCGGCGCAGAAGAACGGCCCAGTGGTTTGTGCCAGATATTTCGACACGGCGTGCGCGACACCGGCATCGGGAGTCGCGTCCTCGCTCTCCGCCGGCAGTGGCCCCCAGTCGAAGTGGCGATACATCGGCGGCACTTGGTCGAAGGCGCTGAAATCGAACAGCCGATTCAGCGGTCGGTTAAGCGGCAGCGGCTCGGCCGTGCTGTCAGCGTAGGCATCCCAAATAGCGGCGCGGTTTTCGACTTCGATCCACGCTGCTTGGCGCGCGCCGCTCGCGCCGGCGCTCGCATAGTCGAAGACGCCGTGAAAGACCTTGCCGGCGCCGAAGCTGCGATAACCCGCTTGGCGCAAACGCTCGATAAAGACTGGCGGACGTGCAGAGTTCGCCCAGAACGGCTCGTTGTCATAGATGCCCAGCGTTGACGGCAGCTGGCCAGTAAACAGGCCCATGCGGCTGGCATTGCAATACGGCGCGCTGCAATAGGCCTTCTCGAACAGCACGCCGCGGCGCGCCAGTGCATCGATATGCGGCGTCTGCGCTTGCGGATGACGCCCGAGCGCGCCAATCCAAGCATTCAAATCGTCGAGCACAATGAATAGGATGTTCGGCGGCGACATTAGGCGCTGTGCTACACTAACGGGACCGGCAGGAGGAGATGCGCGTCGACTTTTTCGTGGCCGGTGTTCAGAAGGGCGGGACAACCGCGCTTGACGCCATGCTGCGCCAGCACCCCGAGATCGCCATGGCGCGCGAGAAGGAGGTGCATTTCTTCGACGATGAGAGCGTCGACTGGTCCGCGCCGGACTTCGGACGCCTGCACGCTGCTTATGACGCTAGCGACACACGAACGCGTGGCGAAGCGACGCCTATCTACACTTACTGGCCCAACGCCTTAGAGCGGCTGCGCGCCTACAATCCTGCAGCTAAGATTATCGTCGGTCTGCGCCACCCCGCTTTCCGTGCCTATTCGCATTGGCGCATGGAGGTCGCTCGGGGGGCGGAGGCGATAAGCTTCTCAGATGCGATCCGCGCTGGGCGCGATCGGGTGTCTGGCGCGCCCAATGGCGTCCACCGCGTCTTCTCCTATGTCGAGCGCGGCTTCTACGATCAGCAGCTTGCGCGTCTCATCGGCTTGTTCCCGCGCGCGCAGAGTCATTTCTTTCGCACCGATAACATGTTTCGCGATAGCGCAGCGGAGTTGGCTCGGCTGTTCGCCTTCCTCGGATTGCGGAATGCCTCGATTGAGAGTGCGTACATAACGCCGGTTGAATCCCGCTTGGGCGATCCGATGCTCGATGCTGATCGTCGATATTTGGAAGCGATCTATGCGCCTGGGTACCCTGCCATTGAGGCGCAAACTGGCCTCGATTTAGCTGACTGGCGCGATCCTCACTATGCCGAACCGATGATGGCCGGCTAGTCGACGCGCACGCCGAGCGCGGTGGCGCGTCGCCCGACTCCGTAATCGCCAACGGGATTGGTAGCAGATTGCACGGACTGATCGAACGCCACGCCACGTTCTCGAAGCAATGTGGCCCAATCGAAGAACGTGCAGTCATAGCCAAAATGGCGGAGCATTGCGCCTAACACCGAGGTGGTCGGGCGTCCGACAAGCATCTGGCCGTTGAGCACGCCAGCAGCGCTGGTGCCATTGGCGTGCGCGCTGATGTCTTCGGTGACAACGCGGATGATCATGTCCTCACCGGGCGCCACCTCGCCATCGAGGATAACGTGCTGGGCGTTGGTCGAGGCGATATATTGCCAGAGTGCGAGGTGGTTGAGTGTGTGATAGAAATAGCCGAGGCACAGCCACGACATCGAACGCGCCGGGCGCCTGGAGTTGATGGTTGAGGTCGCCGACGACGAAGTCGTAGCGATCGCGCGCCACGCCGTAGTGCTCGAAATTTGCGTTCGCGGCGGCGACAAGATCGGGCCGCGCCTCGACGCCGGTGACGTGCGCTGCACCGGCATTGAGCGCCGCCAACGACCATCGTCCGTCATGGCTCGCCAGATCGAGCACGCGGGCCCCGGCAATGCAGCGCGCGTTCGTTTCGATAATGGCGAGGTGGCGCAACGCTAAGCGCAGCGGCCAAGCGCCGACGATGCTGCTCTGAAAGAAGCGATCATGCTGCTCAAAAAAGCTCATTTCGTATCAATAGCGGAAGGCGTTCAGCCGGCAATCGCATTCGCTTATACCAGCACGGCCTGGACGCTCACCACTGCGACACCCGCCGCCGCGCCGGGGGCCAATTCCTGCACGAACAACAAGTTTGAGTTCGAAATCGGCGATTGGACCGAGCTTGGAATGATCGTCTGCGTCGTCATGATCGAGCCGTCGAGCAGGCTGCGTGTCGGTTGATGCGCGCCGCTCACGCCGGCTTCGGAAAGCGACAGAATGCTTTGCGTTCCGACCCCGTTCGCCGCCACCTTGCATACAAGCCCGGCCTGTCGAAACACCCGGCCGAGCACGGTCTGCATCATGGGCGAAATGTCGAGCGCGATGAAATTGTTCGGCGTGACGCTGGTTGGATCGCCGATCTGCACCGTCTCGCCACCGGCCCAACCGCTCAGAGCGGCTGCGTCGAGCACTTCGAGCTTGTCCGCTGTTGGCGCGGACTTGACCCAGGCCGGCTCGGCGGGCGTCTTGGACGTGTTCCAGATGCGCAAATAGGATACGCCTGCCATGATGGCGCCGAAGAACGTGTCGGCGACGGCGGCGCTCAAAGTGATCTCGTCGCCGCTGACTGAGCTGATGGTGGCGGTGCGGGGGTTCTGCACGCGCGGCGTGTCGATACGGTAGACCGAAACGACGCCGTCGCCGCCAGGGGTGAAGATCAGGCTGCGCTCCGCGGCCGCGCCGATCGAGACCCAGGCGCTGGCGCCGCGGGCCATGAGCGCGTCTTCGTCCTCAATGTAGCAGCGCCAGCCATGCTTGGGCGTCAGCTCTTCCCAGGCCCCGTCGCGATAGTAAGCGAGTGCGCCGTCTGCCATCGCGCCCCAATCGGCGCCGGTTTTGCCGGACGGCAGCATGTATATGTCGCCATCCGCGGGTGAGGCGGGTTGAGCGGCGGTGAAGCGCGATTTGGCCGAAAGCTGCACTAAGGCGTCGAGCCTGCGCAGGCTCTCGTTCACGCTGACATGTTTCTGCGCTTGGGCGGCGGCGAGGTAGGTCAATTGAAGTCGAGTCGAGTCCGACATGGGGGTCTCCTGGATGAGCCCCATGCTAGAGCGGGTGGCAGCTCTGTCGGATTGGCGCCGGTTTATCCCCACAATCGAAGGGGACTGGGCTGCAGCTGCGTTCAAGGCCCTGGCGCGAGGCGGCGCTCATTGTCGCAAGGCGGCGGGGAACAGCGGTTCCCCACTGACGCGCGCAATCTGGGCTGGTAGTGCGCGATGGTGTTGGCTGGTAAGACGGTCGCCGGAGGGCGGTTTGAGCAGTCTGTCTGTCTCATTGCAGGATCTTGGCGGATCGATTGCGCGCGCGCCGCTGGCGGCTTGGCTGGCCATGGACGACGTCCACGGCCGCTACCGGCGCACGGTTCTGGGTCCCCTCTGGATCACGATCGGGCAGGCCGCGATGGTCGCTGGCTTTGCCATCGTATTCTCTGGATTGTTCGGGGCCGATCCGCGGACCTACCTGATCTACCTTGCCGTCGGCTTCCCTGTCTGGACGCTTCTGTCACAATTCCTAAGCGACATGCCGACGGCCTTCGTCAGCGCCAAGGGCGTGATCGAGAGTTACGAACTGCCCTGGCTGATGCACATCTGGCGGCGTGCGTTCGGCTACGTACTGACCTTCCTCCACCACTTGCTTATCTTGTTCGTCGTGATGGTCGCGCTCAACATCGCGCCGAGTGCGCAAATGTTGTTGGCTGTGCCCGCCCTGGCGATTGTTTTGATAGCCGGCGTCGGCGTCGGCATGTTGGTCGCGGTGGTCGGCGCGCGGTACCGGGATTTGCAGCCGGCGATGGGCGTTTCCGCCGGCTTTCTGATGTTGATGTCGCCAGTGGTGTGGCGCGCCGATCAATTGCCGATCAATCAATGGATCGTTCAGTTCAATCCGTTCTACTATTATCTGGAAATTCTCCGCGCGCCGCTGTTGCAGCAGGAGGTCGCGCCAGAAATCTGGCTTGGCACCTCGATTGGCGCGGTGACGTTGTTCTGCATCGGCTTTGCTGCGTTCGTGATCGGACGCCGCCGCCTCTATCACTGGCTTTGATGGCATGACGCAGATCTCGCTCACAGACGTTTCCGTCCACTACCCGATCTACGCGACAGTGCGTCATCGCTCCTTGCTGAGCTACGCCGCCAATCGTGCATCGTTCGGCCGCGTTGCGCGCGACGTCGGCAACGTCCCGGTGGTTGAAGCGCTTCGTGGGTTGAGCCTGCAACTGAAAGAGGGCGATCGGCTCGCCGTCGTCGGCCGCAACGGTTCGGGCAAAACCACCCTCTTGAAGCTTTGCGCCGGTCTCCTTCTGCCAGATGCGGGCCGCTGCATCATCACCGGATCGCGCGCGGCCATCATCAATCCAGGCGCGGGCCTCGATCTCGACAAGACCGGCGCCGAGAATGTCGAAGTGATCGGGCGGTTGCTCGGCGTGCGGAAATCACAACGCAAGAATCTCTTGGACGATGTCGCCGAGTTCACCGAACTGGGCGACTTCATGAATCTGCCGGTGCGCTCCTACTCGAGCGGCATGGTGGTGCGGCTGCTATTTGCGCTGGCGACGAGTGTTGAACGCGACATTCTGGTTGTGGATGAGGTGATCGGCGCCGGCGACCTTCACTTTGTCGATAAAGCCGCAAAGCGCGTCCAAGAATTATTCGCGCGGACGAAGATCCTCGTGCTCGCGACGCACTCGCCCGGCATCGCCTCGCAGCTGTGCACCTCGGCGCTTTGGCTGGAGAGTGGCAAGCCAGTGATGATGGGCGCCCCGGCCGAAGTATGGAAAGCGTACAGCGAGCAGCGCCCGCCTCTCGACGCGGTGGCCTGAACCGATGACCGTCACGCGCCTCGCTATTCCCGATGTCTGGACCTACACGCCGCGCCGTTTCGCCGACGATCGCGGCTGGTTCAGCGAGACGTTCAACGCCGCAGCGCTGGAGGAGGCGCTGGGCGGCGTGACTTTCGTGCAGGACAATCAGTCCTTGTCGCGTTTCAAGGGCACGATGCGCGGCATGCATTTTCAGACTCCCCCGAAGGCTCAGGATAAGCTCCTGCGCGTGCTGCGCGGATCGGTGCTCGACGTTGCTGTCGATTTGCGGCGCGCCTCGCCGACCTATGGGCAATGGGTTTCCGCGCTGCTCAGCGCCGAGAACGGCGCCCAGATTTTTGTACCGAAAGGTTTCGCGCACGGCTTTCTGACGCTCGAGCCGGATACTGAGGTGCTCTACAAGGTGAGCGACTTCTACAGCCGGGAGCACGAGCGCGGTCTGGTGTGGAACGATCCAGCGATCGGCATCGACTGGGGCCCAACAGCAGTGGACGTGACGATCGTCGATCGCGACCGCGACTTTCCGTGCCTCGCCGCGCTCGAAGACTATTTCTAGTGGGCGCGCAATGAAGGCTTTGATCACCGGCGGAGCGGGTTTCATCGGGTCCGCCCTCGCGCGTCACGTCATCGGCGGGCTCGGCTGGCGAGCGGTTGTCGTCGATAAGCTCACCTATGCCGGCAATCTTTCATCGCTGGCGCCGGTGTCGGACGCGGACGGCTATGCGTTTGCACAGGTGGACATTTGCGACCGCGCCGCGCTGGCGGCGGTTTTCGCTAAGCACCAACCCGATCTCGTCTTCCATCTTGCCGCTGAGAGTCACGTCGATCGTTCGATTACGCATGCGGCGGCGTTCATCGAGACCAATCTGGTCGGGACCTTCAATGTGTTGGAGTGCGCACGCCAGCATTGGCTCGGCCTGAAAGGCGAGGCGCGCGATGCCTTCCGGGTCGTGCACATTTCGACGGACGAAGTGTTTGGTTCGCTCGGCGATGAGGGCTTATTCCGGGAGGACACGCCTTACGATCCGCGCTCCCCTTATTCCGCCAGCAAAGCGGGCGCCGACCATTTGGCGAGCGCTTGGTTTCACACCTATGGCTTGCCGGTGGTGATCAGCAATTGCTCGAATAATTACGGGCCCTACCACCTGCCGGAAAAGCTGATCCCGCTCACCATTCTCAACGCTCTCGATGGCAAGGCGCTGCCTGTCTATGGCGACGGCACGAATGTGCGCGACTGGCTTTACGTGGACGATCACGTCGCCGCGCTTTGCCTGATCGCGGAGAAGGGGGCGCCTGGTCGCAGCTATAATGTCGGCGGCCGCAATGAGCGCATGAACATCGACGTCGTCCATCGCATCTGCGACCTGCTCGATGCAATGGCGCCGAAGCAAAGCACGCATCGCGATCTCATCACCTTCGTCGCCGATCGGCCCGGGCACGATCATCGCTACGCCATCGACGCAACGCGGCTTGAAACAGAGTTGGGTTGGCGCGCGCGAGAGACGTTCGAGACCGGCATGGAGCGCACGGTGCGCTGGTACCTCGACAATGAGCACTGGTGGGGGCCGTTGCGCGCCGCTGGCGTGGGCGTGGCGCGCCAGGGCCTGTTGAAGACATGAGTCTTCTGGTCATCGGGCGGAGCGGCCAGGTCGCGCGCGCACTGGTGCGCCGCGCTGCGGCGCGTGGCATCGCGGTTGAAGCGCTCGGGCGGCCGGAGCTTGATCTTGAGGCGCCCGCGTTGGCCGAGGAAGCAATCCGTGCGCGCCGCCCGTCCGTCATTATCAACGCTGCCGCTTACACTGCCGTCGATAAAGCCGAGGACGATCGCGATCGGGCATACCTCTTGAACAGCGAGGCGCCCGCACGTATCGCCGCCGTCGCCGCCGAACTTGGCGCGCCGCTGATCCACTTCTCCACGGATTATGTTTTCGCCGGCGATAAGGAAGCGCCCTACGTTGAAGCCGACCCCACCGCGCCGGCCAGCGTCTATGGCGCCTCCAAGCGCGAAGGCGAGGAGCGCGTGCTGGCCGCCAATCCACGCGCTATCGTTCTGCGGACGGCGTGGGTGTATGACAGCGCCGGGCAAAACTTCGTGCGCACCATGCTGCGTTTGGCGTCGACGCGCGACGAGATCAGTGTTGTGGCCGACCAACATGGCGCGCCGACCTATGCGGACGATCTCGCGGACGCGGCGCTTACCATCGCCGCCAAGCCTACAGCGTTCGGCATCTATCATTGCGCCGGCCAAGGCGAGACCGTCTGGGCCGATTTCGCCGCAGCCACTTTTGCCGGCGCTGCTATTCGTGGCGGCCCAAGTGCTGCGGTAAAACGCATCACCACAGCTGATTATCCGACGCGCGCGCGTCGGCCAGCGAACTCTCGCCTGAACTGCGATAAGCTCGCTGCCGACTATGGCGTGCGGTTGCGGCTATGGCCCGACGCGTTGTCGGATTGTCTGGATGAAATCGCCGCGAGCGGCTGGAGTGTAGGATGAAGGGTATCGTTCTGGCTGGCGGCTCCGGCACGCGCCTTTATCCGATGACGCTCGCCGTTTCGAAACAGATGGCGCCGGTCTATGATAAGCCACTGATCTATTATCCGATCAGCACGCTGATGCTGTCGGGCATCCGTGATATCCTGATCATCTCGACGCCGACTGACTTGCCGCATTTCGAGCGCCTGCTCGGCAGCGGCGACGAATGGGGCGTGCGCTTCAGTTATGCCGAGCAGCCGACCCCCGCCGGTATCGCGCAAGCGTTCCTGATCGGCGAGCGCTTCCTCGACGGCGATGCCGCCTCGCTCGTTCTTGGCGACAACATTTTCTACGGCCACGGCATGGTCGATCAGCTCGCGCACGTGGTTCGCGCCCCAACGGGCGCGACCGTGTTCGCGTATCAAGTTGCTGATCCCGAACGCTTCGGCGTCGTTGCGTTCGACGCCGCCGGGAAAGCGCTCTCAATCGAAGAAAAACCGGCCAAGCCAAAATCCAACTGGGCTGTCACCGGTCTTTATTTTTACGACAGCCGGGTGACGGAGATGGCGCGCTCGCTGAAGCCGTCGCCGCGCGGCGAGTTAGAGATTACCGATCTCAATCGGCTCTATCTCGAACGCGGTGAACTGAGCGTCGAGCGCCTCGGCCGCGGCGTCGCTTGGCTTGATACCGGCACCCCAGATTCGCTTTTGGAGGCAGCGGAATTCGTCCGCACGCTCGAAAAGCGTCAGGGCCTCAAAATCGCGTGTCCGGAGGAGGTCGCCTACCGCATGGGCTTTATCGACCGGGCGCAATTACTGGTGCTGGGCGACCGTTTGGCCAAATCCACCTACGGAACTTATCTCCAACGCATCGCCCACGAGGGCGAGGCGGGCTAACAGCGTTTCGCGTGCTTGCCGTTAGGGCGTCACGCAGCCAAAATACCTGGGAACGCTACCCGTCACAGAAAGAGACGCCGGGCCCGATGGAATACGGCGACCTCCCCTCAGAGACTCCCGACGTAACGCGCACGCGTTATGCGCACGCAACTCACCCGGTCTGCGTGCTTGTACTCGGTATGCATCGGTCCGGCACGAGCGCGCTAACGCGCGTCTTGAGCATCGCCGGCGCCAAATTGCCCGAGCATCTCATGAGTGACGGCGTCGGCAATGAAACCGGCCATTGGGAGTCCGAGCGTTTGGTCGCGTGCCACGATCGTCTTCTCGGCGCGCTGAACAGCGCTTGGGACGATTGGATGCCGTTGGATTTGAACGCGCAGCCCTGGGCCTGGCGTCAGGCAGCCAAGGACGAGATCACCAGCCTGATCAAGTCAGAGTATGGCGGCGATGCGCTTATCGTGGCGAAGGATCCGCGCATCTGTCGCTTCGCCGAGTTGTTCATCGAGGCCACTGAAAGCGCCGCCTACGACAGCCGCTGCGTCTTGGTGGTGCGCTCGCCGCTGGAAGTTGCGCAGTCGCTGGAGACACGCAACGGCATGTCGCGCGGCGCCGCCGCACTGCTTTGGCTCCGTCACATGCTGGACGCGGAAGCCGCTACGCGCGGCCGCGCCCGCTCGATCGTCACGTATGACGACCTCTTGAGCGATTGGTCGGGCGCGTTGGCCAAGGTTACCGACGATCTTGCGCTGCAGTGGCCGCACGCCATTCCAGATGTCGAAGGCCGCATCGGCAGTTTCCTGCGGCGTGAGCATCGTCATCATTGGTCGTCAGCCGAGCAATTGCTCTTCGATCCTCTGTTGCGACATTGGGTAAGCGACGCTTATGAGGCGCTGTTGGTGCTGGCAAAGAACTCAAACGCGCCGGCCGCACTCTCCACACTTGATGCAGTGCGCATGAAGTTCGACGATGCGGCGCCAGTCATTCGTCAGATGCTGCGCGATGCTGATGCGCGTCACGCCGTCCATGTCGAATATCTGATCGGGCAGGTGGGCGAAGCGCGCACCGCTTACGAAGGCGCCGCGCACCGCGCGGGTCAGCTCGAGGAACAGGAGCGGGCGCTGCGCGCTCATATCGTTGAAACTGACCGCGAGATGGCCGCCTTGCGCGGTGAGCTCGAAACCGTCGCTCAGGCCCGCGACAGCTTGGCGGCGGCCAACCGGTCGCTGCAGTCGCGCTTAGACGAAGCTTCACGCGCCGCACAATTGCTCGGCCAGCATTTGGAGGCGAAAGCGGCGCAGGTGGCGCTGCATCAAAAGCAGTTAGCTGAACTCGAAGCAGCGCGCGCTGCGGACCACGATCTGAAAGCCCGGCGTGATTTGGAGGTCACCCAGGAAGCCGCCGCTCTGCAGGGTCTAATTGCCCAGAAGAGCGTTGAGATCGCCGATCTGCAAAATGCCGTTATTGCCTATGAGCGTCAGCTAAGCGAACATCGCGCCGAAGCATCGACATATGGCGCCCGTCTTGGCCGCCTGCTGAACCGCGCTCGCAAGCGCCTCGCGCCCGTTTCCTCGCCGCAAGCGAAGCTGCTGGGCGGCATGCTTCGCTTCGCCGAGCGCACGTACCGTCGCCTGCGCGGCGGCGGCGCGATGGCGCCGGTTGTGCGTGTATCGCCGCCGCCGGGGTCTTCACCTGACGCCTCGCCGGAGGCGCCGATTTCGCAACGCGTGGCTGCCTCTCCAGATTATGCCGAGTGGATCAGCGCGCACGAGCCTTCGGCTGGGCGGCTAGAGGCGCAGCGACAAGACGCCGAGTGCAAGGCGAATGGCCCACTGATCAGCATCATCGTCCCGGTCTATAAAGTCCCTAGCTCGGTGTTGGCGGCGACGGTAAACTCCGTACGGCAGCAAACCTACCCGAACTGGGAACTCTGCATCGCTTATGCGGATATGGAGAACGAAGAAAACTGGAAGCTGCTCTATGATTTCGCCGTTGCCGACGAGCGCATTCGTCCGATCCGGTTGAACGAAAACCAGGGTATTTCCGGCAACTCGAACGCCGCCTTCGCCATCTCGCGCGGAGAGTTTATCGGTCTGCTCGATCATGACGACGAGCTCACGCCTTGGGCCCTTTACGACATGGCGCGCGCATCCATGGCCAACCCCAAGGCGGATTTCTTCTACGGCGACAAGGATTGCATCGACGAGCACGGCACGCAGCGGCTCAATCCGTTGTTCAAGCCGGCTTGGAGTCCGGAGATGATGTTCTCCGTGAATTACCTGACCCACTTCAATGTCATGCGCCGCGCCGTCGTAGAACGGATCGGCGGCTGGCGCCCCGAGACGGATGGCGCTCAGGATTGGGACCTGTTCCTGCGTGTGATCGAAAATGGCGGTGAGGTCGTCCGCGTTCCGGGCGTCCACTATCACTGGCGACTGCTCCCGACCTCCACGGCCACTGGCATCGCCGCCAAGCCCTATGCCGTGTCAGCGCAATTCCGCACGATCAAAGAACGCGTCGCGCGCCTCGGTCTGCGCGCGCACGTCACCGAAGATCAGGAGAGTGGGTTTCGTCTGCACTGGGCGAAGCCGTCCAGCCCTTGCGTCGATATCGTCATCTGTGATCCGCGCCAGCGCGATCTCGCGGCATGGCTCAGCGCCGATAAGGATCTGTTCGCGTCGTGGACGTCGTCGGTCAGCATCGTGTCGTCGACCGCATACACTGGCGGCGATGTTGCCGGCCTGAAGCCCCGTCTGTTCAACTATGTCAGCGAGGCTGAGCGCACTGCAGCCATGCTTGCCGCCGCCGCATCTGGGGCGTCATCCGTGATCGCGTTTGTGAGCGGTGAAGTGGATGCCATCAGCGATGCTTGGCTGATGGATTTGGCCGGTTGGGTTCAGGGTTATGAGGACATCAGCTTTGCCGGCAGCTTGCTGCTGACGCGCGATAGCGAAGTGATCGAGGCAGGCCGTGTCGTCGGCGCCAGCGGGACGAGTGCGCCGCTTTTCTCGCGGTCGCCACTCTATCAATGGGGCTGGTTCGGCGGGCCGCTCTGGTTCCGTAATGTCACGGCAGTCGCGCCGCATCTCGCCGTCGTGCGACGCAGCGAATGGGGCGGCGACGAAAACCGAGATAAGCATCTGCCATGGCAAGACGTCTTCATTCGTCGCTGCGCAGAAATTGCGCGAAGCGGCAAGCGCGGTCTCGTCAATCCGCGCGCGCGGGCGACGCGCGCGCTCAACGAAAAGGACGTGCAGCCTTATTGGGACGACACCTTCCGCGACGATCCTAATTTCCATCCCGCTTTCGTGTCTGTATCGCCGCTCAAGCTGAAAGGCGGGCGAGGGTAGTATGTGGAGCCGCTACACCCACGACGCTCTTATTCTCGCGCAATGCACGGATGCCAGCGCCGAGGACTTGGCGCGCCGTCAACAATACCCCGAGCGGCTCGCACCCGTCGTTTCAGACCGCGTCTGCAATTGGTACCTGCCGGTGTTCGACAACCCGTTCTACGGCGGCTTGATGACGATCTTCCGGCTTGCCGACCACATGCAGCGCGAGTTTGGCATTGCCAGCCGCTTCTTGATCTGCGGGCCGACAGACACGAGCCGCACGCGCGAAAGCATTGGGTCGACCTTCGCTTCGCTCAGTGGATCGAGCGTTATTGCGCTGGATACGCCGACGGCGACCGCCAACGTGCCGTTCGCGGACTATTCCGTCGCGACGTTGTGGACGACCGCTTACGTCTTGCTCGGCGTCAAGAATGCTGGGCTCAAGTTCTACTTGGTGCAGGATTTCGAGCCGCTCTTCTATCCTGCCGGCAGCACTTACGCGCAGGCGGAGCTCACCTACCGCTTTGGGTTCTATGGCATCGCCAACACGCAATCGCTCAAAGACATCTACGAAAACACGTATGGCGGGCGCGCCGTCGTGCTGGATCCCTGCATCGACACCAGCATCTTCTATCCCGACGAGTCCCTGCGCCCGGGATCGCCGCGGCGCCTGTTTTACTACGCCCGCCCGGGCGTGCCCCGGAATTGCTTCGAACTTGCGGCGAACGCGCTCAAGCTTCTGAAGGAACGGCGCGGAGATGCGATTGAGATCGTGTGCGCCGGCGCCCAGTGGCAGCCGGCGGAGTACGGTTTGCACGGCGTCGTTCGCAGTATCGGCATGTTGCCCTATGCCCAAACTGGCGATCTTTATCGCAGTTGTCATGCCGGCCTGGCGCTGATGATGACGAAGCACCCGTCCTATTTGCCGTTCGAGATGATGGGCTGTGGCGCCATCGTTGTCGCCAATCAGAACGACGCTAACACTTGGCTATTGCGCGACCGTATCAACAGCCTGGTCTCGCCGCCGACCGCGACCTGCCTGGCCGAAAATCTCGACTTTGCACTTTCCGACGCGCCGGAACTCGAAGCCATCCGGGCTGCTGCACTGGAAACCATTCGCGGCCGCCACGGCGATTGGGCCCGCTCGCTCGACGTGGTATGCCGCTTCATGCTCGCCGTTGGCGGCGATGAAATCTTTACCGCTCCTGTCGGTGG
>JALHQO010000008.1 GCA_022841905.1 Hyphomonadaceae bacterium | reverse complement strand
CGGCGAAAAGCGGACTACGAAGCCCCGGATGGCGCCGCGGCTTGGCCGATCATCGCTCCCGCCTAGCGGGCAGCCCTGCGCAAACGCCACCCCCCGCGGACTTGAGTTTTCCATAGCCTCCCTCTATATCCGCGCCTCACTTCGCACGCGGGAGCGGCGGGGCGGTCTGAAAGCGGCTGTTTCCCTCCATCCGGTCCGGGTTTTCCCGGTCTTTCCCGCGGCGGCAAACCGGAAAAGGAACGACACTTATGGCGCTGCCTGAATTCTCCATGCGTCAGCTGTTGGAAGCTGGCGCCCACTTCGGCCACCAGACCCACCGCTGGAACCCGAAGATGGACCGCTACATCTTCGGCGAAAAGTCCAACATCCACATTATCGATCTGTCGCAGACGGTGCCGTTGCTGCACCAGGCGCTGCTGAAGGTGCGCGAAGTCGCCGCCAAGGGCGGGCGCGTGCTGTTCGTCGGAACCAAGCGCCAAGCGTCGGATCACATCAAGGCATCGGCTCAGCGCTGCGCCCAGTATTACGTGAACTCGCGCTGGCTCGGCGGCACGCTGACCAATTGGCAAACCGTGTCGAAGTCGATCGCGCGTCTGCGTGAACTCGACGCGATCGCCGCTGGCGGCGCTGTTGGCCTGACCAAGCGCGAAGTGCTCGACCGTACCCGCGAGCGCGACAAGCTCGACCGCTCGCTCGGCGGCATCGCCTCGATGGGCGGCGTTCCGGACCTGATGTTCGTGATCGACACCAACAAGGAAGCGATCGCCATTCTGGAGGCCAAGAAGCTTGGCATCCCGGTGGTCGCGGTGGTCGATTCCAACTGCGATCCGGATGCGGTGACCTATCCGATCCCGGGCAATGACGATGCGGCGCGCGCGATCCAGCTCTATTGCGATCTCATCGCCGACGCCGTGCTCGACGGTCTGACCGAAGGCCAAGTGCGTGGCGGCGTCGATATCGGCGCCTCGTCGCGTCCGCCGGTGGAACCGGCCGTGGCCGCAGTCGAGGTTGAGCGAGAGCGCACGCCGGTGGAAAGCCCGATGGATGGCCCCACTGGCGCGAACTACTAAGCGAACCCATTTCAAAGCGCGCTTGTTCGTGAACTGAGCGCGCCAAGCGTATCAGGAGTAAAAGACATGGCGGAAATCACCGCTGCGCTGGTCAAAGACCTGCGCGAAAAGACCGGCGTCGGCATGATGGACTGCAAGAAGGCGCTCGCCGAGAATAACGGCGACCTGGAAGCGTCCATCGATTGGCTGCGCGCCAAGGGCCTGTCCAAGGCCGCGAAGAAGGCTGACCGCGCCGCCGCCGAAGGCATCGTGGCGATCGCGCTCGACGGCAATCAAGGCGCGGTGATCGAGCTCAACTCGGAAACCGACTTCGTCGCCCGCAACGCCGATTTCCAGAAGGCGGCGAACGCGTTCGCGAAGCTGGGCCTTAAGGCTGGCGACCATCAAGCACTGCTCGACAGCGCCCACGATGGCGGCAAGGTCTCCGACGCGGTGACGCAACTGATCGCGACGATTGGCGAGAACATCACGCTGCGCCGCTCCGCCAAGCTGGCGGTTGGGACTGGCGTAATTGCCGCCTACGTGCACGGCAAGGTCGACGGAAACGACAATCTGGGCCGCATCGCGGTTCTGGTTGCGCTGGAGTCGACCGGCGACAAGGCGGCGCTGGAGAGCTTCGGCAAGAAGGTCGCCATGCACATCGCCTCGGCCAGCCCTCTGGCGCTGAGCGAAGCCGAAATCCCGGCTGACCGCATCGAGCGCGAGAAGGCGGTGATCGGCGAGCAGATCAAGGAAGACCCGAAAGCGGCCGGCAAGCCGCAGCAGGTTCTCGACAAGATGCTCGAAGGCCGCATGCGCAAGTTCTTCGAGGAATCGGTGCTGACCAAGCAGGCGTTCATTTTGAACCCGGATCAGACCGTCGAGGCCGCTGTCGCCGACGCCGCCAAGGCCGCCGGCGCGCCGGTTGCGATCAAGGGCTTCGTCCGCTTCGCGGTGGGCGAGGGCGTTGAGAAGCGTCAAGACGACTTCGCCGCCGAAGTCGCCTCGATGACCAAGAAAGACTAACCGAAATCCGCCGCCGTTAGCCTTTGCGCCGACGGCGGCGGACGCGTTATGCTAGGCGAACCGCCACATCCGGAACAATCCGATGAGCCTCGCCGAAATGCCTAAACCCGAAGCCGCGCGCAAATATAAGCGCGTGCTCCTGAAAATCTCCGGCGAAGCGCTGATGGGCGATGGCCAGTATGGCATCGACCAGACGACCTGCGAGCGCTTCGCGCAAGAAGTGCTCGACGCCCAGCGCGCCGGGGCGGAAGTCTCGCTCGTCATCGGCGGCGGCAACATTTTCCGCGGCATGGCCGGTGCGGCCAGAGGCATGGAGCGCGCCAGCGCCGATTACATGGGCATGCTGGCGACCGTCATGAATGCACTCGCCATGCAGAACGCGATCGAAGCGCTTGGCGGCCAAGCGCGCGTGCTCTCGGCCATCCCGATGGTGACGGTGTGCGAGCCCTACATCCGCCGCCGCGCCATGCGTCACATGGAGAAGGGCCGCATCGTCATTTTCGCCGCCGGCACCGGCAATCCGTTTTTCACCACCGACACAGCCGCTGCGCTGCGCGCCGCCGAGATGGGCTGCGACGCGCTGCTCAAGGGCACACAAGTCGACGGCGTCTACAGCGCCGATCCGAAGAAGGACAAAACCGCGACGCGCTACGATAAGCTGAGCTACCACGAAGTGCTGGCGCGCGATCTGAAGGTCATGGACGCGTCTGCGATTAGTTTGATGCGCGATAACGGCATCCCCATCGTCGTGTTCTCGATCCACACGCGCGGCATGCTGGCCGAGGTCTTGGCCGGCGGCGGCGTAAGCACCACCATCACCGACTAAGGACGAAACCATGGCTGCGTCTCCGCCCTTCAAACTCGACGACTACAAGAAGCGCATGGACGGCGCGATCACGGCGCTGGGCCACGAATTCAGCGGCCTGCGCACTGGCCGCGCTTCGCCTTCGCTGCTGGATCCGATCAAGGTCGAAGCCTATGGCTCGGAAACGCCTTTGACCTCGGTGGCCAGCGTCAGCGTGCCTGAGCCGCGCATGATCTCGGTCAACGTATGGGACAAATCCGTCGTCGCTGCCGTCGATAAGGCGATCCGCTCGTCCAATCTGGGCCTCAATCCGATCATGGATGGCCAGACGCTGCGCATTCCGATCCCGCCGCTTACTGGCGAACGGCGCACCGAACTTGCGAAAGTCGCCGGCAAGTATGCCGAGCAGCAGCGCATCGCCGTGCGCAACATTCGCCGCGATGCGATGGAGCACCTAAAGAGGCTCGAGAAAGAGCACGCGATCAGCGAAGACGAGCACAAGCGCCACGGCGCGGAGGTGCAGAAGGCGACCGACGATCACATCAAGAAGGTCGACGATCTGCTGCGCCATAAAGAAGAAGAGATCATGCAGGTTTAGGGCCTAGGGATTGGGGACTAGGGATTAGGGAAAGGCGTTTCCCGTTCACACCCCAACCCTGATCCCAATTCCTAATCCCAATGACGCAACCTGCTTCCACCCCGATCCCGGCGAACGTTCCCCGCCACGTCGCCATCATCATGGACGGCAATGGCCGTTGGGCGAAGCAACGCTCGCGTCCGCGGACGTTCGGTCATAGCGAGGGCGTGGAAGCTTTGCGCCGGACGGTTGAGGCGGCGGGCGACCTCGGCGTCGAATATCTCACCGTCTTCGGCTTCTCGACGGAGAATTGGCGTAGGCCCGCTGAAGAGGTCAACGCGCTCTTCGATTTGCTGCGCCTCTACGTGGCGCGCGATCTGGACAAGCTAGCGCGCGAAGGCGTGCGCGTGCGCATCATTGGCGAGCGTGAGGGACTGCAGGGCGACATCGCCGAGATCATCGCCAATGCCGAAGCGAAAACGCGTCACAACGACAAGCTCAATTTGATCATCGCCTTCAACTATGGCGGCCAAGACGAGATCGCGCGCGCGGCGCGCCGGATCGCAACCGATGTCGCCGCCGGCAAGCTCAAGGCCGACGATATCGATCCTGATCGCTTCGCGACCTATCTCGATACGGCGGGCATTCCGGCGCCCGACATGCTGATCCGGACGTCGGGCGAGTTGCGGCTGTCGAACTTCATGCTGTGGCAGGCCGCGTACTCCGAGCTGATCTTCGTCGACGTGCTCTGGCCCGATTTCGGCAAACCGTCGCTCGAAGCCGCGATTGAAGCGTACCAGCGGCGTGAACGGCGTTACGGGGGAACTGACCCTGAGCCGCGCTGAGCCCGCCGACCGCGCGCGTTCGGATTGGTCCGATCTGGGCCCACGCATCGTGTCCGGACTGGTGCTGGCGATCGGCGGCGTGACGGCGGCGTATTTCGGCGGCCCCTGGCTCGCGGGCGCCTGTGGCGCCGCTGTCGTGGCGATGAGTTACGAATGGGCGCGCATGAGCGAGCCTGAGGCGACGACGCCCGCCTTCATGTTCGCGCTCGCCGGTTCGCTCGGCGCGGTGATGTTCTCCAGTTGGCAGTATCTGACCTACGGGTTTGTCTGGCTGGTCGCCTGTGCGCTGCTATCGGCGACGCGGCGGCGGTCGTTGACGGGCGTGATCGAAACGGCAGGGGGGGCGATCTATATCGGGCTGCCAGCCGCGCTCTTCGTGTGGCTGCGCGATCGCGCGCCGGAGGGGCTGGAGACGATCCTGGCGTTGTTCGCGATCATTTGGGCGGCCGACATCTTCGCCTATTTCGGCGGCAAGATTATTGGCGGGCCGAAGATCGGACGCGGGCTTTCGCCCAATAAAACCTGGTCGGGCATCGTTTCCGGGGTTGCGGCCGGCGCGGTGGCTGGCTGGGGCTGCGGCACTCTGTTTCACGCAGAACCGAGTTATCGCATGGCATGGTTGGCGATCGGCGCATTGATCGCGTTCACTGGGCTCATGGGCGATTTATTCGAATCCTTCCTGAAGCGCCGCTTCGGCGTGAAAGACGCTAGCCGCCTGATCCCAGGCCATGGCGGCGTGCTCGATCGCATCGATAGCCTGATGGCGGCGAGCCTGCTGGTCGGCGCGGCGCTCGCCTTCGGCCCGCGCGCCACGTCGCTCCTGTTCGGAACCGGCCTATGACGCACCTTGGCCGCACCGTCTCCATCCTCGGCGTCACCGGTTCGGTGGGGCAGTCCACGATCCAAGTGATCGAAGAATTGCGCGGGCAGGGCGCTGACATTCCGGTCGAGGCGATCACAGCTGGGCGCAATCTGGGCGGCCTCGCCGAGGCCTGCCGGCGCCTGCGGCCCAAATTTGCCGCCGTTTCCGATCCGGCGCTGCTGACAGCGGCGCGTGAGGCGCTGAACGGCCTTGGAGTGGAGGTCGGCGCGGGCCCTGCGGCGCTGGAGGAAGCGGGGGCGCGGCCATCGGACTGGGTCATGTCGGCAATCGTTGGTGCTGCCGGCTTGGCCCCGACCATGGCGGCCGTTCGGCGTGGCGCGATGGTGGCGCTGGCCAACAAGGAATGCCTCGTCTGCGCCGGTCCGCTCTTCATCGAGGCGGCCAACGCTCATGGGGCGACGCTGCTGCCGGTGGATTCCGAGCATAACGCCATCTTCCAGGTGCTGACGCACCGAGACCGCGTCGAGAAGCTGACCCTGACCGCCTCGGGTGGCCCGTTCCGCACGACCTCGCTCGAGACGATGGCCTGGGCGACGCCCGCCCAGGCCTGCGCCCATCCGCGTTGGAGCATGGGCCGGAAAATCTCGGTCGATAGCGCCACCCTCATGAACAAGGGCCTCGAGCTCATTGAGGCAGCCTATCTCTTTGGTTTCCCGTCGGAAAAGATAGACGTCATTGTCCACCCGGAGAGCACGGTGCACAGTTTTGTCCACTATGTGGACGGCTCGGTGCTGGCTCAACTCGCTAGCCCGGATATGCGCATCCCCATCGCCTATGCGCTGGCGTGGCCGGATCGGGCGACGGTATCCACAGCCCGCCTGGACCTGTCTCAGGTAGGATCGTTGACTTTCGAGACGCCGGACGCCGCCCGTTTCCCAGCCCTCAACCTCTGCAGGGCAGCGCTTTTGACCGGTTCCGCAGCCACCACGGCGCTCAGCGCGGCCAACGAAGTTGCTGTGGACGCGTTTCTGGAGAGCCGCATTCGGTTTCTCGACATTTGCCGCATAGTCGAAGAGGCTATGAACTCGCTGGAGGGGAGTGACGCAGGTCTTATCGCAAAAACGCCTTCATCGTTCGCTGATGTGGCGGCGGTGGATCAGGCCGCGCGAGTCGCGGCGCAACGGATTGCGGTAAGTTTAGCAGCAGCCTAAAGGCTTGCGGCGCTCCAAGAAAATTGCCGGCGCGGAAGGAAGCGGTCGAAATGGACGTGCTGCAAAGCATCCAAACTGTCCTGATTTATGCGGCGTCGTTCGTCGTCGTTCTGAGCGTCGTGGTGTTCGTCCACGAGTTCGGCCATTTCCAAGTCGCGCGTTGGCGCAAAGTCGCCATCGACACCTTCTCCATCGGCTTCGGCAAGACGCTCGTCGGCTGGCGCGACCGCCAGGGCGTCGAGTGGAAGATCGGCGCGCTGCCGCTCGGCGGCTATGTGAAATTCGCCGACGACGCTGACGCGATGTCGACTGCCCCGCGCGAAGTGATCAATGATCCCGCCGTGCTCGCTGAAGCGCGGCGCAAGGGACTCTTTCACGCGCAGTCCCTGACCACGCGCTCGCTTGTTGTCGCGGCTGGGCCGACCACGAACTTCATCTTCTCGATTTTTGCGTTCGCATTGCTGGCATTGTTGGTCGGCCGCGACACGACAGACGTATCGACCATCCCAGCGCGGATTGGCGGAGTCGCCCAAGGCGGTGCTGCGGCTGCCGCTGGAATGCAGCCTGGCGACATCGTTCGCAGCATCAATGGCGTCACGATCCCGAACTTCGAAGCGTTGCGCGCGCGTGTTGGCGCATCGGCGAACACGCCGCTTCTGCTTGGCATCGAGCGTGATGGTCAGCCGCTGCAAATCACAGTGACGCCGACCAGCGCGCCATCCAATCTGCAGCAAGGGCCGCGCGCGGGGCAGGGCCTGCTCGGTGTGAACGGCCCGCTGGTGTTGCAGTCGGAGCGCCAGGTCGAGCCGTACGGCGTGACTGAAGCGATTTCGATGGGGGCTCAAAACACCTGGGGCATCATCGCGCAGACGGGCGCCTACATTGGCGCGGTCTTCAGCGGTCGAGAGTCCGGCAATCAAATCGCGGGGCCGCTGGGCATCATCAATGTGTCCGGTCAGGTCGCCACCAGTGCGCTTGATTTGCCACAAGCGACGGTGGGCGAGCGGGCGCGCATGCTGGGCTTGGCGCTGCTCAACTTGGCGGCGGTGCTCTCTGTGGCGGTGGGTTTTGTGAACCTGCTGCCGATTCCGATCCTCGATGGCGGGCACCTGTTGTTTTACGGCATCGAAGCGGCGCGGGGGGGCAAACCAATCCCTCCCGTCGCTCAGGAGTGGGCTTATCGGGCCGGATTCGCCGTCATGGGGAGTCTGTTCTTGTTCGCGACCTGGAATGACATCACACGCCTCTTCCCAGGGGCACAGTGAACGGCGCCTCGTCCTTGTCTTTCATGACGGGATGGGGTCTTAAAAACGCGGCGCTGGGGAGCGTCGGAGCGTCGAGGGCTTGATGAAGCGGGTTCTGCGGGATGTGGTGGTGAGCGCGGTCAGCGCTGTCGCCACTGTCGGCGCCGGTACGGGGGCGCTGCTAGCGTCATCGGAGGCGCTGGCTCAAGAAGGCGGCGCAACTGTTGCGCCGCAGCCGAGCGGCGTCGCCATCCGGCGCATCGTCGTTGAAGGCAGTCAGCGGATCGAGCCGGCGACGATCGCGTCGTATCTGCTCGTGCGCCCTGGCGACACGTTCGATCCCGAACGCATCGACTTGTCGTTGAAGACGCTGTTCGCCACCGGTTTGTTCGCCGACGTGCAGATTGAACAACGCGACGCTGACCTCGTCGTCTCGGTGATCGAAAACCCAATCATCAACCGCGTCATCTTCGAAGGCATGCGCACGCTTGACGAGTCGGATCTCGAAGGCGAAGTGCAGGCGCGTCCACGTTCGGTGTTCACAGCGGCGCGCGCTCAGGCCGACGTGCAGCGCATTATCGAAGTTTATCGCCGCGCCGGCCGTTTCGCCGCGCAGGTGACGCCGCAAGTGCGTGAACTCGATCAGAACCGCGTCGATCTCATCTTCGAAGTGGACGAAGGCCCGGTGACGGGCGTCCGCGATGTGAATTTCATCGGCAACGAAAGCTTCTCCGACCGCACGCTGCGCGACGCGATCGTCACCAACGAGTCGAGCTGGTGGAACTTCTTCCAAAGCAACGACAACTACGATCCCGATCGCCTCGAATACGACCGCGAGCAGCTGCGCCAGTTCTACAGCAATCGGGGATATGCCGACTTCCGTATTGTCTCGGCCGTCGCAGAACTGACGCCAGACCAGAGCGACTTCTTCATCACGTTCACACTCGAAGAAGGCGATCGCTACGAGTTCGGCGAAATCCGCATTGAGACCGAGCTCAACAGACTGTCCCAGGATCTGTTGCTAGCGGCTGTGCCGATCCGGCGCGGGACCGAATTCCGCGGCGATTTGATCGAAAACTCGATCGACGCGATGTCCTACCTCGCCGGGACCGTCGGTTACGCGAACGTCGATATCGTGCCGCGCGTGGAGCGCGACCGTGAGAACCGCGTCGTCAACATCACGTTTGAAGTGAACGAGGGCCCGCGTTCGTTTATCGAGCGCATCGATATCGTCGGCAACACGCGCACCATCGACTCCGTCATTCGTCGTGAAATGCGCGTGAACGAGGGCGATGCATTCAACCGCGTCCTCCTCGATCGCTCGCGTCAACGCGTGCAAGCGTTAGGCTTCTTCGAATCGGTGACGGTCGAGGACTCGGATGGCGCGACCCCTGACCGATCCGTGGTCACAGTCACAGTCGAAGAGCAATCGACAGGCGAACTTGCGTTTGCGGCCGGTTACTCTTCAGCGGAACAGTTCCTCTTCGACGCCTCGATCACAGAACGCAATTTGCGCGGTCGCGGCCAGTTCCTGCGTTTGCGCGCATCGACAAGCGCACAGCGCCAGCAGCTCGACCTGCGTTTCACGGAGCCGCGCTTTCTCGGCCGCGAAATGGCGGCAGGCTTCGACCTCTACACGCTGCGCACGGACTTCTTGAGTCAGTCGTCGTTCGAAAACCAGTCGACTGGCTTGGGCCTTCGCCTCAGCTTCCCAGTTGCAGAGCGCACCAGCCTCGGCCTCACTTATTCGTTGATCCAAGACGACACCGAGATTCAAGACGCGTTCATTGATCACGATGGCAACGTTGGGACGCCCGCGATCGATCAGTGTGATCCAATCAATCCAGGCCGGCCGCTGCTCTGCGACCAGGAAGGCTCGTTCCTCACGTCTGTGCTCGGTTTCACGGTGAACTGGGATCGCCGTAACGACCCCATTTTCGCCACACGCGGGTTCGATCTGTCTCTCAGCCAAGACGTTGCCGGTCTGGGCGGTGAGGTGAACTATCTCCGCACCGAACTAGACGGCGGCATCTATTACGGGCTGCCCTGGGCAGGGTGGCGTTTGTCGGGTCGTCTCTCGGCTGGATACATCATGGGTTGGGGCGGCGACGATGTTCGGATCAACGACCGCTTCTTCAAAGGCGGCTCGTCGTTCCGTGGTTTCGACGTGGCCGGCATTGGTCCTCGGCAATTGCTTGTCGACGACGTGACAGGAGAAATCGTTCAGGAAGGTGACGCGCTGGGCGGCAATGTCTTCGCCGTCGGCACAATCCAACTCGACGTGCCGCTCCCGCTGCCCGAGTCGTACGGCATCGGAGCGGCGTTGTTCACTGAGTTCGGCACCCTGGGTATCGTCGATTCCGCGAGCCGCGGCGTTGTCGATCTTACCGGCGCCAACCGCCTCGTCGTTGACGATACCGCCTCGCTGCGGGCCGTCGCCGGCGTCTCAGTGTTCTGGGATTCGCCGTTCGGGCCTGTGCAGTTCGACTTTGCGCATCCGCTACAAAACGAAGAATACGATCAAGTTGAAGAGTTCCGGTTCTCAACCCGGACTCGTTTCTAAATTCCAAGGAGAAGGCGCTTTATGCGTGTACTGAGTTCACTTTGCGCGGCCGCGGTTATCGCCGTCGCCGTCACCGCGTCGCCCGACGCTCTCGCGCAGCGCAACCGCGGCAACGACAACGCCACTACCGTCGTCGTCATCGATTATCAACGCGTGCTGACGGAATCAGCCATCGGCCGCGACATGCAGGCCCGCCTGCAAGCGGTTCGCACCGACATTCAAACCGAAGCGCAAACGCTGGCGCCGGAGCGTCAAGCGATCGAATCCGAAAGCCAGCGCTTGCAAGCCGCCACGCGCACCTTGTCGCCTGAACAGATCCGCGATCACGCGACGTGGGGCCCGCAATACCGCTCGCTAGCGGAGCGCCTGCAAGCGTTTCAGACGCGCTCGCAATCTCTCGAAGGCGATCTTCAGTGCACGCAGGTGATTGCACTGCGCGATTTCGACAACACCATATCGCCAGTCGTTCGCGGCGTGATGGAAGGCCGTGGCGCTGGCGTGGTGCTTGATAGTCGTAACGTGCAACTGACGTTGCCGGCGTATGACATCACCACCATCGTTATTCAGCAGCTCGATCAAGGCGCGAACACACGCGCCCTGAACGTCACCCGTCGTCCGGTGAGCGAGTGCCAAGCGCCGGCGCAATAAGTCTGGCAGTGACTTTGGGCGGCTGCGGCGCCATAGCGAACGCATGATCGACCCTCGTTTCTACGCGGCGCTCGGACCGGTGACGGTCCGGGCGCTTGCGCCTTCTGCAGAGATCGGCGGCGAGGCAGAGCATCGGCTTGTCGGTGCGGCGCCGGCCGAAAGCGCCGGGCCGAACGACCTCTGCTATTTCGAAGGTAAGAAGGGCGCCGCCGCTCTGAACAGCGCGCCCGGCGCTTGCATCATCACGCCCGCCCAAGCGCATCTGGCGCCCAATGCTGTCGCGCTCATTCTGACAGACCGTCCGCGCGGGACTTTTGCACGGCTCGTCCCGTTGCTCATCCAACCGCGCAGGTTCGCGTCGCATGCGCCGGCCATCGATCCGAGCGCGAAGGTGGAAGAGGGCGTTGCTGTGGCGCCAGGCGCGGTGATCGGGCCGGATGTGCAGATTGGCGCTGGTAGTGTGATCGGCCCCAGCGCGGTGATCGGACCGGGTGTCACGATCGGCCGCCGCACCATGATCGGAGCGCGCGTCTCGATCGGCTTTGCGCTCATCGGTGACGAGGTGAATATCCTGGCTGGCGCGGTGATCGGCGAGGCGGGCTTTGGTGTGGCGGGCGACGCTTCGGGTCCGGTCGATGTTCCCCACCTCGGCCGGGTTGTGATCCAGGATCGCGTCACCATCGGCTCGAACACATGCATCGATCGCGGCGTGTTCAGCGATACGGTGATCGGCGAGGCATCCAAGATCGATAATCTCTGCCATGTCGCTCACAACTGCATCCTAGGACGTGGTGTGCTGATGGCGGGGCAGTGTGGGATATCGGGTTCAACTGTCATAGGGGACGGCGTCACCCTGGGTGGGCAAGCTGGCGTGGCTGACCATCGCAAAATCGGCGCGGGCGCTACGCTTGCAGGCCGGGCCGCGGTGTTCCAAGACGTGCCGCCAGGCGAAGTCTGGAGCGGCTACCCGGCCAAACCGTTACGGAAATGGCTGCGCGAGGCGGCATGGTTGGCCCGCAAGGCAGGGGCGCGCAATGAAAGCGAATGATCTAACCGAGCAACAAAAGACCACGGATGACGTGATCGAGATCGGCGAAATCTTGCGCCGGTTGCCGCATCGTTATCCGTTTCTGTTGATCGACCGCGCCGTGGACTACGTCCCGAACAAATCGATCCGCGGCATCAAGAACGTCACCATCAATGAGCCATTCTTTCCCGGGCACTTTCCCGGCGCACCGGTCATGCCGGGCGTGCTTCAGATTGAAGCCTTAGCGCAAACGGGCGCAGTGCTGATGTCGAAGACGCTCGAAGCGGACATCACCAAACACTTGATCCTCTTCATGTCGGTCGAGAATGCGCGCTTCAAGCGGCCGGTGATGCCGGGCGACACCATGGAGATGGTCGTCGAAGTGCTCTTCCAACGCCGCAACATCTTCAAATTCCGCGGCCGTGTCGAAGTACGCGGGCAGCTCGCTACCGATTGCGAGTTTGCGGCGATGAAAGCGGATCGGCCATCATGAGCGCCACCGTCCATCCCACCGCCGTCGTCGACAAAAGCGCCGAGTTCGGCGCCGATGTCGAAATCGGCCCCGGCTGCGTCATCGGCCCGAACGTACGGCTGGGCGATCGCACCAAGTTGATCGCGCATGTGTTCATCGAGAGCCACACCGAGATCGGTCACGACAACACCGTCTTTCCGTTCGCCGGGCTTGGCGGCACGCCGCAGGATCTGTCGTACAAGGGCGAGCCAACGCGGCTTGTCATGGGCAACAACAACGTGATCCGCGAGCACGCGACGCTGCATCGCGGCACTGCGCGTGGGCGTTCGGTGACGACTATCGGCAACGATTGCCTGATCATGGGCAATTGCCACGTGGCGCACGATTGCATCGTCGGCAACAACGTCATCATGGCGCAAACCGCAACGATCGGCGGCCATGTGCAGGTCGGCGACTTCGCCTTCCTCGGCGGCCTCTCGGGCGTGCACCAGCATGGCCGCGTCGGCCGCTACTCGTTCGTTGGCGCCTCGGCGCTGATGACGACAGACCTCATTCCGTTCGGCTCGGCCATCGGCAATCACGCGCACCTGGGCGGCCTTAACGTTGTCGGCCTTAAGCGGCGCGGGTTCACACGCGACCAGATCCACGATCTGCGCGCGGCGTACCGTCTGCTGTTCGCCGAAGAGGGCACTTTCCAGGAGCGGATCGTCGATTGCGTAGAAGCTTACGGCGGCAATCCGCATGTGATGGAGATCGTAGACTTCATCCGCGCTGACGCCGCGCGTCCGCTCTGCATGCCGCGGGACTAGGGCATGGCCGAGTGGCGCAAGCTCGGCGTACTGGCGGGCGGCGGCGAGCTGCCGGCGGTGCTGGCCGAGCATCTGGCGGCGACTGGACGGCAATATTTCATCGCGCGTGTCGAAGGCATCGCGGACCCCGCGCTCGACGCACATCCTGGCGCTACCATCGCCCTTGGCCTCATGGGAGCACGCATGGCGGCGCTGCGCGCGGCAGGGTGTGATGCAATCACGCTGATCGGCCAGGTGGCACGGCCCGATCTGACGACGCTTCAGCTTGACGATGCCGCAATGCAGATGATGCCGGCGATCCTCGCGGCGATGCCGCAGGGGGATGATGCGCTGCTGCGGGCGGTGCTGAGTGAGCACGAGAAAGCGGGCTTCCGTGTTATCGGCGTCGATGAAGCGATGAGCGATTTGCTCGCGCCAGCGGGCGTATGGGGGGCGGTGGAGCCAAGCGCCAAACACCATAGGGATATCGACAAAGCCGCCAAGGTAGCGGCGGCTGTTGGCACATTCGATATCGGACAAGGCGTGATCGTCTGTGATGGCTTGGTGCTGACGGTCGAGGCGCAAGAGGGGACCGATGCGATGTTGAAGCGCGCCGCGGAACTGCCGCTTGCCATTCGCGGCAGCGCGGAGGCGCGGCGCGGTGTGTTGGTGAAGCGGCCGAAGCCCATCCAAGAACGGCGCATCGATTTGCCGACGATTGGCGTGCGCACCATCGCGGGCGCCGCAGCTGCTGGGCTGGCGGGCGTCGCTGTCGAAGCCAATGGCGCGCTGGCTGTGCGGCGGGCGGAGATAATCGCCGCCGCCGATCAGACTGGGCTCTTTGTTTATGGCTTCACCGCTGAAGAAGTAGAGACGTCTTGAGCGGGCGCATCTTCCTCGTCGCAGCGGAATCGTCCGGCGATGCGCTCGGCGCAGATCTCGCACGCGCGCTGAAAGAGCGTGATGCGACGCTTGAGCTGCACGCAGTCGGCGGCGAGCGCATTGCAGAGGCCGGCGTGCCGACACGCACCGACATCACGACTGGCCTGGCCGTCCTCGGCCTGGTTGACGGCCTGTTGGCTTATAATCGCGTCAAGCGCGCGGTGACGGCGACCGTCGCCGCCATTCTCGAGGCAAAACCCGACGTAGTTGTATTGATCGACTCGTGGGGCTTCACGTTGCGTGTTGCCCAGGCAGTTCGTGCGGCGGCGCCGAACATCAAGCTGGCGAAATATGTCGGCCCGCAAGTGTGGGCGACACGTCCAGGCCGCGCGAAAACATTAGCGGCGGCTGTCGATCACTTGATCTGCATTCACGATTTCGAGGTTCCGTTTTACCAGCCGTTTGGCTTGCCCTGCACCGTATGCGGCCACCCTGCGTTTGGCCGCTATACGCCGGGCGACGGCGCCGCTCTGCGTGCGCGCCAAGGGTTCACGGCGAAAGAAAAGATCATTCTGATCTTGCCCGGCAGCAGGCCTTCGGAAATTCGCCGCGTCGGGCCGACGCTTTGGGCGGCGGCGGAGTCGCTCGATCGCGATCGCGACGTGCGGCTGATCGTAGTCGCGGCCAACAGCGTACGCGCCCAAGTGCTCGCGCAAACGCCAGCGGCGGCGCGCATTATCGATGAGCGCGAGAAAGAGGATGCGTTTGCGGCGGCTACGGTTGCGCTGGCAACGTCAGGCACGGTGACGACGGAGGTGGCACTCCAAGGGACGCCGCTGGTGATCGGCTACAAGTTTGGCTGGATCACGTGGGCGATCCTGCGCATGTTGGTGAAGACGAAGTACGGCACGCTGATGAATGTTGCCGCCGACGCCGAGGTCGCGCCCGAATTCGTTCAGACGCGTTTTACACCAGAGAACGTCGCGCAAGCGGCGGCGCCATTGCTCGACGACGAGGATGCGCGCGAGGAGCAGGTGCGCCGTCAGGATGAAGCACTGGCGCTGATGGGACGCGGTGGGCGTCCAGCCGCGGAGATCGCGGCAGACGCCGTTCTAGCAGTCAAAGATCAGCGTTTATCGCACGGAACGTAGTCTCGCTTCGGCGCGCCAGTATAAACCTGACGCGGCCGGCCGATCTTTTGACTCGGGTCTTCCATCATCTCGGTCCATTGCGCGATCCAGCCGACCGTGCGGGCCACGGCGAAGAGCACGGTGAACATCGAGGTCGGGAAGCCCATCGCGCGCAGCGTGATGCCGGAATAGAAATCGATGTTGGGATAGAGCTTGCGGCTGACGAAATACTCGTCGCTGAGCGCGATCTTCTCAAGCTCCATCGCGACTTTCAGCGTCGGATTGTCTTCTGCGCCGACTTCCTTGAGCACTTGGTGGCAGAGCTTCTGCATCGCCTTCGCGCGCGGATCGTAGTTTTTGTAGACGCGGTGGCCGAAGCCCATCAGGCGCACGTCGTCATTGGGATCCTTCACCCGCTTGATGAAGGCCGGGATGTTGTCGACCGTGCCGATCTCTTCGAGCATGTTGAGAGCCGCTTCATTGGCGCCGCCGTGCGCGGGGCCCCAAAGGCAAGCGATGCCTGACGAGATGCACGCAAACGGATTGGCGCCGGACGAACCGGCGAGGCGCACCGTCGAGGTCGAGGCGTTCTGCTCGTGATCGGCGTGCAGGATCATGAACACGTCGAGTGCGCGCGCCATGATCGGGTTGATTTTGTAATCCTCCGCTGGCACGGCAAAGCACATGCGCAGAAAGTTCGATGAGTAGTCGAACTCGTTGCGCGGGCTGATGAAGGGTTGGCCGATCGAATATTTGAAGGCGCGCGCCGCGATCGTCGGCATTTTTGCGATCAGGCGATGGCTGGCGATCGTGCGTTGCACCGGATCATTGATATCGGTGCTGTCGTGATAGAAGGCGGCAAGAGCGCCGACCGTGCCGACCATGATCGCCATCGGATGCGCATCGCGACGGAAGCCTTCGAAAAAGCGATCAAACTGCGCGTGCAGCATCGTGTGATAAGTGATGTCGCGGTTGAAGCGATCGAGCTCGGCCTTGTTCGGCAGTTCGCCGTTGGCGAGCAGGAAGCACACTTCCAGGAAGCTCGATTTCTCGGCCAGCTGATCGATGGGGTAGCCGCGATAGAGCAGCACGCCTTCATCGCCATCGATGTAAGTGATCTGGCTTTCGCAGGAGGCGGTGGAGGTGAAGCCGGGATCGTAGGTGAAGACCTTGCCGTCGCTGAACACCTTGCGGATATCGACCACGTCGGGGCCGACGGAGCCGCCATAGACCGGCAACTCAAGCGTCTTGTTGTTCACCGTGAGCGTGGCCGCGGGTTTCTTGGTGAGTTTGCTATCCATGGCTCACGTCCTCAAATTTGATCCGCAATGCGCGCAAGCGCTTCGTCGCGGCCTAACAATTCCAAAGCCTGGCCCAGATCGGGCGCCGGCAAACCGCCGGTCAGCGCCGCCCTGAGGCCCGGGCCGATTTGACCCAATCCAACGCCTTCGTCGGTAGCGAAAGCCTTAAGCGCCGCGCCAAGAGAAACATGGTCCCAGGCAGGCTCTTTCGTGAGCCGATCGCGCAGACGTTGAAGGCGTTGTCTGAAGTCGTCTTTCATCAGAGATTTCGCCTTGTCGTCAAGCACAAGCGGTCGTTTTACGAGCACGAATGCGGCTTGATCGGCGAGGTCTGGAATCGTCTTTGCCCGTTTTTTCAGCAGCGGTATCGCGTTCGCCAACGCGACGCGCTCGGCGCCGCCTAAAGTGGCGCCGTCGCGCTGTTCGATGTGCGTGAGCACCAGTTTAGCGAGCCGCTCGTCATCAGCGAGCGCCATGAAGTGCGCGTTGACGGAATCGAGCTTCTTGAAATCGAGCCGTGACGGCGCCTTGCCGATCTGCGCGATGTCGAACTGCGAGATCGCTTCTTCCTTGCTCAAGATATCGTCATGGCCTGGGCTCCAGCCGAGACGCATGAGGTACGCATTCATCGCTTCGGGCAAGTAGCCCATGTCGCGCCATTCGTGGACCGCTTGCGCGCCGTGGCGCTTGGATAGCTTCTTGCCGTCCTCGCCGTGTATCAGCGACACGTGTGCGAAGAGCGGCGGCGTCCAATCTAGTGCGCGGTAGATCACGATTTGCCTGGCCGCGTTGGTCAAATGGTCATCGCCGCGGATCACGTGCGTCACGCCCATGTCGTGATCGTCGACGACGACCGACAACATGTAGGTGGGATTGCCGTCGGCGCGCAGCAAGACGAGATCGTCGATGTCGCGCGCCTTGATGCGCACATCGCCCTGGATCAGATCGACGTTGAGTACGTCGCCTTCATCCGGCGCGCGCAGGCGCACGGTGAAGGGTGCATCAGGCGAAGGCGGCGCTTTGCCGTCGCGATAGGGCGAACGAATAGCGCGGCCTTCCTCGTGCGATTTGGCGCGCTCGGCCTCTTGCTCTTCGGCTGTCATGTAACAGCGAAACGCTGTGCCGCGCGCGATCATAGCCTCGGCCGCCTCGCGGTGACGCGGCGCGCGCTCGAACTGGTATGTGATCTCGCCGTCGTGCTGGAGGCCGAGCCAATCGAGGCCGTCAATGATCGCCTCGATCGCTTCCGGCGTGGAGCGGGCGCGATCGGTATCCTCGATCCTGAGCAGGTATTTGCCGCCCATCTTGCGGGCGTAGAGCCAGTTGAACAGAGCGGTTCGCGCCCCGCCAATATGGAGGTAGCCTGTTGGCGAGGGGGCGAAGCGTGTGACGACGCTCATCGGGGAGAACGCGGAGTGGTCAAAGCGCGCGCGTGGTAGCACGCGGGAGCGCTTTTCTCCTAGCCGCGCCCTGACCGCCGTTTTCGCGCTTCAGCGCGACCGCTGGATCCTGTGGCTGCCGCCCGCGATGATCGCTGGAGCGGCAGGCTGGCTGCTGATGGCGACCGATCCGCCGCTCTGGTGGGGGCCAGTGGCGTTTGTCGGCGCCCTGGTGGCAGCGATTGGGCTCACGGCCTGGCCCAGCGAACGCACCGACGGCGCGCTGCATGCCGCGCGGCTGGCGCTGGCCGGTGCATTTGCACTTCTGGCGTCGGCGGCTCTCGGTTGGTCAGCGGCTCATTTTAGAGGCTTGAGCGTCGCCCAGCCGACCTATGTCGGCAGCGAGGACCCTGCGCGCATCGAAGGCTGGGTCGTCACCAACGACGCCAGTGACAACGGCCCGCGCCTCCGCTTGCTCGTGCGCAGCATCGAAGGCGTGGCGGAGCCTCCGCGCTATGTGCGCGTGTCCGTCAGCGAAGCGGGCTTGCTGACGGCGGGGCGCGGCGCGCGTTGCCGGGGTGTGCTCGGGCAGCCCTCGGGGCCGATGGCCCCTGGAGGCTACGACTTCGCGCGCCGGGCCTATTTCGAGCGCCTGGGCGCTACCGGTTTTGCGTTTGGGCGCTGTCGGCCCATTGCGCTTGATCCGCCAACCGACTGGCTCGACCGCCAGCGTTTGCAACTCGCCGCTCTCCGTGCCGATCTTGCGGCTGCAATTGTCGCGGCCGCGCCGGATAGAGGCGGGGCCATCGCTGCAGCGCTCGTCACCGGCGATCGCAGCTCCATCGACGCTGACACCAATGCCGTGTTGCGCGACTCCGGCCTGGGCCACTTGCTTTCGGTGTCTGGCATTCACATGGGCGTCGTTGGCGGCTTGGTGTTTGCGGTGCTGATGTGGGTGCTGTCGCTGATCCCGCCGATCGCGTTGCGCTTTCCAGTGAAGAAGATTGCGGCCGTCGGAGCACTTGTTGTGCTTGCGGCTTACCTCATAGTCTCGGGATCGAGCGTGCCGGCGCTGCGCTCATTCGTGATGGCGTGCGTTGCGTTCGGCGCGATTTTGCTGGACCGGCCGGCGATTTCCATGCGCGCTTTGGCGCTAGCGGCGTTCATCGTCGTGCTGATCTTTCCGGAATCGGTGATCGAACCTGGCTTCCAAATGTCGTTCGCGGCGACGATGGCGTTGGTGGCGTTGTTTGAAATGTTGAAGCGCGCGCCGCATGAACCGGCCCTGCCGACGCCCGGGCCATTGATCGGCGCGCTGCAGGCGACAACGCGAGGCATAGGCGGCGTGTTGCTGATTTCGCTTGTGGCGGGGCTCGCGACCGATCCGTTCGCGATCTACCACTTCCAGCGCTTTTCGATCTATTCGCTGCCGGCGAACCTGATCACTGCGCCGATCATGTCGTTCCTGGTCGCGCCTGCGGCTGGCGCGGCGGCGGTGTTGGCGCCGTTCGGTTGGGCAGAACCTGCGCTGCAAGTGATGGCGAGCGCGCTCGATCTGGTGGCGGCGGTGGGCCAAACCTTCGGCGAGCGCCCCGAAGCTGTGCGCGCCTTGCCGCGACCGCCAGATGCGGCGTTCGTGTTGTGTGTGCTGGCCTTGATCTGGGGATGCCTGTGGCGCGGCGCGTTGCGCTGGTTCGGCGTCGTGATGTTCGCGGCCAGCGTTGCGATGTATGCGACGGCCCCGCAGCCGATTGTTGCCTTCGATGGCGATACGCGCGCGATCTATGCGCGGGGTGATGATGCTTGGATGCTCATCGCAGCGCCGGGACGATCAACTTACGCACGCGACAGGCTTGGTGCGATGCTTGGCATCTCGCCGCCGGCGATTGAACGCTTGGCCCCGCCTGAGGGTTGCGGGGAGGGCGGCTGTGTGTGGCGTCGGGGTGAGCGGACGTTTGCGTTTGTCAGCGATGAGAGCGGATTGGCGCGTGCGTGCGAGCGCGGCGCTGTCGCGATTACACGAGCGCCTGCTCCAGAGGACTTCGCGCGGCGCTGCGAAATCGCCGCGCTGATCGACGATCTTGACGCGCGAGGCGGCGGTTTCATTTACGAGACCGAGGCCGGGCTGCAGATAACACGCGCGCTGCACCCAGACGTGCAGCGCCCCTGGACGCCGCGCGGCGTGGTTCAGGAATAGCGGCGGATCATCGCGACGAGCTTGCCCTGAACGCGCACGCGGTCGGGACCGAAAATGCGGGTTTCATAAGCTGGATTAGCGGCTTCGAGCGCAATCGAATTACCGCGCTTGCGCAGGCGCTTCAGCGTCGCTTCTTCGTTATCGACCAGCGCCACGACGATATCGCCGCTGTCGGCCGTGTCGGTGCGTTTGATCAACACCACGTCGCCGTCGAGGATGCCGGCGCCAATCATGGAATCGCCTTTGACTTCGAGCGCGAAGTGATCGCCAGCGCCGAGCAGATCGTCCGGCGCCTGGATGCGGCCAATCTCGTTCTGCAGCGCTTCAATCGGCACGCCCGCCGCGATCTGGCCGAGGATCGGAATGCCCATCCCGGAGCGACCGTCAGCGACCACACTCGGCCGAAACGTACTGCGACCCTTAGGTGGGGCGGCGGTGGCGGCGCTCTCCGGGAGCTTCAAAACTTCCAGAGCTCGCGCCCGGTGCGGCAGCCGGCGTAAGAAGCCGCGCTCCTCCAGCGCCGTGATCAGCCGGTGGATGCCGGATTTCGACGCCAGATCGAGCGCCTCTTTCATTTCGTCGAAAGAGGGCGAGACGCCGGACTCTTTGATCCGCTCATGAATGTAGAGCAGCAGTTCTTTTTGTTTCGCTGTCAGCATGACCTGAGACCAAAGGGTGAACGATGAGGCGTTCTATATCCGTTCCAAGCCCCGGGTCAAGTCCAGTTTGGTTAACGGCCAAGTAGTGTGCGCGTGGCGGCGGCGACATCGTCTTGGCGCATCAAACTCTCGCCCACCAGGAACGCGCCCGCGCCCGCCGCTTGCAAGCGCACGATGTCGGCATGCGTTGAGATGCCGGATTCGGAGACTAGCAGGCGATCAGGTGGCGTGAGCTTTGCCAAACGCTCGGTAATGCCGAGATCGGTTTCGAAGGTGGCCAGCGAGCGATTGTTCACGCCGATCAAACGGGCCTCGAGTTTGAGCGCGCGCGAGAGTTCGGCCTCGTCGTGGACTTCGACCAACACAGTCAGTCCGCAATCGCGCGCCGCATCGTTGATCACCAACTCTTGGCCAACGTCAAACGCAGCCATGATCAGCAGCACCGCGTCAGCGCCGAGTGCGCGCGCCTCGAACACCTGCCAAGGATCAACGATGAAATCCTTGCGCAGTACCGGCAACGCGCACGCCGCCTTCGCCTGCTGAAGATACACATCGGCGCCCTGAAAGCTCGGGCTATCCGTGAGCACAGACAGGCACACCGCGCCGCCCGCTTCGTACGCGCGCGCGAGCGCCGCTGGCTCAAAATCAGCGCGGATGAGTCCTTTAGACGGGCTCGCCTTCTTGATCTCGGCGATGAGCGCGGGGCGACCCGCGGCGGCGACGAGCGCGGCGTAGAAATCGCGCGGCGCCGGTTGCGCGAATGCGTCGCTTTCAATTGCGCCCCAAGGCTTCGCTTGCTTGCGGACCGCGACCTCTTCGCGCTTATACGTAAGTATCCGGTCCAGAACGCTCATGGCGCACTCCGCGAGACGTCAACGAGGCGCTCCAGCGCCGCTCTCGCCGCCCCGCTGACAAGCGATTGCTCCGCCATTGGCCACGCTGCCGGCACGTCCGCCGCACGTCCGGCGACAACCAATGCGGCGGCGGCGTTGAGGATGACGGCGGCGCGATGCCCGGGACGGCCGGCGCCGTCGAGCAGCGCGCGCATCTCGTCCGCATTTTCGGCCGCCGTGCCACCTCTGATGTCCGGATCGATCTCGGCCGTGACGCTCGCTGTTACGCGCGTGATGGCGCCTTTATCGAGGATGGCCACATTGTTGGCGTCCTTGTGTTGGGCGGAGAGTTCGTCGAGCCCGCCGGCGCCGTGGACGGCCCACGCTTTTTCGCAGCCGAGTTCGCGCAATGCGCCCGCGACCGGCTCCAAGAAATCTGCGCTGAACACGCCGAGGAGTTGGCGCTTCACACCAGCCGGATTGGAGAGCGGGCCGAGCAGATTGAAGATGGTGCGCTTGCCCAGTTCGCGACGCGCGAGTGCAACGTGGCGCATGGCTGGGTGATGGTTTTGCGCGAACAGAAACGCGACGCCGGCCTCGGCAAGACAACGCTCCAGGGTTGGCACATCGTTAGTAAGTCTGACGCCTAGGGCCTCCAGCACGTCAGCTGCGCCGGACTTCGAACTCATGGCGCGGTTGCCGTGTTTGGCAACAGGTACGCCGCAGCCGGCGACGACGAAGGCGACGGCGGTCGAAATGTTCAGCGTATGCGCGCCATCGCCGCCTGTGCCGCAGACATCGATCGCGCCTTCAGGCGCCGCCACGCGCACCATGCGTGAGCGCAACGCACGGGCGCCGGCAGCGATCAACGGTGCGTGACCCATCAGCGGCGTAGTGAGGGCCAGGAAGGTCTTGATGTCCTCGTGGACGGCGGCGCCATCCATGATTTCAGCGAAGGCGCCGTCCATGTCGGCCGCTTGCACGGCGGCGCCGTCCTTCAGCGCAGCGAGAGTGGATGCGAGGCTCATCGCAAGCCTGCCGCGGCGAGGAAATTGCCGACGATGGCGTGGCCGTGTTCGGATGCGATCGATTCAGGATGGAATTGCACGCCGAAGACGGGCCGCGTCTTGTGTGAGAGGCCCATGATCTCGCCATCTGCGGTTTCGGCGTCGATGGTGAGCACGGCAGGGAAGGTGTCGCGCATCACGGCGAGAGAGTGGTAGCGCGTCGCCTTGAACGGTGAGGGCAGGCCACGAAAGACGCCGCCGCCGCGATGCGTCACATCGGAAACTTTGCCGTGCATGATCGCCTGCGCGCGCACGACATCGCCGCCAAAGGCTTGGCCCATGGCCTGGTGGCCGAGGCAAACGCCGAGGATCGGCAAATCGTCGGGCGCAGCTTCCAAGAGATCGAGACAGATGCCTGCTTCGTTAGGGGTGCAGGGCCCAGGCGAAAGTACGATGGCGCGCGGCTTGCGCTTCAACGCTTCAGCAACCGTAAGCGCGTCGTTGCGCACGACATCGGCGCGCACGCCGAGATCTTCGATGTAGTGAACGAGATTGTAGACGAAACTGTCGTAATTATCGATGACGAGGATCATGGACGGCCCCAGGCGCGCGTGAAACGAAGCGGATCAGCGTTCGTCCGCGCGCCATCGTGAAACGGGGGTGGGCCAAATTGTCATCGTGGGCACCTTAACTGAAAACGCGGCATAGGGAACGGGGTTCGCCTCAGGCGTAACGCCACGCTTCGGCCGCCGCCCGGAACAGGGCGCGCGACTTGTGCAGCGTTTCCTGCAGCTCCGCTTCTGCGTCGCTATCAAGCACGACGCCGCCGCCGGCCTGCACATGGAGTGCGCCGTCTTTGACGATGGCGGTGCGGAGCGCGATGCACGTGTCCATGTCTCCGGCAGCGCCGAAATAGCCGACGCCGCCGGCATAGATGCCGCGCTTATGCGGCTCGACCTCGTTGATGATTTCCATGGCGCGGATCTTCGGCGCGCCGGTGACGGTACCATGTGGGAAGCCGGCCATCAGCGCATCGAGCGCGGATAGGCCGGACGCTAGTTCGCCCTCGACGTTGGAGACGATGTGCATCACGTGACTGTAGCGCTCGATCGTGAAGCTCTCGGTGACGCGCACGTGCTTTGAGCCAGCCGAAGCGGCGGCGCTGTTGCCCGCGCCGCCGCGCTGCGCCACGCGGCCCAGATCGTTGCGCGCGAGATCGACGAGCATCAAGTGCTCGGCGCGCTCTTTGGGATCAGCCAGCAGCTCGATTTCGTTTGCGTGATCCTCGGCCGGCGTGGCGCTACGGGGACGGGTGCCGGCGATGGGGCGGATGGTGACGGTCTCGCCGCGCAATCGGACTAGAATTTCCGGGCTGGAGCCGACAACGCTGAAGTCGGCGAAGTTCAGGAAATAGAGAAACGGCGAGGGGTTCAGCCGGCGTAGCGCGCGATAAAGCGCAAACGGCGTTTGCTTGAACGGCGCCGAGAAGCGCTGGCTGGGGACGACTTGGAAGATGTCGCCGCTGCGCGTGTAAGCTTTGCACTTCTCCACGAGCGCTCGATAGGCGTCAGGCGTGGTGTTGGAGCGCGGTTCGGGTTGTGGCGTTGGCGTCGTGGTTGGCGTGTGCTGGCGGGGCAGGGTGCGATCGAGGCTGCGCAGCACCCGCGCGAGCCGTTCGCTGGCGGCGGCATAGGCTTGCGCCGCAGTTTGGCTGGCGCGCGCACGTGCCGGCGTGACCAACGTGATCTCGCTGGTGACGTTGTCGAACACCGCGATGATGGTCGGGCGGACAAGCAGCGCGTCCGGCGTGCCGATCGGATCGGGCGCACTGTCCGGCAAGCGCTCCATGAAGCGCACCATGTCATAGCCCAGATAGCCGAAGAGGCCTGCTGCCATCGGCGGCAACGGCGCCGGCAGATCGAGCGCCGAGCGCGCCAGCAATTTGCGTAAGCTCTTGAGTGGCGGGTCGCGTTGCGGGCGGAAGCTGCCATCGCCGAAACCGCCGCGGCTTGTCTCCGCGCGGCCGTTCTTCACCCGCCAAACGAGATCCGGCTTCAGCCCGATGATCGAGTAGCGCCCGCGAAAGTCTCCGCCTTGCACACTTTCGAGCAGGAACGTGCCAGGCTTGTCGGCGCCGAGCTTCAATAGCGCCGAGACTGGCGTCTCCAGATCGCTGATGCGTTGAACCCAGACAACGCCGCCGCCCTGAGCATAGGCGGCGGCGAAGTCGTCAGGCGATGGCGAGAGCTGGCGCTCAAGCGCCGTCATTGGGCGTCTTCTTCCTCACCTTGGCCGGTGCGCCGGAAGGTTTGATCCAACAGCCGCTGATTGCGGCGCGGACTGGCGTTATCGACGATCTCGTCCTGAATGGCGGTGCCGAAGCTGTTGATCAGGCTCTGCTGCAGCTGAAGCCTAAACAGTTCGACCTCTTGCGGCGAGGCGGCGGCGTCGACGCGGTTGATGTCCTCCACGACCGCCACCAGCACCGCTGCGCCATCGGCGCGGATATCGCTGACGGCTGCGCCCTCGGCGACGCTGAAGATTTGCGGCGCAAGCCCGCGGGCGGGAATTTGTGCGGCCGTTCGCCGATCGATGGCCTGCGAGTCGACCACGACATTGAAGCGGTTGGCGCGGGCGGCAGCGTTGAAGTCTTGGCCGTCGCGAACGGCGGCGACTACGCGTTCGCCCAGCTCGCGCATACGCGTGCCGCGTTCACGCGCGGTCCAGACCTGCGTCAGCTCTGTGCGGACTTCATCGAGCGGGCGCACGCGGGCTGGCGTGATGCCGTCTACCGCCACCAGAACGTCGGCATTGCCAACGGGAATGAAGTCGCTGGCTTCGCCTTCCGGCGTTTCGAACGCTGTGCGCAGGACTTCTTCCTGGCCTTCGAGCAGGGCGACAGGCGCGCCAGTGGCGTCACGACCGCCGGCCTCGACGGACGGGATGGCGACGACCGGGAGATTGTTGGCTCGGGCAGCTTCCAAGACACTGGCGCCGCCGCCGCGTGCATCCTCGAAGCCGGTGAGGGCTGCATTCAGCATGTCGCCAGCTTCGTCGAGCGCGATGGCTTGGCGAAGCTCGTCCCGGATTTGGGCGAGGTTTGGCGCGACAGGCGCGGTGATCGACTCCAAGCGCACAACCACGAAGGGTGAGAGTTCGCCCCGCACCACGCGCGCCTGGCCGCGCTGCATGTCGAAGACCGCCTCAGCGACGCGCGCGTCGGTGACTTCTCCACGCGTCTGGTTTTCGCCGCGCGTTGTGGGAACGCTGAGTGCGGCGGCGATCGCCGCGGGCGTTTCGCCCCGGCCGAGGCGGGCGGCGATGTCGTTGGCTTGCTCTTGGTTCTGTGCGGTTAGGCGCACGTAGGTGCGCCGCTCCGGCTGCGTCAGCGCTGCACGGCGGGCTTCGAACTCTTCCTGCAGACGCGCTTCCGGCACATCGACACGCGAGACGAAATCTTCCGGACGCGCATAAACAAGCGTGAGGGCGCGGAATTCCGGCAGACGCAGGCTCTCCTGCGACTCTTCCCAATATTGCTGGAGCTGGGCTTCCGTCGGCGGTGCGATGGCGCCGACGACCGAAGCCGGCGCTTCCGCGATGCTGACAACGCGCCGCTCGGATTCGTACGTGAGAGCAAGCGCGCCGAAGCTCGACGGCGCGCGCACGCCCGTCACCAGGGCTTCCATCATCATGCTGCGCACGAGATCGGCGCGGATATCGCTTTCGAACTCACGGCGCGTATAGCGCAATTGCTGCAAGAACGCGTCGTAGGCGGTTTCGTCGAACACGCCGGTGACGGGGTTCACGACAGCGGGAATTGTCCGGATACGATCGGCGACCATGCGATCACTGGCGCTGAGGCCGATCCGCTCAGCGTAGCCCAGCAGCGCGTGGCGCCCGATGATGCCTTCGAGCAGACGGACGTGCAGACCTTGGTCGATCGCTTCCTGCGACGTCATGTTCACGTCTTCATTACGCTGCGCGCGCAGCGTGAGTTCGAGTTCGCGGGAGAGTTCGGCCGGCGTCACGTTGTGGCCGGAGACTTCGGCGACATATTGCGAGCCAACGCCGCCGAACATGTCGTTGATGCCCCAGATGGCGAAGGCGATCGTGAGCAGGAACAACAAGACGTAGGCGACCACGCCGCGCGTCATATTTCGCAATTGTGCAAGCATGTCTGGTTCCGATAAGCGGGAAGGCGCCGGACCATAGAGACGCCCCTAGACCGGGGCAATCACCGGAACCGCCTGAGACACGTCCGAGGGGAGAGACGCATGGCCGCGCGTAAGCCGCTGATCGCCGGAAACTGGAAAATGTTTGGCCGCGCCACCGATCTGGGCGAAATCGCGGCGCTGGCGGAACGAGTGGGGGCGGCCGGGGATAAGGTAGAGGCGCTGATTTGTCCGCCGAGCGCTTATGTCCAGTCGGCCGCCTGGCAAGCGCGGGGCAAGGCGGTCGCGATCGGCGCACAAGATTGCAGCGCCGTAGCCGAAGATGGCGCCCGCACCGGCGAGGTTAGCGCCGCCATGCTGGCTGACGCTGGCGCGCGCTACGTGATCGTCGGTCACTCCGAACGCCGCACCCTGCAAGGCGAAACGGACGATCTGGTGCGCCAGAAAGCGGAAGCGGTGCTGGCGGCGGGGATCACGCCAATCGTGTGCGTCGGTGAAACCCGGGCCGAGCGTGACGCTGGCCGCGTGGCTAAGGTTATCGGCGCGCAGGTGCGCAACAGCGTACCAACCGCCGGGGCGGGCGCCGTGATCGCTTACGAGCCGGTCTGGTGCATCGGCGGGGACCGCACGCCGACCCTGGCAGAGATCGGGGAGGTCCATGCCCTGATCCGGAGCGTCCTGAACGAGCGTTTCGGCGCTGAGGCGAACGGCATGCGCATCCTCTATGGGGGATCGGTGGGCCCCAAGAATGCGGGCGAGATTTTTACCGTCGATGGGGTGGACGGCGCCCTGGTTGGGCGAGCGAGCCTGAAAGCAGCCGATTTTTCCGCCATTATTCTCGCACATCCGGCTGCGTCTTGAGGGTGCGTCGGGGCGGGCTGGCGTTTAAGATCGGCCTCGGCTATTGAGCGCCCTTTCGCGCGCGCCCATGTGAGCGCGTGACGGAACGTGCGCGGGAGCAACGGCAAGACCCATGGAAATGATCGTTCTCATCATTCATTTGCTGGTCTCGATCTGCTTGATCGGCCTGGTGCTTTTGCAGCGCTCCGAGGGTGGCGCGCTGGGCATGGGCGGCGGCGGTGGCGGCTCGCTGATGACCGGACGCGGCGCGGCCGACGCACTGGCCAAGATGACCTCAGTTGCCGGCGGCTTTTTCCTCGTGACTTCGCTGAGCCTGACGGTCCTGTCGGGCGCCGCGGCGACCTCCAGCGGCAATTCCGTATTTGATTTGATCCAAGGCAGCGAACCGCCTGCGCTGACCCCGCCGCTTGAAACGCCGGCCGAGCCTGAGACCGCCCCGGATCCAACCGAAAGCAGCCTGCCGCAAAACAGCGGCGACACTCAGCTCGCAGCCCTCGGCCCAGCGCCGGCAGCTGCTGCGCCGGTGACGCCATCGAGTTCTGCACCGCGCGCTGGCCCCCTCGAAACGCGGTCGCCGCAGCCTGCCGGACCGGTGCCCGCGTCGGCCACCGGAACCCAGCGCCCAGTCACGCCGCCAGCGGCCGCTACTCGTTCGCCAACCGCAACGGTCCAGCCGGCCGCAGCGCCACCCACGCGCGCACCGGTTATTCCGAACACTTCCGGCAGCGTTGGCGGCATCAACCTCGAGGACGATGGTCAAACTCCAGCCGAATCGATTGAGATAGACGGTGACGGCCTCGGCGCCGTCCGGCGCGAACGCGCCGGTCCCGACCAATAAAGCTCGAACTTCGCCGGGCTGAGAGAAGCCAGCACGGCTGAACGGAAAAGGAATGGCGCGCTACGTGTTCATTACCGGCGGCGTGGTCTCTTCCCTTGGGAAGGGCATCGCCTCCGCCGCTCTCGGCGCTTTGCTGCAAGCGCGGGGATACCGGGTCCGCCTCCGCAAACTCGATCCCTACCTCAACGTCGATCCGGGCACGATGAGCCCGTATCAGCACGGCGAGGTGTTCGTCACCGATGACGGCGCCGAAACCGATCTCGATCTCGGCCACTACGAGCGCTTCACCGGCGTCAGCGCCACGCAAGGCGACAACATCACGACCGGGCGGATCTACCAGGAGATCATCACCAAGGAGCGGCGCGGCGATTATCTCGGCGCCACGGTCCAGGTGATCCCGCACGTCACCAACTCGATCAAAGAATTCATTCTCTCCGATCACGGCGACGCGGACTTCGTGCTCTGCGAGATCGGCGGCACCGTTGGCGACATTGAAGGGCTGCCGTTTTTTGAAGCCATTCGCCAACTCGGCCAAGAGCTCGATCCAGGCCAGGCCGCGTTCGTGCACCTCACGCTGCTGCCTTACATCCCGTCCGCGGGCGAGATGAAGACAAAGCCGACGCAGCACAGCGTCAAAGAGCTGCGCTCAATCGGCATCCAGCCCAACATCCTGCTCTGCCGCTGCGATCGTCCGATCCCTGAAGACGAAAAGAAAAAGATCGCGCTGTTCTGCAACGTCCGCGAAAGCGCCGTCGTCGAAGCGCGCGACTTGCCCACCATCTATGAAGCGCCGCTCGCTTATCACCAGGCCGGTTTCGACACGGAGCTCTTGAAGCACTTCGGCGTCACCGTCGCGCCGCAGCCTGACTTGGCGAAGTGGGAGACGATCGTTCAGCGGCTGAAGTCACCCGATGGCGAAGTGACGATCGGCGTTGTCGGCAAATATACTGAGCTGAAGGACGCCTATAAATCGCTGATCGAGGCGCTGCATCACGGCGGCGTCGCCAACAATGTCAAAGTGAACATTCGCTGGATCGAAAGCGAAAAGTTCGAGGAGATGGGCGACGCTTGGCACGAGGATTTGCACGGCGTGCATGGCATTCTCGTCCCCGGCGGCTTCGGCGAACGCGGCAGCGAAGGCAAGATCGCGGCGGTGACATTTGCGCGCCAGCACAAGGCGCCGTTCTTCGGGATTTGCTTTGGCATGCAAATGGCGTGCATCGAGGCGGCGCGGAACCAGGCGGGTCTGAAAGGCGCAAGCTCAAGCGAATTTGGCCAAGCCAAGCATCCGGTCGTCGGCCTGATGACCGAGTGGTTGAAGGGCAACGAACTCGAAAAACGCGCTGCCAGTGGCGATCTCGGCGGCACGATGCGCTTGGGCGCCTACAAAGCCACGCTCGATCCGGAGAGCCGTGTTGCGAAAATCTACGGCGACACCGAAATCTCGGAGCGCCATCGCCATCGCTACGAAGTGAACACGCGCTACCGCGAAAAACTCGAAGCCGCTGGCCTTCGTTTTTCAGGCATGAGCCCGGACGGCCTGCTCCCCGAGATCGTCGAGCGTGACGACCATCCCTGGTTCATCGGCGTGCAATATCACCCCGAGCTCAAGAGCCGCCCGTTCGAGCCGCACCCACTGTTCGCGAGCTTCATCGCTGCGGCGTTGGAGCAGAGCCGGTTGGTGTGACGGACCGGCCGGAATCCTAGCGCGTCTAGCGCGTCTCTTGTTGAAAACGAGACGCAAGGATTGTTGCACGCTTCCGTATCGCCAAGAACGGCGTGAGAATGGACCTGTTAGCGCGGTGAACAGGGGAGTTATCCTATGAAAAAAGTGTCCCTATTGGCAGCCGCGGCGCTGATCATGAGTGCTGGATCGGCGTCGGCGCAAGATTGGGCCGGCTTCTATGTCGGCGGCAACATTTCCAGCAGTTCTGGAGAATCGGAGCAGGACGCCACCATCGGCGGGCAATGGAGCATTGAGTCACAGAACACCCGTGATTTCGTCAGCGAGCATTTCGACGGGGACTTGGACCCCGAGGGCTGGGGATACGGCATCCAAGGCGGCTACAATTGGCAGACTGAAAGCGGGTTCGTTTTCGGTGGCGAGATCGGCTATTCGGTGCTCAACGCGGATGACGCCACCGGCAATCGCGTTGGCAACCCGTCCGCCACGCCGTCACTCACATACACCGTCAGCAACGCGACCGAGATCGAGAGCGTTTTGAATGCGCGCGCTAATATCGGCTACGATTTCGGGGGCGTTCTCGGCTACGTCGTGCTCGGCTATTCTTGGGCCGAAGTGAGCAGCGATATCTTGATCACGAGCAACGGCAACTACCTGAAGGCGGCGTCGGAGTCGGACAATGTCGGCGGCTTCACGTGGGGCCTGGGCGGCGCCATTCGCCTCGGCGGCCCCTGGTCGGCACGTCTGGAATACACAAGAACTGATTTTGACGAGTTGAGCTATTCGACGGTGTATCGTCCTGGCAGTTCGTTCACCTCGCCTGCCTACACCGAAAACTACGACGAAGATCTGTCTCTCGACTCAATTCAGGTAGGCGTCAATTTCGACTTCTAGGTCGTCGATTTGAGCAGCTTTAAGCGCGGCCGCAGCGGCGGTCGCGCTTAATTTTGCGAGTTGGCGAAGGGGCGCTAGAGTTTGTAGCCTCAGGTTCGACTCCAGCTCTCGTCCATGCCAGGAAGACACATGCTCGTTGTCTCCGTACAAGCCAGCTCGAACACCGCCGAGGGAGACGCGGGCGCCGCATTGGCGCTCGTGATTCTGATCGCAGCGGCGGCGGGTTGGATCGGCTTACGCCAGTTCATACGCGGCATGCGGGCGCGTAGGGCTGAAGGCGCGGTTGGCGAGAGCTACGCAACTTACGTGTTGGAAGCCCTAGTGAACGCCGCCAAGATCGATGGCCGCGTCAATGACGCCGAGCGCGCGGCGATTGCCGCCGCCATGCGCGAGATCGCACCGGACTTCGACACGAGTTCGGTGGCGCCAGCGTTGGAGCGCGCGCGGCTGACCAAGGATGAATTGGTGGCGTATCTCGCGGCTAAAGCGGGCTCGTTCTCGCGCGAGCAGAAGACAGCGCTGCTGAAGGCTTTGCTGTCGGTGTTTGTCGCCGACGGCCAATTCCACGAAACCGAACACGGCGCGCTTGTTGACTACACCGCGGCGGTTGGTTTCGACCGTCAAAGTGCGCCGGAGATGCTGCGCGGCATCGTGCTCGATTTCAGGCGCGGTAACATCACCTAGGCCGTCACGCGGCGCACAAAGTCCGTCATATCCGCTAGCACCGGCGCGCGGGCGCGGAACGGTCGCGAAATCGCGAGCAGAATGTCGATGTGATCGACGCCGGGATAGGTCTTCGTCTGAACTCGGGCGCCTGCGGCGGTTTGCACGCGCTGCAAGCTCTCAAGATTACGCGGGCCGACCGTCGTGTCGTCCTCTCCCCAGAGCAGCAGCAGCGGCGGCGCATCGGCGCGCGCGAAATGGACCGGTTGGGTGAGTTGTGGATCGGGCGCGGCGCCGAAGGCGTTGCGGGTGGCGTCCACGTCGAAAGGCAGGAAATCATACGGCCCGGCCAAACCGATCGCGCCGCGCACGCGTGCTGCATCCACGCCAGCCGCGCTGAGATAGGCGCCATTCAGCGCGAGCATCACGGCATTGTAGCCGCCAGCGGAATGGCCGCTCAGAACGAGCTTGGTCGGGTCGCCGCCATGCGCGGCGCTATTGTCCACCGCCCAGCGCACGGCGGCGGCGCAGTCCTCGACGAAGGCGGGAAACACGACGTCTGGCACAAGCCGATAGTTCGGCACGACGACGAGGAAACCCTGCGCCGCCAGGGCCGCGCCCAGCCACTCGTAATCGTCTTTCTCGCCATAACGCCAAGAACCGCCATAGATGAACATGAGCACCGGCAGCGGCTGGCCGTCGTGGGCCGCAGGTGCGTAGACGTCGAGCTTCTGGCGCTCGCCTAGCCCGTAGGCGGCGTCACGAACCACACGGCGGACGCCACCATCCCGGGGCGCCACGGCGTCGAACATCCCCAAGGTCGGGCTGCAGGCGGCCAAAAAGGGGAAGGCGGCGAGGAGGGCGCGTCGGTGCATGGCGATTAGTACGGTCGCCGGGCTGCCTCCGGATGACAAGCATGCATCCAAACGCCCGGGCCAGGGCATCCCTCGGGAAAGGCCGGGACACGTGTGTCCGCCGCGACGAGGCAGGGGAGCCGCTCATGAAAGCAATTCTAGCAATTTCCGCGATGGCATTGGCTGGCGCCGCGGGCGTGGCTCATGCCGAACAGCGCGCCCTGTCGGGTTTCACCCAAGTGGCGGCCAGCGCCGGCACCGACGTTGAAGTATCGGTTGGCGGCGCGTTCAGCGTCGAAGTTACCGGCCGCGACGCCGATCGGGTCGTCACCCGCGTGTCCGGCAATCGGCTGATCGTTGAGCCGGTGCGCGGCAATTGGTTTCAGCGCGGACCACGCGACGCGCGCGTGCGGGTGAGCATGCCACGCGTGGAAGGCCTAAGCGCCTCCAGCGGCGCAGATCTCGTCGCCACCGGCGTCAATGGCGGCGCGATTGCGCTCGACTCTTCCTCCGGCGCCGATCTCCGCGTCAGCGGCCGTTGCGATAGCTTCACCGCCGACGCTTCGAGCGGCGCCGACATTCACGCCTCCGAACTGCGCTGCGTGAACGGCAGCGTGGACGTCTCATCCGGCGCCGACGTACGCATCAATGCGAGCGGGCGTCTCGACGTCGAGGCCTCCAGCGGTGGCGGGGTGGTTTCATATGGCGATGCCGGGATCGGCACGATTTCTTTGTCTTCCGGCGGTTCGCACCGTCGCGCCAGCTAATCTGAGAGGGAAAATTTCATGCGACAATATCTGATCGCTTGCGTCGCCGTCATAGCGCTGGCAAGCGCCGCCTCGGCGGAGACGCGCAACTTGTCTGGTTTCACCGGCGTTGCGGTCGCTGACCGTATTGAAGTCGAAGTCGCGACTGGCGATACTTACCGCGTCGAGATCATCGGCAGCGAAGCGGCTCGCGTCCGCACTGAGATTGAAGACGGTGTGCTCAGAATTCAGCAACGCAATCGTCCATGGTTTGGCGGCACGCCGCGCATCGACGCGCGCGTTCTCGTCACCTTGCCTGCGGTTGAGACCTTAGCCGCCTCGCGCGGCGCTAGCCTCAGCGCCGATGACATCAACGCACGCGCCATTTCGCTCGCCGCGAGCATGGGCGGAACGATTGAGATCAGCGGCCGCTGCAGCGACCTGTCGGCGTCCGCTTCGATGGGCGGATCCATCGATGCCGATAACTTCCAGTGCGGGACCGCGAATCTCTCCGCCTCGATGGGCGGCGACATGGATGTGTTTGCCTCGACCGCCTACAATGCCTCGGCCTCCATGGGCGGTTCGATCAGCGTCGATGGCGAGGCACAGGCGCGTGAGGTCGCTTCCTCCATGGGCGGCTCAATCTCCAGACAGTAGCTGTGTAAGGCGGGAACCGGCGTGGCGGGGCCGCGTTAGGTTCCCGCATGGAACCCGCCCCCGATTTTGCCGAACTGACCGCGCCGCCTCCGGCGCGCGCAATCCCACCTGCGGCCAAGGCCCTGGTCTTCTTCAACGAAAAAGCGGGCAGTGTTGGCCCGAACGACCGGCAGAAGCTGGTGGAGGCGTTGGGCGCGGCCGATATCGGCCAGTATGCGTTGGTCGATGCGGAAAAAATATCGCCGGAGCTTTTCCAACACGCGCATGATTTCGACGTGATCATCGTGCTCGGCGGCGATGGCACCGCGCGTGCAGCGGCTGAACTCGCGCCGCGCGATGCACCGCCGATGGTTCTGCTGCCGGGCGGCACGCTGAACATTCTACCCAAAGCACTCTATGGCGATCTGGCATGGCCGGAAGCGCTGGCGGCGGCGCTCGATCGCGGCGTCATCAAGAAACTCCCAGTAGGCCGTGCTAACGGCGAACCGTTTTTTGTGGCGGCGTTATTTGGCGGGACGACACAATTGGTGCACGTGCGCGAAGCGATGCGTGAGGGCAAGCCGCTGACGGCGTGGCGGCGTTTCCGCGTGGCGCTAAAGCGATCCTTCATGCGCTCGCTGCGTGCCCGCACAGGGCGTAACGCGATGCGCAAGATCGAAGCCGTCGGCGTGTTGTTGCCGAGCTTCTCCGGCGGCATCGAGGCCGAGAGCCTCGAATGGGTCAATCTCGATGCCCGCCATATCTTCGATTTCGCGCGCGTCAGCATTCGCGCGATTACCGCAGACTGGCGCAACGATTCCGCCGTTGAAATCAGCCAAACCCGCACTGGCGATATCGATGCTGCACTGGGTTACGTGCACGCCACGCTCGACGGGGAACCGCGCCGCTTTTACTCGCGCGTCCACATCAAGTACGATGGCAACGGCCCGCGCGTCTTAGCGCTCGACCACGCGGAGGACGCCACCTAGTGGAATTGGTGCATCTGACGGACTTGCACTTCGGCTGCGAGGATAAGGCCGCGCTCACCGCAGCAGCACGCTACGTCGATGAGCACAAGCCCGACGCGGTTATCATCACCGGCGACATCTCCAAGGACGGGCTCGCAAGCGAACTGAACGACGCCTGCGCCTGGATGCGTGAGCTTTCGGCGCCAGTGATGCTGACGCCCGGCAATCACGACGTGCCGTACTATGAGATGTGGGGCAGGCTTGCTTATCCGTGGACGCGCTTCAACCGCGCCGCGGATGGGCTGCAGGTTGCGCCGTGGCACACCGATCAGTGGAGCATCGTGCCGGTCAACACCGCGCGGGCTTGGCAATTCCGGCTGAACTGGGCGCAAGGCGAGATTTCGCGCGGACAAACAGCGATCGCCGCCGCGGAAATGCAGCGTGCGAAGCCCGGCGCGTTGCGCGTCGTGATCACGCACCACCCGCTCGACTGGCCAAACGATGCGCCGATCAAAGGGCTGACGCGCGGTGGGCCGCGCGCGCTGGAAAAGCTGATCGACGCCGGCGCCGAACTTTTCCTCGCTGGCCATTTGCATTTCGCATCCGCGCGCCTCGTCGGCCGACGCGCGCTTACCGTAACAAGTGGGACGCTCTCGCAACGCGTGCGCCACGAACCGTGCGCATTCACCGTGATCCGGCGACCTGAGCAAAACACGATCGAGACGGAGGTCGTCTATATTGTGCAAGGCGTCTGCGAGACCGCAAGCGTCCGCCAATTCAGCCTGAACGCACCGCTTGAGCCTGGCGCCCCGGCTGAAGTCCACGCGCAGGCGTAACAGCCACACGGCGCGTCTGATCTGCGGCAGATCGTGAAACATTGCGCGGTCGTCGCTTCTGGCTGGTGGTCGGCCTAAATCCAACGATCAAATGGCCGCGGAGGGATCATGATCAGGATTTTTGTGACCGCGTCAGTCGCGGCGTTGCTCGGTTGCGCCTGGCCCGCGCTGGCGACAGTGCGCTTTGAGGATGTAACCCAAACCCATCTGCCGTCGCCGCCTGCCAATGGCGTTGCCAGCATGGATGCGGCAGCCGTGGACATCGATGGCGATGGCGATCTCGATATCGTCACACCACAAGAATGGCGTGCAAACCGCTTGCTCATCAATGATGGGCAGGGACGCTTCACGCTGCGCGCCAATGCATTCCCTGCGCCGCCGCCGACCGAGCTGGTGCGCCCCGCGCATATTCAGCAGCCGTTGCAGAAAGATTCCGAGGACGTCTCGATCGCCGACTTTAACGGCGACGGCGTGCTCGATCTCATCATGGTCGTAGAAGACGATCTGACTTTCGGGCGACAGAACGTGCACCAATATTTCCGCGGGCGCGCCGATGGCTCCTATGAACGCATTTACGGGCAACTGCCGGACACTGTCGCCAACGCTGTTGCGCACGCCGACATCAACGGCGACGGCGTAGCGGACGTGCTGATCAGCGGCGCTGGCCAAGATCGACTGCTAATCAATGATGGCGCGGGCGGCTTCCGCGATGAAACTGCGGCGAGGCTGCCGCGCGAAGCCGCGACCGCCCAGGACGCGGAGTTTGCCGATCTCGACGGCGATGGTGATCTCGATCTCGTCCTCGGCCTGGAAGGCGGACACGCGCTTTGGATCAATGACGGGCAGGGCGTGTTCGTCGACGAAACAAGCGATCGACTGCCTGCGGCCGGCAATGTCGAGGCGCGCAAAGTCACGCCTGTTGACGTGGACGGCGACGGCGATCTCGATCTCTATTTCGCGCACGTGAGCTGGCAGGGGCGCGAGCCGCAAGATCGGCTCTACATCAATGACAGCGGAGGCCGCTTCAGTGACGAGACCGACACGCGCTTAGGCGCTGAGAGTGCACTGACGCTTGACGCGCAATTCGCTGATCTCGATGGCGACGGCGACCTCGATCTCGTGCAAGGCAATGGCGGCTCGGTGCGGATCTACCTGAATGACGGCCAGGGCAATTTCAGGGACGAGACGCGAACCGCGCTTGGCGCTGGCGCGATTGAAGGCGCGGCCATCTCAATCGAACTCGCCGACTTCAACGGCGACGGCCGCATCGATATCTTCGTCGGCCAGATTGGCGGGCCCGGCGGACCGGTGCGCGATCGGCTCTACCTCAATCGCGGCGCCTGATTAGGCGCGGCCCTCGATCGTCTGACTGCGCTCGCCGCCGGGCTGGGTGATGCCTTGCAGCGCTTGGCCGGCTTGAGCGTTCGCCAAAGTTGCTATGTCGGCGAGCGACACGATGCCGACAAGGCGCTTGTCTACGTCCACAACCGGCAGCCGGCGAACCTGATGTTCGGCCATGTTGCGGCTGACGTGGCCGATATCTTCGTCCTCATGGCAATAGAGGACGTTTGAGCTCATCACTTCGCCCACCGTGGTTTCTGGGCCTTTGCCGATGGCGGTGGCGCGGATAGCGATATCCCGGTCTGTGACCATGCCGGCCAGGCGGTCCCCGCCCGCTACCGGCAGGGCGCCGACATCGGCGTCAGCCATGAGGCGGGCGGCTTCTCTGATGGTGGTCTCGGGGGTGACGGTCTGGACGTCGCGGCTCATGGCGTCTCTGACGATCATAAGGTGCTCCCTGCAGCTGGCCCCCCAGCGGCTTATGCGCTGCCAACGCGACGTTTAAGCCGGGGTTCCGAGGCGCGCTGAGGCTTGCCCGTGGGGCGCATTTGGCCTATCAGCCCCGCTTTCCCGCACAGACCCGGGTCCCAGGAGTTTACCGGCTATGGCCGTTCCGAAGCGAAAAACCACGCCCTCGCGCCGCGGCATGCGCCGGTCGCACGACAAGTTGGGCAAGAATACCTACGTCGAAGACGCGGAGTCCGGCGAGCTGCGCCGCCCGCACCATATCGACCTCAAGAGCGGCCGCTATCGCGGCAAGCAAATCCTCAAGCCGAAAGAAGACTGAGGTCTTCTAGACCCGCTTGCGTTCGAGCGCGCGCCCGGTTCAAAAGACCGGCGCCGCGCGCGTTATAGCGATTAGAAGACACCCTCATGACTGGCATTGCCGACATCATTGGCCGCGAAATCCTCGATAGCCGGGGCAATCCGACCGTTGAAGTTGATGTCTGGCTTGAAGACGGCGCCATGGGCCGCGCGGCGGTACCGTCAGGCGCCTCTACAGGCGCGCATGAGGCCGTCGAAAAGCGCGACGGCGAGCCGGATCGCTATCACGGCAAAGGCGTACGCGACGCCATCGAGGCGGTCACCGGCGAGATCGCTGGCGCCATTGTCGGCATGGACGCCGAAGAACAGCGTCGCATCGACAACGTTCTGATCGAACTGGACGGCACCGAGAACAAGGCGCGCCTCGGCGCCAACGCCATTCTCGGCGTGTCGCTCGCGGTGGCAAAAGCGGCCGCGCAATGCAGCGGCATGCCACTCTACCGCTATCTCGGCGGCGTGCAGGCGCGCGTGTTGCCGTGTCCGATGATGAACATCGTCAATGGCGGCGCGCATGCCGACAACCCGATCGACATCCAAGAATTCATGATCATGCCGATCGGCGCGGGCTCCTTCGCTGACGCTGTCCGTTACGGCGCCGAAGTGTTCCACACGCTGAAGAAAGAGCTGAAGGCCGCCGGCCACGCCACCAATGTCGGTGATGAGGGCGGCTTCGCGCCGAACTTGGCGAGCGCCGACGAAGCCCTGGGCTTCATCCTGAAGTCGATCGAGAAGGCGGGCTACAAGCCCGGCGAGGATATCGCCATCGCGCTCGACTGCGCCGCGACCGAGTACTTCAAGAAGGGCAAGTACGAACTGGCCGGCGAGGGCAAGTCGCTCAGCCCGCAACAAAACGCCGAGTACCTTGCCGATCTGGTCGCCCGCTACCCGATCGTTTCGATCGAGGACGGCATGTCAGAAGATGATCTGGAGGGTTGGGCGGCGCTCACTGAACTGATCGGCGACAAATGCCAGCTCGTCGGCGACGATCTCTTCGTTACCAACATGAAACGACTGGAAATGGGCTTCGAAAAGGGCCTGGCGAACGCCATTCTGATCAAAGTCAATCAGATCGGCACGCTGACCGAGACGTTGGACGTCGTCGATATGGCGCAACGGGCCGGCTATTCGGCGGTGATGAGCCACCGTTCGGGTGAAACCGAGGACTCCACCATCGCCGACCTCGCGGTCGCCACCAATTGCGGCCAGATCAAAACCGGTTCCCTGGCGCGCTCCGACCGCACCGCCAAGTACAACCAACTGATCCGCATCGCCGAGATGTTGGACGACCAGGGCCACTATGCCGGCGCTGATACGATTGTGGGCCGCTAAGACGCGAGACTGAGGCCGTGAAAGAGCGCATTTCCTTCGTGCTCTGCGTGGCGATTGGGCTGCTGCTTGCCGGCGTTGGCCATGCCCATGCTCAAGGATGCGAACAGCACTCGCCAACAATTTTCGTAATTGAAGGCCGGATAGACGCCGAGTTGGCGCTGTGCGTCTCCGAGCGCCTTCAACCGGAGACGCAAGAAGTCGTTCTAAATAGTGAAGGCGGAGATGTCGGCGCGGCGCTCGCTATCGCCGAGCAATTTGAGGGCCGCGATCTCACCATTCGCATTCGCGAACAATGCAACTCCTCTTGCGCCAACTATCTCGTTCCAACAGCGTCCCGCCTCATTCTCGAACCGGGCGCTCTTATGTTGTTGCACGGCGGCATTGACCCCGCATTTGTCGCGCAGCTTGAGGGCCGGCGAGATGCTATTGTTACGGAACATCGCGCCGACGGCGCGACCGCCCAGGAGGCCGACCGGCGATACCAGGACGCGTTGCACCAAGCTCAACAGAACGCCGAACGTCAGCGCGCCTTTGCCGAACGGAATGGCATACGCTTGGGATGGCTCATCCATCGGGAGGCCGAAGAGCCTAACACCACGCACTATCTCTCGGGGGCAAGCGAGCCTTCCTTGTCGGGCAATCGCTTCATCTTAGTGGAGGAGCAGCTGATCCTGTCGTGCCTACCCCGCGTTCAGGTGGCGTCATTCCAGGAGGACCTCCAGGAGCATTGGCTGGGGCGACGGTTCCGCAGGTTGAGGGAGCGCCAGATCGTTCGTTCGGGAACCCTTCACTGCGACGAACCCTCACCGGCGGCGCCGCTCTAGTGCGTCGACAAAGCTCGTCTTCGAAACAACACTTGGCCGCAATCGACGCCGCGGCCGCATCGGTATGTGGGTCGTTGAAATCCATCAATTGCAACGCGGTAAGGCTTCTCGCTAGCATGAAGTGGTGAGTCTTCCGCGCAAATCCCCGCGCTCGCGCAAGCGAGAACCCGTTTGGGCGGCCTATAGCGATGACGATCTTCTGAAGCTCCGTTTCAAGGATTTGAAGCTCTCGCTCACCGGCACCTGGGTCGAGGACTGCATCGCCCAGATGCATCACGAACTGGATACGCGCGGCATCGAAGTACGCGCGCATGCGTGGCTCTCGACCGAATGGTTCAGCCCGCACGATACGCCAGGGATCGCTGTCCCTTTTTATCTGGCGCACCCGCGTCTGGCGCGGCTTGAACGCAAGATGGTGCTTGAGGTCGAGGGCGGCACGGTGCGCGAGTGCATGCGCATTTTGCGCCATGAAGCCGGGCACGTCGTGCAGCGCGCATACGGGCTTCATCGGCGCAAACGCTGGCGCGAGCTTTTTGGCAATGCGTCGAAGCGCTATCCCGATTTCTATCGGCCCAATCCGACTAGCCGCCGCCACGTGCAGCATTTGCGCCGCTGGTACGCGCAATGCCATCCGGATGAAGATTTCGCCGAGACGTTCGCTGTCTGGCTCGGGCCGCGCGCGCGCTGGAAGAAGCGCTACGCCGATTGGCCAGCGCTGCAGAAGCTCCAATACGTCGATGATCTCATGGGCGAACTCGACGGCGTGAAGCCGCCGCCGAAGCCGCGCACCACCATGGAGCCGCTGCACAGCCTGACGACGACGCTCGGCCAGCACTATCGCGACAAACAGAAGCGCTTCTCTGTCGAGGCGCCGACGGTGTTTGATCGCGATCTGCTCAAAATCTTCTCCGCCGATCCCGCGCATCGCAAAGCGCCGGCGGCCACCACCGTTATTCGCAAACACCGGGCGCAGATCATGAACTCTGTCGCGCGCGAGACGGGGGAATATCCGCTCGCGTTGGACCATGCCTTGGACGACGTCATTGACCGCTCACGCGTGCTGAAACTGCGCGCGCCAGGCTCGGGACAAACCATGCGACGCAAACTTACCGCGCTTTTGACGGCGAAATCCGTCACTTCGCTCTACAGCTCCGGCCGCCGGCAGACGTTCGCGGTATGAAGCAACCCTTGCGCGTCCTCGTCCTGTGCCACCCCGATGGCGTCCCGCCCGAGAGCATGGAAGGCGTCAGCGAGCGCGACGTTTACAAGCTGAAGACCGAGTACGACGTCATCAGCACGCTGAAGCAGCTCGGGCACGACGTGCACACGCTCGGCGTCGCCTACGATCTGAAACCCATCCGCGACCAGATCGACAATTGGAAGCCCGACGTCGTCTTCAATCTGCTGATCGAGTTTCACGGCGAGGCGCTCTACGGCCAGAATATCGCGAGCTTCCTCGAACTCATGCGCGTGCCGTACACGGGCTGCAATCCGCGCGGCCAGATTTTGGCGCAGGGCAAGGATCTCTCGAAGAAGCTGCTCAAATATCACCGGATACCCACGCCGGCCTTTGTGGTGTTTCCGATGGGCCGCAAAGTGAAGCGGCCGGCGCGGCTACGCTTCCCGCTCATCGTGAAGAGCACGATCGAAGACGGCTCGCTCGGGATCTCGCAAGCGGCGGTCGTCGATAATGACGAGAAGCTCGCCGAGCGGGTGAAGTTCATTCACGAGCATGTCGGCACGCCCGCGATCGCGGAACAGTACATCGATGGGCGCGAGATCTATGTCGGCGTGCTCGGCAACGAACGCCTGCGGGCGCTGCCGGTGTGGGAGCTGGAGTTCGAGCGCTTGGCGCCGGGCGCGCTGCCGATCGCCACGCAGAAGGTGAAGCACGATCTCAAATATCAGGAGCGCTGCGGCGTCACTGACGGCCCAGCCAAGGATCTCTCACCGGCTCTCTCCACCCGCATCCGCGAAGCGGCGAAACGCATTTGCAAAGTGCTTGAACTCGACGGCTATGCACGCGTCGATTTCCGTCTCGGGAGGGACGGGGTGCCGTACTTTATCGAGGCCAACCCCAATCCCGAAATCGCGCGCAGCGAGGAGTACGCCCAGTCGGCGCAGCACGACGGCATCAGCTATTCCGACCTGATCAGCCGCATTCTCTCGCTCGCCATCGCCCGCGCGGGGGCGGCGGAAGAGGATTGAGGCCCGTTTTTCGCCTCCAACTGCAAAAATATTTTGAGCGCACGAGAGGGACTCCATGTGGAGTCCGGCGCATCAACGCCCCACCACATCTTGCGCCATTTTCCTAAATAGCTGATTCAACACGATTCTTTGGACTCGTTTTGTTCCGCAGCCTCGCGATTCCGTAAAGATTTCATTAAGGATCGGGACTCATTTTGCCGGCTCTTCGAGGGTCGGTACGATGTCGAAACATGGGGCCACGGCGCTCAGCATCGGTCTGGGCGCGGCCATTCTTTATCTCGGCGCACACGCCGTGACGGGCCGGCAGGGCCTCGTCGCGTACGTCGATCTGCAAGCGCAGGAACGCGTGCTTTCAGAGCAGATCGCCAGCCTCGAAGAAGAACGCGCGCAACTGGAAGCCCGTGCTGCGCGGCTGCGCCCCGAGACGCTCGATCTGGATTACTTGGACGAACGCGCGCGCGTGACGCTGGCGGCCGGCGATACCGAAGAGATCGTCTTCGCTCTCGACTAAATCCGAACCGGCTGGCCCTCGGCGGTCACCAACACATCGTCGCGCGCCCAGCCGGTCTGGCCGTTGCCAAGTTGCACGCGATACCAGCGATGCCCGCCGGTTTGCGTTCTGCCGGTCACCGTCAACGCAGCGCCGGCCTCGACGCGCACGAGGCGCCGCGCGCGAAGGCCAGGAGAGGCGCGCACGTTGGCGCCTGCGCGGCCCGCGCGCACAGCGACACCCGGGTCGATCAGCGTAACGCCCGCCGTGCTCGGCGCCGTTGGACGGCTGGCGGTCGCTTCCTCGTGCACAAAGCCAACGCGTCCGTCCTCAAGCACGACGCGGAACCACCAATCGCCTTGCACTTCCATGCGGCCATTGATGTTAAGCGGCGCAGCCGCTGGCAATTCTTGAAGGATGGTTGCGCTGGGAAGCGGATAGTTGCGCGCATTGGCGCCGCTGGCGCCTGCGAACAAGGGGCTCTCCGGCGTCCAATCATGCGCGGAGACACGGCTCCCGTCCGGCGGCGCGTCGTCCTCGTCCGCAGCTGGCGCAAGCAAGACAGCCGACGCCTCCGTCCATGCTGTGCCCAATCCGGAGCGAAATTGCTCGTTTGTCGCGGTGTAGTAGCTCGCGCCGCCAACGGCAGCGAGCAGCCCCAGGCGAAACCATGGCATGCGGAAACCGCGCCGCTGCGGTGGCGCGAGGTATGCCGGATCGTACGGCATCATGATCGGCTCGCGCGGTGGCGGAGCGCGCGGCGGCGGTGTTGGCGGCGCGATCGGCCGGGTCACACGCACGTTCAGCGGCTTTTGACGCAGCGCCGCCTCAAGCCGCTTCTGCCCAGCATAGAAGCCCGACTCCGGCGCGACCGGATCCGAGTAGAACAGGATAAAGTTGCGCTCGGCCAGAAAGTCCGGCGGGCGAACTTGGAGTGCGGCCGGCAACACAGCCACTACGCGCTTGCCCTGCCGCTGAGCCTCGGAAATCTCCCACTCGCATTCGATCGCCTCAGCGGAATCGTCTGTCAGCACGAACACGACGGCTTCAACCGAACTTAGCAGCGTTTTCACGCGGTGCTTCCAGACGTCGGCCGAGCCGATGTCGCGACCGTCGAGCATCGGCTTGAAGCCGCGATCGCTCAGAAACGCGCAGAGCTGATCTGTCCAATCGGCGTCCACGCGCGTGGAGGAGACAAAGACCCTCATCGATAGACTGTCATCACACGCAGAGCCCCGGTCATGGCGAAAGTTACCTAGCGCCCCGATAGCGCGAAACTAGGGCCAGGCTCGGGACTGTGAGCTAATCAGAACCGCCTGAACGGCGGCTGAAAACGCGCATGCTGCGATGCAGCATCGCAAAGCTTCCTAGCGAGCCAAGGCATTCCCGCATAAGAGAAGCGCGCCGCGCTCTGTGGACCCTTTGGCGCGTCTCAGGCTTACCTAGCGGCGGAGGAAATTCATGGCCAAAGCCAACGGCAAGCATACCGCCGAAGCGACCAAGGACGAGTTGCTTCAATATTACCGCGACATGCTGCTCATCCGCCGCTTCGAGGAGCGCGCCGGCCAGTTGTACGGCATGGGGCTCATCGGCGGCTTCTGCCACCTCTACATCGGCCAGGAAGCCGTCGTCGTCGGCATGCAAGCGGCGCTGCAGGACGGCGACCAAGTCATCACCGCCTATCGCGATCACGGGCACATGCTGGCCGCCGGCATGACCGCCAACGGCGTCATGGCCGAACTCACCGGCCGCAGCGGCGGCTATTCTAAGGGCAAGGGCGGCTCGATGCACATGTTCAGCATCGAAAAGGCCTTTTACGGCGGCCACGGTATTGTCGGCGCGCAAGTCTCGCTTGGTGCGGGCTTAGCCTTCGCCAACAAGTATCGCGACGACGGCAAAGTCTGCCTGACCTATTTCGGCGACGGCGCGGCGAACCAGGGCCAAGTCTACGAGAGCTTCAACATGGCCGCGCTCTGGAAGCTCCCGGTCGTGTTCGTCATCGAGAACAATCAGTACGCGATGGGCACCTCGATCCAGCGCTCAACGTCAGAGACGCATCTGCACAAGCGCGGCATCAGCTTCAACATTCCCGGCGAAGAAGTGGACGGCATGGACGTTGTCGCCGTGCGCGAAGCGGGCAAGCGCGCCGTCGAGAACGCACGCGCCGGTAACGGCCCGACGCTGCTGGAGATGAAAACCTACCGCTATCGCGGCCACTCCATGTCTGACCCGGCCAAGTATCGGACCAAAGAAGAGGTCGACGAGCAGAAGACCAAGCACGACCCGATCGAGCGCGTGAAGAAGATGCTGATCGACGCTGGCCATTCCGATGAGGCGGCGCTGAAGGAGATCGACCGCGACATCCGCGCCGTCGTGACTGAGAGCGCCGAATTCGGGCAATCGAGCCCTGAGCCCGATCCGAGCGAACTGATGACGGACATTTACATCGAAGCTTAGGAGTTGGGGCAAAACATGACCGTCGAACTCACATATCTCGCCTACACGATCGCGCTATTCTTCGTTGTCGTCTTTATCCAAGCCGGCGCTGGGGTTCGCCAGTATGGCGGCATGACGCTCGCGAACAATCGCGACAACCTGCCGGAGCGCAACACGTACGCCGCGCGCACCAAGCGCCTCGTCGATAATTTCCGCGAGAACCTTTGGTTTTTCGCGCCGCTCGTGCTGATCGCCGCGGTCGCCGATATTTCCAACCAATGGACCGTGCTCGGCGCGCAGCTCTTCTTCTGGTCGCGCCTTGCGCACGCCGTTTGGTACATCGCCGGCTGGCCGTTCATCCGACCGCTGATCTGGCTCGTGGGCATCATCGCTTGCGCGATGATCTTCCTCGCTTTGTTCGGGATCCTCGCCTGATGACGCAAATCCTCATGCCCGCGCTCTCGCCCACTATGGAGGAGGGCAACCTCGCCAAATGGTTGGTGAAGGTCGGCGACAAAATCGAGCCCGGCCAGGTCATCGCCGAGATCGAGACGGATAAGGCGACGATGGAAGTCGAGGCCGTCGATGAAGGCACGGTGACGGCGCTGCTGATCGAAGAAGGCGCGCAAGGCGTGAAAGTCAACACCCCCATCGCTGAGCTCAGCGGCGAAGGTGAAGCGCCAGCGCCGAAGCAAGAGGCCAAGACGGCGCCGGCACAGCCGCAAATGCGTGAAGAGCCGGTGAAGCCTCGTCCAGAGCCCACCAAAGTATCAACGCCTACGCCGCAAGCCGATCCCGATATCCCGGCCGGCACGCAGATGATCAAGATCACCGTGCGCGACGCGCTGCGTGACGCGATGGCCGAGGAAATGCGCGCCGATGATCGCGTCTTCCTGATGGGCGAGGAAGTCGCCGAGTACCAAGGCGCCTACAAAGTCTCGCGCGGCCTTCTGGAAGAGTTCGGCCCGCGCCGCGTCGTTGATACGCCAATCACCGAGCACGGCTTTGCCGGCCTCGGCGTTGGCGCGGCGATGGGCGGGCTGAAACCCATCGTCGAGTTCATGACGTGGAATTTCGCGATGCAAGCCATCGACCACATCATCAACTCCGCCGCCAAGACGCTTTATATGTCCGGCGGCCAGATCAAATCGAGCATCGTCTTCCGCGGTCCGAATGGCGCCGCTTCGCGCGTCGCAGCGCAGCACAGCCAGGATTATTCGTCGTGGTACTCCCACGTGCCCGGCCTGATCGTCATCGCGCCGTACGACGCCGCGGACGCCAAGGGCTTGCTCAAAGCCGCGATCCGCAATCCAAATCCCGTCGTCTTCCTCGAACACGAAATGCTCTACGGCACAGAGTTCGACATTCCTGACGTGCCGGATTGGATCGTACCGATCGGCAAAGCGAAAGTTCGCCGCGTCGGCGCCGACGTCACCATCACCGCCCATTCGCGCATGGTGGGCTTGGCGCTGAAGGCCGCCGAGCAATTGGCGGAGGAGGGCATCGACGCCGAAGTCATCGATCTGCGTACGCTGCGTCCGCTTGATACAGAAACCATCATCGAGAGCGTGAAGAAGACGAACCGTATCGTCACTGTCGAAGAAGGCTGGGCGCAGTCGGGCGTCGGCGCTGAAATCGCTGCCCGCGTTGTCGCCGATGCGTTCGATTATCTCGATGCGCCGCCGACGCGCGTGCACCAAGTCGATGCGCCGCTCGCTTACGCGGCCAATCTTGAAGCCTTGGCGCTGCCGAACGTCGATAAGATCATCGATGCGGTCAAAGCCGTTACGTATCGCTGAGGCCGACATGAGCACGCAAATCACCATGCCCGCGCTGTCGCCGACGATGGAGGAGGGCAACCTCGCCAAGTGGCACGTGAAGGTTGGCGACACGATCGAGCCCGGCCAAGTCATTGCCGAGATCGAGACCGATAAGGCGACGATGGAAGTCGAAGCCGTCGATGAGGGCGTGATCGAGGAAATTCTGGTGCCGGAAGGCAGCCAAGGCGTGAAGGTCAACACGCCGATCGCAACACTCAGGGGCGAAGACGCGCCGGCCAAGGCTGCGCCGAAGCGGGAGGCGAAGACCGACGCGCCGGCTGCAGCAAAACAACAGGCGCCCGCGCCATCGTCGGAGCGCAAAGCTTCGCCGCAAAGCGTTGCGTCGTCGCCAAGTGACCGTATCCTGGCGTCGCCGCTTGCGCGCCGCCTGGCTGAGCAAGGCGGCATTGATCTGGCCGGTCTCAAGGGCACCGGGCCCAATGGGCGTGTGGTGAAAGCGGATATCGAGTCCGCCGCGCAATCACCGCGCGCTACACAAACGCCGCAGCAATCGCGCGAAGTCGCGCGGCCAAGCGCGCAGCAAGCGCCGGCGCCATTCAAATCGCTCGAAAGCCAAGGTATTCCTTCCGGGTCGTACGACCTCGTCCCGCTCGACCTCATGCGCAAGACGATCGCCAAGCGCATGACGGCGTCTTTCCGCGACGTGCCGCACTTTCCGCTGACGATCGACATCGAGATCGACGCGTTGCTGAAAGCGCGCGGCGAGATAAACAAGCGCTTCGCCGATAATGGCGTAAAGATTTCCGTCAACGACATGTGCATCAAAGCCGCCGCACTGGCGCTGAAGCTCGTGCCGGAAGCCAACGCCAGCTACACACCCGACGGCATCGCTATCCATCACCACGCCGATGTCGCCGTCGCCGTCGCCATTCCGGGCGGCTTGATCACGCCGATCATCTGGCAAGCCGAGACCAAGGGCCTGGCGCAGATCAGTCACGAAATGGCCGACCTCGCGCTGCGCGCGCGCGAGAAGAAGCTGAAGCCCGAGGAGTTTCAGGGGGGCACGTTCTCGATCTCGAACATGGGCATGCTCGGCATTAAGAGCTTCGCCTCGATCATCAACGAGCCGCACGGCATGATCATGTCAATTGGCGCCGGCGAGAAACGCCCAGTCGTGAAGAACGACGCGCTCGCCATCGCCACCATGATGAGCGTCACCGTCACCTGCGATCACCGCGTCGTGGATGGCGCGCTGGGCGCCGCTTTCCTGAAAGCGTTCCGGAGCTTCCTGGAAGATCCGATGGCTATGTTGTTGTAGGTCGAGGAAAAGGGTGGGGGCCCGCATGGACATCAACGCACTGATCGACGAACTCGCGGCCAACGCCGGCGACCTGTGGTTTCTCGCGCTGATCGGCGCGTTCTTCGTGATGATTTGCGAGTCCGCGAAGCCGAAGCCGGCGGAGGGTGAGAGCAGGGCTGGCCCGCAAGGCTTCGCGCTGCTGGTGATGATCCTCAGCCTGCTGACGCCGCTGCTGCTGTTCCTACATGCGTTCCTGACCGCGAGCGGCGCGCTCATCGCCATCGTCGCGGCGATCGGCGGGGCGATCATCGTGTCGGCCATTGTCGGCTGGATCATTAGCGCGGCGGCGCCGAGATTCGGCCGCACGCTCAATCGCGCGGCGCCGTATCTGGCGGTCGTGGTGTTTGCGCTGACGCTCTATGTGACCTGGGAAAGCGTGTTCACGTTCGTGAACGGCTTCATCGCGCGCGGCTAGGCGGCGCGACCGAGCTTCTTGGCGACGAGATTGTTGAGTTCGGCCGTGACGGTGCGGCGGAGTTCGTACTGCGAGTTTGGCAGCTCGGCCAATTGCAGGATCGCGTGCAGGTGCGCTTCCACGACGCTCGCGTTCATGCGCGCCTCGCCACCGACGGCCTTCACATAGTTGGAGAGCGAGAAGGTGGCCGAGACCAACATCGGCTCTTCCATATCATTCGCCAGCACACTGAGCTGTGCGCAGGTGAGCTTGAAGTCGCGGGCGTCGCCGCCGGGCTGGATCGCGGAACGCAGCGCCATCAGCCGCTCGACATACATCCGCACCAGGCCCTTACGGATCTGCACGTCCGGCGCGTCGTCCTTGTCGCTACGCCCTTCGGCGCAGGCTTGCTTGCGCTGGATCGACTTGATGCGGCGCTGAACGGTGGCGATCGAGAAGGGACGAATGACGAATTCGTCGACGCCGGCCTGACGGGCGGCGTCCACATCCCGCTGCATGCGCCGCTCGGCCAACATGATGACCGGAACCTTACGCCCGACATCGCCAGCTTCGCCCGCCCGCATTTTCTTGATCAGCTCCAAGCCCGTCCCGTTCTCGAACTCCCATTCGACCAGTAGGAAATCGGGCGCGATGACGGCGGCGAGCGAGAGGCATTCCTCGGTCGTCGAGGCGTAAGTGACTTGCGCGCGGCCAAGCGTGCGCAGCATATCGGTCAGCAGACGGCGCTGAAAAACGCTGTCGTCAGCAACCAAAAACCGGAGCGCCGGTTCTGCGCGTTCTGATCTGGCTTTTGCGGTCACCCGCCAAACTTACGCCGCCAGACTTAAAATTCCGGCCAATGGCGCCAGGAATTCAGCGTAAAGATTGAATGAATCGGTTAAGGCCCGTTGATGCTTTCGCTGCTGCTTGCCTCCTTCGTGACCTTCTTCGTCGCCATCGACCCTGTCGCCATGGCGCCGATGTTCACGACCATGACCGCGCGCATGACGCCGGACTGGCGCCGCAAGATGGCGTTCAAGGCGGTCGCGATCGCTACGGGCATACTGCTCGCATTCGCGTTTGGCGGCGCGTGGCTGTTGGAGCAAATCCATGTCTCGATCGACGCGTTCCGCATCGCCGGCGGTCTGCTGCTCTTCCTGATCGCCGTCGACATGTTGTTCGAGAAGCGCTCCGAGCGGCGCGAGGAGCGGGCCGAGAAGGTGGCGGCGGAACAGGCGTCGCACCCGGGCGTGCAGGACGATATCTCCGTGTTCCCGTTGGCCATTCCGCTGATCAGCGGCCCCGGCGCCATTGCCTCGATCATGCTGCTGTTCGCCGAGCACGAAGACTTGGCGAGCCGCGGCATGATCCTGCTCGGCGTCGGCGCCAACTTGGCGCTCTGTCTAGCCGCGTTCCTGATGGCGGGGCCGCTCTCGAAAATCATGGGCGATACGGTCGCATCCATGCTCACGCGCATTTTCGGCATTCTGCTGGCCGCCCTCGCGGCGCAGTTCGTCATCGACGGCGTCCGCAACGTGTTCGGGATTGCTGGCTAGTCGGCTTCATCCGGGAATGGGTGGGAGATTGCCAAATCTCCGCCTTCACCTCGTGGCAGGGCCTGCTAAGTAGCCCTCATGAGCACATCCTATGACGTCATCATTATCGGTTCCGGCCCCGGCGGCTACGTGACCGCGATCCGCGCTGCGCAGCTTGGGCTGAAGGTCGCCATCGTCGAGCGCGACCGGCTCGGCGGCATCTGCCTCAACTGGGGCTGCATCCCGACCAAAGCGCTGTTGCGCTCGGCGGAAGTGTACCGCAACTTCCAACATGCGAACGACTACGGTCTCTCGGCCGAAGGCGTGAAGTTCGATTACAAAGCCGTGGTCGAGCGCTCGCGCGGCGTTGCGGCGCGGATGGAGAAGGGCGTCCAGTTCTTGATGAAGAAGAACAAGGTCGCCGTGATCGAAGGCGAAGCGCGGCTGGAGAAGGGGAGTGCGGCGCCAAAAGTGACCGTGAAGGGCAAGGACGGCAAGGATGCGTCCTACGACGCCAAGCACGTCATCCTCGCCACCGGCGCGCGCGCACGCGAGATCCCGACCGCTGGGTTGAAGAGCGACGGCAAGCGCGTTTGGACCTATCGCGACGCAATGAACCCGCCGGAATGGCCGGAGTCGCTTTTGGTGTTCGGCTCGGGCGCCATCGGGATCGAGTTTGCTTCGTTCTATGCTGCGTTCGGCGTGAAGGTGACGGTGGTTGAGCTGCTCGACCGCGTGCTCCCAGTCGAAGACGAAGAAATCTCAGCGTTCGCGAAGAAGCGCTATGAGAAGGAGGGGTTGAAAATCCTCACCTCAACCGAAGCCAAATCACTGAAGGCGACGGCGAGCGGCGTTGAGGCGGTTGTCTCATCCAAGGGCAAGGAAGAAACGCTTACGGCGTCGCACGCCATCGTCGCTGTCGGCATCACCGGCAATATCGAAAACCTTGGGCTGGAGACGCTCGGCGTAAAGACCGATCGCGGCCACATCGTCACCGATGGCTACGGCAAGACCAATGTCGCTGGGCTTTACGCGATTGGCGATGTCACCGGCGCGCCGTGGCTGGCGCATAAGGCGTCGCACGAGGGCATCATTTGCGTCGAAGCCATCGCCGGCCAGAAGCCGCACGCGATGATCAAGGAGCGCATTCCAGGCTGCACCTATTCGCATCCGCAAGTGGCGAGCGTGGGCCTCACCGAAGCCAAGGCGAAAGCCGCGGGGCGCGAGGTGCGCGTTGGCCGCTTCCCATTCGTTGGCAATGGCAAAGCGATCGCGCTGGGCGAAGATCAGGGCATGGTCAAAGTTGTGTTCGACGCCAAGACCGGCGAACTCCTCGGCGCGCACATGATCGGCGCCGAGGTGACGGAGCTCATCCAAGGCTACGCCATCGCGATGCAGACGGAAACGACAGAGCAAGAGCTCATGGAAACCGTCTTCCCGCACCCGACGCTGTCAGAGATGATGCACGAGGCGGTGCTCGATGCGTATGGGCGGGTGTTGCACGTTTAGGAGAGCCGTGTGGCGGAGTGGCCGGAACCAGAGGCTGATCCGGAAGAGAGGCAGCGTTGGTGGGGCCGGGTTGCCCTGGTCGGCGCTGCGGGCGCGGCGCTTGTCCTTATGACCACTCAAGAAAACCAATCTGACTCATGGCGCTTGCCTGAGTTTTCGTTGCCAACTCTCTCGCTGCCAGACTTCGATATCCCGGAAGTAGCTTTGGCTGACCTGCGTGGCCGAACGGCGTCCGATGTCGCGAACGCGCCCGACGCCCAAACCGACCCCATGAGCGCGATGCTAGGCGAGCCGCCGACCGATGGCTCGCCGCTCGTTCGACCAGCTTCCTTTCAAGCATGCATCGGCACGATTGATGGATCCGCTCAAACCTTCGGGCCACCAGCGTTGATCGAAGACACACCGGATCGCCGGGTAGCACGGTTCAAACTCTTGGATGGCCAGCTTACCGTGACGTGCGCCGATGGCATGATGACAATTGAGCAGTACGGCGGCTAAGCCGCCTCAGCCCGCGCCACCAAATCCGCAGCCATGCGACCGAGCGCGACGTAGTCGGTCTTGCCGGTGCCGAGCAGGGGGATTTCTTCCACGCCGATGATCTTCTTCGGCACGGCGATGTCGGCGACGCCATTGGCTTTGCACCACGCCACGAACGCGCTCGATTCGGCGTCCTTCTCGCTGGTGAAAAGGATGATGCGTTCGCCCTTGCGGCTGTCGGGCATAGCGATCGCCGCGTGTGTCGCGTTCGGCCACACTTGCTGGGCGTAACCTTCAACGGCGTTCAGCGACACCATCTCGCCGCCGACTTTCGCAAAGCGCTTCACGCGGCCGAGAATTCTGATGTAGCCGTCCGCATCGACGTCCACGACATCGCCGGTATCGTGCCAGCCTTCCGGCAGGAGATCGATGCCGAAGGGCTTCGTGGGATCGAGATAGCCGCGCATGACGTTCGGCCCGCGCACATAAAGCTTCTGGCCGCCTTCGATGCCGGGCACCGGCTCAAGCCGCCACTCCAAGTGCGGCACGAACTGGCCGACAGAGCCGTGGCGATTGCGCGCCGGCACGTTCACGGAAATCAGCGGCGACGCTTCAGTCGCGCCATAGCCTTCGAGCAATTCGACGCCGAAGCGCTTCGTATACATTTCGCGCGTTTCCGGACGCACGCGCTCGGCGCCCAGCACCATGAGGCGAATGCCCTTCAAATCTTCATCGTCCGCGTTGCGCGCATATTGCTGCGCGAACGTGTCGGTGGCGAAGAAGACGTTGGCGCCGGTATCCTTGATCAGCTTGGGAATTTCCTTCACCGCCAGCGGCGAGGGATAGAGGAACGTCTTGTGACCGGTGAACAGCGGCAGCAGCACGCCGCCCAGCAAGCCGAAGCAATGGAACATCGGCAGCGGCGAGAAGAAGCTGAAATCCGGCTCGAACGGAACGTGCGAATAGCCTTGCTCGACGTTCGCCACGAGATTGGCGTGGCTCAGCACCGCGCCTTTGGGTGTGCCGTATGAGCCGGACGTAAACAGGATCACTGCCGTATCGTCTGGATTGCCCTTGGCGGCGAAGACGCGCGGGAAGGAGCCCTTCATCAGCGCCACAACCTTGTCGCCAATGTCGATGGTTTTGCGGACGTCTTCGAGATAGATGAGCTTGGCGAACTTCGAGAGCTCGGCTTCCAACGCTTCGAGCTTCGCAAGTTTGATGAAGGTGCGCGAGGTGAGAATCTTGCGCACGTTCGCCGCTTCACAGGCGGCGCGCAGATTCATCGCGCCAGCCGTGAAGTTGATCATCGCTGGCGTCCGCCCGATTGCGTGGACCGCGAAGAACGTCACCACTGCGCCCGCGCCGGTCGGCAGCATGATGCCGACCGTCTCGCGCTTCTTGATCAGCGTGTCGAACTTGCCGCCGAGCGCAAACGCGGCGCGCACGATGTCATCGTACGAGAGCACTTTGCGCTCATGATCTTCGAGGATTGGAAACTTGCCGCCTCTGGCGTCGCGCGCCCGGAGCAGAGCCTCGAACAAGGTGACACGTGTACGCGCCAGCTCGAACGGTCGATGCGCCATGAACTTGATGCCTCCGTTTGACCGCCTCGGACGCCCCAAGAGGAGGGAGGGCGGCCATTCGTGATTATTGTTTCACGCTTGTAACAGAAACTAGCGGCCCAAATGGGGCCGGGCAAGCCATGGGTCCACTAAGTCGTTGGTCATGCAGGGGAGGAATCCGTCCCAGCCGTTGCGGGCCAAGGCGCGGAGGCTCATGTTCAAGTCATGCCGACGCTGATTGATTTGCGCCCGGAAGGCGAAGACGGCGGCGAAACACGCCCGCGTCACCCTGAAAAGCAGGGCCGCCCCGACGCGCCCAGCCCGCGCAAGCCAGACTGGATCAGGGTCAAGGCGCCGACGAGCCTCGGCTACCACCAGACCAAGGAATTGGTCCGCGACCTGAAACTCCACACCGTCTGCGAAGAAGCGGGCTGCCCCAATATCGGCGAGTGCTGGAGCCAGAAGCACGCCACCTTCATGATCCTCGGCGGCATCTGCACGCGCGCCTGCAGCTTCTGCAATGTCGCCACCGGCAAGCCGCTGCCGCTTGATGCCAACGAGCCCGAGAACGTCGCCTTCGCCACGGCGCAGATGGGTCTGAAGCACGTCGTCGTCACGTCTGTGGATCGCGACGATCTGGAGGACGGCGGGGCCGAGCACTTCGTGCTGACGATCCAAGCCATCCGCCGCGCTGCGCCAGAGACGACTATCGAAATTCTGACGCCAGACTTCTTGCGCAAGCCAGACGCTGCCGAGCGCGTCATCGATGCGGCGCCGGATGTGTTCAACCACAATCTGGAAACCGTGCCGCGGCTCTATCACTCGATCCGCCCCGGCGCGCGCTACTATCAATCGCTCCGCTTGCTCGACTCGGTGAAACAGCGCGATCCGAACCAGTTCACGAAATCCGGCCTCATGGTCGGGCTCGGCGAAGCGAAGGACGAAGTGTTGCAGGTGATGGACGATCTGCGCGTCGCCGGCGTCGATTTCCTCACCATCGGGCAGTATCTACAGCCAACCAAGAAGCACGCCGCCATCGATCGCTTCTGGACGCCGGACGAGTTCAAAGCGCTGGAGACAATCGCCTACGCCAAGGGCTTCCTGATGGTCTCCGCCAGCCCGCTGACGCGCTCGTCGCACCATGCCGGCGAAGACTTCGCGCGCCTGAAGGCCGCGCGCTTGGCGCAAACCAAGGCCTGACATGGCCCGCACCACGATCGAAGCAGAGCGCATTCTCCCATACGCGCCGGGTGATCTTTGCCGCTTGGTGGGCGACGTGCGCGCCTATCCGCAATTCATTCCATGGCTGCAAAGCCTGCGCGTCGTGACCGAAGAAGCGCGCGACGAGGGCGGCTGGGAAGGCGTCGCCAGCGCCATTGTAGGCTGGAAGGCGATCACGGAGCGCTTCTCGACCTCGGTCCGCTGCGAGCCCGCGAAAGGAGAGGTGGACGTTGCGCTGGTGAGCGGGCCGTTCCATGCGCTTGATAATTCTTGGCGGTTCGAGCCACACGAAAAAGGCGCGCGCGTGCGCTTTCGCATTTCGTATCAGTTCAAGAACCCGGTCTTGCAAGCCGTGGTCGCCGCCAACAAGGATGGGCTGGCGGGCCGCATCATGGGCGCCTTCGAGCGCGAAGCGAAGCGACGCCTGGGTTAGTCGATCAGCCTTCGCATCAGCGCGAATGCTTCCGACACGGTTTGAAGTTGGATCTCGTGGCGACCGACCGCGCCAAAGCGCCTTTCTTCATGCAGCCGCGCACCGTCTCTCCGCGCGGCGGCGAGGTGCACGAGGCCCACTGGCTTTTCCGCGCTGCCACCGTCTGGCCCGGCAATGCCAGTAACGGCCACGGTAATGTCGGCGCGGCTGTGCTTTAGCGCGCCCTCGGCCATCGCCAGCGCGACCTCACGGCTTACCGCGCCGTGCTGCGCGATCAGCGCCGACGGCACACCCAGCATGTCGGTCTTTGCTTCATTCGAATAGGTGACGAAGCCGCGCTCCAGCACCGCCGAAGCGCCAGGCACGGCAGCGAGCGTGGCGGCGATCAGCCCGCCGGTGCAACTCTCCGCGGTGGCGACCCGCAGTCCGCGACGCTTGGCGTCATCGAGCAGTTCTTGCGCGGCGTCATAGTTCGGGTGCGAAACCATGGTGACGCATAACGACAGTCGCTGGCGAATGTCCATTCCCCTGAATCGGGGCGGGTGGCAGAAGCGGCGCTGCCCAGGGGAGGGAAGATGGAAGCCTTAGCGCGCCGCGCCGCCGCACCGATTTTCACGCTCGCGCTGTTCTCCAGCGCCGCGCTGATCTTCGTGCTGCAGCCCTTGTTCGCGCGCATGGTGACGCCGCTCCTGGGCGGCAGCCCGCAAGTCTGGAACACGTCGATGGCGTTTTTCCAGGGCGCGCTCCTTGTCGGCTACCTCTACGCGCACGTGCTGGCTCGCGTGAAAGACATTCGCATCCAAGCCGCCATTCATGGCGCCGTGCTGGTGGCGGCCTGGTTTGTGCTGCCAGTGCACGTCACCACCGCCCTTGGCGCGCCAAGCTCCGATCAACCGGCGCTCTGGCTAGTCGGCGTACTAGCTCTATCCGTGGGCGCACCGTTCGCCGCAGCGTCGGCGACCGCGCCCCTGCTGCAAGCATGGTATGCGCGCAGCGGCCGCGCTGATGCGCACGACCCATACTACCTCTACGCCGCCAGCAATCTTGGCAGCTTCGGCGGCTTGCTCGCCTATCCGCTGCTGATCGAGCCACTACTCGGCGCGCAAGAGCAGAGCGCGGCATGGTCGGTAGCGTACGTCGCGGTGGCGGCGCTCATCGTACTCGCGGCAGCGACGACAATTTCAGGCAACGGCGAAGCGCCCAAACAGCTCGCACATACGGGCGCTGCGCCCACTTGGCGCGAACGCGGCTACTGGATCGCCGCCGCAGCGGTGCCTTCGGCAATGTCCTTGGGCGCCACGCTCTACATCTCCACTGACGTCGCCTCCGCGCCCATGCTTTGGGTGATCCCGCTAGCGCTTTACTTGGCGACGTTCGTGCTCGCGTTCATGAAGCGCAGCGAACGGATCGCGCAGGCGACGTTGCTTGTGCAGCCCATCGCGCTCGCCTTCATGGTGGCGTCCTATTACGTGGCCGCAAACTGGGTGTTGACGGCGACACTGATCCTGACGGCATTCTTTTTCAGTGCGCTCGTCTGCCATTTGGCGCTTTCGCGCTCGCGACCAAGCGCCGACCGCCTGACCGAGTTCTATCTCTACGTCTCGCTTGGCGGCGTTTTGGGCGGGGCGTTCGCCGCCTTCATCGCGCCGTTGATTTTCAACAACGTCTACGAATTTCCGCTAGCGATGGCGGCGGCCTGTCTCTTCCGGCCGCGCGCCGCTTCTGACGTGCCGCGCATGACCGATGCCTCGTTCGCCGCCGCAGTGGCTGTCGGCGTGCTGGGTTTGCTGCTGGTGGTTCGCCAGCCGCTCGACTCCGTCATCATTCTGGGCGCGCTCGGCGCCGCCGCCGCCATGGTTGCGGCCGGCTGGGGCGATGAGAGCAAGCCTGCAGTCTATCGCTACGCCTTCCTCGGCATCGCCGCAGTGCACGCGCTTTTGGTCATCTGGGTCGCGTTCAAAATGGGCGGCGATCTCTCCAGCGTGATTACGCGCGAAGTCGTGGAAGGGGAGCCCGTCCTCAGCTTCAACGATCCCTGGGGCTGGCTGTTGGGACTGACGAGCTTCTTGATCCTGGCCTTCGCCGTGCACGGCACCATCCAACCGCGACGCGACAACAAGACAATCGGCGACTTTGCGCTTGGAGCGGCGTTGCCGACGGTGGTTTTGCTTTTGTTGTTGATCGTCGTCGGCGCGCAATACGACCAACACGACTCCCTCATCGTGATCGGCTTGATGATTTGCGGCATCGCCATTTTCATCAATCGCGGCCGGCCCTTCGTGCTCGCCGGCATCGTGCTGCTCGCGTTCATGATGATCTTCCTCGACGACGCGCGGGGCGCTCGCATCCTCACCCAGGAACGCACATTCTTTGGCGTGTTACGGACGCGCGAATACGTCACCGACGATCCGCAGATTCCGCCGCTGCGCACGCTTCTGCATGGCACGACGCTGCACGGCGCTCAGATCGCAGCACCTGACTATTCGCGCCAACCGCTGACCTATTATCACCCGCGCACCGCGCTTGGCGAAGCCATCGTCGCCGGGCTCAGCTTGCACGAGAACTCACGCTTGGCGTTGATCGGTCTCGGCACCGGCACCACGGCGTGTTTGATGCGCCCCGGCGATGAGCTGACGATCTATGAGATCGATCCCGCCGTCGTGCGCCTCGCAGCTGAACCGGGTGGCGATTTCACCTTCGTGCAGGAATGCCAGCCGAATGCGCGCGTCCTTATTGGCGACGCCCGCTTGCGCATCGCCGAGGCGCCTGACGGCGCTTTTGATGTCATTGTCGTCGACGCCTTCTCGTCCGACGCCATTCCGGCGCACCTGCTGACGGCGGAAGCAATTGCGCTGTATCTCTCGAAGGTCAGCGAGAACGGCATCGTTATCCTTCACTTGTCGAACCGGCACTTGGCGCTGGTTTCGGAAGCGGCGCGTGTCGCGCGGGATCTACAAGCGCCGACGCTCTATCGCGTCAGCCGCCCCTTCGACGTTGCCGGCGCCTCGCTCTATGGCGCTTCCGCCGCAAGCGCGATGATCGTAGCGCGCTCGCCCGCCACGCTTGCAGCGCTGCCGGTTCCGCCCGAGAGCAACTGGCTTCACTTCGAAGCGCCGCCCGGCCGTGGCTGGACCGATGATTACATCAACATGCCGCGGGCTTTGTGGGATGGGCTGACCGGCGTCGAAGAGTGCCGCATTTACGGCTACCTGCCGCAGTGTGGCGGCGACCGCGTAGCCGAGCCGCAACCTGAAACATTGCCCGCGCCGGCAAACTAAAGCGGACGATCGAGTGTCGCGGTTGCTTGCGCGGCCAGGCCTTCTTCGCGGCCGATGAAGCCCATGCGCTCAGTCGTCGTCGCTTTCACGCTCACGCGCTCGATCGGCAAGCCGAGTACCTCGGCCGTACGCTGACGCATGCGATCGCGATGCGGGCCAATTTTTGGCCGCTCGCAAAGCAACGTCACGTCTACGTGCAGGATGCGCGCGCCCGCGGCGTCAGCAAGTTGAACTGCGTGGCGCAAGAAGCGCTCGGAGTCGGCGCCTTTCCATTGCGGATCGCTTGGCGGGAAGTGCGCGCCGATATCACCTTCGCCCAGCGCGCCGAGAATGGCATCGACCAACGCGTGCCAGCCCGCATCAGCGTCGGAGTGACCGACGAGCCCCTTATGGTGGGGGATGGCCACGCCGCACAGCGTGACGTGGTCTCCATCGCCGAAGCGATGCGCATCGACGCCGTTGCCGACGCACACGATCCGTTCGCCGCCCATGATCCGCTCCAACAGCGCAAAGTCTTCCGGATAGGTAAGCTTCATCAACCGCGCGTCGCCCGGCACGATGACGCACGCGCCGCCGTGTGCGCGCACGACAGCGAGATCGTCGCTGAAGCTGGCGTCGTCAGCGATGGCCGCGTACGCGGCACGCAGTGCCTCGGCGCGAAACGCTTGCGGCGTCTGCACGCGCATCAACTGATCACGTTCCACGTCGGCGACAACACGCTGCGCTTCATCCACGCGCCGCAGCGAATCCGCCACCGGCAGACCTGGCGCCGCACCCGCCGCGCCAGCGCTGAGAGCCTCCGTAAGTGCAACGACGATGGCTGGCGTCAGGCCGGGTCTGGCGGCGTCATGGATCAAAACGATGTCGGCGTCCGCCAAAGCCGCCAAACCCGCCCGCACCGACGCGGTGCGCGTTGCGCCGCCGATGACCGACCGAACTGAGAGGTCTTCGACCGCAGCCGCGAAGATTTCCGCGTGCTCAGGTGCGATGGCGACGACGATGTCCTCGACGCCCGCGCGCTGAAGCGCTTCGATCGACCAGCGCAAGATCGGCCGGCCCAGTAACCTGCTGTATTGTTTAGGGATATGCCCGCCGGCGCGCTCGCCTCGGCCAGCGGCGACAATCAATGCAGCGCGCTTCATGATCGGGTTTGTAACTCAGGCGAATGTTGCATCGCAGCATAAAACCCTTGGCGCCCGCTTTTTAGGCGCCCTAAGCTCTGGTCCAGGACGGGGCCAGCATGTTCGATTTGAACGAATTTCCGCCGCTTGTCTCGCTGGCACCCATGGCCGGCGTGACCGACGTCCCGTTCCGCCGGCAAGTGAAGCGATTTGGCGGCCGTTACTGCGTCTCTGAAATGGTGGCCTCGGACCAGCTCGCCCGGCAGCGCATCGACATGGTGCGGCGGGCCATGGGCGCTGAGGCGCTCAAGCCGTTGGTGATCCAACTGGCCGGGCGTGAGAGCCGTTGGATGGCCGAAGGCGCGCGTCTGGCGGAAGCGGCAGGCGCCAATGTCATCGACATCAACATGGGCTGCCCGGCCAAGAGTGTGACAAGCGGCGCCTGCGGCTCGGCGCTGATGCGCGATCCAGATCACGCACTGCGCCTGATCGAAGCGACTGTGAACGCAACCACGCTGCCGGTGACACTTAAGATGCGCCTGGGCTGGGACCACGGTTCACTCAACGCGCCTGATCTCGCCAAGCGGGCGGAGGACGCGGGCGTGCGGATGCTCACCATCCATGGCCGCACGCGTCAGCAATTTTTCCGCGGCCAAGCCGATTGGGCGGCGATCGCCCCGGTCGTGCAAGCGGTGCGAATTCCAGTGATCGCTAATGGCGACATCGCCACCGCATCAGACGCGCGCCGCGCACTAGCGCAATCCGGCGCCGCCGGCGTGATGATCGGCCGCGCGGCGCAGGGCAAGCCTTGGCTGCCGGCCGAGATTGAGCGCGCGTTGCGCGATGGCGATGAAATCACCGCGCCGCCGACATCGCGCCTGCTGCAAAGCCTGCTCGACCTCTACGACGACACCTTGGCGTTCTATGATCGCCCACTCGGTGTCCGTGTCGCACGCAAGCACATCGCCTGGATGATCGACGCCGTGTTCGGCGACGCGGCGCGTGAACAGCGCAAGGCGATCTGCGTGCTCGAAGATCCCGGCGCCGTCCGCACCGCGCTCACGGCGCTGTTTGAACCTCAGATGGCGAAAGCGGCATGACCGATCCAGTGCTCCGCACCGTCGCCGCGCGACTGGGCCAGCCAGACGCGGAGCGTTGGTTGGAGGCGTTGCCGGCGCCGGTGATCGGTATCGACGCAGGCGAGCGCGTCCGCTTCGTGAACGGCGCCGCTGCCGAATTGCTCGCCGGCGTCGGACGCGGACTGCTGGGCCGCAGGCTCGATGAGATTTTTGGCCCCGACGCACCGATGACGACGCTTGCACGGCGTGCGCTTTCAAGCACTGGCGGCGTCGCAGAGGCAGATGTCGCACTGGTCGGTCCAGGTTTCGCGCTCGGGCGCGCCAGCGTCGCTGCGGCGCCGGTGGGCGAGAACGGCTACATCGCGCTTGTGCTCACACGCACCGGCCGCGCGCGCATCGCGCCTGCGGCGGCAGAACACTCCGCTGTGCGCACGCTGGCGCATGAAGTTCGCAATCCGCTCGCCGGCATTCGTGCCGCCGCCCAGCTCATCAGCCGCAGCGGCGATGCTGAGTCCAAATCGCTGGCGCAGCTCATTTGCGATGAAGTCGACCGCGTCCATCGCCTGACCGATCGGATCGATCCCTTCGGCGCGATCGAGCCGCCGCGCTTCGAGCGTCTGAACATCCACGAAGCGCTGGATCGCGTGCGCAAGCTCATCGGCTCAAGCGCCCCGAACGTGATGATCATCGAGCGCTACGATCCGAGTCTGCCAGCCTTACGCGGCGATCTCGACCAATTGATCCAAGCGTTCCTCAACATCGCTAAAAACGCCGCCGAAGCGGTCGAAAATCAAAAAAACGGCGAGATCTCGATCTCAACGGCTTATCGCTCCGGCGTGAAATTTCGCTCGGCCGCGAGCGGAGCAGCGCGCGCGCAACTCGAAGTGCGCATCGCCGATAACGGGCCCGGCCTGCACGCTGACGTCGCTGACCGATTGTTCGAAGCGTTTGCGACGACCAAGCCAGGCGGCATGGGCCTCGGCCTCACCGTCGCCGCCGACATCATTGCCCGTCACGACGGCCGCATCGAAGTCGAAAGCGCGCCTGGACACACCGCGTTCCGCATTCTCCTCCCCATCGACCCGGACGACACGCCATGACCTCACGCATTCTTCTGGCCGACGACGACAACGCCATCCGCACCGTGCTGAGCAAAGCGCTCGCACAGGAAGGCTACGAAGTGCGCGCCACCACCAATGTCGCGACATTGTCGAAGTGGGTGCGCGAGGGCGAAGGCGATCTGGTGTTGAGCGACGTCTATATGGGCGACGATTGCGTGTTCGATGCGCTGCCAGCGATGCGGGCGGCGCGGCCCAATCTGCCAATCATCGTGCTGAGCGCACAATCGACGGTCGCCACGGCGCTCTCTGCCAGCGGCGCCGGCGCGTACGATTATTTGCCCAAGCCTTTCGATCTCGAAATCCTGTTGGCCACCGTCCAACGCGCGCTCGACAGCGCGCCCGATGCGCGCACGCGAGCACAGGCGAGCAAGGCCGCGAAAGAAGAGAAGCTGCCGCTGATCGGCCGCTCCGCGGCGATGCAGGAGGTTTACCGCGTCATGGCGCGCGTGGCCGGCACCGATCTCACCGTGTTGATCGAAGGGGAGAGCGGCACCGGCAAGGAACGCGTCGCCCGCACTATCCACGAGAGCGGCCGCCGCGCTGCGGCGCCGTTCGTGACGGTCAGCCTTGCCGGCGTCGCCAGCGCGCAGATCGACCGTGATCTGTTCGGCCCCGGCGGCAAGTTCGAACAAGCCAAAGGCGGTACGCTCTTTCTGGAAGACTTGGACGAGATGCCGACAGACGCACAAACGCGCCTAGCCGGCATGCTTCACTCCGACGAACCCAACGAGCGCCCGAATGTGCGCATCGTTGCCGCCGCTCAACGCAACCTTGCTGCACTCGTGCGCCAAGGCTCGTTCCGGCAGGATTTGTTCTACCGCTTGAACGTGGTCGCGATCCGCTTACCGCCGCTGCGCGACCGTCTCGATGATGTGGACGATCTCGCGCGCGCGTTCCTCGTTCGCGTCAAGCGTGAAGGCCTGCCGGAAAAGTCGATCGACAACGCCGCCATCGAGCGGCTGAAAGCGCACAACTTCCCGGGCAATGTGCGCGAGCTTGAAAACCTCCTGCGTCGCGCGGCGACGATGAGCCCAGCGCAAGTGATCGGCGCACGCGAGATCAGCGAAGAGCTCGGCCAAGCCGCGCGCGAAGAACTCGTCGTGGAGGAAGCCGCCGACGGCCTCGAGACCGCCGTGAACCGTCGTCTCGCCGGCGAGTTCGCTGCGGCGAGCCCTGGACTGCCGGCGTCCGGGCTTTACGATCGGCTGTTGGCGGAGGTCGAACGGCCGCTCATCACCCAGGCGCTTTCAGCGACGCGCGGCAACCAGATCAAGGCCGCGTCTGTCCTGGGGATCAACCGGAATACCCTCCGGAAGAAAATCCAGACCCTCGGCATCCGAACTGGGCGCGGCGATTGACGAAAGCGTGATATTCGTCCAACACTATGTTGCATTCCCGCAACATGGTGGCCGATGACGCTTCCACTCACGGCGCAAGAACCGGCTGAGGTCGCTGTCCTCAGCGACCAGCCCCAGAGCCGCAGCGCGCTGATCTTTATCGGCGGCCTAGCGGTGGCGATTCTGCTGACCGCCGTGGCCACGGTGATGCTGCTGCTCGGGGAAGGGCTAGCGGGCGAGACGAGCGGCGCGGTGCGTACGCTCCTGATCGCGAGCCTGTTCATCTCGGCGGGACTGGCAGGCATCCTTGCACACAGACTGATGCGCGTCGCCCGTGCTTGGCGCGCGGCGGCGACAGGCGCGCGACTGCACGTCCGGTTCGTGACGCTGTTCAGCTTGGCGGCGCTGGCGCCGGCTTTGATCGTGGCCGCGTTCCTCGGTTTCACTTTCAGCCAAGGCGTCGATCGCTGGTTTAGTCAGCGTGTCGAAAGCACGATCGAGAACGCCGCCGATGTCGGCCGCGCTTATGTCGATCTCGCCTCCGGCAATCTGGGCGGGGAAGTGGAAGCGATGGCGGAGGATTTGAACCTCGCCCGTCGCGGTCTGGTCGATGACCCCGAGCGCTACGTCGCGTTCCTGGCCGCCCAAGCGGAACGGCGCGAACTCTCTTCGGCTTATGTGATCGATGGTCTCGGCCGCGTGCTCGCCGCCGCCGAACTGGAAGACGACGACCCCGACAACAATTACACGCCGCCGTCACGCGAAGCCTTCGCGGTGGCGAACCAGGGCGAAGTCTCGGCCCGGTTCGACCAAGACAACGACCGATTGCTCGCCCTCTACAGGCTCTCCGCGTATGACAACGCATTCGTGTTCGTATCGCGCGCCATTCCGCCGGGTTTGGTGACGCAGCTTCGCGATTTCAGCCAATCGGTAAGCGACTATCGCACCGCCCGCGAACAACAAGCATCGCTGCGCGGATTGTTTGGCCTAGCGTACGTCGCAACGGCGCTGATCGTGCTGCTGGCCGCAGGCTGGGTCGGGCTCACGAGCGCATCTCGCGTGGCCGAACCAATCGGGCGGCTTGTCGGCGCCGCGCGTCGCGTCGCTTCTGGCGATCTGAAAGCGCGCGTTACAATCGGCGAAGAGCGCGACGAGATCGACGCCCTCGGCGCCGCCTTCAACCGCATGACCGCGCAACTCGAAACGCAACGGCGCGATTTGGTGACTGCGCAAGAAGAAGCGGAGAACCGTTCGGCGTTTATCGAAGCCGTGCTCGGCGGCGTCAGCGCTGGCGTCATGGGTCTCGACAAGAACGGCCGCATCACCGCCGTGAACGCATCGGCTTCGCAGCAACTGGGCTTGAGCGAGAGCCAACTCGTGGATCGCCGGCTTGTCGATATGGCGCCGGAGTTCGCGGATCTGCTGAACCAGCCGGCGCCGGCAGGCGAGACGCCGCCGCAGCGTGTCGATCTCGTGCGCGAAAGCGGGTCGTTCAATCTCAGCGTCCGCATGAGCCCCGACGCTGATGGCGGCCTCGTCCTTACCTTTGACGACATGACCAAGCTGATTGCGGCGCAGCGTCAGGAAGCCTGGAAGGACGTCGCCCGCCGTATCGCCCACGAGATCAAGAACCCGCTGACGCCGATCCAGCTCTCGGCTGAACGCCTGCGCAAGAAGTATGGCGACGAGATCAAGTCCGATCCCGAGACCTTCTTCAAATGCACCGACACGATCCTGCGCCAAGTCGCCGACATTGGCCGCATGGTCGATGAGTTCTCGTCTTTCGCCCGTATGCCGACGCCGCGGATGGCGTTCGCCGACATGAGTGAGATTGCACGCCAAGTGGTGTTCGGCCAACGGCTCGCATTTGCCGACATGCGCGTCGAAGTCGAAGGCGTCGATCGGCCGATTGGCTTGGTGTGCGACGAGCGGTTGATTTCGCAATCGCTGCTGAACTTGGTCAAGAACGCCGCCGAAAGCGTCCAAGCGCGGCGCGCACGCGATGGCGAGCCGAAAGAAGGTCTCGTCACACTGCGTCTGCGCGATCTCGATTTCGGCGTGCAGTTTGAAGTGATCGATAATGGCATGGGCTTTCCAGACAAGGATCGCCATCGCCTGATCGAGCCATACGTTACGACGCGCAGCAAAGGTGCGGGGCTGGGCCTGGCCATTGTTGCGCGCATTGTCGAAGACCACGGGGGGCTGATTGAGTTGGACGATGCGCCAGGGCCGAACCCAGGCGCCGTCGTCCGTTTCGTTCTACCCAAACGCGGCGAGGAGCCGTCAGAAACCGCGCCAGAACACGGCGCAGGAGCCTCATAAAATGGCGTCAGATATTCTCGTAATCGACGACGAGGCCGACATTCGCGATCTCGTCTCCGGCATCCTCGAAGATGACGGCCACCAAGTGCGCACCGCGCGCGACAGCGACGAGGCGCTCGATGCGCTGCGTCGGCGCAGCCCCGCGCTGGTCGTGCTCGACATCTGGCTGCAAGGCAGCCGCATTGACGGGCTTGAACTCCTCAGCATGCTGAAGGAGATCGACGCCGACTTGCCGGTTGTCGTCATCAGCGGTCACGGCACCATCGAGACCGCCGTCGCCGCCATCCGCAAAGGCGCCTACGACTTCATCGAAAAGCCGTTCACCGCCGAACGCCTGTTGTTGATCGTTCAGCGCGCGATGGAAACGACACGGCTCAAGAAAGAAAACTCGGCGCTGAAAGCGCGCTCCTCGAGTGGCGACGACCTTATTGGCTCGTCCGCCGTTATGGGTGCGCTTCGCAGTGCAATTGACCGCGTGGCGCAAACCAATTCGCGCGTGCTCATCGCTGGCCCGGCAGGCTCCGGCAAAGAGCTGGTTGCGCGGTTGCTGCACGAACGCAGCGGCCGCGTTGACGGACCCTTCGTGGCGATCAACGCCGCGTCGATTGCGCCCGACCGCATGGAGAGCGAAATCTTCGGCGAGGAATCGCCGGATGGCCGCCCGACCAAGATCGGCGTGTTCGAACAAGCCCACGGCGGCACGCTCTTTCTCGACGAAGTCGGCGATATGCCGCCCGAAACGCAGTCGAAAATCCTGCGCGTGCTGGTCGAGCAACGCTTCCGCCGCCTCGGCGGCTCAACGGACGTGCAAGTCAACGTGCGCGTTGTTTCCTCGACCTCACGCGAGTTGCGCGGCGACATCGAGCAAGGCCGCTTCCGCGAAGATCTCTTCCACCGCCTCAACGTCGTGCCGCTGCGCGCGCCGGGCTTGGCCGAGCGGCGCGAAGACATCCCAGAACTCGCCGGCTACTTCGTCGGGCGGCTTGCCGGAATGTCCGGCGTGCCGGCGCGGCAGATCGGCGAAGACGCGCTCGCAGCGCTGCAGGCGGCGGAATGGCCCGGCAATGTCCGCCAACTGCGCAACGTGATCGAACGTATCCTCATCCTCGCAACGGGCGACATCAACACGCCGGTGACGGTGGATTCGTTGCCGCCGGAAGCTTGGCCGCAAGCGGGCTTCTCCAAGCATGACGGCTTGCAGGAAGTGATCGGCTTGCCGCTCCGCGACGCGCGCGAACGCTTCGAGCGCGAGTACCTCAACGTGCAGATCACGCGCTTCGGCGGCAACATTTCACGCACCGCCGCCTTCATCGGCATGGAGCGCTCGGCGCTGCACCGGAAGCTCAAATCACTCGGTGTCGAAGCGCCGGGCCGCAACGGCGCCGAGGTCGAATGAGCCGCATCGCTTACGTCAACGGCGCCTATGTGCCGCTGACGGCGGCGAGCGTATCCATCCAGGACCGCGGCTTTCAATTCGCGGATTCGATCTATGAAGTCTGGGCCGTGCGCGCCGGACGCTTGTTCGACGCCACCGAGCACATGGCGCGGCTGCACCGCTCGCTCACAGAGTTGCGGCTTGCGGCGCCGCTCAGCGAGCGCGCGCTCTGGGCCGTCATCCGCGAAACCATCCGCCGCAACCGCGTCCGCGACGGCATCGTCTATGTTCAGATCAGCCGCGGCGCGGCGAACCGCGATCACGTCTTTCCGCCGCCCGAGACGAAGCCGACACTCGTCGTCACAGCAAAGAACCTCGATCAACGCGCGGTCGCAAAGCGCGCCGAAGCCGGCGTGAGCGTCATCACACTTCCCGAGACGCGTTGGGCGCGGCGCGATATCAAGTCGACCAACCTCCTCCCCAACGCCCTCGCCCGCCAGCAGGCGAAAGAGGAGGGGGCTTTCGAGGCGTGGTTCGTCGATGCGGAGGGCCTCGTCACCGAAGGGACCTCATCCAACGCCTGGATCGTGGATGCGGACGGCGTCATCCGAACGCGTCCACTCTCCCACGAACTCCTACACGGCGTCACGCGAGCGAGCCTGATACGCATCGCACGCGAGCATCAAATGAAGGTCGAAGAACGCGCGTTCACGCCCGCCGAGGCGAAAGCGGCGCGCGAGGCGTTCATCAGCGCCGCCAGCAATCCCGCGGTTCCCGTAATCGCAATCGACGGCGCAACGATCGGCGATGGTCGCCCTGGGCCAGTCGCACAGGCGCTCCGAGCCGTTTATTTGGGCGCCTGAGCGCCAAATACCGCTGAAACCACGACAGTTTTGCGATGCGGTTGGCGCAGGCCGCGGCGCAGCTTATAGCTCCAGTCCAGCCGCGCGTTCGACGCGGCGCCATAAAACTAGAAGCATGGGGCGCCCATGGAAAAGAAACAGAACCTGCAGGACACGTTTCTGAACGCAGTCCGCAAAGCCAAGACCCCGCTCACCATTTTCCTTGTCAACGGCGTCAAACTTCAGGGCGTTGTCACCTGGTTCGACAATTTCTGTGTGCTGTTGCGCCGCGACGGCCAAGTGCAGCTGGTTTACAAACACGCGATCTCGACGATCATGCCGGGTGCGCCCGTTGCGCTCTACGACATCGACAAGGCCGCTGATGAAGCCGACGGCTGACACGCCGCTCAGGGACTATAACCGCGCCATCGTCCTTCGCCCGCTCGCGAGCGCGGAGGAGAGCGTGCGCGACGGCGAAGCGCGGCTGTTGGAAGCCGTGGGCCTTGCGCAAGCGCTCGGTCTCGATGTCGCCAGCGCCGAAGCTGCTCCGTTGCGCCAGATCAGCCCACGCACGTATTTCGGCTCGGGCCGCGTTGAGCGGATGAAGGACCAGAGCGAAGAACTGGGCGCGGGCGTCATTGTCATCGACGCTGCGCTATCCCCGGTGCAACAGCGCAATCTGGAAACGGACACCGGCTCTAAAGTCATCGATCGCACCGGCCTCATCCTCGAAATCTTCGGCCTGCGGGCGCGCACCAAGGAAGGCAAACTGCAAGTCGAGCTTGCGCGCCAAGGCTACGAGCGCTCACGCCTCGTGCGCACCTGGACGCACTTGGAACGCCAGCGCGGCGGCCTCGGTAAAACCGGCGGCCCTGGCGAAACCCAGATCGAACTCGATCGCCGCATCATCGCGGACCGCATCATCAAGCTGAAACGTGAGCTTGAGGACGTGCGCCGCACACGCGGGCTGCAGCGACGCGCACGGTCTCGCGCTGGGCTGCCTGCTGTTGTGCTCGTCGGCTACACCAATGCCGGCAAATCGACGCTCTTCAATCGGCTCACGCAAGCTGGCGTGCTCGCCAAAGACATGCTGTTCGCCACGCTCGATCCAACCGCACGGCAAGTGAAGCTGCCGAGCGGCCGCGCCGTGATCATGAGCGACACGGTCGGCTTTATCTCTGATCTGCCGCACGAACTGGTCGAAAGCTTCCGCGCGACGTTAGAAGCGGTGACGGAAGCCGATTTGCTGATCCACGTGCGAGACATCGCTCATCCGGAAACAGACAAGCAGAAAGCCGACGTTCTCGCCGTTCTGGCGCAACTCGCGAAGGACGCTGACGGCAAACAGCCACCGATTCTGGAAGCCTGGAACAAGATCGATTTGCTCGAGGCGGCGACGCACGATGCGCGGACGCGGCGGGCGGCGGCGGGGGCTGAGCAGGTCGGGCAGGGCGCCCTGCCCCCTGTGGCGCTTTCGGCCGAGACGGGGGAGGGCATGGAGGCCCTGCTCGCCGCCATCGACCGCGCCGCCTTCTCCGCCACGCGCATCATCACCCTCACCTTGCCCGCCGACGATTCTGGCCGCGTGCGCGCGCAGATCGCCGCCGCTGGCAAAATTCTCGACGAAACGACGGACGAGGATGGTGCGCTGACGTTGCGGGCTGAGTTGTTGGTGGAGGATGCCGCGCGCTTTGCGCCGTTGGCGCCCCTACCCGAAGAAATGCGCCCGGCGGCGGAGTAGGGCGCTAGCGCTGCTTCAGTCTCTCCAACAACTCCGCCGCGAACGTGCTCAACGTATCATCGCGCGCCCCCATGACAACGATACGGTCGCCAGGTTCAGCGAGCTCAATCAGCTTGTCGCCGCAGGCGCCGCGCTCGGCGAAGGCCATGGCTTGCAGGCCGCGGGCGCGCACGCCGGCGGCGATCTGTTCGCTGCCGACGCTGCGATCGACGGTGCCGCCGAAATACACGGGGTCTGGCATGATCAGCACGTCGTCGCCCTCCATGTTTTTCGCGAAGCAATCGATGAAGCCCTCGCGCATCAGTTTCAGCGGGCCAAAGCCGTGCGGCTGAAACATGATCAGCAGACGGCCAGGGAAGGCGTGCAGCGTCTTCAAGGTCGCCGTGATCTTATCGGGGTTGTGCCCGAAATCGTCGATGACGGTTATGTTGTTGGCTTTGCCGACGATCTCAAGCCGGCGCTTCGTGCCGGAGAAGCCCTTGAGCGCCGCGGCCGCCACGCCCAGCGACAGCCCGCACACGCGCGCTACCGAGAGCGCGGCGAGCGCGTTGGAGACATTGTGTTCGCCGGGCACGGCCAGATCGACGGTGGCGGCCTCGCGGGTTTCTTTCTCCAACACGTCAAACGAAATGCCGTCCGGCGCTGGGCGGATGGCCGAGCAGTGGAGATCGGCGAGGCCTGAGCGCAGCGAATAGGTGCGTGTGCGGACCCTCGTCGCCATCACCAAGGCCGCCGTTTCGTCATTGTCGAGATTGAGCACCGCGATCTCGGCTTTGTTGACGAAGCCTGCGAACAGCGCTCGCAATTCGTCCATGCTCTTGTGATCAAGCGCGATATTGTTGACGACGGCGATCGTCGGCTCGTAGCGGGCGATCGAACCGTCGCTTTCGTCCACCTCAGAGACGAATGCATCGCCTTTGCCGACCAGCGCTGAGGCGAACAAAGCGTCGGACGTGACGAAGTTTTTCATCACGGCGCCGTTCATCACCGTTGGATCGCGGCCGGCGCGGTGGAGCAGCCAGGCGATCATGCCGGTGGTTGTGGACTTGCCGCTGGTGCCGGCGACGCCGATGCGCACAGGTGCTGCGTTGAACAATTCCGCCAGCAGCTCCGGCCGCTTCATGTCGCGCGCGCCGACGCGCTGGGCGGCCACCACATCGCCGACCGTGTCTTCGACGGCAGCCGAGCGCACGAGGATTTGGTTGGCGCTCACAATCCCAGAACCGTCTTGCGGGAAGAGGGCGATGCCTTGGGCTTTCAGATACTCGAATTTGGCGCCGAGGCGGCCTTGATCGAGCGAGCGATCGGAGCCGGCGACCGTTACGCCCTTGCCGCGCAGGATCAGCGCCAAGGGCAACATGCCGGAGCCGCCGACGCCGCTGAAGAAATAGGATTTGGCCTGACTCATTGGCACCGGTTATGACGAGAAACGCCGCCGCACGGCAAGGACTTGAAACGCGCCATGGCCCCATCGCTCCGCATCGGCGTCGTAGCGCCCGGCACGCGCATCGAGCCCGAACTGGCCGCGCGCGTGAAAGCCTTCGCCGCTGACAGCTTTCTCGACCGCGCGCCGGAGATTTTCTTCCACCAGCAATGCTTCTACACGGCGGGTCATTTCGCAGGCGATGATGCGGCGCGGCTGGCCGCGTTCGTGGAATTCGCCAACGACCCGTCGCTCGACGTGCTGTGGTTCGCGCGCGGCGGCTATGGCGCATGCCGCATTGCCGAGGCGGCGCTGGATCAGCTCACGCCGGCTTCGCGCGCCAAAACCTATCTCGGCTACAGCGACAATGGCGCCATTCTCGGCGGGCTTTATGCGCGCGGTTACGAGAACGTGGCGCATGGCCCTATTCCCGTCGACATGACGCGGCCAGGCGGAGAGGGGGCGGTGAAGAGGGCGCTCTCGTGGATGATCGACCGCTCCCCTGAAAGCCTGGAACTGGGCGTCATGTTCGACGGCAAGACTGCGGCGTTCAACATCACGGTGTTTCAGTCGATGCTCGGTACGTCGCTGGAGCCGGATTTGAGCGGCCATGTGCTGATGCTCGAAGATGTGGGGGAGTACCTTTACCGGCTCGACCGCGCCCTCTTCCAAATCACCTCCTCCGCCAACGTGCGCAGCGTGAAGGGGATCAAGCTCGGACGCGTCAGCGACGTGATCGAGAACGACAAACCGTTCGGCGCGACTGAAGAAGAGATGATCCGCTATTGGTGCGACAGAGCTGGCATCGCGTATCTCGGCCGGGCGGATATTGGGCACGATGTTGAGAACAAGGTTGTGCCGTTTGGGGCGTTGAAGCGCTAGCGCTCCGAGAGTTCGTCAGCGAGGCTCGCGGCGCGCGTTTGGGAGCGTTCTGTTTGGATCAGCTTCTGATCTAAATCGGCAAGCAAACGCGTCACATCGAGTTCCAGACCCGGCGTCGCGCGGACGCGCGCGGCGGCTTGCGCCAGTTCACTGCGATCCATCGCTAGCGTGCAGCTTTCGGGCAGCGTCAAGCGCGCGAGGCCAGTCGTCGCTGTGATCATCTCTTCCGCGCAGGCCTCCCGTATCCGCGCCTGCACCTGGTACGGGATCGCGCGGCGGACGATTTCGCGATACGGCGGCACGTTGCGGAACGTGGCTTCGCTCGTCTCAACGGCAACGTAATAATTCGCGATGTTGTCGCGCGTGCTGACACTGCCCAGCGTGTCGAGCGCGCCGACGGACTGAATCTCATCATAGGAGCCGCGCGTGAGCGGGCGCGGATAGATCTGCGTCGCCTGATAGGCGGCGATCAGGAATTGCTCGTCCGACAGGCGCGCGCTGCCGTCGAGATCGCCGAGCACTTGCAGCGCGAAGGCGCGGACCTGAGTGAAGTAGGCTTCGCGGCTTTGCAGATCGCTCTGATTGTTTTCCAGATCGCGGACGATGCGAGCGCGGTAGCTGTCGCCGGCTTCGTGGGCGAGGCGCTCGGCGTTCCAATTGCTGACCTGCGTGCCGAGGAAGACGCCGAGCACGACGATGACGAGATCGATGCCGACGGCGAACCAATTGTGCGCGGTCACGTGCTCGCGAATACGGCGCATCAGCATTGGTGTTTCCCCTCGGCCCAAGCATCAGCGTAGCCACTTAAGCTCAATCCGTCATTCCGGGGCAATGCGTAGCATTGAGCCCGGAACCCAGGGGCAAACGACGCGCCTGTGGCCCCTGGGTTCCGGCCCGCACTCCGCGCGACCGGAATGACGGGCTAGAATTCGCGCAGCGTTCGTGAGCGGCGCGACCCGCTCCATTCGCCATCGGTGTCTCGATCCGCCTACGCCAAGGCTTCGGCGGACGCTCTCGCTCACGCGAGAGCGGGAGAACGGGGCGCGCGATCCGCGCTGGTTTAGTTGTGGGGTGCGGCGTTCATCTCTGAACGTCGCCGCGCGCTTCGCGCGCCCCGTGGAGATCTGTGCTCGCCTGGTCTTGGGTTTGCGCTTTTTACGCAGGTCATACCCCAAGGCCCTGGCGGCGTGCGGGACTTTGCCGTTGTCCCGGACCCCGACGCTTCTGCTGTGCGCACTACCTTAAAAACGCACTCACGCCGGCTGTCTCACGCTCGATCCCGTCCCTCGCGCTCGTGTGGCTCGGCTAGCCCATGAACCTCCCGTGCCAGGGACGGGCGCAGTATCGCTCGGGTTTGTGGGTGTGGGATAGATTTTGTGACGCGCGTTGATTGTGTGCGGGATTCAGTAGGGAGATGTGGGATAGGCGCGTTGAAGCGCGTGAGGCTGACATGACGGCAGCAGACGAAGTGCTGAGCCGAGATTGGCTCGCGAAACCCGGTGCGTCGAAGGCCGAGTTACAAGCGCTTCAAGACGGTGTGAGCGTGGAACTGCCAGAATCCTACATCGCGCTTCTGGCCCTATCTAACGGTGGCGAAGGACCGTTGGCGGTTCAGCCGTATTACTTCGCTTTGGACGAAGCCGATTACGTCTTGAGGACAGCACAGAGTGGTCGGCTGGAGGAGTTCTTTCCGGGGTTCCTGGTGTTCGGATCGAACGGCGGCGGCGAGTACATTGCGTTGGATGCGCGGGAGCAGTCGCCCTGGCCTGTCGTCGCACTCGATATGACCAATGGCGACCTCGACGACACTGTGCTCGCGGTGGCGCCAAACTTCGATGCGTTTCTTGAACTCGTGGGAATTGAAAGTCCCGACTTGGAAAAAGCGCCCTAGCGCTTCTCAGCCCGTTTGGCCTCAAGCCACAGCGCTTCCATGTCGTCCAGCGGTTGCGGCCCGTTGCGGCCACCTTCGGCGAGCTTGCGCTCGATATACTGAAACCGCCGCGTGAACTTGGCGTTGGCGCGGCGGAGGGCTTCTTCGGGGTCGACCTTTAGCTTGCGGGCGAGGTTGGCCATGACGAAGAGGATGTCGCCCATCTCTTCGGCGATGTGCTCCTGGTCCCCGCTGGCGCGCGCTTCCTTCAGCTCGGCCAATTCTTCTTCGAGCTTCTCCAGCACCGGCTCCGGCGCCGGCCAATCGAAGTTGATGCGTGCAGCGCGCTTGGTCAGCTTCTCGGCGCGCATGAGGGCGGGTAGGGCCATCGCCACATCGTCCAGCAGCGAGGGCGCGCCTTTGGCGGCGCGCTTCTCAGCCTTCAGCGTCTCCCACGCGACCGTCTGCTGCTCCGCCGTGCGGCCGTCGCCGGCTTCGCTGAACACGTGCGGATGACGCTCGATCATTTTGTCGGCGAGCGCTTGGGCGACGTCCGCGAAATCGAACGCACCCAGCTCTTCAGCCATGCGGGCGTGGAAGGCGACTTGGAAGAGGAGGTCGCCCAGTTCTTCCTTGAGCGCTGGAAGATCATCGCGCTCGATTGCGTCAGCGACCTCGTAGGCTTCCTCGATCGTGTACGGCGCGATGGTCGCGAAAGTTTGCTCTACGTCCCAGGGGCAGCCGCCGTTCGGATCGCGCAGCCGCGCCATCACATCGAGCACGGCCTGCGTGGCGGCGGCGTTGCGGGCGAGGGCTTCAGCGCTTTTTTCTCTCGCTTTATCAGCAGCTTGGCCGGCCATACAAATCTCGCATAAGATAGATTATGGGAAGCAACGCGGTCGACTCAGATCGGATAGTCGCCAGCCCAGCCATCGTAGGCTGGTTCGACGCCGGCCGGCAGCCTCGCCTTCAGCGCCTGGTAGTCCAGATCGATGTGCATATTGGTCAGCAAAGCGTGCGCTGGTTTGAGGCGCTCGATCCATTCGAGCGCGCGGCCGACATGCGCGTGCGTCGGATGCGGCGTGTCGCGGAGCGCATCGACGATCCAGAGCTGCAAGCCTTCGAGCGCCGCGAACGACGCTTCCGGCATCGCCACCAGATCGTTCGAGTAACCCACAGGCCCGGCGCGGAAGCCGAGCGACTTCGTGAAGCCGTGATCCTGCTCCAGCGGCAAAAGCTCCAGCAAGCCGCCCGGGCCGTCGATCGCGAGCGGCACGAGCGGGCTCATGTGGCCAGCGTCGCGCACGATCGCCGGATAGCCGCCCTCGCTCATGAAAGCGTAGCCGAAGCGGCGCATGAAGGTCGGCCGCGTCCACGCGTCGATCCAGGTTGGGATCTGGCGGCGCTGTTTGATGAAATAGGCGCGCACGTCGTCGAAGCCGTGCGTCTGGTCGGCGTGGTCGTGGCTGATGACGATGGCGTCGATGTGCGACGGCTTGGCCGCCGCGAGTTGGAGGCGCAGGTCGGGCGGCGTGTCGATCAGCACCGTGGTCGCCTGCTCCGCGCCGCCTGCCTGCCCGCTCCACTTCTGCAGCAACAGCCCGCAGCGCGTGCGCCGGTTCTTGGGCTCGTTCGGATCGCACACGCCCCAATCGCCAGTCGCGCGCGGCACGCCGCCGGAGGAGCCGCAGCCAAGCACGGTGACGCGTAGCGTGCCGCTCATGAGGTCACGCCTTGTGTGACTCTGGGGATAGTCGGGAAGAGGCGGTGGAAGTTATCGGCGAGCAGGGCGCTTGCCTCCTCCTCGCCTAGCCCGCGCAACGCGGCGAACGCCTTCTGCACGTCGGCCACATGCATCGGCTCACAACGCCGGCCGCGATGCGGGACAGGGGCCAGATACGGACAATCGGTCTCGACGATGACGCGGTCTAACGGCACTTCCCGCGCGATGGTGCGCACGTCGTCGGCGTTCTTGAATGTCATGATGCCGGAGAACGAAAAGTACGCGCCGATTGCGAGCGCGCGGCGGGCCAATTCGGGGCCGCTCGTGTAGCAGTGCATGAGGATGCGAAGAGGGCCCTTCCCCGCCTCTTCCTCCAGCAACTCCGCCATCGCCTCGTCGGCTTCGCGCGTGTGGATGATCAGCGTTTTGTCGAGCGCATGCGCGGCCTTTGCGTGCGCACGAAACACCGCGACCTGATCTTCAAAGGGGCTGAACTTGTAGTGCTGATCGAGGCCGGTTTCCCCTACCCCGACCACCCTCTCGTGGCGCCCCAGTTCGATCAGACGCTCGGCGGTGAGATCCAGATGATCCTTCGCATAATGCGGGTGCGCGCCGACGCTGGCGTAGATGTCGTCGTTCGCTTCGGCGATGGCGATGACGGCGCCGAAGTTTTCGATTTTGTCGCAGATCGTGATCATGCGCGCGACGCCAGCTTCGCGTGCGCGCGCGATCACCGCTTCGCGATCTTCGTCGAAGCTGTGGTGGTGCAAGTTGACGTGGCTGTCGATCAGCATTGAGCGCTCATCTACGGCTCGCCGCGGCGCGATCAAGCACGCCGACGGCGCGTGCGAGCGCGTGACGCGGGTCCATGTCGAGACCCTCCGCTTCGCTGCGCAACGTCTCCAACGCCGACCAAGCCTCGGCCCACGCCTCACTGCCCTGCTCTACGCCCGCCGCGTGCGTCCATTCTTCCGCCAGCTCAAGCACGGCGGCCAAACGCTCGAACGGCTCGCCGCTCATTTGATCATAGAGCGGATTCAGCACGCTCGCGGCTTCGCCCTTGGCGATCGCGGCTTGTGCGCGGCGCAAATCGGCGCTGCCGGCGTCGAGCCCTTGCGCCTTTCGTGCAATCGCGCGGCCTGGCCGGCCTTTGGCCAGCTTCACCAGCGCGTCATCCGCACCGCTGGCTTGCCGCACCAGGTCGTCGCTCACGGGCCGCAGCGCTAAGCGGCGGCAGCGTGAGCGGATGGTCGGCAGGATCGCGCCGGGCGCGTGGCAGACCAGTAGAAGCACGGAGCGCGCGGGCGGTTCTTCCAACGTCTTCAGGATCGCGTTGGCGGCGTTGCGGTTGAGATCGTCCACCGCATCGATGATAGCCACGCGCATGCCGCCTTCGCTGGGCGCCAGCGAGAAGAACGCGCCGAGTTCGCGTGCATCGTCCACGGCGATCTCGCGACGCGGCTTGCCGCGATCGTTGATGCCGCGGCGTAGGACGAACAGGTCCGGATGCGATTGCGCGGCGATGCGGCGGGCGATCTGGTCTTCGGGATCGACATCGAGTGGACGCGGGCCGGTCCGCGCTGCGCCGAGCGCGAGGCGTGCGAAGCGATAAGCCAGCGTTGCCTTGCCCAGACCCTTCGCGCCAGCGAGCAGCCAAGCGTGGTGCATGCGCCCGCCGCGTAGACCATCCAGCAATGCTTGTTCTTCAGCCTCATGGCCGACGAACGAGAACGTCTCGCGCGGATGCGGCGCTTCAGGCTCCTTGTCCGTCTCAGGCGCGGGCTTTTCGGCCTTCATGATAGCGCCTCGACGCGCGCGAGTGCGAGCCGCAGAACATCCGGCGCGCCTTCCGACGCATCGATCAGCGCACAGCGCTGCGGTTCGTTGCGCGCGATAGCGCGAAACTCGTCGCGGACTTTTTGATGAAAGGCGATGTCCTTCTTCTCGAAGCGGTCTTCTTCGATTTCGTGACCGCGCGAGCGTGCGAGACCCAAAGTTGGATCGAGATCGAGCACGATCGTGAGGTCAGGCGGCGGCGCGCCGATGAGCGCGTTCAGCGCAAGCAGATCGCTGAGCGCCAAGCCGCCGGCGGCGACTTGGTAGGCGCGCGTGGAGTCGTAATAGCGATCGCAGATCACCCAGGCGCCGCGTGCGAGTGCTGGGCGGATGGTGTGGTTCAAATGGTTGAGCCGTGCGGCGGCGAACAGCAGCGCTTCTTCCATCGCGCTCCAGCGGTTGGCGTCGCCGGAGACGAGCAGCGCGCGGATTGCGTCGGCGCCGGGCGCGCCGCCCGGTTCGCGTGTCAGCGCGACTTCGCGGCCCTTCACGCGCAGCGCTTCGGCCAAGCCGCGCGCGAGCGTCGACTTGCCCGTGCCTTCGCCGCCTTCGAGCGTGATGAACCGGCCTTGCTCCATGACCCTATCAAGGGCCGAAGAAGGTCAGGCGCAAGCCTTCCCAGGCGCGGGAGAACCAGTTTGCCTTGCCGACGCTCCGCCCGGCGGTCAGCGGGAACGATTGGGGCTCAAAGCCGGGGCCCTCCACGACGAGGTGCGCCACCACATCGCCCTCGGCGATCGGCGGATGCAGCGGGCCGTCATAGACGATGTTGGCAGTGAGCGTGCTTTGCACGCCGCGCCGGCCGCCAATGAGAATGTCGCTCTGCGCCAAGAGCGGCACGGTCCGTCTGCCGCCGAGCCACACTTCGGCTTCGCCCACTTCAGCGCCCGCCGCCGCCAATGTCCGAACGGCGTAGTCGGAGAACGCCGAGCGCATCAGCCGGATCGCTTCGCTGCGCCGATCAGCCATCGAGCGCGTGCCGTTAAAGACGATGATGCGGCGTTCGCCATCAACGATCGCCGATCCGACGAGGCCGTATCCGCTTTCGTCCGTGTGCCCGGTCTTTACCCCATCGGCGCCGTCGAAGGCGCCGAGCAGCGGATTGCGGTTCTGCTGGGTGCGATTGTTGAAGGTGAACTCGCGCTCCGCATAGACGCCGTAGGACCGCGGAAACGTCGTGATGAAGTGACGCGCCAGCCGCGCCAAGTCAGCCGAGCTGATGCGGTGGCCGGGATCATCAATGCCGGTGGCGTTGGTGAAGTTCGCCGTGGTCAGTCCTAGCTCGCGCGCGCGGCGGTTCATGATTTCGACGAATGCGGCCTCCGAACCGGCAATGCCTTCAGCCAGCACGACGCAGGCGTCATTGGCCGACACGATGATCGCGCCGCGCAGCAGTTCGCGGACGCTGACCTGGCTGTTGATCGGCAGGAACATGTGCGAACCGCCGGACGGGGCGCCGTGTTCGCGCCAGGCGTATTCGCTGACGGTGTATTGGGTGTCGAGCGTGATGTCGCCTGAGCGAAGAAGTTCGAGCACGACCAGCACCGTCATCAGCTTCGACATCGAGGCTGGCGGGATCGGCGTGTTGCAATCGTCGCACGCGAGGATAGCGCCGCTGTCGGCGTCCATGATGGTGACGTGCTGCGCTACCGACGGCGCAGGCGGCGGCGCGCGACGGCCGCGCTGGGCGTCAGCCGGTGAAGCGAGCGCCACGAAAGCCGCGATGGTGAGAGCGCCGAAAGCGCGTTTGAGGTCCATTGCTCCGCCGAATCGTTAGCGCGTTTCGCGCAGGCCTAGTTCAAGCAGATCGAGGCGGCGCTTTCACGTCAACAAACCGGCGCCTAGCGCGCTGCGATGACGCTCTCGCCGTAGCCCAGCGACGACACCGCGCGGCGGGCCGCATCGGCTTCCTCACGGCTCGTCCAAGGACCAACACGGACCCGGAACAATTCTCCGGCCGCGGTCTGGCGGACATCCACGACCACTGGGCCCGCCGCCCCTACCGCGTCGCGGACGCGATGGGCGTTCTCGAGGTCGGAGAAGGCGCCGACTTGGACGAAATAGCTGCCTGTGGGCGCCGGCATGTAAGCCGGGGCCGACGGCGCATAAGGGCGCTCATCCACCGGGCCGCCAGCGAGGGCGACGCCGGAGCGGGCAGGCGGGAGCAGGGAGGCAGGCCCCTCCTCCTGGGCGCCGATGGAAGAGGCTGGCGGCGGCGAGGGCGGTGAGGCGGGGGCCTGGCTGCCATCGGCGTTAACCCGGCGCGGAGCGGGGCCCAGGTAACGAACATGAACGCGGGCGTGGCCCTGGCCTTCGAAGCCCAGCACCTCGGCTGCGCCGCGCGACAAGTCGATTAGACGCTCAGCCACGAACGGGCCGCGGTCGTTGACGCGCACGATCACTTCGCGGCCGTTTTCGAGATTGGTGACTTGGACGAGGCTCGGGATCGGCAAAGTCGGGTGCGCGGCGGTCAGCGCTTCCTGGTCGAACGTCTCGCCGCTGGCGGTGCGTTGACCATGGAACTGCGGGCCATACCAAGAGGCCGAGCCAGTCTGTGAGTAACCCGGCTCCGGCGTCGGCACATACCATTGGCCGTTAGCCTCATAAGGCGGGCCGACGCGCTCGCGCTCCAACCATGCTTGAGCCCCCTGTTCGCCTTGCGCGACCGGTGAAACGGTGACGGGCGCGGGCGGTGCGTATTCAGTTTCGTCGGTGACGTTCAAAGGAACGGGTTGTTCGGCGACGACGGGCGTCACCCGCGCGCCGCCTGAAGTGGGACGCCGCAAATCGATCACCGCGCCTTCGCGGGGACGCGGTTGAGCGCCGCCGTAACCATAGGAATTATCACTGCCGCCCGGAAGTGCTGCGACTTGCACCTCGCCGCCGCTAGCGGCAGCGCCCTGCCCGGCATAGGTGATCGGCGCGCGTTGCGCGGAGGCCGGCGCGATGAACGCGAGCAGACCAGCGCACGACAAGAGTGCGGCGCGCGATGCCAAACGAAGCTTCAAAGGACGACCCCATACGCGGTAAATGCGAGTGGTCACCATACGCATCCCGGGTTTAGGGCGCGTAAGCTTTTATCCTTTCTTCAGCTTTACCAATAACGCGCGTTTACCGCGCCCAGTGTTGCGGATGGCGCGCGCCGCTGTTACGCGAGCGCCTCTCGGAGGGATGGCCGAGTGGTTTAAGGCACCGGTCTTGAAAACCGGCGTGGGTGAAAGTCCACCGTGGGTTCGAATCCCACTCCCTCCGCCACGCACCACAAAGAAAAAGCCCGGCGGTGGGAGCCGCCGGGCTTTGGTTTCTTGAGATGGGCCCTTACCAGCGGAAGGGCGTCCGGAAGGCCACCCGGACATCGGGGGCGTCTTCGGTGACGCCGACATCGACACTGGTGGAGAGCGTCAGGCGCTCCGTCGCCCGGAAGCTCATGCCGAAGCTGAGTGAGCCGACTTGCAGTTCGCTCGACTCCGTGTGGATGCCGTTCAGCTCGGTCGTCGTCGGCAGCACGTAGGAGTGCGAGTAGCCGAGCGAGTAGGAGAAGCGCGGGTTGAGCGCAAAGCCGAAGCCGAAGCCCAGGCCGATCGAGTCACCCGGATCGACTTCGCCGACGGTGACGGCGCCGTAGGTCTCATCGATGTCGCGGCCGATATTGTAGAGGTAGGAGGCGTTGGCGAAGATCACGACCGGGTCGGACGGGTACAGCATCGAGACGCTGCCCTGCACGCCCCAGAAGCCAGAACCAGTCGCCAATTCGGTCGACACGCCGGAGATATCGCGGTCCAGATCGAACGGGCCGAGGCCGGAGTCCGATTTCACGCGCGCGCCGGCGACGAAGATCGGCATGCCGCCCGCACCGTTATTGAGTTGGTAGCGGAGCGACATTTCGATGTCGCCCATGTTCGAACCGTCGAGTTCGAAGGTCTGCATCGTCGTCGTGCTTTGCTGCGCGACGGTGGTGATGCGATCGCTGCGGTAGATGTAAGGCACGCGGCCTTCGATCTCGAGGCGATCGGTGAGCGCGTAACGCACGGCGAGCGCGCCGGTCAGCGTATCGCGGGCGGTGTCATTGGCTTCAATCAGGCCGATTTGGACGCCGGTAACGATTTCGACGCCGCGGAAAATGAAGCGGTTCGACGACGAGCGCGAGTACTCGAACGAGGGCTCGATCACGAGACGGCCCGCGCCGAGCAGGGCATTCTGCCCCTCCGGCAGTGCTTCTACTGTCGTAGCCGGCGGTTGCTCGGGCGGCGCTTCGCCGACCGGGCCTTGTGGTTGTGCGACTGGCGTCGGCGCAGAGCCGCCTCCGCCGCTGTCGCTTTGAGCCAATGTCACGATCGGACGGCGGCGATTGACTTGAACAGGCTGATCGGGATCCAGGCCGTCAAAGTTCAACGCGCTCGACGGCATGCCAGCGCCGCGAATTTCACCAAGTTCGTCGTCGTTCACCGCGCCCATCGCCAATAGTTCGGTGCGTTGACGCTCGATTAACGAACGCTGCTCCGCCAATTGACGCTGTTGCGCACTGAGCTGACGCTCTTGTGCGTCCAAGCGCGCTTCTTGCTGCGCGATCATTTCCATGACGCGCGAGAGTTCGCTCGGCGATTGCGCATGCGCCGGCGCGCTCCAAAACATAGTGCACGCCGCCAAGGCGCACGCTGTCATGATGGAGGCGCGGCGCCCCGCTTGTCGCTTCATTCCGGCACGAAGCATTACCATACCCAGACTGGAGAGCTGCCCATGGGCGCTCTCTCTGCACGAACTATTCCGCGCATCATGCCTGAGAGGTGATGAGAAAGCGTGAAGCCGCGCGCGATTGCTTCGCGCGCGCGTTTTAGTCTCGCGTTTATCTGTGTGAATGCTTTGCTAGCGCAGCGCGCTCACGAACGATGCTTCCGTCTTCGCGGTTATTTCATCGAGCGTGACGCCATCGGCGAGTTCGAGCAGCTTCATTGGTTGTGAACCATGCTTGTCGATTTCGAAGACGCCGAGATCGGTTATCACGAGATCAACCACGTTCACGCCGGTGAGCGGCAGCGTGCACTGCTTCAAGAGCTTCGAGGCGCCCTCTTTCGAGGTGTGCTCCATAACAACGACCACCCGCTTGACACCGGCGACGAGATCCATCGCCCCGCCCATGCCCTTCACCATCTTGCCGGGCACCATCCAATTGGCGAGGTCGCCACGATCGTTCACTTCCATCGCGCCGAGGATAGAAAGATCGATATGGCCGCCGCGGATCATCGCAAATGAGTCCGACGACGAGAAGTAAGACGTCTTCTTGAGCGCTGTGATGGTTTGCTTACCGGCGTTAATCAGATCGGCGTCGACGTCTTCGTCAAACGGGAAGGGCCCCATGCCCAACATGCCGTTTTCCGACTGAAGCGTGACCTCCATGCCTTGTGGAATGTAGTTCGCCACCAGGGTCGGAATGCCGATGCCGAGATTAACGTAGAAACCGTCGCGCAATTCCTTAGCGGCGCGCTGAGCGAGCTGATCGCGGGACCAAGGCATTAGGCATTCTCCCGCTTGGTGACCGTGCGTTGTTCGATGCGCTTCTCGAACGTGCCCTGCACGATGCGATCAACGTAAATGCCCGGTGTATGGATGGCGTCGGGATCGAGTTCGCCGGTTTCGACCAGGATCTCAACTTCGGCGACGCACTTCTTACCGGCCGTCGCCATCATCGGGTTGAAGTTACGGGCGGTCTTGCGGAAGATAAGATTGCCTTCGGTGTCGCCCTTCCACGCTTTGACGATGGAGAGATCGGCGACTAGGCCGGTTTCGAGCACGTACGTCTCGCCGTTAAACACCTTCGTCTCTTTGCCCTCGGCCACCAAAGTGCCGACGCCGGTCTTGGTGTAGAAGCCGGCGATCCCTGCGCCCCCTGCCCGGCAGCGCTCGGCCAGCGTGCCTTGCGGATTAAACTCGAGTTCCAACTCGCCAGCGAGATACTGGCGCGCGAACTCCTTGTTCTCTCCGACGTAAGAGGAAACCATCTTCTTGATCTGCTTGGTCTCCAGCAGGAGCCCTAAACCCCAGCCGTCGACGCCGGCATTGTTGGAAATAACGGTAATGCCTTTCACGCCGCTATCGCGCAGCGCGATGATCAGGTTTTCCGGGATGCCGCAAAGGCCGAAGCCGCCGCTCATCACAATCATGCCGTCGAAGGTGAAACCTTCGAGCGCGGACTTCGCGTCCTTGTAAACTTTGTTGGCCATGGCCGCTCGTTTACGTAGCGGAGCGCTACGGCGCAACATGCCGGCGCGGAAATACAAGTTTCAACTTGGCTGAAAACAGTTGCGCCGGTGGCTGAGCCGGCCACCGGCGCTTTCTGCTTCGACCCTAAGGTGGATCGAAAACCTGGCCCCGGTACGAGCGAGGGACGAAAATCGCCCAGGGCCGACACTGAATAAATACCATTCGGGCTGAACCGCCGCTGAAGCGGTTAATCAGCTTCAACCCGCCGAAACGCCCCAATCGGCCAGGATTTTCGCGGTTTCTTCGCCCGTTCCGCCGGGTGGTCCCTGAACGGCGGCGGGCGTACGCGAAAATCTCGGGGCCGGCGCGGGCTGTTTAAGCCCGCCGACCTCCACAAACGTGCCGCGGGCGACATTGTGGGCGTGATCTGGCGCTTCAGCCATCGAGAGCACCGGCGCAAAGCAGACATCGGTGCCTTCCATCAGCGCCGTCCACTCGTCCCGCGTTTTCGTCTTGATGACGGCGGCAACCTTCTCGCTCATCGCCGGCCATTCGGGCTTGTTCATCTGCATCGCGAAGGCCGGATCGGCGCCGAGCCCAGTCTTCTCCAGCAGCAGCGCATAGAATTGCGGCTCGAGCGAACCGATGGTGACGAACTTGCCGTCGCTGGTTTCGTAAACGTCGTAGAACGGCGCGCCGCCATCGAGCAGATTGTTGTCGCGCTCGTCGCTCCAAATGCCTGACGCGCGCAAACCATAAATCACGCTCATCAATGAAGCCGCGCCATCGGTGATCGCCGCATCGATCACTTGCCCCTTCCCCGAGCGCGTCGCTTCGAACAACGCAGCGCAAACACCCATCGCCAGATAGAGCGAGCCGCCGCCATAATCGCCAACAAGGTTAAGCGGCGGCGCGGGCGCATCGTCTTTACGTCCCATCGCGTGCAGCGCGCCGGAGAGGGCGATGTAGTTAAGATCATGCCCCGCCGCCTGCGCCAGCGGGCCGGTCTGGCCCCAGCCCGTCATGCGGCCGTAAATCAGTTTAGGGTTACGCTTCAACGCTTCGTCCGGCCCCAGCCCCAAGCGCTCCATCACGCCAGGGCGGAAGCCTTCGATCAGCACGTCGGCCCTCTCGATCATCGCCTGCGCCGTCGCGATGTCGCCCGCGTTCTTGAGATCGAGCGCGACGTGACGGCGACCGCGTGCGGGGATGTCTGACTTGAACGCCGGACGCCCACCCTTGCGGTCGATGCGCACGACTTCGGCGCCCATGTCCGACAGCAACATGCAGCAGAACGGTCCGGGGCCGATGCCTGCGAACTCCAAAACCTTAACGCCATTGAGCGGCCCAGACGCCATGATCGATCCTCGTTTACCTTGACGATTTGCTTCTGTGCATAATCAGGCGATACCCATACAGAGCCCATCCCGTGGCGGCGAGGGCGCCGGAGCGTTAACCTTTGCGCATTGTCGTGCGAGCCCATGACGCCCGCCATGCGCGGGATGCGCAGACCTTGCTCGCGAATGCCGGCGTGGAAGCGCTGGCGCTGCCAGGCGCCTATCGCGACGCACCCAATGGCGAAGACGTTTCGATTTTCTCAGCGCTCAGCGGCGACGTCGATGACGTCGCACGCTTGGCCGTCACCTCGCTGCAGGCGGAACCGCCGCCGCTCTCGCGTTTGATCGGCTTGCGCCATGCCGCACCGCCAGCGCTTGGTCTCGGCGGCGCTGAAGTGTTCTCCGGCGCACTCGCGCTCGACGCGCCGCCGAAATTGCTGGCGTCGCAGGTTGACGGCGCTATCCGCGTCGCGATCGCGGAAGAAGAATACGTGCGCCGTATCGCAACCGCTGAAGCGCTGGGCGTGACGGCGCCTGCAACGCCGGAGCCGCGCAAGCTGAAGGCGCTTTATATTGGCGCGCCGAGTCCGATGTTCCTGGCGCTGGAGCGTAAGCTTGCTGAGCAGGACGGCTTGGTCGCCGCCGCGTTTTCATCTTTTGCCGGCTTCGATCACTTGCACGACGAACCGTTCGACGCGGTCGTGCTCAACGGCGCCAACGATCCGGCTACCGCCGTGTCACTCTGCGCCGCGCTTCGTCGCAATGCTTCGCTCTATCACATGCCGACCATGGTGGTCACGGCGCCTGGCGACGTCGAAACCGCCAACAACGCGATCAATCGCGGCGCGTCCGCTATCTGCTCCACGCGCGCGCCGTGTGGCGCGAGCTTGGGTTGGCTATTTGAAGCGGTCCGCCGCGAACGCCGCCGCCGCGCCGCCGACCACGGCATTCGCGCGCTCTGCGACCTAATGGGCGATCCGCGCACTGGCCTGTTCACGCGCGACGCGTTCGACGCGCACCTCGCCCGGCTCGCCGCCGATCATCACGTTAGCGGCCGCCCGATGGCGCTGGTGACGCTGCGCGTGCTGCCGGCACCGGGTTCGCGCGAGCCGGAAGAAGACATCTGGAAGAAGGGCTTCACCGAAATCGCCAGCCTCGCAGGGCGGCTGATGCGCGATGCGGATACGGGCGCGGCGCTCGGCCGTGAGTTCATCGCCATCGCCATGCCGGCCGCGCGTTTGAAAGCAGCCAAGCGCACGGCGGAACGCATCTCGTCCGTGGCTGAATGCACCGCGTTCGCGTCCGGTGAAGGCGGCGCAGGGCCGCTGGTGTTCGAACAAAGCGCGGTCGAGCTACAGCCTGGCGAGAGCGGCTCAGCCCTGCTCGCGCGCGCACTGCGCGCTCTCGAAGTCGAAGCAATCCCAGCTTAAGCCGCTTTGCGCGTCGCGATGCGTGACAGCGCTTCCAGCACCGTGCGCAATGCCTTGAGACGTTGCGTTGCTTCTGGCCAGCCGCCTTGCACGACGAGTTTGCCGTCAGGCCGCATCTTGAAATCGTCGGGGCGCTCCTGAACGTAGCGCACCAGCGCCATCGGATCGGGGAAGCCGCCATCGCGGAACGTCAGCACCGCGCCCTTGGGGCCTGCGTCGAGCTTCGCAATCAAGCAGCGACGGCAGAGCGACTTCAGCGCCGCAACCGCGATCAGCTGATCGGCCTCAGCCGGCAACGGTCCGAAGCGATCGATCAGCTCGGCCGCAAACGCTTCGCGCTCTTGATCCGAGTCCAACTCCGCCAAGCGGCGATAGAGCGAGAGCCGCACGTTGAGGTCGGACACATAATCTTCCGGGATCAACACCGAAGCGCCGACATTGATCTGCGGCGACCACGACTTCTCGTTCGCCTCGTCCTCATGTCCAGTGCGCAGCGCCGCGACCGCTTCTTCAAGCATAGATTGATAGAGTTCGACACCGACCTCGCGAATATGGCCCGATTGCTCTTCGCCGAGCAGATTGCCGCCGCCGCGCATGTCGAGGTCGTGGCTGGCGAGCGTGAAACCTGCGCCAAGGCTATCGAGTGAAGCTAGGATTTTCAGCCGCTTCTCAGCGCTCACAGTCATCGCGCCTTCAGCGGCGGTCGTGAGATAGGCATACGCGCGCACTTTCGAGCGGCCGACGCGTCCGCGCAGCTGATAGAGTTGCGCTAAGCCAAACATATCGGCGCGGAAGACAACAAGCGTATTGGCGCGCGGAATATCGAGCCCGGATTCTACGATGCTGGTCGAGAGCAGCACATCGTAGGCGCCGTCATAGAAGCTCGTCATGATTTCATCGAGCTGGCCGGGCGCCATCTGGCCGTGCGCCACGGCAAACGTCACTTCTGGCACGTTGCGGCGCAGGAAGTCTGACGCCTCCTCCAGATCGGCGATGCGTGGGCTGACAAAGAAGCTTTGCCCGCCGCGATATTTCTCGCGCAGCAGCGCCTCACGCACGGTCAGCGTGTCGAACGGCGTCACATAAGTGCGCACCGCCATGCGGTCGATCGGAGGGGTCGTGATGAGGCTCATCTCGCGTACGCCAGCGAGCGCAAGCTGTAGCGTGCGTGGTATCGGCGTCGCCGAAAGCGTCAGCGCATGAACTTCTGCGCGCAAATCCTTGAGGCGCTCCTTGTGCTTGACGCCAAAGTGCTGCTCTTCGTCGATAATCATCAGCCCGAGATCGGAGAACTTGATCGTCTTCGAGAGAAGCGCGTGGGTTCCGATGACGATCTCCACGGTGCCCTCGGAAAGGCCAGCCTTCGTTTCACCCTGCTCTTTCGCTGTCACCAAACGGGAGAGCTGGCGCACGCGCACAGGCAGACCACGAAAGCGCTCCGTGAAGGTGCGGAAGTGCTGGCGGCACAGCAGCGTCGTCGGCGCCACCACCGCCACTTGCTTGCCGCTCATCGCCACGAGGAAGGCAGCCCGCAGCGCGACTTCCGTCTTGCCGAAACCAACATCGCCGCAGATCAGGCGATCCATCGGCTTGCCGGCGGCGAGATCGCCGACGACATCGTCGATCGCGGCCATCTGATCGTCGGTCTCCTCGTACGGAAAGCGCGCGCAGAACTCGTCCCACAAGCCTTCCGGCGGCGCCACCGCTTCAGCCGTGCGCGTCGCGCGCATTGCAGCGATGCGGAGCAATTCTTCCGCCATGTCGCGCAAGCGCTGCTTGGCGCGCGCTTTGCGGCTTTGCCAGGCGACGCCGCCCAGTTTATCGAGCTGCGCTTCCGTATCCTCGGCGCCGTAGCGACTGACAAGTTCGATGTTTTCAACCGGCAGATAGAGCTTGTCGCCGCCGTGGTAGGTCAGATCCAAGCAATCATGCGGCGCGCCGGCGACGTCGAGCGTCTTCAAGCCTTCATAGCGGCCGACCCCGTGATCTTGGTGGACGATCAGGTCGCCCTGGCTCATCGCCGCCGCTTCCGCGATTACCGCCGATGCCTTGCGCCGCTTGCGCGGCCGCGCCAGACGATCGCCGAGAATGTCCTGCTCTGCGATGAACGCGAGCGTTTCCGTTTCAAAGCCGTGCTCCAGCGGCAGCACGGCCAGCGCATTCGCGCCCTTCGGCAATTGCGCCACTTCGCGCCACGATTGGACGCGCACCACAGTTTCCACGCGGTGGTCACTCAGAACGCCGGCCAAGCGTTCAGCCGAACCATCCGTCCACGCCGCGACAACGACGCGCTTCTTGGCCTTGTTCAGCGCCTCGATGTGGCGCGCCGCCGCTTCGAACACGTTGGCGTCCGCCGTTTGGCGCTCCGGCGCGAAATCACGGCCGAGCTTGGCGCTGAGATCGAGTTGTTTTTTGGCGTCGGTGTCGAAGTGCGTGAAGCGGCGCACGGCGCGCGGGCCAATGGCGGCGGTCAACGCATCATCGTTGAGATAGAGCAGTTCAGGCTCCGGCGCCCGGAAGGGCGAAGCGCCGCGTGCGATCGGCGCGGTTTTGCGCGCGTCGTAGTGATCGATGGCGGTGGCGACCCGGTCGCGCAACGCTTCTTCTGCCAGCGCATCAAACGCCACAAGCGCGCCCTCGCCTGCATAATCGAACAACGTCTCCAGCCGCTCGTAGAAGAACGGCAAGAATTGCTCGATCCCCTGCCGCCGGATGCGGGCGCTGACGCTATCGTAGAGCGCATCGCTGACTGTGCCGTAGGCTTGCGTGAAGCGGCGGCGGAACTGCAGCACCGCCATCTCATCCAGCAACACCTCGCTGACCGGCGTCAGCAGCGCGCGCTTGATTTTGGCTTTAGAGATTTGCGTTTCTGGATCGAAGGTGCGGATCGTTTCCAGCACGTCGCCAAAGAAATCGAAACGCAGCGGCTCTGGCTCGCTGGGCGGAAACACGTCGATGATGCCGCCGCGGACCGCGAACTCGCCGGGCGCACGCACCGTCGATGAGCGCGCATAACCGTTGACCGCAAAATACGCCTCGATCTGCTCCATCGAGGCTTCTTCGCCAACGTTGATCTCCAGCGTCGCCTGCGCCATGCGCGCGCGTGGCGGCACGCGCTGCGCGACCGCTGAGGCAGTGGCGATCACCAGAAGCTGCGGCCCGCCCGGCTGGCGCCGCGCTAGAGCCGCCAGCGCCGCACAGCGTTGCGCGGCAACAGACGCCGCTGGCGAAATGCGGTCGTAAGGCAGCGTGTCCCAGGCGGGCAGACGCAACGTCGTCAGTGTCGGCGCAAAGAAGCGCGCGGCGGCTTCGAACTGCGAGGCGCGTGTCTCATCGCGGGCGATGAACAGCGTCACGCCGCCGCGCAGCAGCGCCGCATCCGCCAATGCCGCCGCGTCCACGCCTTCGGGCGCGCCGATGACGACCAGCGCGTCTTTCGACTTCGCCAACGTTTCAAGCAGGCGGGCGTTGAGGGCGGCGGTACTCATTGCTGGTTTTGGGTCAACTCAAAGCGAAAGGCGCGAATCAAAGCGAGGGTGGGCGTGTCGTGCTCAGGCGGCGCGGCGGCCTGTTCGGTGATCCAGGCGTAGACATCCTGATCCTGGGCATCCAGCAGCCGCTCGAACGCGTCCACGCCGCTTTCGTCCAGGTCCGCCAGACGGCGATCGGCGAAACCACCTAGAATCAAGTCAATCTCCCGGAATCCCCGACGCCACGCGCGGAATTTGAGCTTCTTGCGGCGATCGTCCATGGGCCCCGGATTATCAGGCAGCGCGGAAGGGGCCGCGCTATAACCCATATGGTCGGCCCTGTCAGCGCCGCCCAGAGCAGATGATGAGCGACACCGCGCCCTCCCCCACAGCGATCGAAAACGCCCTGCTCTCGCAGGCGCGTTTGCCGAAGGGCGCCCGCAAGGACGCCATGGCGCTGATCGCCAAGGTGGCTGGCGGCGATCTGGTGCGCGACCTCGTGTTTCTGCCGCCAAATGCGGCAATCGACCGGCGCCTGCGCGTCCCGATTGCAGAGACCGACGACGGCGACATCGCCACCATCGAAGCCGAAATCGATGGCCACATGGCCGCCTACAAAAACCTGCCGCATCGCATCCGGCTGCGTGACGAAACGGGCTTTCTCACCGTCGCCTATTTTCGCGGCAACGAGGAGATGCTGAAGCGCATGTGGCCTGTCGGCCAGACGCGGCTCGTGAGCGGCAAGATCGGCATGTATGACGGCATGCGCCAGATGCTGCATCCCGACCACGTCGTCGATCCAGCCAAGGGCGAGGCGCCGCCGGCGGTCGAGCCTGTCTATCCGCTGACACAAGGCCTGCCGGGCCGCACGCTCGCGCGCACCATTCTCGCCGCGCTCGACACCGTACCGGAAGCGCCTGAGTGGCTGGAGGCCACCACCGTGAAAGCGCACGACTGGCCGGACTTCCGCACCGCGCTCGAACATTTGCATCGCCCGACGGCGCCAGAGGATGTGGCGCCGGAGAGCGCGTTCCGGACGCGGCTGGCTTATGACGAACTGTTCGCGCGCCAATGCGCACTGCGTCTGCGCCGCCAGCACCGCCGCAAGGAGCCCGGACGGGCCGTCACCGGCGATGGCGCGCTGGCGGGCAAGATCATCGACAGCCTGCCCTTCGCGCAGACAGGCGCGCAGCTGCGATCGATCAAAGAAGTATATGCCGACATGGCAGAACCCGCGCCGATGCTGCGCTTGCTGCAGGGCGATGTCGGCTCCGGTAAAACGCTGGTCGCAGCACTTGCGATGGCGCGCGCCGCCGAGGCCGGCCTGCAAAGCGCGCTGATGGCGCCGACGGATTTGCTGGCGCGGCAGCACGGCGCGACGCTCGCGCCTCTTCTGGAAGCCGCAGGCATCACCATGGCGGTGCTGACCGGTCGTGACAAAGGCAAGGACCGCAAAGCCATTCTCGAACGCATGGCGTCGGGTGCGCTGCACGTCGTCATCGGCACGCACGCGCTTTTCCAGGACGATGTGACGTTCAACGATCTCGGCCTCATCGTCATCGACGAGCAGCACCGCTTCGGCGTCTCCGATCGCATGCGCATGGTCTCCAAAGGCTTTGCACCACACGTGCTGGTGATGAGCGCCACGCCCATCCCGCGCACGCTCGCGCTCTCCATCCACGGCGACATGGATCTCTCCGTGCTCGATGAGAAACCGCCGGGGCGTCAGCCGATCAAGACCGCGACGATGCCGACGACTCGGATGAGCGAAGTCATCGAAGCGATCGGCGACGCGGCCAAGCGGGGCGAGCGCGCCTATTGGGTGGCGCCGCTGATCGAGGAGAGTGAAGCGATCGATCTCGCGGCTGTCGAGGATCGCCACAAGGAGCTCGCGACCTATTTCGGCAAAGGCGTCGAGATCGTTCACGGCCGCATGACGCCAACAGCGCGCGAAGCGGCGATGGAGCGCTTTCGCACCGGCGAGTCATTTCTCCTGGTGGCCACCACCGTGATCGAAGTCGGCGTCAACGTGCCGGAGGCGACGATCATGGTGATCGAGCACGCCGAACGCTTTGGCTTGGCGCAGCTCCACCAATTGCGCGGCCGCGTCGGGCGTGGCGACAAGCAGGGCTCATGCGTGCTGCTCTGGAAGCCGCCGCTGGGCGAAGCCGCCAAGGAACGCCTCGACGCCATTCGCCGCAACGACGATGGCTTCGCCATCGCCGAAATCGATTTCCGACTTCGCGGCGCCGGCGACATGCTGGGCACGCAGCAATCGGGTCTGCCGCCGTTCCGGCTGGTCAGCCCCGAAGCGCACGGCGATCTGCTGGGCCCGGCGGATAAGGAAGCGCGGCTGGCAATTGAGCGCGATCCGGAACTGGCCACCCCGCGCGGTCAAGCGATTCGGCTGGCGCTTAAGCTTTTCGGGTATGCAGAGGCGGCGGAGTTGGCGCGGAGCGGTTAAGGATCGCGGGCCTTCAGGCCCGCATGCGCGTCTGAAGACGCGCGGTCCAGGCGCAGCGCTTGCCTTTTGCCCCGCCCCGCGCTTCATCCGGCACCATGACCGGCAAGCCGCCCATCTCGTGTTACATCCGCACCAAGAACGAGGAGCGCCTGATTGGCGAGGTCATCCGTGCAGCGCTGCCGGCCGTAGATGAGGTCGTGCTCATCGATAGTGGCTCCACCGACAAAACCATCGAAATCGCCGAAGCCGCCGGCGCGCGCGTCGTGCGCGAGCAATGGCATGGCTGGGGCAAACAAAAGCGCCTCGGCGAAGACGCAGCCAAAAATCACTGGGTGCTTGATATCGACGCCGACGAAATCGTCACGCCAGAACTTGCCGCCGAAATCCGCGCTCTGTTCGCCAATGGCGACCCAGACTTTCCAGTTTATCAGCTGATGATGGCGACAGCGCCGCCTGTCGGCAAACCGTGGATGGATTACAACCTCGTCGATCGCCGCAAGCTCTACGACAAACGCGTCATCCGCATTCCCGATCACGCCATGGACGATCAATTCAAAGTGCCGTCCGGCGTGAAGGTTGGCCACCTTAAGTCGCGTCTGTTGCATCGCTCCTTCACCGAGCTCGCGCAGCTCGAAGAAAAATTCAACCGCCACTCCTCCGCCGCTGCGCGTGACACGAAGCTGAAGCCGTTCTGGCTCGTCGGGCTCCGTCTGCTGTTCGGCAAGCCGTTCTACTTTCTGAACCAATACGCCCGCCGCGGGCTTTGGCGCGCGGGGTGGTATGGCTTCATGGTCGCCAACATCGCCGCGCACGGGCGCTGGCTGAAGGACGCGAAGATGATGGAAATTCATCTGCGCAAGCGCGAGACCAAGACGGGTGACTGAGGCGCCGGCGATCGTCTGGCTGCGGCAGGATTTGCGTCTCGCCGACAACCCGGCGCTCCGCGCCGCACTCGATACCAAACGCCCGCTCATCTTCCTCTTCGTTCTCGATGACGAAACACCCGGCCGTTGGCGCATCGGCGGCGCGTCGCGCTGGTGGCTGCACAAAAGTTTGGAAGCGCTCAGCGCCGACAACGCCAAACGCGGCGGAACACTTCTCCTTCGACGAGGCGCGGCGGAGAAAGTCATTCTGGACGTCGCGGAGCAAAGCAAAGCGGAAGCCGTGTTTTGGAACCGCTGCTACGAGCCTTTCGCCATCAGGCGCGACGCCGCGATCAAGGAGAAGCTCCGCGCCAAGGGCGTCACGGTCGAGAGCTTCAACGGCGCACTGCTCAACGAACCGTGGACGATCAAGACGAAGACCGGCGAACAGTACAAAGTGTTCACGCCGTATTGGCGCGCCTGCCTGCAAACCGGCGAAACACGGGCGCCGCTCCCCGCGCCCAAGAAGCTCCCTGCTTGGGCAGGCAAGCTCGCCAGCGACGATCTCGGCTCATGGAAACTGCTGCCAACGAAGCCCAATTGGGCGACCGCTTTCGATGAATGGCGTCCAGGGGAAGCTGGCGCTCATGCCGCGCTCAACGCCTTCATCGACGCCAATGTCGCCGATTATCCGGAAGCCCGAAACGAGCTTGGGCAGAACCGCACGTCGCGTCTGTCGCCGCATCTGCACTGGGGCGAAATTTCACCGGTGCAGATCGGCGCTGCGATTCAATCGGCGAGCCACGACACGCCAAAGCTCCAACGCGGCGCCGACAAGTTCATGGCCGAAATTGGTTGGCGCGAGTTTTCGACCAATCTCCTCTTCCATTGGCCAACGCTCCCCGACGAAAATTGGCGCGACCAGTTCGATGCTTTCCCCTGGCGCGACGATGACGCCGCGCTCGAAGCCTGGCGACGCGGCCGCACCGGCTATCCGGTCGTCGACGCCGCCATGCGGGAACTCTGGGTCACCGGCTACATGCATAATCGCGCGCGCATGATCGCAGCGTCCTTCCTAATCAAACATCTGCTGATCGACTGGCGGCGTGGCGAAGAGTGGTTTTGGGACACGCTGCTCGACGCCGATCTCGCCAACAACGCCGCCTCTTGGCAGTGGGTCGCCGGCTCCGGCGCCGACGCTTCGCCGTATTTCCGCATCTTCAATCCCGTCACTCAGGGCGAACGCTACGACGCGGATGGCGCGTACGTCCGACGCTGGCTCCCGCATTTGGCGAAGCTGCCGGACGCTTTCATCCATAAGCCCTGGGAAGCGCCAGCGCTGGTGCTGCGTGAGGCGGGTGTGGCGCTCGGCGACACCTACCCTGCGCCAATCATCGACCACGCCGCCGCCCGCGCCCGCGCGCTGGAAGCCTTCGCAAAGCTCTGATCCGCCGCGATGGCCGGCCCGTAGAGGAAACACGCGCCGCCCGGCGTGCGTTACTCCCATTGGGATCGAGCCCGGAAAGCGCTACATTGATGACCATGGTTGCCGATCCAGTGACCACGCAGCGCCAGACCGCCAGCGTCGGCGACGTTCGCGCCATCCGCGCACCCGCCAGCGCCAAGGCGGTGTTGCTCGGCTTGCGCCAAGTCCGCGGCGGCGCCATCCGGCTCACGACGCCAGAAGGCGCTGCGCACATCTTCGGCGACGGCCAAGGCCCAGCCATCGGCTTGAAGATCAACGATTGGCGCTTTGCACGGCGCGTGGTGCTCAACGGCGATATCGGTTTCGCCGAGGGCTTCATGGCGAAGGAGTGGGAGACCGACGATCTCCCCGCGCTGCTGACGCTGCTCGCCGACAACATCGAACACTTCCAGCGCTTGTTCGGCGGCAGCGCGCTCGGCAAGGCGGTCAACTGGATCCGCCACATCTCGCGCCCGAATACGCGCAGCGGTTCACGCAAGAACATTCTGGCGCACTACGATCTCGGCAATCGCTTCTACGAAGCCTGGCTCGACCGCACCATGACCTATTCGTCGGCCAAATATGACGCTGCAGAGGTTCCCAATCTGGAAGCAGCGCAACTGGCGAAGTACCGGGCAATGGCGGAGCAATTGGAGCTCACGTCCACCGATCACGTCCTTGAAATCGGTTGCGGCTGGGGCGGCTTTGCAGAGTTCGCGGCGCGCGAATACGGCGCGCGCGTTACCGGCATCACCATCTCCGATGAACAACTCGCTTACGCCCGCGAACGCATGGAGCGCGCCGGGCTTTCCCATCTCGTCGAAATTCGCCGCCAGGATTATCGCGATGTCGAAGGCCAGTTCGACAAGGTCGCGTCCATCGAAATGTTCGAGGCTGTCGGCGAGAAATATTGGCCGGCCTATTTTGCCAAGATCAATGAAGTGCTGAAGCCGGGCGGGCGCGCCAGCTTGCAGATCATCACCATCGAGAACCGCTTGTTCGACACATACCGGCGCCGCGCCGATTTTATTCAACGCTACGTTTTTCCCGGCGGCATGCTCGCCAGCCTAGAACGGTTGAAGGAAGAAACTGCAAAAGCCGGCTTGGGCTGGCGTACGGTGGAGGCGTTCGGACAATCCTATGCCGAGACGCTCGCCGAATGGGCCCGTCGCTTCACTGCGAAGTGGCAAGACATCCGGGCGCTGGGCTTCGACGAGCGCTTCAAGCAACTCTGGCTGTTCTATCTCGGCTATTGCGAAGCCGGCTTCCGCACCGGGCGCACCGATGTCGTTCAACTCGCGCTGGCCAAGCCGCGCTGAGACTTGATGCCGTGCGGCGGCGGGCTTAGCGTTGGGGCATGACGCACAGCGATCCCATCGTCTCGCCCGCCTGGCTTTCCGAGCATCTCGACGCGCCCGATCTTCGCATCATCGACGCCAGTTGGTTCATGCCGGGAGATGCGCGCAACGCCAAAGACCTCTACGACACGCGCCGTATCCCCGGCGCCATCTTCTTCGACATTGACGAGATCGCCGACACGGACAGCGACTTGCCGCACATGCTGCCGTCGCCCGAGAAGTTTGCCTCGCGCATGAAAAAGCTCGGCATCGGCGATGGCTGCCGCATCGTGATCTACGACGCGCAGGGCTTGTTCTCGGCGGCGCGCGTGTGGTGGACGTTTCGTGTGATGGGCGTCGAGGATGTCGCCGTACTGGATGGCGGCTTTCCGGCTTGGGAGCGCGCGGGTTACCCGATCGAAACCGGCGCGCCGCAAACGCGCATGGAACGCCACTTTACCGCTCGCTTGCGGGGCGATCTCGTGCGGAGCTTGGCCGATATGCGCCGCGCCGTCGATGGCGGCGCAGCCATTCTCGACGCGCGCCCCGCCCCGCGCTTCAGGGGCGAGGCCGCCGAGCCCCGTCCAGGTTTGAAGAGCGGCCACATGCCGGGCGCGCGCAGCGTGCCATCCGGTTCACTGGTCAACGAGAACGGGCAGATGCGCTCGGTCGAGGAGTTGAAGCGCATCTTCGCAGACGCTGGCGCCGATCCGTCGAGAGCTGCGGTATGCACCTGCGGCTCGGGCATCACGGCGGCGATCATCGCGCTGGCGCTGGCGCGCCTGGGCCGTTGGGATGCTGCTGTCTATGACGGCTCATGGGCCGAATGGGGATCGCGCGACGATACGGCCATCGTGACTGACGCCTGAGAACTGGCGCTATTTCGGTTGCAGCGCTTCGAGAATTTCAGCGGCGCTCCGGCCTACCAACTCTTTGTTCAATTCGCCGATCAACACAGCCTCGAGAGATTTGTCGTAGCGACGGCGCAACTCGCCCAATGTACGCGGCGCGCCGATCACGACGAGATGCTCGATTTTGTGTGCCGTGACTTGCTGGTTGAGCCAAGCCGCTACGCCGGCGGCATGACCGTCTTCCTCAAGCTGGTGACCTGGATTGGCGGAACTAGACTGATGCCGAGCGCCAGCGTCCTTGTTGTGCCCGTCGAGCTTGGGCGCATCCATCGCCGAGAGTTCCGGTGCGGTCTCGTTACCCGTGTTGCGAAAAAGCTCAAGCTTCTCCCCGTCAACGACAGCGACGACAGTCCCGTGCGGCAGCAACATGTGCATCTCCAAGAAACGCCACGAGCGCTCCTCCTCCCATCTGGTCCGGCCGAGCTCTTAGTCAAGCTGCGCGACAACTGGCGCGCCCAGCAGGACTCGAACCTGCAACCGTCCGCTTAGAAGGCGGATGCTCTATCCAATTGAGCTATGGGCGCGTGTTAGGGATTAGGGATTAGGGACTGGGGACTAGTCAAGGCCAGCCCCAACGCGCAGCGCTCAATCAACCAAATCCCTAGTCCCCAGCCCCTAATCCCTAGTGAGACCAGGGCTCGCGGCGGCGAAACGCGAAATTGTCGCTATAGGATTTGATTTGTCTCACCGGCGTTGGCGTATCGACGACCTGGTGCGGAATGGCGTGCGTGCGTGCGAACTCGATCGCGGCTTCCTTGCTGTCGAAATTGATGCGCACCTGGCCGTCCGGATCGGCGGAGCTGATCCAGCCCATGAGCGGCTCCGGGCGCGGCGCCATCTTCGGCTCGAACTCCAGGCGCCAGCGTTTGGTCGCGGCCTTGCCGGACTGCATGGCGTTCTTGGCGGGGCGATAAATCTTCGCAAGCATGCGCTTGAGCTACAGCGCTCGGCCCAAAATGAAAAGGGCGGCCAATTGGCCGCCCCTTCCGCACACTGATCGCTCGCTCAGTTCAGCGTATCTTTCAGCGCCTTGCCCGGCTTGAAGCGCGCCTTCTTGGCGGCTGGTACTTTCACCTCTGCGCCCGTCTGCGGGTTGCGCGCGGTGCGTGCTGCGGTGTCCTTCACGTCGAACACGCCGAAGGCCGGCAGGCGCACATCGTCGCCGCGCTTCAGCGCTGCTGTCAGGGCTTCAAACACCGCGTTGACGGCCTCTTCGCCCTTTTGCTTGGACTCGCCCATGCGCTCGGCAACGTCGGCGACCAATTCTGCTTTGTTCATTTTGAACCCCCTTGAGACTTTTTGCTCGCCGATTCCGGCCGCATCAACGCGACGCTAGGAGCAATTTGGCCCGGGGCGCAAGCGCCACCGGGCCTTGTTGCGGTGCGGAATCGAGTTCCCGCGACCAGTTCCTAGTGCGGACGCGCGCTCTCGCGCCCGTCTCCGCCACCCTCGGCCCGGCGTGTTTCGGCGAGCTCATCCTCGTCGGTCCACTCCACTGGCGTCAGCGGTCCCGCCAGCGCGTTGGCGAGCACTTCATCGACCGTCGACACCGGAATGATCTCCAGCCCCGTCTTCACGTTCTCGGGGATTTCGGCGAGATCCTTTTCGTTGTCCTTCGGAATGAGCACCGTCTTCACGCCGCCGCGGAGCGCGGCCAGCAGCTTCTCCTTCAAGCCGCCGATCGGCAGGACGCGACCGCGCAGCGTGATTTCGCCGGTCATGGCGATATCCTTGCGGATCGGCACGCCGGTGAGCACCGAGACGATCGCCGTCGCCATCGCTACACCCGCCGACGGGCCATCCTTAGGTGTCGCGCCTTCCGGCACGTGCACGTGGATGTCGCGCGTGCGGAACAGCGGCGGCTTGACGCCGAAGTGCACGGCGCGCGAGCGCACGTAGGACGATGCAGCCGAGATCGACTCTTTCATCACGTCGCGCAGATTGCCGGTGACGGTCATCATGCCTTTGCCGGGCATCGACACCGCTTCGATCGTCAACAGATCGCCGCCGACTTCCGTCCACGCCAAACCTGTGACGACGCCAACACGATCTTCGAGATCGGTTTCGCCGAAGCGGTATTTCCAAACGCCGGCGAAGTCGGGCAGATTTTCCGCCGTGATCGCAACCGTCGTCGCTTTCTTCTGCTCAAGCTGACGCACAGCCTTGCGCGCCAGATTACCGATCTCACGCTCAAGCGAGCGAACGCCCGCTTCGCGTGTGTAACGACGGATCAGATCGCGCAGCGCATCGTCGGAGACGCTGAACTCTTCCTTTTTCAGGCCGTTATTCTCGTACTGCTTCGGCAGCAAGTGACGCTTGGCAATCTCCAGCTTCTCATCTTCCGTGTAGCCAGGGATGCGGATGATCTCCATCCGGTCCAGCAACGGTTGCGGCATGTTGAGGCTGTTGGCCGTGGTGATGAACAACACGTCCGAGAGATCGTAGTCCACTTCGAGATAGTGATCGTTGAAGGTGGAGTTTTGCTCCGGATCCAACACTTCGAGCAGAGCCGCCGACGGATCGCCGCGATAATCAGCGCCGAGCTTGTCGATTTCGTCGAGCAGGAAGAGCGGGTTGGCGCTCTTGGCCTTTTTCATCGACTGGATCACGCGCCCCGGCATCGAGCCGATGTAAGTCCGGCGGTGACCACGGATTTCCGCTTCGTCACGCACGCCGCCAAGCGACATGCGCACGAAATCGCGGCCCGTCGCCTTGGCGATCGAGCGGCCGAGCGAGGTTTTACCAACGCCTGGCGGGCCCACGAGGCAAAGGATTGGGCCACGCAGCTTGTTGGTGCGTGCTTGCACTGCGAGATATTCGAGGATGCGGTCTTTGACCTTATCGAGGCCGTAGTGATCCTCGTCGAGCACCGCTTGCGCGGCGTCGATATCCTTTTTGACCTTCTTCTTGTTGCCCCACGGCAGCGAGAGCAGCCAATCGAGATAATTGCGCACCACCGTCGATTCCGCCGACATCGGGCTCATCTGACGGAGCTTCTTCATCTCCGCGTCAGCCTTGGTCTTGGCTTCCTTCGACAGCTTCGTGTTCTTGATGCGATTTTCGAGCTCGGCGATGTCTTCACGGCCTTCGTCGCCGTCGCCCAGCTCACGCTGGATCGCCTTCATCTGCTCGTTCAAATAATACTCGCGCTGCGTCTTCTCCATCTGACGCTTCACGCGGTTGCGGATCTTGCGCTCCACCTGAAGCATCGAGACCTCGCCCTCGATCAGCGACATGATGCGCTCAAGCCGTTGCGGCACGTCGATGAGTTCGAGCAGCGCCTGCTTGTCCGGGATTTTCACCGTCAAATGCGCGGCGATAGAGTCCGCGAGCCGTGAAGGCTCGGCGATCTGTGAGATCGCTTGATGCACTTCAGGCTGCGCCTTGCGCGACAGCTTGACGTAATTGTCCCACTGATCGACCACGGCGCGCGCTATGGCGCGGGCTTCGGGGCTATCTTCGTTTTCTTCCTCGATCTCTTCGACTTCAGCTTCGAAGAAATCGCCGTTCTCGGTGAATTCAGTGATGCGGGCGCGATAGCCGCCTTCGACCAGCACACGCACCGTGCCGTCGGGCAGCTTCAGCAATTGCACGACCGTCGCCACGGTGCCGACCTTGAAGATGCGATCGGTCGTCGGCTCATCCTCCGACGCATCGATCTGCGCGGCGAGAAGGATTTGCTTATCCTTCTTCATCACCTCATCGAGCGCACGGACGGATTTCTCGCGGCCGACGAACAGCGGCGCGGCCATCTTCGGATAAACGACGATGTCGCGCAGCGGCAGAACAGGAAGAACGCGGCTTTCGGCCATCTGGCACTCCTTTGGCGCGAACGCGGGACCCAGCCCCACCGCACCGTTAACAGATTAAAATGTGGAAGCGTTTGCCTCCTCCTTCAAGTGTCACTCGGACACGCGCTGTGGAGGCAAGCAAACGACGCTCAAGTTCCCGCGCGACTCCGCGCGCTCAGAACCGGACGATTCGTCCTAACGTTCAGTTGGCATTCAGCTGAGAGCCAGGAACGGGGCCGAAACGTGCAGTGGTTCGCGCCACCATTTGGGAACGCGCGAGCGCGGCTTCAATGCCTGGCGCTTCAATGCAAAACGCCTCCTCCCGCTAGGGGAAGAGGCGCTTCACGTAACTATGGATGTGGCGTTAGCTCGCTGTGCCCGTGCCGTCGCGGCGTTCGGCGGAGTGAATTTGCAGTGGCTTGGCGCGGCCATCGACCACGTCAGCCGAAACAACAACTTCTTCGACGCTCCGCATCGAAGGAAGCTCGAACATCGTGTCGAGCAGAATGCCTTCGAGGATCGAGCGCAGACCACGCGCGCCGGTCTTGCGGCCGATTGCCTTCTTCGCGATCGCCGACAGCGCTTCCGCAGGGAACGTGAGCTTTACGTTCTCCATCTCGAACATGCGCTGATATTGCTTCACGAGCGCGTTCTTCGGCTCGGTGAGGATGGTGATGAGCGCCGGCTCGTCGAGATCCTCGAGCGTCGCTAACACCGGCAGACGGCCGACGAATTCCGGGATGAGGCCGAACTTCAGCAAATCGTCCGGCTCGATCTCGCGCAGGATTTCACCAGTGCGGCGATCCTCTTCCGAACGCACTGTCGCGCCGAAACCGATCGCGGAGCCCTTGCCACGCTGGCTGATGATCTTGTCGAGACCAGCAAACGCACCGCCGCAGATGAACAGGATGTTCGTCGTGTCGACTTGCAGGAATTCTTGCTGCGGATGCTTGCGCCCGCCTTGCGGCGGAACGCTGGCAACTGTGCCTTCCATGATTTTCAGCAGCGCTTGCTGCACGCCTTCGCCCGACACATCGCGCGTGATGCTCGGATTGTCGGACTTGCGCGAAATCTTGTCGACTTCGTCGATGTAGACGATGCCGCGCTGTGCGCGTTCGACGTTGTAGTCCGCCGACTGCAGCAGCTTCAGAATGATGTTCTCGACATCCTCGCCAACGTAACCGGCTTCGGTCAGCGTGGTGGCGTCCGCCATCGTGAACGGCACGTCGATGATGCGCGCCAGCGTCTGCGCCAGCAGCGTTTTGCCGCAACCTGTCGGGCCGATCAGCAGAATGTTCGACTTCGCCAGTTCAACATCGCCATTCTTGGCGGCGTGGTTCAGGCGCTTGTAGTGATTGTGCACCGCCACCGAGAGCACGCGCTTGGCGTGGTCCTGACCGACGACGTAATCGTCGAGGACGCCCTTGATCTCCTTCGGAGACGGCACCCCTTCCTTCGACTTCACGAGCGAGGTTTTGTGCTCCTCGCGGATGATGTCCATGCAGAGCTCAACGCATTCATCGCAGATGAACACGGTCGGGCCCGCAATCAGCTTGCGGACCTCATGCTGGCTCTTGCCGCAGAATGAACAGTACAGAGTGTTCTTCGACTCTCCGCCTGTGGCGCCTTTGCTCATTAGCGATCCTTCGAGGGAGTGCCCCCAAGCCTTTCGATATAGAGTGAAAACGGCGGGCTCATGGCCCCCCTTCGTCCCTCTTAAGTCGAATGCTTGACCGCGATCCCTTTCAAAAGCGTTCACCAACCGGCCGCACCGACCGGGGTTCATACGATCATAGCAAGGATGGGGCCGCAATGGCCGGCGCTGTGATGCGCCGGCCTGCGACCCGGTGGCGAGAACAGGTCCCGCTTCTCATAAACCCAGGTGGGCACCCTTTAACTAGACCGGACATGGCCCTAAAGCGCGCCGGCTTCAAGCGCCCTTACTCGCCACCCTCCACAACAGCCCTCTGGATCGCTCGACGCTGGGAGCCGCCGGAACGATTGCCGTCGGCGCCATAGAGGCCCCGGAGGTAGGAAACATCCCACTCCGTCAGCACGATCTCGTCCTCCGGCACGCCGGCGCGGAAGGCATTCAGGATAGTCGGCCACTGGGTGGTATCAGCGTCCGGATCCAACTGAGCCAAGGCCGCCATGGATACATAATCCGCAATCGTGCCCACGCGCGCGCCGGTCACCCGGTCCGCGTCAACGATAACGATGACGCGTGAAAACACCTGTTGGGTGGCGCGGTTGATCCGCGAGCCACCAGGGGGGCCCTGCACGGTCGGAGGCGGCGCTCCAGTAATATCGCTGTCTTGAATAATAAAACCGCTTTCGTCCGCGGTGTTGGCTACGTGCCACCAGCGCACCGGCCGCGATGTCTCCGCAAAATCAGTTAAGGCGGCGCGGCCGCGTGTATTGCCGTCACCATCGTAATAACCGAGCGCACGGCGGTGTTGGGCCACCAGTTCACGCGCAACGGTGTCGGAATCCCTGGTAAAAATAACAAGAAGATTGGCGGCGCATCCGGGTTCACCGACCTGAAGGCCTAAATCAAGCGCATGCATCGCAACACGATCGACGACCGCCTGAGCTTGGGTCGGCGCCATCCCGATAACGCCGGGACAAACCCGACCGTCCCAGCGTGCTACCTGGTCATCTCCGCCTGTCTCCACGGTGACCGCGCCCACAAAGTCTCGCACGGCATCGCGGAGCCGCGTTCCAGTGATGACGACTTCTTCTTCATCCTGCGCCAGAGCGGCTGCCGGTGTGAGCATGAGGCAGGCGATGGCGGCGAACGCATGTCTAAGTTTCATCGGTCGATCTCCCATGCCGAGCTTCGCTACAATCGGCATATCGATATTCAATATAATATATCGATAGACAATATGTCTGCGACCGATGGACTGCTCAGCGCGTCGAGTTACGCCGCGCCGGTTAGGCCGCCCTCCGACAGTTCGCGCTTTTCGTACACGCGATCGACGATCCCGAACGCGCGGGCCTCCTCCGCGGTCATGAAATGGTCGCGGTCGAGCGTCCGCTCCACCCGTTCATAGGGCTGGCCGGTGTGTCGGACGTAGATTTCGTTCAGGCGGCGCTTGGTGGCGATGATGTCTTCGGCGTGGCGTTCGATATCCGAGGCTTGGCCGCGGAAGCCGCCTGAAGGCTGGTGAACCATCACGCGTGCATTCGGTAGGCAGATGCGCAGACCCGGCTCGCCAGCTGCCAAGAGCAGCGAGCCCATCGAAGCAGCTTGGCCGATGCACACCGTGCTAACCGGGCTGCGGATGTATTGCATGGTGTCGTAGATCGCGAGGCCGGAGGTGACGATGCCGCCGGGGCTGTTGATATACATAGCGATTTCGCGCTTCGGGTTTTCGGACTCCAAGAACAGAAGCTGCGCCGTCACCAGGCTCGCGAGACCGTCCTCGACGCCGCCGGTCACGAAAATGATCCGCTCCTTCAGGAGCCGTGAGAAAATATCGAAGGCGCGCTCGCCGCGGCTGGTTTGCTCCACCACCATCGGAACGAGGTTGGCGTATCGGGCGATCGGATCGAACGAGGACATGGCGGCCTTTCAGGGAGCGCCAGGAATCGCCCCGGCGCGCTCGTCATATTTGACGCTTAACCGGTCGCCGCAAGCCCCAAGCCTGCGCGTGGCCGATTGTGTGATTAACCTTCGGCCTTCTCGGCCTTGGCTTTCTTGGCCTTTTTCACAGGCTTCGCCACCGGCGGCTCCTCTTCGGCAAAGAGCGTTTCGCGATCGACCGTCTCATTGGTGACCTTCACCAACTCCATGATGTAATCGACCACCTTCTCTTCGTAGAGCGGCGCACGCACCTGGGCGACTAGGTTTGGATTGCGCTGGTAGGCTTCGATCACCTGGCGCTCTTGGCCGGGGAATTGACGCGCCTGCTGCGAGATCGCCCGGCCGACTTCTTCATCGCTGACCTGAATATTGTGACGACGGCCGATCTCGGCCAGCAGCAGGCCGAGGCGCACGCGGCGTTCGGCAATGTTGCGATACTCGGCCTTTAGGTCGTCGTCGCTCTTGCCCTCGTCCGACGGATCGCCGCGGCCGGCGGCGCGATCGGCTTCCACTTGGCGCCAAATCTGATCGAACTCGGCTTCCACCATGCGCGGCGGCAAATCGAAATCGTGCTCGCTATCGAACGTGTCGAACAGAGCGCGCTTGGCTTTGGTGCGCGACTGCGCGTTGTGTTCGCTCTCGATGCGCTGGCGCAAGGCGTCCTTGATTGCAGTCAGGCTGTCGAAGCCAAGTTGGCTTGCCCAAGCATCGTCCGGCGCGCCCTCTTTCGGCTTACGCACGGCGTGCACTTTGGTTTCGAACGTCGCCGCTTTGCCGGCGAGATGCTTGGCTTGGTAGTCTTCCGGGAACGTGACGTTCAGCACGCGCTCGTCGCCTGCTTTGGCGCCGACCAATTGTTCTTCGAAGCCCGGAATGAATTGCTTCGAACCGATAACAAGGCGCGCACCTTCTGCAGCGCCGCCATCGAAAGCTTCGCCATCGATCTTGCCAAGAAAGTCGAACGTCAGCTCATCGCCATCGGCGGCGGGGCCCTCTTTGTCTTCAAAGCCACGCTGGGCTTGCGCCAATTCGTTGAGCTGCTCCTCGACCTGCTCATCCGTCACCGGCGCAGTCGGGCGCGTGATCGACACCGTCTTCAGATCGATCGGTTCGAAATCGGGCATCACTTCGAGCGTGAGTTCGAATTGCAGATCCGCCGAGCCTTCGACGACCTTCGCGATATCGCTCTTCATATCGAGCGACGGTTCGGACGCGGCGCGCACCTTATCCATGCTTTCGCGGATCGATTTCTGCGCCGTCTCGTTGATGATGTCCTGCATCATCCCTTGGCCGTAGACCTTGCGGATGTGGCTCGCCGGCACTTTGCCAGGACGGAAGCCATTGATGCGCACCTTCGGCTGCACTTCGGCGATCTTGGCGTTCAAGCGTTGCTGCAATTCGGCAGCGGGCACGACGACGTCGTAAACGCGCAAGAGACCTTCGGAACGGCGCTGGGTGAGCTGCATAAGACGGGCTTTCGACATGGCCGCCAGGGCTGCAAGTCCTCTGCCGCCGGCGCCGATTTAATGAAGCGCGGGCTTATGGCATGGGGTGCGGTGGCTGTCCACGCGCGGGCGGGTCGCGGCGCTTGCCATTTACCCACGCACGCGACGCCTCTAAACGACCCTCGGTCGCGGACGTGGCGGAACTGGTAGACGCACCAGATTTAGGTTCTGGCGCCGAGAGGCGTCCGGGTTCGAGTCCCGGCGTCCGCACCAAGAACTCTCGTTAAGGTTGTATTGCAACCTTTGCGTGCTATCGCTGATGGCGATGCAGATTCTGCTCGCCCTCGGCTTGGCCCTGTCGCACCCGCAAGCGATCGACGGCGACACGCTGCGCGACGCGGCAGGAGATCGCTATCGTCTTGAAAACATTGATGCTCCTGAAACCGGCTCACGACCGGAATGCCCGGAAGAGCGCGTGCTCGGCGCGGCCGCCACGGCTTACGTCGCCGCTTGGCTCCAGCAAGCCCGCAGTGTTGAGGCGCACCCAGTCGGCCGGCGCGACCGCTATGGCCGCGTCATCGCACGCATCGAGATCGATGGCGTCGACCTGGGCGAGCGCCTTATCGCGCGCGGCCTCGCCCAGCCCTGGCGCGGCCGGAAAGCAAACTTCTGCGTGGGAGCGTGGTTACTCCCACCCGCTCGATGAAGCCTGGGCCGCGATTTCGTTGGTCGGGCGTGCGATCAGGCCGTTCTGAGTGATGCGCACCTCGTAGCGCGCGCCATCGGCCATCGGCATGTAAGCGCCGGAACCATAAAGCGTGTCCACCAGCGGCAGGTACTGATTGTACTCATCCACCACCGGCCAAAGATCGATGCCACTTTGGCGCACTGGGCGGATATCGAAGGCGCTGCGCTCGCCCGTTAACTCTTGCTGCGTATCGGTGTAGCGGCCCGAAAAGCGGTCCAGTCGGTATTGTGAATCGAGGCCCAGAACATTGGCCCAGGACTGCCATTTCAGCACCCGGGCTTCGATGCGCCATTCATCGCCGTGCAATTCGAATTCGCGCGTAATCCCTTCAGGATCCTGCTCCGTCGGCGGTTCGACGACCGTTGCGTTGAAGAGTTGCGGGCCGGCTTGGCGGAGTTCGATGGTCGCGACAGGGCGCTCATAAGTCAGGCGGTGATAGGTCTGCACGTTGAGGCCCAAGAGGCCGACGATTGCGCCAACGCCCAGAAACAAGCCTCCGCCCAGAACACCCCGTCCGCCCTTGAACGGACGTCCCCGAAACATCCATCCCAGCCCGCTCAGCACGAAAGCCAAGCCGATCACGGCTACGAAGCCGGGGATAATCCACCACCACCAAACCATGAACTGACCCCTGTTCCTACGTCCCTCGCAAGGGTTAACCCAAAACTAGGGCCCGATACAGGCCAGATCAGCCCTCGGGGGTACGCTGCAGCCGGTTCGGGGCCAAGCCGTTGAGGATGCGCGGTAAAATCTCGGATAAATCCTCAGCGATGAGGCCCGGACCTATCGCCTCGCCGCACTTTCCGTGCAGCCATGCCGCAGCGGCCGCGGCTTCAAAGCTGTCCATCCCCTGCCCGATCAATCCCGCAATGATCCCGGCCAACACATCGCCAGAGCCGGCCGTCGCCAGGAACGGCGAGCCCGTCGTGTTAACAATCGCGCGTCCGTCGGGCGCGGCGATCACCGTATCCGGCCCCTTCAGAAGCACCACGCAGCGCGCATAGGCCGCCGCCGCGCGCGCCGCGTCGATGCGATCGTCCACCGCACTCCAGATGCCTGGAAAGGCCCGGCGAAATTCGCCGACATGTGGCGTCATCACATCGCGCTCGGTGAAGCCGTGCGTGAGCGGCGCGAGCATGGTGATTGCGTCGGCATCGAGCACCAGCGGACAACGTGGCTCGACTTCGATGGCAGCGAGTAAGCTCTTGTAGTGCGCATCGCTTGTGCCGAAAGCTGGGCCGATCAATAGCGCTTGCGCCGTCCGCGCTGCTTCCGCGAACGCCGCTTCGTCGTTCGCTTCGCGCAGCATGATGGCTGTCAGTTGCGCGGCGTTCTCCGCGATCGCATCATCCGGGCTAAGCACCGTCACCAACCCGGCGCCAGCGCGCAACGCGGCGCGCGCCGACAAACGCGCGGCGCCAGTGCGAGCGCGGCCACCGCTCGCGACTATCACATGTCCACGCTCATGCTTGTGCGCGTCTTCAACCGGCCACGGCAGAGCCCACAGACTCGGTGCGTTCTCCCACAGTGTGATGCCTTGCGCGGCGACCACCGCTTCCGGCGCGCCGATATCGGCGACGACGACTTCGCCGCAATACGCGCGCCCCGGCATCAGCACGTGTGCGGGCTTCTTGCGCACGAAGGTTACGGTAAGCGCGGCTTGGAAGCATGCGTCGCCGATCGGCTGCCCAGTGTCTCCGACCAGGCCGCTCGGCACGTCAACCGCCACCACACGCGCCGCGTTTTGCGCGGAAAACGCCGCTAAACGCGCTGCTTCGCCATCGAGCGGCTTCGACAGGCCCGCGCCGAAGAGCGCATCGACGAACAGCTCCACCATCGGTGCGTCTGCGCCAATCGGATGGACGTCACCCTCCCAAGCCGCCGCCGCATCGGCTGCATCGCCACGCAAGTGTTCGCGTGGCGCGAGCGTCTCGACCCAAACTGGCCAGCCCATGGCCTTCAAATGCCGCGCCGCCACCCAGCCGTCGCCGCCATTGTTTCCTGGCCCACACAGCACGGCTGTCGGCCGCGGCGAGAAGCGCGCGACAATCGCTTCGGCAACAGCGCGCCCAGCATTTTCCATCAGCGTGCGCGTCGGCACGCCGGCTGCGGCGCTCGCTGCATCGATGGCGCGCATCTGCTCGACGGTGATGATTTCGCCGCTCATCGCACGTCCGCCGATTGCATCTCGGCCCCGAGCATCACGACGCTTAAGCCGCGCGGCGAGACGTCCAGTTCGGTGATCGAGGCGTGGCCGGGGCGAAACACGATGGTCTTATCGCTGCCAAGCGCCGCGCTCACAATCGCATTGATCGCAATGAAGTGACTGAACACGGCGCTGTCGCGCGCTATGGCGCTCACAGCGCGCACGGCCTCTCCGCGCCAGGATTGAAGTTCCGCATCGACATCGCGCCACTGCCGACGGGCGAGCCCCGCGTCCCAAGGAAAATTGTTTCGTAGCCAAGCCGGCCGATCCGTCACGCCAGTGGGCGCGACCACCTCGCTGACACGCGGCTCAATCACCGGATCGACACCGCGCAACGCCGCGTACGGCGATGCGGTCTCTCGGCACCGCGCCATCGGCGACGTCAGCACGGCCAGAGGCCCGTACTGAGCCAGTGACTGAGCGGCGGCCTGGGCTTGCGCGTGACCCGATTCGGTCAACCCCGGATCGGCGTGTGCGCCGCCCCAGCCGGCAGCGGGTTCGGCGTGTCGGATTAGAAACAAGCGGGGCATGACTTGAGCTTAGAGCCGGTCCCGGCCCGCGCCAGCCGTTTGATTAGGCGCCTGGCGCCTAGGAACCGGGCGCCCGCGCGACACTCACAGCGTCCCCCCTGTCCTTAGCTTCCAGACTCGCGCCCACCCGTCCAAACCCGCCCCAACAGGCGCGTTAAAGAAAGGGGTGCTCCGATGAAAAAAATCGAAGCCATCATCAAGCCATTCAAGCTGGATGACGTGAAAGAAGCTCTGCAGGAAATCGGTCTGCAGGGGATGACAGTGGTTGAGGCCAAGGGCTTCGGCCGCCAGAAGGGCCACACGGAGCTCTATCGCGGCGCCGAATACGTCGTGGATTTCCTTCCGAAGCTGAAGGTCGAAGTGGTCGTCGCCGACGATCAGGTGGATGCCGTGATCGAGGCGATCCAGAAAGCGGCCAAGACCGGCAAAATCGGCGACGGCAAGATTTTCGTGCTCGACGTCGCCAACGTGGTGCGTATCCGCACTGGCGAAACCGGCGCGGCGGCAGTCTGATCACTGCCGGTAGTGATTCTAGAGCGCCCAGGCGGACCGAGCCGCTAGGGCGCTCGCTTGCACGTAACAAAAAACTCGGGGGAGTTTCCGATGTCAGAAGAAATTCTGAAACTGATCAAGGACAAGGAAGTCCAGTTCGTTGACCTTCGGTTCAACGATCTTCGCGGCAAGATGCAACACGTCACTTTCGACGTGTCGATGATCGACAAGGACATCTTCACCGAAGGGACGATGTTCGACGGCTCGTCCATCGCCGGTTGGAAAGCGATCAACGAGAGCGACATGGTCATGCGCCCCGACCCGAAAGGCGCGCACATCGATCCGTTCTACCAGCAAACCACGCTGGCCATGTTCTGCGACATTCTAGAGCCCGGCACGCTGCAGCCCTATTCGCGCTGCCCGCGTTCGATCGCGAAGAAAGCGGAAGCGTATGTGAAGTCGTCAGGCGCCGGCGATGTCGCGTACTTCGGCCCCGAAGCTGAGTTCTTCGTGTTCGACGACGTGCGCTGGTCCACCGACCCGAACAACACCGGCTACTCGTTCGACTCCACCGAGCTGCCGTTCAACACCAACAAAGCCTACGAAGGCGGCAATCTCGGCCACCGTCCCGGCCCGAAGGGCGGCTACTTCCCGGTGCCGCCGATCGATTCACTGCAAGACATGCGCGGTGAGATGCTGGAGATCATGGGCCAGCTCGGCATGAACCCCGAGAAGCATCACCATGAAGTCGCGCCGGCGCAGCACGAACTTGGCCTCAAGTTCAACACGCTGACGACGATGGCCGACAACATGAACTTGTATAAGTACATCATCCACCAAGTGGCTGCATCGTACGGCAAGTCCGCGACCTTCATGCCGAAGCCTTATTACAAAGACAACGGCTCGGGCATGCACGTGCACATGTCGATCTGGAAGGGTTCAAACAACACCTTCGCCGGCGATCGCTACGCCGATCTCAGCGAAAATTGCCTCTACTACATTGGCGGCGTCATCAAGCACGCGCGCGCGATCAACGCGTTCTCGAATTCGACGACGAACTCCTACAAGCGTCTCGTGCCTGGTTACGAAGCTCCGGTGTTGCTCGCCTACTCGGCGCGCAATCGATCGGCCTCGTGCCGCATTCCGCACGGCACCGGCGCGAAAGCCAAGCGCGTGGAAGTTCGCTTCCCCGATCCGGCCGGCAATATGTACCTGACCTACGTTGCGCTGCTGATGGCTGGTCTCGACGGCATCCAGAACAAGATTCATCCCGGCGATCCGCTGGACAAGAATCTCTATGATCTGCCGCCGGAAGAACTGAAGGACGTGCCGACCGTCTGCTCGAGCCTGCGCCAAGCGCTGACTTCGCTCGACGCGGATCGCGACTTCCTGCTGAAGGGTGGCGTCATGAGCGACGATCTGATCGACGCTTATATCGAGCTCAAGAAAGAAGAACTCGACCGCTTCGAAACCCACCCCCACCCGGTGGAGTTCGACATGTACTACAAGGCGTAGTCACCGCACGCCGCGTAAAGCGCTGCGGGCCGGGGATCACTCCCCGGCCCGCTTCGCATTCTGCGATAGCGCGTTTGGTTAGAAGTTGAACGCAGCGCCAACGGAGATCGCATCCGCTTCGGCTTCGTCGTCGCCTTCCATGCGGGTCCAGTCAGCGCGGATGCCGACGTTCGGCGTGAAGCGATAGGTCGCGCCGACGCCGTAACCCACGCCATCGTCGCTCACATCGCCAAATGCCGTGTCGACTTCGGTGTGCTGATAGCCAACGCGGCCATGCAGATCCAAGTTCGACGTCACCGGCACGATGCCAACGGCATAGAGGCCGGCATTGTGGTTGAGTTCGACGCCGTCTTCATCGTCGATGCCAACCGAGCCTTCGCCTTCAACGGCGAAGTTCGGATGGAAGCGATAACCAAGCCGGCCGGTCGCTGCGCCGATGTCGGCGCCGTCAGCGTCGAAATTGGTGTAGGCAGCGCCCGCGTACCAATCGGCGTGCGCGGCTGCGGGAACTGCAACCAGCGCTGCAACCGCGACAGCGGCCATCATTGCGAACTTTTTCATGTACAAATTCTCCTCGTTCTCGAGCGGCCCCAGCGCTCGTTGAGGGGTAGGAACGGCGAGAAGTGGGCGATGTTTCGCCGATCGCTGCCATTTCCCGCACGCAATGAAATGTGGTGACCCCAAAGCCACTTAATTCGTCGCCGAGGTGCGTTTACTCCCTTGATACCACTCATCAGTGCAGTGTTCCCCAGCGTCGGGTCGTTGCTCTGGCAACGCGAAGCGTCTTAAGGGAACGTCATGGCGCAAGCGCAGAAGAAATCTTCGATGCCCAAAGACGGCGATAATTCCCTCTGGGACGGCAACCTGTTCGGCGAGAGCGAAGCGCCACCCGCGGCGGCCGGCGGCTACACAGCCAAGGATATCGAAGTCCTCGAAGGCCTGGAGCCGGTGCGCAAGCGGCCGGGTATGTATATTGGCGGCGTCGATGAGCGCGCGCTTCATCACCTCTTCGCCGAAGTGCTCGACAACTCGATGGACGAAGCGGTGGCCGGCTTTGCCGATCGCATCGAAGTGGAACTTGAAGCCGACGGCACGTTGCGTGTGACCGATAACGGCCGCGGCATGCCCGTCGATCCGCACCCCAAGTTTCCGAAGAAGTCCGCGCTTGAAATCATCATGACGGTGCTGCACGCGGGCGGAAAGTTTTCCGGCAAGGTTTATCACACAAGCGGCGGCCTGCACGGCGTCGGCGTTTCCGTCGTCAATGCGCTGTCGGACAAGGTCGAAGTCGAAGTCGCGCGCGACCGCAAACTCTATCGCCAGACCTTTTCACGCGGCGTGCCGACATCGAAACTCGTGGAAGTTGGCCCCGCCCACAATCGCCGCGGCACCACCGTGCGCTTCCATCCGGACGCCGAAATCTTCGGCAAGGGTGCGGCGTTCAAACCGGCGCGTCTCTTCCAGATGGCGCGCTCGAAAGCTTATCTGCAACGCGGCACGCAAATCCGTTGGAAAGTCGCGCCGTCGCTGATCACGGACGACACGCCCGCCGAAGCCATCCTGCATTTCCCGAACGGCCTCGGCGACTTCCTCACCGAACTCACCAAGTCCAAACGCAGCGTCGTCAACGAGCCCTTCACTGGGCGCACCGAGAAGGATGGCCCACACGGCCGCGTCGAGTGGGCGCTGACGTGGGTGAGCGATGGCTTCGGCGAAGCCGACGGCTTCCTCCGCTCTTATTGCAACACCGTCTACACGCCGGACGGCGGCTTCCACGAAGCCGGCTTCCGCGCGGCGATCTCGAAGGGCCTGAAAGCCTACGCCGAACTTCGCAACAACAAGAAGGCGACGCTGATCACGCAGGAAGACGTGATGAATACGGGCGCAGCGCTCGTCTCCGTTTTCATTCGCGATCCGCAGTTCGAGGGCCAAACCAAAGGCCGGCTGGTTTCAACCGAAGCGGCGAAGATCGTCGAACAAGCGGTGCGCGATCCGTTCGATCACTGGCTCGGCGCCAACACGGCTGACGCCAACCGCTTGCTCGAATGGGCCATCACGCAAGCCGAAGACCGCGTCCGCCGCCGCAAAGAGAAGGAAGTCTCGCGCCAAAGTGCTACGCGCAAATTGCGCCTGCCCGGCAAGCTCGCCGATTGCTCGCGCGCGGGCGAGAAAGACACCGAACTCTTCCTGGTCGAAGGCGACAGCGCCGGCGGCTCGGCCAAGCAAGCGCGCAACCGCGAGACGCAAGCCATCCTGCCGTTGCGGGGCAAAATCCTGAACGTCGCCAGCGCTGGCGCCGAGAAGATGAGCGGCAACCAGGAACTGGCCGATCTCGCGCTCGCACTCGGCGTGCAGATGGGCGCGAAGTTCAAGGTCGACGATCTGCGCTACGAGCGCGTCATCATCATGACCGACGCCGACGTCGACGGCGCCCACATTGCGTCATTGCTGATCACGTTCTTTCACAAGCAAATGCCCGCGCTGATCCGCGCAGGCCGGCTCTATCTCGCAATGCCGCCGCTCTACCGCGTCACCGCCGGCAAGGAGAGCATCTACGCCCGCGACGACGCGCATAAAGAGGCGCTGCTCAACGGCGAGTTCAAAGGCCGCAAAGTCGATATCTCGCGCTTCAAAGGCCTCGGCGAAATGATGCCCGCCGATTTGAAAGACACCACCATGAACCCCGCCACCCGCACGCTCGCGCGCGTGGTGCTCGACGACACCGGCGCGCCGGATTTCGAAATCCTGATCGAAACGCTGATGGGGAAGAAGGCCGAGCTCAGGTTCAACTACATCCAAGCGAACGCGAAGTTCGTTGAGGATGTGGACGTTTAATCTAAGCCTTGGAGCCCCTCAATTTGGGTCAAGCAACGAGTCCGAGCGGCCGTAACATCTTCACGGCCTTCCAAATTTTACGACCAGTCGGAGGGCTCGCTGTTAGGCATTTGGACTCTAATCGTAGCGTTGCCGGTGTTGGCCAACGCATCGAACGCTGCGGCCGTGACCTCGTCTCCTGCAAAATTAATGCGCATGTATCCGCGACTTTCCGATGGTTCGAATTCGGTCACTTCAGATTCGTTGGTTCTGTCGCCAACCACAAGGAATGCGCGCGACGGCGGTAGAACAACTCCAGGGCGCGGCTGAAAACCCATCTTAAGGGCACCCACCCAGCGATATTCGCCGGTCGCGTAAATAGATAGCGTTGCCCCAATAGCGCTGTCGAAATTGTTGCCGGTTAACCCGCGCGCCAGATGAAATGACAGGTCGCACCCGCGATGATGGCCATCGATAACTCCGGGTATCACAACGGGCTCAATGACTTGATCGGCGTCAGCTCGGGCCGCGCACGCGGCCAACAGCACCGTCCCGAGAATGAAGAGAAAGAATGACCGTAGGATCATCACCACCCTCTATGTTTTCGTTATAAGCCTGCCGGAACTACGTCGATGATCGCGCCTCGTCATCACGTCAATCATTGACTTTCCACCCAAATTCGCTCACATGCCGGCTGTCCGTTGTGCGCGCCGAGAGGGCGTGCTCGCCCCTCGTTTAGCCCCCATCTCGTCCGGAGATGATGTCGGCGAAGCGCCAACCCAGCGACCCTCGCCCCGCAAACCCGCGCCGGCGGCGGTCCCAAGTGAGAATAAATGACCTCTGAAGATACCGCGCCCGAAGGCGCAGAAACTGCCCAGCCGCAGATCACGTTCGATGATCTCGGCCTCTCCGAAGCGACGCTGCGCGCGGTGAAGGAAGGCGGTTACAACACGCCGACCCCGATCCAGGCGCAGGCCATCCCCGAAGTGCTGAAGGGCCGAGACATTCTCGGGATCGCTCAAACCGGCACCGGCAAGACCGCAGCGTTCACGCTGCCAATGATCGACATCCTCGCCGCCGGCCGCGCCCGCGCCCGCATGCCGCGCACGCTCATCCTAGAGCCGACACGCGAACTCGCCGCGCAAGTCGCCGAAGGCTTCGACAAATACGGCAAATACCAAAAGCTAACGAAAGCGCTCCTGATCGGTGGCGTATCGTTCGGCGATCAAGACGCGCTGCTGGCGCGTGGCGTCGACGTGCTGATTGCAACGCCAGGCCGCCTGCTCGATCACTTCGAGCGCGGCAAGCTCCTGCTTAACGGCGTGCAAGTGATGGTCGTCGACGAAGCCGACCGCATGCTCGACATGGGCTTCATCCCCGACATCGAGCGCATCTTCAAACTGACGCCGTTCACGCGCCAGACGCTCTTCTTCTCCGCCACCATGCCGCCGGAGATCACGCGCCTCACCGAACAATTCCTGTCGAGCCCCAAACGTATCGAAGCGACACGGCCCGCCACCACCGCCACCACCATCGAACAGCGCGTCATCATGCTGCCCGGCGGCGATCCGCGCACCCGGCGCGCCGCGCTGCGTGCGGCGATGACGAGCGTCAATGTCCGCAACGGCATCATCTTCTGCAACCGCAAGACCGACGTCGATGTGGTCGCGCTCTCGCTGAAGCGTCACGGCTTTAACGCAGCGCCCATCCATGGCGATCTCGATCAATCGGTGCGCACCAAGACGCTCGACCGCTTCCGCTCCGGCGAACTCACGTTCCTGATCGCCTCCGACGTCGCCGCGCGCGGCCTCGACGTGCCGGACGTGAGCCACGTCTTCAATTACGAGCCGCCGCGCAGTCCGGACGATTACGTTCACCGCATCGGCCGCACCGGCCGCGCCGGCAAGCAAGGCGCGTCGTTCACGCTCGTCGCCCCGCAAGACAAGAAAAGCCTCGACGCCATCGAAAAGCTCACCGGCAAGCCGATCGAGCGCGCCGTCATCGAAGGCGTGCCGGAAGCCGCCATCGGCGATCCGCGCGACACAGGCGGCCGCGGCCGCCGCGCCGAAGAGCTGAAGAAAGAACATTCCAAGCGCATCAGCGAAAAGAAGCAGCGCTTCGTGAAACGCGACAGCGAACGCCCGGAAGCGTCAACCGAACCGGTCAAGCAAACTGAAGCCGCGCCAAGCGACGCGCCACGCACCGAAGAGGCCAAGCCTGCGCCGCGTCAACGCGCGCGCTCGGAACGCTCCGACCGTGGCGACCGCAACAGCGGCGCCGAAAAGCGCCCCGGCACGCTCGCCCCACACGATAACGACGCGCCGGGCTTCGGCGACAACATGCCGGCGTTCCTGAAGCGGAAGTAGGCGCGTGCGTTACGGTTTCAGTCTGCCGGCGACCTGCTTGCGGAAGGTATCGCCGTAGGGCGGGCGTAGCATGGCGAGCAGTTCGCCCTTCATCTGGCGGTAGATTGCCTTCTCGTGGCTGAACTCGATGAAGCCGCGATGGCCATGATAGGCGCCCATGCCTGAGGGGCCGACGCCGCCGAACGGCAGATCGTCCATCGAGAAATGGAAGATCACGTCATTGATAGTGACGCCACCCGAATGCGTGCGCGCCAGCAGCGCCTCGCTCTCGGCCTCGTCCTCACCAAAATAATAGAGCGCGAGCGGCCGCGGCCGCGCATTGATCTCGGCGATCGCGCTATCGAGCGACGCATAGGTTCGGATCGGCAGTACCGGTCCGAAGATTTCCTCCTGCATCACGCTCATCTCGTCGGTCGCGCCGACGATCAGCGTGGGCGGGATTTTGCGGTGTTCTTGCTGCGAAAAATCCTCGTTGGCGGGATTGATCTCGACGATCTCGGCGCCCTTCGAGCGTGCATCGGCGATCAGTCCGCGTACACGATCATAGTGGCGCTGATTGATCATGGCGGTGTAGTCGCCATTGTCCTTGATCGCCGGATACATCTTAGCGACCGCAGCTTTCGCTTCGCTCACGAAACCCGGAACGCTCGCGCTCGGCGCCAGCACGTAATCGGGCGCCAGGCAGATTTGGCCCGCGTTCATCGTTTTGCCTTGCATGATCCGCGCTGCCGTCTTGGCCAGATCGGCGCTCGCGCCCAGCACGACCGGCGATTTGCCGCCAAGCTCAAGCGTCACCGGCACCAAATTTTCCGCCGCGGCGCGCATCACGTGACGGCCAACCGACGTCGCGCCGGTGAAGATCAAATGATCAAACGGCAGACCGGAGAACGCAGCGCCGACATCCGCGCCGCCGAGGATCACCGCGATCTCTTCTTCGTCAAAATAGAGATCAAACAATTGCGCCAGCAAAGCCGAGGTCGCCGGTGTGAACTCGCTCGGCTTCAGCATCACTGAATTGCCCGCGGCGAACGCGCCGGCGACGGCGTCCATGGCCAGCTGCACCGGAAAATTCCACGGCGTCATCACGCCGATCACGCCCTTCGGCTGGTAACGCACTTCCGCCTTGGCGCCGAAGAGCCCCAGCGCTGCCGGCGTCACTTTCCGTTTGCGCGGCTTCATCCAGCCGTCCAGCTCCGCGCGCGCCTGCTTCAGCGGTCCGATCGCGGCGGCGATGTCCGTCAGCAGCGTCATGTCGCGCGAGCGCGTGCCGAAATCGGCTTGGATCGCGTCGACCAACTCGTCCTTGTGGTTCAGCAGCAGCGTGATGCAGCGCGTGAGCCGATCCTTGCGCTGCGCTGCGCTCGGCGGACCGCGCCGCGTGTTCACGCGCTTCTGGGCCTCTAACGCCGCCTGCATTTGCGCCTTGGCAGCCTCAATGGCTGGTTCGACTGGCTTATTCATTGGGTCGCCTCCTGGGCCTTTGCAGAGAGCCTAAACCCTGCCCCCCACGTAAGGGCAATTACTAATTACTACCCGGATTAACGCCCGAGTTTACCTCTCGCTCACTTCCTGGCCGCTAGCGTCCTGCTGTCAGTGATTTCAGATTCGCGGATCAACCACGCGTGAGCGACCAAGACGCACTCCTCCAAGGCCCCGGCGGCGAAGCCGTGGGCCAAGAAACGCTGGACCTCATGCGCCTGCATGCGGTCCCGCCGACCAGTGCGAACTATGAGGTTTGGCTGGCCTACCGCTTGGGCCGCAACGCACCGCTCCGCGACGCCATCGATGGCCGCATCGCCACTGGCGAAGGCTTCACAGCTGAGTTCAATACGGAAGTTTACGAGCGATTCTTCACCGGCCTCGGGGCCTCCGCTCAGATCGTTCTGGCGGGCGAGAAAATCGCCCGCGACCTCGGCCAAGTCGTCTCGTTCCTGAAACAAGCCGAAGAAAAGAGCGGCGACTACGGCCGCACCCTCGAAACCGCCGCCACCGACCTGAACCGCAGCTTGGCGCCCGATCAAATCCGCCAAGTCGTCTCGAGCCTTGCCGCGGCGACGCTCGACATGGCCAATCATAATCAACATTTGAACGAACAGCTGCAGCGCTCCACACGCGAGATCGAAACGCTGCGCGCAAGCTTGGAATCGGTGCGCGTGGAATCGCTCACCGACAGCCTCACCGGCCTCTCCAACCGGCGCATGTTCGACGAAACACTGCGCATGCGCCTCGAAGAAGCGCGCGCTCAGAACACCGAGCTCTGCCTCGTGCTCTGCGACATCGACCATTTCAAGCGCTTCAACGACACTTGGGGCCACCACACCGGCGACCAGATCCTGCGCTTCCTGGCCAGCGCCATGCAGGCGCATGCGCGGCCGGATTTCCTCATCGCCCGCTACGGCGGCGAAGAGTTCGCCATGATCATGCCGCGCGTCAGCATGCGGGCCGCCGCGCAAACCGCCGAAGCGCTACGCGCCGCCATTCAGACCAAGCGCCTGCGCAGACGCTCGACCAACGAAGATCTCGGCCAAGTCACGGTTTCGATGGGCATTGCGCGCCTTCAGCCTGGCGACACGCCGGCCGGCCTTATCGAGCGCGCCGACGCATGCCTCTATTCGTCCAAGCGCAACGGCCGCAATCAGGTCACCACCGACGCAACGCCGGTGCTTTACGTCGCGTAGCTGCCGCTTCGGCAATGTATCCTAGAGCGTCCGGCCTCTGTTAAGCTCCCGATAAATCCGGGAGTGAACGATGGCGAAGGCAAAGTACGAACAGGTCGGCGGCGTCGCCGTCATCACCCTTTCCGATCCGGCGACGCTTAACGCCATCGCACCGGACATGATCGAAGAGGTCGATGGCTTCCTGGATCGCGCCACGCGGGAGGCGCGCGCGGTTTTGCTCACCGGCGAGGGCCGAGGTTTCTCATCTGGCGCCAATCTCGCCGGCGGGGATGCGCCAACAGGCGCGGACGGCAAACTCGACATCGGCGTGCGTCTCGAGAAACACTACAATCCGTTCGTCACCAAATTGCGCGACCTGCCGATCCCGCTCATCACGGCGGTGAACGGCCCCGCCGCCGGCATCGGCTGCTCGTTCGCGTTGCTCGGCGACATCATCGTTGCCGCCGAGAGCGCCTACTTCCTGCAAGCCTTTCGCCGCATCGGCCTCGTGCCGGACGGCAGCGCCACCTACCATTTGCCGCGCATGACGACGCGCGCGCGGGCGATGGAAATGATGTTGCTCGGTGAGAAACTCCCGGCGGCAAAGGCGCTCGAATGGGGCCTAATCAATCGCTGCGTCCCCGACACCGAACTGATGCCGACAGCAATGGCGATCGCCACAGAGCTCGCTAACGGCCCGACCCGGACGCTTGGCATGATCCGGCAAATGGTGTGGCGCTCGCTCGACGCCGATTGGCACGAGCAATTGAAGGACGAGCGCGAAACCCAGCGCGAGGCCGGCCGCACGCAAGATTTCGGTGAAGGCGTGCAAGCTTTCTTCCAAAAGCGTCCGGCCAGCTTCAAAGGCGCTTAACCGCGCTCTGCTAGACTGCGCTTATGCAAGAGCTGGCTTGGCTGGCGGAGGTCATCCGCATCTGGCTGGAAGGCGGGACGTGGGCCGAGATCAAGGCCGCGCCTGGCTACTTCATGCTTGTGATGCTGGCAGCCGCGCTGATCCCCTCGACGTTAATTTTGATTGGCATTGGCGGCTGGACGGAGTGGCGCGAGACGCCACTGGCGAGCTGGTTCGGCTTCAGCCGCGAAGACCCCGACGCCGATTGGGCCACACGCGCCCGCGATCTCGACAAAGACGGGATGCCCGATATTTAGCGCTTCGGCTTCTTCAACGACACTTTGGCCGCCTTCGCCACCGCCAACGCCTTGCGCCCCCAGGCTGTGGCTTCCTCCGGATCATCGAGCGCGCTCTCCGGCAAACGCCAATAGCCCATCTCTACCTGCTCACCCGCGCGCGGCCCGTTCTCCGGCGTCCACACGAACGGGCCCGACCCTTCGGCGCCGAGTTCGGCTTTCAGCGCGTCATTAGCCTTCAGATAAATTACATCGTCTGCGATCAGCAGAAACATGACACCATCGGCATAGCCGCCGGCGCCACCAAACATGCGCTTGATCTGCACCTCGCCAACACCAGCGAACAGTTCTCGAACAAAATCGGGGAAACCGCTCGCCGCCACGGCTCAGCCGTCGATCTTTGCAGGCTCGATGGTGACGCTTTCGCCGCAACCGCACGCGTCGGTTTGGTTTGGGTTGCGGAAGACAAAGCGCGAGGCCAGGCGCGTCGTCTCGTAGTCGATGGTCGAGCCCAGAAGAAACAGGATCGCGTCGGCCTTCACCAGAATCTGCACGCCTTGATCTTCGACCAATTCATCGAGCGCATCCGGCGCATCGGCGTATTCGAGCAAATACTCCATGCCGGCGCAGCCGCCATTGACGACGCCAACGCGCAGGTAGGGTTTTTGCCCCGCGGCGATGATCGCCTTTACGCGGTCAGCCGCTGTCTCGGTCAGCGTCACGATCTTGGGTCTGGGTCTGCGGCTCATGATCTACAACATGTTCAATTCGAGCTTGGCTTCGTCGCTCATGCGCGCCGGCGTCCAAGGTGGTTCGAAGACCAGGTTCACTTTAGCGCCGGTGACGCCCTTCACCTTGCGCGCCGCGTCTTCCACCCAGCCAGGCATTTCGCCCGCAACGGGACAGCCAGGCGCCGTCAAGGTCATCTCGATATCGACGAAGCCTTCGTCGTTGATATCGACCTTGTAGATGAGGCCCAATTCATAAACATCAACGGGGATTTCGGGATCGAACACAGTTTTGAACTGCGCCACCAGATCATCGGTGATGCGGTCCAGGTCGGCTTTTGGGATCGCCGTTTGCGCGGGGGTGACGCCGTCCATCGTTCAGCTCAACAATTTCCGCGCTTTGTGCAGCGCTTCGATAAACACATCGACTTCTTCCATTGTGTTGTAGCCGGCAAAGCTAGCGCGCGCCGTCGCAGTGACGCCCAGCCGCTGCATCAGAGGTTGCGTGCAATGGTGCCCAGCGCGGATGGCGACGCCCTGCTTGTCCAGAATTTGCGCGAGATCGTGTGGGTGCGCGCCCTCTGCGGAGAACGCGACGATCGCGCCTTTGTCCGCTGCTTGGCCGTGTAGCTTGATCCAGTTCAAAGCGCGCAGCGCATCCATGGCGCGATCGCGTAGCGCACCTTCGTGCGCATCGATCGCTGCACGATCTTGCGACTCGTACCAGTCGATGGCGGCCTTCAATCCGATCGCTTCGATGATCGGCGGCGTGCCCGCTTCAAAACGATGGGGCGGATCGTTGTAGAGCACGCGCTCGCGCTCAACGATGTCGATCATCTCGCCGCCGCCCTCGAACGGCGCCAGCGCCGCCAGCCGCTCCGGCTTGCCATAGAGTGCGCCGATGCCGGTGGGCCCGTAGAGTTTGTGGCCGGTGAACGCGTAGAAATCTACGTCCAGCGCCTGCACATCGACACGCCGATGCACAGCCGCCTGGCAGCCATCCAGCATCACCGGCACGCCCTTGGCGTGTGCGATGCGTACAATGTCCGCCGCCGGCGTCTCCACACCCAGCACGTTCGACATATGCGTCAGCGCCACCATCTTGGTGCGCGGCCCGATCAGCGCGTCGAGCGCGTCCAGATCAATGCGGCCATCATCGTCGATATCGAGCCATTTCAGCACCGCGCCCTTGTGCTCGCGCAGGAAATGCCACGGCACGATGTTCGAGTGATGCTCCATCACGGAGACCACGATCTCGTCGCCGGGCTGGATTGCGAGACCAGCAGCGACAATGTTGATCGCCTGCGTGCCGCCCTTGGTGAAAACGATCGTCTCCGGCGTCGGTGCGTTGATGAAACGCGCCACCGCATCACGCGCCGCCTCAAAGGCCGTCGTCGTCTCGTTGGCCAAGGTGTGCAAACCGCGATGGACGTTAGCGTAAGAACCGCGCATCGCCGCCGCCATCGCTTCGATCACGGCCTCGGGCTTTTGCGCACTCGCGGCGTTATCGAGATAGACGAGCGGACGATCGTTCACACGGCGCGCTAGGATCGGGAAATCCTCGCGAACGCGCGCAACATCGAAGGGGCGCTTGATCAGCGGCGCATTCATATGGACGCCTCAAGCCAGGCGCCGATGCGATTGCGAAGCTCAGTGTCAATCTCGGCCGGCAAGCCCTCAAACAAAGCCGCCAGCAGGAACGCCTCAATCAGCATGGCGCGCGCTTGCTTCTCAGGCACGCCGCGCGAGCGGAGGTAGAACTTCGCAGACTCGTCGAGTCCGCCCGCGGTGTTGCCATGTGCGCACTGCACGTCATCAGCGTGGATCATCAGTTCGGGCTTCGCGAACACCTCGGCGCCGGCTTGGAGCAACATGCCATGGTGATACTGCCGCGCATCCGTCTGCTGTGCCGCACGCTCGACCAGTATCTTGCCTTGAAAGACGCCGCGCCCGCCCTTGGCAGCTGCGCCCTTGATCAGCTGCCGCGTCGTGGCGCCAGGCGCCTTGTGCGTAATGACGGACGTCAGATCTGAGTGCTTGCCCGCGCCAGCGAGATAGACGCCGTTCAACTCAACGTGCGCGCCCGCGCCTTCTATGTTCACATGGGTTTCGACACGCGCCAACTTCCCGCCTTCGCTCAGTACGAATTGGCGGAACGTCGCTCCGGCGCCGAGGGTCACGTGCGCCGCATCGAGGACGACCGCGTCACATGCCTGCTGTACGACAACGCGCGTCAGAGATCCGCCGGCTGCAACATCAACGTCGAGAAGCCGCGGCGTGAGACTGCCGTCGCCGCTCGGCCGATCGACGCGCACAACAGCCTCGCCTTCGGCAACGGAGAGGCGTTCAACCTCGCCGGCCTGCGCCGCCAGAGCACCGATAATGCCTGCGCGTTGCGACGCGAGCCCAACCTCAGGCGCCGAGCGATCACGCCGGAGCGCGAACGGCACGCTATCGCCAACGGCTGCGCGCAAGTCTGAATACTTCCAGGCTTCAACGCGCCGTGTCGGGAGGTTGACCAATTGGTTCACGCCGCCCTCAGATATTTATCATAGCCAGCCCGCTCTAGCTCCAGAGCGAGTTCGGGGCCGCCGCTCGCAACGATGCGGCCTGCGACGAGGATGTGGACCTTGTCCGGTTTGATGTAGTCGAGCAGGCGCTGGTAGTGCGTGATTACCAGCATGGCGCGATCCGGCGCACGCAGCGCGTTGACGTTTTCAGCGACAATCTTGAGCGCATCGATATCCAAACCGGAGTCGGTCTCGTCCAGAATGGCAAAACGTGGCTGCAGCACCGCCATTTGCAGCGCCTCGAAGCGCTTTTTCTCGCCGCCGGAGAAGCCGACATTGAGTGGCCGCTTCAGCATCTCCGGATCGATTTTGAGCGCTGCCGCTTTCTCCCGCATCAACTTGAGCAACTCAGGCGCCGGCATCGGCTCTTGCCCGCGCGACTGACGCTGCGCGTTGAGAGACGCCTTGAGAAACGCGATCGCGGAGAGACCGGGTATTTCAACGGGATACTGGAACGAGAGAAAAAGCCCGCGCGCCGCGCGCTCCTCCGGTTCGAGCGCGAGCAAATCTTCGCCATCAAGCGTCGCCGAGCCTTGGCTCACGGCGTAGCCATCGCGACCGGAGAGCGCGTAGGCGAGCGTCGATTTGCCCGACCCGTTCGGGCCCATGATGGCGTGCGTCTCGCCCGCCGGCACGGCGAGCGTGAGACCCTTGATGATCTCGGCGCCACCGACGGCGACATGCAGATCGCGAACGTCAAACACTGGGCTTGTCCCTCTTATAATCCGCAACCGTGCGAATAGGATCGCCGCGCACGCGGGTGACGCTAATGAACCAAAGCCCGCCGATGAACGCCGCCAGCGTAAAGAGCGCGATGCCCATCGCCATGCGATCGTGCGCGCCGAACCAGGCAAACGCGACGCCGCCGAGCATCAAGCAAGTCACGAAACCGGCGACGACCAGCCAGCCTTTCCAGTGGACCGGCGCCATGGAGCGGCTGATGCTGCCGATCGGATAGCGGCGCGCGAACCAGTATTCGGTGTCTGAAGGCTTCGTCGTCGTCATCCGACACTTCCTTCGAGGCTGACTTCCAAGAGCTTCTGCGCCTCCACGGCAAACTCCATAGGCAACTTCTGTAGCACTTCGCGCACGAAGCCGTTCACGAGCAGCGCCACAGCCTGCTCTTCGGGAATGCCGCGCGAGCGGAGATAGAAAAGCTGATCGTCGGACAGGCGCGTCGTCGTCGCTTCGTGTTCGAACTGCGCGTCTGGTGTGCGCGTCTCAACATAAGGCACGGTATGCGCGGCGCACTTGTCGCCGATCAACAGTGAGTCGCACTGGGTGAAGTTGCGGGCGCCGGTCGCCTTCGCGTGCGCCGAAACGAGGCCGCGATAGGCGTTGGAGGAATTGCCAGCGGAGATGCCCTTCGAGATGATGCGTGAGCGGGTGTTTTTGCCCAGATGGATCATCTTGGTGCCGGTGTCGGCCTGTTGGCGACCGTTGGTGACGGCGATTGAGTAAAATTCGCCCGAGCTCTCGTCGCCGCGCAGGATGCAGCTTGGATATTTCCAGGTGATGGCCGACCCGGTCTCCACTTGCGTCCAGCTGATCTTCGAGCGCGCGCCTCGGCAATCACCGCGTTTGGTGACGAAGTTGTAGATGCCGCCTTTGCCCTCGGCGTCGCCCGGCCACCAGTTTTGCACGGTCGAGTATTTGATCTCGGCGTCGTCGAGCGCGACGAGTTCGACCACAGCGGCATGCAGCTGGTTTTCGTCGCGCATCGGCGCGGTGCAGCCTTCGAGATACGAAACGTAGGCGCCCTTATCGACAATGATCAGCGTGCGCTCGAACTGGCCGGTGCCCTGGGCGTTCATGCGGAAATAGGTCGAAAGCTCCATCGGGCAACGCACGCCCGGCGGCACATAGACGAACGAGCCATCAGAGAAGACAGCGCTGTTCAGCGTCGCGAAAAAATTGTCCGACGTCGGCACCACCGAGCCCAGATATTTCTTCACCAGCTCTGGATGCTCATGCACCGCCTCGCTGATCGGGCAAAAAATCACGCCCGCTTTCGCCAACTCAGCTTTGAAGGTCGTCACCACCGAGACGCTATCGAACACGGCGTCGACCGCCACGCGCGGCGCGCCTTCGACGCCCAGCAGCACCTCTGCTTCGCGCAGCGGGATGCCGAGCTTTTTGTACGTCTCCAGAATTTCCGGATCGACGTCGTCTATGCTTTTATAGTTGGCCCCGCTCTTGGGCGCCGCGAAGTAACGAGCGGCTTGGTAGTCGATCGGCGGATACTGGACGAGCGCCCAGGTCGGTTCTTCCATCGTTTGCCAGCGCTGGAACGCCTCCAGGCGCCACGCCAGCATCCAGTCCGGCTCGTTCTTCTTGGCCGAGATGTAGCGCACGATATCTTCGTTTAGGCCTGGCGGCGCCAGCTCCTGTTCGAGATCGGTGATGAAGCCGTGTTTGTATTTTTCCGACTCGAGCGCGCGCGCAGCGGCGACGGTGTCGCGATCGATCGTATCCTTCACCGCGCTCATGCCGCCGCCCCTTGCGCGCGGCGCGCCGCGATTTTGTTCAACGCGGCGAGCGCCTCATCGACGTCGCTTTCCTTGGACTCATGGCCGAAGCTGACACGCAGCGCCGCCTTGGCCAAATCCGGCGCGACACCCATCGCGGCGAGCACGCGGCTCGACTTCACTTTGCCGGACGAACAGGCCGCGCCAGAGCTGATCGCCACGCCTTCGAGATCCATGGCGATGACGGCGGTCTCGGCGCTCAGGCCAGGAAGCGCGAAATTCGAAGTATTCGGCAAGCGTGGCGCGTCTGCGCCGAAGGTGACCGCGTCGCGCGGCAGACCTGCCTCGAAACGATCGCGAAGCGCCGCAACACGCGTCGCCTCAGCACTGAGATCGCGCAGCGCCCATTCGACGGCAACGCCAAAGCCGACGATCGCTGCGGCGTTCTCGGTGCCAGGGCGACGCCCGCGTTCCTGTCCGCCGCCAAAGCGTGTCGTCACAAACGGCGCGCCGGGTGAGAGGATTAGAGCGCCGACGCCAGTGGGACCGCCGAGCTTATGGCTGGAGACGACGAGGTAGGTCGCGTCGAGATCGGCGATATCGACAGGGATGCGGCCGAACGCTTGTGCAGCGTCCACCAGAAGAAGCACGCCGTGTTCCCGGCACAGCGCGGCGGCCTTCGCGATAGGTTCGATCACGCCGGTTTCGTTATTCGCCAGTTGCAGCGCCACGAGCGCGGGCTTCGGCGCGGCGGCGAGCAGTACCGCCAGCGCATCGAGATCGATGATGCCAAAGGCATCGACAGGCGCAATGCGCTCCGTCTTCAGCGCCCGCGTCGCGTGTTCAAACGCGGCGTCATGTTCGACCGCTGAAAGGATGAGCGAAGCAGCGCCTGCGTTCGTCATGGCGATCTGAAGCGCTTCTGTTGCGCCGGACGTGAACACCACGTTCTCCGCCGCGGCGCCGACGCCTGCGCCAATCTTTTCGCGCGCATCTTCGATCAGCGCGCGCGCGCGCCGGCCAAAACCGTGCACCGAAGAGGGATTGCCCGCGCTCGCCATGGCGCGTGACATCGCGACCGCCGCTTCCGCACGGATCGGCGCGCCGGCGTTGTAGTCGCAATAGATCGGCGTCTTGGTCATGTCGTTCTATTCCGCAGCAACGCGCGCGTCGCCGTCGAAGCGGCGTTCCAGCACGTCAGCGAGCGAGACGGAGGCGAGGAAGCCGTGAATGCGGTCGCCCATCTCCTGCCAGAGGCCGTGCGCGATGCAGCGGCCGCTGCGGCCGATGCAGCTGGTGGGCGAATTTTCCTCGCAGCGTGTGGCTTTGATCGGCTCGTCCACCGCCGCGATGATCTCAGCGACCGTGACCACATCGGCGGCGCGCGCGAGGCGGTAGCCGCCGCCAGGGCCGCGGACACCCGACACCAAGCCGGCCCGGCGCATGCGTGCAAACAGCTGTTCGAGGTAGGAGAGCGAAATCTCCTGACGGCGGGCGATATCCTGGAGCGGCACGGCGCGTTCGCCGCCGCCGTGCAGCGCCAAATCGGCCATGGCCATTACCGCATAGCGGCCCTTCGACGTTAAACGCATCGCCGTCCCTTCCCGCGCCCTCGCACGCCCCCAAATTCTCGTGCTAGAAGGCGCCCCCTTCGGGGGTTTTAGGCCCATACGGTTGAGGGCCTGTCTTGGTGCAGAGCTAAGATACCTGAGTGTTTTGGTCAAGAATTGCCTGCGGATGTTCCCACACCGCTGGCTGGGGTCTCATTGAATGCCAGAAGTGATTTTCCCGGGCGCCGCTGGGCGCGTTGAGGGCCGCTACCAGGAACCTCCGAAAGAAGGCGCGCCGATCGCTCTCATCCTCCACGGCCACCCACGCGCGGGCGGCTCGATGCAGGACCGGGTCACGGTGCAGCTTTATAAGCTGTTCGTGTCGAAGGGCTTCGGCGTTCTACGGTTCAACTTCCGCGGCATCGGACGCAGCCAAGGCATATTCGATAACGGCATGGGCGAACTTTCCGACGCCGCCTCCGCGCTCGATTATCTCCAAAGCATGAACCCAAACGCCGAGCAGTGCTGGGTCGGCGGGTATTCGTTCGGCGCCTGGATTGGCTTGCAGTTGCTGATGCGCCGGCCGGAGATCGACGGATTCATCGCGGTGGCCCCGCCGGCGAACCATTACGATCTGTCGTTCCTCGCACCGTGCCCGGCATCGGGCGTCATCATTTACGGCACACGCGATAGCGTCACGACGGCGCAAGATATGGAACGCGTCATCAGCCGCATCCGCACGCAAAAGAACATCAAGGTTGACGGCGCGCCCATCGACGGCGCTGACCACTTCTTCCGTGGCCGCGACCCGGGCGACGATCACCTCGCGGACGTCGAGCGCCACGCGCGCGAATATCTGGAGAAGCGCTTAGCTGCGCCGCCACGTCCGCCGACGTCGAAGCGCTAACGCCTACTCAGTCGTGCGCAGGAAGGCGGGTTTCGGCCCGTCGGAGAAGCCTTCGCGGCCTTCAGTCTCGCTGCGCTGCTCACGCGGCGCGCGTTCACGACGCTCTTCGCCTTCGGGGCGCGGACGGCGTTCAGCGCGCTGCTGTTGCTCGCCTTCACGCGGTGGGCGTGGTTCACGCGGTTCACGCGGTTCTTCGCCGCCTTCGCGGGCCTCTGCGCCTTCGCCTTCACCTTCGCCTGGACGGAACCGGCTGCGACGGCCACGGCGACGATTGGGATCGCGGTCACCGTTCGGTTGCTGTTGGCTCTGTGGGAATTCCGCGTCTGGCTGATCTTCGCGCTCAGCGGAAACGTCGCCGCCTTCGCCGCGATCCATCTCCTGCTGCGAGCCCTCATCGTCGCCGCCGCGATCTTCGTCGTTGTAGCGATCGTGCTGCTGTTGCTGCACCGGCTGGGCCGGCTGCATCGAGCGGACGAGGCGGAAATAGTGATCGGCGTGCTGGAGATAGTTCTCACTGAGAACACGATCGCCGGAGCTGGCTGCGTCCCGTGCCAGCTGCAAATAGCGCTCGTAGATCACGGCGGCGGGCCCGCGGACTTTTGTGTCCGGGCCGTTGCTTTCGAGCGTGCGGTTGGGGTTGTTGTTGTTGTGCTGATGGCCTCCGCCAACGCCGCCACCACCACCGCCGCCACCACCGGGTCTCCGGTTGCGGCCCCGCTGACGCTTCATCGAATGTCCACCGTGCATCTTTTGTCCGTTGAGTTCAGCGTTGCGTTCGCCGCACGCTATCTTGCGCTTCTTGTTCAAAAGCCAATCGCCCGAGCGTTAAGCCTTGGGCCTTGCCAGCGTCTGTCGCTGTATTCGTTACCTGACCTCGTGCTGAGGAAGCTGGGGCGGCGTGGGAGCGCGCCTGCCTTTTAGGATCCGCAGCCGGTTCAGCCCCTGAACCCGTCTGGCCATCGATTCCTGTAATTAAGGTAGTGCGTCCTTGCTCCGGCTCCAAGACAAATTTCAGCCGCCGCAATCATGCCGCACGCCGACCGGAGACCACACGCGGGATGCCGGCCAGATCGCGCAGGGCTGGCGTGGTGAATAAACCCTGAGCCGCCGCCAGCGCCGCCACAGCGTCCGCCTGCCCCTGCCCCACTTCAAACGCGAAAACCCCGCCTGGCTTCAACAGGCGGGCGAGGCTTGCTGTGATTGCGCGATAGGCGTCCAAGCCGTCGGCGCCGCCATCAAGCGCAAGCTTCGGCTCGTAGCGCGCAACCTCGGGCGCAAGTGCAGGTATGTCATTTGACGCAACGTAGGGTGGATTGGAGAGCACGAGATCAAACGTCTCGGTCACGCCATTCGCCCAATCACCCTCAACGAGTTCGATGCGATCAGAGAGTTTCAGCGCCTCGGCGTTAGCGGCTGCAATCGCGAGCGCCGCCGCACTCCGATCAACACCGACGCCCGTTGCTTTGGGCCGCTCGTTCAAGACAGCGAGCAGAATGGCGCCGGAGCCGACGCCGAGATCAAGCACGCGCGCTGGCTGATCCGGCGCCAACGTTTTCAAAGCGAACTCGACCAACAGTTCGGTCTCCGGCCGCGGCGTCAGCACGTCAGGGCTGACAGCGAGATCAAGCGTCCAGAAGTGGCGGCGGCCAATGATATGGCTCATTGGCTCGCGGGCTTCGCGCCGTTGAACCAGCGCATCAACGGCTTCCACTTGCGCATCGCTCATCGGACGGCGCGGATCGGTGACGATGTCGAGCCGTGAGACGCCAGCGCCGGCTTCCAGCAACAAGCGCGCTTCGAACACTGGCGTGTCCACACCGGCGCTTTCCAGACGGCGGCGGACATTGGTCCAGAGCGAGACCAAGGTCTCGCTCATGCATCTTCCTCCAAGGCCGCAAGCTTGCGCGCCTGATCTTCCGCGGCGAGGGCATCGAGCACCGGATCGAGCGCGCCTTCGATCAGCTCGGCTAAATTGTAGAGGGTTAGATTGATGCGATGGTCGGTGACGCGACCTTGCGGAAAATTGTAAGTGCGGATGCGCTCGCTGCGGTCGCCCGATCCGATCTGGCCTTTGCGTTCAGCGGCGCGTTCGGCCGCTTGGCGCTCGCGTTCAGCGTCGTAAAGTTTGGCCTTCAGCACCTTCATCGCATTGGCGCGGTTCTGGTGTTGGGACTTTTCTTGCGCGATTACGACGATGCCCGACGGCATGTGCGTGATGCGCACGGCGGAGTCTGTCTTGTTCACGTGTTGGCCGCCAGCGCCCGAGGCGCGCATGGTGTCGATGCGAATGTCCTTGTCATCGACGACGATATCGACGTCACCCTCCGGCTGCGGCAGCACGGCGACGGTGGCGGCGGAGGTGTGGATGCGGCCACCTGCTTCGGTTTCGGGGACGCGCTGCACACGGTGAACGCCGCTTTCAAAACGCAAGCGACCGAACACGCCGGCGCCGGTGATGCTGGCGACAGCTTCCTTCAAACCGCCAATGCCAGTCTCCGAGACGCTCTCGATCTCGAACTTCCAGCGCCGCGCTGAGGAGTATTTCTGATACATGCGGAAAAGGTCAGCAGCGAACAGCGCCGCCTCTTCGCCGCCAGTGCCGGCGCGCACTTCGAGAATGGCGCTGGCGCTTTCGTCCTTGTCCTTCGGCGCGAGCAGCAACAGCGCTGATTGTTCGAGTTCGAGGAGCTTTGCCTTAGCGGCGCTTAGCTCTTCCGCGACCAGTTCCGCCATTTCGGCGTCGCCATCCTTGGCGATGCCTTCAAGATTGGCGATTTCGGCGCGCGCAGCGTTGACGGCGCTGATCGCATCGACCAGCGGCTTTAACTCCGCATGCTCTTGGCCAAGCTTGACGATTTCCGCGCCGTCAGTCGCCGCGCCCAGGCGCGCTTCGACGCGCTCAAAGCGATCGACCGCCTGCCTTAAGCGGCGCTCCAGACGTGCAAACTCAATCATCTATTGAACGTCGACGAAGATCTCGGACACCACCGGCGTGATCTGCGGATTGTCGAATGCGATCTCGCCAGCGCCTTCGCGCCGCGCATACGGCACGATCACCTCAACCGCTTGGCCGTTGGCCACTTCCATGTGGAAGCACAAAGCCGCGGCGCCGTCGCTGCCGGCGCGACCGTCGAAAACCAAACCAGCGGCAATCAGACCGTTGTCTTTATCGTCGAGACGGAAGTACGCGATGAGCCCCGAAATGTGATCGGCTGGCACGGAGGTATCGATCGGCAGATCGACGTTGGTGTGAATTTGTTCGCCGGTCTTGCGGATGCCGGCGCCGAACGGCGCGAACGAGCCGCCGCCTTTCAACGCAGCGTGCGCGGCGTCGAATAGATATTCGTATGTCTCTTGCAGATGCCGCTGCAGCATCGCTCAGTCCTTTTTGGCTTCGCGCAGCGTCCGCGCCCGCTCTTCCACGAGACCCACGATATGGTCGATCATGTCGCCATTGTCGACCTTATGGTCCGCCTTGCCAGCGACATAGACCATGCCGGCGCCCTTGCCGCCGCCGGTAAAGCCCAGATCGGTCATCAGCGCTTCGCCCGGGCCGTTCACAACGCAGCCAATGATCGAGAGCGTGATCGGCTCGGGGATGTGGGCCAAGCGTTGTTCCAAAGCGTCCACGGTCGCAATCACGTTGAAGCCCTGACGTGCGCAAGACGGGCAAGCGATGATGCTGACGCCGCGATGACGCAGACCAAGCGATTTGAGCAGATCATTGCCAACCTTGATCTCTTCGACGGGATCGGCGGCCAGCGACACGCGAATCGTATCGCCAATGCCGGCCCACAGAAGCGAGCCCATCGCGATCGATGATTTCACCGTTCCGGTGCGTAGTGCGCCCGCTTCGGTGACGCCCAGATGCAGCGGCGCGTCCGTCGCTTCGGCCAGTGCGTGATAGGCAGCGGCTGTGAGGAACGGATCGGAGGCTTTGACGCTGACTTTGTATTCGCGGAAGTCGTGCTCTTCGAGCAAAGCGATGTGCCCAAGCGCGCTCTCCACCATCGCTTCAGGGCAAGGCTCGCCGTATTTTTCCAACAGATGCTGTTCCAGCGATCCGGCGTTCACGCCAATCCGGATCGAGCAACCGTGATCCTTCGCCGCTTGCACCACATCTTTGACGCGTGACGCGTTGCCGATATTGCCGGGATTGATACGCAGACAGGCAGCGCCCGCGGCGGCGGCTTCGATGGCGCGGCGATAGTGGAAGTGGATGTCGGCGACGAGTGGGACTTTCACTTCGCGGGCGATCTTCGCAAACGCGGCGGTGGAGTCTTCATCGGGACACGAGACGCGAACGATATCTGCGCCCGCTTCCTCAAGCCGCCGGATCTGATCGATGGTCGCTGCAGCGTCGGACGTCAGCGTGTTCGTCATCGACTGGACGGTGATCGGCGCATCGCCGCCGACCTCGACCTTGCCGACCCGGATTTTACGGGAGCGACGCCGCTCGATCCGGCGCCAGGGCCGGATGTGGTGCAGGTCGCCGTGAGCGCCGTCCATGGAGCGCATTCCTTTCAGGCCTGAGATAGCGTGCCGAAGCCGAGGCTAACAGCCCCGCGCGGCTTGCCCTAGCTCCGCTGGGCGGAGAGTTGCGCCTGAGTCATAGGCTGGATCTCGTCGATCGACCGACCGAGCACCGGCATGCCAAGGGTCCCAAGCGGCCCCGCTGGCGTCCCGTCCACGAAGAGTTCGAACGCGCCGCCGTCGCGCGCGTGCAGGGTCCAGCCCGGACTGGCGTCTGGCCGATAGACATCACCCGCCTGCAGGGTCCGCGACAGGAACACGGTGCCGTCCGGCCCACGGGCCTCCAACCAAGCTTCCGTAATTGCCCGGACCTCGACGATCCGGCGGGCTGTAACAGGCTGGCTTGCGCCCTGCGCGACCGATACGCCAGAAGGGGCTACCGCAGTCGCGACTTCGGGCTCCGGGTTGCGGTTCACGTCCCAGGCGCGCCAACCCACAAAGAGGCCGGCGACGACCACGAGACCCGCCGCCCACATCCAGGGCCGTTCGCGGCGAGGCTTGGAAGTCGGGTTGCGGAGCTGCTTGACGGCGTCCTCGCGCGTCAGCGCGGACTCGTCCTGAAACTGATCGACAATGGCGTGTTCATCGATGCCCAACTCGCGGGCGTAAGAGCGCAAGAACGCCAGGGCATACGCTTTGCCAGGCAGCAGCTTGACGTTCATCTCCTCGAGCGCAGCCAGGAATTCGCGACGGATGCGGATGCGGTCGGCGACCTCTTCCAGGCTCCAGCCGCGCTGGCGGCGCGCTTCGCTGAGCTTGCGCCCTGCCCGCCAAGCCGGATCGAGCGACGGCGGCGGCGCAGCCGGGATCGTGCGCTGTGCGCGCATATCCGTCTGATCCGGTTCGCCTTGCGGCTCGGTGGGTACGGGTTGAAGCATCGGTGCGCCGGTCCCTCCTAGGAGACCATACGTTTACAAAGGCAAATTTTGCGCCATCGCAAATAGGTAAACGCGAATCGCGCGCATCTCAACGCGCGGCGTCGCCGCATTACAGTGCGTAGCCGCGACTCTTGGCAAATTCTGTGAGTTCGGGGCGGATCGTTGGCATGTCGGAACGCATCATGCGCGTCAGCGCCGTCGCCGCCTCGCGCGCGTCGAGCGACAGAATGAGCTGTTTTACTGGGCCAATACCGGACGCCGGCATGGAAAGCCTGCGGAAACCGAGCGCCGTAAACGCAATCGCCTCCAACGGCCGCCCCGCCGCTTCGCCGCAAATAGAGACCTGCAAGCCTGCTGCATCGGCGTCATCGCGTATGCGTTTCAGGAAGCGCAGAGCCGGCGGGCTCAAGATGTCGTAACGCTCAGACACCCGCGCGTTACCGCGATCGGCGGCGAAGAAATACTGCATCAGGTCGTTCGTGCCGATGGAGATAAAGTCGGCGCGGCCCTTCAGGTCCGGAATGCTCCAGGCGAGCGCCGGCGCCTCGACCATAACGCCGACCTCCACTTGCGACGGCGGTTTGCCGCCCCGCGCGCGCCGCCACTCCAGTTCGCGGTCGACCAACGCGCGCGCAGCGTCGAACTCGCTGACGGTGGTAACCAACGGAAACATCACGCGCAGACGCTTGCCAGTGGCGGCCCCGATTAGCGCGCGCAGCTGATAGCGGAGCAGCGCCGGACGATCCAAACCGATGCGTACTGCACGCCAGCCTAGCGCCGGGTTCTCTTCGCGCTCGGCTTTCACATACGGCAGCACTTTATCGCCGCCGAGATCGAGGGTGCGGAACGTGACCGGGCGTGAGCCCGCAGCTTCGAGGACATCTCGATAGAGCAGAGTTTGGCTCTCAAGCCGCGGCAGCGTCTCCGAGACCATGAACTGAAACTCGGTGCGGAAAAGACCGATGCCTTCGGCGCCCGCGTCGTCGAGATGATGCACGTCGAGCGCGAGACCGGCGTTGAGCAACAAGGTCATGCGCTCGCCGTCTTGCGTGACCGGCGGAATGTTCTTCAGCCGCGCGAATTCGGCGGCGCGGACTGAGCGCAGGTTTAGGCGTTGCTGGTAGGCTGTGATGACTTCAGGCGCCGGGCGAAGCCGCACTTCGCCACGCTCGCCATCGAGGACGATGGGGTCTCCGTCTTCCACGCGGGACAACAAGCCCGCAAGCGAACCGACCATGGGAATGCCAAGGGCGCGCGCGACGATAGCGGCGTGGGCGGTGTTCGCACCCTCCTCCAACGCCACGCCTTTCAGGCGATCGGCGCCATAATCCAGCAATTCCGCAGGCCCCAGCTCGCGGGCGATCAGGATCGCGTCTTCGGGCATAGGCCGCGCGGAGGCGTCGACGCCGGCGAGCGCACGCAGCAGACGGTTGTCCAGATCTTCAAGATCATGAAAGCGCTCGCGCAGATAGGGATCGCGCGTGGTGTTGAATTTGGCGCGGTGCTCGCCGCGCACGCGCTCGACGGCGGCGTCAGCGGACAAACCGGCGCGCACGCCATTCTTCAACTTCGCTTCCCAGCTTGGATCGGCAGCCAGCATGATGAAAGTTTCGAGCACATCGCGCGACACGCCGGAGATGCGGCCGGGATCGCCTTCCAGCATGTCGGCGAGCGCGCCACGCACTTGTGCGAGCGCGTCGTCGAGGCGCGTTGCTTCCTTGGCCGGATCGTCGGCGATGACGCGTCCGAGCGGCGCGTGCGGTTCGTGCAGCACCACGGTGCCAATCGCGATGCCGTCGGAGAAGGCGCGGCCCTGCAACGCTTCTGGGCGGCTAGCGCGCGCTTCAACGTCGGCTAACCCCGACAGGTCGCCGAATGCGCCAGACGCCACCATCTCGGCCAGCACCATGGCGATGGTTTGCAACGCCTCGACTTCTTCTTCGCCGTACACACGCTGAACGCGGTTTTGCACGACCAACACGCCGAACACACGCTCGGAGCGGTTGATCGGCACGCCGAGGAAAGCGTTGAACGGCTCTTCGCCGGTTTCAGGACGAAACGCGAAACGCTCGTGGTGTTGCGCGTCAGCGATATTGAGCGGCTGCGCCGTCTCGGCGACCAGGCCGACAAGGCCTTCGCCAACTTTTAGCCGCGTGCGGTGCACGGCTTCGGCCTTCAGGCCCTGTGTCGCGAACAGTTCATGAAAGACGCCGCGCGTCAGATAGATCGAGCACACGTCTGCGACCATGGTCGAGGCGACCATGGCGACGAGCCGATCGAGGCGATCTTGCGCCACGTCGCCTGTGCCCATGATTTCCCGCAACTTGCGCAGGAGCACGCGTGAGCCGCCGATGTTGGACGGAACGACCATTCTCTGCCGCGCACCTCCTCATCGCCGTCAGGCGGCGTCCAAACCATAGGCCGTGTGCAGCGCCCGCACCGCAAGCTCGGTGTAGGCCGCATCGATCAGAACCGAGATTTTGATCTCGGATGTGGCGATCGCCTCGATGCTGATGCCCTTCTGGGCAAGCGCTGCAAACATCGTGCGCGCAACGCCGACTTGGCTGCGCATGCCGATGCCAATAACCGAGACTTTGGCCACATCGCGGCGAATATGGATTTCTTCCACGCCGATCTTATCCCGCGCCGCTTCGATGATTTCAGCAGCGCGCGGCGCTTCACGATCGGGGCATGTGAAAACGATGTTACGCTTGTGCGCTTGGCGCGCCTCGGTCTGGACAATCATATCGACATTGACGGCGCCATCGGCGAGGCGGCCGAAAATCTCCGCGGCGCTGCCGACATCGTCATTGACGCCGAGCAGCGTGATCTTGGCCTCATCGCGCGAATACGCGACGCCGGAAACGACTTGCTTTTCCACGATCTGATCCTCGGGACAAACGAGAGTGCCGGGATTGGGCGCGCCCGGCTCCACAAAACTAGAAAGCACACGGACCGGCACGCGCTTGGCGAACGCCAGCTCGACCGACCGCGTCTGCAGCACCTTGGCGCCGAGTGACGCCATCTCGAGCATTTCTTCGTAGGAAATTTTCTCGAGGCGGCGGGCCTTGGAGACGATGCGCGGGTCGGTGGTGTAGACGCCGTCCACATCGGTGTAGATATCGCAACGTTCCGCCTTGAGTGCCGCGGCAAGCGCGACGGCGGACGTATCGGAACCGCCGCGGCCAAGCGTTGTGATGCGGTTCTCGTCGGTGACGCCTTGAAAGCCAGGCACGACGGCGACGAAACCGACGTCAATCGACGCGCCAATCTCATCCGTCGGGAAATCGGCGACGCGGGCTTTCGAATGCGCCGCGTCGGTCTTGAACGGGATTTGCCAATTCTGCCAGGAGCGCGCCGGCACGCCGATGCGGCGCAGCGCGAGCGCCAGAAGACCGGTCGTCACTTGCTCGCCAGCCGAGACGACGACGTCATACTCGTCGTTGAAATCGGCGCCGGACAACACCGCGCCATTACCGCCCTCGCCGGCCGCGCCGCGCGCCAGGCCGACCAAGCGATCCGTCTCCCCCGACATGGCCGAGACCACTACGGCTACGCCACGCCCCGGCTTCATTTCAGTCGCGACAATGCGGGCGACGCGGGCGATGCGGTCCACGTCGCCTACGGACGTGCCACCGAACTTCATCACCAAACGCGACATGGGGACAGTTGAGCCGTTTTCCGAAGCAATAGAGAGCGGTTAGCACACGCTTTGCTGCGGCGCGATAGGCGCTTGACCGGCCTCGTTTCCAGGCCGATCTGACACACATGGCCAGCACGCTCGACCCCGCCGAGATCGCCAAATTCAGCGCCCTCGCCGCTGAATGGTGGAATCCGTCCGGGCCGTTCGGCGCTCTCCACCGGCTGAACCCAGTGCGTCTCCAATACGTGCGTGAACTCGCGCAGACGCACCTGGGCGGGCGCGGCCGCTTTGCACTCAAGGGCGTACGCACGCTCGATCTCGGTTGCGGCGGCGGCCTGGTCTCGGCGCCGCTGGCGCGGATGGGCGCGGACCTGACGGCAATCGACGCCTCAGAAGAAGCAATCGGCGCGGCGCGGACATATGCGGATCAGGCCGGGCTAGACATTCGGTTTGAATGCACGACCGCCGAAGCCCTGGCGGCCCGTGGCGAACAATTCCAACTCGTGACGGCGCTCGAGATCATCGAGCACGTTTCAGATGTGAAGGCGTTTCTCGAAGCGGCGACCGCTTTGGTTGCGCCAGGCGGATTGCTTGTGCTCTCCACCATCAACCGCACGCCGAAGGCGCGCGCTCTCGCCATCGTCGGCGCAGAGCGCATCCTGAAATGGGCGCCGGAAGGCGCGCATGATTACGACAAGCTGGTGACGCCGAATGAAATCCGCAGCGGCGCGCCGGGGCTGAAGTGGTTCGAACCGATTGGCGTTACATACCAGCCGCTTGGCGCAGGTTGGGCGCTGTCGCACGATATCGATGTGAATTACATGATCGCCACGCAGAAGCCGGCTTAGTTCAGCTTCTTCGGCACGACCGGCGCAAGCTCAGGCGGCAGCGACGCCGCCGGCACGCCATCTTCTTCCAGCGCCTTTGCTTCCTCCGGCGTCGCTTCACCCCAGATCGCGCGCTCTTCAGTATCGCCCGCGTGCATTTTGCGCGCTTCGTCGGCGAACTTGTCGCCGACATAGTCGAAATTGTCCCTGATATGCTCGCGCACTTTCGCGGCCATGGCCATGGCGACGGCGCGTTCCTTGCGCGCTTCGACCTTGCGGCTGGTGCGCACGGCCGGCGCCATCGGCGCTTTCACAATATGATTGGAGCCGCAATACGGGCACTCGACTAAGCCCGCTTCCGCTTGCTTGTCGTAATCGGCGATCGAGCCGAACCAAGCTTCGAATTCGTCGCCATTATCGCAGCGCAAATCGTAGCGGATCATGGCGCGTCGAACGCGTTTCCGCCCGCCCACGCCGGAATTTTCGCGCGCGCTTCGGCGACTTGATCGAGGTCGCAATCGGCGACGATGTAACCCGGCTCATCGTGATCGAGCTTGGCCAACACCTTGCCCCAAGGATCGATGATCACCGAATGGCCCCAGGTCGCGCGGCCATCCTCGTGCCGCCCGCCCTGCGCCGGCGCTACGACGAAGCAATGCGTTTCGATCGCGCGCGCGCGCAGCAACGTTTCCCAATGCGCTTGCCCAGTCGGCACCGTGAACGCCGCAGGCACCGCGATTATCTCCGCGCCCGCGCGTGCAAGCGCGCCGTAGAGCGGCGCAAAGCGCACGTCATAGCAGATCGTCAGGCCGAGCTTTGCGCCCATCGGGCCCTCAGTGAGCACCGCTTTAGCGCCGCCTTCGAACGTGTCGCTCTCGCGATATTGCTCCGTGCCGCTGAGCTTCACGTCAAATAGATTGATCTTGTCGTACTGCGCCGCGATCTTGCCGTCTGGCGAAAACAGGAAAGAGCGGTTGAACACCTTGCCGCTGGGCGCCGGCACTGAACCGGAACCCAGCAGCAGCCAAACGCCCAGTTCCTGTGCAGCGGAACCCCACGCCTTGATCTCCTGCTCGATCTGCGCCGACGACAAAGTCGCAAGCATGCGTTCCTTGTCGCGATCGAGCATCATCGTGCATTCGGGTGTGGCGATCAGCCGAGCGCCGGCGGCGGCGGCTTCGCGCAGAAACGGCATGGCGTGCGCGCGGTTCGCCGCGGGCGAAATACCCGAGCGCAATTGTACCGCCGCTACCCGCAGCTTCCGCATCACGTCCCCATTAGCAGCGGGTCGAGCCCACCTCTTTGCTCCAGCGCATGCAGATCGTCGCAACCGCCGACATGCACGTCGCCCACGAAAATCTGCGGAAACGTCCAACGCCCCGAGCGCTGCACCATTTCCTGACGTTTCTCTGGGCACGCCGTGGCGTCAATCTCGGTCACAGGTGCGCCCTTCCTCTGCAGCAGCGCGATCGCGCGCGTGCAATAGGGGCAGAAAGCGCGGGTGTAGACAGTTACGGGCGCCATGTCCGACTCACGTTGGGGTCAGATAGAAATATCAGTCGGACGCACGACGCGCGCCAGGGTCACTGCATGCACTTCTGCAGCCCCAGCTTTACGCAATGCACGGGCGCAGGCTTCGAGAGTCGCCCCGGTGGTGAAAACGTCGTCCACCACCACGATGGTTTTGCCGGCGAAGCGTCTCGACGCCTTGATCGCCCCGCCAACATTGCGCCGCCGTTCCGAAGCGGTAAGTCCGGCTTGGCTCTTCCGGCGCTTGATCCGGGTGAGCGCGCCGGGTTTCCACGGCTTGCCGTGGGCGCGGGCCAGCGCCTGGGTGAGCCAAGCGGCCTGGTTGAAGCTGCGGACGGCGAGACGCGTCCAGTGCATGGGTGCGGGCGCAAGGAAATCGGAGCGGGCGACGGTTTCGCCGGCGGCAGCGCTGATCCAACGGGCAAAGACCGGCAACCCATCGCGCCGGCCGCCGCGTTTCAGATCGAGGATCAGCCGGCGAGCGTGGTCGTCGTAGGCCAGAGCGGCGCGGGCGCTGTCATAGGCTGGCTTCCGCCCAGCGCAGGCGCCGCAGACGGCTTCGGCGCCAATATCGTCGGGGAGCGGAAACCCGCAGCGGGCGCAAACGGGCTCGGCGATGAACTTAAGCTCATTCCAGAGCGCCGGCTCGATGACGCCTGGGCGGTCCACGAAGGCGTCGGATAATAGCGAGCGCGGCGGCCAGATGACGTCCGACAGGCGCGAAATCACGCCACGTTTCCGAAACGCCCCCGTCGCGCGGTAAGATGCGGCCATGTCGAGCCCCCGCCTATTCGAGCCACGGCTTGTCCGTCAGCGCAAGCGCCGCGCGGCGGCGGGCTTTCGCGAAGGCGCATTTTTGTTCGCGCGTGTGGCGGCTGACTTGGCCGACCGGCTGGAGGCGATTCCGCGTCCGTTTCCGCGCGTCCTGGCGCTGGGCGGTGGCGGACTGTTCAGCGACGAGGTCCGGACGCGACCCGCTCTGGCGGCGCGACTTGGCGAAGTTATCGAAACGGATTGGGCCAGCGGCGACCTGATCGTCGATCCCGAACGTCTGCCCTTCCGAGACGCCGCCTTCGATCTGATTGTCTCGCCGCTAATGCTGCACGCCATCAACGACGTGCCTGGCGCGTTGATCCAATTGCGACGCGCGCTAAAGCCGGATGGTCTGCTGCTAGCCTCGCTGTTCGGCGGCGACACGCTGAACGAACTGCGTTTCTCATTGCTGCAAGCAGAGGAGGAGTTGCTCGGCGGCGCCGGCGCGCGGGTGTCGCCGTTCGCGACGCTGCAGGATCTGGCGCACTTGCTGCAACGCGCAGGCTTTGCGCTGCCGGCGGCGGACCGAGACGTGGTGATGGTGCGCTATGACGAGCCCATGCGCCTGCTCGCGGATTTGCGCGCCATGGGTGAGACAGCGGCGCTGGCGGAACGGCATCCGCGCGCGCTGAGTCGGCGCATTCTCTCACGTGCGTTCGAGATATACCGCGCACGCTTCTCGGATGAGGACGGCCGCTTGCGCGCGACCTTTGAAATTCTGACTGCCACCGGCTGGGCGCCACACGCCAGCCAGCAGAAGCCGTTAAAGCCCGGCAGCGCCAAGACGCGTCTGGCGGATGCGTTGAACACAACGGAAGAAAGCACTGGCGAGAAGGCCGGCTCTTAAGCGCGCGGCTCTCGGAACATGGTCCGCATATGCAAGCCGGGGAGTTGGAAGCCGCCGCTGATGACGAAGCCGTGGCGTTCGTAGAGTGCAATGTTGCGCTCCGTGGAGGTTTCCAAATAGGCGGGAGTGCCAGCGGCATCGAGGGGCGCGAGCGCGTGCTTCAGCATCGCCGAACCTACACCGCGTCCTTGCGCCTCCGGCGCGATGCCAAGGAACACCAAGTGCGCATGCGGGACTTTCGGATGGAACGTGGCGAGTTGGCGGCCGAGCGCCGTGGCTCTGCGCATGCCCTTCACACCGGCGACGGCGAAGAGGAGCGGCGTCAACATCAGTTCACGCAAGGGCGGGAGATCAAATGCTTTGTCGCCCGGCGCCAACCAGATCGCGGCGCCAAGCGGCGCGCCTGCGGATTCGGCGAGGTGTAGTTCCCGCTTGGCGTGAACCACATCGCGTACAGCAGCGTCGAAAAAAGCGCGTCGCGCGCGCGTCTTCGCCGCGCCTTGCTTGAGCCAGTAGTTCAGCCCGTCCTCATCCACAAACGCATCCGTCAGGATGCGCGACGCGACGTCCTTTTCATCGTCTCGCGCCAAGCGCACGCTTGGCGGCGCGCTCATATTTTTTCCGAGATACGGATCGCGGCGCGGCAGCCGATCTTGATGACGGCAGTCAGCACGCCATAGCCGGGCGCGTTGCGGGCGCCCTGCTCGATCGCGGTTTCCTTGTGCGCGATCTCTTCTGCCCGGAAGCGATCAACGACGTGCTTCAGTTCGGAATCGACGCCGCGTAGCTCCTCGCTTTGCCGCCCGTAATGCTCCTCAATGACCTCTTCCACCGCTTCGGTGCAGGCATGCGCGGCTTGTTCACCCATCAGCGCCGTCACCGCGCCGAGGCCAAACCCAGCGACACGCCAAACGGGCGCCATCAAAGTCGGCCGCACGCCGCGTTCGGCGATCAGCTTGTCGAAGGTTTTCAGGTGCTCCTGCTCACCTTCCTCCATCTCGCCGATCAGACGCGCCGCATGCGCCTTGCTCTCGATGCGATCAAACACGGCGCGCTGGCCGCGATAGATTTGCACGGCCCCGAATTCGCCGGCGTGATCGACGCGGATCATCTCGGCGATGCGTGGATCGCGTTTGATTTGTCCGGGCATAGGCGGGTGCGGTCTCATGGCTTACGCTCCGGGGCCAGAGCTACAACGAAGCTCGCCAGCGCCAACAACAGAGAAATAATGGCGTTGTAACCGGCCATTGAAATACCAAGCCACGACCACGCGATCTGATCGCATTGCGGCACTTCGAGCGGGGCATTCGGATCGAAGGTCAGGCTCTGACCAGCGGCGCTGCGCACATCGCATTGCGCGATGACCCAATGTTGTTCGACGGCGACATGATACGCAGCCTGCGCCGCGCTGCCGAGCAAAACGAGGCCGACAATCATCACGCCCCACCGCAACAGCCCAGGCTTCCAGCGTGTCACCAGGAAAGCCAGAAGCGACACGCCGAGCACGGCCCAGTGCCAGTTGCGCTGGTCGAGGCAAAGTGGGCACGGCGCGAGGCCGAGGAAGCGCTGAAAATAAAGGTGCGCAGCGGCCAGCATCGCCCCGGACGTAAGGGCGGTCAGCAATGGCCAAAGGGAGCGCAGCCGCGAGGTCATGGCCTATCTTAGCGCAGAAACTGAAGGCCGTTCTGCGGCGCCCCGCCGCGCCGGGGCTCAGCCACCGAATAAGCCGAGGAGCCAGGGCGCGTGCTCCCGCAAAAGATCGACCGCAAAGCCAGCGCCCATGATCAGCCCGGTGATCAGGACCCCCAGCACCGTCAGCCAGCCCAAAGCGACCATGCTGCCGAGCGCGGTGAAGAGCCCGTCCCGTTGCACAAGCCCTATGGAGGCCAAGGTGAGCGCAATCGATGGGATCGTATTGGTGATCGGAAGCATGATTGTCACCGCGGCCAGCGCCATGACGAGCCCGACGAGGCGTTCCATTAAGCCTGTCGCCAACCAGCGCCAGCGCGGGCGAGCGAATTGTTCAGTCCAGCGCAAGCGCTTGTCAGCGAAGCCGGCGATCGCGCTGATCCAGCTCTTCTTAACGCGCGCGCGCATGAACCAGCCCGGCAACCACGGCTCGGTGCGGTTGACGACGATTTGCAGCGCCAGCAGAAAAATCGGAATGGCGATGATCTGCGCGCCCGGCAAACCCGGCACCAGACATGGCAACGCGAAAAGCAGGATCAGCAAGCCGAACGCGCGCTCGTCTAGTTGATCGACGATCTCGCTCACGGTGAGGCCGTCTTCGCCGGCAGCGCCGTCAATCTTTTGCAGCACGCCGATGAAGCTTCGACCTGGGTCGTCGCGGACAAGATCTTCGGTTTGCGTCATGGTGTGTTTGGATTCCGTCGCCGCTTCGCGGTCCGGCTAGCACGCTTTGCGTAAACAGTCAGGGCGCGGCGGCGTCAGCCGTCCGAAGCTCGCGCGTGGAGCGACCAGTCCTCCTACGCCCAGGCTACGGAGGACATCCTACGCGCGCTTCGCGAGCGTAGGATGGTGCCCCCGGTCGGAGTCGAACCGACACACCTTGCGGTACCGGATTTTGAGTCCGGCGCGTCTACCAATTCCACCACAGGGGCAACGACCTCACCCTTAGCGCACCAGCTTCTGTTTCTTCAACAGTCCGCTGGGGCTTCCAAAGGCGAGGCGCTCAGGTATGAGGCGCTTAAGCCGGAGTCAAATCGGCAGGGGGAGCGCCATGAGCGACGCGACCGAGATCGCGGCCGACGAGACCGGTTTCGGCCGCGTGGGACGCTGGATCGGGCTGATTTTGGGCCCGGCCCTGGCGCTAGGCCTACAACTCGTGCCGCCGCCGGCTGGGCTCTCGATCGAAGCCTGGCGCGTGGTCTCGCTGGCCGCGCTGATGGTGACCTGGTGGGTCACTGAGGCGATTCCGATTTCGGCGACGGCGCTGCTCCCGCTCGGCGCGCTGCCCTTGATTGGCGCGCTCAGCATGAAGGATGCGGCAGCACCCTATGCCGACCCGATCGTATTCCTCTTCATCGGCGGCTTCATCCTGGCCGCGTGCGTCGAGCGCTGGCGGCTGCACGAGCGCATTGCGCTCTCGATTGCGTCGGTCGCTGGCGGACGGCCGGTGGCGCTGGTCGCTGGCTTCATGATCGCGTCGATGCTGCTGTCGATGTGGATATCGAACACGGCGACGACGCTGATGCTCGTCCCCATCGCCATCGGCGCAGCGCGCGCCATGACCGGCGGCGGCAAGGCCGATCTCGCACTCGGCGGCGCGCTGACGCTCGGCGTCGCGCATGCGGCCACGATCGGCGGCGTCGGCACGCCAGTCGGCACGCCGACCAATCTGATCGCCATTTCGTTCTTCGAGCGCGCCGGCGAGCCAATCGCCTTCATCGATTGGATGATGCGCGCGCTGCCGATCATGCTGGTGATGATGCCAGTGGCGTGGCTGCTGCTCTGCTGGCCCTTGTTCGGCAAAGGGCACGCGCGCTTCGAGGCGATCGGCAACGTCGTGAAGGACGCGTTGAAAGCGCTGGGGCCGATCACCCGCCCTGAAACTCGCATTGGCATCGTGTTCGCGCTGGTGGCGCTGGCGTGGATGACGCGCACCGAACTGGTGAAGCTGCCCGGGCTCGCGAGCCTGACCGACACAGGGGTGGCGATCATTGGCGCGCTGTCGCTGTTTCTGCTGCCATCGGGCCGAGGCGGCGGCGAAAAGCTGATCGACTGGAAAACCGCCGAGCGCATCCCGTGGGGCATCGCCATCCTGTTCGGCGGCGGTCTCGCGCTGGCGGCCGCGATGGAAGCGACGGGGCTCGCCGCCTGGATCGGCGATTGGATCGGCGGCCTCGACGGCCTCTCGACGTTCGGGCTGATCGCTCTGCTCGTGGTGACAACGATCCTGGTGTCGGAGCTCGCGAGCAACGTGGCGACGCTGACATCCATGCTACCGGTCGTGGCCGCGGTGGCGACGGCGACGGAAACGCCGCTGCAGCAACTGGCTTTCCCGGTCGCGATCGCTGCGAGCTTTGCCTTCATGCTGCCAGTGGCGACAGCGCCAAACGCGATCGCTTACTCGTCGGGAATGTTGAGCTTGAAACGGATGCTCACCGTCGGCTTCGGCCTTAACGTTGCGGCGGTAGTGCTGATCCTATCGCTCGCGACCTAAATCATCGCCTCGACGTGTTCCCAGAACACTTTAGGCAGATCGAGTCCCGAGAGGCGCTTTAGTTCCTGGGCCAGGGTTGGGGAAGTCACGTTGATTTCGATAAGCTTGCCGGCGATCACATCGAGGCCAGCGAAGACGATGCCTTCGCGCTCAAGCAGGGGCGCAACCGCCGCTGTGATGGCGCGATCCTCATCGTCCAATTCACCAGCAACAGCGACGCCGCCGACGTGAAGATTGGCGCGGAAGTCGCCCTGCTTCGGCATCCGCCGCAAGGCCGCGAACGGTTTGCCGCCGATGACGAACACCCGCTTATCGCCGCCGCTCACGGCGGGCAGAAACTCTTGCGCTAGGATAGGCTCACGGCCAGACGCGGCGATGAACGCGCTGGCCTTCTCGCGAAAATCCGGCGCGCCGGACTCCAGCTTGATCACACCGTCGCCGCCCATCAAATAGAGCACTTTCAACACGACTTGATCGAAGCGCTTAGCGAACATCTCCAACGCATCGATGTCCTTGCCGACCCAGGTCTTCGGTGTCAGTTCCGGAAACTGAAGGATCGACATCTTCTCGGAGATGTTGCGGATGCCCTTCGGCGGGTTGATCACCAGCGCCTTCGTCAGCTCCAACAGGTAGGTGTTGGTGACGTAGCCCATGTCGAAGGGCGGATCCTGGCGCACGAGCACGACGTCGAAATCATCGACAGTACGCATGACCTCTTCGTGCGTCTCGTAGTGCTTGCCCTCATCCAGGCTCACTGACACGCGGCGTGCGCGCGCTTTGACGATGCCGGCTTCGTAGAACAAATCGTTCGGCGAAAACCACCAAATCTCATGACCACGCGCCTGCGCTTCGACCATCAGCACAAGCGATGTATCGTGGTTCACGATCATCGTCTCGATCGGGTCCATTTGGACGGCGATACGCAGCGATTTCATCAGCCGGCCTTGGAGCGTCGGCTATCGCGCGCGCGGCGCAATTGCTCGGCAATCAGGAATGCCAGATCGATCGCTTGCGCGCCGTTCAGACGCGGGTCGCAATGGGTGTGATAGCGGCTCGATAAGTCTTGCTCCGTCAGCGCCGAGGCGCCGCCAATGCACTCGGTGACTTGCTGGCCCGTCATCTCAACGTGCACGCCGCCAGGATAGGCGCCTTCGGCAGGCAGGATATCCGTGAAGGCGCGAACCTCTGCGAGAATGCGGTCGAAGGGCCGGGTCTTGTACCCGCTCTCTGTCTTCAACGTATTGCCGTGCATCGGATCGCACGACCACACGACGTTGCGGCCTTCGGCAACGACCTTGCGCACAAGTTTGGGCAAGCCTGCTTCGACTTTGTCCGAACCGAACCGCGCGATCAACGTGAGACGGCCCGGTTCGTCCTTCGGATTCAAAATATCGATCAAGCGGATGAGTTCATCAGGATCGAGCGTCGGACCGCACTTGAGGCCGATCGGGTTCTTGATGCCGCGCGCGAACTCGATATGAGCGCCATCGGGCTGACGCGTGCGGTCGCCGATCCAAAGGAAGTGCGCGCTGGTGTCGTAATGATCGCCGCTGGTGGAATCGATGCGCGTCATCGCTTCTTCGTAGCCAAGCAGCAGCGCTTCGTGGCTGGTGTAGACGTCCACCTGCTTCATTTGCGGGACGCTTGTTGGCGTGATGCCGCAGGCTTCCATGAAGTCGATCGCTTCGGAAATGCGATCGGCGATTTCCTGATAGCGCTTGCCCTGCGGGCTATCGGCGACGAAACCGACCATCCAGCGATGCACGTTGTGCAGGTCGGCATAGCCGCCGTTGGCGAATGCGCGGATCAGGTTCAACGTCGCCGCCGATTGGGCGTAGGCTTTCATCAGGCGCTCGGGATCGGGCGTACGCGCTTCGAGCGTGAACTCCATGCCGTTGATATTGTCGCCGCGATAGGAGGGCAGCGTCACGCCGTCTTGCGTCTCGATCTGCTCACTGCGCGGCTTACCGAACTGACCGGCCAGTCGGCCAATCTTCACGACGGGCCGCGACGCCGCGAACGTCAGCACGACGCTCATCGCCATCAAAGTGCGGAATGTGTCGCGAATGTTGTCCGGGTGGAATTCCTTGAAACTCTCGGCGCAATCGCCACCCTGCAACAAGAACGCCTTGCCGGCGGCGACATCGGCCAGGCGCGCCTTCAGATTCCGCGCCTCACCGGCGAAAACCAGCGGCGGATAGGAGCGCAATTGCTGCTCGACGCGCGTCAGCGCATCCGGATCGGGGTAATCCGTCGGGATATGTTTGGCCGGCTTTAGTCGCCAGCCGCTCGGGGTCCATTTCTCGCGCATCGCAACCATCTAGCCGAACAAAGGGGGCGCTAGCGAGGCCCCGCCGCAAACATGGGCGCGATCAGCGGCGTGACCAAGAACCAAACCGCCGCAGCCGCAGCGATCGCGGCGGCGCTCGCCGCAAAATAGAGGGCCGCATAGCGCCAGCCGCCTGCAAAGAACGCAATCACACCCTTAGAGAGCGTATTCATCACAACCGCGATCATCACTGCATGCGCCCCTACAGCCGGGTCGAGCCCGCCGCGCACCAGACTTCCCGCCGCGAGCGTGACCGCATCGACATCAGCGAGGCCAGCGGTCGCCGCGAACGGCAACAAGCCGGCTTGACCGTAAGCATCCGCAACGATGCGCCCAATGATGATCACGGCGCCCAAAAGAAGTGCAAACTGGCCAACGGAAATGAGATCGAGAGGGCTGCGCAATTTTTGCGGACCATCGGCGGTCACTTGCTCTTTATCGAAATACCGCAACGCGAAAGCGGCCAGGGCGAACACGAAGACCGCAGCAGCGAGTGCTGGCGCAGCCTCCGGGATGATCGCCGCACCCGTCACCGCCAACAGCACGATCACGCGTCCGACGCTGATCGCTGCGGCGAGCGAAGCGGCAGCGCCAGCGACCATGGCGTGCGTCTCACCCTTGCGAACGCGGCGGCCAAGTTCGGCGGTGACGACCGTTGAGGACACTAAAGAGCCTGCGGCCGCTCCAGCCAGCACCCCCACATCGCCGCCCAAAACCCTCACCGCCACGTAGCCCGCAAACGACGCTCCGGCGACAAGGATGGTCAGCAACCAAAGCTCGCGCGGATTGATGGCGTCCCATGGATCGATCGTGCGATCCGGCAACAAAGGAAGCGCAATAGCGGTTGCGGCGAGGATGAGTAGCGCTGAGCGCAGCTCCTTCCACGTCACCGAATCGAGCCAGCCGTGCAGCGCCTCCTTAAAGGCCAGCAAGCCGACGAGCGCGACGCCCGCAGCGGCGACAATTCGAAGGTCGCCCCAGATCGCGTAGGCGCCGAGCACGTAGACGAGCAGACCTGCAATCGTGCCGGTGACGGAAAGGTCATTGTCCTTCAGGCTCTCGCGCACCTTGAAGGTCACGAACGCCGCTGCGAACGCGATGGTCACTGCGGCGAAGCCGATCTGGCCGATCATCGGCAGCATTGCGCCTGCGACACCGCCCGTCAGGCCAACCACGGCGTGCGTGCGCAGACCCGCCGCGCGCGTGCCGTCCGGCGCGTCCCGGTGCTTCCAGCCGCGCTCGACGCCGACCAGGAAGCCGATTCCTAGCGCCATGGCTAAACGTTGGAAAAGGTCGATCAGGAGTGGATCGGGCATCTGTCCGTGAATGCGTTGAAGGCGGGCGAGTTCCGGAGCCTGCGCGCGCTACCCTAGGTCCGCCATGTCACGCATCCTTGGGGCGAGCCGGGCGGCATTGCCAAGCCTTAATCGGGCCGACTAGGGTCCGGCCGAGGGCTGGGGCGCACTTCATGGCAATAACGGCGTATCTCGCCTTCGAACCTGCGGACGAAGACATTGCACGGCACGTCAGCGCGGAACTGGAGCGGCACGGCTGGACCGTCACCCGCTCCGGACCCGATCTCCGCACGTCTGAGCAGACCCCGGCGCTGATCAAAACGATCGGCGAGGCCGGCATCGTCGTCGTGCTCGCTTCCCCCGCCGGTAATGACAGCGTCTGGCTGCAACGGGAGGTGGCCGCCGCGCTCAATAACGGCCGCCCGATCATCGTAGCAATCACCGCGCCCATCGGCGCCGAATCCTGGCTGAGCGCCACCCTCGACACCGCCTCGGCCATCGACATGAACCGGGGGTCGCAAGCCGAAGCGTTGGCGCAGATCGCCGACCGCGCGCGCACAGCGACCGGACGCGGCCGCGTCATCGCCATGCTCAACATCAAGGGCGGCGTCGGCAAGACCGTGCTGGCGGCCAACCTCTTCGCCGCCGCCCACTTGGCGGACAAACGCTCGATCAGCTTCATCGACCTCGATCCGCAGCATAATCTGACGCAGTACTTCCTCTCGCCGGGCGAACGCCATCGCATCCGCGACCGCAACCACACGATCTACAATGTGCTGAACCCGCGCGGCGACGCGAGCCTGTCCCGCTCGGACTTCGGCGCGATCTCCGTGCCGCTGAACCGCGCAAGGCGCGGGGGCGACAAACAACCGAACTTCGAACTCGTGGCCGGCGACGAGCGTCTGTTCGAATTTACGCTCGACACGCGAGCCGATCGCGACAAAGCGGAAGCGTTCACCCGTTTCCGCGCCTTGGTTTCGGCCCTGCGCGCGCGTTCGGACGCCGTGGTGATCGACTCCAACCCGTGCGCGACCTTCCTTACCCGGCTAGCCATTACCTGCGCCGACCACATCGTCGCCCCGGTGCGGCCGGAGAAATATTCGCTCACCGGATTGAACATGCTGGAGCACGTCGTGCGCGAGGTCAGGGGAAGGTCCTTGCAGCCGAACGAGTTCTCCGTGCTCCTGAACGGCGTGAACGACCGCACCCGATCCGGCGAAACCGGCGATGCCGACGCGCTGACGCGCAGCGAGATCAGCGCCGCGCCGTTCTTTGGCGCGGCGCTGCTGGCCGACGAGGTGCCCTACTCAGCCGTGCTCCGCTCCGTCCCAACTGAGCGCATCGCGGCCAACCCGATCAATGTGACGGCGATGATGCGCGTCGGCGGGCGTCCGGCGAAGGAAGCCCTGGCGCGCGGCGCGGCGGCGATTTTGCGACGGGCGGGGACGCCATGAAGCTGAGCGCTGATCAAGTCAAAGCCCTGCGGGCGCTATCGCGCGGGCGATCGCGACCTGAACTCAAGAAGCTCTTCGCGGCCGTGCGCGCCCATGACGACAAGACCCTGCTCGCGGCGATCGCTCCGGCCAAGAAGCGCGCAGCCAAGCGCAAGGGCGACCCGCTGGTGCGAGAGCTTGAGCAGACGCTAAAGCCCATCCTCGGACCTGCGGCGGAAAAGGCCGACATGCTGGTCGAGCACATCGCCAAGAAGCACCGGCGCAAACTCGGCATCGCCCCCAAGGGGCTCGCGGACGCCGCCAAACAATTGCGCGGCAAGTTCTCGGACGAGCAAATCCGGGCCGGGGCGAAGAGCTTGGTCGCCGATCTGGCCAAGCTCTACGGCGACCGCGAAACGGTGGTGTAACACCGGGGCAAGGCTGGACGAATTGGAGGGCATGACCCACCTATCGGCCATGACCCTTTCCCAACTCGGCTTCGATCTCACCCCGCCAACCGATGACGAGCGCGTGCGGCTGGAGGCATCGCTCAATGACGAAGAGCGGCGCGTGCTGCTGCAGCACGGCACCGAAGCTCCGTTCTGCGGCGGGCTGCTCGGCCAGAAGAAGTCCGGCGCTTATTGCTGCCGACTGTGCGGGCTGCCGCTGTTTCGCTGGGACGCCAAATTCGATAGCGGCACCGGCTGGCCGAGCTTCACCGCGCCGATCGATCCCAAGCACGTGATCGGGATTGAGGACAACGCCTATGGCATGCGGCGGATCGAGACCCGGTGCGCGCGTTGCGACAGCCACCAGGGCCACGTTTTTCCGGACGGTCCACGCCCGACGGGCTTGCGCTATTGCATCAATTCCGTCTCGCTGAGCTTCGTCGCTGAAGGCGAACCGCTGCCCGATCCGCTCGGACGCGTTGAGCGTCTGCCCTAAAGCCTGGCGCTTCGGAGCTGGTCGATCAGGCGATCGAGATCGCGGCGCATCGAGTGCAGCACCACATCGTCTGAGGCTGTATCGCGGAAGGTGCTGAAGGCGCGCGACACCACTTTGCCGACCAAGAGATTGGCTTCGTTGGTGTCGTTCGTGAACTGTCTGGCCTTGGCGGCAAGCTCGCCCTGGCTCGATAGAATAGTCGTCACAGGTTGCGCCATCGGCGCCTCCCTCTCTGCTGATCCGGGCCGTACGTTCCCCCAGTCCGCGCGGCAGAGGCGCATACGGTATCAGACTTTTCCCCAAATCGGAGTGCGAAATGGCGTTTGTGGATTACTTTTTCGCCTAAGTCCGCGCGACTGACCGTCAAGCGAAAGCGTTTGTTAAGCGCGATGACGCGCAATGACAGGGTGAACGGCGGCGAAAGCTTGACGCCGTGCAAGGTTGGGCGACCATGGGCGCAGCGTGACGAAACCTTTTCCAACCAAGAACCTGCGGTTCTTTCTGACCGCGACATCGCCCTGCCCGTACCTGCCGGGCAAGCGCGAGCGGAAGGTCTTCACCGCGCTCGATGGGCTCGACGCCGAGCATCTCCACGACGTGCTCACCCATGCCGGCTTCCGCCGCTCCCAGAGCATCGCCTACCGGCCAGCCTGCGACGCGTGCGAGGCCTGCGTTTCGGCCCGGGTGCCGGTCGAGCGATTCGATTTCAACCGCCGCTGGCGCAAGATCATCACCAAGAACGCCGACCTGACGCGCGCGCTGCGTCCGGCTGAGGCGACCCAAGAACAATTCCGCCTGCTCCGCCGCTACCTCAATTCGCGCCACGCCGAAGGCGGCATGGCCGACATGACCTTCAGCGACTACGCCGCGATGGTGGAAGAGAGCGCGGTCCACACGCATATCGTCGAGTATCGCTTCAGCGCTGGCCCCCATCGCGGCGAACTCGCCGCGGCCGCTTTGGTCGATGTGCTCGGCGACGGGCTCTCGCTGGTCTATTCGTTCTTCGATCCCGCCGAGAGCCGCCGCAGCCTCGGCATCTACACCATCCTCGATCACATCCAGCAGGCCCGCGCCGCCGGCTTTGCCCATCTCTATCTCGGCTACTGGATCTCGGGCTCCGACAAGATGAACTACAAAGCGAGTTTCCGGCCGCTGGAATTGCTGCTCGGGGGGGAGTGGCGCCCTTACGAGCCGGTTCTGTTCTAACGTTTCGATTATCGCTCAGCCTGTGGGATAGATTTGCCCATGCCTGAGTCCAAGAAACCGCTGTGGCGCGCCACCGAACAACAAGCGGCGTTCCGCCCGTTCACGCAAAAGCTCAATCCCAATTCGCTTTTCCGCGCCGCCGGGCTTTCGCGCTTGGCGGGCATGAGCCGTGCGCATGTGAGCTTAGTGCGCTTGCCGCCGGGCAAGGATAGTTTCGCGTATCATGCTCACATGCTCGAAGAAGAATGGATCTTTATTCTTTCCGGGCGCGCGATAGCTGAGATTGACGGCAAGAGCGCGGAAGTTGGGCCGGGCGATTTCATGGGTTTTGCTACGCCTTCCGTGCCGCACCTGTTGCGCAATACGTTCGACGACGAGTGCACCTATCTGATGGGCGGCGAAGACAAGCCGATCGACGTTGTCTCCTACCCCGAACACGACAAGCGCTATCTGATCATGCAGACCGAGAAAGGCGCCGAGTTCTACGAACTGGGCGAGCCGATCAAGCCGATCGGCAAGCCGGACTAGCTCACAGCACGACGCCGTGCTGGCCGCTTTCGCGCAGCGTGTAGGCGAAGCTGCCGCAGAGCCGGCTTCGCGTCGCTTGCGGGCCGGGCGGTTCATCGCCGGCGAACACCAGCACCGTGACATGGGCGCTGCGCTCATCGTGGGCGAGCGCGACATAGGCCGGCGTCTCGACGCCGCAGAGCGAGGCCGCGCCATTGGCCAAGGTTTCTTCCGTGACGCGGCGCAGCTCGATGCTGAGATCGACGCTGCGCACCACGGCGGCGTAGCTCAAGCCGTCGCGCGCGATGCGTTCGCTCGGCGCGCGCGGCTGCAGCCGGCGCGTATAAAGAATGGCGCCGCGCGAAAACACCAGGCCGCCATGCTCGATCGTGACATCGCCAGGCGCGCTGCGCGCTGCGTCAGTGAGCGCGCGATAGGCGCCGACCAGCACGGTCGGCGCCGCTGTAACCGCTGTTTCCACCGCGTTTGATGGGTCGGAGCAGGCGCCGAGAAGGGCGCAGCTGAGGGCGGCGATGAGAGCGCGCATGGGCGCAAACTAGCCCTCGCCCGCCCCCGGCGCGATGACCCCCATCGCAAAACCAGAGCGGCCCATCGAAGGATAGAAAAGCCGGATATCCAGCTCTACTCGCACGACGGCTAAAGCCGCGACATTTCAGGGACACCGGACTGGAGATTATCGCGTCAAATTCGCGGACACTTGAGAGAGGCAGGACGGAGAGATGGGCGGATTGCGTGGAGAGCGGCGATACTTTGCGCTGAAGCGCGCAGACCCTCTTAGAGCGCCAAGCTCATAAACACCGTCCCCTCGATCGGCGTGTCGTAATACGCGCCGATCTCGACAAAGCCGAGCGCGCGGTAGAGCGCTTGCGCGCCTTGCATCGAGCTCAGCGTATCGAGCCGCATCTCGCGATAACCAGCGGCGCGGGCGGCTTCGATGATGGCGAGCGCAAGCTGAAAGCCTAAGCCTTTGCCCCTGCCCTCCGGCGCCACGTAGAGCCGCTTCATTTCGCAGACGAGCGTTCCCTCCCTGGAAGGGAGGGTGTCGCGAAGCTTGCTTCGCGACGGGTGGGACGATGGCGCTGAACTTTCTAACACTGGCGCTTCCGCCCCACCCGTCGCGCGCTGCGCGACACCCTCCCCTGGCGGAGAGGGATCGAGCGGACGCATGGCGACGTAGCCGAGCGCTGCGCCATCCGCATCGCGCGCAATCAGCAGCGCGCCTTGCGGCGGCGCGTACTTGCCGGGGAGGGATTGAAGCTCGCCGTCAAAGCCCTGGTAGCCAAGATCGATCGGCAGCGACGCGGCGTAGGCGCGGAAGAGTTGCGTGATGGCGGGGAGATCGGTGGGGAAGGATGCGGGGGTGATCAAACTAGAAAAAACTCAACGCGGGACTGGCACGATAACGAGTTCGACGTCCAAGCGTTTCGCGAGTGACTTGACCGTTTTTCCCGGCGTCGCCGTAGTCACCAGAATGGCCTGTGCCGCAGGCACCACCGCCCTAGCCTTAGCTTCTGCTCGTAGCAGAGCGCGATACTTCACACACTGGAAGACACCACGGCAAAGCTCCGATTGGGAGGCTTCTCCTGCCTTGACCTCAACTCCAAGCCGGAGAGACTCGTTCGTGAACAACACGTCAATCTCATCGCCCGAAGGTAAGCACGCTTCGGATTGACCTTTTCGAAAGACGCCGAACCGTTTGAAGCGGTTGGGATTGTTCTGCACCCATGCCTTGAGTACCTTATGAGCCTCACTCTCACCACCTCTCGGCACACGAAGTTGTGGCAGTTCAATCGCGTCCACCTTGCTCGGCGTATCCGGCCGAATGCCTCTCAGGCTTAACGCCTTCGCGAAGGCATCTAGCTTGGGGTAGTTGAAGACGGCCTCCATCGACTCCTGAGCCAGAGCGTCTCTGTCCGATTTTGTCAGACGACGACCACCGACCTGACGGACAAAATGTTTCAGGTAGTAGTCGGCTCCGTGTCCAGGAAGGCCAGTGTTCTGGTTGACCAAGATTACGTTTAGGGGCGGTACAGGCTCGCCCCACTCGTCGCCGAGCGCGATGCAAATTCTTCCGAGTTTTCCAGCGGGGTAGCCGTAGGTGGTTGCGAATGCACCTCGCTCTCTATGCCTTTTCGCAAGTTCATCGCGAAGGCCTCCGTGCGTCATGGTTTGCTGCGACTTTGCGCACTCCAACAGGATGGGCGTCATCAGCCGCGTAATCCGATCAGTCCACGCGTCACCCTCTGCAAACAACTCCGCTGCTTTGCTCATTCTTACCTCACAACGGAATATTGTCGTGCTTCTTCCAGGGGTTCTCTAGCTTCTTGTTCTTCAGCGTGCCCAGCGCACGGATGATGCGCTTCCGCGTTTCGCGGGGCATGATGACGTCGTCGATGTAGCCGCGGGAGGCGGCGACGAAGGGGTTGGCGAAGCGGTCGCTATATTCCTTGGTGCGGGCGGCGATTTTTTCGGGATCGCCGATGTCGGCGCGGAAGATGATTTCGACCGCGCCCTTGGCGCCCATCACCGCGATCTCGGCTGACGGCCACGCATAGTTCACGTCGCCGCGCAGGTGCTTCGAACTCATGACGTCATAAGCGCCGCCATAGGCTTTGCGCGTGATCACCGTGACTTTCGGCACCGTCGCTTCGCCGTAGGCGAACAGAAGCTTGGCGCCGTGCTTGATCAGGCCGCCCAGCTCCTGGCGCGTGCCCGGCAGGAAGCCCGGCACGTCCACGAAGGTGACGATCGGGATGTTGAAGGCGTCGCAGAAGCGCACGAAGCGCGCGGCTTTGCGCGATGCGTCGATATCGAGCACGCCGGCCAGCACCATCGGCTGATTGGCGACGATGCCAACTGTGCTGCCATCGAGCCGCACGAAGCCAGTCAGGATGTTTTTGCCGAACTCGCTGCCAATCTCGAAGAAATCGCCCTCGTCGGCGACTTTCTCGATCAGCTCCTTCATGTCGTAGGGCTTGTTCGGATTGTCGGGGATGAGGCGATCGAGCGAGGTTTCCTCGCGCGTCACGTCATCATAATGCGGCCGCGTCGGCGGCTTTTCGCGATTGGAGAGCGGCAGGAAGTCGATGAGGCGGCGCATTTGCGTCAGCGTCTCGAAATCGTTTTCATAAGCGCCGTCGACCACGCCCGATTTGCTCGCATGCACGCGCGCGCCGCCGAGCTCTTCGTGGGTGACGACTTCGTTCGTCACGGTTTTCACGACCTCGGGGCCGGTGACGTACATGTAGCTCGTATCCTTCACCATGAAGATGAAGTCGGTCATCGCCGGCGAATAGACATCGCCGCCCGCGCACGGCCCCATGATGACGCTGATCTGCGGAATAACGCCGGAGCCCAGAATGTTGCGCATGAAAATGTCGGCATAACCGGCGAGCGACTCGACGCCTTCTTGAATGCGCGCGCCGCCGGCGTCGAACAGCCCAACGATCGGCGCGCCGTTCTTGATCGCCATGTCCTGGACCTTGACGATCTTGGCCGCATGCGCCCCCGAGAGCGAGCCGCCGAAGACGGTGAAGTCCTTGGAGAAGACGTAAACCAGGCGCCCGTTGATCGTGCCCCAGCCGGTGACGACGCCGTCGCCGGGAATTTTGGTTTTCTCCATGCCGAATTCGTGGCTGCGGTGTTCGACGAACATGTCGAACTCCTCGAACGAATTTTCATCAAGCAGCAATTCGATGCGCTCACGCGCGGTGAGCTTGCCCTTGGCGTGCTGAGCCGCATGGCGCTTTTCGCCGCCCCCTGCCCTGGCGGCGGCGCGCTTCTCTTCGAGTGCGGCGATGATGTCTTTCATGGAGTGGTCTCTATGGCAGAATGGATGGATTATTGGTTCGTGTTTGGGATGGCTTCAGAGAAGCGCAGACCCCTAACAAGTTCAAACAATTGCTCAACTTCGGCATCCTCAACGGGCGTCCCGACGTTGCAAAACATCATGTACATACGGACACCTGTCGGCTTAACGACGGCAAACACGGCCCTTGCATAGACGTCACCGTCCTGCTGATCAGTGGCAATCGTGGCGACGCGAACTCCATCAATGATTTCGTTGCGAAAGGCACGCACACCCACCATTTGCGGGAATCCTGCGGACGCCCTCTCGGCATCCATGCTCTCCAGCCCAGCGTTGGCCCCCGCCTGCGTCGCGCTGGGCGCCATGCGCTCAACGTAGGAGAAATTGCACTCGTGTATTCTGTCGCTGGTCATGCTGTGACTGGGGCCCAAGCGAACCAGCTCTCCCGGCGCCGGATTGCGAATCTCGACCCACCCCTCAGGCAGCGTGATGGTGAAATCGCCAAATGGCGCGCGCCACTCCTCAGCGACCGCAAAACCGGTCAAACCGCAAGCCAAGATGGCCGAAAAGAGCAGTGCGCGCATTGATCCTACCGATACGGAATTCAAGAACGCCTATCCATCAACAACCCAATATACCGTGCAATGTTTTCGAACTCGGCGCGCAGCCTGTCCAGTCTGGCGCGGGCTTCGGCGTCCTCGCCCCAGGTTTCGAGGCTGTAGATATCGTCAAGTGCTGCGGCGTTGAAGGCGGCTTCGCCGGTCAGGCGTCCATGCAGCATGGCGAACGCGATCAGCACCGAGCCGGCAGCGCCGGTGGCTTGCGCCAAGGCGGTGAGCTGAAAATCGTCGAGCGCGGCGGCGTGCGCGCGCAGTGTTTCCAGCGCTTCGGCGTTGGTCGGCGCCGGCGTCACGCCCACCACCACCGGCAAAATGACGCCCAACTCGCGCGCCGACCGCGCCACTAGCGGGTCCCAGAGCATGGTCTGACGCGTGACGAGCGAAGGCGGCCCAGCGGCGCGGTGGCAAAGCAGATCGGTCTCGCCGAATTTGGCGACGTGGTCGGCGATCTCGTCGCGGCGCGAGGGCGTGATGTCGATGGCGGCGAATGCAAACTGCGTCAGCGGCATGCGCGACGGGACTATGTGTTCGCTCTGCGCATGCCATTCACTGGCCATCGCTTCAGCAAGCGCGCGCGTCGGCGCAGCGAAGGCGGCGCCGCGCGGTGTCTTTAGCCGGCGCTCATCCAGCAGAATGCCGGCGCCATCGTCGGCGACGGACGCGGCTTTGTAGAAACGGCGGATCAACTCGCTCACGTGGCCCCCGTTCAAGCCGGCACGATCTCGAAGGACGCGGAGAGATACTCGCTGCCTTCGAAGGGAATGACGCCATGCCACATGTAGGACGGGAACAGAACCAGCGTGCCGACTTTCGGCTCAAGCGCGCGCTCGGCCGGCGCGGCGGCGACGCGGCGGTTCGGTTCGCCGAACTTGAGCCAGCCGGCATGCGGTTCGCGCGGCTTCTCCGCGCTTTGGTACGCGACCCAATAAACCGCGCTGATCCAGCCGCGATCGTGAATCTGATTGGGCACGAAGCCTTCATTGGTCAGCCGCGTCGACCACAGGCCGTTGAACCGGTAGCGATCGCGCTTGCGGCGGCCGACCGGGTCGCTCTCGTCGGCGCGCAGCCGCGAGATGTAGTCGCGCACGGCGACATCCATCGAACCCTTGAACGCCGCCATGATCGGGTCTTCCAGCGCCAACAACGTGCGCGGCGTTTGCGAGCCGTTGTGCAGCGTTTGGTCGAGCGGATGCGCAGTCAGCCGATGCTGACGGCGCAGCAGCTCTGCGAGCGAGGTGTTAAAGTTTTCGGCCGTGAAAAAATTGCGCGGCGCCGGAATTTCGTAGCCGCGAACGTAGCGATCGTAGTCGAACAAGGCGCCGTAAGCCGGATCGCCGAGCACGCGCAGCGCCAGCGCTTCGCAGGCGATGAGGTATTGCTCATCAGGATCCGCGGCGCGCAACTGACGCACCAAGGTCAGCGCTTCGCTCGCCTGGCCGGCGCGGATCAGGGTCGAGAGCATATTACGCTGGGCGGCGGGCGTGTCGCCCGAGAGTTCGACGACGCGGCGCAAAACTTTCAGTCCATCCATCGGCCGTTCGAGTTCATCGAGAATAACGCCGGACGCGGTGAGCAGCGCTTGATTGTCCGGCGCCGCGCGCAATGCGGCGTCGAGAATGCCGAGCGCTTTCGGAAACTGTTGCGCGCGGTGGAGCACGTCGACACATGCGAGCCGCAGCGCGAGATCGTTGGGACGGCGCGCCATGTCGGCTTCGATCAGAGCCGTCGCCTTCTCACCCTCGCCGCGCAGAACGCGCACGCGCGCCAACGTCGAATGCAGCACCACCGAACCGGGCCATTTGGCGATGGCGGCTTCGAGCGCTGTCTCAGCGTCCTTCTTCAGCCCTTCCGCATAGAGCGCGCGGGCCAGATTGAGCGCCAGTTCGCTCGTGTCCAGATCTTCGGCGGCGAGTTTGCGATAGAGGTCGAGCGCTTCGCTGCGGCGGCCAACGCGATCGAGCGCGATGGCGTAATTGTGCTGTATGCCCCGCATACGCGGGCCGAGTTTGAGCGCCGCCGTAGCGGAGGCGAGCGCTTCCTCGTGCTTTTCCAGCGCACGCTGCACTTGGCCGAGCAGCGTCCATGATTCCACGTTCGGCTGCGCGGTCACGAAGGCGCGGGCTTCGCGTTCGGCGCCGGCGAGATCGTCGCCGTCCATCAAGCAACGCACCATGTTGACGCGCACTGACGTCGCTTGCGGCACGAGCGCCAGCGCGGCGCGGTAAAGCCGCATCGCCTCTTCACGTTGGCCAAGCGCCTGCAGCACAACGGCGAGGTCGTTGTAATAGCCGCCGTCATTGAGCGAATAAGCGACGGCGCTGCGCAGATAGCGTTCGGCTTCGTTGAGATGGCCGAGCGTGCGCTTTATCAGGCCCATCAAATGGAGCGCTTCGTGATCGCTGCGCAGACGCGGCATGATCGGCGACAGCACGCGTTCGGCGCCGACAGCGTCATTGAGGCCCAGCAACTCCCGGCTTGCATTGACAAGCGCGGAGGCGTCGGCGGCTCTCATTTTCGGCCCGTTTGTGCGAACGGTTCGAACGGGTCGCGCGCTTCGCGCTCGTCGAAGCCGAGCATATCGAAGGCGCGGCGCATGTGCGGCGGTATCGCCGCTTCGACCTTCAACTCGCCGCCGGAGGGATGCGGCAATCGCAGCGCGCGCGCGTGCAGAAGCAGCTTGTGGCTCAGATCGTTCGGCGCCTCGCGATCGCATTTGTATTTGGGATCGCCGGCGATGGCGTAGCCGAACTCGGCCATGTGAAAGCGCAGCTGGTGCGTCCGGCCTGTCACCGGGCGAAGCGCGACCCAGGCGGCGCTGTCCGCGGCAGAAGAGAGCACCACGTATTGCGTGACGGCGTGGACGGCGCCCTCTTCGCGCTGTTCGGCCGAGACCATCATCTCGCGGTCGGCGTCGCGCGGACCCGGCGCCTTGCGCATCCAGGAGCGCAACTCGCCCACCTTCGGGCGCGGACTGCCGACGACGACGGCCCAGTAAATCTTATCCGTGTCGCGATCGCGGAAGGCTTCGCCGAGAAACGCCGCGGCGCGCGGATGACGCGCGAGCACGAGGCAGCCAGTGGTGTCGCGATCGAGGCGATGCACGAGCTTGGGGCGCTTATCGGAGTCGAAGCGCAGACCATCGAGCAAGCCATCGAGATGGCGCGTGGTGTTGGTGCCGCCCTGCACGGCCAGACCATGCGGCTTGTTGATGACGATGACGTCGTCGTCGCGATGGATGACGAGCGAGCGGACGAAGTCGATATCCTTGCCGCTAATGCCGGCGGGCAGTTTCGGCGCGGCGTCTGGCACTGGCGGAATGCGCACGCTCTGGCCGGGCGAGACGCGGTCAGACGCTTTCACGCGCGCGCCATCGACCCGCACTTGGCCGGTGCGCAGCATTTTTTCGACTTGGCCTTGAGTCAAATGCGGGAAGCGGCGGCGCAGCCAACGGTCAATCCGCGCCACGCCGTCGTCTTCAGCCACCAATACGGTCTCGACCGACCTCATAAACGCCCCAGCATAAGCCCCAGCCAGCATGCACCGACGCTCAAAACGAGCGAAGCCCCTGCATACAGGATCGCAAGCCCGGGTTGGTGCTCCATAAGGCGCACCGTCTCCAGCGAAAACGCCGAAAAGGTGGTGAAGCCGCCGAGAACGCCCACGCCCAGCAAAAGCCGCACCTGTTCCTGCTCAGGACCGGTGCGCGCCGCCAGTAGGCCCATAGCAAGCCCGCCGATAATGTTGACCGTCAGCGTGCCCCAGGGAAACGCCAAGCCCAACCAGCGCGCGGCGGCAAGGCCGACGCCGTAGCGCGCGGCCGAACCGATGGCGCCGCCTAGCGCGACCCAGAGCAGTCCGCTCACTGCGGCAGCCGCGACCGCAGGGTCTGAGAAATCGAACGCGCGTCATAGGCGTTCGGATCGTCAGGCTTCGGGCCCTCGCCCAACCGAATTTCGAGCGTGGCCGAATTGGCGCGTTCGCCGCGATTGCCAAGCGGGATGCTCAAGCCAACGCTGCCGCCAACGCCGCTGCGCCCGCCATAGCTGCCGCCGCCGACGCCAACACCGATTCGCGGGCCACCGCCGCCGCCTGCATCATCGAGCGAGCGGCGATCGACCCAAAACCACTCGCGCCCGTTCTGAAGCGTGAGGTCGGCTGCGCGGAGTAGCGCGTAGTCCTGGATCAAAGCCGCATCGGCGCCGCTGGGCGCGCGGTAGGTCACAAAATAGCGATTGGTTTCGATCTGCGTCTCGGAGTAGCCGGCGGCCGTGGCGGTTGCCGCTGGTGTGTAGGTCGGTGTGGAAGCGCACGCCGTCAGCATGGCGACGGCGGCGGCAATGGCGATGGTGCGGAACATCGGCGGTCCTCGGCTCTAGAATCCCTCAATGGGCATCCTAGCAGGTATCTCAGCCCAGCGCCGTCTCAAGCCCGAGTGATCGAAGCGCCTGCGTAAAGGCGGCCGGCGGCGGCGCTTCATAGCGCCTGCGGCCGCCTTCGGGGTGCGGTAGGTCGAGGGCGGCGGCGTGCAGCATGAGGCCTGGAACCTCGACGCCAGCAAGGCTGAACAGGCCGCCATACTTGCCGTCGCCGGCAATCGGCTTGCCGATCGCGGCCAGATGGGCGCGCAGCTGGTGCATGCGGCCGGTCTCGGGGCTGAGTTCGAGCAGCGCTGCGGCTGGCGTCGCGGCGAGCGTGCGGTAGCGGGTCAGAGCCGATTGCGCGCCCGCTTCGCCGTCGCGCGCGATCTCCATGATGTCGAGGCCTTTGCGCGACGACTTTTTGAGCGCTAGGGCGATCTCGCCGCGGTCTGGCTCGGGTGCGCCCCCGCAGACGATGGCGAGATAGGTCTTGTGCGCCTCGCGCTTGGCGAAGGCTTCCGAGAAGAACGCTGCGGCCGGCTTGGTGCGCGCGGCGATGATGACGCCGGAGGTGTCGCGGTCGAGCCGATGAACGAGGCGCGGGCGCTTGCCATTGGATTTGGCGAAGACGGCGAGCAGGTCTTCCAAGCTCTTGGTGACACCCGAACCGCCCTGCACGGCAAGGCCGGCGGGCTTGTTGAAGACGAGCGCGTGGGCGTCTTCGGCGATTAGAAGTGAACGGGCGAAATCGGCTTCGCTCATTTCAGCAGCGCCAGCGTGTCGGTGAGCAGCGGGCCGATCTCTTCGTGCAGGACGAGATCGGCGATCTCATCGAGTTCGGTTGGCTCACGATTGACGATGATCAGCTTGGCGCCGTCCTGTTTGGCGATGATCGGCAGGCCTGAAGCCGGCCGCACGACGAGCGAAGACCCCAGCACCAGGAAAAGATCGCACGTCTCCGCTTCCAATGTTGCGCGCGCCATTTGCTCTTCGGGCATGGGCTGGCCGAAGGAGACGGTCGCGGTTTTGATCAGGCCGTCGCAAGCGAGGCAGACGATGTCTTCATCGGCGCGCCAGCGTGGCTCGATGTGCTCGAACTCGTAACGGATTTCGCAGTTGAGGCACTTCGCGTAGGCGGCATTGCCGTGGAGCTCGATCACCTTCTCCAACGGCGCGCCGGAATCCTGATGCAAGTTATCGACGTTCTGCGTGATGATCGACGTGACTTTTCCCGCGTGCAGCAAGGCCGTGACGGCGTGGTGCCCGGCATTGGGCGCAGCGCCGGTCCAACCCGCCGTGCGGTTGAACACGCGTGTCCAGGCTTCGCGGCGCACGTCGCGCGAGCGCACGAAATCCTGGAGCATGATGGGCTTCATCTTGCTCCACACACCACCTGGTGAGCGGAAATCAGGAATGCCGCTTTCCGTGGAGATGCCCGCGCCGGTGAAGACGACGACGCGCTGCGCGTCGTCCAGATGACGCGCCAAAATTGCGGCGCTGCTCATTCGCGCTCGCCCCGAAGCTTCGCCCAATGCTCCAAGCGCTCCTTAATCGCGCCTTCGCGGCCGCGGCCTTCGGGGGCGTAGAATTGGCGGCGGGGCATTTCGTCGGGGAAGTAGTTTTGGCCGGAGAAGCCGCCTTCGGCGTCATGGTCGTAGGCATAGCCGCTGCCGTAACCCAGATCCTTCATGAGCTTCGTCGGCGCGTTGCGGATGTGCATGGGCGGACCGAGCGTGCCGGTTTCTTGCGCGACCTGTTTGGCTTGCTTCCAGGCGGTGTAGGCGGCGTTCGACTTGGGCGCGGTGGCGAGGTGGATCACAGCTTGCGCCAGATGCAGCTCCGCTTCGGGCGGGCCGATGAAATGCACCGCATCCTTGGCGGCGTTGCAGATCAGCAGCGCTGTGGGATCGGCGAGGCCCACATCTTCCGCTGCGGCGCGCACCAGCCTGCGCGCGATGAAGAGCAAGTCTTCGCCGCCCGTCACCATGCGCGCGAGCCAATAGAGCGCCGCGTCGGGATCGGAGCCGCGAATGGATTTGTGCAGCGCTGAAATCAGGTTGTAGTGCTCTTCGCGATCCTTGTCGTAAGCGGGCGCGCGTTTCTGCAGGAGTTCGCCGAGCGCCTTGGGATCGAGCGGCGCGCCGGGGGCGAGCGCGAAGAGCTCTTCGGTGAGCGTCAGTAAGTAACGTCCATCACCATCGGCGAGATTTGTCAGCGCAATGCGGGCGTCGGCAGTGAGCGGCAAGCTCTTGCCGAGCAGCGCTTCGGCCCGCGCGAGCAATTGTTCAAGCGCCGGCTCATCTAAGCGCTTCAGTACGAACACTTGCGCGCGCGAGAGCAGCGCCGCGTTGATCTCGAAGCTTGGGTTCTCGGTGGTGGCGCCGACGAGCGTCACCACGCCCTGTTCGACATAAGGAAGAAAACCGTCCTGCTGAGCACGGTTGAAGCGATGGATTTCGTCCACGAACAGAAGCGTCGCCTTGCCGCTGGCGCGCCGGCCCTTCGCTGTCTCGAAGGCCTTCTTCAGATCGGCAACGCCTGAGAACACAGCGCTGATCTGCTGAAACTCGTGTCCAGTTTCTTCAGCCAGCAGGCGCGCGATGGTGGTCTTGCCGACGCCAGGCGGGCCCCAGAGCACCATCGAGCTGAGCCGCTTCTGCGCCACCATGCGGCCGATCGGGCCGTCAGCTTTCAGTAGGTGATCCTGACCGACCACCTCATCGAGCTTGCGCGGCCGCAGGCGCTCAGCCAGAGGCGTAGGCGCACCCTCGTCCATGCCGGCGGCTTCGAACAAATCACTCATCGCTTCTAGATACGCGCTCCGGCGCCTGAAAACGATGGGGCGTTAGCCTAGAAGCGAATCTCACGGCGCTGACCGTTGCGCTCGACGGCAATGACCCAGCTTTGCGATTGCGCCATCACGCCATCGAGCTGCGCGGCGTCGCGGACTGGGGCGCCGTTCACTTCGTCGATGATGTCGCCCGGACGGAAGCCGATGCGGGCGGCGACGCCCCGGCGATCCAGCGTTTGGATGAAAACGCCGTGTTTGAACGGATCGAGGCCTGAGGCTTCGGCCGTCGCCGGCGTGAGCGTCACAACCGTCGCGCCGCCGAGCGGGTGGCGACCGGTTAACTGGCGCGCTTCCGGCGCGCCGCCGGGCGGGGCCTCAGCCGTCGCTGTGAGCGTGGTCTGCCGGCCTTCGCGCAAAATGAGGAGCGGCACGCGCGTACCTGGGCGCTGCGTGGCGAACTGGTAGCGGACCGCGCCTTCGTCACGCACTTCGCTTCCCGCGACCGAGAGGATGACGTCGCCGTTGCGCAGGCCGGCGCGCTCGCCGGCGGAGCGCGGATATAGTTCGGTGACGAGCACGCCTTCAGGGCGTGTGAGGCCAAGCGAACGCGCAAGATCTTGCGTCACGCTTTGCAAACGCGCGCCGAGCCATGGGCGGATCACGGTGTCGCCGCCGGAGACGGCGGATTCGACCACGCGACGCACCATTTCGGAGGGGATGGCAAAGCCGATGCCGTTGGAGCCGCCGCTCTCAGAGAAGATCGCGGTGTTCACGCCGACGAGCGCGCCGTTCATGTCAACGAGCGCGCCGCCGGAATTGCCGCGATTGATGGCGGCGTCGGTCTGAATGAAGAAGGCGTAGTCGCTCACGCCGACTTCGGTGCGGGCGAGCGCGGAGATGATGCCGCTCGTCACCGTTTGCTGCAGGCCGAACGGGTTGCCGATTGCCAGCACGAGGTCGCCGACTTGCGCATCGGCGGTGTTGGCGAAGGCAAGCGTTGGCAGCCGCTCGCTGCCGGGATCGATGCGGAGAACGGCAAGATCGACGCGTGCGTCGGCCAGCAGCAGTTCAGCATCGAACTCGCGGCGGTCCGACATCACCACCTTCAGCGACTGCGCGCCTTCGACGACGTGGTTATTGGTGACGATAATGCCGTCGGCGCGGACGATGACGCCGGAGCCGAGCGATTGTTCGGTGCGCGGCGCGCCGAAGCGGCCGAAGAATGGGTCACGCGAAATGCCGCGCCCTTGCACGACGCGCTGCGCATAAACGTTTACCACCGCTGGCCCCGCACGCGCGGCCACGGGTGCGAAGGAGAGCTGCACTTGGCCGCGGTCGGTCGGCGCCGCGCGCACGAGCGGTTCGGCCTGAACCAATTGCAGATAGGGTTCGCCGCTTGCAGGCTGGCGCGGCGCGTCCTGCGCGAGCGGCGAAATGGCGATGGCGCCGCCGGCAAAGCCCGCCACAAGCGCGACGAACGGAGAGGCCTTCAACAAGCCCGCGCGGGTGATCTTCATAAGGAACTGCCTTCGAAACCGAAGCGCCGGATCATGCGGCCAGAAATGACCGAAACATGGCGACGGGCTTGATCGGCCGCCGCTATCAGACGAACTGCGCCGCCAGCGCGGCCAGGAGCGCGCGCCAATGCTCGCCCTGGCGCATCTGGAAGGCTGCGAGCGGGAAGCCGTGGCGGGCGACATGCTCCTGTGGGACCGTATCCCAGCCGCGATGTTCGACGGTCACCCGGGTTTCCTCGCCGACGGGCTCGAATCGAACCTCGACGTGCGTGACCTGCTCTGGCGTGAACGTGGCTTGGCGCCAGGTGAAGGCGACGCGGACGCCTGGCTCCCACGCTGTGACCTTGCCGATCTCGAACACTGTGCCGGAGGGGAGCGTCGTGATCAGCCGCTCGCGGCCTTCGAAACTGAGTACGCCATCACCGCGCGGTGTAATCTGAAACAGGCCGTTCGGACGCCACCAGGCGCCGATCTCCTGCGTGAAAACGTCGAACGCTTCTTCCGGCGACGCCTTCACGCGCAGCGCGACGATAACGGCGCTCACTTGCGCTTCTTCTCCACGTGCGCCCTGAAGGCGGCGAGTTGAACGCTCCAGTGTCTCTCGGTTTCCGCCAGCCAGTGCTTCAGATCCGACATGGCGCCATCCTTCAAAGCGTAAATGCGAACGCGCGCATCGTACTCAGGGTGCGTCTCCTCAACGAGACCGCTTTGCTTCAGTGTGCGCAAGTGACGGCTCATCGCCGGCGCAGGCAGACCTAGCGCATCCGCCAACTCGCCCGCGCGACGCGGCTTGTGGCCGAGCAATTCCACGACGCGGCGGCGTTGCGGATCGGCCAACGCCGCCAGCGTTGCGTCAATGTTGGGCTTTGCGCTCATAGATTGGTTTGCGTGCGCATTCCGCCGCCTGCGGCTTTGTCCCATTCGGCCGGCGTCATTTCCTGGACGGTCACGGCGAAGGTCCAGATGTGGCCTTCCGGATCGCGGGCGCGATAGGTGCGGTCGCCATAGAATTGGGTGTCCGGCGCCTGCAAGATTTCAGCGCCGGCTTGGCGGGCGTTTTCGCAATGAGCGTCGATGTCTTCGCCGCGTGCGAGTTGGACGTGCACGGTTTGCGTATTCTTGCCGGCGATGGATTTCGGACTCTTGTGATCGGCGCTCCACTCGTTGCCGACCATCACGACGCTATCGCCATACCGCATTTCAGAATGGGCGATGTTGTCGTTCTCATCGAGGATGACCATGAGCGGCTCGAATCCGAAAGCATTCTCAAGCCAACGGAACGCTGCTTTCGGATCGACGTAACACACGGCGCTCGAGAGGCCCTTCGGGCGATAGAGATCAGACATCCGGCTTCCTTCCTTCAATCGCCAATAGTTTCACTTATTGATAACCATTGGTCAAGCTTGTAGCGCGCGCTACGCGCTGGCACTCTATCCTTGTGTGAGGGCCTTCTCAGGGGACTTTTGGATGATCGATTTGATTGTGGTTGCGCTGCTGCAGGCCGTGGCGGGCCCACCCGCACCCGCTTCGCCGGAACCAGGCGCAGTCGCCGAACAGCCCGCGGGCCAAACCACTGAAGAACCGAGCGAGCCGCAAGCCGAAGCGACGCCCGAACCAACGGCTGCGACGCCGCCGGCCGAAACGCAGTATCGTGAAGAGCGCGTGTGCGTGCGGTTGGACGTGGCGACCGGTGAACGCATGCCGCGGCGCCGCTGCAGCACTGTGCGCGTGCCGATCACCGAAGGCGAAGAGCAGCCTCCGGCGCCACAATAAGCCAAGTCTCGCCGAGACGCATAAACGCTACTCGGAGAGCGCCGGCTGAAGGTCCGCGAGATCACCCTGATGGGCTTCGGGCGCGACGCCGATTAGGCGCGCCAACAGCGGATAGACGGATACGTTTTCAAATGACGGCAGCGTCGCCCCGCGTCTGAACGCTGGACCGTTCGCGATGAACACCGCCGCCATCTCCGGCGCCTGCGGATCCCAACCGTGCGCGCCTAGGGCTGGCGTCGCGTACTGTTGAAGCTGGGTGCTGCGATAGCGCCAACCGATATCGGCGAGACAGACGATCGCCGGGATGCGCCGATGCGCGCTGTAATCGAAGCGCGCGGGCACGTCGGCTTTGCGCCAGCACTCGCCACGATCACTTCGGCCAAGCAGCGCTTGTTCAACGGCGACCTCTTGGCCCTCGAGCGGCTGAATGCCAGCGAACTGGCCGTCCCAGATCACGCGCGCCTGTTGCGGCGTGAGGCGCGCGTCAAGATCAATGATCGCAGCTGGCGCTTGCGCGGCCATACCGTGATCGGCGGCGATAACGAAGTTGACGCGACCGGCGTAGCCACGCGCGTCTAGGCCAGTGCGGAGTCGCGCGATGGCTGCATCGACTTCGGCGATCGCGGCGTTGGCCTCAAGCGCATCCGGGCCGTAGCGGTGGCCGGCTGTATCGACGAGATCGAAGTAGAGCGTGAAAAATTGCGGCCGCTCCGCCTCACCTAGGTCGAGCCACGACAACAACACATCGGCGCGCGCAAAACCTGGAAGCCCCTGATCGAATGTGCGCCAGCGCGTCGGGCGCTGGCCGTGCAGTTCGTATTCGCTGCCGGGCCAAAACATCGTTCCAGTGCGCACGCCCTGGCGCTCAGCCGTCACCCAGATCGGCACGCCGTCGGCCCACCAAATCGGATCGGCGGCCACGGCGCGATCTTGCAGCGTGAACACAGCGCCCGGACGCCCGGGATCCTCCATGCGATTGTTCACGAGGCCGTGGCGGCCAGGATGAAGGCCGGTGACGAGCGTGTAGTGGTTCGGGAAGGTCACCGACGGGAAGCTCGGCTGCATGGCGGCGCGCACGCCGTTGTTGGCGAGCTCCGAAAGCGCAGGCGTGATGCCGCGATCGAGATAGTCGGGACGGAAGCCGTCTAGCGAGATCAAAATGGTGATCGGCTCGCCCGTCGCCGCGGGTGGCGCGGGCTGCGTGGCGTCGCCATGCGCGCAGGCGGCCAAGGCGAGGGCAGCAAAAGCTGCAACGAAAAAGCGGCGACACATCATGTCGCCGCTTTAGTTCTATCGTGTGACATTCGCGCGAAGGATCAATCGTCGGTGTAGATCGCCTCAGGACGCGGGCCGCTGTCTTGGCCGCGCGCGGCTTCATCGCGATCAACGAATTCGATGACCGCGAGCGGGGCGTTATCGCCATGGCGGAAGCCCGCCTTCAGCACGCGCGTGTAGCCGCCGGCGCGGGCGCTGTAGCGCGGCGCCAGCGTGTCGAAGAGTTTCTTGGTTTGCGTCTCATCGCGCATGCGCGAGAGCACCAAGCGGCGGGCGCCGAGATCGCCCTTCTTGGCCAACGTGACCATGCGCTCGACGACCGGGCGCAGAGCCTTGGCCTTCGGCAGCGTCGTCACGATTTGCTCGTGCTTGATCAGCGAGGCGGCCATGTTGGCGAACATCGCCTGACGGTGGCTGGCCGTGCGGTTGAGCTTCTTGTGTCCTGAACCGTGACGCATGGTCTTTCCCTCGCCGGCTCAAACCGGCGCTCCGTTAAATTTGGTCTTCGTACTTCTTGGCGAGATCTTCGATGTTGTCCGGCGGCCAGTTCTCGACCGCCATGCCGAGGTGCAGACCCATCGAGGCCAGCACTTCCTTGATCTCGTTCAGCGACTTGCGGCCGAAGTTTGGGGTGCGAAGCATTTCGCCTTCCGACTTCTGGATCAGGTCGCCGATGTACACGATATTGTCGTTCTTCAAGCAATTGGCCGAACGAACCGAAAGTTCGAGCTCGTCGACCTTCTTCAGCAGAGCCGGGTTGAAGGGGAGGTCCGGCTTATCGCCGCCTTCCTTCTTCTGCTTCGGCTCTTCGAAGGTGATGAACACTTGCAGCTGGTCTTGCAGGATGCGCGCGGCGTAGGCGATCGCGTCTTCCGGACGGATCGCGCCGTTGGTTTCCACTTCGATCACGAGCTTGTCGTAATCGAGCACTTGGCCTTCGCGCGTGTTGTCGACGCGATAGGCGACGCGGCGGACCGGCGAGTAGATCGAGTCGATGGCGATCAAGCCGATCGGCGCATCGTCCGGACGGTTTTGTTCGGCCGGGACGTAGCCCTTGCCGTTATTGATCGTCAGCTCCATGCGGATCGAAGCGCCGTCATCGAGCGTGCAGATGACCAGTTCCGGGTTCAGGATTTCCATGTCGGAAACCGTCTGAATGTCGCCGGCCTTCACTTCGCCCGGGCCGGTCTTGGTCAGCATCACGCGCTTGGGGCCTTCGCCGCGCATGCGAATGGCGACCTGCTTCAGGTTCAGCACGATATCGGTGACGTCTTCGCGCACACCTTGGATCGAGCTGAATTCGTGCACGACGCCGTCGATCTGCACCGACTGGATCGCCGCACCTTGCAGCGACGAGAGCAGCACGCGACGCAGCGCGTTGCCGAGCGTCAGGCCGAAGCCGCGCTCGAGCGGTTCAGCGACCAGCGTGCCGCGGCGCGCGGGATCGAAGCCGTGTTCGACCACGGGCTTCTTCGGGCGAATGAGTTCAAGCCAATTCTTTTCGATCGACATCATGCCTTATCCAATCAGAGGCGCTGCGTTGCTACTCGCGCGCCCGTTCAGTGTTGTTTAGACGCGGCGGCGCTTCGGCGGGCGGCAGCCATTGTGCGGGATCGGCGTCACGTCGCGGATCGACGTCACCGTGAACCCCACAGCCTGGAGCGCACGCAGCGCGCTTTCGCGGCCCGAGCCCGGGCCCGACACGTTCACTTCGAGCGTGCGCATGCCGTGCTCCATCGCCTTGCGGCCGGCATCTTCAGCGGCAACCTGCGCGGCGTACGGCGTCGACTTACGCGAGCCCTTGAAGCCCATCGTGCCCGCGCTCGACCACGAGATCGTGTTGCCTTGCGCGTCGGCGATGGTGATCATCGTGTTATTGAACGACGCGTTCACGTGCGCGACGCCAGTCACGATGTTCTTGCGCTCGCGCTTTTTAACGCGGGTGGATTCCTTAGCCATTGCGGCGTGTCCTTACTTCTTGGTCGCTTGTTTCTTGCCGGCGATCGGTTTCGCCGGGCCTTTGCGCGTGCGCGCGTTCGTGTGCGTGCGCTGACCGCGAACCGGCAGACCGCGACGGTGACGCAGGCCGCGATAGCAGCCCAGATCCATCAGGCGCTTGATGTTGGTCGAGTTCTCGCGGCGCAGATCGCCTTCGACCGTGTAGTCCCGGTCGATGGTTTCGCGAATCTGGAGAATTTCAGCGTCGGTGAGTTCGGCCACGCGGCGTTCCGGCGTGAGGCCGACCTTCTCACAAATTTCCTTGGCGTAGGCTTTGCCGATCCCGTGGATGTACTGCAGCGCGATGACGACGCGCTTCTGGGTCGGGATGTTTACGCCGGCGATACGAGCCATTGTGGACGTGCTCCAAAACGCAATAGGCACGACGCCGCCCGGTCATTCGACCGGTGGGGCATCGCGCGTTGGGTGTTCGCGAAGGGCGTGGTTATAGCGGGGCGAAATGCCGCGTCAACCGCCCGAAACGCGTCCCTGTTGCGGCGTTTGCGCCGCCTCAGCAGCGTCAAATCGGGCGCGGGCGGCCTCAATACAAGGGGTGTGCTGGATCGCCCATTCACCGAGGGCAGAGACCGGGACCAAGAGATCGCAGCCGAGGTCGGTGAGGGCATAATCGACCCGCGGCGGCACCGTGGGGGTGACTGTCCTGCTGACCAGCCCGTCGCGCTCCAGATTGCGCAGGGTGAGGGTCAGCATGCGCTGTGAGATACCGCCGGTCATCCGCTTGATTTCATTGAACCGGCGCGGCCCCTCACCCAAGCGCTGGATGATCAGGACGCTCCACTTATCCCCAATCCTGGAGAGAATGCCGCTCACGGCGCGGCAATCGTGGGATTCGATGTCGGACACACGGGTGTGCCCTGGTGACGTTGCTGTGCGTTCTTGAGCGGCTTTCATAGGCACTCATATAGCCCTGGTTACCTTTCATTACCAGGGGATCGAAAATGACCGCTAAAGTCGCCGTTATCGTGGGCAGCCTGCGCAAGGGCTCGGTAAATCACGTCTTCGCCGACGCGCTGGCCAAGCTGGCCCGCCCGAGGCTCGACCTTCAGATCGTCGAGATCGGCGATCTGCCGCTTTACAACCAGGACCTCGAAGGCGAGCTGCCCCCCGCGGTCCAGCGCTTCAAGCGCGAGATCGAAGCTGCCGACGCTGTCCTCTTCGTGACGCCGGAGTTCAACCGCACCTTCTCGGCCGCGATCAAGAACGCCATCGAGTGGGGCTCACGGCCGTGGGGCAAGAATTCGTGGGCCGGCAAACCAGGTGCGATCGTCGGCGCAACGCTCGGCGCTGTCGGCACCGCCGCTGCGCAGTCGCAGTTGCGTAGTGTGGCGAGCGCAATCGGCGTGGCGCTAACCGCGCAGCCTGAGATCTATCTCAACTACCGCGATGGCCTGATCGTCGATGGCGAGGTCACGGACGAGAGCTTCAAGAAGCTGCTGCTGGATTGGACCGGCAATTTCGCCGATTGGGTCGCGCGGCTGAAGGCGCCGACGCTGCAGTTCTAGTCCTCACGCAAAAACACCGCCGGGTGCAGAATGCATTCGGCGGCTTTGCTTTAGACTTCGAGCGATTTGGCGATGCCTTTGGAGACGCTATCGATATCGGCCATGCCGTCGATGCTGCGCATCTTTCCTTGCTGCTCGTAATACGGCACGAGCGGCGCGGTTTGCGCGAGGTAGGCGTCGAGGCGGACTTTGTAGGCCTCGGGATTATCGTCGGCCCTGCCCTCTTCGGCGAAGCGCTTGGCGATACGATCCATCAACTTCTGTGAATCGACTTCCAACTTCACCACACGGTCGATCTGCTTGCCGTGCTTGGCGAGCATGGCGTCGAGCGCTTCTGCCTGCGCGACGGTGCGCGGAAAGCCGTCGAAGATGAAGCCCGGCGCGTCTTTGTTTTGCGCCAGCGCGTCTTCGATGAGCGCGATGACGATGTCGTCAGAAACCAGCGAACCTGAATCCATGATCGCCGCGACTTTCACACCGAGCTCGGAGCCCGACTTGCGCGCGGCGCGCAGCATGTCGCCCGTCGAAAGCTGAACGAAACCCCGTTCGGCGGTCAGCCGCTTGGCCTGCGTGCCTTTGCCGGCAGCAGGCGGGCCGAACAGGATCAGGTTCATTTCTTGACGATCCCGCCCGTGTTGCCACGCAGCTTCGAGCGCTTGATCAGGCCTTCATACTGGTGCGCGACGAGGTGAGATTGAATCTGCGCGACAGTGTCGAGCGTCACCGAGATGACGATGAGGATCGAGGTGCCGCCTAGATAGAACGGAATACTGTACGCGCTGATCAGAATTTCAGGCAGCAAACACACCGCCGTGATGTAGGCCGCGCCTATGACGGTGAGACGCGTCAACACGTAATCGAGATACTCGGCGGTTTTCTTGCCGGGACGGATGCCAGGCAGGAAGCCGCCATACTTGCGCAGATTGTCCGCCGTCTCTTCCGGGTTGAACACGATCGACGTGTAGAAGAAGCAGAAGAAGATGATGCCGGCGGCGTAGAGCGCCATATGGCCAACTTTGCCGTAGCCGAAATAGAGCTCAAACGTCGTCAGCCATTCCGGCGCATCGGCGCCCATGCCGGCGAAGCTTGCGATCGTCGTCGGCAGCAAGAGCAACGACGAGGCGAAGATTGGCGGGATGACGCCGGCCGTGTTGACCTTCAGCGGCAAGAACGAACTCTCGCCCATGAACATGCGGTTGCCCTGCTGGCGCTTGGGATACTGCACCACGAGCCGTCGTTGCGATCGCTCGATGAAGACGACGAAGACGATCACCGCCAGCATCACGATGGCGAGCGCGAAGATGGCGAAGAAGTTGATGTCGCCGGTGCGCGCCAGCGCCAGCGTCTGGAAGATGACGCGCGGCAGTTCCGCGACGATGCCGGCGAAGATGATGAGCGAGATGCCGTTGCCGACGCCGCGCGCCGTGACCTGCTCGCCCAGCCACATCAAGAACATGGTGCCGCCGGTGAGCGTAATCACCGTCGACGCGATGAAGAATATCCCGGGATTGGTGACCACGCCGGTGCTTGCTTGCAGGCCGATGGCGATGCCGTACGACTGGAAGATGGCCAGCACGAGCGTGAGATAGCGGGTGTACTGGTTCAGCTGCTTGCGGCCGACTTCGCCTTCTTTCTTCAAGCGCTCGAGCGACGGCACCGACGTCGACATTAGCTGCATGATGATCGAGGCCGAGATGTAGGGCATCACGTTCAGCGCAAAGATCGCCATCCGTTCCACGGCGCCGCCGGAGAACGTGTTGAACATGCCGAGGATGCCCCCGGCTTGTTGCTGGAAGGCCTGCGCGAACGCTGCGGGATCGACGCCCGGAATCGGGATGAAGGTGCCGATGCGATAAACGACGAGCGCAATCAGCGTGAACCAAATGCGCTTTTGTAGATCGGTGGCCTTCGCGAACGCCGCGAAGTTAATATTGGCTGCTAGTTGTTCTGCGGCTGAAGCCATTTGGGCGCGCTGCTCCGAATCTGATCCCGGCGAGGCCGGAAAACTCCCCGTCCGGAGAGCGAACCTTAGGCTGCTGCTTCGTCCGCTGCAGGCGGATTGAGCAACGTCACCTTACCGCCAGCTTTCTCGACCGCGGCGATGGCCGCGGCGGAGGCGCCGGAAACGGTGATGTTCACTTTGGCTTTCAGCTCGCCGCGCGCAAGGAGGCGCACGCCGTCTTTCTTACGGCGCAACACACCGGCCTCGACCAGCGTGTCTTCGGTAATATCGTTCTTGGCGTCGATCTTCTTGTTATCGATGGCGTTTTGCAGCGTGGTCAAATTGATCCACTGATGCTTCTTGCTGTTCAGCGCATTGAAGCCACGCTTCGGCATGCGCATGTGCAGCGGCATCTGTCCGCCTTCGAAACCATTGATCGACACGCCGCGACGGGACTTTTGCCCCTTCACGCCGCGACCGCCTGTCTTGCCTTTGCCAGAGCCGACGCCGCGTCCAACGCGCATCAGCTTCTTGGTTGAGCCGGGATTGTCGGCCAGTTCGTTCAGTTTCATCGTACCTACTCCGACGGCTGCGCCGTCTTATTTCACGACTTCGACGAGGTGCTGCACTTTCCGGATCATGCCTTGGACCGAAGGCGTATCCTCGAGTTCAACGACCTTGTTGGCGCGCGTCAGGCCGAGGCCGACGAGCGTTGCGCGTTGATCGAATTCACGCCGGATCGGGCTGCCGACGCGCTTCACTTTGACAGTGCCGCCAGCGGCTTTCTTTTTCGTGGCCATCTATCAACCCTCCGCCGGCACTTCGCCGAGGCTCGCGCCGTCTTTGCGACGGTTGACGATGTCGGACACTTTGAGGCCGCGGCGGTTGGCGACCTGGCGCGGCGAGCTTTGCTCTTTCAGCGCATCGAACGTGGCGCGCACCATGTTGTAAGGGTTCGACGAACCCTTCGACTTGGCGACGACGTCGGAGACGCCCAGCACTTCGAGAACGGCGCGCATCGGACCACCGGCGATCAGGCCGGTACCAGCCGGCGCTGCGCGCAGCATGACTTTGCCGGCGCCCCAATGGCCCTTGCCATCGTGGTGCAGCGTGCGGCCTTCGCGCAGCGGCACACGGATGAGCGACTTCTTGGCTTCTTCCGTCGCCTTGCGGATCGCTTCCGGCACTTCGCGCGCCTTGCCATGGCCGAAACCGGCGCGGCCCTTCTTGTCGCCAACGACGACGAGCGCTGCGAACGCGAAGTTCTTACCGCCCTTCACGACCTTGGCGACGCGGTTGATGGCGACGAGCTTGTCGACAAGTTCGCCGTCAGCACGCTCTTCATTGTTGTCACGGCCACGGCCGCCGCGGTCGTCACGACGGCCACGGTTGGCGCCGCCACCTGGGCCGCCGCCACCGCCGCCCGGCGGGCCACGACGGGGACCACGCGGGCCACGGCCGCGCGGTTGCTCCGGTGCTGAGGTCTCGGCCGGCGGGCCGCCTGCGGTTTCGTCGGTCATCGCGTTGTCCTCAGAATTCGAGTCCGCCCTCACGGGCGGCATCGGCCAGCGCCTTGACGCGGCCATGGAAAATGTAACGGCCGCGATCGAACATCACGAGCTTTTGGCCTTTCGCGAGCGCGCGCTCGGCCAAGAGCTTGCCGACGGCGGCGGCGCCGTCCTTGTTCGAGCCCTTCGCGGCCACGGCCGCTTCTTGCGAAGAGGCGGAGGCGACGGTGACGCCCTTGGTATCGTCGATCAGCTGCGCCGAAATATTCTTCGACGAGCGGAAGACGGAAAGACGCAGGCGGCCTTCGCCGGCGTTCTTCTTGAGCCGGCTGCGGTTGCGCTGGGCGCGGCGTTCGGTGGGGTTGAGCTTCCGGGCCATGGCTTACTTCTTCTTGCCTTCCTTGCGGCGGATGAACTCGCCGACATAGCGCACGCCTTTGCCCTTGTAGGGTTCGGGCGGACGGTAGGAGCGGATTTCCGAGGCGGCTTGGCCAACGGCTTGCGGGTCGATGCCGCTGACCTTCACTTCCGTCGGCTTGCCCACCGCGATGGTGATGCCTTCCGGCGGCTGGTAGATGATCTCGTGGCTGTAGCCGAGCTGCATCTGCAGGTTCTTGCCCTGCATCGCGGCGCGATAGCCGACGCCGGTCATTTCCAGGTTCTTTTCGAACCCTTCGGTGACGCCCTTCACATTGTTGGCGAGCACGGCGCGGGTGGTGCCCCAGAGCGCGCGCGAACGCGCCGTCTCGAAGCGCGGCTTCACCGAAAGCGCACCGTCGCCGTACGACACTTCGACGTCGTCGTGCGCACGGAAGTTCAGCGTGCCCTTCGGGCCCTTCACGCTCACCTCTTGGCCCTTCACCGTGATGGTGACGCCATTGGGAGCGGGGATCGGTTTCTTACCGAGGCGGGACATTAGTACACCTCACAGAGGATTTCGCCGCCGACGTTGGCGTCGCGCGCGGCGGCGTCGCTCATCACGCCCTTCGGCGTTGAGATGATCGAAATGCCGAGGCCGTTGCGGACCAGGCGCAGATCCTTAATCGACGAATAAACGCGACGGCCAGGCTTCGACACGCGCTGGATCTCGTGGATCGCCGGCGCGCCTTCGAAATACTTCAGCTCGATCTCGATTTCCTTGTGACCTTCGTTTTCGATGTCACGGAAGTCGCGGATATAGCCTTCGTCCTTCAGCACTTGCAGCACGCGCGTGCGCAGCGTCGAGCCGGGGGACGTCAGCTTCGAGCGGCCGCGCATCTGGGCGTTGCGGATGCGGGTGATGAGATCACCAACGGGATCGTTCAGGTTCATCTGATCTCTCCCTTACCAGCTCGACTTGACCATGCCGGGGATCTGACCTTTGGAGGCCAGATCACGCAGCGCGATCCGCGAGAGTTTGAGTTTGCGATAGAACGCGCGCGGGCGGCCCGTCAGTTCGCAGCGGCTGCGAATACGGGTGGCCGAAGAGTTACGCGGCAGCTGCGCCAGTTTCAGGCGCGCGGCGAAACGCTCTTCCAGCGGCAGCGCTTCGTTGAGCGCCGCGGCGCGCAACTTGGCGCGACGAGCGGCGAACTTCTTCGACAGCCGCTCACGCTTTTTGTTGCGTTCGATTGAACTAGTCTTGGCCATACTTCTCTACTCTCCCGGTGCGTTCTGGGGTGGATCGCTTTCGCGATCAGTTCCGGAACGGGAAATCGAATTCTTTCAACAGAGCCTTGGCTTCATCGTCGGTGCGCGCGGTCGTGCAGACGATGATGTCCATGCCCCAAACTTGGTCGATCTGGTCGTAGTCGATCTCGGGGAACACGATGTGTTCCTTGATACCCATGGCGAAGTTGCCACGGCCATCGAAGCTCTTGCCGTTCAGGCCACGGAAGTCCTTCACGCGCGGCAGCGCGATGGTGACCAGGCGATCCAAGAACTCGTACATCTGATCCTTGCGCAGCGTGACCTTGGCGCCGACGCTCATGCCTTCGCGCAGTTTGAATTGCGCGATGGACTTGCGGGCCTTGGTCGACACCGGCTTTTGGCCGGCGATTGCGGTCAACGCTTCGATCGCAGACGTCAACTTCTTGGAATCGGCGGTCGCTTCGCCAACGCCCATATTGATGACGATCTTCTCGAGACGCGGGATTTGCATCTCGTTGGTGTAGCTGAACTGCTCACGCAGACGGCCGCGGATCTCGCTCATGTAGCGTTGCTTCATGCGCGGCGTGTAATCAGCAGGCTTCGGCGCACGCGGCTTCGACGGCGCTGCCGACTTCTTGTCGGCGGCGGCCTTGCGTGCGGCCTTGGCGGCGATGTTGTCCGCCTTTTGGGCCTCTCTCGGGTCCTTAGACATCGATCTCAACTCCAGAACCCTTGGCGACGCGAACCTTGCGGCCCTTGTCGTTCACCTTGTAGCCAACGCGCGTCGGCTTTCCGGTCTTCGGATCGCGCAGCGCGACATTGGACAGGTGCAGCGACGCTTCCTTGGCGATGACGCCGCCTTGCGGGTTGGCGACATCAGGCTTGGTATGGCGCTTGGCCATGTTCACGCCTTCGACGACGACGCGATCTTCCTTCGGCAGCACTTTCAGAACGCGGCCCGAACGGCCTTTGTCCTTACCGGCGATGACGATGACAGTGTCGTCCTTACGGATGCGGGCGGTCATTTAGAGAACCTCCGGCGCGAGCGAGATGATCTTCATTTGGTTCTTGGCGCGCAGCTCGCGCGGCACCGGTCCGAAGATACGCGTGCCAATCGGCTCGCCTTGGTTGTTGATCAGCACCGCGGCGTTGGAGTCGAAGCGGATGGTCGAGCCGTCCTTGCGCTTGATGTCCTTCGACACGCGCACGACGATGGCTTTGCGGACATCGCCCTTCTTCACGCGGCCGCGGGGCATCGCTTCCTTCACGGAGACGACGATCGTGTCACCCACGGTGGCGTAGCGGCGCTTGGAGCCGCCCAGCACCTTAATGCACATAACGCGCTTGGCGCCGGAATTGTCGGCGACCTCAAGATTGGTTTGCATCTGGATCATAGAATTATGCTCCGACGCGCCCGACGACTTCCCAGCGTTTCAGCTTGGACTTCGGCGGACATTCTTGGATCTCGACCTTTTCGCCGGTCTTGAAGGCGTTGGCTTCGTCATGGGCGTGGAACTTCGCCGACCGACGAACAGTCTTCTTCAGCAGCGGGTGCAGATAGGTGCGTTCCACCTGCACGACGACAGTCTTGTCGCCTTTGTCGCTCACAATCGTTCCCTGCATCACGCGGCGCGGCATGGCTTACACTTTCACTTTCGGCGACTTCTCGCGCAGCACCGTCTGCACGCGCGCGATGGCGCGGCGGACTTCGCGGATGCGCGACGACTTTTCGAGCTGACCCGTGGCTTGCTGGAAGCGCAGGTTGAACTGCTCTTTCTTCAGCGAGAGCAGCTCGTCCTTGAGGCGGGCTTCGTCCTGATCTCGGACGGTTTTGATGTCAGTGTTTGCCATCAGAGCCCCTCCATCCGGGCGACGATCTTGGTGCGGACCGAGAGCTTCGCGGCGCCGAGGCGCAGCGATTCACGCGCGATCGCTTCCGAGACGCCATCGACTTCGAACATGATCCGGCCAGGCGCGACGCGCGCGGCCCAGAACTCGACGGCGCCCTTACCTTTACCCATGCGGACTTCGACCGGCTTTTGCGAAACCGGCACGTCCGGGAAGATGCGGATCCAAACGCGGCCTTGGCGCTTCATTTCACGCGTGATCGCGCGGCGGGCCGCTTCGATCTCGCGCGCATTGACGCGGTTCGGCTCCAGCGCCTTCAGCCCGAACTGGCCAAAGTTGAGGGCGCTGCCGCCCTTGGTGTTCCCTTTGATGCGGCCCTTATGGGCGCGTCGGAACTTGGTTTTCTTCGGCTGCATCATGGTGGGTTATGCCTCCGGTTCCGAGCTAGCTTCTTCACCACGCGGCGGACGGCGGCCGCGGCGTGGACGGTCGCCTGACGGCGGACGGTCATCGCGGCCCCGCGGACGATCGTCGCGATCGCGGCGTTCACGGCTTTCGCCGGTTTCCATCGCCCGACGGTCTTGCGCCATCGGATCGTGTTCCATGATCTCGCCTTTGAAGATCCAGACCTTCACGCCGATCTTGCCGTAGGCGGTGTCAGCTTCGCAGGTGCCGTAATCGACGTCGGCGCGCAGCGTGTGCAACGGCACGCGGCCTTCGCGATACCATTCCATGCGCGCGATTTCCGCGCCGCCGAGACGGCCCGAAACGTTGATGCGGATGCCTTGTGCGCCCAAGCGCATGGCCGACTGCATCGCGCGCTTCATGGCGCGGCGGAACGCAACCCGGCGCTCGAGCTGTTGAGCGACACCTTCAGCAACCAGCATCGCGTCGGTCTCAGGCTTGCGCACTTCGACGAGGTTCAAGTGCACTTCCGCACCCGGCGCCATGCGCGCCAGTTCCTTGCGGAGCTTTTCGATGTCGGCGCCCTTCTTGCCGATCACAACGCCTGGCTTGGCGGTGTGAACGGTGACGCGGCACTTCTTCAGCGGACGCTCGATAATGATCTTCGAGATGCCGGCAGCCTTGAGCTTCTCGCGCACGAACTGGCGGATCTTGATGTCTTGATGCAGCAGCGTCGCAAACTGCGTCCCGCTCGCGTACCAGCGCGAGTCCCAGGTGCGGTTGACGCCGAGGCGCAGACCGATCGGATTGACTTTCTGACCCATTACGCGGCCTCAGCGTTTTCGGGCTGCTTGGTCGTATCGCGCAGCACGATTGTGATTTGAGAGAAGAGCTTCTCGATGCGAACGCCGCGGCCACGCGCGCGCGTGTGCATGCGCTTCATGGTGATGTTCTTGCCGACATGCGCTTGCGCAACCACCAGGCCATCGACGTCGAGGCCGTGATTGTTTTCAGCGTTATCGATCGCCGACTTCAGGCACTTCAGCACGTCCTTGGCGATGCGCTTCTGGCTAAAGCGCAGTTCGTTCACGGCCTTCTCAGCCGAGAGACCGCGGATCGACTGGGCGACCAGGTTCAGCTTTTGCGGGCTGATGCGCAGCGTGCGCAGCACAGCCTTTGCTTCGTTGGACGCTTCGCGGCGACGGTTCTTGCCGTCGGGTCCGCGTTGCTTTTCTCGCACGACCGTCATGGCTACTTCCTCTTGGCCTTTTTGTCGGCGCCGTGGCCGAAATAGTTACGCGTCGGCGCGAACTCGCCGAGTTTGTGGCCGACCATGTCCTCGCTCACGAGCACCGGCGTGAATTGCTTGCCGTTGTGAACTTGGAAGGTGAGGCCGACGAATTGCGGCATGATGGTGGAGCGGCGCGACCAGGTCTTGATGGTCTCCCGACGGGAGCTGCCAGCAGCCTTCTCGGCCTTGGCGAGCAAATAACCGTCGACGAACGGGCCTTTCCAAACAGAACGCGGCATCTGGACTAGCTCACTTTCTTCGAGTGACGGCGGCGGATGATCAAACGATCCGACGCTTTGGTTTTGCGGGTCTTCGGACCGCGGGTTTTCTTGCCCCAGGGCGTGACCGGGTGACGGCCGCCCGAGGTCTTGCCTTCACCACCGCCGTGGGGGTGATCGACCGGGTTCATGGCGACGCCGCGAACGCTGGGCTTGCGGCCCAGCCAGATGCCGCGGCCAGCCTTGCCCCAGACTTCGTTCATGTTGTCAGGGTTCGACACGGCGCCGATCGTGGCCATGCACACATCCTGCACCATGCGCACTTCGCCAGACGCCATGCGCAGCTGGGCGTAGCCGGTGTCACGGCCGACGACTTGCGCGTAGGTGCCGGCCGAGCGCGCCATCTGGGCGCCCTTCAGCGGCTTCAGTTCGATGTTGTGCACGATGGTGCCGACCGGGATCGCCTTCAGCGGCATTGCATTGCCCGGCTTCACGTCGACCTTTTCGCCGGCGATCACGGTGTCGCCCTGCTTCAAGCGTTGCGGCGCGATGATGTAGCTCTGCTCGCCATCGGCATACTTCAGAAGCGCGATAAACGCGGTGCGGTTCGGGTCGTACTCGAGGCGCTCGACGGTCGCTTCCACGCCCCACTTGCGGCGCTTGAAGTCGATCATGCGATAGGTGCGCTTGTGACCGCCGCCGTGCCGGAACGCGGTGACGCGGCCCATATTGTTGCGGCCGCCTGACTTGGTCAGACCTTCGGTCAACGCCTTGACCGGCTTGCCTTTGTACAGCTCAGCGCGATCGACGATCACGAGCTGACGGCGACCCGGTGAGGTCGGGCGGAATTGCTTGAGCGCCATCTCAGAGCCCCGTGGTCACGTCGATTGAATACCCGTCGAGCAGCGTGACGACCGCATTCTTGTGGTCGCTGCGCCGGCCCGGCGTGCCGCGGAAGTTCTTCGTCTTGCCTTTGCGGACGATGGTGTTCACCGCGCCGACCTTGACGTTGAAGAGCTTCTCAACGGCTTCCTTGATGTCTTTCTTCGTCGCCGTCAGCGGCACGCGGAAGACGACCTTATTCTGCTCGGAAAGCAGGGTCGCCTTTTCCGTGATCACCGGCGCGATGATCGTGTCGTAATGCTTGAGCGCGCTCATGCCGCGGCTCCTTCAGCTTCGGTTTTCTTTTTCGCGGGCGCGCGCTTCTTCGGAGCATCAGCCTTGCCGGCCTTGTCCTTGAAGCGCTCGTGGATGGCGTTCACCGCATCCTGCGTCAGCACCAGTTTATCGGCGCGCAGGATGTCATAGACGTTGAGGCCTGCGTTCGGCAGCACGTCGATGTGCGGCAGGTTGCGGGCGGCGCGCGCCACACCGGCGTCCACTTCGGCGCCAGCGATGAAGAGCGCCTTCTCAAGCTTCAGATTGGTGAGCGAGGTGCGCAGCGCGGAGGTTTTGCCGTCCTTCACCGTCAGCGCATCGATCACGATGATGTCGCCAGCGTTGGCCTTGGCCGAGAGCGCGTGGCGCAGAGCCAGCGTTCGGAACTTCTTGGTGAGGTCGTGGCTGTAATCGCGCGGCAGACGGTTGTGCGCATGACCACCGCCACGGAAAATCGGCGCGTTCTTCGCGCCGTGACGCGCCTGGCCAGTACCCTTTTGCTTGTAAAGCTTGGAGTGCGAGACGGAGACTTCGCCTCGGCTTTGCGTCTTGTGCGTGCCGGCGCGACGCTTGGCGAGTTGGTACTTCACCATGCGATGCAGGATGTCGGAACGGATTTCCTTGATGCCGAAGATGGCGTCGTCGAGATCGACGGAGCCGGCCTTCTTGGCGTCGAGCGAGAGAATATCGAGTTTCATGTCCGCCCTCACTCAGCCGCGGCTTCGGCTTGGCGTACGCCAGCCGGCTTCGGGGCTTCTTTCGGCAGCGCCGACTTCGCAGCGTCGCGCACTTCGACCCAGCCGCCTTCTGCGCCAGGCACCGCGCCCTTCACAAACAAAAGCCCGCGCTTTGCATCGACGCGGACGACCTGCAGATTCTGCGTGGTGACGCGCTCGTCGCCCAGATGGCCGGCCATCTTCTTACCCTTGAAGACTTTACCCGGATCTTGGCGCTGACCAGTTGAACCGTGCGAACGGTGCGAAACGGAAACGCCGTGCGTGGCGCGCAAGCCGCCGAAGTTCCAGCGCTTCATGGCGCCGGCAAAACCTTTACCGATGCTGATGCCAGAGACATCGACCTTCTGGCCGATAACAAAATGGTCGGCGCTGATTTCGGCGCCGACCGGCAGGAGGTTGTCTTCCGAGACGCGAAACTCGCGAATGATCGCTTTCGGCTCGACCTTGGCGCGCGCGAACTGACCGCGCTCGGCTTGGGTCTTGTTCTTCGCCTTGGCGCCGCCGGCGGCGAGTTGCACGGCGGTGTAGCCGTCACCCTTAGCTTGGCGCGCGGGCGGAGCATTCTTCTCGTTCTTGCGCGACTTCTTCGGCTTCAGCGCAACCGCTTCACCAGACGCGTTCTTGAATTCTTCGGCATCGACCGTGCGGCGGCCAACAACTTGGCAGCCGGCGAGATCGAGCACGGTGACGGGTGTGTGCGCGCCGTCGTCACCGAAGACGCGCATCATGCCGACCTTCTTGGCGATGACGCCAGTGCGTCGCGAAGGCTCTTTGGGGGATTGTTCGTTGGCCATCGTGATCAACCCAGAACTTGGATTTGCACGTCAACGCCGGCCGACAGGTCGAGCTTCATCAGCGCGTCGACCGTTTGCGGCGTCGGTTGAACGATATCGAGCACGCGCTTGAACGTGCGGATTTCAAATTGCTCGCGGCTTTTCTTATCGACGTGAGGCGAGCGGTTGACGGTGAACTTTTCGATGCGCGTCGGCAGCGGCACCGGGCCGATAACGGTCGCGCCGGTGCGCTTCGCGGTCGACACGATCTCTTTCGCTGAAAGATCGAGCGTGCGGTGGTCGAAGGCTTTGAGCCTGATCCGGATATTTTGCTGCATCATCGCCAAACTTCCCGAACTTAAATTCCCTGAGCCCGCGACCTAGGCCGCCGGACGCAAGAACCGCCGGCTGGCCCATTTGAACCGCCGACGAGAAAAACGCCGTCCGAACCGAACGGCGCTGCGCAAGTTGGATCGCAAAAAACGCTGCTCTTACGGGGCCTTCGACCCCGCGTGCTCGACCTGGCCAAATCCCGAAGGATACCCGAGGAAGCTGCAGCGTAGCTTGCGAACCGCGTCTAAGCAGAAGCTTACAGCCGGCTCGAAGGGGCGTGTCCTACAGACGCTACCCCAGTGCGTCAAGGCGCGTTTTGCGCGCTTTTCAGCGTCCGACCTGAACGTCGCCGGAGCCCCACACTTCCTTGCGGACCGTGCCGGTAACGGCGGCGACAGTGACATTGCCCGAACCGGCGATTTCCGCATCAACATCGCCGACCGTGCCGGTCACGTCGACGTCACCTGAGCCGACAATGTTGACGTCGAGCGTCTGAACAGAGGCGCCGATGCTGACATCGCCCGAACCGGCGAGGTCGACAGAGGCGGTGGTAATCGCGCCGCCTTGGACGGTGACGCTGCCGGAGCCCGCGCCGTCGGTAGAAAATTCGCCGTTCAGCGCAGCGATCGTAACCACGCCCGAGCCAGCGATATCGACGTTGGCCCCGGCGGCCACCGCCCCGACGTTAATGTCGCCAGACCCAGCCACATCGGCGTCCAGGCTGCCCACCGCGCCCGCATTGATGCGGCCCGAGCCGGCTAGATCGACATTCAGCTCGCCAGCGACATCGCCGACAGTCGCTGTGCTGCAGCCGCTGATTTCGAGCTCGAGGCTCTCTGTTGCGCCGATTTCCGTCGTCCCCGCGCCGCCGCGGTCGAGGTCGAAACTGCGTGGGGCGCGGATGGTGATGCGCGGCAGCTCAGCGACCGGAATATCGCCATAGCCGCGCAAATCCACGCTGGTCTCGCCGCAATTGCCGATCCGGCCCCGCATCTGGCCGTCGATCGTGATCCGGGTGGCATCGACGCTGACTAGCGGCATCGGCGTGCGCCCGGCGGAGTTATCGATTTCAATCAGGAAATCCGCCCGGTCCTCGGGCACGATGACGACCGTCGCGGCCGCGCCCTTAATGTTGAGATCCGTGCCGGCGAAGGCCTGAGCCTCCATGCGCCCGGCTGAAACCTCGACAATCGGAGACGTGCCGCCGCCATCTTCATCAAAGGCGAAGTGGAAATTCGGGCCGCCAAACACCGCGCCAATGCCGAAAATCACGGCAATCGTCACGGCTGCGACGAACACAAAACGTTCCATCCTGTCAGTCTCCCTCGCGCCTCTAGGGCGGCATGCTTACCGGTGAGATGCCCGCAGGCGCCCTGGTGGATGCGTCAGAAACGCTCAGGATGAAAAAAGGGCCGCCCGGCTGGGGGCGGCCCTCGATTCAGTCTGCTAACGCCTCGGCTTAGCGCGGCTTGGTGCCGTTTCCGAGCGGATCATTGCAGATCCAGCAGCGGGCGCTGTCCCAGACCTTGGTGTCGACCGCTTGGGTGACGGACGTGTCCGCCAGAGTCTTGGTCATTTCAGAGGCGAGGGCGGTGCCCCCCATACAAGCGGCCATGGCCGCCACAATCAAAAAGCGCATCTTTAGTCTCCCTCAGAAGGTCGCGCGTGGATTAACCATCTGCGCTGGGGACAACCTTATGGCGACCCTGAGGCGTTGGCAAAGGTTTGTTAACGAAGATTACCTGGGTGTTTATGTTGGCAAGGCCTGAGATCACACAGGCAAAGAAAAAGCCCCGGCGTGTGAGCGCCGGGGCTTTCAACTCTGTTTGGTCTTAGGCGTCGATTATTCGACCACCTTCGCCACAACGCCCGAACCAACCGTGCGGCCACCTTCGCGGATAGCGAAGCGCAGGCCCTGGTCCATGGCGATCGGGTTGATCAGCTCGACCGACATTTTGATGTTGTCGCCTGGCATGACCATTTCGACGCCGTCCGGCAGCTGGCAGATGCCAGTCACGTCGGTGGTGCGGAAGTAGAATTGCGGACGATAGTTCGTGAAGAACGGCGTGTGACGGCCGCCCTCTTCCTTGGTCAGGATGTACACCTCCGCTTCGAACTTCTTGTGCGGCGTGATCGAGCCCGGCTTGGCCAGAACTTGGCCGCGCTCGACGCCTTCACGATCGATACCGCGCAGCAACGCGCCGATGTTGTCGCCAGCTTGGCCCTGGTCGAGCAGCTTGCGGAACATTTCAACGCCGGTGCAGACCGACTTCACGGTCGGACGGATGCCGATGATTTCGATTTCATCGCCGACCTTCACGATGCCCTTCTCGACCCGGCCGGTCACGACCGTGCCGCGGCCCGAGATCGAGAACACGTCTTCCACCGGCATCAGGAACGGCAGGTCGAGCGGACGCGCCGGTTGCGGGATGTAGGTGTCGACGGCGGTCATGAGGCTCATGATCGCATCTTCGCCGATCGGTGCATCGCGGCCCTCGACGGCCGCCAGGGCCGAGCCCTTCACGATCGGAATGTCGTCGCCCGGGAAGTTGTAGGAGGTCAGCAGCTCGCGGACTTCCATTTCGACGAGGTCGAGCAACTCTTGGTCATCGACCATATCGACCTTGTTCATGAACACGACCAGCGCCGGCACGCCGACCTGACGAGCAAGCAGAATGTGCTCGCGGGTCTGCGGCATCGGGCCGTCAGCGGCGGACACGACCAGGATCGCGCCGTCCATCTGAGCGGCGCCGGTGATCATGTTCTTCACGTAGTCGGCGTGGCCAGGGCAATCGACGTGCGCGTAGTGACGGTCAGCCGTCTCGTACTCGACGTGGGCGGTGTTGATCGTGATGCCGCGGGCCTTTTCTTCCGGCGCGGCGTCGATATCGGCGTAGGACATCGCCTTGGCGCCGCCCTTTTTGGCGAGAACCATTGTGATGGCCGCTGTGAGCGTCGTCTTGCCGTGATCGACGTGGCCGATCGTGCCGATGTTGCAGTGCGGCTTGTTCCGCTCAAACTTTTCCTTGGCCATTGTGAGGTCCTGTCTCTCCGGCGTCCAAAAATGATGATCGACGCTTCGGCCGGGCCGGAGCGCGCGTAAGGTGCGGGTCTTTAGCGGTAGCATTGCTCACGTCAAGCCCCACAACGGCTTGGCGGAGCCATCCGACGCGGCTAAACGTCTCCGCGCGACGGTCGTCCGATGAGGACGTGAAATGGGAACGCGGTGCGGGGTTGCCAACCCCAAAACCGCGGCTGTGCCCGCAACTGTAAGCGGTGAGCGCTCCGCCATCATGCCACTGACCGGAAATCCGGTTGGGAAGGCGGTGGAACGCGATTGAGCCGTGAGCCAGGAGACCTGCCGTCGCACGTCGCTCGTTCGCCCGGCCGGGTCCAGCCGTCGAACCGGAACGTCTCCGCAGCAGCGACGCGGGCGGCCCCGCGTGTGTTCACGCCCCGCTTGTCGCTGTGAACGCGCGCCCGAGGGGACGGGGCGCGCCTGCAAAACGGGGATGCACCCATGCGTAACGTCATGAAGGCCGCGCTGTTCGCGGCTTCGATCTTTTCGTCTTCCGCTTTCGCTCAAGAGACCAACGACGCCATCGTTGTCACCGCAACGCGACTGCCAAGCGATGCCGCACGTCTACCTGCCGATGCTGACCTCATCGATGTATCGGAGGCCCGCAGCCGTGGTGTTGCTTCGCTCGCTGACGTGCTCAGCGAGGCGCCGGGCCTGCACGTGGTGCAGTCCGGCGGCGCAGGCAGCCAGGCAAGCATTTTTTCCGGCGGCGCTTCGTCCAACCACACACTGGTGTTGTTCGACGGCATCCGTCTGAACGACCCCTCCTCCCCGAATTCAGCGTTTGATGCCGGCCAAGATACGCTGGGCGGCCTGACCAGTATCGAAGTCGTGCAAGGGCCGATGAGTGCTGTCTTCGGATCCGACGCTATTGGCGGCGTCGTGAACATGCTGCCGCGCCACGGCGGTGAGGGGCCATTCAATGCGCAACTCGACATCGGCATCGGTTCGTTCGAGACGATCTCCAGTACAGCCTCGATCGACGGGACGCTTGGCGCATTTCGCTACGCGGTGACGGCCGAAGGCTTCGCCACCGAAGGCTACGATCTCGTGCCTGAACGCATGAGCACTCACACAGGCAATGAGGATGGTGCGGAATCAACGACAATCACTGGCGTTTTCGATCTCGAAGTCTCGAATGCGTTTTCACTCGATCTTCTGTTGCGCAGCCGAGAAGCGCGGGCGGATTTTGATGCCTTTCCGTACACGATGTCTTTTCAGGAATATCGCGCCGACGACCCCGATCTCGAAATTGCCCGTAACGATCTCGCGCTTGCGCGTCTCGGCGCGACGTGGCGGATCAGTGAGGCGTTGTCGCTGCGCGCATCAGGCGGGCAGCTCAACTACGAGCGCGCGGAACGCGACGGCGGCGTCACCACGGCATCCTTCGACGGCGAACGCCACTTCACGGATCTCACGCTCGACTGGCGGGCTGGCGACATGGGCGTGTTCTCGAACGCTGGCGTTCTACTTGGCATCGAAACCGAGCGCGAAGAGGTCGACATCGCGACACTGTTCACCAGCATCGTCGCCGACCAGAATCGAACCGGCGCGTTCATCACGGCGCAAGGCGCTCTGCATGCGCTTACGCTGACGGCCGCTGCGCGCGTCGATGAATTTGACGGCTTCGGGACGCAAGAGACGTGGCGGCTCGGCGCATCGTTCGCGCTGGCGGACTTCGTGCGCGTGTACGCCAATTACGGCACGTCCTTCCGCGCGCCGACGCTCAATGAGCGCTTCGATCCCAGTTACGGCAACGCCGCGCTTGAAGCAGAAGAAGCGCTAGGCTGGGAAGCCGGCGCCGACGCGTGGTTCGACGCCTTCGGTCAAGAACGCGGGTTCGAGGCGGGATTGGTGTATCGGCGTACGGATGTCGACAATCTGATTGCGTACGCATCGGCGCCCCCCTACGCCTTTATCAATATCGATGAGGCGGAACTGGAAAGCGCTGAAGCGCGCGTCGCGGTTTCGCCGCTGGCCTGGCTCACTGCGCAGCTATCCTATGTTTACACCAGCGCGGAAAACGCCATCACCGGCGCACCACTGCCGCGCCGGCCTGAGGAAAGTTGGGTTGCAACGCTCAGCGCCGAACGCGGCCCGTTCTCGGCGCGGGTTTCATGGCGGCGCGTGGGCGAGCAACTCGACCGTCTCTATGGCGCTGACGGCCTGTTCATCGCCGCTGGGAACCTGCCGTCCTACGATTTGATCGAGGCATCGGCCGCTTGGCGCTTCAGTGACGGTGCGCAGATTTACGTGTCGGGCCGCAACCTCACTGACGAAACTTATGAGAGTCCCGGCGCCTTTGCAGGCGCGCCGCGCAACTTCATGGTGGGCGTACGCCTAAGCGCGCAAAGTGCTCGAAGCTCTTAAGCACATCACTCGCGGGAACATTGCTGACACCCGCCACGAGGCCTAGCGTCCTCCCGTTCAATCGAACAGGAGGACGCCATGGCAGTCGCTAAAGTCATCGAAGTTACGTCAGGCTCGAACAAGGGTCTTGAAGACGCCATCGAGCAAGGCATGGCGAAAGCGTCCGATACACTCGATAACGTCGAAGGCGCCTGGATCCAGGACATCAAGGTCACGGCCAAGAACGGCAAGATCAGCGAATGGCGCGTCAACATGAAGGTGACGTTCCTGCTGAAGTAATCTTCAGTAAGGCGGCGGCGCTGAAAGATTCAGATCGTTGGCGATAACACGCTCGCGATCGTCGTCGAGACACGCCGAGACGAGCGCTCCGTTACGAGCGCCACGAGGCAACGCGCCGACACTGAACCACTGGCGGCTTAGCGACACTTCGCCGTAACCGTTTTCGCCGAGCGGCGGCCAAGTTTGCTCCAGCCTATGGCGAGACGAAGCGGTGGAGGCCCAAGCCGGCCATGCGTCAGCCGTGTGGGTGAAGCGTACACGGATGGTGCCGCACGGAAACTGGCCCCACTCCAACGCGGTGATCTCGACCAAGCGTCGTTGAGCGGGCGCACAGAATGCAGGGCGCTGACCGGAATCGATGGCGCCGCGAAGATAGAGGCGCCCTTCCCGCGTCAGCGTGTACTCGACAGCGCCAACTCCGACCTCCGACACGTCGCGTCGTGTTAGGAATCCCATCGCTACCATGTCTTCCATGCGCTGCTGCGCGCTCGCGGCGACATCGGCGCCCCAGTCGCGGCGCATCAGATCGAAACGCACCACGAATCTTCCGTTACGCTCGGATGCCGCCAGCCACACCGTCGGCATTGGAGTACAAAAGCGCGCGTCGGCGACAAGTTGCTGCACCGACTCGCTCACCTCGGCGCGCGCTACTTCTGGTTCAACACGCTGAATCACCATGTCGGCGCCGAGCCATAGTTCGCGTGGCGGGCGCGCAGTGGCGCCGACCGCCAACTCGTCTGACGCGACTTCTGCGACGGGCTCGGCTTCAACCACGGCCCGCTCCTCAGCCGCGCGCGGCGGCGGCGGCGCGAACGCCGTCTCGCACCCGGCCGCAGCCAAGCACGCAAGCGCCACGACGATCTGCACAAGCGCCCTTGCCAGCGGCATCACCGCCTCCCCGTCAAGGTCCTACACGGCTGCAGTATGAGCCGGCAGTGCGTGGCGGCAAACCCGACGCGCGCCTTTGGCGATCACGCGAGCCGGGAAAACGCAGTCGGCGCCTCGTGGATAGGCGCCCTTGGGCTAACTACCGCGCCTTCTCGACTAAGCCGCCCCGAACCGCTATCTGGCTGGCCGCGCGCGGGTATAGCTCAATGGTAGAGCCGCAGCCTTCCAAGCTGAAGACGAGGGTTCGATTCCCTCTACCCGCTCCATCCTCACGTGAGGCACCTCTTCGCTTGCCCGGAGCATGCGCCTTGGCTAGAAGCCGCGCTCCGGCGGAAGGGTGGCCGAGTGGTTAATGGCAGCAGACTGTAAATCTGCCCGCGAGAGCGTACGCTGGTTCGAATCCAGCCCCTTCCACCATCCTTAGCGCGCGCAGCGAGCGTAGGATGCCCTCCGGAGCCTTGGCGTAGGAGAGCTGCGCGATCCACGCGCGCGCTTCGGCTGGTCCCGCCGCCGCGCCATGAAAGACCAGCTCGTGAACAAACGACCATTTCCGCCCAACCGACCGGCGCATGGCATCCCTGCCGACAAGTTGCCGCGTCGGCAGTTCGAAGAAGAGACAGGCGGCCCGTCATGGGTGTGGGGCGTCCATGCCAGCCTCGCCGCTTTGGCCAACCCGGCTCGGCGCATTGAGCGTGTCGTCGCTACGCGCAACGCCGCACAGCGTCTGCCGGAAAGCGTGCAACCGCACATCCTCGAGCCCGACGCGATCGATGGCATGCTGCCGCCCGGCGCTGTGCACCAAGGTTTGGCGGTGCGTGCGTTTCCGCTGGAGCCATCTGAACTCGAAGCGGTGTGCTCGCCGCCCGATGGCCGCAGCGTGCTGGTGCTTGATGGCGTGACCGACCCACAAAACGTCGGCGCTGCTTTCCGCTCCGCCGCCGCATTCGGCGCGCGCGCTGTTATCCTGCAAGATCGGAAGTCGCCGCCACTGACGGGCGTGCTCGCTAAGGCGGCGACCGGAGGCATTGAAATCGTACCGCACGTGCGGGCCGTCAATCTCGGACGCGCTGTCGAGACGCTGCGGGCGCTGGGCTATCTGACAGTGTCGCTCGAAGGCGAAGTTGAACTGACGCTTTCAGACGCGCTGAAAGACCCTCGCCCTGTCGCGCTCGTGCTCGGTGCCGAAGGCAAAGGCGTGCGCCCGGGGCTTGCTGAAGCATGCGAGAAACGCGCGCGCATTCCGATCGCCCCGGCAATGGAAAGCTTGAACGTTTCCGCCGCAGCAGCGATTGCGCTCTACGAGGCGAGCCGCTCGCGCTAGTGCGCCGCGGCGGACCGGCGGAAAAGCAAGCTCTTGATCAAGAAGAAGATGCCGGTGATCACGAGATAGCCGAGGAACAGCACGAGCACGCGCGTCCAGAAGCTTTCTTGCATCAGGTCCGGCGGCAAGGTCACTTCGCCACCGCCACCAGCCAGCACAGGCGCCAAAATCTCGATCGCGATGTGCACGATAACCGCCACCAAGGAGACGGGGATCCATTGCCGCCATGAGCCCATGAAGATCACTGCCGCCAGCGCGATCAGCAGACCCTTCGGATTGTTGATGTTGGCGAACCCCTCGCGCAGGTACGCGACCGCCTGATCCACGAATTCCATGCTTCGCCCCTCCGCGACGCCCGGCCCGTCCCCGGCCGGCGCACCGATTGTTATGAGGGATCGCGTGGAGCGGCAAGCGCCACGACGCTTGTCGGCCAGTTCAGGGTGCGGGGCGAAGACGCTGACCGCGTGCGGTTGCGGTACTTTGAGGATGTTCAGCGCATTCCACCGCGGCGTGTAGGCCTCGGTAATGTGGCCGTCGTCGCCCAGGAACATGAGCAGCCCGCCCCAATCCGCGCGCCACACCGGCGTCAGGTTGATCACATATGCGAAGAGGCGATGTTTTTCGGCGTGATGATCGTCGTGCGCAGTGAGGAAATGGCCCGGGCGATAGCGCGTCAGCTGTGCATCCACATACGCGATGCGATCGTCGCCAGTCATGGCGCGGAAGAGCGCCAGCGTGGCGTCGGTGTTCAACGCTGCGAACAAGTCGGCCAACACGCCAGGAGCGAGTGTGCCGGCCTCGGCGAAATCACTTAGGCGGTAGGAATCGTAGAGATACTGAAAACCAGCCGTCGCCTGCGCGTGAATGGATTCAATCAGAGCGACCTTGTGGCCAACTTCCAACGCGGCGACGTCCTTCGTCGAAAAATCGTAGTTCGTGCGGCTGCCTTTGAAGACGAGTTGATACTCGGCATCCCGGCACGCTTCGAAGATTGGCTTCACCGCGTCGGCGCCAAATGCTTCGGGCAGATGCACGCGGCCGCTGCGCCCAAGCAGATCGCGGACCTGTTGCACCATGCGCGCATCAGTCATCGCCGTCGCGAATAGCGGCTTGTCGTCGATGAGTGCGCTGGACCCCACGATCGTTGCGGCCTCCTCCCACTCATGACGCGCAAGATGCGCCAAATCCGACGACAGGCGCGAAGCGGATCGAATTGTTTTGTTCATTCTCAGTCGCAGGTGTAGCGACTATTTCATCTTAAGAAATACGGCTCGTCGCGCGCCGAACGCTGGTCGTCGCAAGTCACGAAAATGCCGCGTTTAGCCGCCGCCAAAGCGTTCAGTCCACGCCGCGACCTGCTCGTCTTCGATCTTTGCGAACAGAACATCTGGTGGCGTGAACTTCGTTCCCCTCGGCAGACCATTCCAGACCGATGCATCGTCCGGCGATGGCCACATGCGCTTGTCGGGCGGCACGCCAAGCGCATCCAAAACCTTTGACGCAGCGTCGGGAATAAACGGCTGCGCCAGGATCGCGAACAACACGCACGCGTTAAGTCCGGTGCGCACGCCGACGGCCGCTGCGTCCCGATCCGTTTTCAGCGCCGTCCAAGGCGCGGCGAGTTGCAGATACTCATTGCCCGCAACCCAGATCGCGCGCAGTTCGGCGGCCGCTTTGCGAAACTCCATTTGATCATGGAATTGCGTGAGCGCCGTCAGCCTCTGCGCGAACTCAACCGCTAGTTTTGCTTCGTTCGGTCCGGGCTCACCGCCGTCGGGCAGTTCAGAGTCGAACTTCGACGCTGCGAAGCGCGTGATGCGATTGACAAAATTGCCGAACACGTTGGCGAGGTCTGCATTGATGGATTGTTGGAATTGTTCGAGCGTGAAGGCCGCGTCCGAACTCTCCGGCGCGTTGGCCATCAAATACCAGCGCCAATAATCGCTCGGCAGCAATTCGAGTGCGGCGTCCATGAAGATGCCGCGCTTCTCGGAGGTGCTGAACTTGCCGCCGTACCAGGTCACCCAGTTAAACGCCTTCAGGCGATCAACCAGCTTCCACGGCTCCGCCGATCCCATGATGGTCACGGGGAAGCTCACCGTGTGAAACGCGACGTTGTCCTTGCCCATGAACTGGACGTAGGTGACGTCGCTCGCGCCCTTGTCTTCGCGCCACCAACGCTCCCAATTGCCGCCGGTTGCTTCGGCCCACTCGACGGTCGAGCCAATGTATTCAATCGGCGCGTCGAACCAGACGTAGAACACCTTGTTCTCGAAGCCCGGGCGCGGCGCGCCGTTTTGCGTGACCTTGATGCCCCAGGAGAGATCGCGCGTGATCGAGCGATCGATCAGACCTTCATCGAGCCACTTATATGCAATCGAACGCGCCAGCGCTGGCCACTCGGTTGCCTTATCGACCCAAGCGCGGATGCGCTCCTGCATTAGCGGCTGCTTCAAGAAGAGATGCGCAGTGTCGCGCGGCTCGACATTGGTGGAGCCGGAAATCTTCGACCGCGGGTTGATCAGCTCGATTGGGTCGAGCAGCGTGCCGCAATTATCGCACTGATCGCCGCGCGCGCGCTCGAAGCCGCAATTCGGGCACGTGCCCTCGACGTAACGATCCGGCAGGAAGCGCTTGTCGTCGATCGAGTAGATTTGTTTCGAAACGCGCTCTTCGATCAGCCCATTGTTCTCCAGCGTCTCGCAGAAATGCTGCGTGAGCTTGTGATTGGGCGGGTTGGACGAACGGCCGAAATGGTCGAACGATAGACGGAAGCCGTCGCAAGCATCCTTCTGAACTTGAAACTGCTGATCGCAATAGGTGCGCACGTCCTGGCCGGCTTCGGCGGCGGCGAGTTCAGCCGGCGTGCCGTGTTCATCGGTCGCGCATATGAACAGAACCTCGTGGCCCTGCAGCCTGCGAAAGCGCGCATGAATATCCGCCGGCAACATCGAGCCGGCGAGATTGCCGAGATGCTTGATGCCGTTGATGTACGGAAGCGCAGAAGTGATGAGGTAGCGGGCCATGGAGCCCGCTACCTAAGGCGCTTCATCTAACCCAGCAAGCGGCCCTGCTCAGGCCACCGACGCCGGGTTCGCCTTTATCCGCGCATAGGCTTCCGCCATCTTCACGTCGTAGGCGTTCTCGGCGTAGCCCGGGCCATTATAGCGGCGCGCGAAGTCGGCCCAGCGCTTGTCGCGCAATTCGTCGGCCAAGCCGTTGGCGGTGATGTAGCCTTCGAACACTTCGAGCTGATCGCGCTCCGAGCGGGCCATTTTGGCTACATACTCGTGCGCGTTGGCCATGCCGAGATTGCCGAAGTTTTCGCCCAGCACTTGGAAGCGCCCGTAACTGGCGCTCTGCAGCGCGGCTTCCGGATCGAGCGAGAACGCCAATTCAAGCTGCGCCCAGCGTTCCGCTTGCGTGCGCGGATAACCGCCCGAACTTGGATTCGAGATCGACGGATGCGAGCCGTCATATTGGCGGTTGGTCTTGCGCGAGAACTTGTGGCGCTCGAACAGGATCACCGGCGTGCCGTCCGGATTGAACGCACCCAAGCGGCCGGACTCGACCTCGGCGACGGCGGCCGCCGCCTCCCATTCGCAGCCCAAACGTGTCGCAACCGCTTCGAAGTCCGCGCGGCGGAGTGGATCGGTGTTCTGGCGGCGGAGCGTCGACAAGAAATTGTCGACGCGCGGTGGCAGCGCGGCGAACGCATTGGCAAGAGCCGCCGCATAGGCGGCTGCATTCGGCCCGCCCTCGAACTCGCCGGCAAAGCCGACCCAATCGCGACGCTGCAATTCATCCACGAGCGATCCGCGCGTGATGTACGCCTGGAACGCCGCCAACTGACGCGCTTCCGAGTGCGCCATGTCCTGCACGAAGGCGAACACGCTCGGATAGCCGGCGGTGGCGTAGTAGCGGCCTGGCAGCTGGAACGCGCCCCAACTGGTTGCGGCGAGCGCTGCATCAGGATCAAGCGCATAAGCTTCCGTGAGTTTCGCCCAGCGTGAGGCTTGGTTGCCGCCGAGCGGCGCGCGGTTGCGGTTTGAGATCGCCGGGTGGCTCGCATCGAAGGCGCCGCCCGTAGCTTCACTGAAGAAGTACGGTTCGAACGAGATCAGCAACTTGCCGCCGGAGAACCCAGGGCCCGCGCTTTCGACGCGCAGGATCGCCTTTAACGCGTTGATGTCGATGCCAAGCGTTTGCGCGACGGCGCCGATCGCATCGTCGCTAAGGCGCGTCGCATCCTGTGCGCGCAGCGAGTCGAGCGAGAAGCCCGGCGGCGGGACAGTCGGGTCGACCGCAGGCGGCGGTGGTGGCGGCGGAGGCGCGGGTGGCCTGGCCGGCGGTGGTGCGGGTGGCGTGGCCGGCGGCGGCGCAGGTGGTGTCGCCGGCGGAGGCGCGGGCGGTGAAGCCGGCGGCGGCGCAG